>NZ_BDCF01000019.1 GCF_001613365.1 Nocardia xishanensis NBRC 101358
CTCCGGCTCCCGCTCCGGCCGCCACCAAGCCCGCGGCTCCGGCCAAGGTCAACGCGCGTGCCCCCCAGACCACTCCGGCGCCTGCCTCGAACGCGGCGCCGACTTCCGGCGGTCCCAAGCCCGCCGAGGCGGCCGACGAGGCGAAGGTGCTGCGTGGCGCCGCCGCCGCGGTCGTCAAGAACATGTCCGCCTCGCTGGCCATCCCGACCGCGACCTCGGTGCGCGCCATCCCGGCCAAGCTGATGATCGACAACCGTCTGGTCATCAACAACCACCTGGCTCGCACCCGAGGCGGCAAGATCTCCTTCACCCACCTGCTCGGCTACGCCATCGTGCAGGCGGTGAAGGCGTTCCCGAACATGAACCGGCACTTCACCGAGATCGACGGCAAGCCGAACGCGGTCACCCCCGCGCACACCAACCTCGGTCTCGCCATCGACCTGCCGGGCAAGGACGGCAGCCGTTCGCTGGTCGTCGCGGCCATCAAGGGCGCCGAGGACATGACCTTCGGCCAGTTCCACACCGCCTACGAGGACATCGTGCGGCGCGCCCGCGTCGGCAAGCTGACCGCCGAGGACTTCTCCGGCGTCACGATCTCGCTGACCAACCCGGGCACCATCGGCACCGTGCACTCGGTGCCCCGCCTGATGAACGGCCAGGGCGCGATCATCGGCGCGGGCGCCATGGAGTACCCGGCCGAGTTCCAGGGCATGAGCGACGAGCGCGTCGCCGACCTGGGCGTCGGCAAGCTGATGACGCTGACCTCGACCTACGACCACCGCATCATCCAGGGCGCCGAGTCCGGTGACTTCCTGCGCACCATCCACCAGCTGCTGATCTCCGACGAGTTCTACGACGAGATCTTCCACGGCCTCGGCGTGCCGTACGAGCCGGTGCGCTGGCGCAAGGACGTCAAGGAGCGCGGCGTCGACAAGAGCTCGCGCGTGCTCGAGCTGATCGCCGCCTACCGCAACCGCGGCCACCTGATGGCCGACACCGACCCGCTGCGCCTGATCAAGGACAAGTTCCGCAGCCACCCCGACCTGGACGTCACCCAGCACGGCCTCACGCTGTGGGACCTGGACCGCGAGTTCAACGTCGCCGGCTTCCACGGCCAGGAGCGGATGAAGCTGCGCGACGTGCTCTCGGTGCTGCGCGACGCGTACTGCCGCCACATCGGCGTCGAGTACATGCACATCCTGGAAACCGATCAGCTGCAGTGGATTCAGGAGCGTGTCGAGCAGAAGCACGTCAAGCCGACCGTCGCGCAGCAGAAGTACATCCTGAACCGGCTGAACGCGGCGGAGGCCTTCGAGACCTTCCTGCAGACCAAGTACGTCGGCCAGAAACGCTTCTCGCTGGAAGGCGCCGAAGCGGTCATCCCGATGATGGACGCGGTCATCGACCAGTGCGCCGAGCACTCGCTCGACGAGGTCGTCATCGGTATGCCGCACCGCGGCCGCCTGAACGTGCTCGCCAACATCGTCGGCAAGCCGTACTCGAAGATCTTCACCGAGTTCGAGGGCAACATGAACCCGGCGGCCACGCACGGCTCCGGCGACGTGAAGTACCACCTCGGCGCGCGCGGCACCTACCTGCAGATGTTCGGCGACAACGACATCGAGGTCTCGCTGACCGCCAACCCCTCGCACCTGGAGGCGGTCGACCCCGTGCTCGAGGGTCTGGTCCGCGCCAAGCAGGACCTGCTCGACAAGGGCGACGGCCCCGAGGGCTTCTCCGTCATGCCGCTGATGCTGCACGGCGACGCCGCGTTCGCGGGCCAGGGCGTGGTCGCCGAGACGCTGAACCTGTCGGGTCTGCGCGGCTACCGCGTCGGCGGCACCATCCACATCGTGGTGAACAACCAGATCGGCTTCACCACCTCGCCGGAGAACAGCCGCTCCACCGAATACTCCACCGACATCGCCAAGTTCATCGGCGCGCCGATCTTCCACGTGAACGGCGACGACCCGGAGGCGTGCGACTGGGTGGCGCGTCTCGCGGTCGACTTCCGTCAGAAGTTCCGCAAGGACGTGGTCATCGACCTGATCTGCTACCGCCGTCGCGGCCACAACGAGGGCGACGACCCGTCGATGACCCAGCCGTACATGTACGACGTCATCGACACCAAGCGCTCGGTGCGCAAGAGCTACACCGAGAGCCTGATCGGCCGTGGCGACATCTCCATGAAAGAGGCCGAGGACGCGCTGCGCGACTACCAGGGCCAGCTGGAGCGCGTGTTCAACGAGGTCCGCGAACTGGAGAAGTTCCCGCCCGGTCCGAGCGAGTCGGTCGAGGACGACCAGAAGGTGCCCGCGACCGTGCAGACCGCGGTCGACAAGGCCGTGCTGCAGCGCATCGGCGACGCCTTCCTCAACGTGCCCGACGGCTTCAACGTGCACCCGCGCGTCAAGCCGGTGCTGGAGAAGCGCCGCGAGATGGCCTACGAGGGCAAGGTCGACTGGGCCTTCGCCGAGCTGATGGCCTTCGGCACGCTGATCGACGAGGGCCGCGCGGTGCGCCTGACCGGTCAGGACTCGCGCCGCGGCACCTTCACCCAGCGCCACGCGGTGATCATCGACCGCAAGACCGCCGACGAGTACACCCCGCTGCACAACATCGGCAGCGAGACCCCCGGGTGGTTCGCGGTGCACGACTCGGCGCTCAGCGAATTCGCCGCCGTCGGCTTCGAATACGGCTACTCGCTGGGCAACCCGAACGCGCTGGTGCTCTGGGAGGCGCAGTTCGGTGACTTCGTCAACGGCGCGCAGTCCATCATCGATGAGTTCATCTCCTCCGGTGAGGCCAAGTGGGGCCAGCTCTCCGACGTGGTGCTGCTGCTGCCGCACGGCCACGAGGGCCAGGGTCCCGACCACACCTCCGGCCGCATCGAGCGCTTCCTGCAGCTGTGCGCCGAGGGCTCGATGACCGTCGCGGTGCCGTCCACCCCGGCGAACTACTTCCACCTGCTGCGCCGCCACGCGCACGACGGCATCCGTCGTCCGCTGATCGTCTTCACCCCGAAGTCGATGCTGCGCAACAAGGCCGTGGTGTCGGACCTCAAGGACTTCACCGAGTCCAAGTTCCACTCGGTGTTCGACGAGCCCACCTACGAGCAGGGCGTCGGCGATCGCGCCAAGGTGAAGCGAGTGCTGATGACCAGCGGCAAGCTCTACTACGAGCTGGTCGCCGAGAAGACCAAGCAGAAGCGCGAGGACGTCGCCATCGTGCGGATCGAGCAGCTCTACCCGCTGCCCAAGTTCCGCCTGAACGAGGCGCTCGAGGGGTACCCGAACGCGACCGACATCGCATGGGTCCAGGAGGAACCGGCCAACCAGGGCGCATGGCCCTTCTTCGGCCTCAACCTCCCCGACTTGCTCCCCGAGCGGCTCGGCAAACTCCGCCGCATCTCTCGCCGCGCCATGTCGGCCCCGTCCTCGGGTTCGTCCAAGGTGCACGCCGTCGAGCAGGCGGAGATCATCGCGGAGGCGTTCG
>NZ_BDCF01000020.1 GCF_001613365.1 Nocardia xishanensis NBRC 101358
CCGTTTCCCGGCCATCCGGCCGGGAGTTCCGCACCCGAGCTCTGCCTCGTCCGTGCCGGACCAGTAGCGCGGCCCGACGAACAGACCGGGGACGCGTGGTCGAACGAAATGGCGCTCCGGCGGCGGCGCGGATGCGGCGATGCGGACACGCGTCAGCTTCTAGGGTGGTGGCGTGGCGCGAGGAGCGCGCCGCGGAAGGGATCGGTGCGAAGTGGTTCCGAATTCGGGCGGGGATTCCCTGGCTGTCGTGCACATGGCTGTCGGATGGGATCCGGCGGCCAAGCGGCGTTGGCTGCCGGGGAAAACGAAGGACATCGACTTGAACGCGGCGGCGCTGCTGTTCTCGGGCGACACGATCGTCGACGTGGTGTATCACGAACAGCTGACGTCGCAGGACGGGTCGGTCCGGCTCCTCGGCGACAACACGACCGGCGACGGGGAAGGCGACGACGAGATCATCACGCTCGACCTGACCAGAATCTCCCTACAGGTCACCACCGTGTTCTTCCTGGTGACCTGCTACACCGGCCAGACGTTCGAGAAGATCGAGAACGCCTTCTGCCGCGTCGTCGACGGCATGACGAAGGCCGAGATCGTCCGCTACGAGCTGAGCCGGATCCAGGCGCACACCGGTTTCCTCGCGGGCAAACTCGTTCGCGCGCAAGAGGGTTGGGCGTTCCGTTCGATCGACGAGGAGATCCAGGCGCAACATCCCGTCGAGGCGGTGCCGCAGCTGGCGCCGTTCCTGGGCTGAGGGGCTGGCGTGCGGATTCTGGTCACGGGCGCCAACGGGTACCTGGGCGGCGCCGTCACCGCGCGGCTGCGCCGGGACGGACACCAGGTCGTCGCGCTCGTCCGTCGCGAAAGTGTCCGCACGCCAACGGGAACGGCCGTCCGGATAGCGGATCTGCTGGACCCCCAATCGCTTACGGAAGCCGTCCGCGATGTCGACGCCGTCTGCCATCTGGCCGGGCTCACCCGAGCCAGGGATTCCGTCGCCGACCCGCTGCCGTATTTCCGGGTCAATGTCGGCGGTACCGTGGCGTTGCTCGACGCGATGGCGCGGGCCGGCATCGAGAAGCTGGTGTTCGCGTCGACCGCCGCGATCTACGCCACCGATGTCCAACCGATGACCGAGGACGTCCCTGACGCGCCGCCACACCCGTATGCCGCGAGCAAGCAGGCGGCGGAACTTGCCATCGCCGCGCAAGCCGCGTCGGGTCGCCTAGCCGCGATCGTCCTGCGCCTGTCCAACCTCGTCGGCGGCGCCGACACCGACGACACGCGCATCCTGCCTCGGCTGCGGGCGGTGGCGACCGGGGCGAGCGACCGTCTGCGCGTGTACGGCGACGGCACCGCGACGCGCGACTACCTGCACCTCGAGGACGCGGCCCGCGCCGTCGCCGCGGCGGTCACCCACCTGCCCGGCCTCGGCGTCTGCCGCCGGTACAACATCGGCAGCGAAACCGGCACCAGCGTCGCCGAATTGGTGGCGCTCACGTCCCGCATCACCGGCCGCGCCATCCCGGTGGAGCACCTTCCCGCCGTTCAGGAACCGCCGACCTTGGTCTGTGACAGCTCTCGCGCCGCGGGGGAACTCGGTTGGCGGGCCACCTGGGATATCGAAGCGATCGTGCGTGAGATGTTGGCCGATCCATCAGCCGCTCACCCGGCGCACGACGCCGATCCGGCCCGCCAGCGCGCGGCGCTCGACCAGCTCGCGGCTATGGACCACAACCCCTTCCTCACCGACGCCGAACTCGCGGCCCGCGCGAACCTCGAGCGGCCGACCTAGCCCATCGCGCGCGTCGCCGGACTCACCCCCGCAATGCCGCGCCCAACTCCGGATTCAGGGCGAGGGCCAGCGTGAGCAGGGATTCCACCAGCAAGTCGATCAGTTCCTCGCGGGCGATCGGCTCGGTGCGCAACCAGGTGAGAGTCGTCTCCTCGACGAAGGCGATCCACCCGCGCATGCCGAGCATGAGCCGCGGGTGCGCGGCGGGGTCGACGGGGGTCGGGGCCTCGGCGAGGATGAGGCCGATGATGGCGTCGCGGGTCTCGTCGACCAGCGGGAGCAGGTCGGGGCTGACGCTGGTGGGGCCGCGCAGGAGCGCGAGGTAGGAGCTGCGGTTCTCGCTGACGTAGTCGACGTAGCGCTCGATCGAATCGCGCAGCATGTCGAAGAGGCTCAGCGACCGGTCCGGCGCCACCCGCTCGAGCAGTTCGGCATTGGCGTGCCGGACGACCTCGAGCTGGAAGTCCTGCTTGGTCGGGAAGTAGTGGAACAGCAGTCCGCGGGATATCCCCGCCTGGGCCGCGATCTCGCTGACCGAGAGCTCCTCGATCGTGCGCTCGCCGAGCATCTTGGCGCCGAGCGTGAGCAACTGCTGACGGCGTTCATCCGGGGTCAGCCGGGTCCGCTTGCCGTTCTCACCGGAGCTTTTGCTGGTCACGGCACTCATGTTACTGAACGCGGTTCAATTGCTGTTGACTCGTGCTCAATAAGATCGTAGTCTCCCTTACATGAGTCGCAAGGTTACAGACAAAGCTGTCGGCGACGACCGGCCCGTCCGCCACGTCAAGACGGTCATCATCGGCAGCGGCTTCGCCGGTCTCGGTCTCGCCATCCGGCTGAGCCAGCAGGGTCGCGACGACTACCTGGTCCTGGAGCGCGGCAGCGATGTCGGCGGAACCTGGCGGGACAACACCTATCCCGGCGCGGCCTGCGACGTCCCCTCGCACCTGTACTCGTATTCCTTTGCGCTCAACCCGAATTGGTCGCGCTCGTTCTCCCGGCAGGGCGAGATCCAGTCCTACATCCAGGGCGTCGCGAAGAAGTACAACGTGCTCGACAAGCACATCTTCGACTGCGACGTGACCGGCGCCCGGTGGAACGACGACACCGCGCAGTGGGAAATCACCTCCAGCAAAGGCGATTTCACCGCCGACACGGTCGTCTCCGCGGTCGGCGCGCTGTGCGAGCCGAACCTGCCGGACATCAAGGGCATCAATACCTTCGAGGGCGAGATCTTCCACTCGGCCCGCTGGAACCACGACGCCGACCTGAACGGCAAGCGGGTCGCCATCATCGGCACCGGCGCCTCGGCGATCCAGATCATCCCGTCCATCGCGCCGCAGGTCGCCAAGCTGGACGTCTACCAGCGGACCGCGCCGTGGCTGCTCCCCCGCATGGACCGGCCGTACCTGAGGGCCGAGCGGCTCGCGTTCAAGCACGTGCCCGGCGTACAGCGGCTCTCCCGCGCCGCCATCTACGCCGCCCGCGAGACCCAGGTCGTCGGCCTGGCCAAGTTCCCCGCGCTGATGCAGGGCTTCCAGCTGCTGGCCAAGGCCAAGCTGCAGTACGAGGTGCGCGACCCCGAGCTACGCAAGAAAGTCACCCCGGACTTCCGCATCGGCTGCAAGCGCATGCTCATCTCGAACGAGTACTACCCCGCGCTGAGCCGCGACAACGTGGACGTGGTCACCGACGGCATCGCCGAGATTCGCGCGGGATCGATCGTCACCAAGGACGGCACCGAGCGCGAGATCGACGCGCTGATCGTGGCCACCGGCTTCCACGTCACCGACTCGCCCACCTACGAGACCATCACCGGCCGCGACGGCCGCACGCTGAGCGAGGTCTTCGACGCGATCGGCCAGCAGGGCTACAAGGGTTCGGCGGTCGCCAACTTCCCCAACATGTTCTTCCTGCTCGGCCCGAACGTCGGCCTCGGCCACACGTCGATGGTGTACATGATCGAATCCCAGATCAACTACATCTCCGACGCGCTCGCCACCGTCGACCGCCTCGGCCTGCGCACCGTCGAGGTGCGCGGGGAAGTGCAGGACGCCTACAACAAGGAACTGCAGGCCAAGCTGAGCAAGACGGTGTGGAACACCGGCGGCTGCGCGAGCTGGTACCTGGACAAGCACGGCAACAATACGACGCTGTGGCCCGACTTCACCTTCCAATTCCGTAGGCTGACAAAGAATTTCGACGTCGCCGCCTACGCGACGACAACCGCGGCTGCGAACTGAAAGTGGTGTGATCCCCGTGAGCAACGACGCTTACTTCGAGAACAAGGTCTGTGTCATCACCGGAGCGGGCTCCGGCATCGGCCGCGCGCTGGCCGAGAACCTGGCCGAGCGCGGCGCCAAGCTCGCGCTCTCCGACATCGACACCGACGGCCTCGCCGAGACCGTCCGTCGCTGCGAACAGCTCGGCGCCGAGGTGAAGTCCGACCGGCTGAACGTGGCCGAGCGCGAGGCCGTGCTGCTCTACGCCGACGCCGTGAAGGCGCACTTCGGCGTCGTGCACCAGGTCTACAACAACGCGGGCATCGCCTTCCACGGCGAGGTCCTCCGCTCGGAGTTCAAGGACATCGAGCGGATCATGGACGTCGATTTCTGGGGTGTCGTCAACGGGACGAAGGCGTTCCTTCCGATGCTCATCGAGTCGGGCGACGGCCACGTGGTCAACGTGTCCAGCCTGTTCGGACTGATCGCCGTGCCGGGTCAGAGCGCGTACAACTCGGCCAAGTTCGCGGTGCGCGGCTTCACCGAGTCGCTGCGCCAGGAGATGCTGGTCGGCAAGCACCCGGTCAAGGTCACCTGTGTGCATCCGGGCGGCATCAAGACCGCGGTGGCCCGCAACGCCACCTACGCCGAGGGCATCGACGGCAAGTCGGCCGCGTCCATGTTCGACAAGAAGCTGGCCATCCACACCCCGGAGATGGCCGCGCGGACCATCACCGAAGGCGTGCGCAAGGGCCACGGCCGGGTGCTGATCGGCTGGGAGGCCAAGCTGCTCGACGTGTTCGTGCGGGTCACTGCCTCCGGCTACCAGCGCATCGCCGCCGCGGTGAACCGGCCCTTCCTCCCCTGACGACCATGCGTGAATTCGACATTCCGCTGCCCGTCGGCCGCGTGCTGCTGAAGCCGGTGTTCCGGTCGATGCTCAACGCTCGACTGCCGTTCACGGTGCAGCGCAAGCTGATGGATCTCGGCGCGCCGCTCCAGCCGATGCCCTCGGGCGTCACGGTGCGCAAGACGCGACTCGGCGGCCGTCCGGCCGAACTGCACGTCGCCGACTCGACCAGCCCCACGACCGCCGTGCTCTACCTGCACGGCGGCGGTTACGCGGTCGGCTCGATGGCCACCCACCGCTCGCTGGCGGCGCGGCTGGCCCGCGACACCGGCAGCGCGGTGTACGTGATCGACTACCGGATGGCGCCGGAGCACCCGTTCCCGACGGGTCTGGACGACGCCGTCGCCGCGTTCCTGGAACTGGTGTCGGAGAAGGGTTTCCGGCCCGACCAGATCGCCGTCGCCGGCGACTCGGCCGGCGGTGGCCTCAGCCTGGCCACCGCGCAGCGGCTGATCGCCGAGCACGGGATGACCCCCGCGGCGCTCGGCCTGATCGCACCGTGGAGCGATCCCAACGAGATTCCCGACCGCGACGGCGACACGGTGATCAACAAGCGGTGGTCGCGCGCCTGCGCCGCCGCCTACCTGGGCGGCGGCGATGGCGACGATCCCCGCTACGCACCGCTGCGCGGGGCGCTGCACGGACTGCCGCCGACCTATGTCCAGGTCGATGTCAGCGAGCTGCTGCATCCGCAGTGCATCGCGCTGGTCTCGGCGCTGCGCGGCGCGGGAGTGCACGTGCGATTCACCGAGAGCCGGGGCCTTTGGCATGTCGCCCAGCTACAGGCCGGGTTGTTCCGTCCCGCGGCGGTCGCGCTGCGGGAACTATCCGATTTCCTGCGCGATGCCGTCCAGCCCGTGCGCACGAGCGACCTAGGATGAATGCATACCTCCGCCTTCGCTCCGGCCGTGCAGAAGATGGCGAACGAGTCCGGATCGGGCGGCCGATTACCGAGCGGCGAGATTTTCGGTAGTCGATCGCACGGACCGGCACAAGGTGTCGTAGATTACTGGCGAGTAAACCCACGTGGAAGGGCAGTGATGCGAGAGTTCGAAGTCCCGGCTTCCTACACCATCCCGGATGACGCGAACAATTCCGACAACGTCTTCCGCCACGCCGAGCAGGCGCCGAACGCGGTGCTGTTCAACGTGCCGAACGGCAGCGGCGGATGGCGGGACGTCACGGCGGCGGAGTTCGCCAAAACCGTCACTGGCGTGGCCAAGGGCATCGTCGCCTCGGGCATCGAACTCGGCGACCGCGTCGCCATCATGGCCCCCACCCGCTACGAGTGGGCCGTGCTCGACTTCGCCACGTGGGCCGCGGGCGGTTGCACCGTAGCCATTTACGACAGCTCGGCCGCCGAGCAGGCCAAGTGGATCCTGCAGGACTCAGCGACCAAGCTGCTCGTCGTCGACAACGACAAGCACCGCGCCACCATCGACGAGATCGAGGCGGGGTCGCTGCCCGAGCTGAAGGAAACCCTTCAGATCGACAAGGGCGCCATCGACGAGCTGATCGCCCGCGGCGCCGAGCTGGACGATCAGATCGTGCACGACCGCCGCGCGCAGGTCGGCGCGGCCTCGCCCGCCACCCTGATCTACACCTCGGGCACCACGGGCCGCCCGAAGGGCGTCATGCTCAGCCACGCGAACCTCTACGCGGAGTCCAAGTCCGACCGGATCGCGCTGAGCAAGTACGTCACCGAGGGCAAGAAGACCCTGATGTTCCTGCCGCTGGCGCACGTGTTCGCGCGTGCGGTGGCGCTGGCGGCCTTCGACGCCAAGGTGATCGTCGCGCACACCTCCGACTGGTCCACCCTCGTCGAGCAGTTCGGCAGCTACAAGCCGCACTTCATCCTCTCGGTGCCGCGCGTGTTCGAGAAGGTGTTCAACGCGTCGAAGCAGAAGGCGCACGACGGCGGCAAGGGCAAGATCTTCGACGCCGCCGCCGACACCGCCATCGCCTACAGCGAGGCGCTGGACAACGGCGGTCCCGGCCTGGTGCTCAAGCTCAAGCACGCGCTGTTCGACAAGCTGGTCTACAGCAAGCTGCGGGTCGCTCTCGGCGGTCAGTGCGAGGCGGCCGTCTCCGGCGGCGGCCCGCTTGGCGCGCGCCTCGGCCACTTCTTCCGCGGCGTCGGCGTGACCATCTACGAGGGCTACGGACTCACCGAGACCACCGCGGCCATCACCGTGAACACCCCGGAGAAGATCCGCGTCGGTTCGGTCGGCCGCCCGATCGAGGGCCACGCGGTCAAGATCGCCGAGGACGGCGAGCTGCTGCTGCGCGGCTCGGTCGTGTTCGGCGGCTACTGGGGCAACGCGGAAGCCACCGAGGACGCCTTCGACGACGGCTGGTTCAAGACCGGCGACCTCGGCGCCATCGACGCCGACGGCTTCGTCACCATCACCGGCCGCAAGAAGGAAATCATCGTCACCGCGGGCGGCAAGAACGTCTCGCCCGCGCTGCTCGAGGACTCGCTGCGGTCGCACCCGCTGATCAGCCAGGTGATGGTGGTCGGCGACGGTCAGCCGTTCGTCGGCGCGCTGATCACCCTCGACCCGGAGGCACTGCCCGGCTGGAAGGAACGCAACGGGCTGCCCGCCGACACCGCGATCGAGAAGCTCGTCGAGCACGCCGATCTGGTCGCCGAGATCGACGCCGCCATCGCCGAGACCAACAAGAAGGTCTCGCACGCCGAGCAGATCAAGAAGATTCGCATCCTCACGGTCGACTGGACCCAGGAGGGCGGCGAGCTCACCCCGAAGATGTCGCTCAAGCGCGCCGTCGTGATGAAGCAGTACGCCTCCGAGGTGGAGAAGATCTACAGCTAGTAGCCGGCCGATAGGCGCTGTCCGCGGGTTCGTCCCACGGACAGCGCCTTTCCCGTTTCCGGCCCGGCTCGTCTCGCGGCCGGGTTCGCGGCCGGATCAGAGCCGGTCGAGGAACTTCGCGATCAGCGGCGCGATCTCGGGCAGGTGGGTTTCCAGGGCGAAGTGGCCGGTGTCGAAGAGGTGCAGCTCGGCATCGGGGACGTCGGCGAGGTAGGCGTGCGCGCCCGGCTCGGTGAAGAACGGGTCCTCGACGCCCCACACCACGAGAGTGGGCGGGGTGTACTCGCGCAGCCACCGCTGCCATTCCGGGTAGGAGTCGACGTTCGACTGGTAGTCGAAGGCCAGCGCGACCTGCGCCTCCTTGCGGCCGGGCAGGTCGAGAAAGTGCTGATCGAGCAGCCAGCTCTCGGGCGAGAGCACGGACGGGTCGGGCACGCCGTGCTCGTACTGGCCGCGGGTGCCCTCGAGGGTGAGCAGCCCGCGGATGGTGTCCTCCGCGCCCTCCTGTTCCGGGCGAAGCGCGACGAATCCCTTGGCGCCATCGGAGAGTCCGGCCTCGTAGGCGTTGCCGTTCTGCACCACCAGTCCGGCGATCCACTCGGGGTGGCGCAGGGCCAGCCGGAAGCCGATCGGTGCGCCGAAATCGAAGACGTACATCGCGAACCGGCGCAGGTCGATGGCCTCGACGAAGCCCTCGATCACATCGGCGAGGCGGTCGAAGCTGTACTCGAAATCGGCGGGGGCGCTGGTGTGCCCGAAGCCAGGGTAATCGGGGGCGATCAGGCGGTACTGGCCGCCGAGCGCCTGCAGCAGGGCGCGGAACTGGTGCGAACCCGAGGGAAAACCGTGCAGCAGCAACAGGGTCGGCGCGTCCGGGCGCGCCGGGATGGATTCGCGGTAGAAGACCTCGACGCCGTCGACCTCGACGGTGCGGTGCTCAATGCGGGGCAGCTCGAACATTTCACATGCCTTATCTACGTGGTGATGCATTAGTTCTAGCGGATGTTCTTCTAATGTGTCAACTCGAAGATGTACCATTAGGAGGTGACCGAAACGACTCCGCTGATCGGCGAGCCCTTGGCGCTGGACCTGGTCAACACCCGACCGCTCGGCACGGATCTGCTCGCCACCACCGAACAGTTGGCGGACTGGCTCGCCCGCGAATCGGAGCGCCACCCCGAACTGGCGCTCGACCGGCCCACGCCCGCCGACCTGGCTGCCGTGCACGACGTGCGCGATCGGATCGCCGCCGTCCTGGACGCGATATTGCACGACCGACGCCCGCCCGCCGCGGCGCTGCGCGCGCTCACCGCGGCGCAGGCCGCCGCCCCGGCCGTCCGCCGGCTCGACTGGGACGGCGCCGCCGTCGTCACCACACCGCACCGCGACGGCCCGCCCGCCGCACGCCTGTCGGCGGTCCTCGCCGAGGCCGCGGCCGACCTGCTGACCGACCCGGCCCTCGCCAAACTCAAATGCTGCGAGGCGGACGACTGCGCGCTCCTCTTCCTGCCCGCCCACCCGAAACGCCGGTGGTGTTCCCCCGAACGCTGCGGCAACCGGGTTCGCGTGGCGCGCTACTACCGCAAGCACAAGGAATAAGCTTGCGCGCGAGCAAATCGCCGGATGGTTTCCCGCCTGCACTCGACAGCGGGCGCGGTCCGGGTGGGCGCAGTAGGCTCGCGACATGGCCGTACTGCGGTGGCGGGTGGCTGCCGGGATCCTGTCCGCCGGGCTGACGCTCGGTGTGGCGGAACTGCTCGCGGCGTTCATTCGGCCAGAAAGCGCGCCGATCCACGTACTCGGCTCGACGGTTGTCGACCACACCCCCGACGGCTTGCGCGAATGGGCGATCAGCACGTTCGGCACGGCCGACAAGACGGTGCTGTTCGTCTGCATGGGTGTCGTCGCCGCCTGCGTCGCGGGTCTGGCGGGCGCCCTCGAACGTGTCGATCGCGCGACAGGCTCCACGCTGCTCGTCTTCTTCGGCTTGCTCGCCGCCTTCGTCGCGGCGGGCCGCTACGGGTTCCTCGCGGCCGTACCGATCGTAATCGGCGTCGCCGCAGGCGTTTACGCGCTCCGCGTGCTGACCGAGCGAATCGCGGAAGCGTTCCCCGGCGCGGCACCCGAACAGCCTCCACCGGACGCGCCGCCTTCCGGTCGCATGACCCCTGCCACGGCATCGGCGCCAGGCGACACCGGATCCCGTGCGGCACCGGAAACCTCTGGCTCCCAGGCCCAGCCGGATGCCGCAGCAACGCACACGGCTACGCCCGCGCCGACGACGGGCGCTGCCGGCGAACCCCGTACCGGCATCGCCGCGACCGCGGGATCGCCCGGAAGCGCTGCCGAACCACGGACCGAAGCGGATGCGGGGACGGGTTCGGCACGGTCCGGACCCATCACCACGGGCCCGCCGCGGCGAGAACTGTTGCGGGACATGGCGATCACCGGCGGCTTGGCTTTGCTGGCCGGGGTGGGCGGGCGGCTGTGGAGTGCGCGGCGCGGGGACGTCTCGGGTGAGCGCGCGGCGGTGCTGCTGCCGCAGCCGAGCGAGCCCGCGATCTCGTTGCTGCCGGACGCCGATCTGCGCGTGCCCGGGCTGACGCCGTACATCACCCCCAACGACGACTTCTACCGGATCGATACCGCGCTCTTCCTGCCGCAGGTCTCGATCGAGGACTGGTCGCTGCGCATCCACGGCATGGTGGATCGCGAGATTCTCATCGGCTGGGGCGATCTCGCGCGGCGGCCGGTGGTTGAACGGCTGGTGACGCTGGCCTGCGTGTCCAATCCGGTGAACGGCGACCTCGTCGGCAACGCGCTGTGGCGCGGCTATCGTCTCGACGAACTGCTCGCCGAGGCCGGACCGCATCCCGACGCCGACATGGTGCTCTCGCGCAGCAAGGACGGCTGGACGTCGGGCACCCCGCTCGCCGCCCTCACCGACGGCCGCGACGCCCTGCTCGCGGTGGGCATGAACGGCGAACCGCTGCCGGTGGCGCACGGCTATCCGGCCCGCCTGGTGGTGCCGGGCCTGTACGGCTACGTCTCGGCCACCAAGTGGGTGACCGAACTGGAGGTCACCCGGTTCGACCGTGCCACTGCCTACTGGACCCGCCGCGGTTGGTCGGCCCTCGGCCCGATCAAGACCGGCACCCGGATCGACACGCCGCGCGGCCGCGCCCGCCGACCGGCGGGCCGCATTCCCATCGCTGGCGTGGCGTGGGCCCAGCACCGCGGCATCACCGCCGTCGAAGTGCAGATAGACGACGGCGACTGGCGCCCCGCCCGCCTGTCCACCGAACAGTCCATCGACACCTGGCGCCAGTGGGTCTACGACTGGGACGCCACGCCCGGCACCCACACCATCCGCGCCCGCTCCACCGACGGCACCGGCGAAGTCCAAACCGCCGAACGCCGCGACGTCATCCCCGACGGCGCCACCGGCCACCCCACCCTCACCATCCAAATCGGTTGACGCCGAGCACGACGCCCTGGGCGTTCATCGAAAGCGATAGCGTTCGCCGAATGCATCCGGATAGGGTCTGAGCAGGTAGTTGGCCCGATCCCAAGGAGCGCACATGTCCGCGATCTTCGACTGGGCGAAGTCCGAGAACCTACAGCCGGAGCCGATCACGCTGGAGATCTGGCGCGAACTGCCCGAAGACTTCTGCCGCCAGGTGGAATTGGTAAACGGCGAGGCGGTGCGCGCCGAATCGCCGAATCGACAGCACCAGAAGGCCGCTCGACGACTGGCCGAGCTGCTCGAAACGGCCGCCGAACAGCACATCGATCGATACCAAGACGGCTGCCTGGATGTGGACACCGACTTCGACGTCGTACTGTGGGAGCTTCCGAAGGCCACGGTCCGCCGACCCGATGTTGCCCTCTACGAATGCGCCCCCGATGAATTGCGGCCGCTACCGGCGTCCATGGTCCTCATCGCGGTAGAAGTTGTGTCACCGGGCAGCGAGAAGATCGACATCGCTCAGAAGAAGGCCGATTACGCGCTGGCGGGAATTCCCTGGTACTGGATCGTCTGGATCGCGGACAATCGCGTCGATTCGATCGAAGTGTTCGTGCTGGATCACGCACTGACGCAGTATCGGCCGCACGTCGTGCTGGAGCCGGGCGGTGGCGAGATCGTCGACATGCCGGTGCGGTTGAAGGTCGATTGGAACCGGCTCTCCGGACTGGTGCGCTGAAGGCCGCATCCCCGGTGTCGGGATGCGGCCTCGGGCGACGCTCAGGCCGAGACGCTGTCGGTCTTGGTGAGTTCGATGCCCGCGCCCGCGGGGGCGGCGGCGCCGTGGCGGACGAAGAGGGCCGAGGCCACGACGCCGACAAGCAGGATGGCAGCGGGCAGCAGCATTGATTCGCCGAGGGCGGTGCTGAATTCGCTGAGGATCTGCGGCGGGATGGGGCCGTTGCCGACGCCTTCCGCGGTGGGCGCGCCGCCCGCGAGCCCGTTCGCGGACAACCGGGCCGCGATGAGCGCGCTGATGGCGGCGCTACCGAGCACCGAACCGACCTGGCGGGTGGTGTTGTAGACGCCGGCGCCCGCGCCCGCCTGGTGCACGGCCAGGTTGTGGGTGGCGGTGGAGGCCAGCGGGGCCCAGATGCAGGCGTTGGCGAAACCGGCGAGCGCGGCGGACGCCAGGAACCACGCGATGTTGGAATCCGGCGTCATGATCGCCGACCACCAGAAGATCGACACCGCGAACAGCGCGAAGCCGGCGGTCGGGACGATGCGCGGATGCAGCCGATCGGCGAACTTGCCGACCAGCGGCGCGGCGAAACCGGTGACGATCGCCATCGGCGCGAACACCAGCGCCGACCTGGTCGGCGACATCTCGCGCACCGCCTGCAGGTAGAAGTACGCGGGCACCATCACCGAGACGACCGTGGCGCCCATCGCGGCGATGGCCACGTTCGACAGCGCGAAGTTGCGGTCGCGGAACAGGCCGAGCGGCACCAGCGGCTCGCCGGTGTTGCGCGCCTGGTTCACCACGAACAGGCCGAGCACGATCAGGCCCGCGGCGATCGTCAGCCAGATACGCGCCGACCAGTCGTAGCTGTTGCCCTCCTGAATGCCGAACACCAGCAGGAACATGCCGATGCCGCTGAGCACGACGCCGGGGATGTCGAACTTGTGCGGGTGGGTGGGCAGCGCGGGCACCAGCCAGACCGCGAGCGCGAAGGCGACGATGCCGACCGGCACGTTGACGATGAAGATCCACTCCCAGCTCAGCCCGTCGACCAGCACGCCGCCGAGGATCGGGCCGACCAGGGTGGCAAGACCCGCGACGCCGCCCCACAGACCCATGGCCGCGCCGCGCCGGTCCGGCGGGAAGGTTCGGGTGATCACCGCCATGGTCTGCGGCGTCATGAGCGCGGCGCCGAGGCCCTGCACGGCGCGCGCGGCGATCAGCATGGCGATGGTCTGCGACAGCCCGCACCACAGCGACGCGGCGGTGAAGACCGCGAGGCCGGCGAGGTAGATGTTCTTGGGGCCGTAGCGATCACCGAGCCTTCCGGTGACGAGCAGCGGAACGGCATAGGTGAGCAGGTAGGCGCTGGTGACCCAGATGACCTGGGAGATGTCGGCCTGTAGGTCGCGCATGATCGCGGGGTTGGCGACCGCGACGATGGTCATGTCCAACAGGATCATGAAGAAGCCGACGACCAGCGCGAACAGCGCCAGCCACGGATTGCGTTGGGTGGGCATGAATGTCGTTCCTATCCGGGAAGTTCGGTGTGAGCGATCGGAGCGGTCACGTCGCCGCTCCGGCCGAGCGCCGCGGCACGGGCGGCGTCTCCGGGTGGTCGTTGTCGGCCCATGGGTGTTCGGGTCCGGCCAGCCGCGTGCCGGTGTGCTGGTCGAACTCCTCCCACTCCAGTACGCCGCGGGACAATTCGCCGAGGAAGCCGGTCAACCAGGTGAGCTCGGCCGCGATCGTGGTGCGCAAGTAGGGCAGCACGATCCAGTAACGACGCTCCACCTCGTGGGTGCGCGCCCAGTCGGTCATGGTGTCGAGGTCTTCGAGATCACGCTCGAGGTGGGCGACGCGTTCGCGCACCAGCGCGAGCACATCGTCCTTCGGCAGGTTGTGCGCTTCGGCGAGCGCGACGGGGAACAGCGGATACTCCCGCTGCGGATAGCGCAGGATCTCGGCGACCCTGGCTCGCAGCGCGTCCCGGCCGGACGCGGTGATCCGGTAAGTGGTGCGTTCCGGGCGGTTGCCCGCGCGGTCGACGCCCTCGGCGCGCACCAGGTCTTGCTCGGCCAGCCGGGTGACGGTGTGGTAAAGCGAGCCGGGCCGCAGCTTGACCAGCAGATCCTCACCGCGCCGCAGCAGCAGCTGAAACATCTCGTACGGATGCATCGGCCGCTCCTCGAGCAGCGCGAGCACGGAGACCGCCAACGCGGTCAACGCCGGACGCGCCTGCCCCATGCAATCACCTCCCAGTGAAATCACCCCCCGCCGCACCGCGGGAGCCGGGTTGCCGGACCCTTCGACCGCGAAACGGTAGTCGCTGGCTCCGACATACTCCGTACCAAATACTCCACGTGGAATATACGGCC
Organism: Nocardia xishanensis NBRC 101358; assembly: GCF_001613365.1. Taxonomy (GTDB): domain Bacteria; phylum Actinomycetota; class Actinomycetes; order Mycobacteriales; family Mycobacteriaceae; genus Nocardia; species Nocardia xishanensis. The sequence goes on from NZ_BDCF01000020.1 coordinate 14,348, forward strand.
CGGAACTCAGCCGCGACAAGAGTGTGCGGCGCCGGTCAACGCGTGATGAGCGCCACGATCACGACTCGATGGCAATCACGAACTCCGCGTGGCACGCCGATAGACGACCCCGCCCGGAACCTACAACCCGTGGTTGTCCAGCCACGCGCGCGCGACCTCACCGGCCGCGGCCCCGTCGCGGACCCGGCGGATCATGTCGACCAACTCGTCCGTCGTCAGTTCCCCCGCAACGTAATTCAGCTTCCGTATGCGCTGATCGTCGAGCAGTCCCTTGCGGAACACCGGGATCACGTTCTCCGCGCGCAGCGCGTACTCGCTGTCGGGCAATACCGTGAGCCCCTCGGCGGCCGATGTGGTGAGCGCGGAGGGACCGCCGACCACACCGACTTGGACCGTGTTGTCCAGCAAGGCATTTCGCAGCGCGGCCGCATCGGGCAACGGCGTCTCGTCCGCGAAGTCGCAGCCCGTCACCGGCGCGGCGCCCTGGCCGCGCAGCGCCTCCGGCGCGGGAGCCAGCCCCGCGCGAAGTTCGGCGCAGCGCGGGACGAGTTCGGTCACGGAATCCAGATCGTCCCGGCGCGCGGCCTCCGCGGTGACCAGCACCCGCGGCCGCAGATCGGTGCCGTCGGCCGGATCCGAGACGACCAACCCCTCAGGCAGCGAGCGGTTCAGAGCCTCGATCACGGCGGATGGCGTGCGCGCCGACGACCCGCTGTCGAAGAAGGCCAGCAGAGCGCCGCTGTGCTCGCCGACCAGCGCGACCCGGCCCGCGTCGAGCGCGGCCAGATAGTCGGCTCGCTGCCCGAGCTGCGGCTGCACGGCGACCTTCAGCCCGGTCCTGGCCAGCGCGCCCGCGTAGACCTCGGCGAGCACCCGCGATTCGATCGCGTCGCCCGCGCCGACGACGAAGGCGGGGCCGGGATCGTCGTTACCGCAGGACACGACGGCCGCCGCGGCCGCGACGACCAATACCCGGGCCAGCACCCGCCTCGACGCGGCCAACACCATCCTGCGACACCAACTCTCCGAAGACGACTACAGCCGACAGAAATACCCGGATGCGGGCAGTATGGACAAGCAGAATGTACCGGTGCCGCTTCGGCCTCGGCCGCACGCACCGTCCGCATCCGCCGGAAGGACCCCCGTGAAGACCACGATCACTCCCGCTGCCGGGCGGTCGGCGCTGCGGCTCGCGCTGCGCGCCTCCCGGCTCCTCGCCGCGGCGACACTCCTTGCCGTCGGCATGATCCTGTCGGCCTGCGGCGATTCCGATCCGCTCGCCGCGGACGGCGACTGCGCGGGCGAGGGCCTGATCGTCGGCTCGGCGAACTTCCCGGAATCCGAGACGATCGCCAACGTGTACGCGGAGGTGTTGCGGGTCAACGGCTTCCAGGTGGACAACCGGCTCGGCATCGGCAGCCGCGAGGCCTACATCCCGGCGCTGCGCCAGTGCGCGATCTCGGTGATCCCGGAGTACACCGGCAACCTGCTCCAGTACCTCGACAAGGACGCGACCGCGACCAGCTCCGCCGACGTCGAGGCCGCGCTGGCGGGCGCGCTCGGCCCCCAGCTGGCCACCGCGGCGCCCGCGTCCGGACAGGACTCCGACGCGGTGGTGGTCACCCGAGCCACCGCGGAGCGCTGGAACTTGCGCACCATCGCCGATCTCGCGCCGCATTCGGCCGAGGTGAAATTCGGCGCGCCGGCGGAATTCCAGGAACGCCAGGGCGGGCTGCCCGGGCTGAAGGAGAACTACGGCCTCGACATCGCCGCCGCCAACTTCGTCCGGATCGCCGACGGCGGCGGCCCGGTGACCGTGCGCGCGCTGGTCGAGGGCCAGGTCACCGCGGCCAATATCTTCACCACCTCCCCCGCCATCGCCGAGAACGATCTCGTCGTGCTGGCCGACCCGAAGCACAACTTCCCGGCGCAGAACGTGATTCCGCTGTTCAACGCCGCCAAGAAGTCCGACAAGGCGATCGCCGCGCTGAACGCGGTCTCGGCGAAGCTCACCACCGAGCAGCTGATCGAGCTGAACACGGCGGTCTCGGGCAGCAGCAAGACCGAGCCCGCGGCGGCCGCCAAGGCGTGGGTCGCCGCGCAGGGGCTGAACACACCGGTCGGGTGATCCGGCAGGGGTGATCGGAAGCGGGAGGGCAGCGGTGTCGGACATCGAGTTCCACGGGATCAGTAAGACCTATCCGGACGGCACGCACGCCGTCACCGACCTGGATCTGCGCATCGAATCGGGGGCGTTCACCGTGTTCGTCGGGCCGTCCGGCTGCGGAAAGACCACATCGCTGCGGATGATCAACCGGATGATCCAGCCCACCTCCGGCAGCATCACCATTGCCGGACAAGACATCTCGACAGTGGATCCGGTGCGGCTCCGGCTCGGCATCGGCTACGTGATCCAGAGCGGCGGCCTGCTGCCGCACCGCACCGTGCTCGACAATGTCGCGACCGTGCCGGTGCTGCGCGGCGATTCGCGCCGGGTGGCGCGCAAGGCGGCGCTCGAGGTCTTGGACCGGGTCGGCCTGGATCGCGGCCTGGCCGATCGCTATCCCGCTCAGCTTTCCGGCGGTCAACAGCAGCGGGTTGGCGTTGCGCGTGCACTGGCCGCCGACCCGCCGATCCTACTGATGGACGAGCCCTTCAGCGCCGTCGACCCGGTGGTGCGGGCCGAATTGCAGACCGAAATGCAGCGGCTGCAAGCCGAATTGCACAAGACCATCGTATTCGTCACCCACGACATCGACGAGGCCGTCACCCTCGGCGACCGGGTCGCGGTGTTCGGCAGGGCGGGCGTGCTCCAGCAGTACGACCCGCCGCAGCGCGTCCTGTCGGGGCCCGCAACGAGTTTCGTCGCCGAATTCGTCGGGCGCGATCGAGGTTATCGCGGCCTTTCCTTCCGCTCCGCCGATGATGTTCCGCTGCAAGAGATTCCGACCGCGACCGCAGGCGCAGTCGGTGCGCTGCGGCTGAAGCGGGGCGACTGGATTCTGGTTGTCGACGAAGCGGCCAAACCGCTCGGGTGGGTCGACGCGACCGGCGTGGCAATGCGGCGCGCGGGCAAGCCGCTGGAGGACTGTATGGCGGCGGGCGGATCGCTGTTCACGCCCGCGGGCGATCTGCGCCAGGCGTTGGACGCCGCGATCTCCTCGCCGTCCGGAATCGGTGTGGTCGTGGACGATTCGGGACGCGTGCGGGGCGGAGTGGTGGCCACAGAGGTGATCGCCCAGCTGGCCAAGCAGCGTGGCGCCGAAGACGCCGAGCGCAGCAGGCTCGCCGGAGAACGGAAAGGCTCCGACAGCGACGGGACGGAGTCGTGAGCGGCCCCGGCTCCACCACCGCACCCCGTCACGACGGGCGGGAGACCGCGTGAGATATCTGGTCGACAACTTCTCCGACATCCTCGCCATCACCAGGACCCACCTGTATCTGGCGTTGACGCCCTTGCTGTTCGGCCTGGCGATCGCGATTCCCGCGGGTGCGGTGATCCGGCGCATCCCGTGGCTGCGGCGCATCACCGTGACCGTCGCGAGCCTGGCCTACACGGTGCCCTCGCTCGCGCTGTTCGTGATCATCCCTCCGCTGGCCGGCCTTTCGGCGATCGATCCGTGGAACGTGATCATCGCGTTGACCGTCTACTCGACCGCGCTGCTGGTGATCGCGGTGCCGGTGGCGCTGGAGTCGGTCCCCGCCGACGTGGTCGACGCCGCCGATGCCGTCGGATTCGGGCCGCTGCGGCGCACGCTGACCGTCGAGATGCCTTTGGCGATACCGGTTTTCGTGTCCAACCTGCGCGTTGTCGTGGTCACTGACATCGCCATGGTGTCGGTCGGCGCGCTGATCGGCGTCGGCGGACTCGGCAAGCTGTTCACCCAGGGCTATCAGCGCGACTATCCGGACGAGATCGTCGCGGGCATCGTCGTGACGCTGGCGCTCGCGCTGGTCTTCGACCGGCTGGTGTACCTGCTCGGCAGGTGGGCGACCCCGTGGACCAGGGCCGACGAGCGAACGCGACGAGGAGCGCGCGCGTGAACCTCTTCGTCGACGCCTGGCGCTATTTCACCGACAGCGCCAACTGGGGCGGACCCACCGGCATCGAAACCCGCCTGGCGCAACACCTCTGGTACACCGTGCTCGCGGTGGCCGGGTCGGCCCTGATTGCGGTGCCGCTCGGATCGATCATCGGCCACCGACGGCGCGGCGCCGCGGTGCTGGTCGGTTTCGCCAATGCGATGCGCGCGCTCCCCACTCTCGGCCTGCTCACGTTCCTGGTGCTGCTGCTGGGGCTCGGGCTGATTCCGCCACTGCTCGCGCTGCTCACCGTCGGCGTCCCGCCGCTGCTGGCGGGCACGTACGCCGGGGTGGCCAACGTGCCCACCGACGTGGTCGACGCATCGAGAGCCATGGGCATGACCGAGCGGCAGATCCTGTTCCGGGTCGAGGTGCCCAACGCCATGCCGATCCTGGTGAACGGCCTGCGCGGCGCCACCCTTCAGGTGGTGGCCACCGCGACCATCGCGGCGTACGTGAACCTCGGCGGGCTCGGCCGCTATATCTTCGACGGCCTCGGGCTGCACCGCTACGACCGGGTGCTGGTCGGCGCGCTGCTGGTGGCGGCGCTCGCGATGCTGCTGGACGGACTGCTCGCGATGGTCGTCTGGGCGACGACGCCCGGCACCGGCCGGCTGCGCCGCACGCCCGTTCCGGTGGACTTTCGGCAAGCCGCGCGCTGACCGTCCTCCATCCCGCCAGGCCGGTCCATCCCCATTGACCATGGATGTGATTCAGGTCACGATTGCATTGGCCGTAGGAGTCGTCAGCCGCGCGCGCTCGACGCAACTGTGGCACACCGCGCCCAGACATGCGCACCTCGAGTCCTGCGGTCACCGAACCATAGACAAGGAGGATGCGAGCATGAACGCACCGATGAAGGCACGTGACATCATGCATGCCGATGCCACATGCATCCCCGCGGACGAGACGATCGACCGCGCCGCCGAGATGATGCGCACTCTGGACGTGGGTGCGCTACCGATCTGCCACAACGACCGCCTCATCGGCATGCTGACCGACCGTGACATCGTCGTGCGCTGCATCGCCGAGGGACACAATCCGGGCCGCATTCGCGCGGGCGATCTCGCCAAGGGCACCCCGCGCTGGGTCGACGCCGACGCCGACCTTCAGCAAGTGCTCGACGTGATGGAGCAGAACCAGATCAAGCGACTGCCGGTCATCGAGGACAAGCGCCTCGTCGGCATGATCTGCGAATCCGATCTGGCCAAGAACGTCTCCGACGCCAAGCTGGCCGAGTTCATCTCGGCCGTCTCCGTGCCGCACTGACCGCCGCTTCCGCTACGGAAATGACGCAGGGCGCCTCGTTCGTCGTTGAACGGGGCGCCCTGTAGTTGCGTAATCGATTGTTACGCAACGCCCTCCGCACGCGCGGCGGCGGCGACAGCCTCGGCGACGGCCGGGGCGACCCGCGGGTCGAGCGGGCTGGGGACGATCTTCTCCGGGCCGAGCTCGTCGGCGACCACGCTCAGGATGGCGTTGGCGGCGGCGATCTTCATGCCCTCGGTGATGCGACGCGCGCCCGCGTCCAGCGCGCCCTTGAAGACGCCAGGGAAGGCGAGCACGTTGTTGATCTGGTTCGGGAAGTCGCTGCGGCCGGTCGCGACGATCGAGGCGTACTTGCGCGCCACGTCGGGGTGGATCTCCGGATCCGGGTTGGACATGGCGAACACGATCGCCTCCGGCGCCATCGAGGCGATGAGCTCCTCGGCGATCAGGCCCGCCGACAGACCGAGGAACACGTCCGCGCCCGCGAGCGCCTCGGCGGCGCCGCCGGTGAGGCCGCGCGGGTTGGTGCGCTCGGCCAGCTCGGACTTCACCTCGTTCAGGTCGCCGCGATCACGGCTCACGATGCCCTTCGAGTCGAGCACGGTGACATCGCGGACGCCGGCGGCGAGCAGGATGTTGGTGCACGCGACACCGGCCGCGCCCGCACCCGACACCACGACCTTCAGTCCGTCGATGTCGCGGCCCTGCACCTTCGCTGCGCCGTTCAGCGCGGCGAGCACCACGATCGCGGTGCCGTGCTGGTCGTCGTGCATGACCGGGCAGTCGAGCGCCTCGATGACGCGCTTCTCGATCTCGAAGCAGCGCGGGGCGGAGATGTCCTCCAGGTTGACCGCGCCGAAGCTCGGGCGCAGCCGGATCAGGGTCTCGACGATCTCGTCGACGTCCTTGGTGTCCAGCACGATCGGGATGGAATCCAGGCCGGCGAACTTCTTGAACAGCGCGGCCTTGCCCTCCATCACCGGCAGCGAGGCGCGCGGGCCGATGTCGCCGAGGCCGAGGACGGCGGTGCCGTCGCTGACCACGACCACCAGGCGGTCGGTCCAGGTGTAGCGCTTGGCCAGCGTCTCGTCCTGAGCGATCGCACGGCTGACCTGAGCGACGCCGGGGGTGTACGCGATCGAGAGGTCGCGCTGAGTCTCCAGCGGAGCCGAAAGCTCGACCGAGAGCTTGCCGCCGAGGTGTCCAGCGAAGATTTCGTCGTTCGTGATCTCGGACAAACTCGCGGTGGCATTCGGTGCGTCAGTCACAGGTGACACGATTTCACTCCTGCTCGGGTCGGGCTGAACCGGGGGACGGTTACCGCCGGGTAATTCGTAATAGGTGATTCGTACCGCTCATCGAGTGCGCTGACATGGACGTTTCGAGTCGGGGCGGGTGTGTCGAAACCCGACGATGAGCTCTATACGTGGCGCTGCACTGATCCGCAGAGCGGGGGCCGGACGGGTGGGTCCGGACAGAACATGCGGGGCGATCCTCGGGGGCGCGACGGTACGTTGCGCGGCGTGGAGCACCGTGGTCCCCGAACCCGGCGGTGGCGTAGGACGGGAATCCGCAACATTCTGCCAGCCGGTCCGATGACTTGCCAAACCGGTGTGTCGGATCCCGGTTGCGCGTCATATTCCGAGGGTAGGTCCCCGGAATTACCCCGAAGTAAGGGGAAACTCGCATCCCTGCATCGCACCGCGGTGAGTTGTCACATCGCCAGGCGGTCCGGTGGTGTGAGGTCCGATTCCTGTCGGCCGGGAATGATCACCGGGGCCTCCGGCGTCGTGGGCGCGAGCTCGAGGCCGACCGGCACCTGGCCGCGCACGACCGCAGGACCGCACACCGCGGCCGGCGGTTCCGACGTTACCCGCCGCAGTCGCTCGGTGCCCACCCAGACGCTGTCCAGCCCGCCCGAGGTCAGCCTGACCCGCCACTCGGCTCCCGCGTCCGGGTGATCGGTGCGCCGATGCATGCCGCGGCTCTCGGTACGCGCCAGCGCGCTGTGCTTGGTCCATCTGGCCACCGCGAGCAGGGCCGCCGCCTGCCTGGCGCGCAGGCGATCGGCGCCGCTGCCGCCGAGGTCGAATGCCGCGCCGGGCCACATGGCGTCGAGCTCGGCGATGCTGTCGCGCAGGCTGCCCGCGCTGCGCCAGTAGCTGCGCCGCAGCGGCAGCGTGTGTTCCTGCACCAGTCCGACGATCGCGCGAGGATCGATGCGCGCCCGCGAAGCGAGACCGGCGCCCGGCACCGGACGCACCGCGCCCGCGGGTCCTCTGGCCCGCGCGAAACGAGCGGCGCCCGCCCCCGCCCAGACGCCGGACGCGATGGCCCAGGCTCCGCTCTGCCCGCCGAAGCCGCTCACCGCGCCCATGATCGGCTCGCGGCTGACCGCGTCACCGGCGCCGAACAGCCCCGCCACCGTGGTCGCGCCGTCCGGACCGGCGAGCGCCAATCCGCCTGTGCCGCGCACCGTTCCCTCCAGCACCGCGCGCAGCGGCACCCGCCCGGCCCGATCGACAGCGCCCTGCCTGGTGAGCCAGTGCCGGACGGCTTCCGGCATATCGGCCACGGACGCGAACACGCGCCGTCCGTCGGCGATGGCGGCGAACACCGCGTGCCGGTCGTCCTCGAAGACGGCGCCGCTCTCGTCGTACAGCATCACGCTGTGCAGCGCGAGCCCCGGAGCGAAACTCGGATGCATCGCCGGTGTCATCGCGTGCGTAGCGGGCGCGAGGCCGTAGGCGCTGGAGAATTCCATACCCGACAGCCGCGCTCCGGCCTCTGCGGCGAGCAACAGACCGTCGCCGGTCGCCACGTCGGTGCCCGCGCCGCCGGAGAGGAAGGCACAACCACCGGTGGCCACCACCACCGCGCCCGCGCGGACCGTCCAGGAGGGAAAGCCGTTGTGCTGCCGCACCCCGGCCGCGCCGGACACCACACCGGCGCCGTCACGCAGCAACTGCAACGCGGGATGGTGATCGAGGACGCGCACCCCCGCCTCGATCGCGGTGCGCCGCATCCGGCGCAGGTAACCGGCGCCGTCGAGGCGGACGCGCTGCGGGCCGGCGCGCGCGTCGTCGGGGAACCGGTAGCCCCAGCCGACCAGCTGTTCGATCCGCCTGTGCGTCTCGTCGAGCACCCGGTGCATCGCGTCCGGATCGCCGAGGTGGCCGCCGTGCGCGTGGGATCGGCGCACCGCCTCGTTCCTGGCCGCGCCCGGCGGGATGTTCCACACCGTCGTACTGCCGAACGCAGAAGGCCCGCTGCTCCCGCAGCGGGCCTTGTCGACGAGCACCACCCTCGCCCCTCCGGAGGCGGCCGAGACGGCCGCCCAGGTTCCGGCGGGGCCGCCGCCTAGAACCAGCACATCCGTCTCGATGTCGATCACAAGAAAAGATGTTCGTCCACAATTCACCCGGCCGCAACCAGTACCGGACCGTCAACCCCACCACTGTGTCCAGAGCAATACTCCGGTGACGAAGAAAACGACCGCGGACCCGGAAAAAGCGAGAAAACCCCGATGCCTATCCGAAAAGATCTGCGCCACAACGACAGTCGCCGAGGCAAGCAGATGCCAGGTTACCGACTCCGCGCCGGGACCTGGGAAGCCGCGCCGCGCGCCGATCGCCGCCGCGCCGACGACGACCAACGTCAACAGCACCGTGCCCGCCGCGGCCACGCCGCTGAGCGCGCGGACGTATCTCACGAGACGATCACGGGCACGCCCGTCGCCTTGCCCGTCAGCTCCTCGAATTGCGCCGGATCGGTGGTGAATTCGCCGAGGCGGATGGTCTTGTTGGCGCCGTGGTAGTCGGACGAGCCGGTGGTGAGCAGACCCAGTTCGTCCGCCAGCTCGGTGAGCACGGCGCGATCGGCGGCGGAATGGTCGGGGTGGTCGACCTCGAGTCCGCCGAGCCCGAGGGTGGCGAGTTCCCTGATGTCGTCCACGGCGAGCAGCCGTCCCCGCTTACGAGCCCTGGTGTGGGCGAGCACGCTGACCCCGCCCGCGCCCGCGATCATCTCGACCGCGCGATGCAGCGGCGTGTCGGCCTTCTCCGCGTAGTACGGACCGCGCGGCGCGAGCAGCTCGACGAAGGCGGCGTCCACGCTCGGCACCACCCCGGCCTCGACCAACGCCCGCGCCAGGTGCGGACGCCCGGCCGACGGGCCGGCGGAAGCGAGCACCGCGTCCGGATCGATCGGCAGTCCGTCGGCGGCCATCAGCTCGGCCATCGCGCGCAGCCGGTACACCCGCTCGGTGCGCAGCCGCTCGCGCTCCTCGGCGAAACCTCGGTCGGCCGGATCGAACAGGTAGGCCAGCAGATGCACCGGCACCGGCCAGCCGTCCTCGCCGAGCCCGACGCACGACATCTCCATCCCGCGCACCAGCGTCATGCCCTTCGGTAGCGCGTCGACCGCCTCCGCCCATCCGGCCGTGGTGTCGTGATCGGTGATCGCGACGACGTCGAGACCGGCCGCCGCCGCGTTGCGCACGAGCTCGGCCGGTGTGTCGGTGCCGTCGGACGCGGTCGAATGGGTATGCAGGTCGATGCGCACGTCCTCCAGTCTTACAGTGCGCGATCTTCGGCAGGCACGGCAGCCGACGGCTGCGCCCGGCGACGGCATCTAGCATCGTCGTCGTGCCGTCCATACCGCCTCTGTCGTCTTTCCGCGGGCAGGGCCGCGCGTCGACGCCGCGTCCACGCATTCCGGTTCCCACCGCGCGAGCCATCGTCGACTGCGCCGTCTACGTCGAAGGGCGCAGGCTGCCTGGCAGGTTCACCCACGACGAAGCGCTCGCCGAGGCCCGCTCACGCGGAGGTTTCGTCTGGATCGGCCTGCACGATCCCGACCAGACGCAGATGGCCGACATCGCATCGACCTTCGACCTGCATCCGCTGGCCGTCGACGACGCCGTCAAGTCCCATCAGCGGCCCAAACTGGAACGCTACGACGACACGCTGTTCCTGGTGCTGCGCACCGTGTCCTATGTCCCGCACGAAATGGACGGCGTCAGCGAGATAGTCGAGACCGGCGACATCATGGTGTTCACCGGAACCGACTTCGCGGTGACCGTCCGGCACGGCGAGCACAGCGGTCTGGCCGGAGTGCGTCGCGAACTGGAGGGCCGTCCCGAGCGGTTGGGCCACGGCCCGTACGCCGTGCTGCACATGGTGGCCGACCACGTCGTCGACTCCTACATCGAGGTGGCGACCCGGGTGGAGAACGACATCGACGAGATGGAAGAGCAAGTCTTCACCCCGCGCAATCACGTCACCATCGAGTCGATCTATCAGCTCAAGCGCGAGGTCGTCGAACTGCGCCGCGCGGTCAATCCGCTCGCGGCGCCGCTGCAATTCCTCGCGCACAAACCGGATCTGCCGGTGCCCAAGGAGATTCGGCGCTACCTGCGCGACGTGGCCGACCACCACACCGCGGTCGCCGAGCGCATCTCCGATTTCGACGAGTCGCTCAGCGAACTGGTCGGCGCGGCGCTGGCCAAGATCAGCCTGCAACAGAACACCGACATGCGGAAGATCTCCGCGTGGGTGGCCATCGCGGCGGTGCCGACCATGGTCGCGGGTATCTACGGGATGAACTTCGAGCACATGCCCGAACTGAAATGGACCTACGGCTACGGCATGGTCCTGCTGTTCATCGTGACGGTGTGCGCCGGGCTGTTCGTCACGTTCCGCCGCAACGACTGGCTCTGAACGCCACGCGGCACTCGCCTACAGCGTCGCTGCCCCGCGCCCGGGGTCGCGGACGTCGATGCCCGCTTCCCGCCACGCGTCGCGCAGCGCCTGCGCGCCACGCACCCGCACCCACGCCGCCTCGGTGGCGGTTACCGGCGTCACCGTCAGATACCTGACCGGCTCGGCGGGCTCGGGCAGCGGAATCTCCGGAATCTCGCTGTCACCGAGCAGCGCCGCGGTGAACGCCGCGCCCTGCCACAGCGGCTCGCCCAGATCGAGCAACGCATCGGCTTGCAGCACAACGCCTTCCACGGAAGGCGTGGCGACCAGGATGCCGAGCGCCTTGGGCAGGCCCGGCATGGCGATGCCCGACCGCAGCGTCAGCACCAGCTCAGCGCGCGGGCCGCGCACCGGATCGGCGTGCAGGTCACCGGGATCGCCCATCGGATGACGCGAGCCGCCGAGCGTCGCGTAGTGCACCACATCGCCGTCGACGATCCGCAGGATCTCGATCGGCTCCAGGCCGAGAAACGTCACCGAGGCCGAATCCACGCCCGTCGCGGCCACACCATAGTGGTCGAGCACGCCGGTGCGCACCGTGTCCAGCACGTCCATGCGCTCAGATCGCCAACCGCGCGAGCATGTCCCGCGCCTGTTCGGCCGACTTCGGGTCGCACAGCACGTCGTAGCGGCCCGCCACCAGCTGCATGGTGGAGGCGAAATCGCGCTGACCCCTGGTGGCCGCGTACGGAATCGAAGTCGAGATGACGCCGAAGATGATGCCGCCGACCAGGCCGACCAGCAACGGACCGAACGCGCCGCTGGTGGTGAACAAACTCAGCAGCAGACCGAGGAACAGACCGAGCCAGGCGCCGGAGACCACGCCGCCGCCGATCACCTTGCCCCAGTTCAGGCGGTAGAGCACGCGCTCGACCTGCATCAGGTCGACACCGACGATCGTCACGTCCTGCACCGGAAATTGGTTGTCGGCCAGGTAGTCGACCGCCCGCTGCGCCTCGGCGTAGGTCGGGTAGGAGCCAACCGGCCAGCCCGACGGCGGGGTCGGCAACCCCTGGCGGGCACGGTTGGAATTCCCCAAGGGATTCGTCATGACTCCATTCTGCTATTCCGCGCGGCCGTTCGGTGCTGTGAAACGCGTGGTGCGCGTCATGCCAGCGGCCCGGCCCTTGTCCGCCACCACCTGAGCCATCTTCGCGCTGGCCTCGTCGATCATCTCGTCGCCGAGCATGACAGCGCCGCGCGCGCCGCCCTCGGCCGAGGTGTGGAAGGCGTAGGCGTCCAGGATTTCCTCGGCCCGGTCGTAGTCGGCCTGGCGCGGGCTGAAGATCTCGTTGGCCGCGTCGATCTGGCCTGGGTGCAGCACCCACTTGCCGTCGTAGCCGAGTGCCGCGGTGCGCGCCGCGGCCCTGCGGAAACCGTCGACGTCGCGAATCTGCAAGTAGGGGCCGTCGATCGCCTGCAAGCCGTGAGCGCGCGCGGCGAGCAGGATGGTCATCAGGATGTGGTGGTATGCGTCGCCGGTGTCGTAGCCCTCCGGCTGTTCGCCGACCACCAGGGTGCGCATGTTGATGCTGGCCATGAAGTCGGCCGGGCCGAAGACCAGCGCTTGGACCCGCGGGCTCGCGGTGGCGATCTCGTCGATGTTGCGCAGGCCCATGGCGTTTTCCAGCTGCGGTTCGATGCCGATCCGTCCGACCTCGAGCCCGTTGGCCTTCTCGACCTGGGTGAGCAGCAGATCCAGCGCCCGCACCTGGCCCGCGTCGGTGACCTTGGGCAGCAGGATCGCGTCGATGACGCGGCCCGCGCCCGCTACGACCGTGATCACGTCAGCGTAGGTCCACGCGGTCGTCCAGTCGTTGACCCGCACCACCCGCAGTTGCGAACCCCAGCCCGGCTGATTCAGCGCGGCCACGATGTTCGCGCGCGCCGCGGCCTTGGCCACCGGCGCCACCGCGTCCTCCAGATCGAGGAAGACCTCGTCGACCGGCAACCCCTTGGCTTTCTCGATCATCTTGGGGTTGCTGCCTGGCACGGCGAGCACAGATCGGCGCGGCTTCATGGAGCCTCCTGTCTAGTCTGGCAAGCATGGCAGCTACCAGGGTGTACGTCGCCAGGCTCGCCGGCCTGGCGGTGCTGGGACCGGACGGGGAGTCTATCGGCCGGGTCCGCGACGTGGTCGTGGCGATCCGCTACGACCGTCAGGTACCGCGCGTGCACGGCCTGGTCGTCGAATTGCCGAGCAGGCGGCGGATTTTCGTGCCGATGTTGCGGGTGACCTCGGTCGAACCCGGCATGGTGACGCTCAACACAGGCACCGTGAGCCTGCGCCGTTTCCAGCAGCGACCAGGCGAGATGCTCGCGCTGGCGCAGATCGTGGATTCCAAGGTGCGCGTTGACGATCCGGAGCTGCCCGACCTGGCCGGCGTCGATCTCTTCGTGGTCGATCTCGGCATCGAACTGACCAGGACCAGGGATTGGCGGGTCTCCCGCGTCGCGGTGCGCGGGCACCGGCGGATCGGGCGGCGGCGCACCGTGCACGTCGTCGAATGGACCACGGTGTCCGGCCTGACCCCCTACGAGATCGGCAGGCCGGGCCAGGACGTCACCCAGCTGCTCGAACAGTTCGAGGGCTTGCGCCCCGCCGACGTCGCGCATCTGCTCCGCGAACTGCCGGAGAAGCGCCGCATGGAGGTCGCCGAGGCGCTCGACGACGAGCGGCTCGCCGACGTGGTGCAGGAACTCCCCGACGACGATCAGGTCGACCTGCTCGGCCACCTCGAGGTGCGCCGCGCCGCCGACGTGCTCGAGGCGATGGATCCCGACGACGCGGCCGACCTGCTCGGGGAACTGCCGACGGGGGAACGCGAATCGCTGCTCGCGATGATGGACCCCGAGGAATCCGAACCGGTGCGCAGGCTGCTCGCGCACTCCCCCGACACCGCGGGCGGTCTGATGACGACCAAGCCCGTGGTGCTGACGCCCGCGACAACGGTCGCCGAGGCGCTGGCCAGGGTGCGCAACCCCGACCTCACGCCCGCGCTCGCGTCCATGGTCTTCGTCGTCCGCCCGCCGACCGCGACGCCCACCGGGCCCTACCTCGGCTGCGTGCATATCCAGCAACTACTCCGCGAACCGCCGGCGCACCTGGTGGGCGGCATCATCGATTCCGATCTCGCACCGCTGCGCGCCGAGGTGCCGCTCTCCGCGGTGACCAGGTATTTCGCCACCTACAACCTCGTGTGCGGGCCGGTGGTGGACAACGAGAACCATCTGCTCGGCGCGGTCAGCGTCGACGACGTGCTCGACCATCTGCTGCCGGAGGACTGGCGCGAGGAAGAGCAGCACGAAGGGATTCCGGCGCATGACTGACAAGAATCCGCCGGCGGGCGTCAGCAGGGTCGGCGCCAGCTCCGCCAGGCAGCGTTTGGAGATGCCGGTCGAGACCCGCTTCCGATTCGATTGGGACGCAGAGGCATTGGCGCGCAGCTCGGAGCGGGTGGCCCGATTCCTCGGTACCGGAAGGTATCTCGCGCTGCAGACGATCGTGGTGATCATCTGGATCCTCCTCAACGTCTTCGTGGTCGCGCTGCGCTGGGACCCGTATCCGTTCATCCTGTTGAATCTCGCGTTCTCCACCCAGGCCGCCTACGCCGCGCCGCTGATCCTGCTGGCGCAGAACCGTCAGGACAACCGCGATCGCGTGGCGCTCGAAGAGGACCGGACGCGCGCGGCACAAACCAAGGCGGACACCGAATTTCTGGCCCGCGAACTCGCAGCGCTGCGCATCGCGGTCGGCGATGTGGCGACTCGCGACTATCTACGGCGCGAATTGGAGGAGATGCGCGAGGTTCTCGACCGCATCGAGTCCGCGACAGGCCAGGAAAGCGACGCGACGCGTGAGGCCAAGCCCGGCAAGGCCGGTCGCAAGAAATCCTCCGGCGGAAAGCAGCCCCACCTTCAGGTTTCACCGCCCGTTGCTGACGATTGACCGGAAATGCTCAACAACCTACTGACCGCTGGGTAACCTGGACAACGTTGTCCTGAGCGGGGCCCGGCTCGGTTTGTCCGGGACACCGCTCCCACGACGTAGAGGATTGGTGTGGCCGAATGCGAGTTTCCGCTCCGATAACCATGTCGGCCCTCGTTGTCGCTGGTCTGGTCGCTACCGGGTCAGCGACGCACAGCACTACCTCGAGCGCGCCGCCGCAGGCTCCGGAAGCGCTGCTCGCCGCGTCGGCCGGGCGCGGCGGCACGGGCAACGGCACGGACACCGAATCCGGAGGCGACTCGTCTCGGACAGTAGGGCTGCTACCGGTCGCGCCGGACACTCCCCGCAAACTTCGAGCTATGACTCCGCCCGCCGATGGGATGCCGCCTTTCGGCGGCAGGGTGCCACTGCACGACGTCAGGTTGCCCTCGGTCGGCGGCGCGCTCGGCATTCCGGAGATCGTGCTGGCCGCGTACCGGAACGCGGAGCTGGCGCTGGAGTCCTCGATGCCCGGGTGCGGCCTGCCGTGGAATCTGCTGGCCGGCATCGGCCGGATCGAGTCGGCGCACGCGGGCAACGGCCGCACCGACGCGGCGGGCACGACGGTGACCCCGATCTTCGGACCCGCGCTGGACGGCACGCTGCCAGGCAACGAAGTCATCAAGGCCGCGGAGGGCGGGTACGTGCGGGCCATCGGCCCGATGCAGTTCCTGCCGGGCACCTGGGGCCTGTACGCCGCCGACGGCAACGGCGACGGCGTCGCCGACCCGCACAACGTCTTCGACGCCGCCCTGGCCGCGGGCAAGTACCTGTGCTCGGGCGGGCTGAACCTACGCGATCCCGCGCAGGAGTTGCGCGCGGTGCTGCGCTACAACAACTCGATGTCCTACGCGGCCAACGTGTTGAGTTGGTCGGCGGCCTACCGCACCGGCGGCAGTCCGAGCCAGGTCAACATCTCCCCGGAACTGATCCCGCCTGGCTCGGCGCCGATGATCACCGCGGGCCCGGACATGTCCGCGGTGCAGACCACCCTGCCCACCCCACCCCCCGCCTCGCCCGCGGACCGGGTGCCGTCTTCCCCGGTTCCGCTGGCTCCGGCGCCGACACAGGTGATGATCACCATCCCGGGCTTGCCGCCGATTCCGTGCGGCATCTTCTGCCCGGCAGCGCCGCCGCCGCCCGCCAACCCGTGCGAGCAGGTCGCGGTGCCCGCGCCGATGCCGCGGCCGGGCGAGCCTGCGCGCCCGCTCGGGGCGCGCCAGGAATTCGGCGCGGAACCGCGCGACCCGAACGTCCCCGTCGAGGCAGGCGAACCGCTCGATCCGAACGATCCGGCCCGTGACCTGAAACCGCAGCCGAATCCGGTGTGCACGCCGCAAGCGCAAGGGCAGCAGGCACCCCAGGCGGGCGGGCCCGCGCCCGCGCCTGCCCCCGCTCCTGCTCCTGCTCCCGCCGAGGAGCAGCCGAACCCGGAGCCGGAGGTCGCCAAGACCCCCGAACCCGCGCCCGCCGAGCAGCCTTCCGTCGCGCCCGCCCCGACCCAACAGCCCGGCATCACACTGCCGTTCGGCATCGTCATCCCGCTGCCGCCCGCTCCGCCACAAGGCTGAGACCAAACCTCCAGGCAGATCACGAAGCAGTAACAAAAAGATCTCGAATGCGGTAATCTCTCCTTCGTCCACGAAGGGCTCGTCAGCGGGCCTTTGTGTAACCGGAGGAGGGACACCACACCGTGGGGCGTCACCGTAAGCAATCGCCTGCTCCTATCAAGCGCGGCTCCGTAATCGCACTGACCGGATTGGTTCCCGCCGGATTCGTGGCATGCGCCGCGGCGTCCGATCTGGATTCCGATCAGGCCGCAGTTCAATTCGCCTCCGGCGACGATCAGGAGGGCGCGCTCGGCGCCAGATCCGCCGACTCGGTCGAGTTCGTCGCGCACGCCATGGCCCAGCAGCGCACCGCCGTCCCGCCGGTCGTGAAAACCGTTGCGCTGTCCGCGGATCGGGTGAAGTCCGACCTGCCCGCCGGACAGCTGGGCGTGCCGGGCGTCGCGATCGCCGCCTACCAGAACGCCGAGCGCAGGCTGGACGCCGAGAACCCGGTGTGCGAGATGCCGTGGACGCTACTGGCCGGCATCGGGCGCGTCGAGTCCACCCACGCCTTCGGCGGCAAGGCCGACTCCGACGGCAACCCGCTGAGCCCGGTCTACGGCCCGGTCCTCGACGGCTCGCTCGCGGGCAACAACGTCATCCGCGACAGCGACGACGGCGAACTCGACGGACTCGCGGGCTACGACCGCGCCGTTGGCCCGATGCAGTTCCTGCCCTCGACGTGGAAGCGCTACGCCGCCGACGGCAACGGCGACGGCATCGCCGACCCGCAGAACCTCTTCGACGCCGCGCTGACGGCCGGGAAGTACCTGTGCGACGGCGGGTTGAACATGCGCGACCTGGCCCAGCAGTCGCGCGCGATTCTGCGCTACAACAACTCCATGGCTTACGTCGCGAACGTCATGGCGTGGTCGAATTCCTACGGCAACGGGGTCGCACCCAAGCCCGCCCAGCTGCCGCGGATCTGATCCGCCTAAAATTTCTGTTATGCCAGTGGTAACGGAATCGGATGTGCGTGGTGCGCTCGCGAAGGTCGACGACCCGGAGATCCGGAAACCGATCACCGAACTGGGCATGGTGAAAAGCGTCGCGATCGACGCCGAAAGCAATGTCCATGTCGAGGTCTACCTGACGACGGCGGGCTGCCCGCTGCGTACCGAGATCACCCAGCGGGTCACCAAGGCGGTGGCGGACGTCCCCGGCGTCGGCGCCATCTCCGTCGAGCTCGACGTGATGAACGACGAGCAGCGCACCAGTCTGCGCAAGCAGCTGCGCGGCGACTCGGCCGACCCGGTGATCCCCTTCGCCCAGCCGGGCTCGCTGACCCGCGTGTACGCGGTCGCGTCCGGCAAGGGCGGCGTCGGAAAGTCCTCGGTCACAGTCAATCTCGCGGCCGCCATGGCCGCGCGCGGCCTGTCCGTCGGCGTGCTCGACGCAGACATCTACGGCCATTCGGTGCCGCGCATGCTCGGCACCGACGCCAGGCCGACCCAGGTCGAGCGGATGATCATGCCGCCCGTCGCGCACGAGGTGAAGGTCATCTCGATCGCCATGTTCACCCAGGGCAACACGCCCGTGGTGTGGCGCGGCCCGATGCTGCACCGTGCGTTGCAGCAGTTTCTCGCCGACGTGTTCTGGGGCGATCTGGACATCCTGCTGCTCGACCTGCCACCCGGCACCGGCGACGTTGCCATCTCCATCGCCCAGCTCATCCCGAACGCGGAGATCCTGGTCGTCACCACCCCGCAGGTCGCCGCCGCCGAGGTGGCCGAGCGGGCGGGCTCGATCGCGCTGCAGACCCGTCAGCGGATCGCGGGCGTGGTGGAGAACATGTCCTGGCTCGACCTGCCCGACGGAAGCCGGATGGAGCTCTACGGCTCCGGCGGCGGTCAGACCGTCGCCGACAGCCTGACCCGCGCGGTCGGCGCGACCGTGCCGCTGCTCGGTCAGATCCCGATCGAGCAGAGTCTCCGCGAGGCGGGCGACGAGGGCACCCCGATCGTGCTGCGCGATCCGGACAGCGCGTCGGCCAAGGCGCTGATCGAGGTCGCCGACAAGCTCGCGGTGCGCCGCCGCGGCCTGGCGGGCATGTCGCTCGGCATCGACACCACGCGGCATCTGTAGCGTCCTCGCGAAATCGGTTCACGCCCGGGCGATCGTCTCCGCTCGGGCGTGAACGAGCATGTCGGACGGGCGGAATAAGCTCGTGTCATGCTCACGCTGCTGTTGTACGTGCTGATCGTCGGCCTGGTGGCCGCGGTGCTCTTCCTGCTCGCGAGTGCGATCTTCGGGCGCGGTGAGGAACTCGGCCCGCTGCCCGAGGGCACGACGGCCACCGTGCTGCCCGCCGAGGGCATCACCGGCGCCGACGTGCGCGCGCTGCGCTTCCAGCAGGTGGTGCGCGGCTACAAGGCGGGCGAGGTGGACTGGGCGCTGGCCAGGCTCGCCGCCCGCATCGACGAACTTCAGCTGGAACTCGCGCATGCTCGCGGCGACACGACAGGCCGCGGCCTGACCGTCGAGACGGGCGCGGAAGACGTCGCGCGTCACGACACCGCCGTGGCGCCCCGCCACGACACCGAGCGCCCGGCGTCGCCTTGGCCCGCCCCGAGCACCCCGGAAAAGCCGTGACCGCCCCGCGCGCCGACGACGGCATGATCCGCTGCCCGTGGGCGGAGTCCTCACAGCTGTATCGCGATTACCACGACTTCGAATGGGGCGAGCCGCTGCGCGGCCCCGACGCGATGTTCGAGCGGGTCTGCCTCGAGGCGTTCCAGTCGGGCCTTTCCTGGATCACGATCCTGCGCAAGCGCCCGGCCTTCCGTTCGGCGTTCGCCGAGTTCTCGATCGATCGCGTCGCGGCGTTCGGCGAGGCGGACGTGGCCCGTCTGCTCGCCGATCGAGGCATCGTCCGGAACCGCGCCAAGATCGAGGCGGCGATCGCCAACGCCAGAGCCGCCGAGGCGCTCGACCGCGGCCTCGACGAGTTGATCTGGTCGTTCGCGCCGCCGCGACGACCGCGCCCGGAAACCATCGCCGACGTGCCCGCGACGAGTCCCGAATCCATAGCTCTGGCAAAAGAATTGAAGCGGCGCGGGTTTCGTTTCGTCGGACCGACCACCGCCTACGCACTGATGCAGGCGACCGGAATGGTCGACGATCACCTGGCCGATTGCTGGGTCGGAAGTGACCCGCACAACACCGCCCGAGCGATCACATTTCGAACTCAGGTATCCGTCCACAACGGCGATAGGGAAGAATAGGACGGGTGTAGCTCGCCAAATGCCGGTGAGCTACCTGGTTGGTGACAACTGTAGTTCCAAGAAAGTGCGCAGAAAACCGCGCAGATCTGGAGGGAGCAGAGGATGGCGGCCATGAAGCCCCGCACCGGGGACGGTCCCCTCGAGGCAACCAAGGAAGGGCGTGGAATCGTTATGCGGGTTCCACTCGAGGGTGGCGGGCGTCTGGTCGTCGAACTCACGCCGGATGAGGCAGCGGCGCTTGGCGACGAATTGAAGAGTGTCACCAGCTAGTCCCTCGGCACTCGCTGATGTGGCCGGCCTGCTGGCCTGTCCGGAATGCCGTCTCGCGCTCGAGGCGGTGGACCGGGCGCTGCGCTGCGGTCGCGGCCACAGTTTCGACATCGCCAAACAGGGCTACGTCAGCTTGCTGACCGGTGCGTCGACCAAGATGACCGGCGACACCGCGGCCATGCTGGACGCCCGTGCCGCCTTCCAGGGCGAGGGGCATTTCGCGCCCATCGCCGCCGCCGTGGCCACCGCCGTCGGACCGGTCGGCGATCGGGCCCTGTTGGAGGTCGGCGCGGGTACCGGCTATTACCTGGCCGCGGCGCTCGACGCCGCACCCGGAGCCCGTGGCATCGCGCTGGACGTGGCCAAACCCGCCGCCCGCCGCTGCGCCCGCACTCATCCTCGCGCCGCAGCGGTGCTCGCCGACGCCTGGCGCGGCCTACCGGTCCGCGACGGCGTGCTGACGGGAGTGCTCTCGGTGTTCGCGCCACGCAATCCGGCGGAAGCGGCCAGGGTGCTCGACGCGGACGGCCGTTTCGTCGTCGCCGCGCCGACCGCCCGTCATCTGGCCGAGCTGATCGATCCGCTCGGCATGGTCACCGTCGACCCGGACAAGGATCGCCGCATCACCGAGTCCATGTCGGGCTTGTTCGAGCAGGTGGACCGGGTCGTCGTCGAGTATCCGATGAAGCTCGACCGCGCCGAGGTGGCCGATGTGGTCGGGATGGGCCCCTCGGCGCATCACGCCGAACGAGGGCGCGATCCTCGCGCGGTGGCGCTGCCCGAGCACACGGAGGTGACCGCTTCGGTCACGGTGTCGACGTATCGCCGCCGCGCCTGACCATGTGCCACCGCCGGTTCACGGCTTGCGCACGTGCTCGTAGACCTCGACGGTCCGCTCCGCGATCCGCGACCAGTCGAATTCCGCGATGGCCCTTGCCCGCCCCGCGGCGCCGAATTCGGCGGCCAGGATCGGGTCGCCCGCGACCTCGTTGACGGCGGCGGCCAAGCCACGCTCGTAGTCGACGGCCGCGCCCGCGTCGTAGTGCACGAGCCTGCCGGTGCCGCCGTCGGCGACCACCTCCGGGATGCCGCCGACGTCGGAGGCGACGACCGCGGTGGCGCAGGCCATGGCCTCCAGGTTCACGATGCCGAGCGGCTCGTACACCGACGGGCAGACGAACACGGCGGCGGCCGCGAGAATCTGCCTGATCTGCTCGGTGGGCAGCATTTCCCGCACCCAGAAGACATTTCCGCGCCGGCGCTGCAATTCGGCGACCGCGGCGGCCGTCTCGTCCTCCAGTTCCTTGGTGTCCGGCGCGCCCGCGCACAGCACCAGCTGGATCTCCGGCGCGAACTCGCGCGCGGCGGCGAGCAGGTGGCCGACGCCCTTCTGCCGGGTGATGCGGCCGACGAAGGCGACGATCGGCCGGTCGGTACGCACCCCGAGCTCGTCCAAGATCGGACGCTCGCCGGCGGCGGGCGGACCCGGCCGCCAGAGCGTGGCATCGATGCCGTTGTGCACCACGTGGACCCGGCTCGGGTCGATCGCCGGGTAGGCGTCGAGCACGTCCTGGCGCATGCCCTCGCTCACCGCGATGACGGCGTCGGCGTGCTCCATGGCGTTGCGCTCCGACCAGGAGGACAGCCGGTAGCCGCCGCCGAGCTGTTCGGCCTTCCACGGACGGCGCGGCTCCAGCGAGTGCGCGGTGAGCACGTGCGGAATGCCGTACAGTGCGGCGGCCAGGTGCCCGGCCAGACCGGTGTACCAGGTGTGCGAGTGCACCACGTCCACGTCGCCCGCCGCGTCGGCCATCCGCAGCTGCGCGGACATCATCTGCAGCGCGGCGTTGGCGGCGTAGAGTGTCGCGTCCGGCTGGTGCACGACGGCGCCGGCGCGCTCGGCGCCCATGCAGTGCACGGTCACCTCGCAGAGCCTGCGCAATTCGGCGGCCAGCTGGGTGACGTGTACGCCCGCGCCGCCGTACACCTCGGGTGGGTATTCGCGGGTCAACATCGCGACGCGCAATCGGTCCCCGAGGTTCTCCGGCTCGCCGGGTCCCGTCGCCGAGTGCCCTCCGTTCGTGCCGAAACTCACCGATCCAAACTAGACGCTCGGCTCGGCGGGAGCCACCCGCGCCATGACTACACGGTAGTTTGGGCACTGTGAGGAGCCAGCCGCACGTACTCGGGATCGTGCTCGCCGGTGGCGAGGGAAAGCGCCTGTTTCCACTCACCGCGGACCGCGCCAAGCCAGCGGTCCCCTTCGGCGGCGCGTACCGCCTGATCGACTTCGTGCTCAGCAATCTGGTGAACGCGGGCTACCTACGCCTGTGCGTGCTCACCCAGTACAAATCGCATTCGCTGGACCGGCACATCTCGCAGACCTGGCGGCTGTCTGGGTTCGCGGGCGAGTACATCACCCCGGTGCCCGCCCAGCAGCGCCTCGGCCCGCGCTGGTACACCGGCAGCGCCGACGCGATCATGCAGTCGCTGAACCTGATCTACGACGAAGACCCTGACTACATCGTCGTCTTCGGCGCCGACCACGTGTACCGGATGGACCCGGAGCAGATGGTCTCCCATCACATCGATTCCGGCGCGGGCGTCACCGTGGCGGGCATCAGGGTGCCCCGCAGCGAGGCCAGCGCGTTCGGCTGCATCGATTCCGACGAGTCGGGCCGCATCATCCAGTTCCTGGAGAAGCCCGCCCACCCGCCAGGCACGCCGGACGATCCGAACGTGACCTTCGCGTCGATGGGCAACTACGTCTTCACCACCAAGGTGCTGGTCGATTCGATCCGCGCCGACGCCGAGAACTCCGACTCGGATCACGACATGGGCGGCGACATCATCCCCGCGCTCGTCGCGGCTGGCCATGCCGCGGTCTACGACTTCGCCGACAACGACGTGCCGGGCGCCACCGAACGCGATCGCGGCTACTGGCGCGACGTCGGGACCATCGACGCCTTCTACGACGCGCACATGGACCTGGTCTCGGTGCACCCGGTGTTCAACCTCTACAACAAGCACTGGCCGATCCGCGGCGCGGCCGAGAACCTGCCGCCCGCCAAATTCGCGCAGGGCGGGCTCGCTCAGGAATGCATCGTGGGCTCTGGCAGCATCCTGTCCGCCGCGACGGTGCGCAATTCCGTGCTGAGCTCCAACGTGATGATCGACGACGGCGCCACCGTCGAGGGCAGCGTGCTGATGCCCGGCGTGCGCATCGGCCGTGGCGCGGTGGTGCGCCGCGCCATCCTCGACAAGAACGTGGTGGTCGGCGAGGGCGAGATCATCGGCGTCGACCTCGAGCGCGACCGCGATCGTTTCGCGGTGAGCAAACGCGGCGTGGTCACCGTCGGCAAGGGCGTCTGGGTCTGAGATTCCCGGCGACCGCTGGTAACTCGCGACCGGCCGCGATCCGAGGCCGGTCCGGGCGGCGCGGCTCCGGCTCACGACGGCGTCGGCTGGACCGTGCAGAACGGCTGACAGGAACCGGGCGTGCGCGGCGTCGTCGGGCGCGATCGGTCACCGAAATCGGCGGTGCTGACCAGAATCGCCAGCACGATCGCCAATACGAGCAGGATGCCGAACACGATTGTCGCGCCCGCCCACTCCTCGGTGCGGTTCCTCTGTCGATCGTCGTCGTTCCAGAACATCGGCTCGTCCTCCGCGCTGCCCCGGGCTCACCCAAACACACCGCGGGCCGCTCGGCCACCGAATCACGAACAGCACACGGGATTCGACCCGTGCGTCACGGCGCGGGCGGTGGCGGCGTCCGCGTGCAGAATGGCTCACAGGGTCCGGTGGTCGGCACCACCTTCGCGGGACCGGTGTCGAAATCGGCATTGCTCACCACGAGCAGCACCAGCACGACGAGCAGAATCGCGACCGCGAAAAAGCCCAACCCGGCCAGAACCCAATTCACCGAACCTTTTTCCTTGACCACATGTCCGACGTGGCCGTAATGGACGATTTCCGACGCGCGATCCCACATCGCCAGACCTCCGAATTCGCTTGCGGCACCGACAGTTTTCGGACGCTCCTCGCGCGATGACGCACGCGGTCGCCCGTACCACGGCTGATCGTCGGATACCCGGGACCGGCACGCTGAATCATCGAACGGCGGCGGACCGGCTCTCGCGATCGACCGGATTCGCAACGGCGGCATACCGTTCTGCCGCCACGCCGCGAACGACTTTGCGCGCGTGCGCTATCCGCGTGAGGCGCAGAGCAATCCGTCGCCGACGGGAATCAGCACACAGGTGAGTTCCGGATCCTCCGCGATGGCGCGGGTGGCCGCGCGCACCGCCTGGGTGGCCGGATCACGCTGACTCGGATCGGGGACCCGGCCGCCGAGCAGCGCGTTGTGCAGGATGATGGCGCCGCCGTCGCGCAGCAGCCGCACCGCCTGTGCGACGTACTGCGGATGCTCCAGCGGCGCGGCATCGATGAAGACCAGATCGTAGGCGCCGTCGGCGAGGCGGGGTAGCACGTCGAGCGCGCGCCCGTTGATCAGCCTGGTCCGCGCGGGCGGGATGTCGGCGGCGCGGAACGCGTCCTTGGCCGCGCGCTGATGCTCCGGCTCGGAATCGATGGTGGTCAGCGTGCCGTCCTCGCGCATGCCGTCGAGCAGCCACAGTCCACTGATGCCGGCGCCGGTCCCGACCTCGACGACCGCGCGCGCGCCGAGCAGCTGGGCGTACATGCTCAGCAGGGCCCCGACCGACGGCGGCACCGGTGCCACGCCCAGCTCGGTGGCCCGTTCGCGCGCGCTGACGAGGATCTCGTCCTCCACGACGGATTCTTCCACGTAGGAGAGATTTCGCTCCAGGTTCGATGCCACGCCTAAGAGGCTAATGCGGGGCGCGTTGTCTCGGCGTTCCGACAACACGCTTTCTCCAGGGATCGGTTTTCTCAGGTGTCCCTCAGGATCTCCATATCCCCGCCATATCGGGACAGGAAAGAGTAAGGACACGCAAGACCAGCCGACCGCGATACGCGGGACGCGGGAACAACGACATACAGGTAGTCGGTTGTATTCCGTACGCGACGGTTCGTGACCCGGACCGAAACGGGAGTCCCGAGTTTACGGTCCCGAGTAGGAGGTAGCCCCATCCACATGGTCAAAGGTTCGTTTGCGGCTCCGCATGGGCACTCCGAGTACGCCACCCTCCCCGACCACATCATGCCGTTCGAGGCCGAGCAGGCCGAGGACCTCGATATCGAACTGACCGGCACGGCCGCGTTCGACGCGACCGGTGATCGCTCGGTGATGCCGTCGTGGGACGAGCTGGTCCGCGAACACGCCGACCGGGTCTACCGGCTGGCCTACCGTCTGTCCGGCGACGCGCAGGACGCCGAGGATCTCACTCAGGAGACCTTCATCCGCGTCTTCCGGTCGCTGTCGAACTACCAGCCGGGCACCTTCGAGGGCTGGCTGCACCGCATCACGACCAACCTCTTCCTGGACATGGTGCGCCGTCGCAATCGCATCCGCATGGAGGCGCTGCCCGAGGACTACGATCGCGTGCCCGCCGACGGCCCCGGCCCTGAGCAGGCCTATCACGACGCGCGCCTCGATCCCGACCTGCAATCCGCCCTCGACGCCCTGGCGCCCGAGTTCCGCGCCGCCGTCGTGCTGTGTGACATCGAGGGTCTGTCGTACGAGGAGATCGGCGCTACGCTCGGCGTGAAGCTGGGCACCGTGCGCAGCCGGATTCACCGCGGCCGTCAGGCACTGCGCGAGCACCTTGCGCATAATGGATCTCAGCAGCGGTTCGCCGCTGACGCGAACATCGGGTGATTCGCCGGGCACCGGCGACGCCCGGGCCAGAGGATGTCGTTGGAAGGGTGAGCACCGCATGAGTGGCGAGTCCAGCACGTCCGGTCGTCCCGCGAACGGGGCCGACCGCCGGACGCCAGGCAGGTCACCTCGCTTCGCGCCCACCGAACACCTGGCCAGCGAGGCGGTCGTCGCCTACGTCGACGGCGAGCTGCGCATGAACGCCTATCTGCGTGCCGCCCAGCATCTTTCGGTCTGTCCGGAATGCGCGGCCGAGGTGGACGCGCAGCAGCAGGCGCGCATCGCGCTGCGCCAGTCCGGCCCCATCTCCATCCCCACCGGCCTGCACGACAGCCTGACCCGTATTCCGCTCGCCGAACTGCCCGGCGGTGCGTCGAACAATCCTGGCCGGCCGTCCGGGAACGCCCGTAACGAGGCGGTTTTCGGTTTTCTGCCCGATTCGTTCACCGCGACCCGGTGGACAACCTGGTGGCGCAAGTAGAGTTTGGCGCGTGACCACCGAATCGACGAATACCGGACCTGTGCCGGACGCACGGCCCACCGCCAGTGACGCCTCCGATTCGGCGGCCAGCAGGGGGAACCTGAGGCCGTCGGACGCGCCCGTGCTCGGGCCGCGACCGGTCGTCAGACCCCACGTCGACACCCACACCGCCCGCGCCTTCCGCCGTCCGTCGGGCACCTCCGGCTCGTTCTCCGACTACACCCCCTCGCGCGCCGGCGCCGGCGCGCCCCCGCTCGGTCCCGAACTGCACAACCGTCCGCCCGACGCGGTGCTCGCCGAGGCTTTCGGCAGACCCGAAGGCTCCGACGAACTGCTCCAGCGCGACCCCGACGCGGCCGAGGCGGCCCCGGCACACTCGGGCCCCGCGGACCCATGGCGCGATCCGACCGCTGGCGCCCGTCTCGGCGCACCCGCGGTGCCGACGCCGCAGCCCGAGCCGCTGCCCCAGTCGCGCAAGCTGAGCGCGCGCGAGGTGCTCTTCGGGTCGAGGATCGCGCCCAAGGCGCTGGCCCTGCTCGCCGCGATCGCGCTCGGCATCGGCGTGCTCGGCGGCCTGATCGGCAGGCTCACCGCGGAGCAGACCACGAACCTCACCTCGCGCAAGGTGACCCTCGAGCAGTCCGGCGACGTCGAGCGCCCGCACGGTCTGATCGCCACCGTCGCCAACGCGGTGCTGCCCTCGGTGGTCTCCATCCGAGTCACCGTCGGCGACAATGGCGCCACCGGCTCGGGCGTCGTCATCGACGGCGCGGGCTACGTGGTGACCAACAACCACGTCATCTCGATGGCCGCCCAGGACAAGAGCAACCGGGCCGCCATCCAGGTCACCTTCTCCGACGGCAGCCGGGTGCCCGCGAACATCGTCGGCCGCGATCCCAAGACCGACCTCGCGGTCCTCAAGGTCGACGTGAAGAACCTCACGGTGGCCAGGCTCGGCAAGTCCGGCGACGTGCAGGTCGGCGACGACGTGCTGGCCATCGGCTCGCCGCTCGGCCTGAGCAAGACCGTCACCTCCGGCATCGTCAGCGCGCTGCACCGCCCGGTGAAGCTCTCCGGCGAGGGCAGCGACACCAACGCGGTGATCGACGCCGTGCAGACCGACGCCTCGATCAACCCGGGTAACTCCGGCGGCGCGCTGGTCGACATGGACGGGCGGGTCATCGGGATCAACACCGCGATCCGCAGCGAGACGGGCGGCTCGGTCGGACTCGGCTTCGCCATCCCGGTCGACACCATGACCGAGGTCGCGCAGAGCCTCATCAAGAACGGCAAGATGAATCACCCCGTGATCGGCATCTCGGCCCGCACCAAGACCGTCGCCAACGAGGTGATGAGCGGCGCCGCGGTGGCCGACGTCGCGCCCAACGGTCCCGCGGCCAAGGCGGGGATCGTCGAGGGTGACGTGATCGTCCGGGTGGGCGATCGGGAGGTCACCGGGCCGGAGGAGCTGACCGTCGCGGTGCAGTCCCGCGAGATCGGCGAGACGGTGAACGTGCAGTTGATTCGGGACGGCAGGCAGGTGGACGTGCCTGTGACGTTGGAATCCGACTGACCCGCTGGTCCGATGCACAGGTAGCCTGGATTCGTGTTCAGCAACATCGGCTGGAGCGAGATGATGATCCTGCTCGTCGCCGCCCTCGTCATCCTCGGCCCGGAGCGTCTGCCCGGCGCCGTGCGCTGGACCACGGAAAACTTGCGCAGGCTGCGCGACTACGCCAGCGGGGCCACCGCCCAGCTGAAGGAAGAACTCGGCCCCGAGTTCGAAGACCTGCGCAAGCCGCTGGCCGAGCTGAACGAGCTGCGCGGCATGACGCCGCGCTCCATGGTCACCAAGCACCTGCTGAACGGCGACGATTCGGTGCTGCGCAGCCTGGAGAAGGCCGTGCCGACCAAGGACGACCTGTACGGCACGAGCAGCGGCATGCCGGACTATCCGATGCCGAAGCTGGAAAAGCCGCTGGAGCGCAACGAGCGTCCGCCGATCGATTTCGACGCCACCTGAGTGTCGTGTTCGCCTGCGGGCGCGGGTTCGACGGACTCCGCTCCGGCGGCATCGACCATGCGGCCTGCCGCAGCTCCAGCCACGTAGGCTGTGGACGAATCCCTTGGGCGGCATCCGTCGTGCGCATCCGCGCCTCACGGCGGCCACGCGTGATTCGGGGAGGGAATTCGTTCGGCAGCGATCATGCGCCGCACCATCTTTCGCTCGGCGAGTCGGCGAGAAACGCCGTCGAGGCGAAACAGACTGGGCCGTCTGGAAGTACGCAATGTCAAGCAGACTAGACCCGTAAGGCTGTCGAGCTGTCTAAACTTCGCACATGTCGGCCGATGACGTGGCGCGAGTCTTCGCAATCGAGGACAAGGTCGAGAGACTCAAGGCGGCCACCGACGGGGTGGCGGCGGCGCAGCAGACGATCAACGAACTCACCAGGATCCGCAGGGCGGTCATCCGGGAACTTCACGCCGAGGGCTGGACCTTCGCCAGAATCGGTGCGGCGGCGGGGCTTTCCCGCGCCCGTATCCATCAGGTGAGCACCCAGGGCCCGGCCCCGGAAGGACTGTTCTTCGGTCACGGGACACTCACCGTACTCGCCCCGGAGGTGCGCGCGGGCCGGGTGCTCGGCGCGCCGGATCCCGGTGCGGCACACCGGCTCGTCGAGCTGCTGCGCGAGCTCGGGTTCGCCGCGGGGATCGAGAGATTCCTGCCCGGCAGACCGGTGGACCTGAACCGGGACGGACTGATCGTGGTCGGCGGTCCCGAATTGTCCCCGAGCGTGCGGCAACTCATCGCCGCCGATCCCCGGCTGCGCCGCGCCGTTGCCAGGGCGGGCGACGCGCGCCGCGGCATCGAGGACAGGGCCGCGCGCCGCGTGTACCGGCCGGGCGGCCCCGAACCGCACGACATCGCGTATCTGGCCCGCCTCCCCCGCCCCGACGGCCGCGGCACCTGCCTGATCATCGATGGACTGCACCCGCCGGGATCGCTCGGCGCGGTGCGGCTGCTCGCCACCCGATTGGCCACGCTGCACGAGCGGGCCGCCAACCACTTGTTCTCGGTTCTGATCGCCGTCCGCTACGACCGCGCCAGCGGCGAACCGGTCGACGTCGACCTGCTCACGCCCGTCTACCGGCACGACGCCGACCCACGCCCCATCGGCACCCGCGTGCGACGCTGATGCGTGAGCGCATCGATAGCTGAGAATTGCCTCACACATGCCGCGCGCCGGGTTCGTACGAAATGCCCGAACAATTTCCGCAGTGTGTCGCATGTCACGTGACCCTGCGGGTAACAGATACCCACTCGATGTTTAGATAGCTAGTGAATAACTATTTTTCGAGTAGGTGAGTGCTCCATGTCTTCCGTGCCCGAGAGCCGCGCATTCGGGGCACCCGTGACGCGCGAAGCGAATCACCGTGGGACGAGCGCTCATTCGGAGAGGACGCGATGAACACCATTGTGGTCGTAGGCGTGATCGTCTTCGTCGCCATCACCGTCGGCGTTCTGGTCGGCGTGCTGCGGAAGCCGAACTCGTCGGGTCAGCTGACCGTCGCGGCGATCCAGGCTCGGCTGGCCGACGAGGGCAACGGGCAGTCCACCCACACCGAGCCTCCCCAAGCAGAGGAGTTCGCCAGCGCCAAAGCAGCCGCTGCCGATCCGGAAACTCCCGGAAAGCCCTAGCTCGTTCCCAGCGCCTCGCAGAGACAGCACACGCTTCGCAGGGGTTGTGATCCCTGCGAAGCGTGTGGCGGGTCTGCGGGGCTAGGCCGCCGCCTGGGACGGCCGCAAGGTGTTCATCGGCGGGCGGTCGGTGAGCGAGACTTCCGTGCTGTGCGCCGTGAAGGCGTCGCCGATGAGGGGGAACTGGGTGAGGGCGGCGCCGGAATCGGTGACTCCGCTGCGGCCGAGCACGGTGCCGAGGATCTGGCGGCTCATCACGCCGAGGTCGCCGAGCGGGCGGTTGCGGTGGGTACGCACCCCCAGGTTGACCTGACCGATGGCGGACAGACCGACGCGGTCGTAGGTGTCGAGGAGCAGGCCGATCTCCACGCCGTAGCCCGGCGCGAAGGGCACCGAGGCGAGCAGTTCCCGGGTGCCCGCGTATTCGCCGCTCAGCGGTTGCAGCACCGCGCACAGTTCCGGGCGCAGCGCGGCGAGCAGCGGACGCGCGACCAGCTCGGTGACGCGCCCGCCGCCGTGCGCGTCCACGGTGCCACCCTGCCGCAGCGGGCGGCGGTAGTAGGCCTTGACCAGATGCATGTCGTCGTTCAGCAGCAGCGGGCCGAGCAGCTTCGGCACGAAGGCCGGATCGGGGTCGATGAGATCGGAGTCGACGAACGCGATCAGGTCGCCGCCGGTGACCGCGAGCGAGCGCCACAGCACCTCGCCCTTGCCCGGCAGCGGCTCCAGCTCCGGCACCGCCTGCTCGCGGGTGATGACCTCGGCGCCCGCCGCGCGTGCTCGTTCGGCGGTGGCGTCGGTGGATCCGGAATCGAGCACCACCAGTTCGTCGACGAGCGTGCCGAGCAGCGGCCTGATGCTGCCCACCACCTCGGCGACGGTGCGTTCCTCGTTCAGCGCGGGCAGCACCACCGACACGGTGCGCCCGTCTTTGGCGGCGACGAGCTCGTCGACCGACCACTCGGGGTTGTCCCAGGTATTCGTGCTTGCCCAGGCGGACTCGCGGTGTTGGATTTTCATACCAGACCTCGCAGGGTTCGTGCGGGGGGCCGGATGCCCTGGATCGCGGCGATCATGTCCACGACGCGACGCGTCTCGGCGACCTCGTGGACGCGGAAGACTCGGGCGCCCGCGGCGGCGGACCACGCTGTTGCCGCCAACGTGCCCTCCAACCGTTCGGAGAGCCCGACACCAAGAGTCTCCCCGATGAAATCCTTGTTGCTCAGCGCCATCAAGACCGGCCATCCGGTATTTACAAGAACGTCGATTCCCCGCAACAGTTCGAGCCCGTGATAGGTGTTCTTGCCGAAATCGTGGGTGGGATCGATCAAGATCGAATCCTTGCGCACGCCCGCGGCGAGCGCGTCCTCGGCGGCCAGGACGACGGTGTCGGTGACCTCGCTCACCACGTCGTCGTACCTGACCCGATGCGGCCGGGTGCGCGGCACCGCGCCGCCGGTGTGGCTGCACACGATTCCCACGCCGAGTTCCGCGGCCACCGCGACCAGATCCGGGTCAGCGCCCGCCCACGTGTCGTTGATCAGGTCGGCTCCCTCGGCCACCGCGGCGCGCGCGACCTCCGAACGCCAGGTGTCGACGCTGATCAGCAGTTCGGGATACGCCGCGCGGATCGCCGCGACGAAGGGCACAACGCGCCGCGTCTCCTCGTCGGCGTCGACCGTCGCGCCCGGCCCCGCCTTCACTCCCCCGATGTCGACGAGATCGGCGCCCTCGTCGACCGCGCGGGCGACCGCTTCCATGGCCGCGGCGTCGGTGAACGTCGCGCCTCGGTCGTAGAAGGAATCGGGGGTACGGTTCACGATCGCCATCACCAGCGCCCGATCGGTCGCCACCGGCTTGCCGCACAGCGTGGGGGACGGCACGGCGATCGGGCTGAACATGCCCTCGACTGTAGCGGCTCAGCTCTTCGGCGCGCGGCCCGCCGCGACGTCCGCGGCGTAGTCGTCGTACGCGGGGACGTATCCCTCGGTACGGCCCGCGAGAACGTAGAGCGCGCTCTCGGCGTCCGGAGCGTATCCCTGCTTGCGCAGTTCGACCTTGCGGCTCTTGAACGTGGAGGTCTGCTCCAGCTCGGCGACCACCCGGACGAACAGCGGCACCGCGTACCCCGGCAGCCTGCGGTAGGCCAGTTCGGCCAGCCCGGCCCCGTCGAAGTCCGCGCCGGGATGCAGCGTGATCGCCGCCATGCCGGCCTTGCCGTCGGCGCCGGGAATGTCGACGCCGAACACCACCGCCTGCGAGACGGTCTCGTGCTCACCGAGCGCGGCCTCGACCTCCGTCGTGGCCACGTTCTCGCCCTTCCAGCGGAAGGTGTCGCCGAGCCGGTCCACGAACGCGATGTGGCACCAGCCTTGGTCGCGCACCAGATCTCCGGTGTCGAACCACACGTCACCCGGCCGGAAGCCGTCGCGGATCAGCTTGGACTCCGAGGCGTCCTCGTCGGTGTAGCCGTCGAACGGCTGACGGTCGTTCACCTTGGCCAGCAGCAGACCGATCCCGCCCGAGCGGACCCGCCGCAGCCTGCCGTCGGTGCCGCGCTTGGCCTTGCCGGTGGCGTCGTCGAATTCGACGATCGCGTAGGGCAGCGGCCCGAATCCCGCGGTGCGGTCGACCCCGAACGCGTTGACGAACGCGATCGGCGCCTCGCTCGCGCCGTAGAACTCCACCACACGGCGGATCCCGAACCGTTCGGTGAATTCCTCCCACAGCTCGGGACGCAGCCCGTTGCCGACGGCCAACCGGACGCGGTGCTGCCGATCCGCCGGGCGCGCCGGCTGATTCAGCAGGTACCGGCACAGCTCGCCGATGTAGATGAACGCGGTGGCCTGTTCCCGGACGACCTCGTCCCAGAATCCGGAGGCGGAGAACTTGCGGCCGAGCGCGTAGGCGGACCCGCCCGCGAGCACCGACGACAGTGCGACGGTGAGCGCGTTGTTGTGATAGAGCGGCAGGCAGCAGTACAGGGTGTCGTTGCCGCGCAGGCGAACTCCGAGCCCGCCGAGTCCGGCCATGCTCTTGGTCCAGCGCAGGTGGGTCATCACGCTGGCCTTCGGCAGGCCGGTGGTGCCCGAGGTGAAGATCAGGAACGCGCGTTCTCGGGCGGTCACCTGCGCGCAGACCTCGGGATCGGCGGCGTCGGCGGTGCGGGCGGCCCGTTCGAGATCGTTGCCGTACAACACGTTCGGCAGCGGTTCGGCGAGCGAATCCAGCGCCTCACGGCACTCCTCGCCGACCACGTTCAGCACGCTGTTCAGCAGCCCGAAGCTGTGTGCGAGCACCTGGTCGCGCTGATTGTGGTTGAGCAGTCCGACGGTGGCGCCGAGCTTGACGGTGGCCAGCACCGTGAACAGCGTCTCGGGCCGGTTCGTCATCAGCACGCCGACCACGTCGCCGCGCCGCACTCCGCGCTCGGCGAGAGCATTCGCGTAGCGGTTCACCTCGGCGTTGGCCTCGCCGTAGCGGTAGACCCTGCCCTCGAAACGCAGGAACGGCCGGTCCGGACGGCGGTGCGCGGTGCGCTGGAAGAACAGGCCGACCGAGGCCTTGTCGCCGGGCCGCACCCGCATGCCGGGCGCGTTGCGCAGCATGCCGGGCGCGTCGAGCGCCATCCCGGGCAGCGATTTGACCAAGTCGACGAGGCGCACCGTTGCGCGGGTGTCGGTCAACGCGGTTCTCCTAGCCTTGTGCGACCCTGTCGCCGAGTGTCTGTTCGGGTTTCAGCGCCGCGAACGCGGCGTGCAGGTCGCTGACCACGGTGATCCGCTGCATGGCGAACCGGGAGACGAACTTCCGCTCGTAGAGTTCGTCGACCCAGCGGAACAGGCCGTCGTAGAAGCCGTTCGGGTCGAGCACGACCACCGGTTTGGCGTGCTGGCCGAGGTAGCCGCCGGTCCAGGTCTCGAAGAACTCCTCCAGCGTGCCGATGCCGCCTGGCAGCGTGAGGAAGGCGTCGGCGCGGTCCTCCATGACCTGTTTGCGCTGGCGCATGGTGTCGGTGACCACCAGCTCGTCGGCGTCGACGTCGGCGACTTCCTTGTGCACCAGGTGTTTCGGTATCACGCCGATGGTTGGGGCGCCGCCTGCTCGCGCGGCGGTGGCGACCGCGCCCATCATCGAGACGTGGCCGCCGCCGGACACCAATTGCCATCCGCGCCGGGCTATCTCGGTGCCAACCCGGGCGGCCAGACCGAGCGCGTCGGGGTCGGCGGTGCTCGCCGAGCAGTAGACGCAGACGGCGTAGGGAACGGCGACGTCGGCTGGGTCCACCGTCACCACTTGTCCTCCGTGCCGAGGGTGTCGATGCCCGCGCGGTCGGTGGCCGCCCGCATGATGATCTCGACGACCTCCTCCACGTCGTCGGTGACGTGGATCAGGTCGAGATCGCCCGGCGAGATCTTGCCGAAGCCCTGCAGCGAACCGCGCAGCCAATCCACCAGTCCCGCCCAGTATTTGGTGCCGAACAGGATGATCGGGAAACGGGTGATCTTGTGCGTCTGCACCAGGGTGAGCGCCTCGAACAGCTCGTCAAGGGTGCCGAAACCACCCGGCAGACAGATGAATGCCTCGGAGTACTTCACGAACATCGTCTTGCGGACGAAGAAGTAGCGGAAGTTGATGCCGAGATCGACCCAGTCGTTGAGGCTCTGCTCGAACGGCAACTCGATGCCGAGACCGATCGAGTAGCCGCCCGCCTCGCACGCGCCTCGGTTGGCGGCCTCCATCGCGCCGGGCCCGCCGCCGGTGATCACCGCGAACCCGGCCCTGGCCAGCGCGCCGCCGATGGCCAATCCCGCCTGGTATTCGGGATGGTCGACGGGCGTGCGCGCGGAACCGAAGACCGTGACCGCGCGAGGCACCTCGGCCAGCGCGCCGAATCCCTCGACGAACTCGGCCTGGATGCGCAGTACCCGCCACGGGTCGGTGTGCACCCAGTCGCTGTCGCCGCGCTGGTCCAACAGGTTCTGATCGGCGGTACCCGCACCGGGTTTGCGGTCGCGGCGGAACATTATCGGTCCGCGGAATTTCGCTGTCGACTTCGGCTTAGGGGCGACCTCGTGATCGGCGGCGTCGGTGGACATGCATTCCACGCTACCGGGCTGGAGGCGTCGCGTGCGGCGCAAGGCGGTGAACGCGCGGCACACTCGCGGTGTCGGGCTGGATGTCACACTCCCGGCGCAGGCGTCGTCACCCCATCGAGACGCCGGGAAGGACACCGGCGCAGCGATTCCGACGATCGGAGATCATCATGACCATTCTCGTCACCGGCGGCACCGGCACCCTCGGCAACCACGTCGTTCCGCTGTTGCGGGCCGCGGGCCGCGATCTGCGGGTGCTGAGCCGCTCGCCTCGCGCGGCGGTCGACGGCATCGAATTCGTCACCGGCGATCTGCTGCGCGGCGAGGGCATCGAGGCGGCCGTCGCGGGTGCGGACACCATCCTGCACTTGGCGGGCGGCCCCAAGGGCGACGATGTAGCAACCCGCAATCTGGTCCGCGCGGCGGCGGGTGTGCGGCACATCGTCTACATCGGCGTCATCGCCGCGGAGGAGCTGCCGCTCGGCTACTTCCGCGCCAAGACCGACGCGGAACGGGCCATCATCGATTCGGGTCTGCCGCACACCATTCTGCGCGCGGCCCAGTTCCACGATCTAGCGCTGAAAACCGTGCGTGCCATGGGCAAGCTGCCCGTCGTGCCCGCGCCGGGCGGCCTGCGGTGGCAGCCGGTGGATTCGCGCGACGTGGCCGCCCGGCTGGCCGACCTGACGCTCGCGGCGCCCGCCGGACGCGTTCCCGACCTGGCCGGACCGGAGGTGCTCGCGCTGAGCGACATGATCCGCGACTACCTGCGGGCTGCGGGCAAGCGCCGTCCGCTGTTGCCGGTCCGCATCCCGGGCAAGGTCGGCCGCGCCTATCGCGCGGGGGCGAACCTGAACCTGGACACCGCCAATCGCGGCAAGCGCACCTGGGCGGAGTTCCTCGAGGAGCAGTTCGCCGGATGAGCGGTCGAGCATGCCGCCGACTCCGGCCGAGACGGCCGTGCGGCCCGAGGTCAAGCTTTGCCGGTCAGGTAGTCGCGCAACATGGCGGTGACCGCGGTGATCTGGGCGGTGGGCACGTGCTCGTCGCGCTTGTGCGCGAGATTGGGGTCGCCGGGGCCGAAGTTCACGGCGGGGATGCCGTGGGCGGCGAAGCGGGACACGTCGGTCCAGCCGTACTTGGCGCGCACCCCGCCGCCGCCGTGGCCGTTCACCGACGCGATCAGGTCGGCGGCGGCGGGCGCGGTGAGGCCGGGCAAGGCTCCCGGCGCCGCGTCGACCGGGTCGATCGTGACGTCGAGACCGTCGAACACCTCGCGCACGTGGGCGATGGCCTGGTCGATGGTGCGGTCGGGGGCGAAGCGGAAGTTCAGCTCCGCCTCCGCGGCGTCGGGGATGACGTTGCCTGCCACACCCGCGAGGAGGCGGGTCGCCGAGAGGCCCTCACGGTAGACGCACCCATCGATGTCGACCTGCCGCGCCCGGTAGTCGGTCAGCCGTTGCAGCACCGGGGCCAGCCGGTGAATCGCGTTGTCCCCCAGCCACGATCGCGCCGCGTGCGCGCGCACGCCCGCGGTGGCGAGCCGGGCGCGCAGCGTGCCCTGGCAACCGGCCTCGATCCAGCCTGCCGAGGGCTCGCCGAGGATGGCCAGGTCGCCGTCGAGCCATTCGGGCAGGTCGCGCTCGATGTGACCGAGGCCGTTGTGCTCTTCGGCGATCTCCTCGCCGTCGTAGAAGATCAGCGTCAGGTCGTGCACCGGATCGGCGATCGTCGCGGCCAGATGCAGGAAGACCGCGTCACCCGACTTCATGTCGACGGCGCCGCACCCGTAGAGCACCTCGTGCCCGTTCTCGTCCTTGTCGAACCGGCTCGGCACGTTGTCCGCGATCGGCACCGTGTCCAGGTGCCCGGCCAGGATCACCCGCGTCGGCAGCCCCCGATTCGTGCGGGCGAGCACCACGTTGCCGTGCCGCACCACTTCGAAGCCGCTGGTCTGCTCGCGCAGCGCCCGCTCGACGACATCGGTGATCGCCTTCTCGTCGAGCGAAACGCTCGGGATGTCGACGAGCGCGGCGGTGAGAGCGATGGGATCGGCAGACAGGTCGATGGTCACGCCCCTCAGCCTACGAGCGGGCCGCATCGACCGCCGACACCGTGCCGGTCCGCGGGTAGGCAGCGCCGCGGCGGTTTCCGGCAAGCCGCCGCGCGGCAGGCGGAACCTGCAGGCCGGAGGTGGCGCACCACTGGCGGCGATCGGTCGGTAACCTCTGATGACGTGAGCATTCAGGGAGCAGCAGCAGTCGGTATCGCCAACGTGACCGCGGACGGAACCGTCCTCGACACCTGGTACCCGAACCCGGAGCTCGGCGAGTTCGGCGACACCGGCACCAAGCGCCTCGACGAGGCGCCCGCCGAATACGCCGCGCTGCTCGGCTTCGACGAGGCGCGCGGTGTCGACGTGGTCGCGGTGCGCACCGTCATCGCCGACCTGTCCGCCGCCCCGGTCGACGCGCACGACGTCTACCTGCGCCTGCACCTGCTCTCGCACCGCCTGGTGAAGCCGCACGAGGTGAGCCTGGAAGGCCAGTTCGGCCTGCTCAGCAATGTCGTGTGGACCAACCACGGCCCGGCCGCCGTCGATGGCTTCGAGGCCACCCGCGCCAAGCTGCGCGCCTGCGGGCCGGTCACCGTGTACAGCATCGACAAGTTCCCGCGCATGGTCGACTACGTAGTGCCCTCCGGCGTGCGCATCGGCGACGCCGACCGGGTGCGGCTCGGCGCGCACCTGGCCTCCGGCACCACCGTGATGCACGAGGGCTTCGTCAACTTCAACGCGGGCACCCTCGGCGCCTCCATGGTCGAGGGCCGGATCTCCGCGGGCGTCGTGGTCGGCGACGGTTCCGACATCGGCGGCGGCGCCTCCACCATGGGCACCCTCTCCGGCGGCGGCACCACCGTCATCTCGATCGGGCAGCGCTCGCTGCTCGGCGCCAACGCGGGCCTCGGCATCCCGCTCGGCGACGACTGCGTGCTCGAGGCCGGTCTCTACCTCACCGCGGGCACCAAGGTCGCCACCCCGGACGGCACCGTCGTCAAGGCCGCCCAGCTGAGCGGCCAGAACAACCTGCTGTTCCGCCGCAACTCGCAGACCGGCGCCGTCGAGGTCGTCCCGCGCAAGGGCACCGGCATCGAACTCAACGCCGATCTCCACGCCAACGACTAGGCTGCCCCGCCTCTCCGCGCCTTTCACCGGTCGTCGTGTGCGTGGATCGTGTCGTGCCGGGCCGGCGGTCGAGTGATCACTCGCGTCTTGGGCGTACCCGGTGAGTTACCCCTGCGGTGCGAGATCAGGCGTCCTGCTAGGAGTCGATGAGTGGCGGGCTTCAGCGCCGTCAGGCGGTGGCCGCGACGTCCGGCTGGATTCCGAAGGCGATGATTCGCTCCGGGTGGATGCGGATCAACTCCCTGGAGACGCCCGACATGTAGGTGTCGACGTCGGTCAACGCCTCGGCGGTGCCGCGGATCTCCAGGCAGCGGACCCGCCAAGGCTGCACCGAGGCGATGTCGTCGACGACGAACGCCACGCGATCGTTGGTGGCCAGGTTGCGGAACTTGTGGGAGGCGCCCATGTTCCAGCCCGCGATGTCGATGGTGCCCAGTTCGGCGTTGTAGTGGAAGCCCACCGGATTGTTCTGCGGTGACCCGTCCGGGCGCACCGTGGCCAGGCGGCCGAGGCGCTGGGTGCTCAGGTAGTCGATCTGGTCCGTGGTCAGCGTTGCTGTCATGCCCGCGACGGTAGAACCTCGAGTCAGCTCGAGGTCAAGCCCGGCGGACGCGCTCGCTCAGCCGAGCTGCTTCTTCTGCACCTTGCCCATAGCGTTGCGTGGCAGCGCCGCGACCACGCGGACCTCCCGCGGCCGCTTGTGCGCCGAAAGTTGTTCGGCCACATGGCCGATCAGCTCCTTCTCGATCCCGACGCCCGCCTCGCCGCGCAGCACGACGAAGGCGACGACGCGCTGCCCGAGGTCGTCGTCGGGCAGGCCGACCACCGCCGCCTCGGCGACCTCGGGATGCCCGAGCAGCGCCGTTTCGATCTCGCCCGCACCGATGCGGTAGCCGCCGGACTTGATCAGATCGACCGATTCCCGGCCGACGATGCGGTGGAAGCCGTCGGCGTCGATGGCCGCGACGTCGCCGGTCCTGAACCACCCGTCCCCGGTCCAGCTCTCCGCCGTGGCGTCGGGCCGGTTCAGGTAACCGTCGAACAGCATCGGTCCACGCACCTGCAAGCCGCCGATGCTCTCGCCGTCGTGCGGAACCGGAGCTCCGGTCTCGTCCCGCAACCTGGTCTGCACGCCGCGCACCGGCGTGCCGACCCAGCCGGGCCGCCGTTCGCCGTCCGCGCGGGTGGACAGCGTGATCATGGTCTCGCTCATGCCGTATCGCTCGATCGGGGCGTGGCCGGTGAGCTCGCGCAGCCGCTCGAACACCGGCACCGGCAGCGGCGCGCTGCCGGACACCAGCAGCCGCGCGTCCGCCAGCTTCCGTGCCGCCTCGGGATCGTCGACGACGCGCGACCAGACGGTCGGCACGCCGAAGTACAACGTGCCGTTCGCCTCGGCGTACGCCTGCGGCGTCGGCTTCCCGG
This sequence comes from Nocardia xishanensis NBRC 101358, assembly GCF_001613365.1. GTDB lineage: Bacteria > Actinomycetota > Actinomycetes > Mycobacteriales > Mycobacteriaceae > Nocardia > Nocardia xishanensis. The sequence goes on from NZ_BDCF01000020.1 coordinate 54,243, forward strand.
TGTGGATCAGCGGACTGCCCACCCGAAGCGCGCCGAGCACGCCGAGGATGAGCCCGTGCACGTGGAACAGCGGAAGCCCGTGCACCAGAACGTCTTTCGCGGTCCAGTCCCAAGCATCGGCGAGCGCGTCCAGTCCGGCGGCGATCGCGCCGCGAGTGAGCACGACGCCCTTCGGCGGGCCGGTGGTTCCCGAGGTGTAGAGCACGAAAGCCGGTGTGGCCGAGTCGGGTTCGGGATAGCTGTGCCACGACCTGGCGTGCATCCGGACCGGAACCACCGGCAATTCGGTGTCTTCCGGCGCGTCGCCCAGCCACGCTTGCGCGCCGGAATCGGCCAGGATGTGCGCGAGTTCGCCGGGCCCGGAATCCGGCGGCACCGGCACCACCGTGACGCCGGCGATCAGGCAGCCGACCACCGCGAGGACGGTGCGCGCGGTCGGCTCGGCCAGCACCGCCACCCGATCGGCGCGCGCGATGCGCTCGGCCACCGAAGTCGCCGCGCCGAGCAGGTCGCTGCGCGAGAGCGTCACGCCGTCGATGGTGACCGCGTCCGGAATGTCCGCGCCCGCCGCGACCGCGGCCGGATTCAGGGAACGAAGCAGCAGGTGTGGACCGAACGACATTCGCTCAACCTACTGCGTGCGCCGCGGCCGCCGACAGCGCCGTACCGCGCGTCACAGCTCGGCGACGACGCGGTGTGACCGTTGACACCCCCGCGAGAGGGTGAGAAGGTTGGAATACATTCTTCTCAACGACGAGAACCGGGCTAGACGATGACCAGTCCCCTTCGCGTATCCCCGTCCAAAGCATCCGGCGACGATTTCGACATCCGCGGCCACCTCGACGGATCGGCCGCCTTCTTCGGCGCGGCCGCGAACGTCATCATGCAGCTCAGCGCCCGGCCGGTCGGCTACGGCGTACTGGAGAGCACGGTCGACAGCGGCAAGATCATGCTGCATCCAGTGAAGCGAACCCGCACCACGCTGACTTATCTGGCCGTGGCCATGCTGGGCAGCGACGACGAACGCGCGGCCTACCGCGCGGCGATCGATCGCTCACACCGCGCCGTCCGGTCCGGCCCCGCCAGCCCGGTGAAGTACAACGCATTCGACCCGAAGCTTCAGCTGTGGGTGGCAGCCTGCCTGTACTGGGGTGCGCGCGATCTACAGGAGCGCATGCACGGCCCGATGGACGAGGTCACCGCGGACGCGTTCTATCGCAACGCCGAACGGCTCGGCACTACGCTCCAGATGCGCCCCGGCCAATGGCCCGCCGACCGGGCCGCGTTCGACCGGTATTGGCACGAGAACCTGGCGCTGACCGTCATCGATCCGCCCGTCCGCGACTATTTCTGGGACCTGGTGAACCTGCGCATGTTCCCGCGTCCCGTTCAGCTCGCCTTCGGCGGGTTCCACCGCTGGGTGACCGCGGGCCTGCTGCCCGAGCGCCTGCGCGATCAGATGGGCATGACCTGGACCGAACGCGACGACCGGCGCTTGGCCGCGCTGCTCACCGCCATCGGCGCGGTGGAAGGCCGGATGCCAAAGGCCGTCAAGGCTTTCCCGGTGAACGCCTTCCTCTGGGACCTGCGCCTTCGCCGCCGCCTCGGACTTCGCCTCGTCTAACGCGCCTCGATATCAGTTAACCCACAGCATCCGCAATACGCCACGCCGGAGGCGAGTGCCCGCGTACGCTTTTTGATCTGGAGAAGGCCAAATAATCGGAGGTAGAACCCCGGGAGGCCATCGTGATCCGTCGAATGATCGTCGCGTCGCTGACCGCAGGAACGCTGTACGCCGTGAGTATCGCCGGTTTGTGCGCACTACCCGCAAATGCCGGGCCCAGCGCGGAGGAAACGCCGTCACGCACCTCGATCGCCATGCGGTCGAGCGTCGGCGCCTCGTGGGGAACCGAGAACCAGTACGAATCCCGCGGCGCCCTCTCCCTGTCCAAGCTCTTCCTCGTGGACTACGCCCTTCGCCACGGCGACGGCTCCGCGACCGACAGGGACCTGGGCGAGCGCATGATCCGCTTCTCCGACGACGGCGCGGCCAGCGCGATGGAAGGCAAATACCCGCAGGCCATCGACGCCATCGCCGCCGAGTACGGGCTCGGTGCCACCCGGTCGGGGACGGGTGACTGGAGCACCGCGATCACCAGCAGCGCCGACGTCGCCGACTTCTTGCACGCGAAGCAACTCCGTGACCCGAGTTCGCTGATCTTCCAATGGATGGCGACGGCGGGCGAAACGGCCGCCGACGGCACCGTGCAGAACTGGGGAACCGCCCGCCTGCCCGGGGTACTCGGCACCAAGTGGGGATGGTCGGATCTCGGTGCGCCCGAGGTCGGCTCGGCCTCCTATGGAACCGGGTTCACCGTGGCGGCCTTCACCTGGGGCACGGCCGACGATCAGACCGGCGACGTGCTCGGCGCACTGCCCAGCGTGGTGGTCGACGTGCTCGGTGTGTCCGCCTGGTTCGCCCCTCGCTGAGCGCGCGCCCGCCGGCACGGCGGGCGCTCAGCGCACCCGGAACGAGACCACCACGTGGTCGCGGGCGAACTCGCGCAGGGCGGCGTCGTCGCCGAACGGAATCACGGTCTGCGGGGTCAGCGCCAGCGACACCGCGGTGCGCGCGATCATCTCGGCCAGCGGGGCTGGGTCGTACGCGGGCAGTTTGCCCTCCCCTTGGAGCCGAGTGATGAACTCGGCCACGTAATCGCGCCCGAGTTCGATGATCGGCGCGCCCTTCACGGTGAGGAACGGAAGCACCAATTCGGGTTCGGTGGCAAGCAAACGGTGCACCAGTTGGTTGCCGCGCAGGCCGTTCACGAACGCGACGAACAGCGCGACGATCTGCTCTTCGGCGCCGGCGTCCCGGTCGACCTGGCGCTGCAGCACGCCGTCCACCTCGTCGATGAACTCGCGCGTCTGGCGCAGCGCGACCGCCTCGATCAGATCGGATTTGCTGGCGAAGCGCCGATAGAGGGTGGCCAGTGACAGGCCGCAGCGCCGGGCAACCTCGACCATGCTGGTCCGCTTGATGCCGAAATCCAGGAAGGCCACCAGCGCGGCGTCGAGCACGCGCGCCTGGTTGCGATCCTCCGGACCGGAGTTGCGCACGAGCGGCAGCAATTTCGTCAGGCTCGCCATGTCACCCACCCTCTCCTCGGCGAAACGATGACACCGTCAGCATCGCATACCTTCACTCGTCTCGACCGGTGACCTTTGACAGCACCCGCCCTCAGATGACAAGGTGACCACAAAACCTTCTCATCGCTTCACCGCCGGTGAACGGAAAGACGAGGACGACGATGACCGCGCCCCTTCGTGCGACGACGCCCGAGCCGGTGCCCGGCAGCCGTTACGGCACCGCCGAGGACTTCGACATCGAGGAGTTCTGGAGCGGCGTTGCCGCCTTCCTCGGCGGCACCGCGAACGTGATCATGCAGCTGAGCCTGATGCCGGTCGCTTACGGCGTGCTGGAGAGCACCGTCGAATCCGGCAAGGTCACCGTGCACCCGTGGAAGCGGCTGCGCACCACGCTCACGTATCTCGCGGTCGCCCTGATGGGCACCGAGGAAGAGCGGGCCGCCTATCGCGATGCGGTGAACACCTCGCATCGCACCATCCGGTCCGGCGCCGAAAGCCCGGTGAAATACAACGCCTTCGACCCGAACCTCCAGCTGTGGGTGGCCGCCTGCCTCTACTGGGGCATCGTGGACCTGGAGGAGCGCCTGCACGGCCCGCTCGACGAGGCCGACGCCGACGCGTTCTACCAGTACGCCGCCCGGCTCGGCACCACCTTGCAGATGCGCGCGGAGCTGTGGCCCGCCGACCGCGCCGCCTTCGCCGAGTACTGGAACGCCAATCTGGGCACCAAGACCATCGATGCACGCACCCGCGCCTACTTCGACGGCCTGATCGACCTGCGCATGGTCGCGCCGCCGCTGCGCCTGTTCGCGCCGATGCAGCGCTTCATCGTCACCGGGCTCCTGCCGCCGCACCTGCGCGACGAGATGGGCATGCGCTGGACACCCCGCCAGGACCGCGCGCTGGGTCTGCTGCTGCGCGCGATCGGCGCGGTCCATCGCAGGCTTCCCCAGCGGCTGCGGCTCTTTCCGATGAACTTCTACCTGTGGGACCTGCGCAGGCGGCGCCGGCTCGGCAAGCCGCTGGTCTGATCGCGATCGCCGGCCAGCGCGCGCAGGAAGAACGCCAGATTCGCCGGTCGCTCGGCCAGCCTGCGAGTGAGGTAGCCGTACCACTCGTCGCCGTAGGGGACGTAGACCCGCATCGGGTGACCGGCCCGCGCCAGCCGCAGCTGCTCGGCGTCGCGCACCCCGTACAGCATCTGGTGCTCGAATTCCCCTGTGCCGCGACCTGATTCGGCGGCCATCCGCTGGGCGGCCGACACCAGCGCCGGGTCGTGGCTGGCCACCATCGGGTACCCACGTCCGCGCATCAGGATCTCCAGGCAGCGCAGGTAGGAATCGGTCACCTCGACGGCCCGCTGGTAGGCCACCGCCGCGGGCTCGCGATAAGCCCCCTTGCACAAGCGGATTCGTGAGCCCGGCCCGGCGAACTCGGCGCAGTCGTCCCGAGTGCGGTGCAGGTACGACTGGAGAACCATACCGAGCCAAGGGAATTCCGGCCGCAGCTCGCGCACGGCCGCCAAGGTGGCGTCGGTGGTGGTGTGGTCTTCGGCGTCCACCGTGACCCACACGCCTGCCTCGGCGGCCTTGGTGCACACGGTGCGCAGGTTATCGGTGGCGATAGCCGGACCGTCTACCGGCAGTGCCTGCCCGAGCGCGGACAGCTTGACCGAGACCTCCACCGGCATCGCCGCGCCATCCGGCCGCGCCGACCTGTCGGCGGCGGCGAGTTCGTTGATCAGCGAAAGGTATTCCGCCACCGTGGCATCGGCGCGGGCCCGGTCGGTGGTGTTCTCGCCGAGGTAGTCGATGCTGATCAACCTGCCGCTGTCGAGCAGCGCACGCACCACCGGCGCCAGCTCGGCCCGCGACTCGCCAGGCACGAACCGGCGCACGATCTCCGCGGTGACCGGTGTCCCGGTGAGGGCGCGCTTCATCCGCGGCGAGGCGGCCGCCGCGAGAATCACCGGACGCAGCGGGTTCATCGGTCCTCGAGAATGTCACGCATCACGCCTCCTTCTTCCGGCCGGCGCCCGGCGCCGCCGGTCTCACGAGTCCATGTGCGGGTACCGGTGCTGTACCGGCGGCACGAATGTCTCCTTGATGGTGCGCGGCGCCGTCCAGCGCAGCAGGTTCAGCGGCGAGCCCGCCTTGTCGTCGGTGCCAGAGGCGCGCGCGCCGCCGAACGGCTGCTGGCCGACGACGGCGCCGGTGGGCTTGTCGTTGATGTAGAAATTGCCCGCCGCGAAACGCAGAGCGGCGCCGGCCTGTTCGGCGGCATTGCGATCGTCGGCGAAGATGGCGCCGGTCAGCGCGTACGGCGCGGCCGATTCCACCTCGGCCAGAATCGCTGCGTACGAACCGGGTTCGGCGTCGTCGTAGACGTGCACCGAGAGGATCGGCCCGAAGTACTCGGTGGTGAACGACTCGTCGCGCGGATCGTCGGAGAGCAGCACCGTCGGCCGGACGAACCAGCCTTCGCTGTCGTCGTAGGTACCGCCGACCGGAATGGTGACGCCCGCGGCCCTCGCGCGTTCGATGGCCGCGACGTTCTTGTCGAAGGCGCGCCGATCGATCAGCGCCCCGCCGAAGTTCGACAGGTCGGCCACGTCGCCGTAGCGGATCTCGTCGGTCGCGGCGAGGAAGTCGTCACCGATGGCCCGCCAGACCGAACGCGCGATGTAGGCGCGCGAGGCCGCCGAGCACTTCTGGCCCTGATACTCGTATGCGCCACGAATAAGCGCGGTGCGCAAGGCATCCGGGTCGGCCGACGCGTGGGCGACGATGAAGTCTTTGCCGCCCGTCTCCCCGACCAGTCGCGGATATCCGTGGTAGCGGCCGATATTCGCGCCGACTTGCTGCCACAGCGATTGAAAGGTGCGGGTGGAGCCGGTGAAGTGGATGCCTGCCAGGCGCGGGTCGGCGAGCGCCACCTCCGAGAGCTGGATCCCGTCGCCGGTGACCATGTTGATCACGCCGGGCGGCAGGCCCGCCGCCTCCAGCAGCCGCATCGTGTGGAACGCGGCGAGCGTCTGCGTCGGCGAGGGCTTCCACACCACCGTGTTGCCCATCAGCGCGGGCGCGGTCGGCAGGTTGCCCGCGATGGCGGTGAAGTTGAACGGCGTGATCGCGTAGACGAAGCCCTCCAGCGGCCGGTAGTCCATCCGGTTCCACACGCCGGGGCTCGACTGCGGCTGCTGGGCCATGATGTCGCGCGCGAACGCCACGTTGAACCGCCAGAAATCGACCAGCTCGCACGGCGCGTCGATCTCGGCCTGCGCCACCGACTTGGACTGGCCGAGCATCGTCGCGGCGGCCAGCTTCTCCCGCCACGGTCCGGCCAAGAGATCGGCCGCGCGCAGGAAGACCGCGGCCCGGTCGTCGAAGGGCATGCTGCGCCATCCCGGCGCGGCCGCGATGGCCGCCTCGATGGCTCCGTGTGCTTCCGAATGAGTGGTATCGGTATAGGTCCCCAGCACGTGCCGATGACGATGCGGCGCGACGATCTCGTGCCGCTCGCCGATACCCGGCCGATGCTTGCCGCCGATGACCAGCGGCACGTCGACGGATTCGGCGGAGATCTCGGCCAGCTCGGCCATCAGCAGCTCGCGCTCGCGACTCCCCGGCGCATACGTGTGCACCGGCTCGTTGGTCGGAGTAGGGACAACCGTGACAGCGTCCATAACTCAGGCTAGCCCCAAATCCAGGTGTGGACGGAGCCCTCGGGCCACCGCGTGTCGGACGCGGTTCAGAACGGCGCCTCGGCCCACCAACCGTCGCGCACCTCGTCGAACGTGTGCCCCGGCCAGGCGACCTCGACCAGGATCGACGAGGTGGACGGGCTCACCCAGCCGTGCGCCGCCAGGGTGAACGGCGCGGCTGGATCGGTCGGCCGGAACACCTGGAGCCCACCGGGCCTGCTGAATTCGCGTTCGCCGGTCAACATGGCGTGCGCGGCGAGGTAGGCCTGTACCTCGCGGAACCCTTCGTACTCGGTGTACCAGGCGGTGACGCCGTCCGGATCGGTGCAGACGATCTGGCGCAGCGGCAGCGGGTCACCCGGCGCGGTCACCACCGTCGCCGCGGCGTGGCAGCGGGCGCCATGCCATCCCGTTCCGTCCGGGCTCGCCGGGATGAGCTGGGGAAAGGCGATCGCGACGGAATGCTGCGCACCCCACGCCCGCGGCTGCGGCCGGTTCGGGCGGACGAACTTCAAGTAGACGCCGACGGCGGCCACCGCACCCAGCCCGAGCACCAGCGCGGACACCAGCAGCAGCACGGAGAACGTCCGCCACCCGGACGACACCTTCCGTCCGGCGGCCCGCGCGGGTGGCGCGGCGAACGCGGCCGGACCGCTGGCCCAGCCGTGCGCGACCGCCGAACGCGGATCGGTCGCGCTCGCCGCCCTCGGCGCGGCGAGCGCCGTCTCCGTCCAGAGCGGAGTCCGCGGTGGAGTGAGCGGCGCCGAGCTGACCGAATCGTCTGCTGCCGCATGATCCGCGAGCCCGGGCGTGGTCACGCGACCGGTCACTGCCCGCGCCACCGCATCCGCGAAGGCACCGCAACCGGCGAAGCGGCGCGCCGGGTCCTTGTCCATCGCCCGGGCGATCGCCTCGTCCACCGCGGACGGCAGCCCCGGCACGAGCGATCCGGCTCGTGGCGGAGGCTGGGTGAGGTGTGCGGCGACGACCGCGCCCGGGTTGGTCCCGGTGAACGGCGGCTGTCCGGTCAACAGGGCGAACAGGGTGCAGCCGAGCGCGTACTGATCAGCGCGATGGTCGACCGGTCCGCCCGAAAGCTGTTCCGGCGCGGCGTAAGCCAGGGTGGCGTGCAATTCGCCGGTCCTGGTCAGCTGGTGGGTGTCCTCGAGCATTCGCGCGATGCCGAAATCGCTGAGCAGCACCCGGTCGCCGCCACCGTGCGCGGCGCTGAGCAAGATGTTGGCCGGTTTCACGTCCCGGTGCAGCACGCCGCGGTCGTGCGCGTAGTCCAGCGCGGCCGCGGTCTGGGCAACGATTCCGGCGGCGCGCGCCGGGTCCATCGGCCTGCCGCGGAACGCGGCCGCGTCGCCGCCGTCGACGTACTGCATGGAAATCCACAGCACGCCCTCGTCGGCGCCGCGATCGAGCACCGACACGATGTTCGGATGATCGAGCCGCGCAACGACATCGGCCTCGCGCTCGAATCGCCGCCGCGCTTCCTCGTCGGCGTAGAGCTGCCGATCGAGCAGCTTGAGCGCGATAAGGCGCGGCAGCCGCGGGTGACCGGCCAGGTAGACCGTGCCCATTCCGCCGCGGCCGAGCACCCGCTCGATCCGGTAACCGGCGAACACCTCGCCGACGGCGAGCCCCACCCCCTGCATCACAGCAACCTTTCACCGAGCCGATCGAGCGTCACGAGTGTACGAAGCGGGGTACATCAAGGCGAGCCGGTCACCTGTCGGCGCAGGTCGCGACCGGCTCGTGCCTACGTCGCCACATCGTGACCGGCCCATCGCGGCAACGCTCCCGCGCCGGACGAGGAACACTGTCGCCGGTGCGGGGCGAAATCAGTTCGCGCGCAAGCGCTCCACCGCGGCGGCGATGCGTTCGTCGGTCGCGGTCAGTGCGATCCGCACGTGCTCGCCCGAGGTCGGCCCGTAGAAGTCACCGGGCGCCGCGAGGATGCCGCGCTCGGCCAGCCAGTCCAGCGTGGTCCGGCAGTTCTCGCCGCGGGTGGACCACAGATACAGCCCGGCCTCCGAGTGATCGATGCGGAAACCAGCGCCCTGCAAGGCATTCCGGAGCTGCTCGCGGCGGGCGCGGTAGCGTTCGCGCTGCTGTGCCTCGTGCGCGTCGTCGCCGAGCGCGGCCGTCATCGCGGCCTGGATCGGGTAGGGCACCATCATGCCCGAGTGCTTGCGCACCTCGAGCAGCTCGGCGACCAGTTCGGGATCGCCCGCCACGAAACCGGCGCGGTAGCTGGCCAGGTTCGAGGTCTTCGAGAGCGAATGCACCGCGAGCAGACCAGTGTGGTCGCCGTCGCACACTTCGGGATCCAGGATCGAGAAGGGGCGGCTGTCCCAGGAAAGACCGAGGTAGCACTCGTCGGACGCGACGATCGCGCCACGCTCCCGCGCGAACGCGACGACCTTGCGCAGGTGCTCGACGCCGAGTACCCGGCCGGTCGGGTTGGACGGCGAATTGAGGTAGATCAGCGCGGGCGACTGGGGGCCGAGCCGGGTGAGCCCGTCGGCCCGCAGTATCTGGGTGCCCGCGAGCAGCGCGCCGACCTCGTAGGTCGGGTAGGCGATCTCCGGGATGACCACCAGATCACCGGAGCCGAGGCCGAGCAGTCTCGGCAGACCCGCGATCAGTTCCTTGGTGCCGATCACCGGCAGCACCGCCGCCGGGTCGAGTCCGGTGATCCCGTACCGGCGCTTCAGCGCGTCGACCGCGGCCGCGCGCAGTTCGGGAGTGCCGTGCGTGGTCGGGTAGCCGGGGATCTCCGCGACCGCGTTCAGCGCCGCCCTGATGATCGGGGCGACGGGGTCCACCGGGGTGCCGACCGACAGATCGACGATCCCGCCGGGATGCGCCGCGGCTCTCGCCTTGACCGCCGCGATGGTGTCCCAGGGAAAATCGGGCAGCAGAGCGCTGACCCGGCCACGCGAACTCACTCGGGTCTCACTCGCCCATCGGGGGAAGTTCTTTGATGAACGGCGGGTCGTAGTCGACCTTGCCGACCTTGGTCGCGCCGCCCGGCGAACCCAGCTCGTCGAAGAAATCGACATTGGCGTTCACGTATCCGCTCCACTGGTCCGGCGTGTCGTCTTCGTAGAAGATCGCCTCCACCGGGCACACCGGCTCACATGCACCACAGTCCACGCACTCGTCGGGATGGATGTACAGCATGCGACCACCCTCGTAGATGCAGTCCACGGGGCATTCCTCGATGCATGCCTTGTCCTTCACGTCAACGCACGGTTCAGCGATGATGTACGGCACTGCCGCTCTCCTAGTCTGTCCTCACCTGCGGGGATGGTCCGCCACGCAAAACCCTATCCCGACCACCCCACGTTACTACTGGTCAGCCTGCCCTAACTTCACCGGCTCCGCCCCCGCTCGCGGCGGGTATACCGGGTTCTCGTCCGCATCGAGGCCAAGCAGCCCGAGCTTAGTACTCCCAGCCGATCTTCTGCCGTCTCACGCCTATTGCGGTGGCGCGATCTCCAGTTCGGCCCACCGCAGTTCCAGTGGGAACGGATCCGACACCGAGACCGCCACCGGGCCCATGTCTCGATGTGTTGTGCCGACGTGCGTATACGGACCCGCGCGACCCGACAGCGCATAACGCTCGATCGTCAATGCGCCTACCTTGTCGAAGCTGAGCAGCCAGTAGTGCGGTATTCCGGCATCCGCGTAGTCACTCATCTTGTGCACGCGGTCGCGTCGAGCCGACCAGGTCGACAGCACTTCGGCGACGATCAGGCAGTGATCGGCGGCCAGTTGCTCGAACTCCGGCAAACACCGATGCAGTACCGCGTCGGGCTTGCGAGCTGTGGGCGGCACTTCCCAGAGCAGGACATCGACCTCGGTGTTCGTCTCGTAGCAGGAGCCGTGGCCACCGCGTCGCATCTCGTCGACAGCCACACGCTCCAACGCCAGGGAAAGCCTCGTACCGACCTTCTGGTGATCGCGGCTGCGCTGCTCCCGCGGCACGACGAAACCGTCGACGATCTCCATGCCTCGGCGGATGTCCTCGTCCAGGTCGAGATACGTCTCCCAAGTGATCGGCTCCGGTTGCGGGCCCTGCCAGCTGACGGTCACGATCCGATCGTAGTCGCGCACACTGCCGCCGACCGCTATCCGAGCGACAACGAAAGGGCGTGTGACTTGCGATCGACCCGGCCGTAGGTGGTCGTGCGTTCCCTGGCGGGACGGCCGATGCCGGCGGCGATCTCGACGAGCTCGGCGACCGTCTTCGCCGAGCCGTGCTGCGAGCCCGCCATCCGGGAGATGGTCTCCTCCATGAGTGTGCCGCCGAGATCGTTCGCGCCGCCGTCGAGCATCATGCGGGTGCCCGCCGTGCCGAGCTTCACCCAGCTGGTCTGGATGTTGTCGACGCGGCCGTGCAGCATGATGCGAGCCAGCGCGTGGGCCGCGCGGTTGTCGCGGATCGTCGGACCAGGCCGCGCCGCGCCCGCCAGATAGAGCGGGGCGCTCTGGTGCACGAAGGGCAACAGCACGAATTCGGTGAAACCGCCTGTCTGGTCCTGGATTCCGCGAATCACGCGCAGGTGGCCCACCCAATGCTTCGGGCTGTCGACGTGCCCGTACATCATGGTCGAACTGGAGCGAAGGCCGATCTCGTGGGCGGTGGTGATCACCTCGATCCACGCCGACGTGGGCAGCTTGCCCTTGGTGAGTACCCAGCGCACCTCGTCGTCCAGGATCTCCGCGGCGGTGCCGGGAATGGTGTCGAGCCCGGCCTCCTTCAGCGCGACCAGCCAGTCGCGGATGCTCTGCCCGCCGCGCGAGGCGCCGTTGACGATCTCCATCGGGCTGAAGGCGTGCACGTGCATGGACGGCACCCGCTGCTTCACCGCGCGCACCAGATCCGCGTAGCCGGTGACCGGCAGATCCGGATCGATGCCGCCCTGCATGCAGACCTCGGTGGCGCCGTCGACGTGCGCCTCCCATGCCCGGTCGGCGACCTCGTCGGTGCTCAGCGTGAACGCGTCGGCGTCGCCCTTGCGCTGGGCGAACGCGCAGAAGCGGCAGCCGGTGTAACAGATGTTGGTGAAGTTGATGTTCCGGTTCACCACATAGGTGACGTCGTCGCCGACCGTGTCGCGGCGCAGCTGGTCGGCCAACGCTGTGACGGCCTCGAGATCGGCGCCCTCAGCGGTGGCCAGCGCCAGGTAGTCGGCGTCGGAGAGCCCGGCGGGATCGCGTTCGGCGGCGCGCAGCGCGGCGAGCACGTCGGCGTCGAGCCGCTCGGGGGCCGAGGTGGCCAGGTCACGCGCCTGTTCGCGAATGGTGTCCCAATCGCCGAACGCGCCGACCACGTCCTGGCCGAGCGCGGAGTCGCTGCGGCTCTCGGTGTTGCGGCCCTCGGTGTCGATGGCGGTGTTCAAGTCGACCCGGCCCGCGGAGTCCCACGATTCGTCCGGCTCCTGCCACGGCAGGCCCGCCGGGATCGCGTCCGGATTCGCCAGACCGGTCGCGGGATCGGTCAGCGCGGCCACGTGCGCGCCGATGCGCGGATCCACCCACGGGTTGCCCACGAGGACGTATTTCGGGTGCGCCGAAGTCCTTTCGACGAGCTGGTAGCCCGCCGCCTCGGTGATCTCGCGCAGCGTGTCCAGATTCGGCCACGGCCGTTCGGGATTCACGTGATCCGGGGTCACCGGCGAGACGCCGCCCCAGTCGTCGATGCCCGCGTCGATCAGCGCCAGGCATTCCTCCAGCGACACCAGATTCGGCGGAGCCTGCACCGGCACGTCCGGGCCGAGCAGCAGGCGGGTCACCGCGATGGTCGCGCGGAACTCGGCCAGATCGGCGTCGGGCGCGTCGCGCATGGCGGTGTCGTCCTTGGCGCGGAAGTTCTGGATGATGACTTCCTGGATGTGCCCGAAAGCCTTGTGCTGCTTACGAATCGCCATGATGGACTCGGCGCGCTCGGTCAGCGTCTCGCCGATGCCGACCAGGATGCCGGTGGTGTACGGCACCGAGAGCCGCCCGGCGTCGGTGATGGCGCGCAGCCGCACCGCGGGGTCCTTGTCGGGACTGCCGTAATGGCACTGCCCCTTCTCGGTGAACAGCCGCGTCGAGGTGGTCTCCAGCATCATGCCCATGGACTGGGCCACCGGCTTGAGACGGGCGATCTCCTCCCAGCTCATCACGCCGGGATTCAGGTGTGGCAGCAGGCCGGTCTCCTCGAGCACCATGATCGAGACGGCGCGCAGGTAGTCCAGCGTGGAGTCGTAGCCGCGCTCGTCGAGCCACTGCGCGGCCTCCGGCCAGCGCGCCTCCGGCCGGTCGCCGAGGGTGAACAGCGCCTCCTTGCAGCCGAGCGCGGCGCCGCGGCGGGCGATGTCGAGCACCTCGTCGGGCTCCAGGAACATGCCCTTGCCCTCGGCGCGCAGCTTGCCAGGCACCGTCACGAACGTGCAGTAGTGACACTTGTCCCGGCACAACCGGGTCAGCGGAATGAACACATTGCGCGAATAGCTGATGGTCTTCGGCCTGCCCGCGGACTCGAGGCCGGCGTCGCGCACCCGCGCCGCGCTGCGACACAGCTCGACCAGATCCTCGCCGCGCGCGTGCAGCAGCACCGCGGCCTCGTCCACGTTCAGCGTCACGCCGTCTCGGGCCCTGCGCAGCGCGCGGCGCATGGCCGACGGGCTGGGCGGGGCGGGCGGGACACTCGGGGTCGCTAGCTCGGTCACGCCCTCGATCATGCGCTACCCATCCTGGACTGTCTCCCTCCAGTGCTCGTGTGTGAGCGTAAACAGCTCACGGGCACGGCGAGCCGCGCGGGACCCGTCGTGAGCGTTCACAACCTCACCATGCGCCACGGTTATTCCGCCGGCGCGGCGCGGGTGGCGAATGTTCGTGCAACCATGGCAGGCATGTCGCAGCCGCGCACGATCATGGCCGACCCGGCCTGGCGCCCGAGCCCCAAGGCCAAACTGCTGTGGACCGTGCAGGCGGCGCTGTCGTGGGCGGTGCCGTTGTTCGCGCTGCTCGTGTGGGCCGCGGTGGACTCACAGCGCCGCGGCTGGCAACTGACCGCGCTGGTGATCGGGCTGTTCTGCGCGGCGTTCAGCGTCGCCGTCGTGCCGTGGTGGCGCTACGCGGTGCACCGGTGGGAGGTCACCGACGAGGCCGTGTACACCAGGGTCGGCTGGCTCGCCCAGGAGAGCAGGGTCGCGCCGATCTCGCGGGTGCAGACCGTCGACACCGAACGCGGTCCGCTGGAGCGGCTGCTCGGCCTGGCCACGGTCACGGTAACCACCGCCTCGTCGGCGGGCGCGGTGCAGATCTCGGCGCTCGACCTGCCGGTCGCCGAAGCGACCGTGACGCGGCTGACCGAGATCGCCGCACGACATCGCGGAGACGCGACATGACCGAACCGCTACCCGGCGACATCGGACCGCCGTGGGCGAGGCTGGACCAGCGAATGCTGTTGGTGCACCCGGTCACCGAGGTGATCAGGTTCATCCCGGTGCTCATCGGGTCACTCATCCTCGGCACCAGCAGCGGCAATCCCGCGTGGAGCATCATCCCGCTGGCGCTGATCGTCGGATTCGCGATCACCCGCTGGTTCACCACGACCTATCGGGTCGGACCGACCCACGTCGAACTCCGGACCGGATTGCTCCAGCGCAGAGAGCTTTCGGTGCCGCGCAGCCGGATCAGATCCGTCGACATCGAATCCGATCTGCTGCACCGGGCATTGGGTCTTGCCGTGGTGGTCATCGGCACCGGGCAGCAGGCCGACAGCGGAGAGAAGTTCAAGCTCGACTCACTCGACGCGCGGGTGGTGCCCGCGTTGCGCGCGGAGCTGCTCGCGCACACGGGGCGTCCGGCCGGGACTCATGTCCAGGCCACGGGCGTCGCCGATGAGGAAGCGGCTCGGGCGCGGTCGCGGGAGATCGGGCACTGGCGGCCACAATGGGTGCGGTACGCGCCGCTGTCGCTGACCGGGTTCGCCGTCATCGCGCCGGTGGTCGGCGCGGCGTTCCAGTACGGGCTCGGCGAGTGGCTGTTCGAGTCCGAGGCCGCGCAGGATATCGGTGATCGCGCCGTCGCCGCCATCGTCCTCGCCGTGCTCGGCCTGATCGCCGTCATCGTGCTCCTGGTCAGCCTCGCGGCGTGCACGCGATACCTGACCACGTATTTCGGCCTCCGCGTGCTGAACGACGGCCGCACACTGCACCTGCGCCACGGCCTGTTCACCACCAGGCAGATCACCCTCGACCTGGCCCGCTTCCGCGGCGCGACCGTCAACGAGCCACTGCTGCTTCGCCTTTCGGGCGCCGCCGAACTCGAGGCCATCATGGTCGGCGAGAACCCGCGCCAGAAGATCCTCCCGCAGGCCCCGCGCGCCGCGGTCGAACGCACCCTCGCGGAACTGCTGAGTCCGCGCGCGAGACCGGGAGGTGCGCCAGGCGCGCCACCCGGCGCCGGCAGACCGGAGGCCGTCACCGCGCCCGAATTTCGTGCCGCCGCTGTCCAACACGCGCCACCCGGTCAACCGGCGCCGCTATCCACCACCGGGCCCGAGCCACGCGCTGTCGAGGCCGAACCTCCCCCGCTCGATCAGGGCACGCTACCGCGACCTTCTGAGTCCGAACCCCGCGCGTCCAGTCCCAGTGCCGCAAGCGAACTCGTGCCCGTGGCGCAGCTGACCGCCCGGCTCACCCGGCACGGTCCCGTCGCGCGCCGCCGCCGGTACACCAGGGCCCTGTCCCCCGTCGTCCTGCTGACTGTCGCGGTGCTCGCCATCGCGCTCGATACTCCCGTCTCTCCGTGGTGGTGGCTGTTGCCCGTCGTCGCCGCGGCGCTCGCCGTCGCTTTGGCCGAAGACCGCTACCGTGGCCTGGGCCACGCCGTCCTTCCCCGCACCGAGGCCGGGCCCGCCTGGCTCATCACGCGCGCCGGGTCCCTCGATCGCGATCGCGACTGCTTGGAGGCGCCCGGCATCATCGGCTGGACCGTTCGCCAATCCTTCTGGCAGCGCCGATCCGGCGTCGCCACCGTCATCGCCGCCACGGCCGCGGGCAAGAAGCGCTACCACGTCATCGACATCCCGCTGCCGCAAGCCTGGGCCCTCATCGAAGCCGTCACCCCCGGCGCGCTCGGCCGCCGCTGACACACCTCCCGCACACGTCGCAGAGGTCGTATGCGCCGCGCGGCAGCAAAGGGTCTGGCTGCTAGGCGCACAGACGTGTCGCTGGGGGACGGGCGTGCGGGGGCGGCGTTGAATGGGTATGTGGTCGAGACCGTAGCGCGCGACGAGTCCCGGATCGCCGATCGGCGGATGCGCCGGATGCAACGGGGCGATGCCTTCCGGCTCACCGCGTTCGGGGGGCTCGCGGCGCTCTCGCTGGACGCTCTGTCCAGCGTCGCCTACGGCCCCGAGGCCATCGTGCTCGTGCTCGTCGGCGCGGGTGCGGCGGCGGTGCAGTGGGCACTCCCGGTCTCGCTGGCGATCGCCGCTCTGTT
Organism: Nocardia xishanensis NBRC 101358; assembly: GCF_001613365.1. GTDB lineage: Bacteria > Actinomycetota > Actinomycetes > Mycobacteriales > Mycobacteriaceae > Nocardia > Nocardia xishanensis. Next base: position 70,609 of record NZ_BDCF01000020.1, read on the forward strand.
GCTGGTGCTCGTCCTCTCCTACCGCCAGGTGATCGCCGCGCACCCGGACGGCGGCGGCGCGTATGCGGTGGCGAAGAAGGATCTCAGCCGGGGAGCGAGCCTGCTGGCCGCCGCCAGCCTGGTCGTCGATTACGTGCTGACGGTCGCGGTCAGCCTTTCGGCGGGCGCCGCCAGCCTGGCCAGCGCGTTTCCGGCCCTGCGTGATCACGAGCTGGAGGTCGCGCTCGCGGCGCTCACGCTCATCGCCATAGTGAATTTGATCGGCGTCGCCGAGTCCGCGAGAGTGCTGATGGCGCCGATGCTGCTGTTCGTCGGCTGCGTCCTCGGCGTGATCGCCGTCGGGCTGCTGCGGGCGGAGCCGGTGGCCGTGATCGGTGACGATCCAGGGCCGCTCGTCCCGATCGAGGCGCTCGGAGTGTGGTTGCTGCTCAAGGCTTTCGCCGCGGGCTGTTCCGCGCTGACCGGTGTGGAGGCGATCGCGAACGCGGTGCCGTCCTTCCGCACGCCCGCCGTCCGGCGCGCCCAGCACACCGAGGTCGCGCTCGGCATCCTGCTGTGCGTGATGCTCCTGGGTCTGGCGCTGCTGATCCGCATACACCACGTGGTGCCGCGCGGAGGAGTGACGATTCTGGCTCAGCTCGCCGCCGCCGCGTTCGGCACCGGATGGCCGTTCTACCTCGTGAACGTGGCCGTCGCGGTGACGCTCGGGTTGGCGGCCAACACGAGTTTCGGCGGGCTGCCCGTGCTGCTGGCGCTGCTGGCGAAGGATCGCCGGATGCCCTCGCTGTTCACGCTGCGCTCCGAGCGGCCGGTCTTCCGGTACGGCGTGACCGCGCTCGCCTTGGCAGCGGGCACGATTCTGATACTGGTCGACGCCCGGACGCACAGCCTGCTTCCGCTGTACGCGATCGGCGTCTTCATCGGCTTCACCCTCAGCCAGTGGGGACTGGTCCGCCACTGGCAACGGCAGCGCGACCCGGGCTGGGGGCCGCGCGCCGCGCTCAACGGGTTCGGCGCGTGCTTGACCGCCGTGGCCGCTGTGGTGTTGCTGGCCGAGAAGTTCACCGAAGGTGCCTGGCTGCTGCTGGTGATCATCCCGCTGTTGATCATCTTGTTCGCCAGGACCGAGAACTACTACCGAACGGTCGCCGCGGAACTGCGTCTCGGGGAGATCCCGCCGCGACCCGAGATCTCGGCCGGGACAAGGGCTTTGGTCATCATCCCGGTGGTCGCCGTGAGCGAGGCGACCGCCCGCGCGCTCGCCGTAGCGCTGCGCACGCGCGGCGAGATCGTCGCCGTCGCCGCCGAGATCGACCCCGCCGCCACCAAACGCCTCAGCGCCCGCTGGAAAGAATGGGATCCCGGCGTCCCGCTCACGGTGCTGCCGTGCCCGCACCGCAATCTGGTCACCACCTTGGTCGGCTACGTACGCAAACAGACCGCCAGGGGCCGCGACGTCACCGTGCTGGTCACCCACGTCGAAGCCCGCCACTGGCGCCACCGCCTGCTGCACAACCCGCGCGGCCCCGTGCTCGCCGCCGCGCTGCGCGCCCGCACCGACGCCGTCATCGCCACCCTGCCGATCCGCGTCGACTGACCCGCGCGACGACTTCGTCAGCGGTTGCAGTGCGAGGCGTGCGAGGTCAGTGCTGGACTGGGCGGAGGTAGAGGTAGGCCAGGGGCGGGACCAGGCCGCAGAGGAGTAGCAGGAGGGTCGGCCAATCGCTCAGGAGCACGAGATCCCCGCCGGGGCCTGCGACGGTGCAGGCCAGGAAGCCGAAGGTCCAGACGATGACCGGCAGCAGAGCGACGCGGATGCTATCGGTGAGGGTGCGCATCGCCGCGATCAGCAGGACGTTGAGCGTGGCGGCGAGCAGGACCGTCACCGGGAAGGCGATCGCGCCCGAGCCGGACGCCGCGGCGAGCGGTGCCGCCACCAGGCTCGTCTCCTTCGGCGCCGGGAGATGCGAGGCGCCCAGATAGACGGGCAGATAGAGGACCTCGAAGGCCAGGGTGAACAGCCCGCTCAGTACGAGCACGGCCATCAGCGCCAGCCGTATGGGTTCGGCGATCCACCTTCGATCATCGGTATGGGGCGCGTCAGCGCGCTTGTCGATCGCCGTCACGGCACCGGCGGGTAGCCGAGGATGGTCAGCAGGTGGCTCTGCATGTCGACGAAGGCGTACAGCACCGACATGTACAGCTCGTGCTGGTGCTCCGCGCCGGGGCGCAAGCTGTCCACGAAGGCCGAGATGGCGTTCTGGAGGTCCCAGTTGTACACGTCTTGGAGTCTATGCCCCGCCGCGGAGGCCGCGGATCGCGCACCGTGTCCGGTTCAGCCGATCCCGCTGAACAAGTCGTGTTCGCGCCCGTCCGGTCCGACCGGCCCACGCGCGCCGCGGACCAGCACGAAATGTTCCTCGGGCAGCACCGGCTGAGCGATGTCGTTGGAGAGCGCGAACTCCCGCCCGGACGGCGCGACCGTCACCTGGGTGGCGTGTGCCCGCAGCGCCGCACGCTTGGCGGCCAGCGCGTCGGACACCTCGACGGTGGTCGTCACGGTGTGACTCGGCACGCTGGCCAACTCCCCCGCCGCGGGCAGCCGCCAGCCCTTCGGCAGCGCGCCGGGCAGGCCGTCGACCGTGCGGCGGGCCAGCGCCTCGGTGTACAGCCGCAGCATGTCGGCGTCGGTCACGGTCCAGTAGAACTTCGGCACGTCCCAGCCGCGCTCGGCCGCTTCGTGCACCGCGGCCGTGGCGACCTCGTGCGCCCTGATGTGATCGGGGTGGCCGTAGCCGCCGCGCGGGTCGTAGCCGATCACCACCCGCGGCCGCAGCTCGAGCAGGATCTCGACGAGCGCGTCCACCGCCTCGGAACCGGAGCGCACGAACGCCCTCGGGTGCTCGGCCGACGGCGTGCCCGCCATCCCGGAGTCCCGCCAGCGACCTGCCCCGCCCAGGAAGCGCGGCGGCGCGGCGTCCAAAGCGGCCAGCGCCCTTGTCAATTCGAGGATCCGGTAGCCGCCGAGTTGATCGGCACGATCCGCGGTGAGCTGGGCCCACCGCTCGCCGATCACCTCGCCTTCCTCGCCGAGGGTGCAGGTGACCACGGTGACCGGGACGCCGCGACGGCGGTAGTGCGCGATCGTGCCGCCGGTGGTGATGGATTCGTCGTCCGGATGCGCGTGCACGAGCACGATGCCGCCGGTTCCTTCGGCGGCGGTCACGGGATTCTGCGCCACATCGCGGCGTCGCCGAAGATGCCCACCTGGATGGCGCCGCTCAGCGACGCGCCGTCGACGCGCGGGCCCGCGGCGGCGACCAGGTTGTCCTGCACGATCGGCAGCACCGTGGCCAGCCCCCACAGCGCGGGCTCGGCCTCGGCGAGCACCTTCGGGACGTCGATGCCGCGCAGCGCCGCGTCGATCGCGGGTTGCAGCACCGGATCGCACACGCCGGACAGGTTGCTCGGCGCGCGCCGCGCCGCCTCCACCGCGGCCTGTGCCTCGCCGTCACGGGGGCCGGGTTCCGGCGGCAGGCAGCTGTAGCGGGAGGCCAGCACGTTGGCCGGATCCGCGCCCGCGACCTCCCAGCCGACGATGGCGTCCACGCCGCCCTCTACCAGCTCCTTGCCGTACAGCGCGTCGGCGGCGACGCTGCGCACGCTGGCATCGATACCGGCGCTGCGCAATTGGTCGGCGGCGGTGTTGGCCACCGCGAGCGCGGTCGCGTCACCGGTGACCGCGCCGATCCGGAGGGCGAGCACCTTGCCGTTCTTCGCGACCGGCCGCGGCTGCGGCGCGGGCGAGGTCGGCGAGACCACCGCCGGTGGTTCCGGAGCGCGGGCGAAACCCGCCTCGGCCAGCAGCGCGAACGCTTCGTCAGGTGCGGGGCGGGGCGGAGCGGTCGGCGCGTAGCCGGGGTCGGATGGCGTCAGTATCTGCGCGCGCACCGGCTCGACCCAGCCGCCGGTCTGCGCGCCGACGGTGGCAAGCAGCGCGGGATCGAGCAGCGCGAGCACGCCACGCCTGACCCGCGGATCGGCGAGTTCGGTGGTGCGCCCGTTCAAGACGAACTGGAGTTCGCGCGATTGCGCCATGATCGCGGTGCGCACCGACGGGATCGCGGCCAGTTGCGCCTGGGTCGCGACACCGCCGTGCACCAGCGCCATCTGCGCGTCACCGGTGCGCAGCGATTCGGCCAGCTGCGCGGGAGTTCCGCCGCGGCGCAACAAGATCTGATCCGGACCTGCCGGAGTGCCCCAGTAGCGGTCGTTGCGTTCCAGCAGGATCTCGTCGCGGCCGGGATCCACCGACTTGATCGCGAAGTTGCCGCCGGACACCGGGATGCCCTCCGCGAGACCGTTGGCGAATCCGCCCGGCTGATCCTTGATCAGGTGCGAGGGAAGCAGATTCGCGAACAGCTCGCGCCACGCGGGATACGGCTGGGTCAGCACGACGGTGACAGTCTTGCCGCCGCCGGAGGAGTTCACATCCGAAATCAGCCGGTAGGCAGCCGAATCCGCGACACCGGGCTGGGTAAGCATCTGCTGCCAGAGGAAACGGAAGTCCTCGGCGGCGATCGGCGCGCCGTCGGACCAGTTGGCCTGGTTGCGCAGCGTGTAGGTGATGGTGAACGGTTCCTGACTGGTGACCTCGGCGGAGGTCACCAGCGCGGTGTCCGGCACCCAGTCGGTGGCGCCGCGCACGATGGGGTTCGGCACCGGACGGAACGGGCTCGGCAACACCATCGAGCTCACCGCGGAGGTGGCGGGCGACTGATCCGACCGCAGGTGCGGGTTGAACCCGATGCCGATGTCGTCGATCCCGACGACGACGGTGTTCTTGCCCGGCTTGGCAGGCGTCGTCTTCGGGCTGTCCGTGCTCTCGATGGGCGGGGGCGGGTTCGCGGTGCATCCGGCGAGCACCGTCACGGAGGCCGCCAACAAAACCATCAGTGCGCGCGACATCGCGCGTCGTGTTGCCCCCGAGGTCACGCCCGGCACTCTACTTCGCCGAGCCCCCGTTCGCCTACGCGGCGCCGCCGCGCTCTCGCGCAGCGGCGCCGGGGCTTCGCGTTCGCCGATCCGCTTGCGCACTACAACGCGGCCCGGTCCCGCGCCTTCCGCCTGGACAGCTCACGGGCCCGCTCGTTCTGGCCGAGGACGACCTTGCGCACCCGGACCACTTCGGGGGTGACCTCGACGCACTCGTCGGCGGCGCAGAACTCCATCGCGCCTTCCAGATCCAGCTGCAGTGGCTTGGCCAGGGTCTCGATCACGTCGGCGGTGGAGCTGCGCATGTTGGTCAGCTTCTTCTCGCGGGTGACGTTGATGTCGAGATCCTCCGCGCGCGGGTTGATGCCGACCACGTGGCCCTCGTAGGTGTCCGCGCCCGGCTCGACGAAGAACTGGCCGCGGTCGGCGAGCTGGATCATCGCGAACGGCGTCACCGAGCCCGCGCGGTCGGAGACCAGCGAGCCGGTGTGGCGGGCCCGGATCTCGCCCGCCCACGGCGCGTAGCCGTGCGAGACGGCGTTGGCGATGCCGGTGCCCCTGGTCTCGGTGAGGAAGTCGGTGCGGAAGCCGATCAGGCCGCGCGAGGGAACGATGAACTCCATCCGCACCCAGCCCGCGGCGTGGTTGCTCATCTGCACCATCTTGCCCTTGCGCGCGGCGAGCAGCTGGGTGATCGCGCCGAGGTACTCCTCGGGGCAGTCGATGGTCAGCTCTTCGTAGGGCTCGTGCACCTTGCCGTCGACCTGCTTGGTGACCACCTGTGGCTTGCCGACGGTCAGCTCGAAGCCTTCGCGGCGCATGGTCTCCACCAGGATGGCCAGCGCCAGCTCGCCGCGGCCCTGCACCTCCCACGCGTCGGGACGGCCGATGTCGAGGACGCGCAGCGAGACGTTGCCGACCAGCTCCTGGTCCAGCCGCGACTTCACCATGCGCGCGGTCAGCTTGTGGCCCTGCACCCGGCCGACGAGCGGCGAGGTGTTGGTGCCGATGGTGACCGAGATCGCGGGCTCGTCGACGGTGATGCGCGGCAGCGCGACCGGGTTGTCGATGTCGGCGAGGGTGTCGCCGATCATGATCTCCGGGATGCCCGCGATGGCGACGATGTCGCCCGCGACGGCCACCTCGCCGGGCTGGCGCTCGACGCCGATGGTCTGGAGCAGCTCGGTGATCTTGACGTGCTTGACGCCGTCGGCGTGCATCCACGCGACGTTCTGGCCCTTGCGCAGCTCGCCGTTGTGCACGCGCACCAGCGCGAGGCGGCCGAGGAACGCCGAGGCGTCGAGGTTGGTGACGTGCGCCTGCAGCGGAGCCGCCGCATCGCCCTTGGGCGCCGGGATGTACTCCATCAGCACGTCGAACAGCGCGTCGAGGTTCTCCGCGTCGGGCGCGCTGCCGTTCTCCGGGCGCTCCTTGGATGCCTTGCCCTCACGGCCGGAGGCGTAGAGCACCGGCAGGTCGAGGGCGAGCTCGGCGGCCTCGGCCGCGGCGTCGTCCAGGTCGGAGGCCAGGTCGAGGAGCAGGTCGTGGCTCTCCTCGACGACCTCCTCGATGCGCGCGTCGGGGCGGTCGGTCTTGTTGACGACCAGGATCACCGGCAGCGACGCGGCCAGCGCCTTGCGCAGCACGAAGCGGGTCTGCGGCAGCGGGCCCTCGGAGGCGTCGACCAGCAGCACGACGCCGTCGACCATGGAGAGGCCGCGCTCGACCTCACCGCCGAAGTCGGCGTGGCCGGGGGTGTCGATGACGTTGATGACGGTGACCGAGCCGTCGGGATGGTGCCGGTGCACCGCGGTGTTCTTGGCGAGAATGGTGATGCCCTTCTCGCGCTCCAGATCGCCGGAGTCCATCACCCGGTCGACCGGTTCGGCCCGCTCGGCGAAGGCGCCCGACTGGCGCAGCATGGCGTCGACCAGCGTCGTCTTGCCGTGGTCGACGTGGGCCACGATGGCGACGTTGCGAAAATCGCGTGCAGACGACACGCCTGAATCCTCCTGCTGTTCGGTGTTGGTACCGGCCGACCCCTGCAAACAGGTGGAGAATGAAAACTCACCGGGCATCGCGGCCAGCTACAGACTACCGGCTACCGAGCGACCCCCACGTATCAGGCGCTCGAGTAAGGGTATGCTAACCATCGTGGGCAAGGTCAAGGCTAAGAAGGTTTCGGGTCTGAAACCCAAGAAGAAGTGCTGTCGCAAGAAGACGCGCTGCTTCAAATGCCCCGTTGTCATCATGCGGATGAAGAAGGCCGAGGCCGCCGGGCTGTCCGGCAAGGATCTCAAGAAAGCGCTGAAACAGGCTCGGGCAGCCTGAATTCCGCAGATTCCGGTGCACCCTCGGCAAACGGGGTACAACCGGCTTATGAGCACCCCATTGCTTTCCGAAGCCGAGATCGCCGACGCGCTGGCCGGGCTGCCCAACTGGAGCCGCTCCGGCGACAACATCACCCGCACCGTGCAGGCCGCCTCGTTTCCGGCGGGCATCGATCTGGTGCGCCGGGTCGCCGACGCGGCCGAGGCCGCGAACCATCATCCCGACATCGATATTCGCTGGCGGAAGGTGACCTTTGCGTTGTCCACCCATTCCGCGGGCGGCCTGACCGCGTTGGACTTCGGCCTGGCCCGCGAGATCGACCTGCTCGCGTCGCAGTCCGAGTAGCCGTCTATCACTCCGGCAGCCGCGCCCGATCGCCGCGGTCCACCCGACTGCGTCGCGGAACCTGTGAGCGACGAACCCGGGCTACCCCGCCCGCGCGGAGCCGGCGACCACCTCGCGCGCCGCCTCGCCGGCCGACCGCTCGCGTCGCGCGCCGGCCCAGATGATCCAGGCGAACAGGACGAGCACGCCGAGCACGTCCACCGCGCCCAGCCAGGACAGCACGCCGGGCCGGGAGATCTCCCAGATCGTCGGCTGGAAGAACGACAGCACCCACGGCACGCCGATCAACATGGTCACCAGCCAGTAGCCGGCCAGGATTCGCGCGCCCGGCGCGGCGCGCAGCGGCCCGTAGACCAACCAGAGCACCGCGGGCAGCAACCACACCCAGTGATGCGACCACGAGATCGGCGAGATCAGCAACCCGAACAGCTGCACCAACAGCAGCGTGCCCATCCGGTCGTCCGGTTCCAGCGCCCGCCAGGCGAAGAAGGCGAGCGCGGCGACCGCGAGCACAGCCGCGATCCACACCGGCCCAGATTCCACGTCGTGGCCGAGGATGCGGCTCAACGTCCCGCGCAGCGACTGATTCCATACCGAGCCGACCGGGCCGATCCGGTCCGCGTCGCCGAGCAGCGTGCCGAAGTAGCGCGTCGCCTCGTGGTTGTTGATCAGATAGCTGATGCCGACGGTCGCGCCGAAAACCACCGCGGACCACAGCGCGGTCCCCCAGCGCCGCCGCGCGACGAAGTAGAGACCGGTGATCGCGGGCGTCAGCTTGATGCCCGCGATGACGCCGACCAGCCCGCCCGACAACCACCATCGCGAGCTGCGCACCGCGAGCATGGCGCCGAGCACCAGGAAGACGTTGACCTGTCCGTAGTCGATCGTGGTCCGCACCGGCTCGAGCCACACGCCGACCGTCGTCCAGCCGACCGCCGCTGCGCGCCAACCGGGTTCGCGCAATCGCTCTTCGCCGACGATCAATTCCAGCGCGATCCAGACCACGCCGTAGAGCGCCGCGACGGTGGCCAGCAGCCAGCCGACCGCGATCACTTTGAACGGCAGGAAATGCAGCGGGAAGAAGACCAGCGCGGCGAACGGCGGATAGGTGAACGGCAGCGGGAAATCCGGCGTCTTCTCCGCGTAGGTGAAGTCGTAGAGCCGATCGGTGAGCAGCGCCGCCGAACCGTCGACGTAGACGTGTAGATCGACCAAATTCATCCCGTTGCGTGCCACCAGCATCCACAGCAGACGGGCCAGAACGGACAGACCGAGCAGCAACACCGCCAGTCGCAGATGGGCAGCGGCCGGACGCTGGTCCGACCGATCGCTGTCTCGGTTCAAGTCGCGGGCTTTCGGGTCGGGGAAGCGGTCGCGGGCGGCGACCCGCCGATGTTCGGTGTGTCGGAGGCAAATGCCGAAGGCTGCGACTAGATTAACCGCAGCGCCCATCTATCCATGCGCGCTGGCAACACCGATAACATTTGCATCACCTTTCACATCGGTAACACCTCGCCGCACTACCGTTCGGTAACACTGATCGTCCACGGCACAACGTGATAACGACCACCGCTGTACAACTCGGTGGTCGTGTCCTTAGAGTGACCCCCGAAACAATGGGTCTTTACCCATTGACCAGATGTACCCCGAGGTTAAGGACGGCTAGACCAGTGCTTCGCACCCGAGGATCGCGGATCGCATTGACCGCACTCGCCATGGCGGCGAGCGCTTCGCTCGCCGCGCCGGTCGCAGTAGCGGCACCGGCGCCCGCCCACACCGCGGTTTCGAATAGCGTTCCAATGGTGCCCGAGGGCGTTCCGGTGGACGCGATCGCCGCGCTCACCCCCGCCATCGTCGGCGCCATCGCACGCCCTGCCGATGTCGCAGGACCGCAGTCCGCGATCCTCGATCAGGCTCGCATCCTGCTCAACAGCTTGAATCTGCCGCCGCAGATCAAGTCGACGCTGGAACGGATCATCACGTTCCTCGACGGCAGCGGCGGCGGCGGTCCGGAACTACCGCAGGACGGCCCGGTCATCGCCCAGTTCCTGTACCCCACCATCGGCAAGGGCTGCATCAGCGCGTCCGCCGACTCGGTCGGCACGGCACTCGCTGTTCCCGGCCCGGCCACGCTGCCTCCGCCCGGCCCCGCGGCCGGTCAGACCGGTTTCGTGTTCACCGCGCTCGGCACCAAGTCGCCGACCGCCGAGCAGAACCCGCCGATGACCGTGCAGTGGCTGAACCTCGACACCGGTCAGTCCGGCGTGCAGGCGCTGACCGACGAGGCGAAGATCAACCCGGACGGCCCTGCGACCCTGTCCGCCATCGTGAACACCGGCCGCGGCCGGATCGTCGCGGTGGTCGGCGGCTCGCTCACCACCAAGGCGCCCGACGCCGAGGCGCGCACCTGCTCGTTCCTTCCGACGCTCGGCTTCTTCAGCGTCTGATGTTTTCGAAGCCCGGCCGGTCGATCGCGACCGCCGGGCTTCGGCATGTCCGGAGCCGCCGACCAGGGCAGCCCAGCACCGACACACCGCCGCATTACGGCGATATTTCCCGGCACAGTCTCCGTTGTGGTAGACCGAAGGCATGTCGATTGCCGAAGGAACGGTACGACCCCGCTCGATCCGGAGCAGGCGCTCGCGCCGATCAATTCTGTCCATCCGCTCCGAGGGCTCGATCCTGTCCATCGGATCGGCCTACTCGATTCTCTCGATCGGCAGCGTCGGTTCGGTGCTCTCGATCGGGTCGGTCGGATCGTTCGGCTCGGTGATCTCCTCGGCCTCCTTCGCCAGCATCGGATCGGCCCTCTCCGGTCTGTCGCGCTGGTCGCTGCTGTCCTGGATGGGCAACCACGAAGCCCCGGAGACCCGCCCGAACCTGCGCGTGGTGCCGGACGACGAACCGGACCTGCGCGTCGCCCCGGTCTGCCACTCCCAGACATAGGCGTCCGAACCAGGCACACCTCCGTGTCCTTCGGGCATGGACGGACCGCGTCCAGCTGAATGGCCCGGCGCACCTGCGCATTCGCTCTGCCCGTGCGCGGAATCTATCGACGGACCCCACCCCACCGCGCGAACTAGGCCTCCGGCCTCGGTTTCGGCCGATGCGCCAGGGCTCGCGATGAACTCCGTCCAACCGCGCGAGCCACGCCATACCCCGCCCCACTCCGGCCCATGCGCGGGCGCAATCGACGGATCCACCGCCTGGTTCAGCGCATCATCGCCCCCACTCCGGCCATGCGCGGACGCTATCGAGAGCCCCGATCCGCCACGGAAACGAGACTCCGCATTCGCTCCGGTCATGTACGGACGCTATCGATGAACTCCGTCCGGCTGTGTCGGTTGAGGCACCTCCGGATTCGCTCCGACCCTGCGCGGGTCTATCGACGGAGCAGTTCCAACGGCGTGAATAGGCGTAGGACTCGCGCTCACCACTGCCCGTATTCGGGCTTCAGAATCTCGTTGAGGTCGATGCCGATGCCGTCGATGGCGCGCTTGTCGATCTCGAACTGGTGCAGGTGGGCGGCCGGGTGCACGAAACCCTTCGGGGTGCCCCAATTGTGCTGCCAGTACCAGGAACCCAGGCCCGCCGCCGTGGCGAGTTCGATGGTCGGCGAGTTTGCGTAGACGCCGACGTTTTCTTTACCGACCACCGCTTGCCAGCCGAGCAGGTACGGCGCGATCATGGTCGCGAAATCGACCGGGGTCGGGTTGTCGTCGATGGACGCGTAGATGGGCCTGCCCTCGGGGCCGCCCGCGGCCAGGTGCAGTTCGAGCCCACGTTCGGCGTGTCGCTTGCCCGCCTCCAGTCCGCCGCGCCAGTCGGCGGTCGGCCCCTTGCCGAACTGATAACAGGACACGATCTTCAGCCCGGCGGCGGCGAGTTCCTCGACCTCGCGGGCGAGCAGCGGTTTGCCCACCATCCACTCGGCGCCGGGCCGTCGATCGGAGACGTAGCGGATGACGCCGACGTGCCCCGCTTCGAGAATGGCGTCAGCCGAGGGCACGCCACCGGAGTAGTCGATCAAAGTGCCGAAGGTTCCTCTCGCGGACGCGGGGCCTGCGGAGCTTGTCACGCCGAGCGCGGCGGCCGCTGCGGTGTAGGCGAACAACTTGCGCCGGGACAGATCGAAAGAACGCATCGCAGGACTCCTTCGCACAACCCGTATTGGCTGGCAGCGTGCCCGGCGCACCTTCCCCAAGGCTCACACGCGCGCCGGGAGCCTCGAACGTGAACTCATTTCATCACATTTCACATGCGAACCGCTAGACCCATCGGACACATGATTCTCATTCGCCACAGGGGTTACGCGTCAGGCTATGCCGTCGATCCGCGCGGCCACGTCGATGGTTCGCCCCGAGATGTCACCGAGTTGCTCGCGCACCACCCGCTCCACCTGTGCGATCACCTGTTTCCTGATTCCCGCCAGCGCGCCGAGTGTCGCCGCGCGCATTCCGCGCGCCTTGAAATGCATCCGCAGGTCGTCGGTCACGGGCGGCGGCACGTCGATGACGATCAGCAGCGGATCGGCCGCCCGAGCGGTCAGCACCAGCGGAATCTCGACGTCGGCGCGGTACTCGTTCGCCTTGAAGATCTGCACGGTGATGTCCAGACCAACCGGCAGTGTCAGGTCGAACTCGACGAGATCACCCGGTCCCGTGATCCGTTCGGCCAGGCGCGGCTGCCGAATCGCCCCTTGCACGGTGACGGTGGCTCGGTCCTTCGGCCCCGCTTTCAGCGGCCCCACGGAGATCGGCCGTCCGGCCATCTTGTCGACGACCTCGAACACCCGGTCCCGCGTCACGATCCGGGCGAAGAATCGGTGGCCGAATTCGCCGTAATCGATCCACTCGAATTGTTCCCGCTCGCGGTGCCTCGACCGGACGCCCGCGACCATCGCCTCGACGTCGAAGACCCGCGCGCTCCTGGCCTGCGGTTCGGCCAGCATGGCGTTGACCCGATTCGCGACCTCCCGCTGCACCAGTCCCGCGATCGGATCGAGCAGCCACTCCCAAGCCGACTCCACAGTCTGGGCGCGCAGCACGAAGCTCACGTCGCGGGTGGTGATGGGCGGGATGTCGATGACGATGAGCAGTGGGTCGGCGGTGCGTGCGTGCAGCGTGAGATCGATCTCGACGACCGCCGCCAACCGCAGCTTCCTCCCGCCGAGCCGCACCTTCACCGCGAGGGTGAGCGGCACCGTCACCTGGAAGACCACGTGCGGATCGTGGCGGAGCACCGTGGGATCGCCGACCTTGCCCTCTGCGATGAATCCTGCGAGTCCGGGCGGGCCGATGTTGAAAGGTCCGATAGCCATGCCCCGCCCGGCCATGGAGGCCACCGCGGCCACGATGCGTTCCTCGGTCACCGCATGGGTGACGAAGCGTTCGCCGAAGGCGGCGTAGTCGATCCAGGACGGGTCGTTCGTCGTTTCTTCGGTCGGCTGCATCAGAGATTCCGAAACCCTCACCTTTCAACGGACAACCGACACGGTACGCGACAAAAGTTTCCGAATATCCGAACGTTCGGGGAACCCTGTCCTGCTGATGAGGGGGTAGCAGGACAGGGCCCGACACGACAGCGCTGCCGGGCGCTGTCGTCTCCATACTAAGGCTCGGCGGAGGACGCGCCGAGCCTCGCACGCGCCGAATCGGACGGTCTGAGCGGCAACAAGTTTCAGAAACGCCCGTATCCGACGACGTCCTTCACATCGGCCATGTGGAACCGGTGGATGCGCACCTCGCCGAATTCGTTGCCGCCGATCGTGGTCACCTCGCCGTTCGCCGCCTCGAGCACGATATTCGTGTGCTGGGAGAATTGGCTTTCCGGTCCATAGAGCAGCACGTCGCCGGTGCGGGGGCGATATCCGCTGCCCGCCGGCGCGAATCTGTCGGATCCCTCGTAGTACTCCTGGAGGGTGTAGACGCCCGGAATTCGCCACGACCCGGAGTTCGGGTTCGACAGCGGATGCCCGGCCTCGCGCATCGTCCAGCTCACGAAATCGGCGCACCAGGGCTCGACAAGCCCTTCGGCGTACTTCGGGCCGCCGCCCTGAGCGGCGAACTCGCGCTCCAGCACCTCGACCAGCCTGGCCTGCGCCGGTTCGAGGGTGGACCGGTCGATGTCGGGGAACGCGGTAGGACTCTCGCCGATCACGGCGGGGTGCCCGGAGCTCGTCCGCAACCAGAGCGCACCCGCGGCGACGGCCGCCACGACGACCAACCCCAGCGCCAGCAGCAGACCGAGCCGCGCCCGGGTTCTTTCCGGTACCGACACGCCGTCCCCCCAATCACTTTGTACGACCACTCATCCTTAGGACGAACGGCCGCCGCGAACGGTTCCCGGATCGCGACCCAAATAGCGCAGCAGTGCGGCGACCGCGTCGTCGTCCGGCGCGCCGTCGATCACCGGGGCGTACGCGCCCCACTGACGCAGCGGTTCCACGATCTCCATCACCGGCCCGCCGCCCGGCGCGGGGTTGGCGGTGCGCGCCGCGGCCAGCAAGGCGCGGGACATCTCATCGTCGAGCGGCGAGGGCTGCCCGGTGGCGACGGCGAGATCCCACGCGTGCACCGCCGCGTCCAGCGCGCACAGCACGGCCGCCACGGGCGTCGGGAGTGCGCCGTGCGGCAGCGGGGTCGGCACCTCGTGGGTCTCGTCGGTGACGGTCGCCCACGCGGCGGCGGTCTGTTCGATCGCGTCGCGCACCAGGGCGACGGGTGAGCCGTCGATCGAACCCGAGGGGGCGAAGGGGTTTTCCATCGGGCCGTTCCCGATGCCGAGGCACTTCGCGTACGCGAGCTGATCGCCTGCGGCGTGCTGAATCACCTGCGTCACATCCCATTCCGCGCACGGCGTCGGCAGGCGCAATTGGTCGTCGCGGATTCCGGCGACGACGTCGGTGAGCGCGCGGTACGCGGCGGCGAGGGTCTCGCGCCAGACGGTGGTGAGAACCACATCGGTGTGCATGGCGGGCCTTTCGGTTGTGCTTTGCGGTACTGACTACGAGCCTATGAGCCCATTAGGCTGCTTTCGTTCCTAATAGTTCGGGAGGCAATCGTGGCGGAGACCACAACCCGCGTGCTGCGTCTGCTGGCGTTGCTTCAGGACCGCGCCTACTCCGGCCGCGAGCTGGCCGACCGGCTCGGCGTCACGGATCGCACGCTGCGCAACGACATTCGCAGGCTGCGCGAGCTCGGCTATCCCGTGCACGCCGAGCGCGGCGCGATCGGCGGCTACCGGCTCGGGCGCGGCTCCACCATGCCGCCGCTGCTGCTCGACGACGACGAGGCCGTCGCGGTGGCGGTGGCGGTAGGACTGGCCGAGGACGGCGCGACCGGCATCGCCGACATCACCGAGCACGTCGGCCGCGCGCTGGCCAAACTCGAGCAGATCCTGCCGAAACGCTTGCAGCGCAAGGTCACCGCGCTGCGCAGCGCCACCGCGATCGGTCCGGCGACCACCGGCTCCCGCGAGCCGGACGCGCCCGTCCCCGCCGAAGTGCTCACCGTGCTGGCGGGCGCGATCCGCGACGGCGCCGCGGTGCGGCTCGACATCGCCAACGCCGCAGCGGAATTCGGCGACCTGATCGAGGCCGAGCCGTATCGGCTGATCAATTGGCAACGCCGCTGGTACCTGGTCGGCTACGTTCTCGACACGCACACCTGGCGCGCGATCCCCGTCGCCGGTGTACGCGACGCGACCGCGACCGGCCGCCGTTTCGCCGCCCGCGCGCTGCCCGACGACGACCTCGTCGCCTTCGTCATGCGCGACGTCGCCAGCACGGGATGGCGGGTGCACGCCGAGGTCACGGTGCTGGCGCCGGCGGAGGTCGTGCTCGCCCGGATCAATCCCGCGGTCGGCGTGGTCGAGCCGGTCGACGAGAACAGCTGCCTGCTGCATACCGGCGCGGACGCGCTGGAGACCATCGCCATCTACCTGAGCATGCTGATGATGGATTTCCGCGTCGACGGCCCGCCGGAGCTGGTCGCGCACCTGCGGACACTGGCCCGCCGCTACACCGACTCGGTGCGCGACGCACCGGCCTGACCGGTCAGGCCTTCTTGCCCATCGGAATGCACGCGGTCAGCGCGATGGCCACGATCGCGGCCGCCATGGCGATGAAGAATGTGGTGTGGAAGCCGTCGCGGGAGGGCAGCAGGTGCGCGCCGAGCGAGATCGTCATGTGCGCGAGCACCACGCTCATCACCGCGGAGGAGGTGGACGTGCCGATCGAGCGCATGAGCGAGTTGAGCCCGTTGGCGGCGGCCGTCTCCGTGATCGGCACGGCGCCCATGATCAGCGCGGGCATCGCCGCGTAGGCCAGACCGACGCCGCCCGCGACGATCACGGCCGCGAGCATGATCTCCCAGACGCTGTTCATCAACAGCACCGCGCACAGGTAGCCGACGGCGATCACGCCCGATCCGAGCATCAGCGTCAGCTTCGGCCCGCGCGCCGCCGACAGCCGCGCCGAGACGGGCGAGAGCGCCATCATCACCAAACCGGTTGGCGCGAGGGCCAATCCGGCGCTCACCATGGACAGCCCGAAACCGTAGCCGGTCTGCTCGGGCGCCATCAGCAGCTGCGGGAAGGTCAATGACATGCCGTACAGCGAGAAGCCGACGGCGATCGAGGCCATGTTGGTGAACAGCACCCGCGGCCGCGCCGAGACCCGCAGGTCGACCAGCGGTGCGCGCTGCCGCAATTCGAAGAAGCCCCAGCCGAGGAAGACCACCAGCGAGACACCGAACAGCGAGAGGATCGAGGCGCTGGACCAACCCCAGTCCGCGCCCTTGGTGATCGCTACGAGCAATGCCAGCAGGGCGATCGAAAGACCAACGGCCCCACCGAAATCGAAGCGAGCGGGGGTGCGCACCGGCGATTCCGGCACGAAAACGAAGACCAGCGCCGCGCAGACGACGCCGAGCGCCGCCGAGCTCCAGAACAGCACGTGCCAGTCCGCGTTCTGCGCGATCGCCGCGGCCACCGGCAGGCCGATCGCGCCGCCGACGCCGAGCGTCGCGCTCATGATCGCCATGGCCGAACCGACCCGCTCGGCGGGCAATTCGTCGCGCATGATGCTGATGCCCAACGGAATCGCGCCGACGGCGGCGCCTTGCAGCGAGCGACCGACGATCTCCGGCAGCAGCGAGGAGAAGCTCGCGCAGACCACCGAGCCGGCGATGAGCGAGAGCAGATTCGCGAACAGCACGCGGCGCTTGCCGAACATGTCACCGAGGCGGCCGCTGATCGGCGTGAACACCGCGCCCGCCAGCAGGGTCGATGTGATCACCCAGGACGCGTTCGACGCGGAGGTGCCGAGCAGCGTCGGCAGCGCCGGAATGATCGGAATGACCAGCGTCTGCATCAGCGAGACGACGACACCGACCATGCCGAGCGTCGCGATGAGCAAGGCGGGAGTCGGGCGGCGCCGGGTCTCGGCGTCCGTGACAGCGGGGGACGCTTCGGCAGCTAAGGTCATGGATGTGTACGCTACACACGCCGTGTATGCTGCACAATTTGGTAGAAGAGTGATCCGCGCGACATAGTTGTGCCATGTCAGACCGGGAACCCGCCGACCACGCAGCGCTCACGCGCCTCGTCTTCGAGCTCACGCTGCTCTCCCGGCACTTCCCCACCTCGGTGCTGCGCCGCCCCGGCTTCCAGCTGGACCGCTCCGCCTTCCTGCTCCTCACCAGGCTCGAAATCGACTACCCGCTCAGCCTGCGCGAACTCGCCGACGCCTTCCGCCTCGACGTCTCCACCATCAACCGGCAGGTCGGCGCGATGCTGAAACAAGGCCTGGTGGAGCGAGTTCCTGACCCCGAGGGAGGCATCGCCCGCAAGATACGGGCCAGCGCCAAAGGGCTGGATCTGCTTGCCGCCGACCGCGCCCAGAGTCACGACGGCATCGGAGCCGTTGTCGCCGAATGGTCCGAGGACGACATCGATCAGCTCGGTGTGCTGGTCGCCCGCTTCAACGAATCCATCGAGCACATCGAGCACAATCCGTGGCCGCGCCCGCCCGCGGCGCGCTGACCCGCGACCGACTTCGCCGAATCCGCTGCGTGGCGCCGCGCGGCCGTTAAGCTCCCGACGATGGGAGAACTTCGGCATTCCCGGCGCCACCGCACGGCCCGCCCGAGTTGGTTCGCCTGGGACAACTACCTGATCGGCGTCGTCGGCCTCGCCTTCGCCGTCGCCTTCGGCACGGCGGCCGCGATCCTCGCCCAGGCCGGGCACCATCCGCCCGCCCTCGCGGTCGCGGTGTTCGCGGCACTGTTCGCCACGCCCGCCGCGGTGCAGGCGATCGGCGAACTGTTCGCGGGGCTGGCGCTGGTCGGCATGCTGCTCGGTTCGATCGTGCTGCTGCCCGCGCTGCTGGTGAGCCCGACCGCGCGCCGCTGGGCGAAACGGCGGTGGGCGCGCGCCACGGTCTGACCGGTCAACCCGCGCGCGAGTAAACGCCCGGCGTGATGCCGTAGCAACGACGGAACCAGCGGGTCAGGTGCGCTTGATCGGCGAAACCCGCCGCCACCGCCGCCTCGGCGACCGGATGGCCCGCCGCGATCAGCCGTCGCGCCGCCCGCAGTCGCAGAATGCGCTGGTAATCACTCGGCGCCAGACCGTAATTCGCGCGAAAAGCCCGGTAGAGCGCGAAGCGGCTGGCGCCCGTCGTGGTGACGAGATCGTCCATCGACAGCGTCTCCAGATAACGCTCGTCGAGCACATCGCGCACGCGGCGCGCGATCGCGCCGTTGCCGCCGCCGATCACCGTTCTTTCGCGCGGGGCGCGCGCGCCGCGCTGTACCAGCGCCGCGACCGTCGCGGATAACGCCTCGTCCCTTGCCAATTCGGTGGCGTGCGAGGTCAGGCTCGCGTACAGCCTGCCGAGCGTGCCCGCGAGCAGCGGGTCGTGCAGCACGGGTTCGGCGAAGAGCGGCAGGCCCGCTGGGCGACCGGCCCGGTCGGAGAGCAGGTCGGTGATCAACTCTGTGCCGATGTGCACGATCCGGTAGGTGAAGCCCGCCTCGGTCGCGCTGTGCCCATCGTGCGGCTCGTCGGGATTGAACGCCATCACCATGCCTGCCGCGCTGACCCTCGCCGCGCCCCGGCAGTCGAAACTCTGCGCGCCGAAATCGGTGAGTCCGAACGAGTACGTCTCGTGGGCGTGCGGGTGATAGACGTGCCGCTCGAAGTGGGCGCGCATCACCTCCACCGGGCGATCCGGCATCCGCCGATACTCGACCCACTCGCTCACCGCTCCATTCTCACCGCACCAGCGTTCAATACCTCGCGGCGGCCCGCGCCGAGTATCGAAACGTGCGTATCCGTTTGCTGTTGATCGTGGTCATGGCCCTGTGGGGTAGCGCGTTCGCCTCGTCCAAGGCGGCCGTCGGGGATGTCCCGCACGAGGTGGCGGGCTTCCTGCGCTTCCTCGTCGGCGCCTTTGTCTTGCTCGTGGCGCTGCGCGCGCCGCGACTGCCCGCCGCCGAAGTGCCGCGCGTGGTCGGCGTCGGCATGGTCGGCGTGTTCGGCTACAACGCGCTGTTCTTTCTGGCGCTCTCGCTGGCCCCGGCCGCGGACGGCAGCGTGATCGTGCCGATGGCCGCTCCGGTCTGCACGGTCGCGGTGGGCGTCCTGCTCGGGCGCGTGCGATTGTCCGGCGCCCGACTGCTCGGGCTTGCGCTCGCCGCTGTCGGGGGCATCGTGTTCTTCCTCGGCATTCCCGATACCGGCGACAGCCGCCTGCTCGGCGACCTCCTCTTCCTCGGCGCCGCGGCTTGCTGGTCGGCGTACACCCTGCTCGGCGCGCCGCTACTGAGCCGATTGCCCGCCGCCACCGTCACCGTCTACGCGACCGCCGCGGGCGCCACCGCCCTCGGCCTGCTCGCCGCCCCCGCCTTCGCCGACGTCCGCTGGTCCGAACTCGGCCTCGAATTCTGGCTCAACCAGGCATATCTCGGCGCGCTGCCGACCGCACTCGCCTACGTGCTGTACTACCACGCGGTCGGCCGGGTCGGTCCCACCACAGCGACGTCCGCTATGTTCCTCGTCCCGGCCTTCGGATTGACCTGCGCATGGGTGGTCCTCGGCGAATCCATCGCGCCTCTGCAAGGGATCGGGGCCGGGTTGATGTTCGTCGGCGCGTGGACGAATACGCGTCTCGCGGTGGATGATTCGAGGTCCGTGGATTCCGCTCCGCGGGTAGCGGATTCCGCGCCGCTGGCCGCACCCGTCGTGGCAGTGCTCGAGCCCAGCGGAAGCGCAGCCCTTTTCGGCACTTCGACACTGGATGCCGACCCACGGTCCGAGTCCGACCGATCCACGGCCAACAGCGACCGACCGGATGTCGAGCCGGACCCGTCGACAGTCGTGCCGACGTCGTCCGAGTTCGACTCAGCCACAACGACTTCCAATCGAACAGCGGGTGATCGATCACATGGATCGGATCGATCCGTCGCTCGGCGGCAGTGAGCGTTACTCATCACGTTTCGATTTGGGGCGGGCGCGCAGGTGCGCGCGTTCGCCTTGTTTGCCGAAGAGACTGAGGAATTCGACGGGTTCGGAGTCGGCGGCGCCGAACCAGTGCGGGATGTGGGTGTCGAATTCGGCCGCTTCGCCGGGGGCGAGCACCAGATCGTGCTCGCCGATGATGGCGCGGAGGCGCCCGTTCAGCACGTAGAGCCATTCGTAGCCCTCGTGGGTCTGGAGGCGAGGTTCCGCGCCAGGGCCTGCGGGGTGGAGGACGATCTTGTAGGCCTGGATGCCGCCCGCGCGACGGGTCAGCGGCACCATGGTCATGCCTTGGCGGGTGACCGGCCGCAAGTGGACGCGCGGATCACCGGTGGGCGGCGCGTCGACGAGTTCGTCCAGCGTGACGCCGTGCGCCCTGGCGAGCGGCAGCAAGAGTTCGAGGGTCGGACGGCGGTCGCCGGACTCCAGGCGGGAGAGGGTGCTCACGGAGATCCCGGTGGTGGCCGAGAGGTCGGCCAGCGTGGTTTCGCGCTGCCGCCGTAGGGCACGGAGTCGGGGACCGACCGCGTCGAGCGCTTGGTCGAGGTCGTCGTCCATGGGACCAGTTTGCCAGATCGGCAAAGAATGTTGCCGTTCCCGGTGGCGGGCTCGCATAGTCTTCGCAGGAGGTGGTCATGGTGACCGATCAGCGGAGAGACAACTACGACGTGGTGGTGATCGGCGGCGGCGCCGCGGGGCTGAGCGGGGCGCTGATGCTCGGCCGATCGCGCCGCTCGGTGCTGGTGATCGATGCGGGCGCGCCGCGCAACGCTCCGGCCGAGGGCGTGCACGGCCTGCTTGCCAGGGAGGGCACGCCGCCCGCCGAATTGCTGGAACGCGGCCGCGCCGAGGTGCGCGAGTACGGCGTCCAGCTCACGTCCGGCGAAGTGCGCGGCGCGAAACGCGACGGCGACGGTTTCGTCGTGACCTTGGCCGAAGGCCGAATCGTCGGAGCCCGCAGGCTGCTGGTCGCCACCGGCTTGGTCGACGAACTGCCCGACATTCCGGGCTTGCGCGAACGCTGGGGCCGAGACGTGGTGCACTGCCCGTATTGCCACGGCTGGGAGGTCCGCGAACGGCCCATCGGCGTGCTCGCCACGGGTCCGATGTCGGTGCACCAGGCGCTGCTGTTCCGGCAGCTGAGCGCCGACGTCACGTTCTTCGCCGGCACCACCTCACCGACGCGGGAGGAATCGGTGCAGCTGGCGGCCCGCGGCGTGCGGCTGGTCGAGGGCGAGGTCGCGCGACTGGAGATCACCGACGACCGGATCACCGGCGTGCGGTTGAGCGACGGGACCGTGATCGAACGCGAGGTCGTCGCGGTCGGGTCGCGGATGGTGGCGCGAGCCGATTTCCTCGCGGCGCTCGGACTGCGTCCCTCCGAACATCCCATGGGCGAGTTCATCGCCGCCGACCCGACCGGCCGCACCGAGGTCCCCGGCGTGTGGGCGGCGGGGAACGTCACCGACCTTGCCGCCCAAGTAGGCACGGCCGCCGCCGCGGGCGCCACCGCCGGAGGACACATCAATGCCGACCTGGTCGCCGAGGACACCAGGAACGCGGTCGCCGCGTATCCGTTCTCACCCGACAACGAAGCCCGCCTGTCCGCGGCGGCGGGCAATGGCCACGGCCTCTGAACACGAAAGGCGCACCGTGCCCGAACAACTCGACCACGCATTCTGGGAAGCCCGCTATCGAGGCCATTCGACAACCCAGCGCCCGCAACCCAATCCACACCTCACGGTCGAGGCGGCGAATCTGGCCCCCGGCCGTGCGCTGGACGCGGGCTGCGGCGAAGGCGCGGAAGCCGTTTGGCTCGCCGCACACGGGTGGCGGGTGACGGCGGTGGATTTCGCCACCGCCGCCCTCGATCGGGCCGCCGAGCTGGCGAACCTCCGCGGACCGGAGATCGTGGACCGAATCGATTGGCTGGCAGCGGATCTGACGGAGTGGACGCCCGAGGAGGACGGCTACGACCTCGTCTGCTCGCACTACGCCCACCCCGCCACGGGAGCCGAAACATTGCTTCGGCGACTGGCTCCCGCCGTCGCGCCCGGCGGCACACTGCTCATCGTCGGCCATCACCCCTCGGACGCGCACTCCGCCGCGCACGCGACCGGCGTGCACGTCACCGCGGAGGATCTGGCGGCAACGCTGGAACCCGATCGCTGGGAAATCACCGTGGCGGAGACCCGATCTCGCACGATGACGCACGGCAGTCACCAGATCGAGCTGCGCGACACGGTTCTGGTGGCCCGCAAGCAACGCTGAATTCATCCCTGTATCAAGTGGCCCGGGGCGCGGCCATGGCCTGTCGGATCGACGTCTGCGGGCGATGGCCGCTTGTACCGCTGCCTTACTTCCGGGCCGACACCAGCATCGGCTCGTGCAGGTCGAAGTACGTGACCTCACCCATCAGCCTGCTCTCCTCTTCGAGCAGCGGACGCAGATCGTCGGGAATCTCCATCTTCTCGTGTTCCCGGGCCTCGGCTTCGGACCTGAAATACACCGCCTCGACGTATCCGTCGGCGCCGTGGGTCGCCAACGTGCCGCCGAGAATGTCCGGACGCGCTTCGTGCAGACGGTCGTCGGTCAGCGCTTGCAGTTCGCGCATCCGGCGCGCGTCGGTCGTGTGGCCCTCCATGATCTGCACGAAGCCCGCCTCGTCGGAGCCGCCGCCCATCCACTGCGTCACCTCCGGGCAGTCCATGAAGGTGACCGGTCCGTCGAAGCACTGCTCCGTCTCGGACCACCAGGCGCCCTGCTCCGGGCGCGCACTGTTGCGTCGCGCCGCATCCTCGGATTCGAAACGGGCGAGCGCGATGAACGTGCCGTCGTCGCACAGTCCGTACGTCGTGCCGAGGTACCCGACAGCGCCCGGTTCCAGCTCCGCTGTCCACCGATCCATGCACCGATTCAGCCGGTCGGCGTCGGACACTTTGCCTTGAATCACTTGGATGAACATCTGTCCTCCTCGTGTGGAGCGATCACTCCGAAAGCCGCGGTGCCGACGCGTCGCGGTCCACCGAGCGTGGGGAATGGCCCGGCCCGCCAACGCCGCCGCCGCACCGTCAATCGTTCGCCGCCCGGCCTGCAAGCGCAAGTGTCCGCAGTCCGACTCACACCCAAGGCCGACGCGAGCCCTCGGGCGGCCGATCAGACTTCCAATTCCTCTTCGATGCCCCTGAGGTGGTGCCTGGCCAGCGCGAGGTTGGACCGGCCGCGGTCCAAGGCGAGGTAGAGGAAAAGCCCTTTGGACTTTCTGCCCGTCATCGGCCGGATGATGTGGTATTGGCCGGAAAGCGTGATGAGGATGTCCTCGATATCCTCTTTGAGGCCGAGCTGTTCCATGGTGCGCAGTTTGGCGCGCACCACCTCGGTATTGCCCGCGGCGGCGACCTGAAGGTCCAAAGCCTTCGAGCTGCTGAGCATTCCGAGCGCCATACCGCTGTTGTAATCGACGACCGCGGCGCCGATCGCGCCGTCGATCACCATCATGTCCTTCAGTGCCAGATCGAGATTCGACATTTCATTCCTTTCGATGGGTGTGCGTTACCCGGTCCCTGCCGGGCTTGTGCGTCATCGCCGCCAGATGGTCGACGATCGCGCGGGCCACCGGGCGCGACTCCAGATGGAGCCGGCCGACGTTCACTTCGGATCCGGCCAGTACGGTCAGCGAGGCCCAGCCCGCCGCGTAGATCACCACGTGCCCCTCGGTGCCGCGCACCACGACCTCGTGGAAGCCGCCGCCGTTGGCGGTGGCGGCCAGCCGGTACGACAGCGCGAGATGCGAAGCCGACAGCGCTGCCATTCCGTCGGGTTCGATGTGCGCGGGCAGGTCGTGCGCGATCAGTAGCCCGTCGCCGGACGCGACCAGCGCGCCGGTCAG
Source organism: Nocardia xishanensis NBRC 101358 (assembly GCF_001613365.1). Taxonomy (GTDB): domain Bacteria; phylum Actinomycetota; class Actinomycetes; order Mycobacteriales; family Mycobacteriaceae; genus Nocardia; species Nocardia xishanensis. Next base: position 94,691 of record NZ_BDCF01000020.1, read on the forward strand.
CTGTGGCACCCGATCCCGCAGCATCTTCAGTTCCGCCAGCACCGCCGCGTTCGGTCCGGGTCCGGACATCGCCACCTTGGTCAACCTTCCCATCCATTCGCCGAGCAATTTCTTTCGCGCGGTCACGCAAGCTCCTCCAACGCCGCCCGTAGGCGAACCAGCACGTCGCGGTCGACGGGCTCCCACCGTTCCGCGGGCGGCGGCGGGACCATGCGCACCCGACGGCGTAGGGGTGGGCCAGTGGGCTGGCCCGGTGCCGACGCCGTCACGGTCACCGGCTCCGCGCACGCCGCAAGTTCGGCGCTACGATGCCCGGTCAGCTTGGAATGCTTGCCCTTTCGCGTCTCGATTCGTGCGGGTGCCCCGTCTTCACGCGGTCCGCTGTAGGGGGCGAAGCCCGACGGGGCGGCGTGACGACCTGGCTCGACGACAATCGAAGCGGGCGGCTCGATCAAGCCCGCCGCGGTCAATTCCCGCACCGCCTCCAGACAGCCGTACGTGGTGCGGCCCAGATCGCGGGCGATACCGGTGATGCTGCGCTGGGTATCCGCCGCCGCGAGCACCTCCGCCTGGCCCGCGGTGAGCACCACGTGGCGTCGCCGGACGCGGCGTACCGGCACCACCGCGGCCCGGTCCACCAGCTCCGCGGGCCACGGGCCGGATTCGGGATCGCCGCGCCGCTCGCATTCCTGCACCAGCGCGCGCGGCGTGATGTGGCAGACCGGGGCCAGCCAGTGCGGCGGCGCGGGCCGGAACTCGGGTTCGTCGGAGGAAGCGAGCAGGAAGTATGCCGCATCGAAAACGGACAGCAGCGCAAGGGTTTCCAAGCGTGGCCGCGCCAGCAGCTGCCCGGGATCACCCGCGCCGGCGCGCCGCCAATCCTCCGCGGTCGCCACGCCCGCCTCCACCACCAGCCGGTCGAGGCCGGTCGTTCTGCGGCAATCGGCGGAGGCGATCACGCCGCCGGTGAGATGAAAAGCGCCGTCACCGGCGTGTAAGACACCTGTACTCCCTTCCTTTTCCAGCCGCCGCAGTTCGACGGCGAGTTCAACGCCCATAACCGTCCTCGGCGAATTCCGCGAGAATCGCCCGCAGTCGATATCGCGCCATCGCCAGATTTCCGGTGTCGACGTCGCACAGCAAGTGCACGAAAAGCCGGCCGTCGAAGTCGCCGTCCACCAGATTCAGCAGGTGAAATCCGCGGGACCCGCACACGATGATCTCGGTGAGATCGTCGCCGTCCCTGCCGGTCGCCAGCGCCGAGCAGCCGAGCACCGTACGAACCACATCCGTTGTGGCCGCGGCATCTTCGTGCTGATCGACCAGATCGTGCTGCCCGGCCGCCGCGATCGCAAGACCACTCGCCCCGTCTACCATAGTCACGCTGCGCGCACCCGGAATGTCCATGATGCGTTTCAAGCAGCCCTCGATACCGATCACCGTGCCACCGCTTGTCTGTGAGGGTTTTAGCGAGTCACGACGCTACACACGGCCCCGGAGATCTGTACAGCTATCCACGGGAAATTCTTCGGCACACAACGCATTTCCCCCGGATACGCCAAAAGAATACCCTGCGGTATTTCAAACCTACCGGTAGTTAACGGACTTTGGTCATTTCGCGTTGCGAAATTAGGTTGCACACAACGCGGAAGACCCGCGGTGCGGGATTCACCGCCCACGTCTTCGAGCAGCTACCGCTGCCCCCTCCGCCTCGCGAACACGTTGCCTTCGAGCACCTTTAGGCTCCAGAAGGCGGGTTACGATCGGGCCATGCTGCGCACGGGGGGAATGCACCGCGTCACCGTTCTCATCCCCGATGACGTCGTCGTGCTCGACGCCGCGATACCGATGGACGTCTTCGGCTCGGATCCGAATTACCAACTCCAGGTATGCGCGGCGGCTCCGACTGTGCGGACATCAGTGCCGGGATTGTCCTGCGGCGCGGTCGCCGGACTCGAGGCCATGGAAAGGTCGGACACTGTTGTCGTTCCCGGTTACGCGTCCTTCGATCGGCCGCTACCGGAACCCGTGATCCGAGCGCTGCGGGATGCCCACGGGCGCGGCACGCGCATACTGTCGATCTGCACGGGCGCCTTCGCCTTGGCGGCCGCGGGCCTGCTGGCCGATCGGCCCGCCACCACCCACTGGCGCGCCGCACCGCTGCTCCAGGCCCGCTATCCGGACATCGATATCCGGCACGATCGCCTCTTCGTCGACAACGGCGACGTACTGACCTCGGCGGGCGTCACCAGCGGCATCGATCTGTGTCTTCACCTGGTGCGCAAGGATTTCGGCGCCGCCGCCGCGAACGACCGGGCTCGCGATCTCGTCGCCCCGCCGATCAGGGAAGGCGGGCAGACCCAGTTCACGCGGCCGTTCCTCGCCGATACGCCGGCTGCGACGCTCGCCGACCTTCGCGCGTGGATCCTGGCCAACCTCGACCACCCCCACACTCTCGACGGCCTGGCCCGCCGCTGCAATCTCTCCCGCCGCACCTTCATCCGCCGATTCCGCGATGAGACCGGCACCTCAGCACACGCCTGGATCACCACCGCCCGCCTCGACCACGCCCGCGAACTCCTCGAGAAGACCGAACTCTCCGTCAGCCAGATCGGCTACCGCACCGGCCTCGGCAACCCCGCCAACACCCGCGCCGTATTCAAACGCCACCTCGGCATCGGCCCGGGCGAGTACCGGCGCAGCAGAACGGTCACTGGCGGGCCAGCCACTCCGACAGCCGTGTCGGACCGACCTGTGCGCCCTCACCGGGCAGCAGGCTCTGCTGCTCCAGCACCGCCCCGAAATACCGCGCCTGCGGATCGGTGACCACTTCGCGCGGATCGGAACGCGCCGTCAGCACCGTGCGAATCCACTGGTCGAGGCCGAATACCTCAGGGCCGGCGATCTCGACGGCGCCGTTCACCGGCGTGCCCGCCGCGGTGCGGCCGACCGCGGCGGCCACGTCGTCGGCGGCCATCGGCTGCACACCGGCGCCGGGCAGCCGTACCGTGCCGTCGGTGGTCGCCGAGTCGGCGATGCCGCCCGCGAACTCGAAGAACTGCGTCGCGTGCACGAGCGAGTACGGCAGACCCGATCCCTTGATCAGCTCCTCCTGCGCCACCTTCGCCCGGAGGTACCCTGACTCGGGCAACCGGTCCGTGCCCACCACCGACAGCGCGACATAGTGGCCGACGCCTGCCTCCGAGGCGGCGGCGAGCAGGTTCGTGGTGGAGGTCCGGAAGAACTTCATGACGTCGTCATCGGCGAACGACGGCGAATTGGAGACATCGACGAGGACCTCCGCACCCTCCAGTACCTCTTTCAGACCTTCGCCGGTCAGTGTGTTCACCCCCGTGCTCGGCGCGGCCGGAACGGCTCGATGGCCGTGCTCACCCAGCCGAGCGACGAGCTTCGAACCGATCAGCCCGGTGCCGCCGATTACGACGATCTTCATGCTCATCCCTTCCGTTCGAGTGCTGCTTCGAGGGCCGGAGTTCCCCTGCGTCGAGGACAGAACAATCGGCCATTTCCTGACAAGCGCCGTGTACCCACGGCGGACCCGCGATCACCGCCGGTCGCAGCGGCCGCCGGAGAACCGACGTCAGGCCACGATGTCGAACAGCGTCAGTTCCCGCGCCGCGGCGGCGCGCTGTTCGGCGCGCTCACGGATCGCGCACGTCGGCCCTATCCCCTGCGCGACCGATTCCGCCGACACCAACCAACCGTGACAACGGCGACAATGCGCCACCAGCCTGATCTCGGGACGGTCATCGATCTCGGCCATCTCGCACTCCTTCGGCCGCAGTAGTCTCCCCACCCTGAGAGTGACAGAGGGGACCGACACGTTCCCGCGATCCGGCCTGCATCGAGACCGACGGCGCCGCAGGGCATTCTGCGACAGGGAGGGCACGACATCGCCTGACTTACGCTACGAGGACACCATTCTCGTCCTGGCCGTTTGCTTCGGCGCGGGTTAGACGTGCAAATGCGCCGACGCGGCCCCGTCGCGGGAGTCGATGCTGGCTCGCCGAGAGGCTTCGGCATCGCCTGTCCGAGAAGGTCTCACTGTTCCTGTGTGATGGTGGCCAGTTGTCGTGCTCGGTGGAGAAGGTGCGGGTCGTGAGCGTTGACCAGGAGAAGTCCCGGCCCGGCCGACATCCAAAGTTCGCCAAGCCGTTCGTGATTGGCCCGAACGGCGGGCAGGTCATGTGCGACGAACCGTTCCATGGCGGTCAGGGCGCTCGGCACACGGCCGGTGCCGTCGATCTGTCCATGGTGGTAGAACGCGTCGCCCGCGTGCAGAATCCATCGGTCGCCCGTATCGACCGCGACAGCGGCGTGGCCGCGGGTGTGGCCGGGCAGGCTGATCATGACGAGGCCGAGCGCGATATCGGCGAGTTCCTTCGCGGCCGCGAAGCCATTCCACGATTCACCGTCCCCGGGCGCGTGCCGAACGAGCGTCGGGTAATGGGCTCGCTGCGTCGGCAGGTAGCGGCCCCGCTCGACCAGCCCGCGCGGACGAAGCGCCGCGGCGGCTTCGTCCGCGGTGAGATGCACTCTGGCCCACGGGAAATCGGCGAGTCCGCCGGTGTGATCGGCATCGAAGTGGGTGAGGACGATATCCCGGACGTCGCGCGGGTCGTACCCGAGCTTTTCGATCTGCCGGATGGCGGCCTCGGACTCGTCGAACACCGGACGGACGTAGTACCGGGCCGGGCCGAATCTGCCACCGGGATCGGCGGCGTCGCGCAGGCCGAGCCCACTGTCCACCAGCACCAGCCGGTTAGCGGCCTCCAGCAACAGGACGTGGCATACCAGGCCATCCGGCGTGCGCGGCGGGCGCATGGTGCCGCAGTTGAGGTGGTGCACCTTCATCCGAGCGGTTCCTCGGATCCCTTGCCGCCGACGAACGCGCGCACGGTCACGGTCTTCTCCTCCGGTGGGTCGGCGGCGGTCAGTCGCCGAGGTCGGGTGGCGTGGTGGCCAGCAGGCGCGGATCCGGTTCCGCACCGGCCATGGCGAGGGCTCCTGCGACGGCGCGGCCGAGTTTGAGCAGGTCACGCGGATCGCGCTTGTCGAGCCCGCCGACCAGCTGTTTGAGGATGGTGAGCTGGTCGAAGTAGATCCGCTCGGTCACGAGGCGCTCCTGCTCGTCGAAGACGAAGTAGGCGGTCATCCTCGTGCGGTGCCGGGAGCCGGTCGGGGGGATCTTGCCGAGCGGACCGAGATGCGTTCCGAGCAACCAGAATTCGACGATGACCGCGTCGTGGCTGTGCCGGAACGCGATGAGCTCGTGATCCTGATCAGGGAAGGCGACGCGGGTGTCGTGGTAGTAGTCGCGCACTTCGCTGTCCCCGTCGTGCACGAGCATCTGCGCGATCAGCTCGTAGTGCGGGTGCGGGAACGTCGACAGGGTGGCGTCCCAGTCCTGGCTGACCTCGTCGCGGAAGTGGTCGAGCACCAATTTCTCTCGCGCGCGCAGCACGTCTTCGGGCGGCAGGGTGAATCGTTTCGGCATGGAAGTGCTCCTCAAAGACTCGGTCCGTGGGTGATGTGACCGTGGCTGAACGTGGGCCGGGTACCGGGATTGGTCCACGCGCCGGTGAGCTCACTGGACGGGAAGAACTGCAGGAATCGCGGGTCGGTCTGGCTGCGATCGGCCAGCGTCTTCTCGGCGATGATCGAGTTGTACTGTTCGGCGGTCGTCTCGATCGTGTTGGCGTTGAGCACGACCTCCTGCTGCCACCGCGCCGCCCATGCCGCCAGGCCTGGCATACGGGAATGCTCGGGAGTCAGCGCCTCGGCGGCGATCACGTTCTCACTGCTGACCCAGATGCCGGTCGCGGTGTTGAGCACCAGACTCTGGTTGCCGAACACGTGCCCCGGCGTCTTGACGACGGCGACGCCCGGCCCGAGCACCACCGATCCCTCGATGGGCAGGAACGCCTCGGCGGGCACGTCACGGTATGCCGCGGGCTGATACCACGGCCGCTGCAATGGATGCAGTTCGGCCATCGCGGCCAGCTCGTCACGCTGCACGATCACCTTCGCGTTCGGGAAGATCGCCCGCGGCGTCGACTCGAGATCCTCCTGATAGACCGTGGTGCCGACCCACCGGCGCAGATCTTGGGTGTGCAGGTGGTCGAACATCAGGTAGTCGACTTCCTCCGGACCGATCCCCAATCGCGCGAGATGACTTGGCACGGTGCCGTGCTCTCGAACGACTTGCCGCTCGAGCACTCGCGGCGTTCGCTTCGACAGGTCGGCGAAATACGGTGTGTACCTGCCCAGTTCGACATCCGAGGGCTCGAACAGCAGCGTCCGGTGACGCCGCGCCGAATCGTGCCAGCGGATCACCAGCATGCGGTTGGTGATCGACAGGAAAGGCGCGATCGCCCGCGAAGCGCGGAACAGACCGAACCGCGTCGGGTACGGCAGCGTCACCAGGTCGCATGTCGTGACGCTGTCCGGTGTGCCGGTGCTCGGGAACTCGCGGCGGAACGAGCGCGCCTGATCCCGAACCCTCCGCAACCGGGTGCCTGGGCTGTCGCCATTCGTGGCGAAGGCGTCGATACGGTCCCCCACGGTCGGAAGGTCGTCGACGGTGGCCGGACCCCAGGGAAAGCGCATACGGATCTCCAATATCCACAATGTGGGTTAATGTCAGCCGAACTTATACCCACGATGTGGATTAAATCAAGGGAGTGCGGAAAGATGACGGTATGGCCACTCCCGCCCCCACCGCCCGCCGCGGCCGACCGCCCAAAGGCGCGGCCCAGCTGACCCGCACCGGGATCGTCGAGGCGACCCTCGAAGTCATCGGCGCCGACGGGGTGGGCGGCGTCGGGATACGAGCCGTCGCACGCGTGCTCGGAGTCGACCCGAAAAGCTTGTACAACCACGTCGACGGCAAAGACGGCCTGCTCGACGCGGTCGCCGAGCACTTCCTCGGCTCGATCGCACTACCGCCCGTCACGGGCGACCTGCGCGGCGATCTGCGCGCCATCGCCGACGCGTTCCGCGACCGAGCCTTGCTGCACCCGGAAGCCGCCGCACTGGTGCTCACGCGACAACTGGCCTCGCTCGAGGGCTTGGCGCCGATTCAGCGGGTCCTGGAGGTCTTGCGCGCCGCAGGCTGCGAGCCGCAGGAAGCCGTCCACCTGCTGCGCACCGTGCTCGCCACACTCATCGGAACCCTGCTTCGCGAAGTCAACGCGGGCCCCACCTACGGCACCAGCGACACCGCGGGCATCGCCGACCGCCGAGCCACCCTCGAACACTCGGGACTCCCCGCCGTCGCCGAGGCCGCACCACATCTGGCGCGGTTCGACAGCCAGGCCGAGTACGAGTACACGATGAACTTCGCCCTCGACGCGGCCGCCGCCCGAATCGAAAGCTCGAGGCGGAGTAGGCCGTAGCGACACCGGCAAAAGAACCGAGCCCCATTCGGATTTCCGGATGGGGCTCGCCCGCGTGTCGTAGTTGTGGATCGTCTGTTCACACAGACCCTGCTCCCAGCGGGTGCACATCCGCACTTTGAAACTTTTGCTCTCTACCCCAGGTAGAAGTCGCAGAAGTTTCACTCGAACCTTCAACGATACTGTCGATGGCAGTGCAATTCCGGAAGGGATGTTCATGTCTACTGCCGCATCACCGCGTGAAATCGGCCGCCAACTCGACGACCCGGCAAGTCTCGGCCGCGCCGTCGACGAACTGCTCGCCACCCGGACCGAGCCGCCGACCCTGCTCGCCCTCGGCGAGCCGACACATGGGATCGAAGCATTCCCGTTGCTGCGCAACGAAATCCTCGGCCACCTCGTCGAACGGGGGTACCGGTCGATCGTGCTCGAGACCGACTTCTTCGCCGCGTCCGTCGTCGACGACTACGTGGCCGGGGCACCGGCGGAGATCGACACGGTGCTCGCGAGCGGGTTCAGCCACGGGTTCGGCGCCGTACCGGGCAATCGCGAACTCGTCGAATGGCTTCGCGCGCACAACGCAGACCGTGCGCCGCAGGATCGAGTTCGCTTCTACGGCTTCGACGCGCCGGTGGAGTACTCCGGTGCGCCGAGCCCGCGACGCTCACTGTCCGCGGTGATCGACTACCTGCCCGCAGCCCTACGGCCCGAATCAGTCCGGGAACTCGATACTTTGCTCGACAAGGACGCGGACTGGACCAACCAGGCGGCCATGTTCGACCCGGTAGCGTCCATTGGCGACTCCGACCGCGCACGCGCGCTGCGCATCGTCGGCGACGATATCGCCAGCGCGCTGCGCCGCGCGGCGCCCGGCCTGCGGCCCGCCGACCCATCCGGCTACGACCGCGCCCTCGCGCACGCACGCACCGCCCTGGGCCTGCTGCGCTATCACGCCGCCATGGCCAGCCCCGCAACCGATCGCATCGCGACCTTGCTCAGCCTGCGCGCCGAGATGATGGCCGAGAACCTGCTCGCGATCGTGAGCCAAGAGCAGCGACGCGGGCCAAGCCTGGTATTCGCGCACAACGAGCATCTCCAGCGTGCGCAGTCCGACGCGTCGAGTGAGAACTGGGGCAACGCAGGCGCGCTCGTCGGGCTCGCCCTCGGCGATCGCTACCTGGTCCTGGCAACCGACGCCGGCCCCGACAGCGATCCTGGCACCCTCCAGCGCGCATTGGCCGAGGCGAGCACCCGCCGCACCCTGTTCCCGGCCCAAGCCCTACGCGCCGCGCTTCCCCCATCACTCGACACCGGCAAACCCATTGTGCCCGGCCACATCCCGCTCGAACCGGCAGACCTGGACCGCGCCGACGCGATCATCTTCATCGCCGACACCGACGGAAAGCGGCACCAGTACTGGTAGCGACATGCCCGGAGGCAACGGGCAGCAAGGCACTCGCGCGGTGACGCCGACCGGGTCAGCCGTGGCCTCAGCGACCAGCGTTCTCCTCCCACCTCAATGGGATGTGATTGTGTTTGGGCAATGCTTCCCGCGATCCGCTCCATGCGGCTGTCCGCCACCACCGCGCAGCTGAGGCAGCGAGCCTCCGTCGAAGTCGGCCGGGCGAAGCAGCCCCGGCCTGACAGGCAGTTGCGCCGAGAGCAGCCAGCGCCCGACATTCGACACCTAGATCCGAGATGGCTTGGCGCACATGCCTATATGAACTGGCCAAACCGGCGTGGCCTGGAACAGGGTTCGGTATCGCCCAGCTATGCGGCGTAGGGCGGTCCGCCTACGCTGCAGATGCCGATGTCCGTATGGACGCGACTCGGGAAGGTTCGGGGTATTCGGTGAAGTAGGCACCTTCGTTCCACGGAACACCGAGTACGACCACGAAATCTTGATCACCGAACTCGGTAGCGAGACGCTTCCAGTTGCGGACCAGGTACTCGACGGCGGCCCAGGACGAATCACCGCGTACGCCAACGCAGAAGAAGTTCACGGCGTCCTCACCTCTGCGGTGCACCTTCTCGATCAGGGCGAGATTTTTTCGGGCTCTGATGTGCTGCACGTTGTCACCATCGAGGCGAACGGCGACCGTCACCTCGTCGCCGGCCGTGTACCAGGCTTCTCCGAGGCGCAGCTCGGCATCGAGTGTCGCTCTGACCAGCTGTCGTTCCACCCCGTACCGACGGATTACGTTGCGTGCACTACTACCGACGACGATGCAGCTGTCGGACAGCTGAGCACCATCCGTTGTCGGCGGGCTGACCTCCGCCAGATGCTGTATCGGACGGCGTAGCCACAGCCCGTCGACAAGGCCACGCGCAATCTCCGGAAGCCGCAACGGAGCGGCGCCGAAAAGCTTGTTCACGCTCTGGATCGCTTGGAACTCGTGAAAAGCGAGCGCGAGACGGGGTCTGCCGTCGGACCGCGGGGTAGGTTCTGCGGCATTCGACAAATACACACTCACGCGACGACTGTTTCCGAGTCCGAAGAACCGGACCATTCTTCGCTCGACAGTGCGGCTTCCTGCCAGGAATGCCAGCCCGAGCGCGAACCAAAAGGCAATATTGGCAACGAGATTCGTCGCGACCGCCAGCACGAAAGACACGGTCGAAGTCTAGACGTAGGTTCACCTCGCGCCGACGAGGTTCTCTGAGGTGACGACGATCGGATAACCGTCGCATTCCCCGGAACATTCACTCGTGCCGCTGGGCGAGCGGTCGCACGCGAGAAGCATTGAATTCAGACCATGCTTGTTAGCCGATTGCATGCTGAGGCCGGAGTCGTGCGAAATTCAGTCGGCAAATCCCGCTGATCGCCGTGTTCCAGCGGCACAATGTCGGCCATGCGCACATTTGCCCGATTGTTGCAGGCTGTTGTCACCGGGGCTCTGATCGTGACAGCCGGTCATGTCGTCGCGGCCGCCCCCGCCGCAAGCATCCCCCACGTTCAATTGCCCTGGCCGACTCCCGAGCCGGACGGGGTGCAAGCGACGGGGGCGGTGCTGGCCGAGGGAATCACTGGCACGGCGCTGTGGTCGCGACGGCCGGACACCCCGGTGCCGATAGCCAGCATCACGAAGGTGATGACGGCACTGGTCGTGATCGACGCCGGCGACCTCGACCGAACTATCACCGTGCCGCAAGAAGCCATCGCCTACTGCAACAGGAACGCCGGAAGCACCGCGGGCCTGGCCCCCGGCGAGGTGCTCACCACGCGACAGATCCTCTACGCGCTGATGCTGCCATCGGGCTGCGACGCCGCCTACACCCTTGCCGAGGCATACGGGCCCGGCCAAGACGGCTTCATCGCCAGAATGAACGAAACCGCGCGCGGATTGGGCCTGGCTGGAACGGAATTCACCGACCCCAGCGGCCTGCCCATTCCCACCGACCACTCCAACTCCTCCACACCGGCGGACCTGGTGACTCTCGGACTGCGCGCGATGCGCCTACCCGCGTTCCGCGAGATCGTCAGCTCGCCGACCTATCACGTCCCCGCGGGCCCCGGCAACCGCGAGCACCTCTGGCACACGACGAACCGGCTGCTGCGCGACTATCCCGGCACCATCGGCATCAAAACCGGATGGACCGACGCCGCGGGGACCTGCCTGCTGTTCGAGACGGTGAGGGCGGGAATACCGCTGGTCGGTGTGGTTCTGAACAGCTCACCCAGCAGCGACGTCGTCGCGAAGGACGATGCCGAGCGCATGTTGAACTGGGCCTACGACCCGGTCCTCAGCCTGCTGCGGATCGGTTAGCGCCGAACGCGTGGGCGGGGACGCCCCCGTCGATATCATCTCGTCGGCCCTATCGAGAACCTCGTCGGTTCCCGCAACGACCGGTAGGAGACCACCATGATCTTCATCGTCGTACGATTCACCACCCTCCCCGAGTGGACCGACCGGTGGCTGGACTTGACCGCCGACTTCACCGCCGCCACCCGCGCCGAACCTGGGAACCTGTTCTTCGACTGGTCCCGCAGTGTCGACAACCCGGCCGAGTTCGTTCTGGTCGAGGGCTTCCGAGACGACAGCGCGGGAGCCGCTCACGTAGCGAGCGATCATTTCAAGCAGGCTGTGAGACAACTCCCCCAGGCATTGGCCACAACCCCGGCCATCATCAGCCAGAACATCGACGCGACCGACTGGTCCGAGATGGCCGAGATGCGCGTAGAACCCGCCCCCTGACCCAAGACGAATGCGAAGGACTGGCGGCCCCTGGTACAAGCCCGGGCGATGCGCGAAGGCGGCGTTGATCGCGTCGATCGAACGGTGCCCGTTCAACGCGGCTACGAGACCGAAGCGAGCAAGAAGTGAGCCCCCATTCGAATAACCGGATGGGGGCTCACTAGAGTCCCCACCAGCAGCGATAGCTCAGCTGCTTTACTGCTTCCCTGAGGCTCGGACGTCGAAGCGGAATTCGCCCCTGTCGTCCTCGATCAGTGAGTATGAGTCGACATAGCCCACTCCAGTGAGCGATCGAGCCGGTTATCGTTGATTCATCACGTGAGTTACGGTGCGGGGCATGGCTCCGGTGCTCGGGTGTGACGCAGCAGGAAACGAGCGGGGCGGTTGAGGGAGAATACGGACGTGCTCGACGCAATCAGGAAGAAGTTCAGAGACCAGCTCGGGGTACCCGCGATCGTGTCGCCGATGGGCGCCACGGCACTCGTCGGCGGCTAGCTCGATGTCGGACCGGGAAGTGCCGGGACGCGGATCCCATCCGGAGCCCGGCGGGACGAGGTTCGACGCGGCCGAACGGTTGCGCAGAAAGCTGGAAGGCACGAAGGCTCCCGAGACCGGTTCCCCCGAGGCGGGAGACGGCACGTCGAAAGTCACCCGGCTGCCGCGGCGACCGCGGCGAATTTCCGAAGCCGGCGAGCGCCCCCACCAACCTTGGCGCTCGGAAGGCGGCTCTGTCTACGACCCTGCGCCGACCAGGCCCGTGCTGCGATCAGAACTACAGCTCGATACAGGGCTGTGGCCGGTCGACCCCGGTGCCGCGAAGCACCCCGCTCCCGAGGATGATCCGGGCGGAGCCGAGCATCACGGGAGTGTCATCGATTTCTTCGCAGCGCGGCGGAAACGAGCCGGTGACGGCGCCCCGGCCGCAGGCATTCGGCGCGTGGCCAGACCGCGCCGAATCGAAAAGACGGCAGCCGAGGGCTCCGGCGCCGACGATGATCAAGACAGTAGCCGCAGCGATGACCGCGATCCGCCACAAACGGACGGACCCGGTCAGTAGCAACCTCCCACCGTGGTGACGTCCCTCTGGTGACCGAAGACACCAGGACGACACCTGGGAGCTACTTCTTCCGAAACGCAGACGTTGAATGTGGCGTCCGCGAGCCAAGGCGACCGGTTGGCTCTACGGACGAATCCCACGAAAACCAACGCGGAGCGGCTTATGCTTCGGTCGCCCCGGAAGCTTGGGTCGCGGTGGAATCGGTAGCCGCGATAGCGAGAGCGGCCAGGTCGGCGTGGATATCGTCCAGCGGGACCGTCGAGCATTCGGCACGAGCGATGATCATGGCACCCTCGACCGCTGACAACATGAGTGCTGCGAGACGTTCGGCGCGCGCCGCCGGGATGCCGTACTGCACCAGCACCTGAATCAACGCGGTACGCCATTGCCGATACGCGTCACGGCAGGCGAGGGTGAGTGTGGTGGAACGCGGAGCGGAATCGAGGGTGACAGTGCTGACCGGGCACCCGTTCAGATAGCCCGATTCGACGAGCCCTCGGCTCAAGTGCAGGGCGAACTGCTCGCAGAACGAGCGCACGTCCGGTGCGTGGGCGGCGGTTTCGCGGATCAACCGGGTGAACTCGTCTGCGGATTCCCCGATCGCCGCGACCGCCAGCTCTTGTTTCCCGCCGGGGAACAGGTAGTACAGCGAGCCCCGGGGGGCGCCGCTGGCTGCGACGATCTCACTGAGCCCCGTGGCCTGATAGCCCTGGCGTTGCAGTAACTCGCGGGCGGCCGCCACCAGGCGCGGCCGGGAATCGGATGAGGGGCGAGGCATATCTCCAAGAATACTATGCCGATCGGTCAAGCTACGATAATACTATGCTGACTGGTCAAGTTACTTTCGAGAAGGGTAGATGACGATGAAGGTGCTGCTTACGGGTGCTACCGGGTTTTTGGGGCGACGCGTAGTGCATCGGCTCGCGGCAGAAGGACACGAGGTATCGGCGCTGGTCCGCGGTACGGGCAGGCGGATTCCGCATGCGACCGTCGTGCCGGGCAGCCTCGAGGACGTGGAGGCGTGGGAAGATCGGCTGGCCGGTATCGACGTCGTCGTTCACGCTGCGGGTTTGGTGTCGACTTGGGCTCCTCGGCGTGCCCTCGACGAGGCGATCGTCGACGGCACGCGCGACGTGCTGACTGCGGCCGTGCGGCACGGCGTGCGCCGATTCGTCTATATCAGCAGTGAATCGGTGCTGCAGGACGGTCGGCCGCTGCTCGACATCACCGAATCCCAGCCCACCCCGGCCCTGCCCAGCTCCCGCTACGGCCAGGCGAAACTCGCCGCCGAACACCTGATCCGCGCACACGCGGACGCGATCGAGACGATCGTGCTGCGCCCCACCTTCATCTGGGGTCCGGGTTCGGGGCAACTGGCCGACCTGGCCGCCCGCGCCCGCGCCGGCAAACTGCCCCTGATCGACCAGGGCAGAGCGAGTTTCGAACATGTCCACGTCGACAACGTCGCCGCCGCTGTCGCCGCCGCGTTGCACGAGGGTGCGCCCGGCGGCACGTATCTCATCACCAATGGCGAGCCGATGCCGGTCCGCGAGTTTCTGGCAGGCGTGCTCGCTGCCCACAGTGCGCCGATGCCGACCCGGTCGGTCCCATCCGGGCCACTATTCGCCCTCGCCCGTGCCGGCGAATGGCTCTGGTCCACCCTGCCACTGCCCGGACGTCCGCCGCTGACCCGATTCGAGGTTGAATTCCTGGCACTGCCAAGGCGATACGACATCACCCGTGCGCGCAATGAGCTGAAATACGAGCCCGCCGTCGGCTTCGCCGAGGGCATCGCAGGTCTCGACGAAACCCCCGAGGCCGTCTAGCCGCAGCACCCGCGCCCCACTGCCGTAGTGCTGTCGCATGGCCGGGACGAACTGATCGACGCAGTACGAAAGGCGGCTACTGGGCTGGCCGCCACGTGGTGTTATGCCGCACTTCGGTGGTGGAGAGGAAACGGGTCAGGGCGCGATCGATGAACTGCTCCTCGTCCGCGGCGACGGTGGTGGTGTAGGCGCCGGAGGTGACCAGCGGGCAGCGTCGGCGATGTCGTCGGCCCACACCTCGGCGAGGATCAAAGTTGTTGCTTTGCAATCGATTATGCTTCCACGAGCCTACGGGACGCGGAAGTCGTAGCGCCGTCGGCGGAAGTTGGACGGCAATTCAGCGGTTCGTCGGCGGCCGACTCCGTCCACGCGCTCTCATGCAAATTATCGAGTGGTAGGCGCTGATCGAACTCTGGGACCATCGGGTCAGCGTTCGACATTGATTCCGATGGAAGGAAATCGCGGATGACCACGCCGCGGCGGTACTGGATAGAATTCGACCCACAGCAGTGCTCCGACACACGGTTGTGGCAGGGCGTCGGCGTGACCGGATTCGACGTACCGGATTGCCTGTCGATGGTGGCGAAGCTGTTCCCCGACGAACCGATGCCGCCCGTGCACCGAATTACGGCCGACATTTCACTGGCCGAGCCACTGCCGGTGAATCCTCGCTATCTCGGAGTCCCGGTGTGGCGCGGCGTGTGGTATTCACCCGTCAACCTTGCGACCGGGCCGACCCGCGCCATCGACCGAAGAGGTGCGCCTTCCGAATGCCCGACACCCGTCACAACTTCGGGCCGCCGAATGCGGGCCAGCCAGACACTGCACACGAAGACCACATGGTGGGACGAAATCCCGCATATCAATGGCCTGCCGTGGCCGCTGGTGACCATGCACTACGCCGAGTACGGCCGCGGAATGCGGCTGAGCGCCCCAACGCTGCGCGCCGCCTGCGCCACGGATCCGACCTACGGGGACATGGTGCGCGAAGCTCTCGACTACATGATCGCGTGGCATCCGACACCGGACGAATGGTTCGACCCGACCGGAATCAGGTTCGCCGATCAACGGGACTTGGACGAGTACCTGCGAGCCATCCGCGACTACCTGTTCGGAACTCGCCCGGAGCCGCTCTACCCTCCCGGCAGCGAACCGCTTTCACCCGAGGACGAGTACCTGCGAGCCATCCGCCGCTTGGTCATCACTCGCCCGGAGCCGAACCAGCCATCGCGTGTCGCCGACGAAACGACTGGGCCTCCACCCGCGGATACCGAATGAGGGCCCAGCAGCGTCTCTACCAAGAGCGATGAAGCTCGTGCGCGACCTATTCCCAGGGCTTAGACGTTGAAGCGGAACTCGACCACGTCACGCAGTAGAATCATGTCATGCCGATGGTGCCTGTCCGTGCCGTGATCTATCTACGGGTGAGTCTCGACCAGACCGGCGAAGGGCTCGCCGTCGAGCGCCAGCGCGAGGACTGCGAGGTAATCGCCAAATCCAGGGGATGGACCGTGGTCGAAACCTACACGGACAACAGCATCTCGGCGTTCAACAAAGCCAAGACCCGCCCGGCCTACGACCAGATGGTCGAGGACTACAAGGCCGGCCGATTCAATGCCCTGATCACTTGGGACCTCGACAGGCTCACTCGCCAACCTCGCCAGCTCGAGGATTGGATCGATGCCGCCGAGACACAAGGACTCCGGCTCGTCACCGCCAACGGCGAGGCTGACCTGCAAACTGACGGCGGCCGGATGTACGCCCGCATCAAAGCAGCGGTAGCACGAGCCGAGATGGAACGGAAAGGTGCACGGCAAAGCCGTGCCCAACGCCAACGAGCTGCCAAGGGCCGACCGCCGCGGGGTATCCGCGCCACCGGATACACCCTCGACGGTGAGCTGGTACCGGACGAGGCCGAAGCAGTCCGCGCGGTGTACCAAGCGTTTGCGAACGGATCATCACTGAAGGCCATCGCCGCCGCACTCTCCGGCGCCGAGCCCACGGTGCGCGCGGTCGGCGACAGAACGAGAATCCAGGACCTTCCGAAATCGGTTCCGCCACTGCCGACGCGCAGCGGCCGACCGTGGAATCCCACATCGGTCATCTCGATTCTTCGAAACCCCCGGTACGCAGGGTGGAGCATGCTCGATGGTGAAATCGTCCGCGACGAGACCGGGGCGCCAGTACGCGGCCTATGGGAAGCCATTGTGCCGGACGGTGTCTGGCTGGATGTGCAACGCAGACTGGACGATCCGCGGCGAAAGACCAACCGGGCCGGAACCGACCGCAAGCACCTCGGGTCCGGTCTCTACCTCTGCGGTCTATGCGATTCCCCTGTTCGAGCGCACGGAGTCCGCTACCGCTGCGCTGGCCACCTCATGCGTATTCGAGAACGGATCGACGGGTTTGTGTTGCAGTTCGTCGAACGCCGACTCGCCCAGCCTGACCTGGCTGATTTGCTTGCTCACCAAGACGATGACCGGATCGAAGCACTCGTGCGAGCAGAACAGCAGGAACGCGATCGGCTCAAGCGAGCACGCGCCGACTACAAGGCCGAACTGATCGACGGCGCGTTGTTCGCCGAGATCAAGCAAGAAACAGAAGACAAGATCGCGGCTTTGGAGGTTGAGCGAATCGGTCTCACCGCTGGCACGGCCGCATCCGAAATCCTGCTCGCCCCCTCGCCGGTCGACGCCTTTACCGACGCGGATCTCGCTGCACGCCGTGCTGTGATCGACTTGTTGTGCGAAGTCCGCCTCTACCCAGCACCGCGGGGTCGAAAGACGTTCGATCCGAAGTCGGTTCGCATCACTCCAAAGTAGTACGGTCTGATATGTACGCCGACCAGCATGTTTAAGTGTTTGGTGTGGCGGGTTTTTGGCCGCGAATTGGTGGCTGCTTTTGCATCGGTCAAGGCGGCAGCGTCGCGATTGCCGTCAGCAAGCCCACCATGCACCCCGGCTGCTACCTCGCGGACCGATAGCTGTTTCCGATGCTGTGAAGTTGCTGACAGATTCGCTGGCGCTCGCAACTCGGCAGCCGACCCGGCTGCTCGAAGCCGCGGTAGACCAACACGACTCCGGCGTGCGCGCCCGTGCCCCCTCTGGGCGGCCTGCCTCCCGGCGAGGGCGGGGTGCAGGGGCAGCGCCCCGCCTCGCTGCCTCTGGCTGCGCAGCTTTCCCGGTCCATAGCGCGCATCTTGGCCTTGTGCTGGGTGCTCCTCCGGTATGGCCTGGGGCGACTCGATCACGCCGGCGGCGGCCGTCAAGGGTGGCCGCCAGGCCATCGCCGTAGGCGACGCGTCAGCGCCCTTGATGGTCGTTGTCGTCGTGATAGCCCCGAATTAGGCCATACCGGAGGAGCACCCAGCACACCGCGCGCCGGACCGCGCGACCGCCAGGTCGCGGAACCCGCCCCTATCGCGCCACGCGCTACGTCAGCCGAACAACACGCACAGTCGCGTGCAGTAGACCGCAGCCGAAGCAGACGACGCCACCACCGTCACCGTCTCCCATCGCAACCCACTCGCGAACTTTCCGAGGCCCACCCAACGCAACCACTTCTCTTTCTCTCAACCACCACCCCAACCCTCCCTTTGATCTTTTGATTTCTGATTGCTCTCCCACCCCCTCCCAGTCCGACATCTCGTTGAACACGAAGTGGGCGATGAGATGTCGGACTGGGAGGGGGTGGGCGAGTGAGCGGAAATCCCGCCCTTTGCCCAGCTCACGGAAGGGTTGGGGTGGTGGTTGAGAGCGCGAATACCTAACACCGCACCGGTGCTAGGTATTCGCTAGATAGTCGCGCGTCTTTCGCGCCTTCGATCTCCACCAAGATCGAAGGCACAGCAGCCGAAGCCACGACAGGCAAAGCCCTTCCTCGGCCGGATAGCGTGAGCCCGGCTCGGTGGTTGTTCAAGGGCGCTCCTGGCGTCGCGTCGGCTGCGCCGATGGCCTGACGGCCACCCTTGAGCAACCACCGCTCCGGGCTCGTTTTGCCTGCGGAGGAAGGGCCAGGGGGAAGGTAGGGGTGGATGGCCGACTGGCTGTAGACACGACGAAGCCCCGGCCGAAATCGGCCGGGGCTTCGGAGTGGTGCGGTTACTCGGCGGGCGGGATGTAGGCGCCCAGGTCGTAGACGCGGCCGTAGCCGCCGCCCTCGACCGGGCCGATGTAGAGCAGGCCGTCGAGGTAACCGCCGATCGCGATCCCGCCGGCGCGGGCGCGGCGCACGCCCGCGGCGATCGCGCGCTGCATGTCGCGGTCCAGGGTGATCGCGCGCAGCCCGTCGTCGTCGGCGGCGGCCTTCTCGCAGACCAGGATCAGCTGCGAGTCGATCACCGGGTCGCCGGACTGGGCGACCATCGGCTTGCGGTTGACCCAGTACAGCGGCTGGCCCTGGCTGTTGTGGCGGTGGCGCCGCACGACCGCGACGATTTCACCGGTCACTCCCTGGCCAGGGATGACGTCCTTGCCGAACGGGTTGCGGGCGCCCTGGCCCATCAGCTCGGCGTTGATCTGGTCCAGGTCGGTCAGTGCGTTGGTCATGATGCTGTTTCCTCCGAATGCGTTGTGAGCGGTGAGGGAAGGAGGGGCAGGCCCGTCGCCTGCCCCTCGACGGGTGGTTAGTTACTGCTGGGCAATGCGAGCTGGGTGGTCCCGCCCGCGACCAAGTGCAGGCTCTGGTCGGCGGCCGGGTCGGACTGCTCGGCCTTGAGGCGGTTGACGACCTTGCCGACCGTGCCCGGATGCACGCCGATGATCGGCGCGATCTCGCGGTAGGAAAGGCCGGACTTGTGCAGGCGCCAGACCTCGGCGTCGCGTTCGGCGGCCGGGTCGAACGGTTCCGGTGTCGCCTCCTCGACCTCGACCGTCGCGGCGGTGTCGCCTGGTGTCGCCGTGCTGTCGCCTGCCGAGGCGACGGCAGCGACGGCTGTCGCCTCCTCGGGCGACGGGGTGCGCGGCACCTCCAGCAGCGCGGTCAACGCGTGCGTGACCGCCAGCGCGGCGACCGGGGCCGCACCCGCGACCGCCGCCGCGGCAAGCTGCGGCAGTTTCAACCCGTCCGAGGTCCAGGCGTGAACGCCGTTGCCGACCAAAGAGACCAGCTCAGCGGCGGCGAGCTCGATCCAGAAGAACCGGCGCGTGGCGGTCGGGATCGGCACCCCGAGCTTGGCTCGCCGGTTCAACGCGACCAACGAAAACGCGGCCTGGATGATCGGGCCGTCCACGATCACCGGGGCACCCCACGCCAGCCCGGACGGGATCCCCGACATCACCGCCACCCCGTGCAGCGCGATCGCCGACCAGGAGAAGGCCGCGATGCTCACCGCCGCCAGCGACAGCAAGGCGACAACCTCGGCGACATTCCACCCCGCCGACACCGGCTGCGGCGACACCGCCGCGACACCGGGCGACACGGCGACCGCATCCGGCGACAGGGCCTCGCCGCGCGGCGACAGATTCTCGGTCATCGGTCGAATCCCCCTCGGTCGGCGCCGGACTCGGGCCACGGGCTCCACAACGGGACGCGGATCAGCCGTTCCTGCTCGGCGTGCAGGGCATGCCCAGCCAACTGATCCAGGGCGTTGTCCAGGTCGCTGGCCAACTCCCGGTTACGGTCTTCCAGCTGCGCGGCCTCGTGCTCGGCGGCGTCGCGCGCCGCGACTACGGCGGCCAGCTGCTCCTCCAGCTCCGCGGCACGCTGGTGTGCGGCGATCAACCGCTCCTCCAGCTCCTCGCGGCTCACCCCGGCCGCAGACGGCCGTATGCCGAGCGCGCCGGCCTTCGGCGTCGGCGCCGACGCCGAGCACACCGGGTGCGGGCTCGCCGAGCGCGGACTCGGCGGGCGCGGGCTCACCGCCTGCTCGTCGCGGTCGACCGTGGCGGGCATCGTCGTCTCGACAGCCCGGGCGCTCACCGCTCGGCTCCGTCCCGCTCGGAGTTCGCCAGCGCCGACGCCAACGCGTTGCAGGGCTGGTAGTCCGCCAGCGGCGACGCGCCGTAGAGGCGGTCGTAGACGCGGGTCACGTAGTGCGAGGTCGGCAACCCGCTGGAGTCGGTGAGGATGCCGTTCCGGGCGACGTAGCGGGCCTGCTCCTCGCTGCGGCGATCGATCGGCTGCAACTCGCTCGCGGCGAGCAGGCGCTCGGCCTCGGCCGGGTCCTCGTGCCACCGGTTCGTCGCGTCAGTCAGATACATCCAGTGCTCTGCCCACTCGTCGTTGCGGTCCAGCCACCGCGAGGCGTACTCCATGGAGCCGACCCGGTCGGCCGGGTCGTAGTCCTCCAGGTCCCGGGAGCTGCATCGGTAGTGGTGCATGAAGTCCGAGCGCATCTGCTGCTCGGTCCAGGACTCCACCTCGTGATTGGCGGCGGTAGTGTCGGTCATTGGTTCGGCTCCTTCGTGATCTCTGGTTGTGGTTGTGGTGGTGGCGGACCATCGGCCGTGGCCAGTCATGTCGCGTGCCTGCAAATGACTGCGCCACGTCGTCGGGTCCATGCCGAGCGGTGCCACGCTCGGCATGGTCTGTTCCTCTTCGGCGGTGCGTTCGTCGCTGCTCACCGCTCCATGCCCTCTCGGTCATGGCCGTTGCGCGCTACGGCATCGGCCAGAGCGCTGCCGGGCTGGAAGCCTGCCAACGGGGAGGTGCTGGCCGCCTGCTTGGCCTGCCGCTCCGCGGCCGGGCGACCGGACTTGTCGGAGGTGCTGGGCTCCTCATGAGCGCGGGCAGCCTCGCGCGCATGATCGAGCACATGCTCGACCAGGCCCCGCTCAGAGGCTTTGCGCCCGGCCTCGAAAACCGCAGTGGCCTCGGCGATCTCCGGAGACAGGCCACCGCCGAACCGATCCCGTCCCGCCTGCCGTACGGACCCCAGCCGCTGGTCGGCCGGGGTCCGCTCGGACCGCGCGGCCTGGCGAGCCTGCTCGGCTTGGCGTTCGGGGCTGCCGTAGCGCTGGTCGGCCGGGGTCCGCTCGGCCAGCTTCCGCACCGCCTCGTCGCGCTGCCCACGCAGCTGGTCTCGTTCGGCGGTCATCGCGGTCAGCTGCTGCTCCAGCGTGGCCGCGCGGTCGGTCAGCTCGCCGTTGTGCTCGATGGAGAGCTGGTGACGTTGGGTGAGCGAGTCGAGCTCGCCGCGCAGCTGGTCCCGCTCGGCGACGACCTGCTCCAGTGAGACACCGCGATCGGGATCCTGCTCGCGGGCGGCGGCGACGTTGGCGATATCGATCCGCCACTGGGCGACCTCGTCGGCGACCTCCTCGCGCCGTCCGGCGGCCCAGAACAGCGGGTCGGAGCGGCCCTCGCTGGACTCCTCGTAGGCGGATACCTGCACGGTGGTGCCCGGTGCGGGTCGGGCCTGGGCGACCTGCTGCTGTATCCAGGCGGCCGTGTCGGCTTTGCTGGTGTGGGCGTCGAACTCGTAGACCACTCGGTCGGCGCCCTCGGGCAGGTAGCTGACCTGACCGTGGAACCGCAGATCCGCCTCCGGCTGCTCGGGCTCCCGATCCTGCTGGGCGGCCTGCCCGCGGTTCTCTACCTCGTGCTGGGCGGCGAGGATGTCCTCGCGATGTACCTGACCGGTCAGCGTCCGCTCCCGCAACACCGCCTCCCGCGCGGCCAGCCAGCCCACCACGGTCTCGGGACGTCCGCGGTCGACGTACTGCTTGGCGGCGTTGTGGGTGTCGCGGGTCTCGACGGAGAGCGTGGTCCCCTCCGCCCACGAGGTGCCGTGGATGCGGCCCTGCAACCACGCGGTGGCGGTGTGTTCGGTAGCGAACGAACGGGATTCGGTGAGCACACCGCCGTCCGGATCGGTCCACGCCGCCTGCGCGGTGTAGCGGTGGCGGTCGGGCTGGGCGGCGTCGATGCGGGCCAGCAACGCCTCCTCGGCGTGGGCGCGGCGCGCGTCGTCCAATCCCTCTTGCTGCCACTGCGCCCGCTCGGCGGCGGCGCGCTCGTTGATCGCGACCGTCTCGCGGGCGACACGAGCCCGGTAGCGCAGGGCCTCGATGCCCTTGACCTTGTGGGCGCGGGCGAACAGGTTGCCCGTTCGGAACTCGGGGAACACGCTGGCCGCGTCCAGTCCGTCCAGGACAATGCCCTGCTCGGTGCGGGTGAGATAGGGGTCGGTGACGAACTGCTTGGCCAGATCGTCGCGATGCTGCGCGAGGGCGCGGGCGTCGCGGGTGCGGCGCTCGTGGTCCACGCGCGGGTCGTTCGCGCGGGCGGCGACGGCCTGGGCGTGGATGCGGTAGCGGTCGACAGCCTGGTTCGCACCGCTGCGGTGGTGGCCGCGGATCTGGTCGTGGTCGCGGCGCTCCTGGCGGACCAGGCGCGAGATCTCCTTGCGGGCCCGGCGCCGCTCCAGCCATCCGGTGGCCTGGGCGTGGCGCTGCATCGCCGTGCGCATCGCTGCGCTGAATCGGCGTGCCTCGGCGGCGATTTCGTCCTCGACGCTGTGCTGATCGGACATTGTGAATTCCTTTCGGTTACTTGGGGTTGATGGCGGTACGGCGGTTCTCGGCGGCCGCGCGGCGCACGGCCAGGCGCTCGACGTTGCGGCGGACCCAGGCGCCGAAGTCGGCGGCGGCGTAGAGGGCCGTTTGGACGGTCGCTGCCGGGCCGGGGCGTCCGGCGCAGTGCCACCACGCGAACGCCGCCAGCGCGAGCACGTAGAGAGCCAGCGGGCCGGGCAGCGGCAGGACGGCCACCGCGACCGCGGTGCCGCCGGTGGTTGTCATGGCCGGGCCCCAGATCCGCGCCCAGTCACGGGCTTTGGTGACGCGGCCGACGTGCGGGGCGGCGGTGCGGCCGATCAGGCCGCCGTCCGGGATAACGGGCACGAGCTGAGCGGCGAGCTTGTCGGCGGTGCTGCCTTCCATGTCGGCGTCCAGGGCGGCCAGGATGGCCTGCTCACGGGGTGTCTGGGCCCCGCCCAGCTCCTCGCCGTGCTCGTCGGGATTGGGCATGGACATTGGTGAACCTCCTGTGTGAGTCGTGAATTCACGCCGGGCGGCGCTTGGTGGGCAGGTCGACCACCGGCGCCAGCGCGTCGGTGTCGGATTCCGGGCTGGTGAACTCGGCCAGGCCGGGCAGGGGCCGGATGCGCTTGAGTTCGGCGTCATCGAGCGGGCTGACCCTCCCCCAGCGGCCACGGCCACCCGAGACGATGACCACGTCGCCTTTCTGCATGGCGCGCATCCGGTTCGGGGGCAGCAGGTACTGGTCGGAGGACTGCATGTTGCCCTCGTCGCCGTCGCGGTTGCCGCCGATCAACTTGCGCGACAGTTCGAACTTGGGGCGGGTGCCGTAGATCTTCGCGATCGTTTCCGGGTCGGTGGAGCGGCCGAGAATGCTGCCGCCGGACGCGGCGGCGACCAGGGCGGCGCGGTTGTCGTCGTCGTGGCCCAGGCCCTGCCAGGACTGCGCGATCCACCACGTGCCGATCCCGGCCTTACGCAGGCGCTCGACCCACTTCACCGCGCGGGTCTTGCCATCGGAGACCGCGGAGAACTCGTCGACCACCATCAGCGAGGTGCGGCCATGCTGCTTGTCGGCGAGCTGCTCGAACATCGTTCCCAGAGCACCGAACTGGGCGCGGGCCCGGTCCGGGGTCTTCACGCCCTCCAAGACGATGTAGACCACATCGAAATCGGTCAGCTGCTTGTCGCCGTCGAACGCATCACCCAGGGCGCGGTAGAGGTTGGCGAACTCCGCGCGCGCGGAGTTCATGACCGGCTGTTTACCGTCGATGGTGGAAGCGATCTCCATCTCCACGCCCGGGACCCCGGTCCACACCTTCGTCCCGAGTTCGCCGCCCCACAGCCTGGCCAGCTTCTCCGGATTCAGCCGGGACAGGAACTCAATCCACGACCGCGGCGGGTTCTCCCCCACCGGAGTCGGAACGCCGTCGATCAGCTCGACACGCTGTGGGGCGTCCACGACCAGGTGAATCAGCGTCTCGCGGATCTCGTGGAAGTACTTCTCGGTGTCCGTCGTCGGCGTGGACCCGCCCGACACCATCGCCGACAGGATCGACCGCAGGTCATCCCGCGGAGTGTCCTTCCACAACGCCAGCGCCACATCGTCGGGGAACACACCGATCCGGTGGCCGGGAACACCCAACGCGCGGAACCACTTCCGGACGCGGGCAGCGACCTTGCGCGACTCCGGGCCGCCGTTGCAGTCCACCACGATCGTCAACGGACGGCCGGGACGATCCCGGCGCCACCACTGCCGATGCCGCATCCAGGTAGCGGCGTACCAGGCCACCAGCACCCGCAGCATCAACGTCGTCTTGCCCGACCCCGACGATGCAACCGTGGTCATGTGCTCGCCGAGGTTGATCCACGGCAGAACCAGACGGGTCTCGGTGCGCCCGAACAACTGCCGCAACACCGATGACGGCGGCGCCTGGTCGTGCTCGACCGCCAACCGGCCGATCACCGGCTCCGGGTTCAACCCACCGGTAGTGAAAGGCAGGCGCCGGCGCGAGAGCCGGGCCGCGGCGCGCTGCTCACGCTGCGCCTGCGCCCACAACGCGCGCTCGGTGCGCGCCGGGGACGACAACCCGACCGTGACCAGCTGCACGCGGCGGCGGGTGAACACCAGGGTCGCGGTCAACCACGCGGCCGGAATCAGCAGCGCGGCCATCCCGAACATGCCACTGACGTAGGCACCGGCCAGGAAATCGGTCGCCGCAGCGTTGAAGTCCTCGACCGGTTCGAACACGTCCCACGCCCACAGCGCGGTCGCGCCCGGCATCGCCAGCACGCTGCCGAACAACCAGTTCCTCAACCGGGTCGGCTTCCAACCCAGCATCGTCGCCGGAACCAGGATCATCAGCACCATCACCAGCACCGACACCACACACGCCGCGACCAGCAGCGACCCATCGGCCACGCCATCCCAGGACCACGCCGAGAAGTCCGGCAGCCAGCCCAGCGGGTCGGACTCCAACCCGATCGGCGGCATGGTCGGGGTGATCTCGATCCCCGGCCCCTCCACCCCCGGCGCCGGAGACGGCGTGGTGACCGGGGTCGGCGCGTAGGGCGCGCAATCGGTGGGAGTGAGGATCGGAGTGCACTCGGTCATGATCAGACCGCCTTTCCATCGTTGCGGTCTGTGACCTGGGGGATTTCGTGATCAGCGGCTCCGCCCGCGATCACCCGGAGCCCGGGTCGCGGAGCGAGCGAGGAAGACGTCTCGGCCTTCTTGACCAGCAGCTGGTCCAGATCGGTGAGGGTCAACTTCGGCCCGGCCGACAGATCCAAACCCGCCGCAGCAGTCCGGATCGCGTTCTTCACCGCTTCACCGCGGCAGTAGTAGGTCAGACCCGCGCAGTCCGCGCGCCGAGCGACATCCAGCGCTTGCGCCACCGAGGTACGCGCTGCCGCAGCACTTTTCGCAGTCAGCTCGACCTCGACCGCCCACAAATCACCAGCAGCGGTGACGTAGCGGCCGTCGTGGATGTGCGGGCGCGTCTGCCCGGCCTTCACCAGGCCGACCTCGCCGCGCAGCAGCCGCTCCGACGTCCAACGGTCGAGATCCATGCCGGTCAGGGCCAACCGGAGTTGAAAGACCGCCTTGGTGTGAGCCGCCATCTTCGGCGTTGGCACCCAATAGCGCACCGGTCGGCCGAGCAGGGCCTCCGCCGACGACTTCGTAGGGAAGATCCACGCCGGGCCGAGTACCGGCCGCGGTCGCCGATCACTGATCATTCCGGCCACGGCCCACCGCGACACGATGCGATAGGTCCGCGAACTGCTCACACCCAACATCTCTGCGACCACGTCCATCGGTGCGCCGTACATCTCGGCGAGCATCGTGAGACCGGACATGTCCCGCGGTGAAAGCCGAATGCTCATCGCTCCATTCCTTCTCTTTCGGTGTTCCGTGCGAGCGCGTCGGCCAGGGCGTTGCCCGTGCAGCCCGCCAGGGCGCTGGTGGATGTGGTCCAACCCGGGCCCGGATCCCCTGGCGCCTCGTCGAACTCGGCGCGGTCGACGCCGTGCCGCTCCGCGGCACGCAACTGGTGCTCACGCGTCGCCTTCGCCAGCGCCGCCAACTGAGCCGCAGTCGCGGGCCGCTTCGGCGCGGCCTTGCCCACGTCGAACAAGTGCGCGACCTGCTCTCGGCCGCGACGGTGGAACGGAATCCGGCCCGCGATGTCCTGGCCGTTCGGACGCAGACCCTCGGCCGCGAGCTGGCGACGGGTCCGCAGATGCGCGGGCGCCATGCGCCATGCGTAAGTCGGAATGCCTTCGCTCACCGCGACCACCCCGCCGGAGTCGGCACCGCCCGTTCCACCTGCACGCAATCGGTCCGGTGGACCTCATGGGCGCGGCAGATGTTCGGCGACGGCCGATAGTCCTGGTAATCGAGCCACGCCGCCGTGCAACCGGCCATCGCGGCCAGCAATCCCAGGATCAGCAGCGCCAGCCGCGCCTGCGGCGGCAGCAATCCGAACAGCTGGCTACCCGCGCGAGCAGCCATAACGTCCGTCTTCACGACCGGGCCGATCACAGCGACCGCCCCTCCCGGTCGGCGTTCCGCGCGACCGCGTCGGCCAGGGCGTTGTCCGTGCTCGCATAGCCTGCGAGAGCGCTGGTGGATGCGTTCCAGGCCGGGCCCGAATCCTCAACCGCCTGGTCGGTCGCCGACAGCTCGTCCTGCTCACGCTCCGGGCGCGGGTACTCGCGGACCTTTACCGCCGACTCCCGCGCCGCGCGCAGGAAGGACAAAGGAGCGTCCATGTAGGTCTCGTGCACGTACCCGAGGCGGGTCGCTGTCGAGTTGACGTTGACGCTGCCGAACTCCTCCGGCGACGAGTACTCGTACTTCCCGGGCTTGTCGTAGCGGCCCTCGTCGGCCAACGACTGCAACGCCTGGTAGCGGGCCTGCAACGCGATCGTCCGCTGCCGCAACATCTCCTGGGCACGGATGATGTCGTCCAACTCGTCCGACAACTCGACCGGATCATGGGGCAGCTCCGATGCGCTCATCGCCGCACCCCCAAACGGGACCGTCCCGCCACGCGCCACAGCGCGACGACGGCCAGCAGCATCACCGTGAACCCGACCAACTCCGGTGCCGTCAGGACGAAATAGCCGACGGCGATCCCCGCGATGGCCACATAGAACGTACGAGCCCGCATCACGCCGCCCTCCGACGCTGCGGGTTGCCGAGCAACGCAGACAGCTTGGCTCGGGCGTCATCCGACATTGGCGGCGCCTGGGCGATGATTTCCTCGATGTATTCGGCGAGCCGGTCGGACTCGTCCCGACGCCTTCCTTCGGCCGCATGGAGGCGCCGACCTTGGGCGCTCATGCGACGTCCTCCGGAACCTCGATGTTGACGGGCTGCACCAACGCCAGCAGCTCAGCGTGGTTGACCCTCAGCAGGTGCCCGTTGATGCGGAAGCCCCGCAAGTGGCCAGCGGCGATCCAGTTTCGGATCGTCTTCGCGTCCACGTCGACGAGCGCGGCGGCGGTCTTGAGGCTGATAAGCCTGCGCGCGTCGGTGCCGCTCGCGTCGCCGAATGTCTTCTGCGCCAAGTTATTCACTCCCTCTCAAGTAGGAAAACCGTTGCAATTCACTACTTTTCGGGAAAATCAGCGACGCTAGCACCGCATAGCTGGACGACTCAGGACGTCTCGAGTACAGTAAAGAAGTCCCTACTCGTCCCAAAGGGGTTGCGATGCCGAACGATCGCTTACGTGACGCACTGCTTCGAAACGGCCTGGACATCCCCGCCGTCGCGGCGGCCGCCAAAGTCGAGGAGAAGACGGTCGAGCGGTGGATAACGAAGGGCCGCACGCCATACCCGCGGCATCGTCACACCGTTGCGGCGCTCGTTCACGAGACCGAGAACTACCTATGGCCAGATGCCGTTGCGCCGGAACGTCGAGCAGAAATCGCTGAAGCGGAGGTGATCAAGGTCTATCCGCATCGCAACTCGATCCCACTCGATCTGTGGTCCCGGCTCGTGTCCAACGCCACCGATAATGTCGACGTCCTCGTCCTGGCGGGCTTGTTCCTCGCCGAGGAGCCAGCATTCGCTCGAACGATTCGGCAGAAGGCACGCGACGGAATGAAGGTGCGAATGCTGTTCGGCGACCCTGACGCACCCGAGGCGACGAAGCGCAGCGCCGAGGAACGTCTTGCATCCGCGACCGTGCCCGCCCGAATCCAGAACGCACTCGCGCTGATCCGACCGCTCCTTGACATCGACGGCGTAGACATCCGATTCCACGGAACGACGCTGTATAACTCGATCTTCAGGTTTGACGACGAGATGATCGTCAACATGCACGTCTACGGCCAGCCGGGCGCGTACGCGCCAGCCCTCCATCTGCGACAACTGCCCGCGGGCGATCTCTTCGAGACGTACATGACTAGCTTCGAGCAGGTATGGACCGAGAGCACCCCAGCGGACTTCGGAGGTCGAGCATGAGCCGGACCGACTACTTTCACGATCCCGCGGCGCCAGCCCCGAACAGCATTAAGGTCGCCGTGAGCGCCTTGGTGCAGGACGAGCACGGCCGCATCCTCATGATTCGGCGCACAGACAACGACAAGTACTCCATCCCTGGTGGCGGCCTGGAAGCTGGCGAGACTGTCGCCCAGGCCGTTACTCGCGAGGTCATGGAAGAGACCGGAATCGAAGTCGACGCAACCGAACTGATCGGCGTGTTCTCAAATCCCGATCATGTGATCGCCTACGACGACGGGGAAGTCCGCCAAGAGTTCTCACTTTGCTTCCGGGCGAATCCCATCGGAGGTACGCCACGAACCAGCTCGGAGTCCAAGGAGGTTCGGTGGGTCGAGCCCGCCGAACTCGACGAGCTCGATGTCCACCCGTCGATCCGGCTCCGCATCAGCAAGGGACTCGAAGCGTCGGGTGACCCCTACTTCACTTGAGCGGCCGCCTCCGCAATGCGTTGCTCGGTCCTCGCTGCGGCCTCGACCAAGTACGGCGCAGCCTCCGCGACCGCGTCCGCGACAACATGGCCTGTTCCGTACCTGGCTTGGACCTCAGCGACCCTTTCCTCAACGCTGGTTGTGCCCCCGGTAGGGGTAGTCGTCATGTCTGCCCACCAGAGCGCATCCCGCAAGGGCGTGCGCTCGTCGGCCCACTCGATCTCGATTGCACGCCGGCGGGCTTCGACTTGGGCGGCGGAGTGATTGGCCACGAGCCCGCACAGACGCTCGCCAGCACCAACCTGCCGGAGATATAGGGCACCATCAACTGGATGGAAGTCGTTTACGCACAGGTCTTCCGCGTAGCCGATGTCGTGCAGCCACGCAGCGGCGAGCAGAAGGTTCGGGTCATCGACGACCGCAGCGGCTTGGGCAGCGTGACGGGCAACTCCCACAACATGAGCGAGTCGCCGGGGAAGCGTCGCCAGGTATGACCGCGCCAGCTGTTCGGCCCACTGCGGTAGTGCGTCATCGGTCATGAGGACAACGTTATCGAGCAGTGGTCTCGCCGACCAGGGTTAGACACCCTAGTTGCGCAGCTCCCGGCTGCTGACATGGACCACAACTTTGAAGGTGCGCCGATCGCTTTGGAGTTTGTGCGCGACGACGTCCGAATCAAGGACCTACCATCTTACGGAACCCACTAGCCAATTTATCTGGAGTGTGTATGACAACTCGAGACTCCATACCCGCCGATCTCGTCCGCGATCTGATGATCGAGGCTGGCTATAGGTGTGCAGTTCCCACCTGTCGAACTGTCGAACCGCTTGATATCGAGCACATAGAAGACTACGCCGTCGTCAGGAAGCACGAGTTCTCAAATATGATCGTTCTTTGCACAAACTGTCACCGCAGAAAGGGCACCGGACCTCGCAAGATTGACCGGAAAGCGCTGCGGATCATAAAACAGAATCTCTCCGTAGTCAATCAGCGCTACAACGAATTAGAACGCCGCATCCTAGAGCACTTCGTAGAAAATGCAGACGACCGATACGTGCTACTCCCCGAAACACCTGTACTGTTCTCCTACCTCATAAAGGACGGACTAATTGTGGGCCTTTCTGGATCCGAGGT
Organism: Nocardia xishanensis NBRC 101358; assembly: GCF_001613365.1. Taxonomy (GTDB): domain Bacteria; phylum Actinomycetota; class Actinomycetes; order Mycobacteriales; family Mycobacteriaceae; genus Nocardia; species Nocardia xishanensis. The sequence continues at coordinate 125,244 of NZ_BDCF01000020.1, forward strand.
AAAAGAGGCGCTCCATGGCGAAACGGAGGGCGGGCGAGGATTCCATATCACTCGAGGTTATGCGCTCACGGACGACGGAAAGCGGCTAGTGGCAAAGTTACGGGAAAGCGCAGAGGCAATCTAGGGACGCTACCGGTGAGCGATCAAGGTGATCCTTGTACGGGCACCTGCGGTTGCGCAGCGGCTAGAACTGGAGGTGCCGCAAAGCTGGATCTACCTATCCTGCGGCGTCACCGCCACTACAGTTCTGGCGCGCGAACGACTAAGCCCCACCCAGATCTCCAGACGGGGCTCAGCAGAGTCGCGTTACCAACGGTGATTCAGACCTGCTCTACTTCTTCGCTGGCGCTAACCCGCTTCGGAACTCGACGGTGTCGAGATCCGAAACCGCCCTTGCTCTAATCGAGGCGGCGTTCGATACTCAAGATGATTTCCGTCATTTCTTTGGGGACTTCATCGGATCGGATGTTTGCAGAGAGACCGCGAGCACTTATTGATTTTCCACCACTCGCACTGGACAGACGGCTTACAGCGGAGATCAAATCCTTACCCGGAACAGTCGACCGTCGCCATTCCACGTCTCGCTGCCAGTCGCGATCGAATTGGTCTCTCGTTTCCATGTAGATAGTCTTAGGGCTATCGCCCTTCTTACTTCTTATCTTCAACTCTCGGGCCTGTATTTCAGCGAAGCTCGCCTCTTTAAGCTCTTCCGAAGCCTTATCGAGAATTTCGTTGACTTTGTCTACATCCAACCCGGTCATGCGGGATATGAGCTCCGGGTGAACCAGGAAGCTCTCCAGCTCATTTCGGGACCAGATATGGGCAGATACATCTTCAGCCTTGAACTCATCGACTATCGATGATACCTCGTCATCACTAAGATAATCGCGGTCCAGAATTACCCACACGTCCACAGAAGAGTCGAGAAAAGAGCTGTTCAGCCAGCCGAAAGCAGCGGCCATTCCTCGACGAGATGACCCGCCCATCGGAACTACGCTCAGTCCTTGTTCTCGATAAAATCTGTGCGCCCCGACCTTTCGCGCAATATTTGAAAGTATCTTCATGTCGTTGCCTTCAACAAACAGAGCAACTTTCGAGCGGAGAGCTTTTACAAGCCGCAGATTGAATCCGGACCCTAAGGACTGCGACAGTTCCGTCATCTCGACACCCTTGGTGAGTTTTTTAGAAGACCGCTTCGTCCTGTCGATAACAACCACCGAATCTGGATTAGTTTCAGCGAGGACTTCGGGAGCATGAGTCGCCATAATAACCTGCGACTTGCGAGACTCAGAGATACTAACCAGCCTGCGCTGCAAATCGGGATGTAAGTATACGTCCGGCTCATCCAGAATTAGGGTTTCGACTTCCCGAAGGCGCCAGATGTGAAACAATAGCTGGAACCATATCTGTAGCCCGTCACCAGCCCAGTACAACTCTTTCTCAACTTTAGAATTCGACTCGTTGAAAAACAAGTCGATCTCATTTCTCGGAACTCTGGCTTCGCAAAGTTCTATAGCTGTTATCTCCGGACTATTCGTCAGAAGAAAGGCTTTGAAGTCGTCGAAGCCAGACGGATCCGTAGAGCGAAGCTGATGTAGCTGATTCCTGAAGTGACGACTAGCAAGGCGCGTCCCCAAATTTTTGGTTACATGCTTCGCGGATAGGACAGCTTCTCTCGACTCAATCGGAGCAAGGGTCTGAATTACGCCAATCGATGAATAGCACTTGCGGGCAACGGCGATATTAGGCGGCTGCGCTCCAGCGATGTGCTCCAGGTAGAAATATGGAACAATGTCCTCAGCCTCCGGCCAGACCACATACAGAGCAGCTTTGTTCTTGAAATGCAGCTCAAGTCGAGATTCGAGAGTTCGAAATTCGTACGGCACATTCTCCGCAGAAAACTCGCTGTCCGCTGAGGATATTCGATAAGCGTTTACGCTCCGGCTGCGGGTCTCATCCTTCGCCACCATTTCAGGCTTGCGCAGTTTGGCATGAGAGAGCAGTTGCGCACACAATCGCAAAGCGCCGATGGCTGTCGTCTTCCCGGCATTATTCGGCCCAACGAGTATAGAGATGTCGCCACCGAACCTCAGCGAGAATTTCTCAAACCCCTTAAAATTTGTAAGCTGCAGCCGCGCCAGCATCCGTTCCCCTCTTTACAGAACAATCACATCGCGAGCAATATTACAAGACTTGACGTAGCGTTTCCGGGATTAAATCCAATAGACGCATTTACCTTGAGATATCTGACCAACACAGTGAGACCGCACCGTCAAGCTGTTGACTCACTGGAGGCATACAACGATCACTATGCGCGTGCCTCGGTAGTTGGACCGCCGTATCCGCACCCCCCTCTGCTCTGTGCGCGGTCAGCCCTTACTTCTTCCCTCCAGACGCTAGTCCGCTACGGAACTCGACGACGTCGCCGTCGGTCATGACGTAGTCCTTGCCTTCCATGCGCACCTTGCCCGCAGCCTTGGCGGCGGCCATGGAACCCGCCTCGACCAGATCGTCGAAGGCGACGATCTCGGCCTTGATGAAGCCGCGTTCGAAGTCGGTGTGGATGACACCCGCTGCCTTGGGGGCGGTGTCGCCCTGGTGGATGGTCCAGGCGCGGGATTCCTTGGGGCCTGCGGTGAGGTAGGTCTGCAGGCCGAGGGTGTGGAAGCCGGCGCGGGCGAGGGCGTGCAGGCCGGGTTCGGTCTGGCCGATGGATTCGAGCAGTTCCATGGCGGATTCGGTGTCGAGCTCGAGGAGTTCGGCTTCTACCTTGGCATCGAGGAAGACGGCGTCGGCGGGCGCGACGGAGGCCTTCAACTCGGCGACCTTGGCCTCGTCGGTGAGGACGGACTCGTCGGCGTTGAAGACGTAGAGGAAGGGTTTGGTGGTGAGCAGCGAAAGTTCTTTCAGCAGTTCGGTGTCCACCTGATCCTGGGCGGCGAAGAGGGTCTTGCCGCTGTTGAGGATCTCCTGGGCCGCCTTGGCCGCGTCGGCGACCGGCTTGCGGTCCTTCTTGACCTTGGCTTCCTTCTCCAGCCGCACGACCGCCTTCTCCAGGGTCTGCAGGTCGGCGAGGATGAGCTCGGTCTCGATGACCTCGATGTCGGCGGAGGGGTCGACCCGGCCGTCGACGTGCACCACGTCGTCGTCGGCGAAGACGCGCACCACCTGGCAGATGGCGTCGGCCTCGCGGATGTTGGCGAGGAACTTGTTGCCGAGGCCCGCGCCCTCGGAGGCACCCTTCACGATGCCCGCGATGTCGACGAAGGACACGGTCGCGGGCACCTGGCGCTCGGAACCGAAGATCTCGGCGAGCTTGCCCAGCCGCGGATCGGGCAGCGGGACCACGCCGACGTTCGGCTCGATGGTCGCGAACGGGTAGTTCGCGGCCAGCACGTCGTTCTTGGTCAGCGCGTTGAACAGCGTCGACTTTCCGACGTTGGGCAGGCCGACGATTCCGAGGGTGAGACTCACGAGGTAGAGAGTCTACGCGTCGTCTCGAACTGCTAGGCCAGCGCCATCATCCCTCCCGCCAGCGCCGCCGCCACCCCTCATGCGCGGGCCGCTGGCCGTTCGCACCGCACGCGCCCGCCGCGCGGCGGATCGCCTACACGGCCGTCGATAGCGCGAGCACCCCACCACCCCAGCGGTGCACCCGTTCCCCCGCCACCACAAGCGCGCATGCGCTGCCGTACACCCGCACAGGGTCGTGGTCGGCGTCCAGTTTGCTGGTGATTGGACGAGTTGATGGTGATCACATAGCTGTTCGGCGCCAGCAGATGCGCTGCCGTCACCCGCCCACGCAACCACGCGTGAGCCGACGACCGCCATCTCCTACAAACCTCGAGCCAGCGTTCGCGCGACGCTCCGGGCCAGCTCGTCCGACGCGGCGGCCGCCTCCGGTCCGCCCTCGTAGTACCGCAGAAACGCCTGATGGAAGCAGGTGCCGTCGAGTAATGCCGCTACCGTCTCCACTTCGACGGTCTCGCCGACCCGACCCAACCCTTGCTCAGCACGCAGGTACGCCGCGATGCCTTCGATCGCCTTCCCCGGACCCGCGCCGTGCTTGCTCATCGCGTCCCGATGCGCCGCCATCCGCTGCGGCTGCGCGAGCAGACCACCGAGCAGCGGCAGCGACTGCTGATAGAAGTTCAGCGCACCGCGAGCCAGCGCGGGGCGCGGCCGACAGGTGATCGGCGAATCGATCAGGGAATCAGCACGACTTTGCCGAGGTTGCCACGGCTTTCGATCAGCGCATGCGCCGCCGCCGCGTCCTCCAGCGCGAACTCCCCGTGCACGACGGGCCGCACCTGCCCGGACGCGAAGTACTGCCACAGCTCCTGCCGCCAATGCTCGTACACCTCGGGCGTCTCCCGCGCGATCCGCGCCATCTGGAAGCCGATCACCGACTTGGCGCCAACCAGCAAGTCGTAGGCCTGGATGGTGCCGCCGCCGGAGCTGTAGGCGACGAGACGTCCACCGGGTACGAGGGCGGCGAGAGCGGGGCCGAGCAGCTCGCCGCCGACGGCGTCGAGGACGTAGTCGACGGGCTCGCCCCACGACTGGCCGTAGACGGCCACGTCGTCGACGCCGAGTTCCCGAAGGAATTCGCCCTTGGCCGGGTCGGAGACGGCGGCGACCACGCGCTCGGCTCCGCGCACCCGCGCGAGCTGCACGGCAAGGTGACCCACCCCGCTCGCCGCGGCGGTGATCAGCGCGGACTCGCCGGACACCGGCTTCGCGGCATCGAGCGCACCGAGCGCGACGAGGCCGCCACGCACCAGCGCGACCGCGTCGACGGCGGAGGCGCCGTCGGGAATGGGCGACGCCATGTCCTGACGCAGCATGGCGTATTCGGCGTAGCCGTGGCCGAAGCACAGCCCGGTGACGCGGTAGCCGGGCGCGAAGTCGGTGACGCCCTCCCCCACGGCGATCACTTCGCCCGCGATCTCCCCGCCGAGCGGGATGGGCTCGCGCTGTTCGCGCACCTTCCGCACCACCGGCAGGGTGACGCCGATCGCGTGCACCTTCACCAGCAGTTCGCCGGGCCCTGGCGTCGGTGTCTCGGCCGATTCCAGCTCGAGCACCTCGGGACCACCACTGCGCTCGTAACGGATTCGACGCATGACACCTCCACTCCTTATCTGAAGGCGTAACGGTAACCGGACAGCAACCCGAACTCACATACTCGGAAGCACCCGTGTGCGCGATCTCACCGGACCCGGAACCGCGGCGTGCGCCACGTTCGCGCGCACGACCCGCGCGGGCGTACCGTGACCCGTATGGAGCCGACCACGGAGGTGGTGACGGCGCGACCGGCGCCCGCGCTGGCGGCATTCATCGATCACTACCTCGGCTACCGGATGACGGGATACGCGCCCGGCCTGCACCGCGGCCTGCCGTCGCGCCATCTGACGTTCATCGTCGCGATCGGCCCGACGATCGACGTGGTGACGCAGACCGATCCGGCCCAGCACCCGCGCGCCTATCGCTGCGTCCTCAGCGGATTGCAGGCGAGTTCGGCCGCCATCGCGCACAACGGGACTCAAGAGGGCGTGGCGATCGCGCTCACACCGATGGGCTGCCGGACGCTGTTCGGGCTGCCCGCAGCGGAGATTTGGAATACCTCGCTCGAATGCTCCGAACTCGCGGGACCGACCGGTGACGAGCTGTGGGAGCGTCTTCAGGGCGCGGCGCCGTGGGCGCGGCGATTCGCCGTCTGCGACGAAATCCTCACCCGCATGGCCTGTTCCGACCGGCTCGTCACCCCGGAACTCACCTGGGCTTGGCGTGCCGTGGTCGACAGCGGCGGCACCGCGAGCATCGGCCCACTGGCCGATCGCATCGGCTGGTCGCGCCAGCATCTGGCGCGCAAGTTCGGTGCGGAGTTCGGTCTGAGCCCGAAGCTCGCCGCCCGTATCACCCGTTTCGAGCGTGCCAGGCGGATGCTCGAACACACGCCCTCGTTCGTCTCCATCGCCCAGATCGCCGCGACCTGCGGGTATTACGACCAGGCCCATTTGAATCGCGATTTCCTCGACCTCGCGGGGTGCAGCCCGACCACCTGGCTGGCCGAGGAGATTCCATCCGTCCAAGACGAGCCGGGGGTCGCCGGATGAGGCTGGAACCATGACGAATCCCACAACAGCAGACACCACCACCCGCACCGCGATCTGGCCCAGCCTCGCCTTCCTCGACGCCAGGGCGATGACCGACTTCCTGGTGAACGCCTTCGGCTTCCAGGTCACGGCCAGTTACGCCCGCGAGGACGATCCGTCGATCATCGAGCACGGCGAGCTGCGCTGGCCGCTCGGCGGCGGCGTCATGTTCGGCTCCGCGGGCAAAGACGACACCCCATTCGGTCGGCGCAAGCCAGGCAACGACTCGATCTACGTCGTCTGCGACAAGCCCGACGACCTCTTCGAGCGCGCGACCGCGGCGGGCGCCGAGGTGGTCCGCGGCCTGCGCGACGAGGACTACGGCTCGCGCGGCTTCACTGTCCGCGATCCCGAGGGCAACCTCTGGAGCTTCGGGACCTACTGGGGCGAATAACGCTACCGTCCGCCGAAGCCGGACATCGCGATGCCGCGGAGGAAGGCGCGCTGACCGATCGCGTAGACGGCGAGCAGGGGCAGCAGGATGACGACGGCGGCCGCCATCAGCAGCGGCCACTGCGAGTAGTACTGCCCCTGCAAGCGGACCAGCCCGAGGGTGACCGTCGCCAGCTCGTTGCGCTGGATCATGACCAGCGGCCAGAGGAAGTCGTTCCACACGGTGATCCAGGTGAGCACCGCGAGCACCATGAGCGCCGGGCGGGTGTGCGGGAGCAGCACGCGCCAGTACACCTGCCAGGTGGAACAGCCGTCGAGAATGGCGGCCTCCTCCAATTCCGTTGGCAGCGTGCGGAAGAACTGACGCATCAGATAGGTGCCGAAGGCGCTGCCGAACAAACCGGGCACGATCATCGACCAGGCGGTGTCCACCCAGCCGAAGGCCCGCATGAGCAGGAACTGCGGGATCACCGTCACCGTGAGCGGCACCATCAGCGTCGCCAGATAAGCCAGGAACAACGCATCCCGGCCGCGAAAACGCAAGCGCGCGAAGGCGTATCCCGCCAACGAGCAGAAGAACACCTGTCCCGCGGTCACACATGCCGCGTAGACGGTGGTGTTGAGCAGCATGCGACCCATCGGCAACAGCTCGAACACCCGGCCGAAGTTGGACCACTGCGGATCCGCGGGCAGCAGAGTGGGTTCGGTGATCTCGCCGTCGCGCTTCAGCGAACCCGACAGCGCCCACAGGATCGGCGCCAGCGCACACCACGCGACGCCGGCCAGCGCGGCGTAGATGCCGATCCCGCGCACCAGCCTCCGTACGGCGGCATGCTCCACGCGACCGCGCTTTCGGTGCTTCCCTTCGGGCACATCGACCGCACGCGTCATCACACCGCCCTCCCGCCGAACGACCTCGTAGCCGTTCACAACTCGGTCTCCGCGCGCCGGGCCAATCGCAGCTGAAGGATCGTGAGCGCCAACAGAATCGCGAAGATCACCCAGGCCAACGCGGAGGCGTAACCCACCTCGTAGAAACCGAACGCGTGCTGGAACAACATGATCCCGAGCAGATAGGTGCCGGTCTCGGGTCCGCCGTTGCCGCCGGTGAGCGCGTACGCCTGGTCGAAGGCCTGCACCGAATTGATGACGGTGATCACGAAGACGAACGAGAGCGGCCCGCGAATCAGCGGCAGCGTCACCGAACGGAAGCGCCGCACGGCGCCCGCGCCGTCGATCTTCGCCGCCTCGTACAGCGTTTCCGGCACCCCTTGCATCGCCGCGAGCAAGATGACGGTGGCGAAAGGCACACTCTTCCATACGGTCACGATGCTGAGCGAGACCAGCGCCCAGTCCGGGTCGGTCAGCCACGGCACCGGGCCGACGCCGAACCAGCCGAGCACGAGGTTCAGCAACCCGTCGTCGGTGGTGAACATGAAACGCCACACCACCGCCATCGCCACCGTCGAAGCCACCAGCGGCAGGAACGCGAGGGTGCGGAACAGGCCGACACCGGCCAGCTTTCGGTTCAGCACGGCCGCGACGACCAAGCCGATCGCCACGGTCGGCAGCAATGTCAGCACGGTGAACACCGCCGTATTGCGCATCGCTATCAGGAACAGCGGATCGGAGCCGAACAGCCGCCGGTAGTTGGCCGTCCCGACGAACCGCGGCGGGCTGAACAGGTCCCAGGCGTGGAAGCTCAGATACAGCGAGAAGCCCAGCGGGAACAACAAGAAGACCAGCACCGCGGCCAGATTCGGTGCGACGAACAACCATCCGGCCCGCTCGCGCCTGCGCGCGAGCCGGCCGCGACGCACTCGGTGCACTGACTTGCGCGGCGGGGTCCTCGTACCCGCCTCGTCCAGCACCGCGTCGTCGACGGAGGCACTCATCGCGCCGCCAGCAACGCGTCGACGTCGCCCGCGAGCCGCGCGCTCAGTGACTGCGCGGTCGCCGCACCGCGCAGCACCCGGTTCCCGCCCCGCTCGAGCAGTGCCGACACCTTGCCCCACATCGGCGTCACCGGCAGCGGACGCGAACTGTCCGGGCCTTCGGTCATCACCGCCAGGTTCCGGATCTCGCGATGCGCCGCCGCGAATCCGGGCGCGGCCATGGCGGATTTCAGCACCGGCACGAACAAACCGGAGCCAGCGATGATCGCCTGCCCTATCGGCCCGGTCGCGAATTTCACAAACTCCCAGGCCTGTTCGATGCGCGGGCTGTCGGCGGCGATGGAGAGGCCGGTGCAGCCGACGTCGGTGATCGCTCCCGGCCCGCCGTGCGGTCCGACGGGAAGCACGGTCAGATCGATGGGAACGCCGTCGTTGCCCGCGAATTCGGAGTAGAGCCAGTGTCCGCCGAGCGCCATGGCCGCGCGACCACGCCGGAACAGATCCGGCGCCGAAACCGACTGCTGATCCGCGATTCTCGGCGCCACCCGATGCCGCACCGCGAGATCGGCGTAGAACTGGAAGCCCTCCGCGAAGCGAGGATCCCCGAGATTGGTGCGGGTCGGATGCACCGAGGGCGTGAACCATTCGGCGCCGTTGTTCATCCCGAAGCAGGCGGCCGAGAAGTAGGGCACCCAGGCGTCGGCAAAACCCCACTGCCTGGTGCGGCCGTCGCCGTCGCGATGGGTGAGAGCGCGGGCGGCGTCGAGGAACTCGTCATAACTCCAGGCGTCGCGCCATCGGGTGGGGGGCTTCAACCCAGCGTCGGCGAACAGCGCGCGGTTGTAATAGAGGAAGACGCCGGACCACTGCTCCGGCAGCGCGTACTGGCCGCCGCCGTAGCTGAAAGTGTCGTACAGCGTGGGGAAACTGTCGCGCCGCAGCTCCGCGGCGTACTCCGGTTCCCGATCGAGCAACGTGCGCAGATCGAGCAGCACACCGCGCTCGGCCAGCCCCGCGTAGAGCAGTTCCCAGGCCATCAGCACGTCGGGGCATTTGCCGCCCGCGCAGTAAGTGAGCATCTGCTGCAACGGGTCAGGGCCCGACATGACGGTGCGCACCGGAATGTCGGGATGCCGTTTCCGGAACTCGTCGATGATCTGCAACCGAACCCGCGCCTCTTCGGGACGGGCTTGGAAGAAGAACGTCAGCGCGTCGTCGCCCGAGCCGCACGCGTTCGCCAGCAACGGGGCGGCGAGCGCCGAGCCGAGCAGGGTGCGCCTGCGAATTCCGCGCGGCGCGTCCTCGACCTTCGGCCGCCCGAGGAGACGCGCGGCCGGGTATGGCGCGGGCGAACGCGGGATCGAATCCAGAACAGCCCTCCTCGGGGCGGACATGGAGTGTGACGAAACGCATCGCAGCATACGTCCGGCTATGACAGCCGAGACGACAGACACACGAACAATATTTAACGGTCGTCCATCGATGGCCGGAATCCGCGCAGCGGCGATCGGGCATCCGCTACGTTGTCTCGTGTTTCAGCATGATCCCGCACGTCGAGATCCTGCGCGTTTCACAGGAGAGTAGGCAGATGGCGACAATCGAATATCTGCGGACCGACCCCGACCTGCCGCCCGTCGGCGTGGTGGACAGGTCCCCGATCACCCCGGCCAAGAAGGCTGTCTTCGCTGGAATCGCGATACTCGGCGCGGTCGCCTGGACCATCCTCGCCATCGCGCGCGGCGAGAACGTCAATGCGGTGTGGATCGTCATCGCGGCGGTGTGTACCTACGTCATCGCCTACCGCTTCTACGCGCGATTCATCGAGTGGAAGATCACCAAGCCGCGCGACGACATCGCGACGCCCGCCGAAATCCTGGAGAACGGTAAGGATTTCATGCCGATGGACCGGCGGGTGCTCTACGGGCACCACTTCGCCGCCATCGCGGGCGCGGGTCCGCTCGTCGGTCCGGTGCTCGCCGCGCAAATGGGTTATCTGCCCGGCACCATCTGGATCGTGGTCGGCGTCTGCCTGGCCGGAGCGGTACAGGACTACCTGGTGCTGTGGGCGTCCACCAAGCGGCGCGGGCGCAGCCTCGGCCAGATGGCGCGTGACGAGCTCGGCGTGGTCGGCGGAATCGCGGCCATCGCGGCGATTCTCGTGATCATGATGATCCTGCTCGCGGTGCTCGCGCTGGTCGTGGTGAACGCGCTCGGCGAGAGCCCGTGGGGCGTGTTCTCCATCGCGATGACCATCCCCATCGCCCTGTTCATGGGCATCTACCTGCGGTTCCTGCGCCCGGGCAAGGTCGGCGAGGTGTCCGCGATCGGCATCACGCTGCTGCTGCTCGCCATCGTCTCCGGCGGCTGGGTGTCCGAAACCGAGTGGGGCGCCGACTGGTTCACGCTGTCGCGGACCACCATCGCCTGGCTGCTGATCGCCTACGGCTTCCTGGCCTCGGTGCTGCCGGTCTGGCTGCTGCTCGCCCCGCGCGACTACCTGTCCACCTTCATGAAGATCGGCACCATCGGCCTGCTCGCGGTCGGCATCCTGATCACCATGCCGGTGCTGAAGGCTCCCGCGATCTCCGACTTCGCCTCCACCGGCACCGGTCCGGCCTTCGCGGGCAGCCTGTTCCCGTTCCTGTTCATCACCATCGCCTGCGGCGCGCTCTCCGGTTTCCACGCGCTCGTCTCCTCCGGCACCACGCCCAAGCTGCTGGAGAAGGAATCGCACGCGCGGATGATCGGCTACGGCGGCATGCTGATGGAATCGTTCGTCGCGGTAATGGCCATCATCACCGCATCGATCATCGACCAGCACCTGTACTTCGGCATGAACGCGCCGCTCGGCCTGACCGGCGGCACCCCGGAGAAGGCCGCCGCGTACACGAATTCGCTCGGCCTGGCCGGTCCGCCCGCCACTCCGGAGACCTTCGCGGGCGCGGCGGCGGACGTCGGCGAGAAGACCATCATCTCGCGCACCGGCGGCGCGCCTACGCTGGCGATCGGCATCTCCGAGGTGTTCCACCAGTTCCTCGGCGGCGAGAGCATGAAGTCGTTCTGGTACCACTTCGCGATCATGTTCGAGGCGCTGTTCATCCTGACCACGATCGATGCTGGCACCCGCGTCGCGCGGTTCATGACCTCCGACGCGCTCGGCAACTTCGGCGGCCCGCTGCGCAAGTTCAAGGATCCGTCCTGGCGGGTCGGTGCGTGGTTGTGCTCGTTCGTGGTGGTCGCCGCGTGGGGTTCCATCCTGCTGATGGGCGTCACCGATCCGCTCGGCGGCATCAACGCGCTCTACCCGCTGTTCGGCATCGCCAACCAGCTGCTCGCAGCCGTCGCGCTGACCGTCGTGATGACCATCATCGTGAAGAAGGGCCTGGCGAAATGGGCTTGGATTCCCGGTATCCCGCTGGTCTGGGACCTGCTGGTGACCATGACCGCGTCCTGGCAGAAGATCTTCTCCGACGACCCGAAGCTGGGTTACTGGAAACAGCACAGCCTCTGCCAGCAGGCGCAGGAGGCCGGAAAGCTCTGCCTCACGGCGAAGACGCCCGAGGACGTGGATACCGTCATCCGCAACACCTTCATCCAGGGCACACTCTCGATCGTGTTCGCGGTGCTGGTGCTGATCGTCGCGGTGGTCGGAGCGCTGGTGTGCGTGCGCGCGTGGCGCTCCGGCGGCGGTGAGACGACCGAGTCGCCGGAAGAGCCGTCGAAGATCTTCGCGCCGAGCGGGTTCCTCGCCACCGCGACGGAGAAGACTGTGCAGAAGGAGTGGGACGAGCTGATCGCGACGGGCAAGGTCCGCGCACCCGGCGCTGCCCACGCGCAGGGCCCGGCCAAGGCGGAAGCGTCCGCGTAATGAAGGAATCGCTCGCGCCGCGGGAAGGCAGGTCGGCACGGCCGGCCCTCCCGCGGCGTGCGCTCGACGCGGTGCGCGCGGTCGTCTGGTGGTTCGACTCGATCCTGGGCGGCCAGGACTACCAGCGCTACGTGGCGCACCTCCGACGCAACCACCCGGACCGTCCGATCCCCACCGAGCGCCAGTACTGGCGCGACCGCCACGCGGAAGCCGAGCGCAGCCCCACCAATCGCTGCTGCTGATCCCCACCGCCATACGCCGCAACCTGCTTGCCCTCGCGATGACGTTCACCGCCTGATGGGGACCTCGTCGCCGCTTGTCCGGCCGAGCCTGCGCCGCCGGGCCGGTGATGCGCGCGGGCGGTTCGTGCCGCCTGTGACGCCCTCGGCGATAGTGTCTGATTTCCGCTAGCACGGTGCGGCGAGAGCTGACATTGTGGATTGCGTGACCATCACGGCGTTGGATTTCGAGCAGTGCTATCGGGCGGTGTCGACGCGCGACTCGCGCTTCGACGGACAGTTCTTCACGGCGGTGCGTACCACCGGAATCTATTGCCGCCCTTCGTGTCCGGCGATCACGCCGAAGCGGGCGAACGTCAGCTTCCTGCCGACGGCGGCCGCGGCGCAGCACGCGGGATACCGGGCATGCCGCCGCTGCCTGCCCGACGCGGCGCCCGGCTCGCCGCTGTGGAACACCAGGGCCGATCTGGCCGCCAGGGCCATGCGGTTGATCGGCGACGGCGTCATCGAGCGGGGCGGGGTACCCGCGCTGGCCGCCACCCTCGGCTACTCCCAGCGCCAGCTCACCCGGGTACTCACCACCGAGCTCGGGGCGGGGCCGCTGGCGCTGGCCAGGGCGCACCGCGCGCACACCGCGCGACTGCTCATCCAGACCACCGCGATGCCGATGTCGGACATCGCGTTCGCGGCGGGCTTCGCCAGCATCCGCCAGTTCAACGACACGGTGCGCGAGGTGTTCGCGGTCAGCCCGACCACCATGCGCACCGAGGCGCAGCGCGCGCGCAAGGACCAGACGCAGACCGCGCCGACGACGAACGGCTCACTCTCGCTTCGCCTTCCGTTCCGGGAGCCGCTCGACCGCGCGTGGCTGGAGTGGTTCCTCTCCTCGCACGTGGCGCCCGGCATGGAGCTGTGGGAGGACCACACCTACACCAGGAACCTGCGCACGCCGCACGGGCACGCGACGGCTCGGCTGAGCTTCCGCGGCGATCACGTGCGCGCGGAACTGGCCCTGCACGACATGCGCGATCTCGCGCCGACGGTCGCGCGGGTGCGTCACCTGCTCGACCTGGACGCCGATCCGGTCGGCATCGACGAGGTGCTCGGCGCGGACAGGGCGGCGCTCCAGGACGGCGCGAGGTCGGCGTGGCGCGGGTCCGCGGTGGACACCTTCGACACCGACGACGCGCGCCGGGTGCGCACCGCGACCCTGCCCGATGCGGGCAGCGCGCCCGCCACCGTCGGCGCAGGCACGTGGCGCACCGGCGCGGACCGGGTGGTATTCACCCCCGGCATCCGGGTGCCCGGTTGCCTGGACGGCCCGGAACTGTTGTTGCGCACCATGATCGGGCAGCAGATCTCGGTGTCGGCCGCGGCCACCCACACGGCCCGGTTGGTCGAGGCGCTCGGCGAACCGGTCGAGGGGCCGGTGCCGCGGCTGTTCCCGACGCCGGACGTCATCGCCGAGCGGGGCGCCGAAGTGCTGACCGGTCCGGGGCGGCGCGTCCGCTCGATCGTCGGCGCGGCGGCCGCGCTCGCGGCGGGCGATCTGCAACTGCACGCCGGTCGCACCGCGGCCGATCTGCGCCGCGACCTGCTGGCGCTGGACGGCGTCGGGCCGTGGACCGCCGACTACGTGACCATGCGCCTGCTGGCCGATCCCGATATCTTGCTCGACACCGACTTGGTCGTCCGGCAGGGCGCGGATCTGCTCGGCATAGACCTGAGCGACACCGCGCGCTGGGCGCCTTGGCGCTCCTATCTGTCCATGCACCTGTGGAAGACCGCGCTGAGCAGGCGCGCCGCCGCACCCAAGCGGCCGGCCCGCTCCGCACGCAAGACCGACTGACCCACCCTGCCGCACCATCGAAAGCGAGCACACCATGAGCATCGAATCGACCCGCGCCGCCGACTTCACCGTCGTCGACACACCCATCGGCCCGTTCACGGCGATCGCCGACGACGAGGGCGCGGTGCTGGCCTCCGGCTGGACCGCCGACGCGGAGAACCTGCGCCTGCTGATCCACCCGACACTGCGTCCGGCCGTAGTGCGGCAACGGGATTCGCTCGGCGCCGTGTCCGACGCCATCCTCGCCTATCACCGCGGCGACGTGCACGCCATCGACGACGTTCCGGTGCGCCAGCGGTCGGGGGAATTCCTCATGCACGCCTGGGACGTGCTGCGGAAGGTCCCCGCGGGCGATCCGGTGACCTACACCGAGTTCGCCGCCATCTCCGGACGGCCGGAGGCGACCCGCGCCGCGGCCAACGCGTGCGCGCGCAACGCGGCCGCCCTGTTCGTGCCGTGCCACCGAGTGCTGCGGATCGGCGGGGCTCTCGGCGGGTTCCGCTGGGGGCTGGACGCCAAGAGGTGGTTGCTCGATCACGAGGCGTGAGATTTCGCGCGGTTCGAACGCGCCGGTCGCCCGCTCGGGCGACCGGCGCCTTGTTCGTTTGGGTAGACGAATGCGGCCGGAGAGGTGGCGTCGCTCACCGCGCCGCACATGCCGCGGTCGCCGTCGCAGCAGTTGCCGATCGAGGTAGCGATTCCGCACCAGCCAGGCGGCGGGTCGACCAAAATGGAGACATGTCCGCCCCAGCCGAACTGCCCGAAATCACGCAGCGTGAACTCCGCGACAACGCCGGTCGCGTGCTGCGGGATGTCAGCGCCGGGGAGTCCTACACCATCACAGTCGATGGCGCCCCGGTGGCGGACATGATCCCGCATCGCTGTGTCACCCGTAGGACGGCCGTACCCCGCGATGAGGTGCTCGCAGTCTTTGCCGGACTAGCACCCGCCACGCACGACGGGGCAGCCGAATCGGCCGAGGTGGTGGACGACTCGGTGCACGACCCGTACGACCTCGCACGGGTCATCGGAGAGTTCGCGGGTAACGAGTAGCCCTACAGGCTGCCGCGCGGCACGACCCAGCGGTGACTCGAGTCGATCACCGTTGCGACGGTTTCGAAGTCGGCGTCGTAGAGGACGAGGACGAGGCGGTGCTCCATCGCCAGCACGGCGGTGATCAGGTCCGCGATGCCGACCTCGCGGTGCCTGCCACGGCGGGCCAGCTCGCGCTGAATGGCGAACGCACGCTGCCAGTGTTCGTCGTCGGTGGGCAGATACTCGTAGGCGGCGCGGCGGTCGGTCCGCAGCCGGGGGCGCCTCAGGCGACGGTGGTCTCCAGGCGGGAGCCGGTGCGGCCGCGTACGACGTGCAGGCGGCTGGGGATGCGCTGGCGCATTTCGTCGACGTGGCTGACCAGGCCGACGACGCGGCCGCCGGCGCGGAGTTCGTCTAGGACGCCCATGACGGCGTCGAGGGTGTCGGCGTCCAGGCCGCCGAAGCCCTCGTCGATGAATAGGGTGTCCAGGACCAGGCCGCCGGATTCGGCGGCGACGGTGTCGGCAAGGCCGAGCGCCAGCGAGAGGGACGCCATGAAGGTCTCGCCGCCGGAGAGGGTCTTGGCGGGACGCACGGCGCCGGTGTAGTCGTCACGGATGTCGAGGCCGAGGCCGCCGCGCCTGCCGCGCGGACCCGCCTTGTCCGAGTGCACGAATTCATAACGGCCGCCGGACATTCGACGCAGCCGCACGGAACCCGCGAGCGCCACCTCCTCCAGGCGGGCGGCCAGTACGTAGGAGCGCAGCGACATGCGGCGGTTGTTCTCGCCGCGTCCGGCGACCACGTCGGCGAGCCCGGCCAGCTCCTCGTGGGTGCGTTGCAGCGGCGCGATCCGGTCCACCTCGGTCCACAGCTGACCGCCGAGTTCCTCGAGCAGCTGCACCCGCCGCCCCGCCTCGGCCTGCGCGGCGACCGCCGCGTTCAGCCTGGTCTGCGCATCGGCGAGCCTGCGCTCCAGCTCGGCGGAATCGCCGGGTTCGGCGGTGGCCGCGGCCTGGATCTCGGGTTCGGCGAGCACCTTCTCGGCGTGCGCGCGGGCGTCTTCGGCGGTGACGAGCTCGGCGTCGATCTCCTGCTGCCGCTGCGGGGTTCGCGAGGCGGCGTTGACGACGCGGGCGAAGGCGGTGAGCAGCGCGACGTCGCCGCCGCCGAGCTCACCTTCCGGAACGAATCCGGCCGCGCGCGCGAGACTTTCGACGCGGTCGGCGATCGCGGCGACCTGCTCGCGCGCGGCGGCCGCGGCGGTGCGTGCGGCACGCAGCGCGGTGGCGTCGGTGACCAGTCCGTTCAGTCGCGCGCGACGGTGGCCGATGGTGCCGTCGGCGCCCGCGGCGGCGCGCAGGCGTTCGGTGAGTTCGTCGAGACGGGTGACCGACGCGGCGATGCGGGTGACGACGGTGCTCGCGCTCGCCTCGGCGGCGCGCAGGTCGTCGTGCAGGCGGGTTTCCTCGGCGCGCAGCCGGGACAGTTCGGCGGTCGACCCGTCGACCAGCGCGGCGAGTTCGGCGGCGTCCTCGTACCGGTGGGTCGCCGAGCGCAGCGCGGCCGCGAGCTCGACGCGGTCGGCGTCGCCACCGCGAGCGGCCAGCGCCTCGATCTCCTTTTCCAGAACGGTGATTCGGCTGTGGACACGGTCGCGGTTCTGCTCGGCGGTGCGCTCGGCGGCCACCGCCGCATCCTCGGCTTCTTTGGAGACCGCGCTCGGCGCGGGCTCGGCGGGCGACGGGTGCTCCGCCGCGCCACACACCGCGCACGGTTCCCCGTCGACCAGCTGACCAGCGAGTTCGGCGGCCATGCCCGCCAGGCGGCGCTCGCGGAGGTCGAGCACACGCTCCTTGGCGTCGTTGTGGACGGTCCGCGCGGTCTCGAATTCGATCCGCGTGCGG
This sequence comes from Nocardia xishanensis NBRC 101358, assembly GCF_001613365.1. GTDB lineage: Bacteria > Actinomycetota > Actinomycetes > Mycobacteriales > Mycobacteriaceae > Nocardia > Nocardia xishanensis. The sequence goes on from NZ_BDCF01000020.1 coordinate 142,588, forward strand.
TCCAGATCCGTTCTGCGACCCGCCAATTCGACGGCGGCGGTGGCCGCGGCCTGGAGCCGTTCGCACTCGGCGGTCAGCGAAGGCAACGTGGCGGCGGCCTCGGTCGCCTCGCGGACCCTGGCCTCGGCCGCGGCGATCGTCGCTGGCAGGCGCTCGCGACGCCCGGTCAGCTGGGCCATTCGTTCGGTCAGCGCCGCCGACTCGGTACGCAGCTCGTCGATCTCCCGCCGCAGCCGGTCGGCGGCGGTGGCGTCGGCGCTGACCTCGTCGAGCGCGCCGATCTGGGCGCTCCAGCGCCGGACGGCTGCGTCGAGATCGGCGTCGGCACGAATCGCCGGCCCGGATCGATCCGCGCTCGTATCCTCTTCCGCACCAGCACTTTCCGGCGCTACCAGCGTCGCACCGTCGAGATCGGCCGCCGCGGGCTCGAGCAGCGCGCCCG
>NZ_BDCF01000021.1 GCF_001613365.1 Nocardia xishanensis NBRC 101358
GAACGGCCCCGCCACCGGTGAGCGCCGCGCCCAGTCCGGCCAGCCGCCTTCGGGTCCACCGCCGCGCCGCGACGGCGGCGGTGACGGTGGTTCCGGCGGCGCGGGCAAGCGGCCCGGTGCGAAGAGGGTGCCTTGGAAGATGATCCGCAGGACGCTCTACGTGCTCATCGCCCTCGCCATCGTGGTGCCGAGCGCCGTCTTCCTGGTCGCCTACTCCACGGTGTCGGTGCCGCAGCCGGGCGACCTGAAGAGCAATCAGGTCGCGATGATCTACGCCGCCGACGGCAGCACGGTGCTGAGCAAAGTGGTCCCGCCGCAGGGCAATCGCACCGACGTGACGATCGAGCAGATCCCGCCGCACGTGCGCAACGCCGTGATCGCGGCCGAGGACCGGGATTTCTACACCAACCCCGGCTTCTCCATCTCCGGCTTCGTGCGCGCGGCCCGGGACAACGTGCTCGGCAAGGAGAGCGCGGGTGGTGGCTCGACGATCACCCAGCAGTACGTGAAGAACGCGCTGGTCGGTGACGAACGCTCGCTCACCCGAAAGATGCACGAGCTGGTCATCTCCGCGAAGATGGCGCGGCAGTGGAGCAAGGACGAGATCCTCGCCGCCTATCTGAACACCATCTACTTCGGTCGCGGCGCCTACGGTATCGACGCGGCGTCCAAGGCCTACTTCAGCAAGCCGGTGCAGGATCTGACCGTCGCCGAGGGCGCGGTGCTGGCCGCCACCATCCAGTTGCCCTCGCTGCTGGATCCGGAGAAGAACCCGGAGGGCGCCAAGACGCGCTGGAACTACGTGCTCGACGGCATGGTCGACGGCGGCAACCTGAAGTCCACCGACCGGCAGGGCATGCAGTACCCGAAGGTGACCCCGCTCGCGCAGACCCAGGACAAGACGCTGGACTCCGGACCGGAGGGCCTGATCAAGAGCCAGGTGCTCGAGGAGCTCGCCTCGGCGGGCATCAGCGAACAGCAGCTCAACACCGCGGGCCTGCAGATCACCACGACCATCGATCCGAAGGCCCAGCAGGCCGCGGTCGACGCCGCGACGAGCAAGATGCAGGGCGAGCCCGAGCAGCTGCGGACCGCGGTCGTGTCGATCGATCCGCGCACCGGCGCGGTGAAGGCCTACTACGGCGGCAACGACGGTCAGGGCTACGACTTCGCCAACGCGCCGCTGCAGACCGGCTCCTCGTTCAAGGTGGTCGGCTTGGCCGCCAACCTCGAACAGGGCATTCCGCTGTCGCAGATGTACGACAGCTCGCCGCTGACGGTGAACGGCATCAAGATCACCAACGTCGAGGGCGAGTCCTGCGGCATGTGCACCATCGCCGAGTCGCTCAAGCGTTCGCTGAACACCAGCTTCTACCGTATGCAGCTGGACATGGGCAACGGTCCGCAGAAGATCGCGGACATGGGCCACAAGCTCGGCATTCCCGAGGAGCTGCCCGGGGTCGGCAAGACGCTGTCCGAGTCGGACGGCTCCGGCCCGAACAACGGCATCGTGCTCGGCCAGTACCAGGCCCGCGCGATCGATATGGCCTCCGCCTACGCCACGCTGGCGGCCTCCGGCATGTACCACGCGCCGCACTTCGTGCAGCGGGTGGTGACCGGCGACGGCCAGGTGCTGCTCGACCGCGGCGACGTCGCGGGCGAACAGCGCGTCTCGGCGGCCGTCGCCGACAACGTGACCGCGGCGATGAAGCCGATCGCGGGCTACTCGCGCAACCACAACCTGGCAGGTGGTCGCGAATCGGCGGCCAAGACGGGCACCGCCCAGCTCGGCGACACCGGCGAGAACAAGGACACCTGGATGGTCGGTTACACGCCGTCGCTGTCCACCGCCGTGTGGGTCGGCAGCGTGGACAACTCGCCGCTGCGCAACTACGCCGGCGGCATGATCTACGGTTCCGGCCTGGCGTCGGACATCTGGAAGGCGACCATGGACGGCGCGCTGCAAGGCACCCCGACCGAGACCTTCCCGAAGCCCGCGCCGATCAAGGGCCAGGCGGGCGTTCCCGAGTGGACCGCGCCCTACACCCCGCCGTCGACGGTCGACGCCCCCGCGCCGCCGGTCGTCATCGCGCCGACCCAGGTGGAGATCCTGCCCGGTATCACCATCCCGGTCCCCGGCGTGCAGCCCAACCCACGCCCGCAGCAGCAGCAACGTGAGCAGGATCCGGGCCCGCTGCCCGGCCAGCCGGTCGCGCCGACCGGCGGCGGCTCGCCGACCCAAACGGGTTCGCCGCGTCCTGGCGGAACCGGAAACGGCGGCGGCAACGGAAACAGCGGCCAGGACGAGGGCTCGAACAGCACACAGCCGACGCGCAGCCGCTAGTCCGCGCAGCGGTCGACGTTCGTCGCGTAGTCCACATCCCGCCCCGGGTGGTGCGAACCGCCCGGGGCGGGCCTGTGTTCGGGGGCCGTTCGGCCGAACCTATTAGGCTCGGGTTCCGTGACCGATCAGCAAGTGGTGGACGTGCGGACTGGCCAGGCCGTGCGCTCCGGCGGGGGCTCGGGCGGCGGGACACACTACGCGGCGCCCGCGCCGTTGGCGCCCGACCTCCGCTCGGCCGACGCGCGGGATCGCCCGAGCCGCAACGATTCCCTCGCCGCGCAGCTGAGCACCGTCGTCGGCGGGCCGGTCGGCGATCACGCGCTGATCGGCAGGGTCGGCTTCTGGACGCCGCTGCGGGTGATCCTCGCCTTCACCGTGGTGTTCCTCGCGCTGGGCTGGGCTACCAAGGCGGGCTGCATCCAGCAGACCGAAGCGGGCAACGGCTCGCTGACGCTGGACTGGAACAACGGCCGCCAGTACGTCGCGATGTGCTACTCGGACACGGTGCCGCTGTACGGCGCCGAACGCCTCGACGAAGGCGCGTTCCCGTACAAAAAGGCCTGGGTCGAGCAGACCCCGGACGGCGGTCGCGAGACCAGGTACATGGAATACCCGGTGCTTTCCGGCCTGTACCAGTACGTGTCCATGCAGCTCGCCAAGACGTGGGACGCGCTGCCGCTGCCCGGCGCGCTCCAGGTGGTCATCTACTTCAATGTCGTCGCGTTCGGTCTCGCCATGGCCTGGCTGGTGACCGTGTGGGCCTCGGCGCTGCTCGCGGGGCGCCGGATCTGGGACGCGGCGCTCGTCGCGTGCTCGCCGCTGGTGATCGTGCACGCGTTCACCAATTTCGACGCGCTGGCGACCGCTCTCGCCGCCACCGGACTGCTCGCCTGGGCGCGGCGCAAGCCGGTGCTGGCCGGCGTGCTGCTCGGGCTCGGCGGCGCGGCGAAACTCTATCCGCTACTGCTGCTCGGCCCGATCGTGGTGCTGTGCCTGCGGGTCGATCCGATGCACCGGGTGCCGAGCACGCGGATCGGGCTGCGCATCCGCGATATCGACAGCGGCCGCGCTGCGCTGACCTGGCTGCGCGAAACGCCTTACCGCATTCAGTTCTTCGGCTTCCGTCCGCTTGGCGCGGCCGTCATCGCGGTGGTGGCCGCGGCGGGCACCTGGCTGACGGTGAACCTGCCGATCGCGCTGCTGTACCCGAACGGCTGGCAGGAGTTCTTCCGGCTCAACACCACCAGGCACGCCGACCCGGATTCCATCTACAACGTGATCACCTCGTTCACCGGCTGGCCCGGTTTCGACGGCGAACTGAACCACGGTGAGCCGCCGTCCATTCTGAACGCGGTCTCGCTGCTGCTGTTCGTATTGGCCTGCGCCGCGATCGCCTACATCGCGCTGACCGCGCCGCGCCGCCCGCGTCTCGCCCAGCTGTGCTTCCTGGTCGTCGCGGCGTTCCTGCTCACCAACAAGGTGTGGAGCCCGCAGTATTCGCTGTGGCTGGTGCCGCTGGCGGTGCTCGCGCTGCCTCACCGCCGAATCCTGTTGGCGTGGATGACGATCGACGCACTGGTCTGGGTGCCGCGCATGTTCTACTACCTCGGCATCGACCGCAAAGGCTTGCCCGAGCAGTGGTTCACGGGCACCGTCGTACTGCGCGACCTCGCGGTGATCGGACTGTGCGCGCTGATCGTGCGCCAGATCTACCGACCGGGCGAAGACCTGGTGCGCCGCGATTTCGTGGACGACCCCGCGGGCGGCGTATTCGACCGCACCGCCGACCCGCTGCTGCCCTGGCTACCGGAACCATTGCGCCCCAAGGCGACTCTGGCCCGCACCAGCTGACGCGTTATCGCAGCGGCTCGGCCACGTGCCGCGAGCGCGCACACGCCGCGAGCGGACGCGAAACGCGACCGGCGAACGCGACTACGGCGCGCAACTACTCCGACCGCAACAGCTTCGCCGCCCGCTGCGGATCCCGCGGCAGCAGATCGAGTTCCAGCTGCCAGGCGCTGCCGGTCCACGGATCGAACAGCGGCGTGTCCTCGACGGTCGGCAGATGACGGCAGGCCTGCGAGAGCGCCGCCACGGTCCCGTCCGGAGATTCGGATTCGTCGCTGCCGACGATCACGATGGACAGTCCGATCAGGTCGCCGCGCAGGGTCAGCGCGGAAATGCGTTGGGCGTCGGAGGCCTGGTACCCGTGCGGGAAGTCGGCGGCCAGCAGCACCCGGTGCTCGGTCGGCGGGGTGAAAGCACCGCTGGAGTAAGCCATTTCGGCCAGCTCCGCGGCGTCTACCAGGGCTTGCAGGCGCGGTGAGATGTCGCCGTGCTCGGTGATCGGCGGACCGTCCAGCACCGGCCCGAGCGGCGCGAGCAGTCCGCTGAACGCGCCGGTCAGGTCGATGACATCGATGCGGGTGCGCCTGCCTGGATCGGACGCGAGCAACCGGGCCAGTAGCGCGCCGACCACCGGAGCCACCGCCGCCGACCGCTCGGTGTCGATCCACAGCGGCCTGGTCAGCGGCACCGGAACACAGTACGGAATCCGCAGCGGACCGCGTTCGATCGCGTACAGCTCGCCGAGGCGGATGCCGTCACTGGCCTTCGCACGGCCCTCCCATGCCGGTGACGACCAGGAGGCCAGCGCGGGCGGCAGCAACCGGTCGGCCTCGGCGAGCTCGCGCATCAGATGCTCGCTGTCGCGCCGGTGATTGCCTTCGGCGACGGCGACGAGTTCGTCGCTGCGCTGTTGCGCCTCCCTGCGTTTCGCCTCGGCGACCGGCGTGTTCCTCGTCGCCGGGTCCGAGACCGCGGCCGAGAGCTCCTCGTCCAGCCGTTTGGCGGCGTAGTCGCGTGCCGAGACCAGCGCGGCGGCCGAGCGCGCCGCGTCCTCGAAGATCATCCACAGCCGTTCCAGCCCGTGCGAGACCTCGAGAACGGGAGCATCGGCCGGAGGGTGAGGACCGGCGATGCCCGCGCGGTCGGCCTGCGGATGCGATGCGGGCGCGCTCGTGTCGGCTCCGCCGGACACCTCCACGCCGTGCGCTGGCAACAACACCGGCAGCCCGCCCGCGTAGCCCTGACCGACGGCGCGGACCTTCCACGCGTCGCCGCGCCGATAGACCTCCAGACAGATCAGGGCCACCTCGCCCGCGGCGGGCATGATCGCGAATTCGGTGGTGATCGTGCCGTTCTCGGCCAGCGACGTGGTCACGGGACCGAGCTCGCCGGCGCCGGGCGCGGCGGCATCGGCGCTGACCACCAGCAGCACCGCCTTGGCGTCGGCGCGCACCTCGGCCAGGGTGATGGTCACCTCGTCACCGGTCAGCGCGACGCCGCCGGTGCTCGGCTGGTTGTAGAAGACGAAGTCCGCCGCGTCGAGAACACGCAGGTTCTCTGCCACCACCAGCGCGGAAACATCGAGCGCCGCATCGGCTTCGACGCCGAACCGGAGCACATCGCCGGAGAGCGGGATGTTCTGTCCTGCCTTCAGCTGAATCACGTTGTCTACCATGCTCTTCGCGCGTTCCCCCGACGAACCTTCCTCAGAGGAAACGGCCCAGCTGGGGAATCGCCTCGCCGGGATGCTTGGCTTGGAAGCCCTCGCCGAGCGCCTGCATCTTCCAGTCGCCGCCGACCCGGAACACCTTGGCCATCGCCATCGCGGTGAACCGCATGCCGCCCGCCATGGTGTACCTGGCGAGCTCGGCGTTGTTGGAACCGTCGACCAGACGGCAGAACGCGTTGCGCACCTGCTCGAAAGTGTGGCCCTTGTAGGAGGTCACGATGAACAGCAACGAGCTGATGTGCGCCGGAATCCTGGTCAGATCCACCAGGATGACCTCGTCGTCGCCCTCGCCCTCGCCGGTGAGATTGTCACCCTGGTGCCGCACCGAGCCGTCCTTGGAGGACAGCTGGCCGTAATAGGCGTAGTCGGCCGGGTTGGCGTCGGCGAACATGATCACCGAGGCGTCGAGATCGATGTCGACCGTGCGGTTGCCGAACATCCCGCGGCTCTGCACCGGATCCCAGCCGAGACCCATCTTCACGAAGGTGAGCGCCTGCCCGCCCTCCTTGCGCAGCGTGACGCGCTGACCCTTCTGCAAGCTGACCGGGCGGTCCTTGCTCAGGCTCACCTCGCCGGTGGGCTGCGCGGCCTGCTGCGGCGCCGCACTTTGCTGCGTGGCCGGTCCCGGCGGCGGGTAGCCACCACCGGGCGGGGGCGCGTACCCGGTGCCGGGCGGCGGCGGGTAGGAGCCGGTGGCCGCGTACTGCGGCGACTGCTGAGTCTGGGAGGTCGGCGGCGGGTAGTGCGTCGGCTGCGCGGCCTGGGTCGGCTGCGGCGGCGCCGCGGGCGCCTCGTCGACGGTGACGCCGTGGTCGGTGACGAGCGCGGCGAAACCGCCCGCGTAGCCCTGACCGACCGCGCGCACCTTCCAGGCGCCCTGGCGGCGGTACAGCTCGAGGGCGATCACGATGGACTCGGAGTCGAGCCCCTCGATCCGGTACTCGTACAACTGATTACCGCTGGAATCCGAGACGACGGCGATCGGCGGCGCGGACCTGCCGAAGTTGCTGGAGGCGTCGTCGAGGGTGATCACCGCGCGAATCTGGTCGATGTCGGCGGGCACCGCGTTCAGCGACACGGCCAGCGAGGCGGGCTGGCCCGCGGGCGCGGGCTGCAGGTTCACACCGGGGCCGGACGGCTGGTTGAAGAAGACGAAGTCCGCGTCCGAGCGGACCTTGCCACGCTCGGTCACCAGTAGCGCGGACAGATCCGCCGGTGCCGACAACTGGACGGAGATCACCACGTCGTTGGTGGCCAGTGGACCGTTCTGGCCCTTGGCGAGTGTTGCGGACAAGGTCGACCCTTCGCTTGTCGGTGCGTACGTTTGCCACTCTACGAGAAACGGCCCGGCCACCGCCGGAGTAAACGCCGCGCACGGCGTTGCGAACCGTGTGTGTCCGTTACAGTGACCGCTGGCAGCGGAACGTGACGACGACCCATGTTCCCGAACGAGACAGCAGGGCAAACCCCAAGATGGCACAACTTTTCGAACAGTCGAAGAAGGTGGTCGAGGCTCATCTCGCCGGAACGAGTGTCCGCGCGATAGCCGGTTCGATGATCGCCTACGAGGGAAACGTGCAGTTCAAGGCCGCCGGATTCGGCGGAGGCGACGGCGTGCTCGCCGGCCTCAAGCGGCGCGCCACCGGCGAGAAGCTGTCGCTGATGGAATGCGGCGGGCACGGCAGGGTCTTCTTCGCGGTGAACGGCCAGCACGTGTCGGTGGTGAACCTGAACGGTGAAACGCTACAGGTCGAATCGCAGCAGTTGCTCGCCTTCGCCGGGAACCTGCGCACCGACGTGCGTTTCGCGGGTTTGCGCGGCGCCTCGACCGGCGCCGGATTGTTCACCACCACAGTCACCGGGCAGGGGCAGGTCGCGTTGCTCTCGGCGGGCGGACCGCTGATCCACCTGGAGGTGTCGCCGCAGTACCCGCTGGTGGTCGATCCGGACGCGTTCGTCGCGGCGCAGGGCAACCTGAACCAGTCCTTCGTCACCGACGTCTCCTGGCGGACCATGATCGGTCAGGATGCGGGCGAGGCTTTCTCGCTGCGCTGGGAAGGCCAGGGCGTCGTGTTGATCCAGCCCGCGGAACGGTAAGGGGCAGGGGATGTTCGAGAAAGTCAACGGCAAGGTCGTCAAGGTCGACGTCGGCATGGCGGGCGGCGTGGTCGCCCGCAGCGGCGCGATGCTCTTCTACTCCGGCGACATTTCTTTTGCGCCGCATCAGATTCCGGGCGCACAGGGCATGGGCGGCGGCGGCCTGATGGGAATGGCGGGCCGGATGATGGCGGGCGAGCACGAGCGCACCATGCTCGCGCAAGGCAACGGCCAAGTGCACTACGGCTTCGCGGGGCTGGAGGTGCACGTCGTGCAGATGCAGCCCGGCGCGTCGCTGCGGGTGGAAGCCTCACGGCTGCTTGCCAATACGGCAGGACTGCAAAGCTCGATCGTCTCCGTCGCGAGCTCCGGCGGCGGCGGTGGCGGCGGTCTGATGGGCGCGCTGCGTGGCGCGGCCTCCGGTGCGCTGACCGGCCAGGGCATGTTCACCACGCAGCTGTCCGGGCACGGCGCGGCAGTGCTGCTCGCGCACGGCGGATTCCTCGAACTCCAAGTGGGCGGGCCGAATCCGGTCGTGGTCGACCCGCAGGCTTTCGTCGCCGCGTACGGCAATGTGCAGACCGAATTGAAGACCGCGCTGAGCTGGCGTGACGCGGTCGGGCGCGGCTCCGGCGAGGCGATGCAACTGCATTGCGTCGGACAGGGAGTCGTCTACGTGCAGGCCTCAGAAGAGAAGTTGTGACCATGGCCCAGATCCACAACCCGATGACGCTCGGCGAGAGCGACAACATCCCGGGAAACAGCTACGCCTACTGCATCGACCTGAACAAGCCGTGGTTCATGCGCAAGGGCGCGATGATCGCCTACTACGGCCAGATGAACTTCCAGCTGCTCACCCACGGCCTGCACGGCGGGCTGATGCACATGGTGTCGCAGCAGTTCTCGGCGCCACTGTTCACCAACGACTACGTGGTGGCCGAGGGCCACGGCAAGCTGATCATCGGCGACCGCGGCTACGACATCAATTCCTTCGATCTCGACGACGGCAACCTCACCATCCGCGCGGCCAACCTGCTCGCCTTCGAGCCGGGTCTCGCGCTGAAGCAGTCGATCGTGCCCGGCTTCCTGACGCTGATCGGCACCGGCAAGTTCCTCGCCTCCTCCAACGGTCCGGTGATATTCGCCGAGCCGCCGCTGCGGGTCGACCCGGAGTCGCTGGTCGGCTGGGCCGACTGCCCCTCCCCCAGTCACCACTACGACCACCAATGGGTCTCCAGCTTCCTGGCGGCGGGCGCCGCGCGCTTCGGCGTGAACTCCGGCGAAGAGCGGCAGTTCGACTTCACCGGCGCGGGAACGGTGCTCATCCAGTCCAGCGAGAAGGTCATGAGCGACTCGGTGCTGGTGCGCACGATCGAGGGCCAGCTCCAGAGCGGCGTCACCGTCGGCGGCCTGCAACGCCTCCAGGCCGTCATCGCCCAGCAGCTCGCGGGTCAGCAGCAGCACTACTGAGAACCGAAGACCGGCGCGACGCCCGCGCCGCGCCGGTCGAGTCCTTCGGTGGATCCCTCGGACCTGAATTGGCTGACGAAACGACCCACGATCGCCGCGGCCGTCATAAGCGCTACTTCTGACCCTCGCCCGATCGAACAGCGGCAGAGGGCAACCCGCGGACTTGTCAGCCTGTGGCCGACAGGTAGTCCCGCGTCGAAGGTTTACGCTGGGGATTGCTTGCGTGGCCGTTCTACTGACGGGGCCGGATGATGATCGCCGCGCGCCTGTACCAGAAACTGGCGGTGTTTCCTTCATTGCCCGTGTAACCCTCGATTTCCGACGCGAACGGCTCCAGCGTGGATTCCGATGCGCCCTTACACAATTCCTCATCCAGGACCGCGCGCACAGCGGGCTCACCGGCCGCCCCCGATCGGTCGATCAGCCACGTCAATGTGATGGTCGACCAGCGCAGCTCGCCGACATCTTCCGATCCCGGGACCAAAGGAAGGCTGGAGAGCACCGGAAGGCTCGCGGGGTCAGCGGGCTCGGGCTCCACCATTTCCCCATCTTCATCGAACTCCATGTCAGCGCTTTCGACGCATTTCCACTCGTCCGCGACGCGCTCCCAACGCTGACGATAGATCATCATCCACGAGGTGTAGTCCTCGTCGTAGGAGTCCACGACCTCCGCGAGCGCCAGCGAAATGTCGTATCCCGCGGTGTCGGCCGCCGCGAGCATCAGCCCAGCACGGGCAGCATCGCCACCCTTGAGCTGATCCCACCCCAGTCCGTGCTGGGAATACTGATGATCCAGCAGGTAGACGAGTTGATGAGGTGGGCGTTTCGCCGGCTGGCCGTGGGAAGACCACGCCGACGATTCCGTTGGTGTGGTGAAATGCGCGCGTAACTGCTCGGCCAGTAACGCGACCGCCGGATGCATCGCGAAAACGGCGGCCTCCGGGCCGGTACGCCCCTTCGCCATCAAGTTGTAGGTCAGCGTGATCCGGTAACCGTTGGTGACCGGCAGCACCTCGTGCTGGCAGTCGCCATAGAACGCGACGAAGGACAGCTCCTCCGGCGAACCCTGGTCGGTGACCTTCGTCCCCTGCTGCTCGATCACAAGCTCGCCACCGGTGAACGCCGAAGGCAGCGTCACCACCAACGTGCCGATCATGCCGTCGGCCTTCTCCGAATCCTGATGGCGGTGAAAGAATTGTCCCGGCTCGTACACCAGCATCGAATGCAGCTGCGCCGACAACTCGCAGTCCGGCCCCAGACCTAGCTCGGCCCGCAATATGTCCAGCATCGGCAGCAGCGTCTCGCGCCACTGCCGCTCATCGACCGTTACCCGGTCCCGCGGAACTTCCCATGTGTCACGCACATTCGCGTCCAAAAGGGTCTGCTCGCGCAGACCATACCGCGCCGGCCGCGCGATCTCGCACAGTCGCCGCGCCTGAGCCGGCGTCACCGGAAACCGGATTGGCCCCACCCCGTCTACCTCGATCACCAGGTTCTCCGCCGAGCCCGTCCGACGCGCAGCGAATGAACCCGCCAGCGGCACCGAACCCATGAGCTCGCCGATCACCCGTAAAGTCTTGTCCGTCATGCGCTTCTCCCGCGTTCGACAACGTTCGCGGGCATCCTCGCAGGGCCCACCGACGATCCAGCCCCGATGCCGAACCTTCGGAACATCGGGGACTGTGAGTCGGCCGGGCCCCTGGCCGGTCCAGCCACTACCGCACTACAAAGGGCAAACGTCGGATCCCGCCCCGCACGCCCGGGGATCGAAGCCGCAGCTACGACTGATCGGCAGCGGGCGCCGATTTGATGAACCAGTTGATGATTTCCTCGCCCGCGAGAATGCCACTGGCGCGGGTGATGGTGAGGTTCGGGCTGGTCCAGTTGAGTTGTTCGAGCTCGCCGTGCCGAGGCCGGATGGCGGAGTCGGCGGCGCGCAGCATTTCGGCGTCCAGCGCGCCGTCGCCCGCGGCGAAGGTCTTCGCCGCGTCGGCGAGCTCGCCGGATTCCATCAGTCGTCGGCGCACCTCGGCCACCGCGATGCTCTTGCACACCGTCTGCGGCATCGTGTAGATCTTGCGGCCCTGCTGGGAGGCCGACCAGCCGCGCTCGCGGCACCAGTCGTCCCATTCGGCGAGGAACCCGTCGGGCACCGCCTTGGATTTGACCACCAGATAGCAGAAGAGATGGTCGGCGACGCGGAACTTGGTGACCCAGGAATCATCGATCCTGGCGCGTAGTTCCGCGCTCACCTCGGAGAGGGTGGCGCCGCTCTGGCGGACCTTCACGTCGATGTCGATGCGCCAGCGCATGTCGGGGACGCCGTCGACCAGGATGTTGCCGCCGTTGCTCGTGATGGCGTAGCGCCACGGCGCGCCGGGCAGCTGAATCCGGTTGAACTGCTTGATGGTCCGCGTTGTCGTCGGGATGACGGCCGCGGGTTCGGTGAGCGTCTGCATGCGCAGCGCCGCCGCCGTCGTCATGAACGACAGCGGCGCGCCCTCCAGATGCTCGACGCACACGGTCGGCACCTCAGCGGCGGTGCTGAAAGCGTTGCGCGAGTAGATCATCGTGCGGTCGAGATCGGTGGCGACTAGCGCTTGTCTTCGCGGTCTTACCAAGAGCATCTACTTCGGTACTTCCTTGATCAGTCCCATGCACGAGTACGCCAGATCGGGGACGACCTCGACGGGTACACCGCGCGCGGCGGCGAGCATCCGGATGTGCGCGTGCTCGGGGGCGTCGGCCTCGCGGACCAGCACCCGCCACGGCACGCGCCGCAGCAGCACCCGGGTGGTCTCGCCGACCCCCGGCTTCACGAAATTCACACTGGTGATGCCGTATTCGGCACGCACCTGCTCCACCGAGGACCAGCCGGTCCAGGTGGGCGTCCGGTCGGAGCCGAGCACCGCGGCCAGCTCGGTGGGCACCAGGGGACGCACGACGTCGAAAGCTCCTTCGACGGCGTCGAGCAGCCGGTTCGAGACGTCGTCGCCCGCGAGTTCGCGGTAGAACTTCGCACCGTGGAAGTCGCCTGGCCCGATGAGCGTGTCGTTCAGCACGGTCCGCGAAATGAGGCCCGACACAGTGGAATTCAGGCACGCTGAGGCGATGAGGAAATCGTCGCGAGTGCCGTAGGTCCGCACGCAGTGACCCGGGTCGGCGAGCACGGCCAGCCGGTCGTCGAACCGCGCGCCGCCCGCCGCGTGGTAGGCGTCGAGCGCCTCGGTCAGCTCCTTGGCGATCGCTCCCTTACCCGTCCAGCCGTCGACGAACACGATGGAGGACGGATCGTGGTGCTCCGCGAGGTAATCGAGCGCGACGGCGTCGATGCCGCGGTCGCGCACGATGGACACCGCGTAGTGCGGCACGTCCAGACTCGGCAGATGCGCGCCGCGACCCGAGCGCAACCAGCGCTTCATCAGGATCCCGACCGGCGTGCCAGCACGCGCGAGCGACACGAGCACGATGTCCTCGCCGCGCTCGGCGACCACCAGCTCGGAGACGGTGGCCACGGCGAGCGCCAGCCGTTCGGCGCTCTCGGCGAGCACCTGGTCGAAGAGACTGCGATAAGCGGCGTCGGGCTGGTACTCGATCGGCAGCGATTCCGCGTAGTGCGCGACGCCCGCTTGGATGCGGCGCTCCCGCTCGGCCACGTCGGCCTCGAGATCGGCGTCGGACAGATCCTTGAGCAGCCAGCGGACCTCGTCGGCCGCGTACGACCCGAACTCCGGGCCGTACAGGGGGGCGGGGAACGGCCCGGAGAGCCGGTCCCATGTCGCTTCCGTCATCGTCTCCAATCCCACGACGCTGTTCGTCTCGACCTCCCTGCCGACGGCGGCGACCTGCGCTTTCGCACGTCGCTCGACGTCCAACTTACGCGGATCGGCCCCCGGCACGAGCGCGACGAGCACATCCGCACCCGAAGCGGTGAGCACGTCGACCAGGCCGCCCTCGGCGATCAGCTCCGGCGTGTCGGCGGGCGGGTCGAGCACCACGATCAGGATCGGCTCGGGGGAGCGACCCGCCGAAGCGCGCTCCTCGTCGCCATCGAACGAGCCATCGACCGCATTCTCGGAGGTGAGCTCGCGCAGCTCCGCGTCGAGATCCTCCGGCCAGCAGGCGTTGTAGAGGTAGCGGGGCGCCTCGGCGTCGGGTTCCGGTGCGATGAAACGGAATCCGCGCCGCAGCGGGTACCCGGGCTCGTCCAGCACGTAGGCGGGCGAACGGGTGGTGGTCTGGAACCGGGTCGCTATGCCCGACTCGGACAGCGCCGCCGCCAACCGCAGCGGCAGATACATCAGCTCCTCGTGGCCGAGCACGATGACCGGCCGGTCCGGCGCGTCGATCGCCAGGCGCGCGGTCAGCACGGCGGCCGCCGCGGCGACGGCCGATTCGAAGGCCGCCGTCTCCGCGTGCAGGATGCCGTGCCGCCCGCCCTCCGGCACCGAATCGGGCCAGGGCAATTCGATCCGCCCGAACGAACCGCGCTGCGCCGCTACGAGATTCAACGCCGGATCGGGCATGGAGGTGACGGCTTCGACCAGGCCGTCGGGCAGCTTGGTCAAACCCGAAGCCAAGCAGACCGTGTCGATGCGGGCGCCGAGCTCGGCCGCCGCGTACTCGAATCGGGCGCGGTCCTCGTCGGTGCGCATGTCCACCAGCGAGGCGAGCACGTAGTGCGAGCGCGGGGAGAAGTCGTGCAGCGCGCGCACGGCGTCGATCGCCGTCGCGCCGGTGGAGATCTCGTCGTCGACCAGGACCAGCGGCAGCTCGTTGCGGAAGATCTCGGCGGGCGCGGGTTGCAGCAGGTGCGAGGTGGCGTGCGAGTGCCCCTCCTCGAAACCGGCCAGTGTGTCGGCCTCCGGCACGTCGCGGCGCGTCGAATGCAGATAGCAGTTCGCGCCGATCCGCGCCGCCACCGTATGGCCGAGACCCGTTGCGGTCTCGGCGAATCCGAGCACGACGGCGTCGGTCCGCGCCCCATCGGCGCGCTCGTCGAGGACGGCGCGCACCAGATCACCGAGCCGGTTGCCCGCGTCGAGCACCACCCTCGGGTCGGTGGGCAGGTGCTTGCCGAGCACCGTCGAGACCAGCAGGTGCGCCCGGCGCGGATTGCGCCGCAGGCCGGGCTCGATCAGCATCTCGATCGACAGCTCCGCGGGCAGCACGCCATCGGAACTCGTGCCGTGGCAGGACAGGTGATGCAGTTCGATGCCGAGTGTTCGGGTAGCCCAGGGTCCACTCATACCTTCACCAACGCCGTGAGCAGATCCACGAACGACACTCCCTTGTTCGCCACGCCGAACACCCTGGCCCGCAACAGCGTCTGGCGGGCCCAACTGCGGTGCGGGCGCATTTCGTTCATCTTGTTGCGGTAGCCCGAGGCGGCGACGCCGCCCACGTCGACCTGGAGGATGTCCAGCGCGTCGGAGTACTCCTCGTGCGTCACCACCGACAGCGCGTGCACCGCCGCGACGTGCGAGGGGTGGATCACCGTCTTGCCCTGGATGCCGTTGGCGCGGTCGAGGGTGATCTCACGGAGCAGGCCGTCCAGGTCCCGGCTGACCAGGTACTGCCGGAACGGCACCGCGTCGGACTCCTCGAACGGCGCCGTGCGCAGCAGCGGCCGGAACATCCGCTCGTGATCGGCGAAGTACTCCCACACCGGCCCGGTGATGACGAATCCGGTTCCGTCGGCGCGGCCGAGATAGTTCACGATGTCGGCGATGACGTCGGCGACCACGCGCACGTCGTAGATGGTCAGGTCGCGGTCGCGGCGGATGCCGAAGGTCGAGCACATGTCGGTGGCGCCGACCCGCACCGCGAGCACCCGCTCCCGGTGTTCGGCCAGCATCGCCGCGATGTGCGTCAGCTCCTGATCGCGGGTCTGGCGGTGCACCAGCGCCGCCGACTCCAGCACCGGCATGCCGTAGAGCGGCCGCCCCAAGCGTTCGACCGCGGACTCGAGCGCCTCGAGGTAGGCCAGTCCGGTACGGCTGTCGAACTTCGGGAAGACGAACCCGGTGAGCGCGGGCGCGCCCGCCCCGAGCCGATCGACGATCTCACCGATCGCACCGGCCTCGCGCACGCGAATGAACAGCAGCGGGTTGGGTTCCTGACTCGCCGCCAGTTCCGCCAGCGCGGCCACCGCCTGGCTCTTGGCCAATTCCACCTCGTGATCGGCGACGGCGTCTTCCAGATCGATCACCATCGAGCAGACGCCGCGCTCGGCGCGGCGTCTGATGGTTTCGGCGAGGTCGGGTCTGGTGGCGGGCGCGTACAGGGTGGCGCCCAGCCCGTACGCGAGCAGATCCCGGTCGGTGTTGTCACCGAACGGCTCGGGCTGCCGGTGGAAGAGATGTCTGGCGTCGGGGCCTTGCAGCTGCCGAAAGTGGCGCAGCGGCAGTCGCTTCCGCAGGGATACTTCCTGCTGGATGGCGACGGGAGCGGTCATCGGTGCTCCGTCCTCATTCTCGTCGTGGTCCTGCTTGCTTTCTCATTCGATCCACTACCCCGGCTATGAATTCGGTGACGGCATCGAGTTCCGCCACATAGGCCCAGTAATCGGGGTGCCGCCCCGACAGTGTTTCGGTGATTCTTTCGATTCGCTCGGCCTGTGCGTCCAGCACAGACCCCCATTCGCCCGCGAGCCCCCGGCTCACCGCGAGCATCTGTGCGTCCCGCAATCTGAATCGTACGGCTTTGGCCTTGTCTTGCGGGTCCTCGCGAACCGAGCGCAACAGCTCGAGCCGCTTGGTGACGGCGTCGATCAGTTGCTCGGCCCTGGCGAGGTTCCCCCGCGCGGTAGCGGTCAATTCAAGGGCTGACTCCGGGTTGTTCGCGACCGATGCGGCGCGCGCGCCGGCGAGAGCGTCGGCGGCGGCATCGATGGCTTGCTGGCATTCCCGCCCATTGTTGGCCAGATCCGCCGAACTCGCAGCATTGAATTCCCGCAGCAACGCCGAGTAGGCGGGTCCGACCCCCTCGGCCCGGTTACGCACGGCGGACAATCTGGTATCCACCGAGGTGAGCGCCGTATTCGCCGCTCCGAGCCGAGATGGGGCCTGCGCCAAGGCTTCTGCCAATTCCTTGGTCGCCGCGTCCAACCGATTCGCCGCGGCGCGCACCGCGCCGGACCCGGATCCGGCGCCGCTGCCTGCCGATTCCAATGTGACCAGCGCCTCATCCACGGCGGCCGCGCGAAGGCGCACCGAGGGGTAGTCGGCGTACTCGGAGTCGGCGGCCTGGCCGCGCACCGCGGCGGCCGCGACCTTGACCTGCTGCGCCAGCTGCGGCACCGACCGCACGATCGCGACGGCGTGCTCGAGCCCAGCCTGATCGGCGCGATAGAACTCGTCCACCGCGCGGGCCGCGTCGACCAGCTGCCTGGTGACCGTATCGGTCCGCCGCTGACCGTCGGCGATATCGGTGCCGTCGCGCTGCGCCGCCTCGAGCTCCTCCGTCAGCGCGAGGTACGCGCCCGCCGCGTCGTAGCAGCGCGCGCGCACCGGTTCCCACACGGCCGGCAACCCGCGCTCGGGGAAGACTTCCCCCGACGCGTGCACCGCCGCCTCCGCCGCGCTCTGGCGCCGGTCCATGTCGAGGAACGCGTCCGCGAGTCCAGCCCGCGCGCGCTCGATCCATTCGCTGTTCCCGGAGGACCGGAACCAGCTCCGCCTGCGCCCTGCCACGCCCCGATGGTAGGAGATCTTCCTGTTCGCCGGGGGTTCCCCCAGTTCCTACGCAAGTTCGCCGAAACCTACTACTGTCGTAGGTCGTACCCGGCGATTCGGACATGCTGGGAACCACAGACGGACTAATGAAAGGGATCCCGCATGGGTGTCAGTTTGTCCAAGGGCGGCAACGTCTCGCTGACCAAGGAGGCGCCTAACCTGACTGCTGTTTCCGTCGGCCTGGGGTGGGATATTCGGACCACTACCGGTACCGACTTCGACTTGGACGCCAGCGCGATCGCGACCGGTGGCGACAAGAAGGTGCTGAGCGACCAGCACTTCGTGTTCTTCAACAACCTCCGTTCGCCCGAAGGTGCCATCGAGCACGCGGGCGACAACCGCACCGGTGAGGGCGAGGGCGACGACGAGGTCATCAACGTCGACCTGGCCAACACCCCGCCGACCATCGAGAGCATCTTCTTCCCGGTCTCGATCTACGACGCCGACACCCGTCAGCAGTCGTTCGGTCAGGTGCGCAACGCCTACATCCGCGTCGTCGACCGCAGCAACGGCACCGAGCTGGCCCGCTACGACCTGAGCGAGGACGCCTCGACCGAGACCGCCATGGTCTTCGGTGAGCTCTACCGCAACGGCGCCGAGTGGAAGTTCCGCGCCATCGGCCAGGGCTACGCCTCCGGCCTCGCCGGTATCGCCCGCGACTACGGCGTGAACGTCTAAAGAAGACACGCGCAACACGAGGGGGCTCGGCGGACGAGCCCCCTCGTCGTGCGCCCGGGGCAGCTATCGCGCCGGGCGCATTCGTTGGACATCCGGCGGTTCAACGGCCACGCTGGTATCAATCTCGCCGTTTCAGTTCCCAGTCACGAAAGGTCCACGCGTGGTCCTGCGCATCTTCGGCCTGTCAGGCCTCGTCACCGTGGTGTCCCTGGTGGTGGCGTTCTTGTACGGTGGCCCCACTGCCCTGGCGCTCTGTGCGATCCTCGGCATCCTCGAGGTCTCCCTATCGTTCGACAACGCTGTCATCAACGCGACTGTCCTGCAACGGATGAGCGATTTCTGGCAGCGCATCTTCCTCACCGTCGGCGTGCTGATCGCGGTCTTCGGCATGCGCCTGGTTTTCCCGCTGGCGATCGTGTGGATCACCGCGGGCCTCGACCCGGTGCGCGCGCTCGACCTGGCGCTCAACCCGCCCGAAGGCGAC
The DNA here is from genome assembly GCF_001613365.1 of Nocardia xishanensis NBRC 101358. Taxonomy (GTDB): domain Bacteria; phylum Actinomycetota; class Actinomycetes; order Mycobacteriales; family Mycobacteriaceae; genus Nocardia; species Nocardia xishanensis. Next base: position 18,387 of record NZ_BDCF01000021.1, read on the forward strand.
GCGCCCTACTTCCCCGACGGCAGCCCGAGCTATGAGACGTTGCTCACCGACGCGCATCCGCAGATCGCGGCGTTCGGCGGCATGTTCCTGGCGCTGCTGTTCCTGAACTTCATCTTCGAGGAGCGCGAGATCACCTGGCTCGGCTGGCTGGAACGGCCGCTGGCGCAGGCGGGCAAGCTGGACATGCTCTCGGTCGTCGTCGCAGGCATCGGCCTGGTGCTGACCGCGGAGTTCGTCGCCCCCGACGACAAGCGCGCCACCGTGATGGTCGCGGGCGTTCTCGGCATGATCGTCTACATCGCGGTGGACGGGCTCGGCTCGATGTTCCACACCGAGGAACACGAGGGCGGACCGTCGGAGCTGGTCAAGGCCACCGGTAAGGCGGGCTTCTTCTTGTTCCTCTACCTGGAAGTGCTGGACGCCTCGTTCTCCTTCGACGGCGTGATCGGCGCGTTCGCCATCACCTCCGACCCGATCGTCATCGCGCTCGGCCTCGGCCTGATCGGCGCCATGTTCGTCCGGTCCATCACGGTGTACCTGGTGCGCAAGGGCACCCTCTCGGAGTACGTGTACCTGGAGCACGGCGCGCACTGGGCGATCGGCGCGCTCGCGGCGATCCTGCTCGTCTCGATCGGCGTGCACATCAACGAGCTCTTCACCGGCCTGGTCGGCGTGGCCTTCATCGGCGCGGCGTTCATCAGCAGCGTGATTCGCAACAAGCGCGAAGGTGGCGACGAGGAAGAACTCGAGAGCGAGCGAGCGGTCACCCCGGTAGGCTGATTTCCGGCAGGCAGCCGACGAACTCGAAGCGGCAGCGGCCCCTCCCCGCGGAGGAAAGCCGTTGCCGCTTCTCTTTTTCGAGGGGGATCGCATGGCGTCCGAGCAGCAGTCCGGCGGTGTGAATCTGCCGAAGGTGACGTTGTCCAAGGCCACTCCGAGCATCAACCTCACCAAACCCGGTGAGCAGCAAGGGGTGTTGCGGGTCAATCTGAACTGGTCGCGCGGCGCCAAGGGATTCTTCCGCAGATCCAAGCCGGTCGATCTCGACCTCGGTTGCCTCTACGAACTGGCCAACGGCGCCAAGGGCGTCGTGCAGGCGGTGGGCGAGAACTTCGGATCCCTGCGGGGCGAGCCGTATATCCAGCTCGACGGCGACGATCGCAGCGGCGCCATCGCGGCGGGCGAGAACATGCACATCGATCTCGCGCGGCCCGAATTGTTCAAGCGCATCCTGATTTTCGCCTTCATCTACGAGGGCGTGCCGAACTGGGCCGCCGCCGACGGCGTTGTCAGCCTCTTCCCCAGCAACGGACCGCAGGTGGAGGTGCGCCTCGATTCCCCGGTGAGCGGCGCCCGTTCCTGCGCCGTCGCGCTGCTCCAGAACAACGGCCGCGGTATCACGGTGCACCGAGAAGTGCAGTACATCAACGGAACCCAGCGCCATATCGACGAGGCGTATCGCTGGGGCATGCAATGGAACAGCGCGAGCAAATGATCCGTCGCGTGGTCATCGGACGGCCACGGGCTGCGGGTGCCGCGGCGCGGCGGCCGGCCTGCGAGAGGCGAACACCAGGCCGATGAGGCCGATCGCGAGTCCGGCGACTGTCAACGGGCGCAACGGTTCACCGATCAACGCCCAGGCCAGCAACGCCGTCACCGCGGGCGTCGCGAAGAACAGCCTGCCGACCCTGGTGGCGTCCCAGCGGCGCAGCATCGCGTTCAACAGCAGGAACGCCGCCATCGAATTCACCAGCACCATCCAGGTGAGCGAACCGGCGAACCGGACCGGGTCCGAGACGGTCAGCTGACCGCCCGCCACCGCGAGCAGCCCGGCCACCGGCGCACTGGCCGTCACGTGCACGGCGGTCGCCGCGCGCGAATCCACCTGCGGCACGAAGCGTTTCTGGTAGACGGTGCCGATGCTGAGGCCGAGCAACCCGACGATGCACAGGATCAGGCCGACGAGCGAGAAGTGCGACTGGTCGATCACCGCCACGGCCACGCCGACGCCGCCGATGCCGAAACCGAACCACTGCCTGGCCGAGACCGTCTCGCCGATGAAACCGGCGCAGAGCGCGATCACCACCGGATTGAGTCCCTGCACCAGCGCGATCACGGCGGCCGAGACATGCTCGCTCATCGCCGTATAGAACGCGCCGAACTGGACGATCTGCATCAGCAGACCGGCGACGACCACGTGCCACAGCTGCGCGCCGCGTGGCCACTCGGCGCCGACGGCGCGCGCGTACAGCGCGAGCAGCAGTCCCGCGATGGTGAAGCGCGCGAAGAGCACGAGCAGCGGCGGCGCGGCCCCGACGCCGATGATCCCGGCGATGAAGGCGCTGCTCCACATCAGCACGAACAGCGGCTGGGCGGCGAGCAGCATGCGGTCCGTCACGATTCCTCCCGAACTAACCATCCAAGGTGGTTATTACCGTGACATCCGGCGAAACAACCTGTCAAGGCGGTTACTATCGAGCACATGTTCGCCTTCGTGAGCGGAAACCTCGCACTCGACTTCGTCGGGACGGTCAAGGCGCGCAGGGCCGACCGCGTCGACCTGCTCGAATCGCCCGCCGCCCTCGGCGAGTGGGCGGTCGCCGCCGACCTGCTCGACACCGCGCCCGGCTGCGACGCCGACGACCTCGCCCACGCGATCCGGTTGCGCGAGGCCGTCTACCGGCTGGTCATCGCGGCCGTCGAAGGCGAGCCGCCCGGCGACGCCGACCGCAGGTTCGTCAACTCGCGGGCGCGCGGCGAATTGCCCCGCGTCGCATTGCGATCCGATGGAACCATCGCGCGCGACGGCGGCGCCGACGCCGCGCTGACAGCCGTCGCGCGCTCGGCCGTCGAACTGCTCGGCGGCGCCGAACGCGCACTGGTCAAGGAATGCGGCCGAGCCGAGTGCACCCGGCTGTACGTCGACACCTCCCGCGGCGGGTCACGGCGCTGGTGCGATATGACGCTGTGCGGAAATCGCGCGAAGAGCGCGGCCTTTCGCGCGCGGCACGCGTCGAACTGATCCCGGCCTGCGGAAAGCGCGGGCCTACAGCATCCGGTACGGCCTGCTCATCGCCTTTGCCCGGCGCACGGCGACGCGCGACCACACGGCCTGCTGGAGCGCCAGGGTCGCCCATCCCGCGAGCGCCATACCCGACAGATTCAGCGCGAGCTGCAAGGTGCTCCCCCAGATCGCATCGCCGACACCGAAAGCCACACCGAGCGCGATGTTCCCGGCGGCGGGCACCGTGGTCACCGAGATGAAGACACCGGCGAGCCCGGCCGCCTTCGCCGAGGTCAGCGCGAGCACGCCCGCGGCGGCCGCGATCACCGCGACGATGAACGACCACTTGTCCGGCGTGTAGATGAACGCCGTGCTCGGTCGCGGTCCCGTCACGTCGTCAAGGGTGATCCAGCCGAGCCCGCGTCCGACCAGTACCAGCAGGAACGTCACGACGATGGCCGCCGCGAAACCGAGCAGCAGAGTGCGCGCCGCGTGGCCGAGCAGCACGAAACGGCGGCGCACCAAGGCGACGCCGAGCGCGGCGATGGCGCCGAACTCAGGGCCGAGCACCATCGCGCCGATGACCAAGATCTGCGAATCGAGCACGATCGCGATGGCGGCGATCATCGTCGCCATCGTCATGAAACTCAGGTAGGTCCAGTTCAGCTCGGTTTCCTCGTAGGAGCGCTGCGCGACCTCGGCCCACACCACCGCGTCCGCGCTGCTGCCCGGCGTGCGCAGTTCGGCGTCGAAACCACTGCGCGACATCCAGGTTCGCACCTGATCGAGTTCGATGCTGCCTTCCCGGTGCACGCCGAGCGCGCGCAGCTTGTCGATGACGTCGTTGGCCGCTTCTCGGGCGACGTCCGCGAGCACCAGATCGCCGCGCGGCTTCAGCGAGGAACCGCGCACCACGGCCAGTCCGCTCACCCCGGTATCCCGGTCGAGGATCTCGATCACGTCGTCGGTCATCGCCGCGGGAGACAGGATCCGCATGTGCAGCATGGGCCAAGTGTGCCCTGCGCCAAGGCTTCCAGCGCGGCGACCAGCCCGATCAGGCGGCCACCAGGTTCCCTCGGTCGGTGGTCGTCGGTTCCGCCCGCACGCCCGACCCGCGCAGATCGGCTCTGATGAACAAGAAGAACAACGCGACGAGCAAGATCGCGCGACCCCACACGCCGAACTGCACGATGGCCTCCTGCACCTCGAACGGCGCACCCGAACCCATGGCGTAGAAGTAGCGGAACACGCCGATCCCGATCGCCGCGTCGGCGAGCAGATACGCGCCGATCACCTGCCACGGCACCGCGAGCAACACCAGGAACGGGATCAGCCACAGGGTGTACTGGGGCGAATGCACCTTGTGGAAAACCAGGAATCCACACAGCATCGCTCCGCTCACGCCGATCCACGGGAAGACCCCGGTCGCGCGATAGCGCTTCCACCCCAACCAGACCGCCAGCGCGAAGGCCAGCAGAATCAGCGTCGGCGACGCGATGGCGACACCCCCGTGCCAGGTGGCGCTGGTCTCGGCCGCCCGCCCGTACAGCAGGTGATGTCCCCAGTACCAGATGGAGTTCGTGGTGATGTCGGCCTGACGCAGCTGCTGGAAGGTGATCGACGCCCGCCAGCCCTCGTAACCGGCCAGCGCGAACGGCAGGTTCACCGCGACGACCGTGCCGATGGCCGCGCCCGCGGTCAGCAGGGCGCCGCGCGCGTCGAGGCCGCGCGCGTCGTCCGGATCGCGCTCGGCCCCGCCGGTGAGCACGTAGATCATCAGCGGCAGCACGAAGATGCCCGGGTACAGCTTCAAACAGAAACCGAGGCCGAGCAGCACGGCGGCCAGCACGCCGCGGGTCCGCAAGGAATACCGCGTCGGCACGGTCATCACATAGATCGCCGCCACCGCCGCGCAGACCACCGGCAGTTCCCAGTTGTGGAAGGCATAGAGCACCAGCGGAGGACCGATCGCCCACAGCAGCGCCGCACGACCGGCGAGCCGGGCCAGGAACCAAGCCGTGAGCAGCGCGAAGGGCGCGAGCAGCAGCGCGGAGAGGCGCAGGAAGTCGGCGTCGGTGTGCGCGCCGATCGCGCCGACCCAGATGAGGGTGCCGCTGAGCACCGGGTATTCGACCGCGCCGCCGGTCAGCATGCCGTCGTCGGTGATACCGCCGTCCACGTAGGGGAAGACGTGCCGATCGATGTCGCGGCCGATCCAGAGGAACTGGATGTCGGAGTAGCAGACGTCCGAATCCTTGATCACGTCGAAGACCACGCTGCGGCCGTCCTCGTAGAACGGCGCACCCGCGCAGCGCGCCTTGTTCGCATATGCGAGCGCCAACGTCAGTCCGCACAGCAGTACGACCACCACGGCAACCGCTGTGTGGCGGGACACGCGCCGCGCCTGCACCGCGCTGGCGGCGGGTACGGTCGACATGAAGACCACCTTATGTGCCGCGGCGGCCACAGTGCGCAGCCGTCGGAAAATACGGGCGACACGGGGTGGCGGGGGTGGATTTCGCAGGTCAGCAGGCGCTCATGTAGCCTTACCGGGTTGCTGACGCAACGAACCCTCCTGCCACGGACCGTCCGTGGCCGTTTCCTAGTCCACAGGAGGTGATTGGTCCGTGCGTCATTACGAAGTGATGGTCATCCTCGACCCGAGCCTGGACGAGCGCATTGTCGGTCCGTCGCTGGACAACATGCTCAGCGTCGTGAAGACCGAAGGCGGCAAGATCGACAAGGTCGACATCTGGGGCCGTCGTCGTCTCGCCTACGAGATCCGCAAGCAGGCCGAGGGCATCTACGCGGTGGTCGATCTGACCGCAACCCCGGCCACCGTGAGCGAGCTCGACCGCCAGCTGGGGCTCAACGAGTCGGTGCTGCGCACCAAGGTTCTGCGCCACGACAAGTAGTTCCACCGCACTCGTCAGCGTCGGTGCCTGTCTCTAGGCTCTAGCGCAACAGCGAGTGCGCTGCGCATCGCGGCCGAGCGGCACGCCGGAAGGTGGTGGCCCATGCGGCCACGCAGGGCTCGCGAGAACGCAGAATTGGCACTGCACACCGAGCAGGAGGAACCCATGGCAGCAGGCGACACGGTCATCACCGTCATCGGAAACTTGACGGCTGACCCCGAACTGCGATTCACGCCCGCGGGGCAGGCGGTTGCGAACTTCACCGTCGCGTCCACCCCCCGCGTGTTCGACCGTAATACCAATGAATGGAAAGACGGCGAAGCGCTCTTCTTGCGCTGCAACATCTGGCGCGAAGCCGCGGAAAATGTCGCCGAAAGCCTGACCCGAGGCGCTCGCGTCATCGTGAGCGGACGGCTCAAGCAGCGCTCCTACGAAACCCGCGAGGGTGAGAAGCGCACGGTCGTCGAGCTCGAGGTCGACGAGGTCGGCCCCTCGCTCCGCTACGCAACCGCGAAGGTCAACAAGGCCAGCCGCGGCGGCGGTGGGGGCGGCGGCTTCGGTGGTGGCGGTGGCGGCTACGCCTCCTCCGGTGCGTCAAGTGGTGGTGGCGGCGGTCGTTCCGGCGGCGCCGAGGACGACCCATGGGGCAGCGCGCCCGCGGCAGGCTCCTTCGGGGGCGGCAGCCGCATGGATGACGAACCGCCGTTCTGATACGGCTTCATAGGCCCGGATCACTTGGGCCACAATAAATTTGGAGTAAAAGACCATGCCTAAGGCGCCCGCGCGCGAAAAGGTGCTGAAGAAGAAGGCTTGCGCCTTCTGCAAGGAAGCCAAGTCCGGCACCGTTTCGATCGATTACAAGGACACGACGCTGCTGCGCAAGTACGTCAGCGACCGCGGCAAGATCCGCGCCCGCCGGGTGACCGGCAACTGCGTGCAGCACCAGCGCGACATCGCCGTTGCCGTGAAGAACTCGCGTGAGGTGGCCCTGCTGCCCTACGTGTCGACGGCTCGCTGAGTAAGGGAGGCACGCAAATGAAGTTGATTCTGACCGCTGATGTGGACAACCTCGGTGCCCCTGGTGACACCGTCGAGGTGAAGGACGGCTACGGCCGCAACTACCTGCTGCCGCGCGGCCTGGCCATCGTCGCCAGCCGTGGTGCGCAGAAGCAGGTCGAGGGCATCCGCCGGGCGCAGGACGCCCGCCGGGTCCGCGACCTCGATCACGCCAACGAGCTGAAGCAGGCCATCGAGGGCCTGGAGTCGGTCTCGCTGAGCGTGAAGACCGCAGGCACCGGCAAGCTGTTCGGCTCGGTGACCCAGGCGGACGTCGCCGCGGCCGTCAAGACCGCCGGTGGCCCCGTGGTCGACAAGCGCAGCATCGAGCTGCCGAAGGCGCACATCAAGTCGACCGGCAAGCACGGCATCGTGGTGCACCTGCACCCGGACGTGGCCGCCAAGTTCGACCTGCAGGTCGTCGCCGCGAGCTGAGTCCGCGCCGCCCCGAGGCGGTTCGGATCACGCGCACGTTCGAAGACCACCCCCGTGATCGCACGGGGGTGGTCTTCGGCCTGCCCTGTCGTGCTACACCAACGCATTAGCTAGGCATTCGCCATTCCGAGATGCGGTGAGCTGGAACACCATGGGTCGCGTCGGCTATGGCGTCCCACCTCCGGTTATTCAACCTGTGGATTACTGCCCAAACCGACCGACCGCCATGTGACGCAGCTCATAGCGGGTGTGCACACTGTTTACCCAACACGCCCGGCCGTTCATCTTGGGCGACACGCCGAGACCAGATCTATCCACACGTGCACAGATGCGGAAACACGCATCCATCAGCGCATTTGGGCGATGTGATCTGGGTTTTCCCCAAGTTGTACACAGGGGGTGCACACGGTTTGGTAAACAGTCCCCAACTTATCCACAGTTGTGCGCACAGCTCGGTTTGGCGACGCCCCATCGGGTCGCCTAGGTTCGTCGCATTGTCCGGAACGGGCCGCCCGTACGGACGCGATCCAGCGCTGCCGCGATGGTTGCTGCAACCGGTCGCAACGGGCGAGGCGAACGTGTTCGTTGCTGTGTCGAAACGTGTCACAGCCCCGGAGTAGAACGAGTCATCGATACGGTGAGAATCCGGTCGTGGGGTAGAGAGGACGGTCGAGTCTGGTGACAACCACCGATGACCGCGGGCACACGGACTTTCCGCCCGAACCTCCCGGCGAAGACTTCGGACGCCAACCGCCGCACGACATGGCGGCCGAGCAGTCCGTCCTCGGCGGCATGCTGCTGAGCAAGGACGCCATCGCCGACGTCGTCGAGGTCATCCGGCCGGGCGACTTCTATCGACCTGCGCACCAAGCGATCTACGACACCGTGCTCGACCTGTACGGCCGCGGCGAACCCGCCGACCCCGTCACCGTCGCCGCGGGCCTCGACCGCCGCGGCGAGCTCAAGCGCATCGGCGGCGCCCCCTATCTGGTCACGCTCACTCAAACCGTCCCCACCGCGGCGAACGCAGGCTACTACGCCGAAATCGTCGCGGAGAAGGCCATTTTGCGCCGCCTCGTCGAGGCGGGCACCCGCATTGTCCAATACGGCTACGCTGGCGCCGACGGCCAGGACATCGCCGAGGTCGTCGACCGCGCCCAAGCCGAGGTCTACGAGGTCACCGAACGCCGCACCACCGAAGACTTCCTCCCCCTCGAGGAACTCCTCCAGCCAACGATGGACGAAATCGACTCCATCGCCTCCCGCGGCGGCATCTCCCTCGGCGTCCCCACGGGATTCACCGAACTCGACGAAATCACCAACGGCCTGCACCCGGGTCAGATGATCATCGTCGCCGCCCGCCCAGGCGTCGGCAAGGCGCTCGCCCTTGACACCCCCCTGCCGACCCCCACCGGCTGGACCACCATGGGCGAAGTCCAGGTCGGCGACGAACTCATCGACGCCGCCGGCCGCCCAACCCGCGTCCTCGCCGCCACCGAAGTCCTCACCGACCGCCCCTGCTACGAGGTAGAATTCTCGGACGGGACCGTTCTCCTGGCGGATGAGCTGCATCAGTGGCTTACTGAGACAAGGGCATCCCGACGCTCGGCGCAGCAGGCAGCCGCTGGTCTCAACCGGTATCGCAACCAGCGCACCTTCGCGGCGGTCCGCACCACCGCCGAGATCGCGGAGACGCTCCGCTGCGCGACGGCCGACCGCAGGCTAAATCACTCGGTGACCAACGCGCGGCCACTGCAGTTGCCCGACCGCGAGCTGCTTGTTCCTCCGTACACACTGGGTGCTTGGCTTGGCGACGGCACCGCGGCCGCGGCGCAGATCACCACGGCGGACCCAGAGATCATCGCCCGCATCGAAGGCGAAGGAATCGTCGCGGTTCCGTCACGCTCCGCCTCACTTCGCTATCAACTGCGGCTGCCCGATGCCGAACCTGTTGTGGTCCGCGAATGTGTCGTGTGCGGAGCGGGATTCGTCCCGCAAACCAGCGAAGTACGCACTTGTGGTCGGTCCTGCGGCGGAAAGGCCCGCTTCGTTTCGGCGCCGGTCGCCCCACCCACCTGTGCACACTGCGGCGGCCCGTCGATCGGGCTGCGGCTGTGTCAGACCTGCCGCAACAGCGTCGGCAGCGTTCAGGCGCGACTGCGGACAATCGGCGTGCTGGGAGACAAGCACGTTCCGACCGAATACCTGCGATCGTCGGAAGCGCAGCGCCGAGCGCTCCTCGCCGGCCTGCTCGACACCGACGGCACAGTGACTCACGGTGGCTCCGTGCAGTTCTCGGTCACCAACGAGAGACTGTTCCGGGATGTACAAGAACTGATAGTGAGCCTCGGCTACCGCTGCGGCGTGTCGACGAAGGGCGTGCCCGGCCGCTCAGCGGAGTCGTCGATCGCGTACACCGTGACGTTCTCCACTGACGATGAGGTGTTCGGTTTGCACCGGAAGGCGCTGGTGCACAAAGAGCGTCGCGCAAGTCGCAACACCGCGCGGTCCGGTTCGCGGTACATCGTAGACGTCCGCCGAACAGAGAGCGTCCCGGTTCGCTGCGTCGAGGTCGACAACGCCGACCACCTGTATCTCGCCGGGCGCTCGATGATCCCGACGCACAATTCCACGCTCGGCATGGATTTCATGCGGAGTTGCTCGATCAAGCACGGTCTGGCCAGTGTCATCTTCTCGCTCGAGATGAGCCGGACCGAGATCGTCATGCGTCTGCTCTCCGCGGAGGCGAAGATCAAGCTCGGCGACATGCGGTCGGGTCGGATGAGCGACGACGACTGGACCAAGCTGGCTCGGCGCATGAGCGAGATCAGCGAGGCACCGCTGTTCGTCGACGACTCACCCAACCTCACCATGATGGAAATTCGCGCGAAGGCGCGTCGTCTCAAGCAGCGCCACGATCTCAAACTCGTTGTGGTCGACTACCTTCAGCTGATGACCTCCGGCAAGAAGGTCGAATCCCGCCAGCAGGAAGTCTCGGACTTCTCCCGAAACCTGAAGCTGCTGGCCAAGGAACTCGAAGTCCCGGTGGTCGCGATCAGTCAGCTGAACCGCGGTCCGGAACAGCGAACCGACAAGCGCCCCATGGTGTCCGATTTGCGCGAATCGGGCTCGCTCGAACAGGACGCCGATATGGTCATCCTGCTGCACCGCCCCGACGCGTTCGAACGCGACGACCCGCGCGGCGGCGAGGCAGACCTGATCCTCGGCAAGCACCGTAACGGCCCCACCGCCACCATCACCGTCGCCCACCAGCTGCACCTGAGCCGGTTCGTGGACATGGCCCGCGGCTGATCGAACGGCGATACCAGTACCGCGTCGGCCCGGCCAACAACCACGTGACTGCACCGGTTGCCGGAATAGGTGGCGGCACAGAGCATTACCGTTCGTGCGGTGGCAGCTTCACTTGCCGGTGACGGACCGTCTCTTCGATCCCGAGTTCTTCGGCGAAGGCGGCCAAACCGGTGGCGAGCGTCGCGATACCGGGCTCACCGAGCCGTTCGGCAAGGGCCGTCTGCCATTCCGCGCGTGCCCGGCGCGCGGCCGTGACGCAGGCGGTTCCGCGTTCGGTGAGGAGGACGCGCCGAACCCTGTGGTCGGCGGGGTCGCTGTTGCGGCTGACGTAGCCGAGTGATTCCAGTTCGACTACGAGTTTCGATGCTCCCTGCTGTGTCATGCCCAGTTGCTCGGCGAGCTGACCGACGGTGGGACTGCGGTCGATCAGGTGCTGGAAGACGTACCCGTGCGCCGGGCGGATATCCGCGAAACCCGCAGCCTGCATCTGCTCGGTCACCCGGGCGCGCACCGCCTCGCCGGTGAGCATGACCAAGGTCGGGATATCGAGATCTTCCAGTGCCACATCGCCCATTTACACAACTATAGTTGAACAACTACCGTTGTTCATATGACTTGCTTCACCGACAAAGCCCGTGACCTGCTGACAGCTCTGGAAAGCGGGGTCACCGGTGATCAACTGCGTCGGTTCTTTCATCCCGGGGCAGTCCAAGTCGAACACCCCAGCCGGGTGCTACCGACTGGGCGGACCCGCGCCCTGAACGCGATGCTCGAGGCATCCATCGCCGGAGCGCGTGCGTTCGAATCACAGCGCTACGACATCCAGAACACGCTCGCCGTGGAAAACCGCGTCGCCGTGCAACTTCGGTGGTCGGGCGTACTGGCGCAACGGCTGGGTGACCTCGAGGCAGGCGATGTCATGCAGGCCGATGTGGCCATGTTCCTCACCTACGACGACGCGGGCCGCATTCTGCGGCAGGAGAGCTACGACTGCTATCCGGCCTGATCAGCCTGCCGAGCTCGACGCAACCCTGGACCTCAACGAGACGAAGCCCGCTGGGAGACCCCGACAGTTGCTATAGGGTCAGCGGGCTCTCGCCTGCTCAAAGGGTTTCAGGTGGTGATGGTGGCGACGGGTTCGAGGCCGTAGGTTCGGGCATAGCCGTTGTCGGTGCCGACGAGGAGGTCGATGACCTCGAAATAGCGGTCCCAGAATGGGGTTTCGCGGAGTGCGTCGATGAGGAGTTGGTAGGCGTGGTGGTCTGCCGCTTCCCATACCCAGACGTCGGTGATGCGTGCGGAGTAGAACTCGGTGTCGTAGAAGCGTGACCGTACGCCGGTGGTCTTGGCCTCGATGGCGGGCAGGACCTGGGTGGTGAAGGCGTCCATGCGTTCCTGCACGGTCAGAGCGAGCCACTCGGGTGTGGTCTTGACGAGCATGAACGCCGTGATGGGTGGTTGGGTCTTTTCGGCGGGCATCAGGATGTCTCCAAAGGTGTAGGTGGTCTGGGCGCCATGGGTTCCGGACGCCGGGGGGTGGGCTTCAGGAGCGGACAGCAGGCGCGAGGGTCTGGGCGCACCACTGTTCGAAGGTGGTGGGGGAAGCGGTATCCGGGGTGCGGGCGACTCCGGCGTCGAGGCCCTGGTCCTTGGCCCGCTTCATGTCGACGACACCCTGGACGAACTCCTCGTCGAGGCCATAGCCGACGAGGGTGGTGTGCAGCTCGTCGAGCGGCTGGCGTTCGTAGCGGATGGGTCGGCCGAGCTGTTCGGTCATGATGCGGGCCAGGTCGTTGGGGGACAGATCCTGCGGCCCGAGGACTGGGACGCTGTCGGTGCCGGTCCACGAGCGGTCCAGCAGCAGGCCTGCGGCGACGGCCGCGATGTCGGCGACAGCGACGAGGGGGGCTTTGCGGTCGGCGTCGACGACGTCGGTGAACACGCCCTTGTCGCGAATCGAGTCGGCCTCCTCCAAGAGGTTCTCGAAGAAGGACGGGTTGGCCAGGGCCCGGTAGGCGACGCCACTGCTTGCGATGAGGTCGTCCATGACGAGGGAGGCGGTGACCAGGCCGGCGCTGTCGGCGACCGGAGTGCCGCGGCCGAGCGCGGAGACCCCGACGACATGGCCGACGCCGTGGGCGGCGAGCGCCTGCACGGCGGGGCGGGTGAAGCCGCTGTAGCCGTCGTGCGGCGGCCGCGAGGCGTCCGGCGGGACGAGCCAGAAGACGGCGTCGGCGCCCTCGAAGGCCCGGTCGAGGACCTTGGCGTCAGCGTGCGAGCCGGTGATCACCTCGACACGTCCGCGCGCCGCGTCCGGGAGCCGTGCGGGATCCCGCGCGATCACCCGCAGTTCCTCGCCCGCCGCGGGGGCGGATTCCAGGAGCTGGGCAAGCAGGGGACGGCCGATGTTCCCGGTAGGAGCAGTAATAACGATCATGAAAGCCTCGCGGGTCGTGTGGATCGGTACACCCGTCATCCTGCGAAGGAGAAAGCGTTGCCACAATGGGAACTTCAGCACTTAATTATTGACTGAAATGGAATAACGCTGGTGAACAGCCCGGATCCGGTCATCGACGCCAATCTCGCCATCGCGCTGGACGCCCTGCTGGCCGAGCACAGCGTCACCCGCGCCGCCGCCCGCCTGCACACGTCGCCCGCCGCCATGAGCCGCACCCTCGCCCGCCTGCGCCGCATCCTCCAAGACCCCCTCCTGGTCCGGGCCGGACAGACCATGGTCCCCACCCCTCGTGCCGAGGCCCTGCGAGACGAAGCCGCCGCGGTGGTACGCAGCCTCGGAGCCCTGCTCAGTCCGGGCATGGGTGTCGACCCCGCCAGCCTCAGCAGCACCTTCACCCTCCAGGCCGCCGATCTGGTCGGCGCGGCGCTGGCCCCCCGACTGCTGCACCTGGCCCAGCAGGAGGCGCCGGGAGTCTCGTTCCGGTTCCGGGCCGAAGAGCTGGAGGCCGGATCCGCACTCCGCGACGGCCGGATCGACCTGGAGATCGGATCCATCGACCACGTAGACCCCGAAACCCAGGTCGAAGAACTGGTCAGGCTGCGCCTGGTGGCGGCCGTCCGGCGCGGCCACCATCTCACCGAAGAACCCTTGACTCCGGCCCGCCTCGCTGCCGCGCAACATGTCGCGGTCAGCCGTCGTGGCCGGTTCACCGGCCCCCTCGACACCGCGCTGGCCGAGCAGAAGCTTCAAAGGCGGGTCAGCGTCGTCCTGCCCAGCCACCTGGCCGCAATGACTCTCGCCGCGCGCAGCGACGTCGTCTGCCTCGTGCCCGCCGCACTCCCCGGCGCCGACCCGTCGCCCCTCACCGACGACGCGACCGCCCTCGGACTGCACCTACTCGACATCCCCCTGGCATTGCCGCCACTGACCATCGGCATGGCCTGGCACCCCCGGCACACAGCCGACGGAGCCCACCGCTGGCTCCGCGATGCCGTCCGCCGGACCCTTCGCACGCCCAAGAGCCCAACCACATCGTCTGACACGCGAAAGCCCTGACCCTGCTCGCGAATCCGATCCAGTGCCTGGACCGCAAGGCCCGCGAGGGAGCCGTCGGGTGATGGCTCTCCAGTCCACGCCACCCCGGATGTGGCGCTGGTGGTTCCGACCATCATGGTGCAGTTCGTCGCCATGCTCGGCCGAGCCGGTCAAGCTGCCCGAAGGGGTGCGGCGTCACGCGGTGAGGGCGCGGTTCGGCTCGGCTGTGGTGATGTGGCGGCGGCTGGACGGGAGCATCGATGTCGGGTGCGAGATACTCCAGGCCGCGCTCTTGCAGATGAACTCCTTGAGTCGCGCGGCCGCTCGGCCGGTGAGAGCGGAGGGCTTGGGCTGATCGTCGGGGGTGACCCACTGGACGACGGCGTCGCGGCGGCCGAGGCTGATGCACTGGGCGGTGTAGCCGATCGAGTTGCCGGGGATTTTTCGGCCGGTCAGGCGCGCGGCGATGGCGTCGGCAGCCTGGTAGGCCGTCGGGACTCCCGAGGCGCAGGACATACGCAGCGGATCGCCGTTAGCTCCGGGGGCGAGCGCGGCGTCGCCGACGGCGTAGACGTCGGGATGCGAGACCGACCGCATTGTCTCGTCGACGACGATCCGCCCGGTCTCCGACACCCGCAGGGTGGTGGCAGCGGCGATGGGGTGGACGTCGAAACCCGCTGTCCACACGGTTATTTGGGCCGGAATCGTGCGCCCCTCGGCGGTAACGGCACCGGCCCGCTGGACGCGGGCGATGTCGGTGTGCTCGCGCACGGTGATGCCGAGCCGGTCGAACGCTTTGCGCAGATGTTGCTGGGCCTTCTCGCTCAGCCAGTCCCCGAGGCCGCCGCGAGCAGCGAGGGTGACCTCGAGATCCGGTCGGGCTTCGGCGATTTCGGTGGCGGCTTCGATACCGGTGAGGCCGCCACCGACGACCAATACGGTCGCCCCCGCGCCCAGGCTCGCCAGACGCTCGCGCAGCCGCAGCGCCGACTGCTTACCGGCGATGTCGTAGGCGTGCTCGGCCACACCGGGCACACCGCAGTCGGCGGCGGCGCTGCCGAGGGCGTAAACCAGAGTGTCGTAAGCGATCTCGCGTGTGCCATCGGCGGCGACGATGTCGACCGTCTTGCGGTCGGCATCGACCGCGATCACCCGCGCCAGCTGCACCCGCACGCCCGTGTTCGCGAAGACGTCGGTCAGCGCCCGGCTCTTCAGCTCCTGTCCTGTCGCCAGCTGGTGCATGCGCACCCGCTCGACGAATTCGGGATCGGCGTTGACGAGGGTGATTTCGACATCGGCGGGGTGCAGCCGCTTGGCGAGGCGACCGGCGGCGTTGGCTCCGGCGTATCCGGCGCCGAGAACGACGATGCGGTGGGTCATGGTCTCACTCCTGTCTGGGTGGTGTTCGCTTCCTGAACCGGACAGCGGCGGGAAACCTGACAGGAGTGCACTGTGAGCTAAGTCACCATCCCTCGAAAAGGGGTTCTGCCTGCTCGGATGCGGGCCAGTGGCGTGCGGCGCGTTCGAGCTTGCTCGGGTTGGCTTGGGTGTGGACGGCCGCGATGCCGTCGGTGGTCACCTCCAAGGCGATGACGCCGACGACCCGATCGCCGACCGTAATCACCAGTGCGGGCATCCCGTTGACCACCGCGGCGAACAGGTCGGCACGGCCGCCGATCGTCGCCCACTTGTCCGCGGTGGGCTCGAACAGGCGGCGGAGGAATCTCGCCACCCGGAGCGCGCCGGTGATCGGCTCCGGCAAAGAGAAGACCACGCCGCCGCCGTCACCCGCGCTGATCACATCGTCGGTCAGCAGCCGCACCAGCGAGTCGGTCTTGCCGCTGAGCGCGGCGGCGAGGAACTCTTCGACGATCTTGCGGGCACTTGCCTCATCGACTTCCACGCGGGCGCGGTCACTGGCCATGTGTTGTTTGGCGCGCCGGTAGATCTGATAGCAGTTGGACTCGGTGAGATCGAGTATTTCGGCGATCTCGCTGTGCGCGTAGCCGAATGCCTCGCGTAGCACGTACACGACGCGTTCCTTGGCCGACAGCCGTTCCATCAGAGTGAGCATTGCGATCGACACCGATTCGCGCTGCTCGACGGTGTCGGCCGGGCCGAACATACGGTCCCCGGCCAGGATCGGCTCGGGCAGCCACTGGCCCACATATGACTCTCGCCGTGCCCGTGCCGATGTGAGCTGGTTGAGGCAGATATTGGTGAGCACCTTCGTCAGCCACGCCTCGGGCGTCTCGACGAATTCATGATCGGCGGTGTGCCAGCGCAGGAACGTATCCTGCACCGCGTCCTCGGCATCGCTCGCCGAACCCAACAGGCGATACGCGATCGCCTCCAATCGCGCCCTCGAGTTCTCGAATATCTCGAGCTCACGCGCACCAACCGACATGGCTCGAAGTTAACCGCTACCGGCCACTGTCGCGAACCATTATGCCGCCGTTGGTCGATGTTCGGGCTCGAACCCAGAGGCACGTGCCGACCGGTGTCGCGGTCTTCCCGACACCACCGCAGCGACCTATCGGCTCGCGGCGCCGGTGGTTGCTGTCGATGGGCTACTTCCCGATCGCCTTGTCGCGGCCGGAGCCACGCGGATGCGCGGCCGTCGCCGAATGAACAGGCCCTCGGAGAAGCGGCGAAAAAGATTCGTCGGCGGATGTCGAGAACGGCGTGACAGCTCCGTCCCAGGGGTGAGCGACCGACTAGGGTCGCAAGCCGAAGGGAGAATGTCATGGCCAAGTACCTGCTGCTCAAGCACTATCGAGGCGCGCCCGCGGCCGTCAACGACGTGCCGATGGATCAGTGGACGCCCGCCGAGATCGAGGCGCACCTGCGGTACATGAACGACTTCGCGGCCCGCTTGGAAGAGAGCGGCGAGTACGTCGACGGCCAGGCCCTGGCCCCGGAGGGCGCGTGGGTCCGCTACGACGGCGAGGGCAAGCCTCCGGTGACCGACGGCCCGTTCGCGGAGACCAAGGACCTGATCGCGGGCTGGATGATCATCGACGTCGACTCGTACGAGCGCGCGGTCGAGTTGGCGGGCGAGTTGTCCGCGGCGCCCGGCGCGGGCGGTAAGCCGATTCACGAGTGGCTCGAGGTTCGGCCGTTCCTGACCGCTGCGCCGACCGTCACCGAATGATGACCGCCGACGCGGTGGACGAGGCACGGCTGCGGGACCTGATTCCCGGTGTCCTGGCGGCCCTCGTCCACCGCGGGGCGGATTTCGCGACCGCCGAGGACGCAGTCCAGGAGGCTCTGGTCCGTGCCGTCGAGACGTGGCCGAAGCAGCGCCCCGGCGATCCCAAGGGCTGGCTGATCACCACGGCCTGGCGTTGTTTCGTGGATCTCGCCCGATCCGATGTCGCGCGACGCCGCCGCGAGCTGCGGGTCTCCGACGAACCGCCGCCGGGCCCGACCGCCTCCGTGGACGAAACGCTCGAGCTCTACTTCCTGTGCGCGCATCCGAGCCTGACTCCCGCGTCGGCCGTCGCACTGACGCTGCGGGCCGTCGGCGGTCTCACCACGCGCCAGATCGCGCAGGCGTATCTGGTGCCCGAAGCGACGATGGCACAACGCATCAGCCGGGCCAAACGCACGGTGAGTGAGGTGCGGCTGGATCGGCACGGAGACCTGCGCACGGTTCTTCGGGTGCTGTATCTGGTGTTCAACGAGGGCTACAGCGGCGACGTCGATCTCGCCGCCGAGGCGATCCGGCTGGCCAGGCAGCTGGCCGCGACCACCGACGACCCGGAGGTCGCCGGACTTCTCGCACTGTTCCTGCTGCACCACGCGAGACGCCCGGCCCGCACGCGCGCCGACGGGAGCCTCGTGCCGTTGGCCGAACAGGACCGCGGCCTCTGGCGGCGCGACATGATCGCCGAGGGCGTGGCCGTGCTCCAAGCCGCGCTGGCCCGCGACCGGCTCGGCGAATACCAGGCACAGGCCGCGATCGCGGCCCTGCACGCCGACGCGCAGAAAGCCGACGAGACCGACTGGGTGCAGATCGTGGAGTGGTACGACGAGCTGGTCCGTCTCACCGACAGCCCGGTCGTACGGCTCAACCGCGCCGTCGCCGTCGGCGAGGCGGACGGGCCGCGGGCGGGGCTCGCCGCGCTCGCCGAACTCGACCCGAAGCTCCCGCGATTCACCGCTTCGGCCGCCTACCTCCACGAGCGGGCGGGCGATGTCGCCACGGCGGCGCGGCTCTACGTGGAGGCGGCCGCGCAGGCGCAGAACCTCGCCGAGCGCAACCACCTCACGCTTCGGGCGGCCATCCTGCGCCAACGGCTCTCGGGCGAAGGTTGAGCGTCTGGGGATTCCCGGGCTCGAACCGGCGGCGTCACCGGGTGCGAGCGGTCGTGCACTACCGCCGCTGCCGTGGCTGGCTGCGATCACCGCAGTCGGTCGCGGCCGGCATCGGGCCGACCCTGCGCGATCCGTGAACGGGCCGCGGTCTATCGGGAGAGCAGCCTGCCCGACTTCGCGGGCGGACTACGGTAGCCGCGCGGCGGTCACCGATGTCAGCTGAAGCCCCGCCGGCCGACACCGTGATGATCAGCCCGCCCCTATTGGAATGGGTACCCTTCAGGTAGAGCTGGTGCCGAGCCCGATCCCGCATCGAAGGAACGCCCCGAGGTGCGAATCGCGAGTATTCGTTGGTGCTTTCGTGTGGGGAGTGCAGTTGATCGACCGCGTCATTTCTCGAAATCAGCTGGGGGCCATGCTCCTCGCGCTGCTGCTGGCTTCTGGTCCGGCCGTGCTCGGTAGTGCGCGCGCTTCCGCGGCCGGAATCACCGAGCGCAGCTACACCAACGCGGCGGGCACCCGCAGCTACTACCTGCACGTGCCGCCGGGTGACATGGCGGGCAAACCCCTGATGATCTACCTGCACGGCTGCACCGACCCCGAAGCGCAACTGGCCGACAACGGCTTCTCGCTGACCAGGATCGCCGACGAGCTGGGTTTCGTTCTCGCGTACCCGATCCAGACCAGGGACGCCAACGAGCGCTGGTGCTGGAACTGGTTCGACCCCGCCAACCAGGAGCGCGACACCGGTGAGCCCTCGATCATCGCTGGCATCACCGAAACCCTGATCGAGGAGTTCGGGATCGACCGCGCCCGCGTCTACGTCGGCGGCTATTCCGCGGGCGGCGGTATGAGCACCGTCATGGCGGCCACGTATCCGGATCTGTACGCCGCGATAGCCCCAATGGCGGGTGGACCGCACCGCATGAGCCTGCAGCCCCTCGGAGCGGATCTCACCGGTGCCACCATCGTCGCGTCGATGGGCCCGCGGGCCCGCCCGGTCCCGGCCTTCTTCCTCCAGGACCTCGCCGATCAGACCAGCCTCTACCCGATCGGCCGCGCCAACATCCTGCAGTGGCTCGGCGCCGATCGGCAGGCGGGCGACCTCACCCTCGCCGACACGCCGACCGCGGTCAGCACCACCGCGGATCCGGTGCCCGCGACCATCGAGCACTACACCGAAACCGGCTGCGAGCTAGCGCAATTCGTCACGCCCATCGGACCGGACCACATCGGCGGCGGGCTGCTCATGCAGTCACCGGCGGGACTCACGTTGCAGCGCCGGATGATGGATTTCCTTCTGACACACAGACTCACCGGTCCGCGGCAAGTCTGCTGAGAGCTATTCGACGAATGCCTTGATGCGGTGCAGGGTTTCGCGCATACCCTCGCGATTCGTCTTTCCACGCAGCCGACCGGCAATCAGCCAATACAGCCGGAGGGGCAGGATCCTGGCCAGCTCGAACGATTCGGTGACGTCGGTGCCTCCCTCGACGGGCTCCAGCCGGTAGCGCCACGTGTTGACGTCCATCCCGCCGGGACCGAGCACGGTGAAGGCGAATTCGCGGCCCGGCTCACTGGCGATGACCCGGCAGACCGTCCAATACTTCAGACCCCAGCCGTTGCGGTTGACGTGCCCGCGGAACTTCGCGCCGACCGCGGGTCCGGTCGCTCCACCGATCCATTCGGCATCGAAGGTTTCGGGGCTGAACCGCCCGGTATTGGTGACGTCGCTGACAAGTTCCCAGATCTTCTCGGCGGGCGCGGCCATCCGAACTGTCACACTGTCCTGCATACCGGCACGCTAGCAGGCGGACGCCGCCCACTATTCTCGACGGCTTCCAGATTGGGGCATGACATCCGGGGCCACGCCCGAGATCGCGACGTGTCCGAATGTACAGATTCGAGGTCCACTGTCGGGACCACAACCTCTTGGTGCCGACCGCACCGTTGGCCTCATTGGATCGGGAAGGCGGGAGAGCTCTTGTCGTGGTATGGCACCACGACATCGGAGTTCGCCACCCAGCTCTATATCAGCGTGAAACCGCTGTTCCCCGAGGAAGCGCGGCGCGATGACCCAATCCTGACCGACTACGTCCAGGACTCGAGCACTCGTTCAGATGAAGGCTCCCGGCGTGCGGGGCTTGATCGAACCTCTGCTCCACGACCGAGCTCCCGCGGTGCGCAAACAGACGCAGCGCGCCTTGGAGAAGCTGCCGTCGTGACGGGTATCGCACGCACATCGCTCCCGCGAGGTTCACCCCGTCGATCTACCGAAGCGACCGGCGGGGTATATAACCGGTAGGCCGTTAGGGCGCAATGACTTTCGGTTCGTTGCGGCCGAGCGTCACTCGAAAGGTACGTCGGCGGAGATTGCCCCCTCATCGATACATGAGACGCGGATAACACCACGACCGGAACCGAGCTGCCGCCCGATCGGGTGGACGTGTGCGTGGTCCGGGTGGAGATGCGGACGAATCGATCACAGTAACGCCCGCCGCTTCGGCGCCGACGTCCTTGGTGACATCTGGCCCGTCGGGGGGCCTGTCCACCTGTCGGTAAGGAATGGGATCGGGACATGGCTTTTCGCGAGTTCTTCGCGCGGCATCGTATAGCCTCGGCCGTCGCTGCACCAGCGGCGTTGGGGGTGGCGGCGATCGTCGCTGCCTCGTTCGCAGTGACGTCGTCACCGCATACCGCGGACACGCAGCTCAAAGCGTCCGTCACGGAATGCCACGACATGGTCACCATCTCGGTGGCCGGTCGCGGCGACACGCCCCAAGCGGGGACCACGAAACTGCTGGTCGACGCCGACGGGAACGAGTTGCCCGCAGCGTTGGCGGGTGACCACAACAGTCGCTGGGTCGACCCGGTCGTGAACGCTCCGGCCGACGACGTCGACCCCGGCTCGTACGCCGCGGTCTACATCGCGTACCCGGCGAACATGTCCACCTACGAGGACGCCGTCAACGCGGGCGTCGAGAACACCCAGCAGGTGATGCGGGAGATCTCGGAGGCCTGCCCCGACACCAAGTTCTCGATCGTCGGATACAGCGAGGGCGCCGACGTCGTCCGCCGCGTCGCGATGAACATCGGGCATCAGCCGGAGGGCGATCACGGGATCGTCGATCCGGACGACGTGCTCGGCGTCGTCATCCTCGCCGACTCGGGCCGCTCGGCCGGCGACGGACCGTTCCCCGGTTCCGAGGATCCCTTCCGCAACCCCGACGGCTTCGACCAGCAGTATCAGGACGGCAGGAAGCCCGTCTCGGGTCAGGGTGCGGTGGCTGGCACCAGCGGTGACTTCGGTGCGCTGAACGGCAAGATCGCCTCGTTCTGCTCCGAGGGCGACCTCACCTGCGCGGCGCCGGAGAACATCTCGCTGTTGCAGCTGGTGGTGAATGTCGGCAGGCAGTTGAACGTCGACCAGCTCGAGCGCGAAGGGCTCAATCCGACGACCGGCATGGACGTCGCCGTGACCCTCGGCCGCATCGCGATGGCGGCGTTCGCCGACATCCAGTCACAGCCGAACTGGATGGCCAGCGACGAGACCTTCCTCGAGGTCCTGCTGCGCGTCTCCGATCCGGCGTACAAGCCGGGCGACAAGCCGAAGGAGCCCGCGAAGGCGGACTCGATCTCGACCGAGCAGATGTCGCCGCTGGCGTACCTGCCGCAGAAGGTGCTGAACGAGATCATCGGCCTGATCGTGACCAACCAGAACACCATCCCGGTGGTCATGAGCGACCCGTACAAGCTGACCCTCGGTCCGGACCACACCGGTCACCACTTCGACTACTGGCGTGACGCCGACGAGGGCAGGCCGCTGTCCTCCGCCGAGTACGCGGCCGCCTGGCTCACCCACCTGGCGAAGCAGGCGCAGGCCGGCGAGACGGTCGACAAGTCCTCGCGGCCGGAGGCGGCGGACTTCGCGGCCGCGAACGAGGCGGTGGCGTCGGCCACGGCGAAGCCGAAGGCCGCCGCGACCACGACCTCGGCCGCGCCGACCACCACGGCCGCGCCGACGAAGACCGGCGCCCCGGTCGCATCGACGACCGCGACTCCGACCACCACGACTCCGACCACCACGGCACCGACCACCACCGCACCGACCACCACGCCTCAGGCCGAAACCCCCAGCGCGACAACCGCGCCGGAGACGACGAACCCGCAGGCACGGACTTCGGTCGCCGCACCCGCCGGCACCATGGCCCCCGCTGAGCCGGTGGCACCGACCACCACTCAGCCGACCACGACCCAACCGGCCCCCACCACAACGCAATCCCCGGCGCCCACCACCACCGGCGCGAGGTGAGCTAGTCGGCAGTACCCACAGCGCCTTCACGATCAACCCGACCGTGAAGGCGCTGTGCGTTATAGGTGCATCCCCACTCGTGGGTGAATCCGCGTGGGCCGACGGCGATCGCTCCCGTTGCGAGGCAGACGGATACGGCGAATGACCACCAGGTGATCGGTTCGAGCGGTGTGCGCCCGACCATTCCAGTGGGCACAGCTGCCACAGCCATTCTGGTCGCGCCACCTTCAGAACATAGGTGTGTACTGATGGCACACGCTTTAGGTGCGCATGCCTAGGACCTAGCATGAGTCCATGCCGCTTCCCCGCTTCACCCGGCTTCCCGCCGACGAACAGCGCCGCATCCTCGAGGTCGCGCAGCGCGTATTCGCGGAAGACGGCGTCGACAGCGCCTCCTATAACCAGATCATCGCGGCGGCCGGCATCTCGAAATCCTCGGCGTACAACTACTTCGACGGCCGCGAGGACCTGCTGCACACCGCGCTGGACGACGTCGCCGCCCGCCTCGCCGAGGTGTTGGGCACCTGGCAGCGCGTCGCAGACGACGACGCGTTCTGGACGCAGCTGACGACCGTCGAGCAGCGGCTGCGCACCCACGTCGAGACCCATCCCGACGACCTCGCCCTGATCGATCCGGCTTTTCTGCTGCGCGAGCAGGGCGCGTTCCAGTCGTGGATCGCCGACTTCGTGGACAACGGCGTCGCCATCGGGATCATCACCGTCGCGGCCGACCGGAGCTTGCTGGTCGCCGCGACCGCCGCCGTGCTGCGCGCCGTCGACGGCTGGGGCGCGGCCGAGCTGAAGGCGGGCCGGGTACCCGATCCGGAACAACCGTGGATCCTGCTGCGCAACCTGTGGGGAACACCTCGCAGGTGACCAGCACGGCGAACCGCGCTCACGTGATTGGATTCGGGGGTGGGTGATACGAGTGGAGTGCGCGCGTTGTTGTTCGACGTGCAGGGAACCGCGACGGATTTCCATTCCACGGTGCTCGGCGCGTTGCGCGAGACGAGCGCGGGGCGACACCCGCACGTGGACTGGGCG
The DNA here is from genome assembly GCF_001613365.1 of Nocardia xishanensis NBRC 101358. GTDB lineage: Bacteria > Actinomycetota > Actinomycetes > Mycobacteriales > Mycobacteriaceae > Nocardia > Nocardia xishanensis. The sequence continues at coordinate 42,278 of NZ_BDCF01000021.1, forward strand.
GAGTTCGTCGATCGTTGGCGCGCCGAGTATTTCGAGGTGCTGCGGGACTCGAAGACGAGCAGGGACCAGTGGACCACGGTGCACTCGGTGTACCGCGACGCGCTGGATCGGCTGCTCCCCGAATACGGCGTGACGGATCTCGGCGAGGACGAGCGGGAGTCGCTTGCGCGGGCCTGGCAGCGAATCGTGCCGTGGCCGGACGCCGTCGCGGGCCTTGCCCGGCTGAAGACCCGGTTCACGCTGGCGACCTTGTCGAACGCGGATGTCGCTGCGGTGGTGAACATTTCGAAGCTGGGCGGGCTGCCGTGGGACGCTATTTTCACCGCGGAGATGGCGGGCGCGTTCAAGCCGGACCCGGCGACGTATCGGATGGCCGCGACTTATCTCGGGCTGGCTCCCGAGCAGATCATGATGGTCGCCTGCCACAAGTACGACATCAGGGCTGCGGGCGCGCTCGGCTTCCGCACGGCGTTCGTGGCGCGGCCGCTGGAGTTCGGCGCGGGCGGCGCCGTAGACGTCCGATACGAAGACGAATTCGACTTCAACGCAAGGGATTTCCTCGATCTGGCGGACCAGCTCGGCTGCTGACCCGTGTGCCCTTGCCGCACACCGAAAAGTTCTGTCGGATCATGGGATCACCCGCTACGCTCCTTCTGAATCGAAAGCGAGCGAGAGCATGAGAACTGCGATGCGGGCTCGGAGGACGGCGCGATGACCAGCCGCGGTTGGCTGCTGTTCCTGACCATGGGTGTGATCTGGGGCGTGCCGTACGCGATGATCGCGGTCGCGGTCGAGGACTTCGATCCGGTGTTCGTCGCATTCTGCCGCACACTCATCGGCGGCCTGCTGCTGTTGCCTGTCGCCCTGTACACCGACGCGCTGCGGCCGGTGCTGCGACGCTGGCGGCCGCTGCTGCTCTACACGCTGGTGGAGATCTCCGGCCCGTGGTTGCTCATCGGGTACGCCGAGACCACACTCAACAGTTCGACCGTCGGATTGCTGATCGCGGCGGTGCCGCTGATCGCGATACTGATCGTGACCCGCCTCGGGCACGAAACCATCGACGCGCGAAGAATGCTGGGCCTGATCGTGGGCTTCGCGGGCGTGGCGGCCCTGGTCGGTCTCGACGTGGATCTGTCCAACCCCGCCGCGATCGGCGCCATCGGACTGACGACGATCGGCTACGCCCTCGGCCCCATCGTCATCAACCGCGCGCTGGCGGATCTGCCACCGATGGGCGTGGTCACCGCGTCGCTACTGCTGGCGACGGTGCTCTACCTGCCGTTCGCCGCGCTGCGCACGCCAACGCATTTCGCCGCGGACGCCGCGCTCTCGGTGCTCGGCCTCGCGATCGTCTGCACCGCGGCGGCGTTCCTGCTGTTCTTCGCGCTGATCAGCGAAATAGGCCCGGCGCGCGCCACGGTGATCACCTATATCAATCCGGCGGTGGCTATCGTGCTCGGGGTGACGCTGCTCGACGAGCCGCTGACGGCGGGCATGGCGATCGGCTTCCCGCTGGTCGTGCTCGGATCGTTCCTCGGGACCAGGCAGTCTCGCGCCGCCGCTCCGCAGGACGATCCAGCACTGTCCGCGACGCCATGAGAGGTACGAATACCGTTTCGCGCAAAGGAGTTCCGGTCTTGACCCATGCCGATGTCGACGCCACCCGCACCGCCTACGACGACATGGCCGAGCTCTACACCGACTTCGCCCGCGGCCACCTGGCGACCGCGACGTTCGACCGCGCCGTTCTCGGCGCATTCGCGGAGCTGTTGCGGGCCAACGAGTCCGGGCCGGTCGCCGACATCGGCTGCGGTCCGGGAAGGATCGCCGCGCACCTGGTGTCACTCGGCGTACCGGCCTTCGGCATGGATCTCTCGCCACGCATGATCGAACTGGCCCGCGAGGAGTATCCGGGCCTGCGGTTCGAGGTGGGATCGATGGAGGAACTGGCCATCGAGGACGGCGCGTTGGCGGGACTCGTGGCCTGGTATTCGATCATCCACCTGCCGCCGGAACGGGTGCCGCACGTGTTGCGCGAGTTCCATCGGGTACTCCGTCCCGGAGGGCACGCACTGCTGGCGTTCCAGGCGGCGGAGGCCGCCGACGAAGTGATCGCGTTCGACCACAAGGTGACCCGCGCCTACCGTTGGTCACCCGACCGGCTCGCCGAACTGTCGCGCGAAGCGGGTTTCACGGTGATCACCCGGATGGTCTGCGCGCCGCAGCCCGACGAACGATTCGATCAGGGATACCTGATGGTCGCCAAGGTCGCCGAGCCGGTGCGCTGATTATCCGCACGTCCCCGGACGTAGCCGGGTAACTTTGGCACGGGTGCACAGGTTCCTGTGGTGTGTCCCACCCGACAGCGTGGTCGATTGTTCATCGCACAAGATCTCCACCGTCGTCAGGGGGCGACACACATATGGAACTCATTGCACCGGTCGATGCCGTGTTCTTACTGGCCGAATCCCGCGAGCACCCGATGCACGTCGGCTCGCTACAACTGTTCGAACCGCCGGAGGGAGCCGGTCCGGAGTTCGCCGCGCAGACGCACCAGAAGCTGTTGTCCTGCCGCGAGATCCATCCCACCTTTCGCAGGCGCCCGGCCAAACTGCTCGGCTCGCCGCAGCTGGCCTGGACGCTGGACGACGAGGTGGAGCTGGACTACCACGTTCGCCGCATCGCGCTGCCCGCCCCCGGCAGCCAGGAGCAACTGATCGAACTGGCCTCCGGGCTGCACAGCGCCCTGCTCGACCGGCACCGTCCGCTGTGGGAGATCCATCTGATCGAAGGTCTGCAAGACGGCCGATTCGCGATCTATTCGAAGATGCACCACGGGCTGATCGACGGCGTTTCCGCCCAGCGGCTGCTCCAGCGCACCCTGACCGACGACCCGCTTTCGATCGAGACCCGCGTGCCGTGGAACCTGCCGAGCTCGCGGCGCAAGAAGGAGCCGCAGCGATCCGGATTGCTCGGCGCGGCAAAGAACCTCGTCGCGGCCGCCGCTGCCGGCCCGCCGCTGCTGCGCGCCGCGCTCGCCGCGTTGCGCGAGCAGCAGGTGACCCTGCCGTTCGAGGCGCCGAAGACCATGTTCAACGTGCCGATCGGCGGCGCCCGCCGCTCCGTCGTGCGGTCGTGGCCGCTGGAGCGGATCAAGCAGGTGCGCAAGGCAACCGGGACGACGATGAACGACGTCGTGCTCGCGATGTCGGCGGGAGCGCTGCGCGCCTACCTCGCCGAGCGCGGCGCGCTGCCGGACAAGCCGCTGATCGCCATGGTGCCGATGTCACTGCGCTCGGCGGACGACACCGAGACCAACGGCGTGAAGGTCGGCGCGCTACTGTGCAATCTCGGCACCCATCTGGCCGATCCGATCGCCAGGTTGCGGACGGTGAGCGAGTCGATGCAGAAGAGCAAAGAGGTCTACAGCGAACTCTCGCCGGTGCAGTCGATGGCGCTCTCGGCGCTGATGGTCAGCCCGATCGCGCTCAACTTGGTGCCCGCGCTCCTTCCGTTGACCTCGCCGCCGTTCAACATCGTCATCTCCAACGTGCCGGGCCCGCGCGAGCCGATGTACTGGAACGGCGCGCGGCTGGACGCCATCTATCCGCTGTCCATCCCGTTCGACGGGCAGGCCGTGAACATCACGCTCACCTCCAATGCCGAGAACCTGGACTTCGGCTTGGTCGGCTGCCGGCGAAGCGTGCCCCAGCTGCACCGCATGCTCGACCACCTGGAGGACGCGCTCGCGGAGCTGGAGAACGCGATCTGAGACGGGCCGCGGAACCCGTCGAGGAAGGGGTACCGCGACAAAACTAGAACGTGTTACTGTCGATCTATGGTGCCCCCATCGGTCGATGACGACGCCGCCGCGGCATGGCGATACCTGCGGTGTGCGGTGGATTCGGCCGGTCGGGGCGTCCGTCCGCCGCGCGCGAGGCGAACCCGGCGCGGCCACTATGTAACCCGTTCTAGAACGTCTGCGGCCGCCGCGATCCGGTCGCGGCGTAGGTAAGGGAGACCAGCACCCGATGCGTACCGAAATCTGCGACCGGCTGGGGATCGAGTTCCCCATCTTCGCCTTCACCCACTGCCGCGACGTGGCGGCCGCGGTCAGCAATGCCGGTGGGCTCGGCGTCCTCGGCGCGGTGGGCTTCACCGCCGAACAGCTCGAGGTCGAGCTCGCCTGGCTGGACGAGCACGTCAACGGCGTGTACGGCGTCGACCTGGTCATTCCCTCCAAGTACGAGGGCAAGGGCATCGACGACCTGACGCCCGAACAGCTGGAGGCCAAGCTCGGCGAGCTGGTGCCGCAGGGCCACCGGGACTTCGCGGAGAAGATCCTGGCCGACCACGGCGTGCCGCAGCTGCCCGCCGAGGAGCATCACAACCAGCTGCTCGGCTGGACCGCGACCACGGTGGCCCCGCAGATCGAGGTGATCCTGAAGCACCCCAAGGCCAAGCTGGTCGCTAACGCGCTCGGCACGCCGCCCACGGACGTGATCGAGCAGATCCAGGGATCGGGCAGGCTGATCGGCGCGCTGTGCGGCTCGGTCAAGCACGCGCTCAACCACAAGGCCGCCGGTCTCGACTTCGTGGTCTGCCAGGGCACCGAAGGTGGCGGGCACTGCGGCGAGATCTCGTCGATCGTGCTGTGGCCGCAGGTCATCGACGCCGTCGGCGATCTGCCCGTGCTCGCGGCGGGCGGCATCGGCGACGGCCGCCAGGTCGCCGCGGCCATGGCGATGGGCGCGGCGGGCGCGTGGACCGGCTCGCTGTGGCTGACCGTCGAGGAGGCCAATGTGCCGCCCGCGCAGATGCAGACCTACATCGACGCGAGCAGCCACGACACCGTGCGCTCGCGCTCGTGGACCGGCAAGCCGTGCCGCATGCTGCGCAACGACTGGACCGATGCATGGGAGTCGGCCGAGACCCCCGACCCGCTGCCGATGCCGCTGCAGATGATGGTGGCGCTGGACGGCGTCAAGCGCGGCCACCGGTATCCGGAGGCCGCGAAGGACGTCAACTTCAACCCGGTCGGTCAGGTGGTCGGCATGATGACGAAGGTGGAGCGCTCCGCCGACGTGGTCGCGCGGCTGATCAACGAGTACGTCGAGGCGTGCGATCGCCTGAACAAGCTCAACGGCTGATCACGCCGGCCATTCCGGCCAGCGCGCCGTCTTGCGCTCCAGCACCGGATCGGTGATGCCGCCCCAGCAGGCCAGCTGGTCGGCATCCCATCCGGCGAGCTCGGCGCCGTTGGCGTAGACGGACTGGAAGAACTCGAGCGCGGCGCCCACCGGGTCGGCGGTGCGGCGCGCGTCCGCGTAGGCGTAATACGCCGCGTGGCCCGAGCCGGAAGTCACCCACCGCGCGCCCGCGGGCTTCAGCGTGCGGTCGGCCAGCCCGTCCGGTTCCGGCGCGACGTAGGAGTAGAAGGTCGGCTCGGGCACTTTGTCGTCGCCGAACCAGAAACCGGCGCTGATCACCTCGCGCGAATAGGCCTCGCGGGTTACGGAATCGACGGACGACGGCAGGTCGATCCGGCGCGGTGAGAACCGCTGCACCGCGAGATCGAAAGTGTGCCAGAACAATTGGACGGGGCTGATCTTGCCGGAGTAGGTGGCGCTGAACTCCTCCAGTATCCGGCCGACCCGGCTGTGCACGTGAAACGCCTTGCGCGCCTTGTCCGGATCGTAGGCGGCGTGGTCGGTGTCGTCTTCGAACGGACGGTCGGCGTCGGGCAGATCGAAGGGGTGCGGGTGCGGCATGACGACCTCGATGCCGAGGTCGCCGAGCCCGCCCATGACATCGGTGTAGAAGGTGGCGACGGACTGCTGGAGCAGGTCGATCTCCACCTCGATGCCCTGATCGGTCGCGATGCGCAGCACGTGGTCGAAGAAATCGAACGAGCAGGTGAACACCGGCCCCGTGCGGGCGGTGCCGAGCGGGACGGTGGTCCAGCCGCGGGCGGTGAGCCGGAAAGTCATGTGCCACCAGTGGTTGCGACGGATGCCTTTGGCCAAGGCGACCTTGCCGACCACCTGGGCGAAACGGTGCAGCGTCTCCTTGGTCGGACGCCAGGATTCCAGCGGTATGTCGGGCAGCGAATCTGCTGACTCGGTCATGACGGAAACGGTACGACCGACTCGGGCAATTCGTCAGCGAATCGCGCATGCGGCCTGCCCGCCCCGTCACCGACACCCGGCCAGTCCGATGACGGGACGGCCCGGCGCCGTGAGCGTCGGCGCCGGGTCTGCGGGTCGCCCTCCGCGCTCGAAGGCCCGGCCACACCGATCACCCTTCCCCGTCCCCGTGATCGTCCGCGGCAGCGGGAGCCTCGAGTGCACCGGGGCGACGCCGTCCAGCCAGCTTCAGAATACCTGTCTCAGACGCGATGATCGACTATTTGTAATGAACAAGTGACCAACTCACTTGGTGGGCAGCGTGGGGAAACGGCCCGAACCCAACGGACTCAGACAGTCCGTTTCGCGAGGTTTGCCGGATCAGGCGGTGGCCGCGTGCGCGTCCTCGACGTCGGCTTCCCCGCCGCCTAGTAGCTCCTCGAACCGGGCGATGACCTTGTCGTGATACATCCCGAAGAGGTCCTCGAACAGCGCGAGCTGCGCCTCCGACGGGCCGGAACCGGATTCCCACACCGCGACGAGCGCCCGCCACACCAGTACGTGCAGGTCGGCGGCGCCCGCGAAGTACGCCTCGATCGCCTCCGGCACCTCGAGCACCATCTCGCCGATCGTGTTCATGATGGCGCGCTGCATGCTCAGCCCGAGCGCGGTCAGCAAACGCCGGACCAGGGTGACCTCGATGGCCAGGATCTGGCGGTAGTCCGGAACCTCCAGCCGGGCAAGGGCTTCCAGTTCGTCGATGGCCGCCTTCAGCTCGGCCGGGTCGATCTCCTGTTCGCTGCTGGTGTACGCGAGCAGCGTCTCCATGACGATGCCACGCTGCACGTCGACGATGTCGTGGAACATCTCGATCGCGACATCGGGCATCGGTATCGAGAACCGGAACAGGTGGCGGTACACGTCGAGGCCGCCCGCCTCACGCACATCGCGAATGGTGAAGCCTTTACCGCGACGCGCCTCGACGAATCCATACGATTCCAGCCTGCCCAAGGTCAACTGCGCGGTCGCGCGATTCATATCGAATTCTTCGGCGACCTGGCGGACCGACGGCATCAAATCCCCCGGCTGATATTCCCCCGCGGCAACCCGGCGCGCCAGCTCGTCGGCAACGTCGGCGACTACCGTTTGGGATCCCATCGGATGCCACCTTTCCACTGTGTTCCCAATACGTCCCAGACAGTCTAAGCGCTGCTGTGCGAGACTGCACCTGTGTAACACTGATCCGCCCACAGTGTGAGGTGATTCATGACCATTCGACGTGGGCCCGCTTCCTCGGGTGACGAATCGCGAGGCAGACGCCTGTTCGCGGTGTCGTCGAATGGCGCGCCGGATCGCGCTGAGCCGGCCCCACGACGCCGCGCCCGCCATGCTGCCCGGCGCGGTGGGACATCGCGATGACGGCGAGGCAGGCTCGGCGTGGTCGAATTTCGGCGCGTGCGCGATCTGGCCGCCGGAGGGATTCGACGAGATGGCGCAGGAGTGCGTCCGCGTGTTCCGCGCCGGGCCGCCCGAACTGGAGGCGGTGACGCGCCGGTACGGTTTCGCCGAGTCCGGCCGCGCGTTCGATGCCGAGGCGCTGACCATCCGCGCCGTGTACCGAGCCGTTCGAGCACGACACTTATCGGCTCAGCACTCGCTGGTTGCGCGAACACGTTCTGCGGCTGACCAATCCGCGGCTGTCGAACGTCCTCCGGCAACTGTCCCTGCCCGGCTGCATCACCCCGTTCGCACGCTCGATGCTCACGCTGATCGCCGCGCTGTGCCGGCTGGGCACCGAGGGGCCGTACCGGGCCGAGATCGCCCGGCGGTTCCCGGAATTGGACGAGATCGCGCACGGTCCCGCCGACGAACAACCGGTAGCCAGCGCCGTGACACCGCTGTTCCGCGACCAGGAGACGGTTTCAGCGCCCGTGGGCTGACCTGAGCGAATACCGAATTGCCGCGCTGAATTTTCGTCTGAGACAGCCGAGTGCCGGTTGTTCGCGGAGGGCCACCTCGTGTCGTCGCGCGCAGTCCCGAGAAGCTCAGCGGGACAACCACTCCCGCCACGCGGGCAGGATCAGCGCGGCGATCGCGTCGTAACCGTCCGCGCCGGGGTGCGCGCCGTCGCCCGCACGCACCTCTCGCATCCACACCTCGTTCGCGCGTAACTCGTGATGCACGCGAACGTACGGCGTTCCCGCCACGGCGCAGATCTCGGCGAAGCGTTCGTCGAGGCGCGCGGTGCGGGCGTTGTGCGCGTCGTCATCGATCGGCGGCGGCGCGACGACCAGCGCGGGCCAGCCGCGCTCGGCGGCCAGAGTCAGCACCGCGGTCATATTGGCCGCCGACGCGCCGGGTTCCACACGCGGCGAACCGTTCTCGTGCGTGGCGTCGTTGACGCCGAACGAGAAGACCACTCGCGCCTCGGTCCCCTCGGGCAGCCGCGGCGCGCACTCGGCCTGCCAGCGCGCGGCGATGTCCGCCGAAGTCTGGCGCCGGACGCCGAGGTTGTATCCGGTGAAGGGCACGTCGTCGGCATGCGCGGCGGCACCGAGCCGCCCCGCCCATCCGTAGAACAACGGATCGCCGACGCCCGCGACGAACGAGTCACCGACGAAACAGATGCGAAGATCACGAGCCACCGATCGATCCTCTCGCGTCCGGTCCGGCGCTGCGATCCCCGCCGCTCGAAATTCGGACGGGGAAGGCAATAAGATCGGCGTGTTCGTCCGGGAGGGAGTGACGTTGTCAGGGGAATCGGTGAGTCAGGCGCCCGCGCCGCCCGCGTGGTTCACGGAATTGTTCGCCCATCGGCGCTGGATCCGCCGGTCGGGACCGTTTCCGCACGTATATGTGCGCGATGTCTTCGTCGCCGACTTCTACGAACGGCTCGCGGGCGAATACGAACGCGTGCGCGCCGCGCGGGCGGGCTCGTTCGAGAGGGTGGCCGACAACTACAGCGCCGACGCGATTCCGCTTACCGACCTGCGCAACGGACCGCTGGCGTTGTTCACCTCGAGGGAATGGCACGACCTCATCGCATCGGTGGCGGGCGTGGAAGTGACGGGCGACGTCGAGGGCTCGATACATCACCACGCGCCGGACAGCCCGGCGGGCTGGCCGCACAACGACCTGAACCCGGCGTGGTTCTCGGGCCCGGCTCCCGGGCCGGGTGAGGTGCGATTGCCGGATTCGAGCGTGAACACCAAGACCGGGACGAAATCCGACGGCGTCACCGCGCGGGAGACCGTGCGCGCCGTCGCGGTGCTGTTCTATCTGGGCAATCCGGGATGGCAGCCGGGCGACGGCGGAGAGACCGGGTTGTACGCCAACATCGCCGATCCAGCGCCGACGCTGGCGGTGCCGCCGCTGGACAACTCGATGGTGCTGTTCGAATGCACGCCGCGGTCATGGCACACCTACCTCGGCTACAACCGGGCGCCGCGCAGCAGCATCGTGATGTGGCTGCACCGGCCGAAGGAGGACGCGATCCAGCGTTGGGGAGGAGACCGCATTGTCTACTGGTGAACCGGCCCGCGGCGACCGCCGGGTCTGCCTGCTCACCGGCGCGGGCGGCACGTTGGGCGACGCCTTCTGCCGCGCCCTCTACACCACCTACGACATCGTCGCCGTCTGCGGCGCACGCATACCAGCGACGCCCTCGCAGCACGAGTGGTTCGTCGACCCCTTCGATCCGCAGGCCGACGTGCCGGAGAACGAATCCCGGGTCTTCCTGATCCGTTCCGACCTGACCGCGCCGGGCGAGGTCGAGCGGGTCATCGATCTGGCGCTGGCCAGGTTCGGCGGCGTCGACCTGCTTGTCAACAATGCCGCGAGCCTGCGGCTGCATCCGCAGGGGCTCGTCGACGGGGACAGCGCGATCGATGACTTCGAAGCCCAGTTCGCGCTGAACGTCGGTGTTCCGCTGCGGCTTTCGGCCCGGCTTGCGCAGCGCGGCTGGATGCACGACATCGACGGCAACCGCGCGCGCAACCGAAACATCGTCAACGTCTCCAGTCTCTCCGGCTCCAAGGTGTATCCGGGCGGCCAGGCGGTGTACGCCGCGTCGAAGGCGGCGCTGAACCATCTGACCCGCCACCTCGCGGCGGAGTTCGAGGAATTCGGCGTCCGCGCCAACGCGGTGGCTCCGGACAGCTTCCCCGCTCGGGTTCCGACGGAGAAGGTGCTTCAGGCGATCGTGGAACTGGACGCGGGCGCGATGAACGGAGGCGTGTACAGCGTCGTCGCGAACTGAGCCCGCCGGGCCCGCGCGACGCCGTCTCTGGCAGTGTGAGCAGGGGCCGAAGCGGCACCGCGCGACGCCGCACCGCCGCGGCGTGTTGGTGCCGATCGCCCACGGTGACCTGCTGCATACTCACGGAAAAGTGAGCCAGGGGGTCGCCGAGCCAGCGCCAATTCGATCCGAAAGTGCCGATACGACATGCGAGTCGACGGGCGGGAGATCCCGGTAACGGGCAGTCTCCTGCAACCGCTGATCCGGCGGACCACGGACATCGTCCGGGTCATGCTCGCGGCGCTGTGGCTCGGCGTGGTGATCGCTGCCTCGGTGATCACCAGACCGGAATGGCTGGCGCTGGAGAGTTCGGTGTCCAACATCGTCGGCTTCCTCACCCCGGACCAGTCCAACCTGGTCTATCTGCTCTACGGCATCGCGATCCTCATCCTGCCCTTCGCGATCCTCATCGAACTGATCATCGGCAGGCAGTGGAAACTGCTCGCGGGCTACGCCGCCGCCGGACTCGTCGCCGTTCTGCTGCTCTCCATCACCGGCACCGGCCTGTCCGCACCGCAGTGGCATCTGCAGGTGCCCGACCGGCTCGACACCTTTCTCTCCCAATTCCTCGATGACCCGCGCTGGATCGCGATGCTCGCCGCGGTGCTCACCGTCTCCAGTCCCTGGCTGCCGACCAAGCCGCGGCGCTGGTTGTGGTTCCTGCTGCTGGCCTTCGCGCCGATCCACCTCGTGGTCAGCACCGTGGTGCCTGCGCGGGCGATGTTCGGTCTCGCGGTGGGCTGGCTGGTCGGCGCCGTGATCGTCTGGGTGGTCGGCACCCCGGCGCTCGAGGTGCCGTTGGAGGCAGCGGTGCGGGTGCTCGCCAAGCGCGGGCACACCGTCACCGGATTCACCGTGGTGCGGCCAGCCGGTTCGGGTCCGCTGGTGCTCGCGGCCGCCGTGACCGGTCCCGAGCGCGTGCTGACCGTCGAGATGTACGGCAAGAACCAGCGCAGCCACGGCGCGCTGCGCATGCTGTGGCGCTGGCTGACCTTTCGCAGCAGTGAGACCGGGGCGCTGCACGGGTCGATGCATCGCGCCGTCGAGCACCGCGCGCTGATGACGATCGCCGCGGGGGATCTCGATCTCGCCGGTCAGCAAGTGATCGCGGTGGCGGCGCTGGATCGCGGCTGGATGCTCTACGCGCACACGGACTCGGGCGGCGTCCCGATCGCCGAGACGCCGATCGAGCGGCTGCCGACGGTGTGGAAGGCGCTCGACGCGCTGCACGGCGGCCGGATCGCGCACGGGGACCTGCGCCCTGACGACATCCGCGTCACCGAGGACGCGGTGCTGTTCAGCGGTTTCGGCAGCGCCGAGTTCGGCGCCTCGGACACCCAGGTGCAATCCGACATCGCGCAGCTGCTGGTCACCACGGCCGCGATTTACGGCAAGGAATCCGCGGTGCGCGCGGCCATCGACGCGCTCGGCGAGCAGACCGTGCTCACCGCGACCCGCCGCCTCATCAAATCGGCCACGCCTTCCGGTATCAGGATGTCGATTCCCGAGTGGAAGTCGATCGTGTCCGAAACCCGCGATGAGGTGCGCAAGCAGACCGGCAAGGACCGGATCGAGGCCGATCAGATCACCCGGTTCTCCCGCAACCAGATCATTCAGCTGGTCCTGCTGATCGGGCTGGTCTACGTGGCGTATCCGTTCATCAGCCAGGTCCCGACCTTCTTCACTCAGCTGAAGACGGCCAACTGGTGGTGGGCGCTGCTCGGGCTCGCCGTCTCGAGCCTCACCTACGTCGGCGCCGCCGCCGCGCTGTGGGCATGCGCCTCCGGCATGGCGAGCTTCCGCAACCTGGTCATCATGCAGATCGCCAACACCTTCGCGGCGACGACCACGCCTGCCCGCGTCGGCGGTCTGGCCTTGAGCGTGCGGTTCCTGCAGAAGAGCGGGCTCGGCGCGGTGCGCGCCACCGCGGCCGTCGCGCTGCAACAGGCGGTGCAGGTGATCACCCACATCAGCCTGTTGATCCTGTTCAGCGTGGTTGCCGGGACCTCGGCGGACCTCTCGCACATCGTGCCGGATCCGACGATCATCTACCTGGCCGCCGGCGTCGGCGTCGGCATCATCGGCACGTTCATGTTCGTGCCGAAACTGCGGCGCTGGCTGAACAATTCGGTCCGGCCCCAGCTCCAGGAGGTACTCGGCGAACTCGGCCAGCTGGCCAGGGACCCGAAGCGATTCGCCATCATCGTGGGGGGCTGCGCCGCCATCACCCTCGGCATGGCAGGGGCGCTGTGGGCCAGCGTCGAGGCGTTCGGCGGCGGCACCACCTTCGTCACCGTCACGATCGTCACCATGATCGGCGGCACCCTGGCCTCGGCCGCCCCGACACCCGGCGGCGTCGGCGCCGTCGAGGCGGCCCTCATCGGCGGTCTCGCCGCCTTCGGCCTCCCCGCGAACATCGCGGTGCCCGCGGTCCTGCTCTACCGCGTCCTCACCTGCTGGCTGCCGGTGTTCTGCGGCTGGTTCACCATGCGCTGGATGACCGCGAAGAACATGATCTAGTCCTTCGTCGCGAGGAGGATTCCGGCGATCGGCGGGACGGTTGCGAACTCGATCGATCGGAAACCCGCTGCTGACAAGGGTTCTCGATAGCGGCGGATGTCGATGGCGGTCAGTGGGTCGTCGTGGTGTCCTGCCGCGCTGTCGTGCGTGCGGCGGGCCGCGAACCGGGACATCACCCGGATCGCGCCGGAGAGCACCCGGCCGGTGGGGTGGGTGTCGGCGAGCAGCAGTCTGCCGCCGGGGCGGAGCACGCGGTACATGTGGGCGAGCGCGGCTTCGCGTTGCGCCTCGGGGATGTGGTGCATGACGAAGGTGCAGGTCACAACGTCGAAGGAGGAGTCGGCTCGGTCGAGCGTCTGCGCGGGGCCGAGCTCGAAGTGACAGTTCGGCTCTTTCGTGCGTGCGGCGGCGTAGGCGACCATCTGCGGCGACGGATCGCGGCCGACGACCTCGCCCGCGGGACCGACACGGGCGGCGAGCGCACGGGCGAGATCACCAGGACCGCAGCCGATGTCGAGCACGCGGTCGCCAGACGCGGCGCCGCTGCGGGCGACGAGCTCGGCATCGAGCGCGCGCCCGCGGCCGAGCGCGAACGCGGAGCGCAAGACCCGATAGCCACGCGGGCGGGTGATGAGGGCGCCGATCTCGGCGGGTCGGTTGTTTGTGGACTGTTGTGTGTTTCCGGACATATGTTCATGATCGAAGGTAGCCGCCGCGGCGACCAGAAGCAGAAGTACGAATCCGTCCGCTTCGGGACGTCGCGGCCCGATCCGTCCGGAAACACAGGAATTGACGATGCACGAGACCACCGACCGCAGAGTGCGGCGCACAAGGGCGGCATTGCACCGGGCGCTGATCGAACTACTCCTCGAACGCTCCTACGAGCGAATCACGGTGCGCGACATCCTCGATCGCGCCGATGTCGGACGCTCGACCTTCTACGCGCACTTCCGCGACAAGGACGACCTGCTGATGGTGAGCAGCACCGAGTACCTGCGCGCGGCAATCACCGCCGCCCGCCCGGACGACCCGGCCGCGCCGGCGCCTTCGGTGCCGCTGGCGCCGGTCTACACGCTGTTCCGGTTGGCCTCGGAGAATCCCGAGGTGTATCGCGCGCTGCTCGGACGCAAGGCGGGCGGCCAGCTGCTGCGCGCCACCCGCGGCATGGTCGGCCGGGTGCTGACCGAACAGCTGTCCGGCCGCTTCGCCATGGGCGACGAGGAATTCGCCGCGATGGTGAACTTCCTGTCCTGGGGCGTGGTCGGCACGCTCGGCGCTATCGCCGACGCGAACCCGCCGATCCGGGCGGACGTCGCCTACCGCTGGTTGGAGACGCTGCTCGGGCCGGGCATCGCAAAGCAGGCCCGAGCGGATTGAACCCGCCCTACCGACTACTCACCCGGCGCGGCGGTCGGGCCGGGCCCGGTATTCGCTCGGGAGCGGTGTGGACTCGGCCGCGAACGAGACCGAGGGCATCCGCGGCGGGCCTCGGTGCGGTATTCATTTGGGCGCGTTGCCGACTCAGTTGCGGACTAGATCAATGGCTTCGGTCGCGGTCAGGCAGCCCGCGGTGACGAGTTCGAGATTGGCGAGCGCCGCCTCGTGGGCGGCGGGATCGGCGGCGGTCACGCAGTCGGCGACGGGATGGACCGTGAAACCGAGATCCGTCGCGTGGCGGGCGGTCTGCTCGACGGTCAGGTTGGTGGCCACGCCGGTGAGGAGCAATGTGTCGAGGCCGCGCTCGGTCAGCCAGTCGGCGAGGGCATTGCCCGCCAGCCCGGAGAGCTTCTGATTGTCGTAGGTCGCGCTCGGCTGACCCGCCATCTCCGTGATGAGCTGGGAGCCGGGCGATTCCGGGCGGAACTCGGTCTGGGCCGCGCCCACCGACCGCATGAAACCGGTATTGCGCACCAGCGCTCCCTCACCGACGGGAATGGTGAAGCGCGTGAAGATCACCGGGAGTTCGGCCGCGGCGGCCGCGGTGTGGAAGTCCACCGCGCGCGGCACGACACCGCTGGCCGCGACCGGCCCGGCGAGCATCGGACCGAAGAATCCCTCCGGCCGGATGACATTGACCTGCCAGTGCAGGGCCAGCACGGCGGCGCGGATGCGTGGAATCGCCATGCGCCGATCCTGACGCATCCGCGCCGCGCGCGTGGCCGGTTTCCACGACCCAGTTCACGGAAACCGACGCGCAGGCAAGGTACTAGGACGAATAGTCCTTGCGCAGCTGAACTTTCACGACCTTGCCGCTTGCGTTGCGCGGCAGCTCCGGCACGATCACCAGCTCCTTGGGGTGCTTGTACCTGGCCAGGTTCTCGTTGAGGTACGGCTCCAGCTCGTCCAGCGCCAGCTCGGCGTCGGGGTCGATCAGGGCCACCACGGCGACGGGCACCTCGCCCCACTTCTCGTGCGTGCGCCCGACCACGGCGGCCTCGCGAATCTTGGGGTGCCCGAAGAGCACGTTCTCGACCTCGGCGCAGTAGATGTTCTCGCCGCCGGAGATGATCATGTCCTTCTTGCGGTCGACCACCCAGACGAACCCTTCGTCGTCCGCGCGGACCAGATCGCCGGAGTGGAACCAGCCGCCCGCGAAGGCCTCCGCGGTGGCTTCGGGCTTGTTCCAGTAACCCTGCATGAGAGTCGGTCCCCGGTAGACGATCTCGCCGACCTCGCCGGGCGCGACGTCGTTCATCTCGTCGTCCACGATGCGGGCCTGGATGGTCGGGATCGGCTTGCCCACCGAACCGAGCTTGCGCAGCGCGTCCTCGCCTTCCAGCACACAGGTGATCGGCGACATCTCCGTCTGACCGAAAACCGCGACGTTGGCGGCGTTCGGGAAGCATTCGGCCATGGCGCGCAGCACCGAGTCCGACGCGGGCGCCGCGCCCCAGCTGAGCATGGTCAGCGCGAGCTTGCGGTCCTTGACCGTCGGCTCGGCGCAGATGGCCTGCCACTGAGCAGGCACACAGAACGCGGTGGTCGCCTGCTCCTTCTCGATGGCGTCGAGGAACTCGGTGGGATCGAACGCGCCGAGCGGATGCAGCACGGTCTTGCCGCCGAGCAGGAAATACGGTGCGAGACTTCCCAGTCCGGCGATGTGGAACAGCGGCGAGGTGCAGAAGCCGATGGATTCGGGTCCGAGGTCCATGGCCCGGATGCAGGTCAGCGCCTGCGCGTTCATGTTCGCGTGCGAGAGCACCGCGCCCTTCGGGCTGCCCGTGGTGCCCGAGGTGTACATGATCAGGGAGGGGGTGTCCTCGGGAATGTCCAGCGGCGTGTGGGGCGTCCCCTCCTCGGCCAGCGCGTCGTCGTAGCCGAGCACGCCTTCGGCGGTCTTGCCGCCGATCACGATGCAGGTCTCCAGCGCTGGGGCCTGGGCGAGCACGGCGGTGGCCAGCGGCTGCAAGACCGTGTCGGTGACGATGGCCTTGGCCCCGCTGTCGCCGACGATGTAGGCGACCTCCGGCGGGGTCAGCCGGAAGTTCACCGGCACCGCGATGGCGCCGAGCGCATTGATACCGAAGACCGCCTCGATGTATTCGGGGTAGTTCAGCGCGAGGATGAGCACTCGGTCGCCGAACCCGACGCCACGCCTGGCCAGCGCGTCGGCGAACTTCTGCGAGCGCTCGTGCAACTGCTGCCACGTCGTGTCCACGCCACGGAAACGAAGGGCGACCGCGTCCGGGCGCATCTGCGCGTGGGAGGCGATCTGGTTGTTCCAGTGGTTGCGCCGCGACCTGAACGGCTCGTCGAGCGCCTGTGCACCGGTGGTCATGCCACGTACTCCTCTCGGACCGCCTGCGCGTCCGCCGGGTGGCCGACCGCATGGCGGGCTGAATTGAGATGAGAATAACAACTAACTTAACCGAGCGGCAAGAGATCAAGAGATGAATCATCATTAATCGACTCAATGTGGTTCCACGATCGAGAAAACCATCTCTAGCTGTTCTTTTTTCGGTATCGTTCGCCTTCATTCGCGCCTATCGAGCGGCCAACACCCATTAAGTCGTGCGAACGACGGCTCACTTACTAGTTGTAAGCAAGACGATTCCCGTGTCACCATCATGGCGTCGGGGCGGCCCGGCACGCCCACGCGAGCACGGCGGTGCGCGGCGCCGCCACGGTTCGAGGAACACAGCGGTTCCGGCAACACAGCGGTTCGAGGAACACAGCGGTGCGCGATCCCCAACGCCACCGTCACACGGAGGAGAGCGCAATGCTGCGTACCAGGTTCACCGAGGAATTCGGGATCGAGCACCCGATCGTGCAGGGCGGCATGATGTGGGTCGGCCGGGCCGAACTCGTCGCCGCCGTCGCCAACGCGGGCGGGCTCGGTTTCATCACCGCGCTGACCCAGCCGACTCCCGATGCTCTGCGCCAAGAGATCGAGCGCACCCGGCAGCTGACCGACAAGCCCTTCGGCGTGAACGTCACCATCCTGCCCTCGATCAACCCCCCGCCGTACGCGGAGTACGTGCAGGCCATCATCGAAAGTGGCGTGAAGATCGTCGAGACGGCGGGCAGCAACCCGGAACCGTTCCTGCCGTACTACAAAGAGGCAGGCATCAAGGTGCTGCACAAGTGCACCAGCGTGCGGCACGCGCTCAAGGCGCAGAAGATCGGCGTCGACGGCGTGAGCATCGACGGCTTCGAATGCGCCGGACACCCTGGTGAGGACGACATCCCGGGCCTGATCCTGATCCCCGCCGCGGCCCGCGTGCTGGACATCCCGATGATCGCCTCCGGCGGCATCGCCGATGCCCGCGGCCTGGTCGCCGCGCTCGCGCTCGGCGCGGACGGCGTCAACATGGGCACCCGCTTCCTGTGCACCGCGGAGTCTGCGATCGACCAGAAGGTGAAGGAACAGATCGTCGCCAACAGCGAGCTCGACACCCAGCTGATCTTCCGCACCCTGCGCAACACCGCGCGCGTCGCGGACAACGCGATCAGCCGCAAGGTGGTCGAAATCGAGAAGGCGGGCGGCACTTTCGAGGACGTGCGGGAGCTGGTCGCGGGAGCCCGCGGCCGCCGCGTCTTCGAAGAGGGCGACCTGGACGCGGGCATCTGGTCGGCGGGTCTGGCCCAGGGCCTTATCCACGACATCCCGACCTGCGCCGAGCTCATCGGCCGCATGGTGGCGGAGGCGGAGGAGCTCATCAGCGCTCGCCTCACCTCGATCCTCGTCTGAGCCGTCGGTCCGTCCCGAGTCCCGGCCCGCCGCGCGACGGCGAACGCGATCGTCAGCGCGACCGGTTGCGGCGTGGTCGTGACGCCGCGAAGGTGTCGTTTCCGCCGGGCAGGGTGTGGATGACGGCGGAACCGTCGCCGAAACAATCTGCCCCGCGGGAAGGTATCGCCCTGCGCCAGCACGGTTAACCGTACGGTTGCGGAGGGCCGTGGCGGCTCGGCGAAGGTCGGCCGGGCGAGCTGGTTTGCGCCGGGCCGACACGGGCGCAGCAACCGCGCCGGACTAGCGGCGAGCGCGGCACGGAGCGCGGCACGGTGGGCAGCGTCGGCGGCCACTCGGCGCGCGACGCACGGTCGGTTTCTCGCACGGTTGTCACCTTCATTGCCGGGCCGACCTCCGGAAAGCCTCCGGGCGACACGCGCGGCAGCGGAAACTCTCGGCGTGTCGTCAAACGCGCAGGCGCACAGCGGAAAACAGACGTTTTCCGGTCCCTCTCCGGTGCGGCATAATCGCGGGGGTACCGTTCCCGGGCCGCGATCCGCCGGGAGACGGGGAGGGAGGACGAGATGCGGCCCAGTCACCCGGACGGGCGAAGTGATACCGATCGAAACGGCCATACCGGCGTGCGCGGCAGGCGTGCCGCGCTCACCGACGCCGCGGTCACCGCGATCGCCGAGTTACTCGGCGTAGAGCCCGCGGCCGTGTCCACCAGTACGCCGTTCGCCGAACTCGGTTCGAGCTCAGCGCCACTCGCGCGGCTGACCGCACAGCTCGAGGACGCGATGGGCGTCGAGGTGTCGCTGGAAGCCGTGTACGACCACCCCGAGATCGAGCAACTGGCCGCGTTCCTCGCGATGCCATGACGGCGGGCATCCCGTCCACGCAGCCACCGGTCGCCATCATCGGCATGGCGTGCCGGGTACCCGGCGCAGCGGGCTTGGACGAATTCTGGCAACTGCTGACGAGCGGACGCGACGCCACCGGCGACCCGCCGCCTGGCCGCGCGGTGACGAGGCGGGCGGGCTACCTGGACGACATCGAGTGGTTCGACAACGACTGGTTCGCCATCTCCGCCCGCGAGGCCGCGCTGATGGATCCGCAGCAGCGCGTCGCGCTGGAGGTATCCGTCGAAGCGCTCGACGACGCCGGAATCGGCTATCGCACCCGCGGTTCGGACGCGGCGGTGATCTTCGGCGCCTGCAACTTCGACCACGGCGTCACGGTGCTCGGCGGCGGCGAGCAGGACGCGCCGTACGCGGTGACCGGTTCGGCGTTGAGCATCATCGCCAACCGGCTTTCCTACGCGCTGGATCTGCACGGGCCGAGCCTGGTGGTGGACAGCGCGTGCTCGTCCTCGCTCGCGGCGGTGGACCTGGCCCTGCGGCTGCTCGCGGACGAGACGGTGCCGTTCGCGATCGTCGGCGGCGTGAATCTGACGCTGCTCCCGCACACTTCCGACTACCTTGCCGAGAGCGGATTCCTCGCGCCCGACGGACGCAGCAAACCGTTCTCCGCCGCGGCCGACGGCTACACGCGCAGCGACGGCTGCGGCGTGCTGGTCCTGCAGCGCACCGAAGACGCGCGGCGCGAGGGAAATCGGGTGTACGCCGAGATCCTCGGCGCGGCGGTCGGTTCCGGCGGACGCTCGAACGGCCTCTACGCGCCGAACGGGCGCGCTCAGCGCGAGACCATCCGCTCCGCGTGGTCACGCGCCGGGCTCGACCCGCGCGACGCCGGATACATCGAATGCCACGGCACCGGAACGGCGCTCGGCGACGCGGTGGAAGTCGGCGCGCTCGCCGCGGTACTCGCCGACGAGAATGGCGTGGACACCTGGATCGGCTCGGTGAAGTCCAATCTCGGCAACCTCGAGGCGGCGGCGGGCGTCATCGGGCTGATCAAGACCGCGCTGTCGATCCACCGCGGTGTCATCCCGCCGACCATCCACTTCGACACTCCGAATCCGCTGCTGAAGCTCGATGAGCGCGGGCTGCGGGTGCCGCGGGAGCCGGTCGACTGGAGCGCGACCCCGCCGCGGGAGCGGCTGGCCGGGGTGAGCTCGTTCGGGTTCGGCGGGACCAACGCGCACACGGTGTTGCGCGGGTATCCGGAGACGGCGGCATCGCGCGGCGAGGAGCCTCCGGTGCTGATTCCGGTGACCGGGCGCGACGTGGCCGATCTGCAGATCCAGGCGCTGGCGCTGGCGCAGCGGCTCGATGCGGCGGACGAGTCCGCGGCGAATACCTTGGCCGCGGCGGCGGCCCGGTTGCTTCCCGAACACGCGCGCGCGGGCGTAATCGCGCACGACCGGGCGGAGGCGATCGCCGGACTGCGCGCGCTGGCCCGCGGCGAGAGTGGCCCCGGGATCATCGGTCCGAGCACGGGTGGGCAGCGCGGCGGTGTGCTGTTCCTGTTCTCGGGGCAGGGCGGGCAGCATGCGCGGATGGGTCGGGCGTTGGCCGCGCGCTATCCCGTGTTCGCGAGCGCACTCGCAGAGGCCGCGGACGCGATCGCGGCGCAGGGCGGCCCGCGGGTGTGGACACCGCGCTACGGGTTCGGTCTCGGCGGAGACGGCCGCGCGGCCACCGAACTGGTGCAGCCCGCGATCTTCGCCTACCAGGTGGCATTGGCGAAGTTGCTCGGCTCCTGGGGTGTTCGGCCCGACGCGGTTGCCGGGCACAGCCTCGGCGAGATCGCGGCGGCGGCGGTGAGCGGCGGGTTGACGCTCGCCGACGCGGCGCTGGTCGCGGTGCGGCGCAGCCGCGCCTTGGCGCGGCTCGACGGTCAGGGCGCGATGGCGCTGCTCGAGGCGACGCCGGACGAGGCGGAGCGGCTGGTCGCGCCGGTACGGGCCGAGGTCGGTATCGCCGCCGTCAACGGACCTCGTTCGGTGGTGGTGTCCGGGACACCGCGCTATGTCGACACCATCGTGCGGCGAGCGAAGCGCCGCGGCATGTTCGCGCAGCGCATCGCCGTCGACTTCGCCGCGCACAGCCCGCAGGTGGCCTCGGTGCTCGCCGAATTCACCGAAGGATTGACCGATGTGGCGCCGCGCGCTCCGCACACGCCCATGTACTCCACCGCGCGTCGCGCCGCCGTGCTGAAGACCGCCGCGCTGGACCGCGACTACTGGGCCGAGAACGCCTCGGGCACCGTGGAACTCGCGTCCGCTCTGGAACGCGCGGCCGCGGATGGACTGGAGACGGTGCTGGAGTTGGCGCCGCACACCGTCCTCGCTTCGGCGGCCCGGGAATTGCCCGAATTCCGCGATTCCACCCATCCGGTGACGGCCCGCGACGACGAGGCGGGAGCGTTCCTGCGCTGCCTGTCCCGGCTCTACGACGAGGGTCACTCGCTGGACTGGTCCGCGAATGGACGCTATCTCGTCCCGCCGCCGCGAAGACGCTGGCGGCGTACTCGATTCGCGCCGGTGACGCAGACGCGAACGGGGACGTCGATCCCCGCGTTCCGCCCGGATTCGCTGGACGACCATGTGGTGCAGGGTGTTCCGACCGTTCCGGCCGTCTACTGGATCCGCCGGCTGCTGCACCTGGCGCACGGCGCGGCGGCCGGAATGATCGCCGATTTCGTGATCGACGAACGCGCCGACCTGACCGTGCTGACCGCCGCCGAGTACCACGCGGACGACATCAACGTGCGGGTGCGCGCGGGCGACACCGTGCTGGCTTCGGCGCGACCCGCACCGGGCCCTACGCCGGCCGACATCGTCGCGTGGATGCGCGCCGTCGACGCGAATCGCGCCGTCCAGCATCGGATGCGGCCCTTGGCGCCCGGCGCCTTCTACGAAGCGCTGCGCCGCAGGGGACTGGAGTACGGTCCGCGATTCCGTTCGCTCCGTGCGCTTTCGGCCGCCCCCGGTTGCGCCGTCGGGCACTTCGACGCGGCCGAATTGCACAGTGCCGCAACGCTGGACGGTTGCCTGCATCTTCTCGCCGCCGCCGCGGACGGCGCACTGCCCGACGGACTCGTCCCGCTGCCCATCGCGATGGACGCGGCGTGGGTGTCCACCGAGCCGGGGCGCGTCGCGGCCGAGGCGCACGCCGTCGTCCGTGAGCGCACGGCGCGTGGATTGATCGGCGACATCGTCGGCACCGATCAGCACGGTGTGCCGGTACTGGCGTTCTCCGGTGTGCGCGTGCGTTTCGCGGACGCGGCGACGCTGGATCACATCGGTCATGGTGAAGATCTCGCCGACGAGGAAGGCGGCGTCTTCCGCATCGAAACGTGGCAGTCGATCGTCGCGGGTGAGCGCGGCCCGCAGCAGTTTCCGCGAAATGGTCTCGGCCCGAATGCGTCTCATATCGCGCCCCTTCGGCGCGCACTCGTGGTCGGTGACTCCGATTTCGCCGTTCGACTGTCCCGCGCGCTGGAACGCTCGCTGCCGACCGAACGGATCGCGCGCGAACCCGACGCCGCGAGCGCCATTCTCGCATCGGTGTTGCTGGCTCGGGAAGCCGCCGACCGCACCGCGCTGGTCGTGGTCTGGCCGGACGACAGCGCTGATCTCGGCGCGGCCTCGACCACATCGCTCGGCCGGGTGCTCGACCTGCTGCAACGCGCCCAGGCCGACACCTCGATCGTCTCGCTGACAGTGGCGCTTCCGTCGCGTGCGCGGCGCGGCGGTGTCATCGCCAACGCCGTGGCCGGGCTCATTCGCACGCTGCAACTCGAATCGGGCCGCGAGGTGCGGTTGGTGTGGGCAGACTCCGATCCGCGCACGGTCGCCCGGCTCACCGAGCTCGTCACCGAATCCGAGGACACCCTTCCGACGGAACTCGAAGTGGCCGAGGGCGAGATGGCCGTCCGGCGGTTCGTCCCGGCCGCGCCCGACGCCGCGCCGATCGTGATCGATCCGGCCGGAACCTACGTGGTGACCGGTGGTCTCGGTGCGCTAGGTGCGGTAGCTGTGCGCTGGCTGCTCGACTCCGGCGCACGCGACGTGGTGGTGCTGACGCGCTCGCCCCGCCCGGTGCCCGCCGTGCTGGACGGGTCCGAGGATCACGTTGTCGTCGTCCGGTGCGACGTGACCGACCGCAGCGATCTCGCCAACGCGCTCAACGATATTCGCGAGTGCGGTTCCACAATCCGCGGCGTGGTGCATGCCGCGGGCGAGCTGGAGGACGCGGCCTTCGATGCCGTGGACGCGGATCAGCTGGCGCGGATGTTCGCGCCCAAGGTCGGCGCCGCGGCCGACCTGCTCGCGCTGACCGCGGCCGACCCGACCGATTTCGTGCTGCTCTTCTCCTCGGCCACCGGCGCTTTCGGCGCTCCTGGTCAGGCCGCCTACGCCGCGGCCAATGCCGCGATGGACGCGATCGGGGCGTCGGCGGACGGCGAGCGCGTGCTCAGCATCGGCTGGGGCGTGTGGACATCGGGCCTCGCGGCGGCGGCAGGCGGCGCTGAGCATCTGAGACGCGCCGGGATCGCCGCCCTCGATGCGGAGCGAGGCGCGGCGATGCTGGCCAAGACCTTGCGTTACCGCGGTCCGTATCTGCTGGCATTGGACTACACGCCCACCGGCCACCGGTCTCCGGTAGCGGACCGGCTCAGCGAGCTCTTCGGCGAATCGGTATCCGGGCGGATTCCAGACGCGGTCGGTGCGGCGACCCATCGACACGCTGCCGAATCGCGCAACGGGTGGCCGACCCGGTGACACGGACCGAGCTGCCCGCGGCGCCCGTCGGCGAGATCTGGGTGGCGGGACCGAACGTCGGCGCCGGGTACTTCGGCAATCCCGGCGGACCGCGGCGAATGCCGCAGGCTCTTCGGCGCGGGCAGGCTGCCGCACCTGGTCACGATCGGGAACCAGCCGACGGCCTGAGAAGTCAGTCCTCGGTGCGGCCGAGCAGACGGTCGGTCTCGCGGCGCTCGCGTTTGGTGGGGCGACCGGAACCGCGATCTCGGCGCGGCATGGTCGCGAGTACTTCGCGGGAGGGAGGCGGCGGGCTGCGATCGATCAGGCATTGCGCGGCGACCGGAGCGCCGACGCGCTTGGAGATGACCCGCTCGACGATCACGATGCGTTCGACACCGCCTGCCCGGATACGGATTTCGTCACCCGGCCGTACCGGTTGGGCGGGTTTGGCCGTCGTGCCGTTGACGCGGACGTGCCCGCCTCGACAGGCCTCCGCGGCCGCGGACCGGGTTTTGAACAGGCGCACAGCCCAGGTCCAGGAATCTACCCTGGCCTGCGATGGGGCAGTCCGTTCTCCCTGTGGCACTGGTCCAGACTAGGCGTACTCCCGTCGTCGCTCCAGCCGTGCGGCGGGCGACGACGGACCTCGTCCGACGGTGTTCGTCAGTCCACGATGCGACGCGCGGTGACCACCATGTCCGGACGCAGCGGGGTGTAGGACACCGGCTGGCCCGACTGAACGGCGTTGAGCAGCTTGCCGTCGCCCGCGTAGAGGCCGACGTGGCCACCGCCGTTGGTCACGACGATGTCACCGGGCTGCAGGTCCTGGAAAGCGACCGGAGCGCCGACGTGGGACTGCTCGAAGCTGGTACGGGGCAGCTCGATGCCCGCCTGCCGGTAGGCCCACTTCACGAGGCCGGAGCAGTCGAACGTCGACGGGCCCGCGGCGCCCCAGGAGTACATGGCGCCGACCTTGCTCTTGGCGGCGTCGAGAGCGATGTCGCCCGGGCTGCTCTGCTGCTCGAACAGGTTGGGCATCTGGAAGTTCGGGAACTGCGGCGCGGCGAGCGGCGCCTGCTGGGCACCGGCCTGCGGCGCGGCGAGCGCCTGCTGAAGCTGCTGATTGAGCTGCTGGACCGGCTGCTCGAACTCTTGGGGTACCGGAACATCGAAACCACCGATGCCGGGGATGTTGATCGTGGCGGCCATCGCGGGCACCGCGGGCATCGCGCCGGTAGTGGCGGCCACCGCACCCATGACGAGAGCACCCTTCACGGAATTCGGCAGTCGCGATTCCCGCTGCAAGCTGTGTTTACCCACCGAGCTGAGTCTCCGATCTTCCTGCTCTTCCGCCGACCGGGTTAGCTGACGGGTTCGGGCCGGGAAGATCGGCCCTACCACTCCGGCCATGCGGCCTTTGCGGATTCACCCCAGACGAACCTGTGGGTCCCCGGTTCGGCAGCCGGATCCTGGTGGTACCGACCGCCGATTAGGCGGTGACTCCATGGCGCCACTCCACTTACGAAGCGACTCCCTCCACGAAGTCACGAAGAGATTACGATGTCAGTCCCGGTGTTGTCCAGCGCACAGTGCGGCTAATTCGGTGTCTTGTGAAAATTCACTGGACGACCGGGCGGAATGCTACTGGGGGCGTTGGGTCACGGCCAGGTCTCGGGGGGTCCGGCAACTGTTACGAACCGCGCAAGCCCGGTTCACGATCGCGAGTCGCGATCGGCGACCTTCCGCTCCAGTTCCTGGATCCGCCCGCGCGCCTCGGCGAGTTCGGCTTCGAGGTTGCCCACCGCGAGCTCGAGTTTGCCCAACGCCATCACCAAAGGACCGACCGCGAGATCGGCGACCAGTTGCGGGTCGTCGTAACCCTGTTCGATGGCGACGAGGATGTTGGACCGGATCAGCCGGGCCTGGGTAGCGCCCGCGGGCACGGTCCACGACTCGACCACCTCGGCGGTGGTGTGGGGAGCTGACTCCTCGGACATGCCTCCTCCGTTCCCGCGCCGACCGTTCACCGAACCGCCCCAAGCGTAAAGACTTCCACGCAGAAGACAAACGCGAAATACCCCTCTCTACGACATCGCGTAGAGATAGCAAGATTCCCGTGTACGAACGCGCTACGGTGTGTGGGCATGGACCCCGTGCGCAATCCGTATGCACCCGGCGCGGGTCAGCGCCCGCCCGAACTAGCCGGGCGCGACAAGCAACTCGCCGCCTTCGACATCGTGCTCGAACGCATCGCACGTGGCAGGCCGGAACGCAGCGTGATGCTCACCGGATTGCGTGGCGTCGGAAAGACCGTGCTGCTCAACCAGCTTCGCTCGGCGGCCATCTCGCGGGGATGGGGCACCGGCAAGATCGAGGCGCGCCCGGATCAGGAACTGCGCAGGCCGCTCTCCTCCGCGCTGCACATGGCCACCCGCGCCATCGCGATGGCGCACCGCAATCCGGAGCGGGTCGACGATTTCCTCGGCATTCTCAAGGCCTTCGCGTTGCGGGCCACCGCGGACAAGGGCATGCGGGAACGCTGGCAGCCCGGCATCGACGTGCCCGCGGTATCGGGGCGCGCCGATTCCGGCGACATCGAGATCGATCTGGTGGAGCTGCTCAAGGAGGCCGCGGCGCTGGCGGGCGACATCGGCGTCGGCATGGCGATTTTCATCGACGAGATGCAAGACCTCGGCGCCGCCGACATCTCCGCCATCTGCGGCGCCTGCCACGAACTGAGCCAGGACGGCGCGCCGCTCATCGTCGTCGGAGCGGGTCTGCCGCACCTGCCCGCGGCGCTCTCCGCGTCGAAGAGTTATTCGGAGCGTCTCTTCAGCTACCACCGCATCGATCGGCTGGACCGGGAGTCGGCCGACCGCGCGCTGATCGCACCGGCCGAGCGCGAGGAGGTGAAGTTCACCGAGGAGGCGCTCGACGCACTTTACGAAAAGGCCGATGGATATCCCTATTTCGTGCAGGCCTACGGCAAGGCGGTCTGGGACCAGGCGCCGGAGAGCCCGATCACCGCCGAGGATGTCGAGGTGGCTTCTCCCGCGGCCGAGGAGGAGCTGGCGGTCGGCTTCTTCGGTTCTCGTTATGAACGAGCAACCCCGGCGGAGCGGGAGTACATGCGGGCCATGGCGGATCTGTCCGGCGACGACGGCCCGGTCGCGACCGCCGCGGTGGCCGCCGAGCTCGGACGCAAACCGGCCTCGCTGTCGCCGGCGCGCGACGGCCTGATCAAGAAGGGGCTGATCTACTCGGCCGAGCGCGGCACGATCGGCTTCACGGTCCCGCACTTCGGACGCTATCTGCGCAGGGTGTGATCGCCGCCGCGCTGGGTACCCGCGCGCCGTAGGACGTCGTCCGCCCGCAGCCCCGCGCGCTGACGAGCGCATCCGTGTATTCAGCTTTCTATCAAGATCATTAGAAATCGATAGAAATCGATGTCCCAATCACCTACCGGCGAGTAACCAACTTTCCTACACTCGATTGTGATTCTGATCACGTCCGAGGAGGACACCATGGCGACTGCCGCGAAAGTCGACGCCACCGAAGAACAGGCTCGCGCACTTGTCGAGGAATCCCGCGAAACCAGCTGGGTCAAACCGTCGTTCGCCAAGGAGATGTTTCTCGGACGGTTCCGGCTCGATCTGATCCACCCCTACCCGCGGCCCAGCGCGGAGGACGCCGCCCGCACCGAGGCCTACCTGGCGCGGCTGCGGCCGCTCTGCGAGAGCATCGACGGCTCGGTGATCGAGGCCCAGGGCCGCATACCGGACGAGTACGTCAAGGGCCTGGCCGAACTCGGCTGTTTCGGCCTGAAGATCCCCGAGTCCTACGGCGGCCAGGGCCTGTCCCAGTACGGCTACAACCGCGCGCTCATGCTCGTCGGTTCGGCGCATCCGAGCCTCGGCGTGCTGCTCTCGGCGCACCAGTCCATCGGCGTGCCCGAACCGCTGAAGCTGGCGGGCACCCCCGAGCAGAAGGCCGAGTTCCTGCCACGCTGCGCGGCGGGCGCGGTGAGCGCGTTCCTGCTGACCGAGCCCGACGTCGGTTCCGATCCGGCCCGCATGGCGAGCACCGCGACCCCGACGCCCGATGGCGAAGCCTACGAGCTGAACGGCGTGAAACTCTGGACCACCAACGGCGTCGTCGCGGAACTTCTCGTGGTGATGGCGCGGGTACCGAAGAGCGAAGGGCATCGCGGCGGCATCTCCGCCTTCGTGGTGGAGGCCGACAGCCCCGGCATCACCGTGGAGCGGCGCAACGCGTTCATGGGTCTGCGCGGCATCGAGAACGGCCTGACACGTATGCACAACGTGCGGGTACCGAAGCGCAACCTCATCGGCAGGGAGGGCGACGGCCTCAAGATCGCGCTGACCACGCTCAACGCGGGCCGTCTCGCCATTCCGGCCTTGTGCACCGCCGCGTCCAAATGGTCGCTGAAGATCGCCAGGGAGTGGAGCGCCCAGCGGGTGCAGTGGGGCAGGCCGGTCGGCGAGCACGCCGCGGTGGGCGAGAAGATCTCCTTCATCGCCGCGACCACCTACGCGCTCGAAGCGGCGCTCGATCTCTCGGCCACCATGTGCGACGAGGCACGCAACGACATTCGCATCGAGGCCGCGCTCGCCAAGCTGTGGGCCAGCGAGATGAGCTGCCAGATCGCCGACGAACTGGTGCAGATCCGCGGCGGACGCGGCTACGAGACCGCCGCGTCGCTCGCCGCCCGCGGCGAGCGTGCCGTCGGCGCCGAGCAGCTGCTGCGCGACTTGCGCATCAACCGGATCTTCGAGGGCTCCAGCGAGATCATGCGGCTGCTGATCGCCCGCGAGATGGCCGACGCGCACATGGCCGCCGCGGGCGCGCTCGTCGACCGCAACGCCGAGCTCAAGGACAAGGCCAAGGCCGCTGTCGGCGCCACCGGCTTCTACGCCAAGTGGTTCCCGCAGCTGGCCGTCGGGGCAGGCACCGTCACCGGCACCTACGCCGAATTCGGTTCGCTGGCAAGGCATCTGCGGTTCGTCGAACGCAACTCGCGCAAGCAGGCACGTTCGCTGATGTACGCCATGGCGCGCTGGCAGGCCGGCCTCGAGTACCGGCAGAACTTCCTCGGTCGCATCGTCGACATCGGCGCCGAGCTGTTCGCCATGTCCGCGTCCTGTGTGCGGGCCCAGGCCCAGCTCGCGAGCGGAGGACCCGAGGGCCACGCGGCCGTCGAACTCGCCGACACCTTCTGCCGCCAATCGCGCGTCCGGGTACGCAGGCTCTTCGACGCGCTGTGGGAGAACACCGACGACGAGGACCGCACCCTCACCAGGGGCGTGCTCGACGGGCGGTACCAGTGGCTGGAGGACGGCATTTTCGACCCGAGCGAGGGCACCGGGCCGTGGATCGCCGACTGGCAGGTGGGCCCGTCCACCGAGGCCAATCTGCTGCGTCCGTTCCTGCCTTCGACGCGAACCCACGCCACGTAGGAGTCGGCGCTGACACCCGGTGGGACCGGTCCCACCGGGTGTCAGCCGTATCTGCGCGAGTATTGCCGATTCGGTAGAGGGACATAGGTTGCCGACCTCTCATGCGTCAGCGAAATCTAGAGATTTCTAGGAGGTTCGGTAGGAACCCCTATACGAAGATCGCGAGCGGGCCCGGCGAGCGGAATCTACATCTATCTAGCGATAGGGCTAGCTTCTCGTAGATTCTCCTGCGAAGAGGTCGGTCGACCGAAACCGATCGACCGGCGGCCTCGGTTGGACAACGTGTCCATAACGTCCGGTATAGGCGGCTAACGGCGCGGAAATGGATATCGAACAACCTGTCAAGACGCTCCGGCAAAGGTGCCAGGCCGCAGGAGAGAGCCAATGTCGACGATCGCCCGCCGCGCCGCCGATTACGACGGCCACCATGTCACCGTGTCGGCCGATGACGGGGTTCCGATCGCGGTCCGCATCTTCGGCGCCGACGACGCGCCGCTCGCCATCGTTTTCGTGCACGGACACTGCCTGCACACCGAATCGTGGTCCTTCCTGCGGGAAGAGCTGACCCGGCAGTGGGGCGACACGATCAGGATGGTCTTCTACGATCACCGCGGCCACGGCGCGTCCGGCGTGGCCCACCCGTCGACCTACACCATCGACCAGCTCGGCCACGACCTCGACGCGGTGCTGCGCGCGGTGACGCCGGTCGGCCCGGTGGTGCTGGTCGGACACTCGATGGGCGCGATGGTGCTGCTCGCCTACGCCCGGCTGTTTCCGGAGGCCATCGGGACGCGCGTGGTGGGCGTCGGCCTGATCGCGGGGGCCGCCACCGGGCTCACCGAGGTCGGCATCGGCCGCCTGCTGCACCGGTACACGGTCGTCTCGCTGCAAACCGCGGTGCTGCGCGCGCCGCGGGTCATGCAGGCGTCGAAGCGGTTCTCCCGGCGCATCTTCGAGCCGATCATGCGCGAGGCCAGCTTCGGCACCAGGAAGATCAATCCGAGAATGATCGCCGTCGCGACGGCCATGCTCAACGAGACGCCGCTGCTGACCATGTCCAGCTTCCTCGGCTCGCTGATCACCTTCGACGAGACCGCGACATTGCACCGGCTCGGCAGCATCCCGGCGCTGGTGCTCGCGGGCTCGGCGGACATCGTCGTGCCGTTCGCGCACTCGGTCGTACTGGCCGCGCAACTGACCAGCGCCGAGCTGGTCCGGGTCGAGGGCGCCGGCCACAGCGTCATCCTGGAGCGGGCCGAGGAGGTCGCTCTCTCGATCGTCGCCCTGGTGAATCGGGTCTCGGCGACGATGACCAACCCGGGTCCCGAGTACGCCGCCGCGAGCTGATCCGGCCGAACTTCGCCGGTGCGGTTGCGAACCGTCGCGGGCGCGGGCACCCTCGAAACATCCCCCGAAGATGCGGGCAACATATCCGCAAATCTGAGAATCCCGAATCGCACGAGCTTGTTCCGGATTCTTTATGTACTGTGTTGTAAATCACGTTGTGTGGTGAGTCACACGACTCGGTGGCGCGCGGCCCTGGGGAGATCCCCGGGAACCGCCGTGCCGGCCGGGCTCGCACGGCCACCGGGGAACTCAGGAGGTAACGATGACACGCAGCGATATCGCGGAACTGCGCTACGCGGTCAACCAGCTCCGGCAATCCATCGGCGCACTGCGCACCCACTACGGCGACGCGAACACCGTGCGGCGACTCGAAAACGACCTCGACCGGCTCGTCATCGATGCCGACGAGTTCGAGCAGTCGCCGCCGCCCGAGGTGAGCCGACGCCCCCAGGAGACCATTTACGTACCGGACAGCAAATCCGACGAGGCGGCCTGGATGGGCGCCCAGGACGAGGGCCTAGGTTTCCACTCTCGCCCGCGCACCAAGTAGCGACTCCTCAGCGGTGCTCGCCCGTCGATTCGGGCGAGCACCGCCGCGTATCGCGCGAGAACTCCCGTCGACCGGTGACGTCCGATGGTCTGCCCGGTCGACGCGCATGCGGTCCAGCCGAATCGGACCCATGGACCGCGAGACATTCGGATCCGAGGGCTCCCGCGATCCATCGACCGCCGTTGCCGCAGAAGCTGATTCGTGCACACCGGAGGCCGCCAGCGGTTTTGTCACCATCCGCGGCGCGCAGACGGGCTCCGTGTTCGAAACTTCGGCGCCCTCCGGCCATCCGGCCACAGCCGCGCCCCGCCCCTTGTGTGGCGTAAATCATAGGCAGCAGGCCGGGTCGGTATTACCAGGACCCCGCTCGAGCCATAGCTGACGTGTCGTATGGTGCTCACCATCACATTGGATCGCGGACGGTATCGATCCCGTCCGCAGAGCAGATCAGCGAGGCATCCACCTGTGAGTGCCGCACCGACAGCCACCCCCCAGCAGGGGACCGGCGTTTTCAGCAAGACCAGGGCCCGCATCTCCGAGCGCACGCTCCGCACCGACCGCTGGTGGGTACCACCGCTGTTCACCGTGCTCGGGCTGGCCGCATTCATCATCTACGCAACCGTCAGATCGTTTGTCCGAACGGCATATTGGGTGCCGGACTATCACTATCTGACGCCGTTCTACTCGCCGTGCCTGAGCGCGTCGTGCGTCCCGGGTTCCAGCCACTTCGGCGAGCCCTTCGGCGAACTGCCGATGTGGATACCGCTCGGCTTCGTCGTGCTCCCGTTCCTGCTCGGCTTCCGTTTGACCTGCTACTACTACCGCAAGGCCTACTACCGCGCGGTGTGGTTCTCCCCGCCGGCCTGCGCCGTGGCCGAGCCGCACGGCAAGTACACCGGCGAGACCCGGCTGCCGCTGATCATCCAGAACGCGCATCGCTACTTCTTCTATGTGGCGACGGTGGTTTCGTTGATCAACAGCTACGACGCGATCGTCGCTTTCCACGGCAAGGACGGCGGGTTCGGCTTCGGCCTCGGCAACCTCGTTCTGCTCGGCAACGTGATCCTGCTGTGGGCCTACACGCTGTCGTGCCATTCCTGCAGGCACATCGCGGGCGGCAGGTTGAAGAACTTCTCGGCCCACCCGGTGCGGTACTGGTTCTGGACCCAGGTGTCCAAGCTCAACACCCGTCACATGGCGCTGGCGTGGACCACGCTCGGCACCCTCGTGCTGACCGACTTCTACGTGATGTTGGTGGCCAGCAACACCATTTCGGACCTGCGGTTCATCAACTGACCGCTCGACTCAGGAGTACTCGCGGCAATGCCAGAAGTGGAACGGCACAAGTACGACGTCGTCGTTATCGGTGCCGGTGGCGCCGGACTGCGCGCGGTGATCGAGGCCCGCGAACACGGGCTCTCCGTCGCGGTGGTGTGCAAGTCCCTGTTCGGTAAGGCGCACACCGTGATGGCCGAGGGCGGCTGCGCCGCCTCGATGGGCAACGCCAACGAAAAAGACAGTTGGCAAACGCATTTCAGGGACACCATGCGCGGAGGCAAGTTCCTCAACAACTGGCGCATGGCCGAACTGCACGCCCAGGAGGCCCCGGACCGGGTTTGGGAGCTGGAGACCTACGGTGCGCTGTTCGACCGGACCGAGGACGGCCGGATCAGTCAGCGCAACTTCGGCGGCCACACCTATCCGCGGCTCGCGCACGTCGGCGACCGCACCGGCCTCGAGATCATTCGCACGATGCAGCAGAAGATCGTCTCGCTGCAACAGGAGGATCACGCCGAGACCGGCGATTACGAGTCGCGCATCAAGGTGTTCGCCGAGTGCACCATCACCGAGCTGCTCAAGGACGGTGACCGGATCTCCGGCGCGTTCGGCTACTGGCGCGAATCGGGCAAGTTCGTGCTCTTCGAATCGCCCGCGGTGGTGCTCGCGACCGGCGGCATCGGCAAGTCGTACAAGGTGACCTCCAACTCGTGGGAGTACACCGGCGACGGGCACGCGCTGGCGCTACGGGCGGGCGCGACGCTGATCAACATGGAATTCCTGCAATTCCACCCGACCGGCATGGTCTGGCCGCCCAGCGTGAAGGGCATCCTGGTCACCGAGGGCGTGCGCGGCGACGGCGGCGTGCTGAAGAACACCGACGACAAGCGGTTCATGTTCGACTACATCCCTTCGGTGTTCAAGGGCCAGTACGCCGAGACCGAGGCCGAGGCCGATCAGTGGCTGAAGGACAACGACTCGGCTCGCCGCACGCCGGACCTGCTGCCGCGCGACGAGGTGGCGCGGGCGATCAACTCCGAGGTCAAGGCCGGGCGCGGCACCGAGCACGGCGGCGTCTACCTCGACATCGCCTCGCGGCTGCCCGCCGAGGAGATCCGGCGCCGCCTGCCCTCGATGTATCACCAGTTCAAGGAGCTGGCCGACGTCGACATCACCAAGGAGCCGATGGAGGTCGGCCCGACCTGTCACTACGTGATGGGCGGCATCGAGGTCGATCCGGACACCGGCGCCGCGACGGTGCCCGGGCTGTTCGCGGCGGGCGAATGCTCCGGCGGCATGCACGGCTCGAACCGCCTCGGCGGCAACTCGCTGTCGGATCTGCTGGTCTTCGGACGCCGGGCCGGGCTCGGCGCGGCGACCTACGTGGAACAGCTGACCGAGCACCCAGAGGTGGCCGACGCCGACATCGCCGCGGCGGCGAAAGCCGCTCTCGCGCCGTTCGATCCGCCCGCCGATGGCTCCGGTGAGAACCCGTACACGCTGCACACCGATTTGCAGCAGGCGATGAACGACCTGGTCGGCATCATCCGCAAGGAACACGAGCTGAAACAGGCCATCGAACACCTGGGACGGCTGCGGGAACGCTTCTCGCACGTGATCGTGGAAGGGCATCGTCAGTTCAACCCGGGGTGGCATCTGGCCATCGATCTGCGCAACATGCTGCTGGTCAGCGAATGCGTGGCGCAGGCCGCGCTGCTGCGCACCGAGAGCCGCGGCGGGCACACCCGCGACGACTTCCCCGCGATGGATGCGGCCTGGCGCAACAAACTGCTTGTCTGCGCGATCGACCCGGCCGACGCGTCGGCCGACGTGCCGCGTGTGCGGGTGACGCCGGAAGATCAGAAGCCGATGCGCGCCGACCTGCTGGCGCTGTTCGACCTCACCGAACTCGAAAAGTATTACAACTCCGCCGAGCTCGCCGGGCACCCGGCCAGTTCGGCCTCGGCCACTGAAGGTGAGGCGTGACAATGGGTTACGACGCCAAATTCCGCGTGTGGCGCGGTGATCAGGACGGCGGCGCGCTCGAGGACTTCACCGTCGAGGTGAAGGAGGGCGAGGTGGTGCTCGACATCATCCACCGGCTACAGGCCACCCAGGCGCCGGATCTAGCGGTGCGGTGGAACTGTAAGGCGGGCAAGTGCGGTTCGTGCTCCGCTGAGGTGAACGGCCGCCCGCGCCTGCTGTGCATGACCCGCATGTCGACCTTCCAGCCCGACGAGCTGATCACCGTGACCCCGATGCGCACCTTCCCGGTGATTCGCGACCTGGTGACGGACGTGTCGTTCAACTACGAGAAGGCAAGAGAGATCCCGTCGTTCACCCCGGCGCCGGATCTGAAGCCCGGTGATTACCGGATGAACCAGGTGGACGTGGAACGCTCGCAGGAGTTCCGCAAGTGCATCGAGTGCTTCCTGTGTCAGAACACCTGTCACGTGGTGCGTGACCACGAGGAGAACAAGCAGTCGTTCGCCGGACCGCGCTTCCTGATGCGCATCGCCGAGCTGGAGATGCATCCGCTCGACGTCGCGGATCGCCGCGAATTGGCCCAGCAGGACCAGGGTCTCGGCTTGTGCAACATCACCAAGTGCTGCACCGAGGTGTGCCCGGAGCACATCAAGATCACCGACAACGCGCTGATCCCGCTCAAGGAACGGGTGGTCGACCACCAGTACGACCCGCTGGTCTGGCTGGGGAACAAGCTCTTTCGGCGTTGAACCGTACGCGGGGGCGCCGATGACAACCGGCCGGGTTTCGGCCCGGCCGGTCGGCGCACCCGTTCACAGCGTCGCGACGACACCTATGGCGACCAGCCACACCAGCGCACCGACGAACAGGGCCGACAGCAGTGAGCTGGTGAGTACGTACACGCCCACCGATGACACCGCGAAGAGCGGCGCGACGATCAGCCATTCCACCCAATCGCCTGGTCGCAGCTTCTTGTACCGGGGTGGGGAGTTCTTCAACCCGCGGTCCACAAGCTGTGGGCTACCCGCTCTCGGCCGAGGCAAACGTGTAACCGTTGTCGAATGTGCTTAGTTCTGTGATCTTTTCGCCAAAGATGATCATGGTCGCGGCTACCTCACGGCCCGGTCGGCGGGCTTTCGCTCCGCCGGGCCGGACCGCCGAACGTCAAGGTAGATCGAACTCGCCGTCGTGCACCCCCGCGGTGAAGGCGGCCCATTCCCCCGGGGTGAAGACCAGCACGTGACCGTCCGGGTCCTCGGCGCTACGCAGCGCGACGTGGCCCGCCGCGAGCAGGGCCACTTCCACACCGCCGGATCCCGCGCCGCCCGCAGCGCGCCACTCAGCGCCGGTCAGATCGACTGCGGCGCCGAGCTTGCCGTACGCGACGTCCTCGGACATGTTCAAGGACGCGCGAATTCGCCGTCGGCGACGCCCGCCGAGAAGGCGTCCCACTCGCTTGGCGTGAAGATCAACGCGGGCCCCTCGGGATTCTTGCTGTCGCGCACGCCGACCTGCCCACTGGGCAGGAAGGCCACTTCCACGCAGTCCCTGCTGCCCGAACGGGTGCTCTTGATCCAGGTCGCGCCGACGAGTTCGGTGCTCATACCGCACACTCCTTCGCTAACTGCCGAAGCAGATGTCTACTGGGTTGGATGTCCAGCGCAGAGC
Organism: Nocardia xishanensis NBRC 101358; assembly: GCF_001613365.1. Taxonomy (GTDB): domain Bacteria; phylum Actinomycetota; class Actinomycetes; order Mycobacteriales; family Mycobacteriaceae; genus Nocardia; species Nocardia xishanensis. The sequence goes on from NZ_BDCF01000021.1 coordinate 78,376, forward strand.
GCTGGAGGCACTCGTGTGCCAGGTTGTAACGCTGAACATCGGCCGGTCGTTCGAGGTAGAGGTCCCCGGTGAAGCCTTCTACGTACACCACCGGGGGCTCGACCTGATGTCCCTTGCTGTCGGTGCCGAACCCTAGAACGGTGAACGGACCCGTGGAATCGCCGAGCGGGACGCCGGCCGCGAACGGCAGGATACGCAGGGAGACATTGGGTCTGGTGCTGAAATCGGCAAGATGACGTAGCTGCGCCGCCATCACTTTGGCGCCACCCACCGCGCGGTGCAGCACCGACTCGTGCAACACCACATCCACCGTAGCCGGTGAGGCCTTCCTAGTGACTAGAGCTTGGCGTTGGATGCGCAGTTGCACCCGTCGCTCGATCTCGTCCTCGGTGTCTTCGGGATAGCAGAGCCGGTTCAGCGCCCGCGCGTAATCGGGGATCTGCAACAGGCCGAGCACCAGCTCGGGTTGGTAGGAGCGCAGCTCACGCGCCGAAGCCTCCAAACCGACATAGACGTCGAAGTTTTCGGGGATCAGATCGCCGAAGGCGTGCCACCAGCTCTTCACCGCGGCCTGCTGCGCCAGGCCCTTGAGCCCGTCGCAGAGCTCGTCGGGGATGCCGTAGATGCGACACAGCTCCTGGATGTCGATGGTGCGAATGCGGTCGGCCTGGCCCTTTTCCAGCCGCTGCAAAGTGGTGGCGCCCCACTCCATCAGGCGGGCGGCCTCGGCGATGGTGAGCCCGGCCTGGGTACGCCAGTCCCTGAGGTATCGGCCCAATTGCCGGCGCGGTAGGGTGGACGAGCCGTCGCCGGAGGTCGCGGGCGTGCGGTGCGTCTCCGAGGCCGCGCGCTCCGAATTCGCTGCTGTTCTCGCCGAACTCGCTGACACAGTACGCTCCGTTCTGTGCTCGGACTCCTCACCCGAGGCGATCCGGGGCGCACCCTCGAGCTCGGTTCCCCGTGACTTCGCTTGGGCAATAAGGGCAATGGGGCTTCGTGTGGCTCTGCTGTGGCGTTGTCGAACGTCGATCGCGGACTTCTTCGTCCACTATGGAGAATCCTGCCTTCCCGGTTGGATTTCGTGCTGGGAATTCGCGTGAAATCTTCTGAGATCCCCGAACACTGCCGTGCCGCGGCGCCTCCGGTGGTGTGCTGGAAGTGTGCTCGGATCGAGCGCCGCATCGGGAAACGCACCCAGGAACGAGGAGTCATGGCCGTATACGTCATAGGGTCGTCGTTGATGACCAGCGATCTGACCCCGCATCGAGCGCGCAGCGTAGGACAGGAGAGCTGGGTGGTCTCCTACCTGCCCGGGCGCACACTCACCTGCGCGCAAGCGGTTGCGGCGCTGCGGGTTGCCGAAGTGGTGCCAACCCTGCTTGACACTGTCGGTGAGCTCGCCGACGAGGTGGGGCTCACGGCGCTCGAGGCGGTCGGTATGGCGGTGCACCAAGCGCCGTGGGACGAAAGCCCTGCGCCGCGGCGCACTCGACTATTCGGCGCCACCCGCGAACGGGTGGGGGTCGCCTGATGCAATCGACGAATCTGAATATGCACGTCGCCGGATTGCTGGTCTGCGGACGCGACCCCGGCGTGATGACCGACGAACAGGCCCACGCGGCAATGCAATTACATATCGACTGCACGGTCGACCGTTGCCTGGTGCGCCGCCGGGCCAGGACCACGCTGGTCGAATCCGGCAAATGCGTCTTGGACGAGCGGGCGCTGCAACTCTGACTCAGTGCCAGGTGTGATCGGTGAGCGGGGTGCGCGGGCCGAATTTCGGCTTGTAGGCCAGCCCGCTGATCTCCAGCAGACGGACGGCCCGATACCGGTGGGGGCGAAGGGGTTCGAGGTACTCGACCATCGCCTCGTCGTCGATCGGGCGTCCGAGCAAGGTCCAGCCGACGACGGCGGCCAAGTGGTAATCGCCGACCGAGAGCGCGTCGGCGTCGCCGTAGACGCGCTGGGCGGTCTCGGCGGCCGTCCATATGCCGATGCCGGGCACCGAGCACAGCCTGCGTGCCGCTTCTGCCGGATCATGATCTGCGGTGCGTTCCAGCGATTCCGCGAGCCGGGCCGCGCGCACGATCGTCTGCGCGCGTTGGGGTCCGACGTTCGCGCGGTGGAACGTCCAGGACGGAATGCGCCGCCAGGTTTCGGCGTCCGGTGGCAGGCGCAGTCCCTCCGGAGCGGGGCCCGGCGCTGGTTCACCGAACTGACGCACCAGCTTTCGCCACGACGCGCGCGCCGAGATGGTGTGCACCTTCTGCTCGAGCACGGCGGGCACCAGTGATTCGAGGACCAAGCCGGTGCGCAGCATGCGCAGACCGGGGAAGCGGCGGTGCGCCTCGACCACCTTGGGATGCTCGGGAGCGAAATCGGACAGGTCCTCGTCGAGGCAGAGCATGTGCTCGAGCCGGTCGAGGAACTCCGCCGCGCCGGGCCCCCACGCCTGTCCGCGCACCGAACACAGGTCGTCCTGGACGAGCCGGTAGGTCACCGGACCGCTCGGCATCCGGGAGGCGTGCCAGTGCGCGCCGTCGGCGGTCTCCCGGTGACACGGGTCGCCCGCCCCGCGGCGCAGCGGCGCGATGGTGTGCGCGAGATCGATCGGGCGGTCGGACCGCACCGTTCGAACCAGGCCGGACCGCGCGGCCGTCGCCATCTGTTCGCGCACGCACCTATTGTGCGGGTATCCGGCGCGGCGAGCGCACCCGGCCGGTCGTTTTACGGCAGATTGGCTGAGGAACGCGCGCTGCGATACGGCGCTCGTATTTCGTAACGTGATGAATTGGCGTCGCGATATTCGTTCGATCGGCAAACAGCTGGCAGTCGCACAAGGGAGGATTGAATGATCACCAACGCGCTCAACTGGTTGCTCAATGCGTGGGGCAGCGTCTTCGCCGGCAGCTCCGGTTACCAGATCCCCCCTGGCACACTGCCCTTCGGCAGCTGAGACAAGCGCGCACTCGCCGCGAGTATTCCGCGGCGAGTGCGCGAAATACCTACTCGCCCAAGAGAAATTGGACCAGATGCTGCCCTGGTCGACCGGCCAGCTGAGCGCTTTGCGTGCGGCACGAGAATCCGTCGGCGACGAATATCGTGTCTTCGGCGGCATCACGCAGCGCGGGCAGTAAGCCATTACCGGCCACCGCGACGGAAATGTCGTAGTGGCCCTTCTGCATTCCGAAGTTTCCCGCCAAGCCGCAACATCCGGAGACCTCGGTCACTTTCGCGCCGGTTCGGGTCAACACCCGGCGATCCGCATCGAAGCCGAGCACCGAATGCTGGTGGCAATGCGGTTGCACCACCACCTCGGCGTCCGGCCGCGACGGCGGACGCCAGTCCGGGTGTTCGGCCAGGAACTCGGCGAGCGTGCGGACGGCCGCCGCGGTGCCCGCCGCGCGCGGGTCCTCGGCGAGGAGTTCGGGCAGATCGGCGCGCAGGACCGCCGTGCAGGAAGGCTCGAGGCCGACGACTACGCCGCCCGCGCGCACGTGCTCGTCCAGTTCGGCGAGGGTGGCGCGGAGTCTGGCGCGCGCACCGTCGAGTTGTCCGGTGCTGATCCAGGTCAGGCCGCAGCAGACCCGTCGCTCGGGGATTCGTACGCGGTGGCCGAGCGATTCGATCAGGGTGGCGGCCGCCTCGGCGATGTCGGGGTCGAAGGCGTCGGTGAAGGTGTCGATCCAGAGCAGCACGTCGGCGCGCTCCTGCGACGGGCGTCCGGTGACCTGCGCTTCGCTCGGTACGGCGATTCGAGGTTGGTAAGTCGACGGAGCTCGCAGCGCGCGGGCCCGTTCGGTGCGGCGGAAGGGACGGTCCGCCAGCCGGGGTATGTCGCGGCGGGGGTCGATGCCGGCCGCGCGCAGGCCGGTCCGGCGCAACCAACCGACACCGGCGATCGCGTTGGCGGCGCGAGGTATTCGGCTCGCGGACCGCAGCCAGCGGGGCAACCAGCCGAGCGCGTAGTGGTCGAGCGGGCGCGGTCGGCGGCGGTATCGGCGGTACAGCGCCTCGGCCTTGTAGGTCGCCATGTCGACGCCCGCCGGACAGTCGGAGCGGCACGCCTTGCACGAAAGGCACAGGTCGAGCGACTCCGCGACGGCCGTCGCCGACCACGGCAGCTCACCGCGCACCACCTCTTGCAGGACGCGGGCGCGACCGCGGGTGCTGTCCTTCTCATCGGCGGTGGCCAGATACGAGGGGCACATGAAGCCGCCCGCGGCGGAGCTGTCGGCGCGACACTTCCCGACACCGACGCAGCGGTGCACCGCGGTGCCGATGTCGCCGCCGTCGTGCGGGAAAGCGAAGCCGCCCGCGGTGGGAATCCGCGGCAGGCCCGCGACGCGCAGGTCGGCGTCGACCGCGTGCGGCTCGACCAGCACGCCGGGGTTGAGCACGGCATCGGGATCGAACAGTGCCTTGTATCCGGCGAACGCCGTGAGCGCCTCGGGGGAGTACATCACCGAGAGCAGTTCCGAGCGGGCCCGCCCGTCGCCGTGCTCGCCGGACAGCGAACCGCCGTAGCGCACCACGAGTTCGGCCGCGTCGAACAAGAATGTCCGGAAGCGTCGCGGCGCTTCGGTGATCGGCAGGTCGAGGCGGACGTGGATGCAGCCGTCGCCGAGGTGGCCGTAGAGCAGACCATCCACACCGTGCTGTGCGGTGAGCTCGGCGAAATCGCGCAGGTAGGCGCCGAGATGCTCGGGCGGGACGGCGGAGTCCTCCCAGCCGGGCCAGGCTGGTCGGCCTTCGGCCGTGCGCCCGGCCAGACCGGCGCCGTCGGCGCGGATTCGCCAGAGCGCCGCGGTCGCCGCGGCGTCGGTGACGATGCGGCTGTCCAGCGCGTGCGTCGTCCGGCACAGCCGCTCGGCCGTCGCGAGCGCCTCCGCGGCGTTTTCGCCTGTGGTCTCCACGAACAGCCAGCCGCCGCCGCGCGGAAGCTCTGGCACCGAGCCCCGATGCGTGCGCACCACGTCGACCAGGCGGGCATCGATGCCCTCGACCGCGGTCGGCGCGTACGCCATGACCGCGGCGACGTCGTCGGCGGCCGTGGCGATGTCCGGGTAGCCGAGCACCGTGAGCACGGTGACGCGCGGCAGTTCGACCAGCTCGACCTCCGCGTCCAGCAGCAGCCCGCAGGTGCCCTCGCTGCCGACGAACGATTTGGCGAGCGACGAACCGCGCTCCGGCAACAGATGTTCCAGGCCGTAGCCGGAGGCTTGCCGTTCGAAACGGCCCAGGTCGGTGCGCAATACCGCGAGGTTGGACCTGGTGAATTCGGCCAGTCCGGGCACTGCGGCCGGATCGTTCGCGAGAACGCGCTCGGTTCCCGTTCCGTCCAGGATGCGTAATTCGCGCACGGTATCGGAGGTGCGGCCCCAGGCGACAGCGCGCGGCCCGCAGGCGTTGTTGCCGATCATGCCGCCGAGGGTGCACCGGTTCTGCGTGGAGGGATCGGGGCCGAGTCGCAACCCGTGCGGGCGGGCCGCGCCCTGCAAAGCGGACAGTACGAGGCCCGGCTGCACCTTGGCGGTTCGCCGGTCCGGGTCGATGCGCACGATCCGGTTCATGTGCCTGCTGAAGTCGAGCACGAGACCGCGTCCGATCGCGTTGCCCGCCACCGATGTTCCCGCGCCCCGCGCGGTGACCGAGAGGCCGTGTTCGCGAGCGAAGCCGAGGGTTTCGGCGACATCCGAATCCGAGCGGGGGAAGACCACGGCGGTCGGCGGCACGCGGTAGTTCGACGCGTCGGAGGAGTACTCCGCGCGCCGCCGCGGTGACGCGTCGACCTCGCCGTCGATCCGCCCGCGCAGCGCTGCCGTTATCCGCTCCTCGGTCACGATGTCAGCCTAGGCGCGATGGGTCGTCGACCGATGCCGGGCGATTCGACGCGCGGCGGGAATCGACTTGCCCTCAACCTTTGTTGAGGTCCTAATGTCGGTGACCAGCAGTTGGATGGCGGGGGTCGAGAGGGAGCGATCGTGAGTATCGAATCGGTGGCGTGGAGCCAAATGTATCGGCGGATGAACGCGCCCGACGAGCAGCGTCCGTTCAGTCTCGCCACCGCGAAGCGGATCCTCCGGTTCGCCGCGCCGCATCGGCGGCGGATCGGGGTGTTCCTGGTGTTCAGCGTGATCTCCGCGCTGCTCGCGGTGGCGACGCCAGTGCTGGCCGGCCGGGTGGTGAACGACATCGTCGGCGGGGCCGCGCCGCGCGTGGTGGCGACGGTCGCGGCGATCATCGGCGTGCTCGCGGTGCTCGACGCGGTGCTGGGGCTGGCCATCCGCTGGCTGTCGTCGCGGATCGGCGAGGGCCTGATCCTCGATCTGCGCAGCGCGGTGTTCGACCACGTGCAGCGGATGCCGATCGCGTTCTTCACCCGCACCAGGACCGGCGCGCTGGTGAGCAGGCTGAACAACGACGTGATCGGCGCGCAGCGCGCCTTCAGCGACACGCTGTCCGGCGTGGTCGCGAACCTGGTGACGCTGGCACTCACGCTGGGCGTGATGCTCGGCATCTCGTGGCGGATCACGCTGCTGGCGCTTGTGCTGCTTCCGGTGTTCGTGATCCCGGCGCGGCGGATGGGCAACCGGCTGGCCGGACTCCAGCGTGAGGCGGCGCGGCTGAACGCGGCTATGAGCACGCAGATGACCGAGCGGTTCTCCGCGCCGGGCGCCACCCTGGTGAAGCTGTTCGGCCGTCCGGAACAGGAATCCGACGAGTTCGCGCTGCGGGCGCGGCGGGTGCGCGACATCGGCGTGCGCACCGCGATGCTGCAAACGGTGTTCGTCACCTCACTGACGCTGGTCTCGGCCCTCGCTGTCGCCCTGGTCTACGGACTCGGCGGCTGGTACGCGCTGCGCGGGCAGCTGGACGCGGGCGCGGTCGTCGCGCTCTCGCTGCTGCTGACCAGGCTGTACACCCCGCTGACCGCGCTGGCCAGCGCCAGGATGGAGATCATGTCCGCGCTGGTGAGCTTCGAGCGCGTCTTCGAGGTGCTGGATCTGCGACCGCTGATCGAGGACGCGCCCGACGCGATCGCGGTGCCGGAGGGTCCGGTCGCGGTGGAGCTGGACGACGTGACCTTCGCCTATCCGTCGGCGGACAAGGTGTCGCTTGCCTCGCTGGAGGAAGTCGCGACGCTGGACACCAGGGGCGGGGTGGACGTGCTGCACAATGTGTCGCTGCGCGCCGAACCCGGGCAGCTGGTCGCGCTGGTCGGCTCCTCGGGAGCCGGTAAATCGACCATCGCCCAGCTGGTCTCGCGCCTGTACGACGTGGACGGCGGCGCGGTGCGGCTCAACGGCGCCGACGTGCGGCAGATCGGCGCGCGCTCGCTGCACGAGACGGTCGGCCTGGTCACCCAGGACGGCCACCTCTTCCACGACACGATCCGCGCGAACCTGCTGCTGGCCCGCCCCGAGGCCGCCGAGACCGAGCTGTGGGACGCGCTGCGGCGGGCCCGCCTGCACGATCTGATCGCCGGGCTGCCGGACGGGCTCGACACCGTGGTCGGCGAGCGCGGTTACCGCCTCTCCGGTGGTGAACGTCAACGCCTCACCATCGCGAGGCTGCTGCTCAAGCAGCCGCGCGTGGTGATCCTCGACGAGGCGACCGCGTCACTGGATTCGACCTCGGAAGCCGCCGTGCAGGAAGCGCTTTCGGAAGCACTGGAGGGCCGCACCGCGTTGGTCATCGCGCACCGGCTTTCCACGATCCGCGCCGCCGACCAGATCCTGGTGCTGGAGGACGGCCGCGTCGTGGAGCGCGGCACCCACACCCAGCTGCTGGCCGCCGAAGGGCGCTACGCCGAGTTGTATCGCACCCAATTCGCGGACGATCCGGTCACCGTCGCGGCCTGAGAGGGTTCACGCGAAAGGCCGCGTCGGGATGATCTCGACGCGGCCTGCTGCGTGTCCGGCTCAGAATTCGCCCGCGACGCCCAAGACGGTGCGTCCGGAGTGCTTTCCGTTCTTGATGTCGGCGAGCACCGCTGCCGCCTCGGTGACCGGCGCGTAGCTTTCCAGGGTCGAAAGATGCTGGGGCCGGAGCTCTTTGCCGATACGCGACCAGAGGTCGCGGCGCTTCTCGATCGGCATGTTGACCGAGTCGATGCCGAGCAATGCGACGCCGCGCAGGATGAACGGCATGACCGTTGCGGGCAGGTCGTGGCCGCCGGTGAGGCCGCTCGCCGCGACCGCGCCGCCGTAGCCGATGCAGCTGAGCACGTAGGCCAGCGATTTTCCGCCGACGCTGTCGACCGCGCCGGCCCACTGCGCTTTGGCCAGCGGGCGCAGCTTCGCGTCTGGATCCTCCGGCAGGCGGCCGATAACCTCGTTGGCGCCGAGTTCGGAGAGCAGGTCGCCCGCGTCCTTCTTGCCGGTGGATGCGATGACCTCGAAACCGAGACCGGACAGGATATCGACGGCCACGGTTCCGACACCGCCGGTCGCGCCGGTCACCAGGATCGCGCCGTCATCGGGGGTGATGCCGCGGTCGAGCAATGCCTGCACGCTCATCGCCGCGGTGAAACCCGCGGTGCCGAGGGCCGCGGCGTCGCGGGTGCTCAGCTCGTCGAGCTTCACCACCCATTCGTCCGGCACCTTGGCGTATTCGGCGAAGCCGCCGTGGTGTGAGACGCCGATGCCATAACCGTGTGCGACGACCTGGTCACCCGGCGCGAAATCGTCGGACTCGGAGGCGACGACCTCGCCGGTGATGTCGATGCCGGGCACGATCGGGTAGTCGCGGACCACACCGCCGCCCGGCGTGATGGCGAGTCCGTCCTTGAAGTTGGCGCTCGAGTAATGCACCTTGATCGTGACGGTGCCCTGGCCGAGGAATCCCTCGTCGACCTGCTGCCGCGTCAACACGATCCCACTGTCCGATTCGTGTGCCACCATCGCCCAGAACTCCATGCGGTCGAGCATACGAGGATCGGCGTCCGCTCGCGGTGCTCCAGCACAGCCCCGCACGCCATCCCGCGCGCTCGATATGACAAGGGGTCGCTGCGGACGCGACTACTCCTCGGGGACGAACTCCAACCGCACACCGAGCAGGCGGACCGGGCGGTCGAGTTCGAAGCGGTCGATGATGCGCAGGGCCGTCTCGGTGATGGTGGCGACGTCGGCGGTCGGTTCCGGGAGTTTGGCCTGTTTGCTGCGAGTGAAGAAGGTGTTGGTCCGCACGGTGACGGAGACGCGGATGCTGATCCGGCCCGCTTCGGCCATTTCCCCGGCGACCTCGGTGGCGATGCGCGCCACCTGCGCGTGGATCTCGGCGGGATCGGTGAGATCGTGCGGGAATGTCTCGGACTTGCTGCGGCCCACCGGGATTCGCGGCTCGGTGGTCACTTCTGTGTCGCCCTTGCCGTGGCCGAGCACCCAGAGGTAGGGACCGGTGGCGGGACCGAACGCGTCGGCGAGGCGGTGCCGGTCGGCCGCCATCAGGTCGGCGACGGTATGGATGCCGAGTTCGGCGAGGCGGGCGGCGATACGGCTGCCGATGCCCCACAGCGCGTCGGTGGGACGGTGGGCCATCACCTCGGTCCAGTTGGCGGCGGTGAGCCGGTACATGCCGGCCGCCGCGCCCGCGCCGGGCGCGTCCGAGGATTTGCCCGCCGACTTGGCGAAACCGGTCGCGAGCTTGGCGGTGAGCTTGTTGTCGCCGATGCCGATCGAACAGGTCAGGTCCAATTCCGCGATGGCGCCGCGGATTTCGCGGGCGAGGCGTTCGGGATCGTCGGTGTCGGCGGCCAGGAACGCCTCGTCCCAGCCCCACACCTCGACCCGGCCGGGAAACGTGCGCAGCAGCGCCATGATCTCCTCGGAGGCTTCTTCGTAGGCGGCCATGTCGAGCGGCAGGAAAACGCCCTCCGGGCATTTGCGCAGCGCGCTGCGCAGCGCCATTCCCGCGCGGACGCCGTAGGCGCGGGCGGGATACGACGCGCAGGTCACCACCTTGCGCGGTTCGTTCGGGTCGCCGCTGCCGCCGACGATGACCGGCAGGCCACGCAGTTCCGGATGGCGGCGGAACTCCACCGCCGCCTGGAACTGGTCGAGATCGACATGCAACAGCCACCTGGCCACCTGTCCGTCATACCGCACGGGTATGACAGCCAGGCACTACTCGCCGCATACGGCGTTGCGCCAACCAGAAAACAGAACTAAATTCTGGGTATGAAGATCCGAGATCGGTTGCTGCTGGCGGCCGAGCGCCAGTTCGCCGACCGCGGGGTGCTGGACGCGACGCTCGCGCAGATCCGCGAGGCGGCGGGCGCCAGCGTCGGCGCGCTCTACCACCACTTTCCGGACAAGGCGGACCTGTACCGGCAGGTCTGGGCGCACGCGCTGACCGACTACCAGCAGCACTTCTGGGTGGTGGTCGGCCAGAGCACCGACGCGCGCGAAGGCATCACAGGAGGCGTGCGCGAGCACCTGCGCTGGGTGACCGAAAACCAGCACCGGGCAAAGGTTCTCACCTCGGCCCGCCCGCCCGGCGTCCGCGAGAGCGAGAGCAACCGCACCTTCATGATCGACATCGCCCGCTGGTACCGCACCCACGCGGCGTACGGCGCGGTGCGCTCGCTGGATCTGGATGTCGTCTACGCACTCTGGCTCGGCCCGGCGCAGGAGTATGCGCGGCAGTGGCTCGGCGGCAACATCCGCACCGCGCCGACGGAGGTCGGCGCGGAACTGGCCGAGGCGGCCTGGCTTGCCCTGGACGCCGGATCGACACCGAAAAGAATGGAGCGGCAATGACCGTGGACACCGCAGCACTCGATTTCCAGCAGGCCGAACAGGTACTGGCCGCGCAACCTTTCGCGGGTCTGGTCGGCACCGAGATCACCCGGTTCGGCGACGGTGCCGCCACTCTCGTCATCCCGATCCGCCCCGAGCTGGGCCAGCAGTTCGGCTTCGTGCACGGCGGGGTGCTCGCCTACGCGGCCGACAACGCGCTCACCTTCGCGGCGGGGACGGTGCTCGGCGCGAACGTGCTGACCGGCGGCTTCACCATCACCTATCTGCGCCCGGCCGCGGGTGTTCGCTTGCGCGCGGAGGCATCGGTGACGGGGTCCACCCGACGGCAGGCGGTGGTGCGGTGCGAGATCTACGCGGAATCCGACGGCGGAGAATCGGTCCTCTGCGCGGTAGCGCAAGGAACAACCCGAAGCGTCGAACGCACCCTCGCCCACTGATTCACGATCGGCGGCAGGCTCGCAGGGGCTTTCGTACGCTTCGCAGCAGATGCGAGGCATGAAAGCCCGCGAGGTGGACTTGGTTCGGGTAGGCCGAATGGCCGGGCGCGGTTTCCCGTGCCCGGCCCTCGAGGTTGGAGTTATGCGGTGGCGGCGAAGGCGGGCCGGTTCAGCGTCTCCTCGATGACCGGTTCGATGGCGTAGGCCAAGATGTCCGCCACGTCGGCGACCGGCCGCACGTCGAGTGCTGCCAGCACCTCGGCGGGGACCTCGTCCAGGTCCGGCTCGTTGCGAGCGGGAATGAACACGGTCTTCAGTCCGGCGCGCTGGGCGGCGAGCAGCTTCTGCTTGACGCCGCCGATCGGCAGGACCCGGCCGTTCAAGGTGACCTCGCCGGTCATGCCGACATCCGAGCGCACCTGGCGGCCGAGGGCCAGCGACACCAAGGCGGTGACCATGGTGACGCCCGCGGACGGGCCGTCCTTCGGCACCGCGCCCGCCGGGAAGTGGATGTGGATGTTGCGGTCGAGCACCGACGGTTCTATGCCGATCTCCTCCAGGTGCGAGCGCACGTAGGTCAGCGCGATCTGCGCCGATTCCTTCATGACGTCGCCCAGCTGGCCGGTCAGGGTCAGCGAGCGCTCGCCCTCGGCGGCATTGGCCTCGATGTAGAGGACGTCGCCGCCCGCGCCGGTCACGGCCAAGCCGGTCGCCACGCCGGGGACCGCGGTGCGTTCCACCGAATCCGGGGTGAAGCGGGGACGGCCGAGGTAGTCCTTCAGGTCGCCGATACCGATGGTCAGGCGGCCAGAAGCGATTGTCGGCGCGGCTGTTTCGGGCGTGTCGTAGCCGAGTTCCGGCTCGTAGCCGAGATCGATGTCGGAACCCGTTGCGCCGGAACCGACTTCGCCCTCCGATAGCCGAGTCGCCGCCTTGCGCAGCGCCTTGGCGATCAGGCGCTCCATCTGCCGCACGCCGGCTTCCCTGGTGTAGTTCGCCGCGACCTCGCGCAGCGCCTCCTCGGTGATGGTCACCTCGTCGGCGGTCAGCGCGTTGCGTTCCAGCTGCCTCGGCACCAGGAAGTCGCGAGCGATGGCGACCTTGTCGGCCTCGGTGTAGCCGTCGGCGGTGATCAGTTCCATGCGGTCGAGCAGCGGGCCGGGAATGGTCTCCATGACATTGGCCGTGGCGATGAACAGCACGTCGGACAGGTCGAGATCCAGATCCAGGTAGTGATCGCGGAACGTGTGGTTCTGCGCCGGATCCAGCACCTCGAGCAGGGCCGCCGCCGGGTCGCCGCGGAAGTCGGAGCCGACCTTGTCGATCTCGTCGAGCAGCACGACCGGGTTCATCGAGCCCGCCTCTTTCATGGCGCGGACGATGCGGCCGGGCAGGGCGCCGACGTAGGTGCGGCGGTGCCCGCGGATCTCGGCCTCGTCGCGCACGCCGCCCAAGGCGACGCGAACGAACTTGCGCCCCAACGCCCGTGCCACGGACTCACCCAGCGAGGTCTTCCCGACGCCGGGCGGACCGACCAGCACGAGCACCGCGCCGGAACCGCGTCCGCCGACGACCTCCAGTCCGCGCTGAGCGCGCCGGGCCCGCACCGCCAAGTACTCGACCATGCGGTCCTTGACCTCGTCCAGGCCGTGGTGATCGGCGTCGAGCACCGCGCGGGCGGCCGCGACATCGGTGGAGTCGGTGGTCTTCTCGTTCCACGGCAGCTCGAGCACGGTGTCCAGCCAGGTGCGGATCCAACCGGATTCCGGGCTCTGATCGCTGGCCCGCTCCAGCCTGCCGACCTCGCGCAGCGCCGCCTCGCGGACGGACTCGGGCAGGTCGGCCTGCTCCACGCGGGTGCGGTAATCCTCGGCGCCGTCGGGCTCGTCCTCGCCGAGTTCCTTGCGAATGGCGTTGAGCTGCTGGCGCAGCAGGAATTCGCGCTGGCTCTTCTCCATGTTCTCGCGGACCTCGTCACTGATCTTCTCGGTGACCTCGGTCTCGGCGATGTGCGCTTTTGTCCACTCGATGAGGGTGGTCAGGCGCTTGGCGACGTCGGGAGTCTCGAGCAGTTCGCGCTTCTGATCGGCGGTCAGGTATGGCGCGTAACCCGCGGTGTCGGCGATCGCCGAGGGATCGGTCAACTGGTTGACCGCGTCGATGATCTGCCACGCTTCCCGGCGTTGCAGCACCGAGACGACCAGCTTCTTGTATTCGGCGGCCAGCTCCTTGGTGCGGCCGTCCGGGGTGGGCGTCTCGACCGGCTCGGCCTCGACCCACAGCGCGGCGCCCGGTCCGGTGACGCCGTGACCGATCTTGGCCCGACGTTCCGCCTTCAGCACCGCCGCGGGCGCTCCGCCGCGCATCCGGCCGACCTGTTCGATGGTCGCGACGACGCCGTAGGAGGCGTAGCCCTCGTCCAGGCGCGGCGCGAGCAGCACCGCCTCGGTCTTGGCGGCGCGCGCGGCGTCGATCGCGGCCTGCGCCGATTCGTCCAGTTCGATGGGCACGACCATGCCCGGCAGCACGATCGGATCGGTCAGGAACAGCACCGGCAGATTCTGAGGTGTAGTCACGTGTTCGACCCTTCCAAAGGTTGAGCGATGCCTACTCAACCCCACCCATTCCGGCTTTGTTCCGCCCTTCCCGGACGTTCGCTCAGAGCGAAGGTGAGATCGGAAGCGCGGCCGTCTGTGACAGTTCCCGCCTCCGCGTTGACACCCTCGCGAGCGCAATGAGAATGTGGGGACCTCTACAGCTCACGGCACTAAGGGGAACCGAGGATGAACACTCTCGCGTCCGGGGTGTTCATCGACTGGGAAGAGCTCACCGGCCAGACGAAGTTCGTGGTCGACCTGGTCACTTTCCCGATCTTCAGCGCACTCGCGGGCTGGCTGACCAACTGGACCGGCGTGCTGATGCTCTTCTGGCCGGTACAGTTCCGCGGCGTCCGGGTGCCCGGCCTGCACGTGCTGTACCCCTACCTGCCGCGGCGGGTGCAGGTGCTGCCGACCTTCTCGGGCGACGGGCGCAGGCTCGGCTTCCAAGGCTTCATACCCGCGCGGGCGGAGAAGATGGCGAGCATCTGCGTCGACAAGGCGCTGATGCGGATCGGCAGTCCGAGGGACTTCATTCACGAAATCGATCTGGACGGCATCGCCGACTACATCGCCGAGCTGGCGCGCGAACAGGTGCGCCCGCTCGTCAACGAGGTGATGTACCGGGAGAACCCGGACCTGTGGCGCTCGGTGCCGAGGCAGATGAGGCAGGTCATCTACCAGCGGATCGACCGGCAGCTGCCGAAACTGTGCCGCCGGGGCTTCGACTCACTCGGCGACAACATCGATCAGCTCATCGACATCAAGAGCTTCGTCATCCGCTACCTGCGTGAGAACCCGTACATCCTGAAGGATCTCACCACCACCATCGCGGCCCCCGAGCTGAAGTTCATGGTTCGCATCGGTCTGCTCGGTGCGCCCTTCGGCCTGCTGATGGCGCTGTATCTTCATGTGCACGAACGCATTCCGGTGCTCGGCTGGCTGCCCGCCTGGGTGATCGTGCTGCTCAGCGCGGCCGCGATCGGCGTGATCGTGAACGTCATCGCGGTGAAGATGGTCTTCGAGCCGGGCGAGCCGCAGCCGCGCTACAAGTACCTGTGGCGCCAGGCGCTGCTGGCGAAGCGTCAGTCGCAGGCCGCGACCGACCTCGCGCACATCTTGGCCTACCAGGTGCTCACGCTGCCCAATCTCTCGGCGGAGTTGCTGGAGGGACCGAACGGCGACAAGACCCGTCAGCTGATCGAGCGACTGATCTCCGAGGAGATCCACCGTCAGCTCGGGCCGACGCATTCGATGGTGCGCGCCGCGTTCGGCAAGCGGCAGTTCGACAACCTGACTGTCGGCGCGGCGGGGGCCGCGGTGGGGTTGGCGCCGAGCATGGTCGAGGACGAGGAGTTCGCGCGCGAGCAGGCGAAGAAGATCGACGAGTTCGCCGCGCGCAAGCTTCAGCAGCTGAGCCCGGGCGAGTTCATGGAGATGTTCTACGCCTCGGTGGAGCAGGACGCTTGGCTGCTGTATCTGCACGGTGCGGTCCTCGGGTTGGCCGTCGGCGCCGCCCATCTGGTGCTTTTCGGGTGGTGACAGAGGCGAGAGAAATACAAGCACGCGTGCTTGCATTTTTTTCGCGCCGCTGCGATGCTGGGTCACACCTGGCACACGCGGCGGTGTGCCCGCGACCGGCAAGGGGACTCATGGCTGACCTCGAGGCGCTGCTCGGCGATTTCGCCGACGAATGCGCGGACCTGGAACGACTGGTCGCCCCGCTGGCCCCGCAGGACTGGGCCCGGCCGACGCCCGCCCCCGGTTGGAGCATCGCGCACCAGATCGGGCACCTGACCTGGACCGACGAGATCGCCGCCGTCTCGGCGTCGGACGCCGACGAGTTCGCGAAGCAGGTGGCCGCGGCCGCGCCGAGGGCGCTCACCTTCGTCGACGAGGCCGCCGAGGAAGCCGCCGCCGCGCCGCCCGCCGAGCTGCTCGAGCGCTGGCGCGCCGGGCGAAAGACTCTCGTCGAGGCGCTGCGCGCGGTGCCCGCCGGCACCAAGCTGCCCTGGTTCGGGCCGCCCATGAGTCCCGCCTCGATGATCACCGCCCGGCTCATGGAGACCTGGGCGCACAGTCAGGACGTGGCCGACGCGCTCGGCGTGACCCGCGAGCCGACCGCGAGGCTGCGCAGCGTCGCCCACCTCGGCGTGCGGACCAGGAACTTCGCCTATTCGGTGCGGGGCAAGACGGCGCCCGCCGAGGATTTCCGCGTCGAACTGACCGCGCCCGACGAGACGGTCTGGACCTGGGGGCCGGAGGACGCGGCACAGCGGGTGACCGGGCCCGCGCTCGACTTCTGCCTGCTGGTCACGCAGCGCCGCCACCTCGACGACCTCGCCCTGCGGGCCGTCGGCGCGGATGCCGAAGAGTGGTTGACGATCGCCCAAGCCTTCGCGGGTCCGTCCGGGGAGGGCCGGGCGGCGGGGCAGTTCGCCTGAGACGATCGCCCCGAAAAGCGAGCAGCCCGGCCGGACGACGTCCGACCGGGCTTCTTCACCCGACCCGATCCGAAAATTCGGGAGCGGGCGAGCGCCAGACTTGGGTGCGCCGTTCGCGTCGACGGCCGGACGACGTTGGCCGGGTGTCTAAGAGTGGCAGTCGAGAATGACGCTCGCCAGCTAACCGCTTTTTACCCGCTCTTCAACCGGCGGAAACATCCGTAGTGCGGCCTATTGTGATCCTGCTCGCACGGATGCGGTGCCCCATCGGGCGGCATCGTAACCTGGACACGCGTTCGGTTTTCAACGGTGCGGGCCGATTACGCGAGGGGAGTCGGGGCGGAGGGAAAGGAACGCATCGTGACGGCACTCAATCCTGCTCAGATCGTGCGTCATACCGCGATCGTGCTGGCCGGCGCGGCCAGCCTCAGCCTGACTGTCGCTTCCGGCGCGTACATCGTGAACCAGATGGCCGACACCCAGCGCGCAGGGTCGGTACAAGCCGCGCCGCCGGCGTCTCCGCCTGTCGTCCAGCCCTTTACGCCGCACCCGGGGCCCGGGACCGCCGTCACCGTGCTGACCGGCGAGGCGCACCTGCTGCCGACGACCTACCAGGCCGCCGTCTTCCCGGCCGAACCGACTGTGCCGCAACCGGATCCGGCCGCCGCGCCGACCCGGCCCGCCGGACTCGGCGGCCGATTGGGGCTCGGCACCGCCTACGTCGGCGCGCAGGTCGCCCCGGTCCGCACCAACACCTTCGCGTTCACCGTGGACACCAACGCCTTCTCGGCGCTCACCGGCCTCGTACTGTCCGAACCCGTGCGCGACCACCTCGGCATCCACCTCGACCCGTCCGGAATCACCCAACTGCGCTCCGAATTCGACACCCGAACCGGCGAACTCTCCCTCGTCTTCTCCGACGCCGCCCTCGGCGAACACACGATCCAACTCCAACGCCACCCAACCCCGTCCGACAGCGCCACCCCGGAAACCCCCACCGGCCACGACCCGCACCCCACCACCACCATTTGACACCTCCTCGCCGGAGGTGGCGCGCATCGAGCCGGTGGGGAAGTACTGTCGGGTGGCGTGTACGACTTTTGCGTGATCGGGGGCGGGATCGTCGGGGTGGCGACGGCTCGGCGGCTGGTGGAGCGGTATCCGGGGGCTCGGCTGGTGTTG
Organism: Nocardia xishanensis NBRC 101358; assembly: GCF_001613365.1. Classification (GTDB taxonomy): domain Bacteria; phylum Actinomycetota; class Actinomycetes; order Mycobacteriales; family Mycobacteriaceae; genus Nocardia; species Nocardia xishanensis. The sequence goes on from NZ_BDCF01000021.1 coordinate 95,802, forward strand.
GTCGAGAAGGCCGCGGGGCTGGGGGCGCATCAGACGGGGCACAACAGCGGGGTGATCCACTCCGGTATCTATTACGAGCCGGGGAGTCTGAAGGCGGAGCTGTGCAGGCGGGGCGCGCAGTGGACGAAGGATTTCGCTGCGGCGCAGGACATCCCGTACGACGTGTGCGGAAAACTGCTGGTGGCCACCGACGCCGCGGAGTACGAGCGGATGCTGACGCTGTACGAGCGCTCGGTCACCAACGGGGTGAAGGTCGAGTTGCTCGACGCCGCCGAACTCGTGCGGCGCGAGCCTCGGATCACCGGTGTCGGTGCGCTGTTCGTGCCTGGCACCGGCATCGTCGACTACCGGAAGATCACCGCGGCGCTGGCCGAACAGGTCCGCGCGGCGGGCGGTGAGATCGTGCTCGGCGCCGAGATCACCGATATCGAGGAGACCGATACGGCGGTGACGGTCTCAAGCCCGGGCGGTGCGTGGACGGCGCGCGCCCTCGTGGTTTGCGCCGGCCTGCAGGCCGATCGGATGGCGCGGCTGGCGGGACTGCCGATCGACTTTCGCATCGTTCCGTTCCGCGGCGAGTACTACCAACTGCCGCGGGAACGCGCCGGACTGGTGCGGACGCTGATCTACCCGGTGCCGGACCCGAATCTGCCGTTCCTCGGCGTGCACCTGAGCCCGACCATCGACGGCGAACTCACCGTCGGCCCGAACGCGGTGCTCGGCCTGGCACGCGAGGGCTACCGAAAAGGCAGCGTCGATCTGCGCGACGCCAGAGAGATCGTCGGGTTCCCCGGCATGCACCGGGTGGCTCGAACGCACGTCAAAACCGGGCTGCGCGAACTGCGCAACTCGCTGTTCAAACGCGGCTACCTGGCCGAATGCCGGCGCTACTGCCCGGAACTCACGAGGGCCGACCTGCGGCCGCGCCCGGCGGGCATCCGCGCCCAGGCCGTGCTGCGCGACGGAACCCTGGTGCACGACTTCATGATCGAACGCACCGCGCGCTCGGTACACGTCCTCAACGCGCCGTCGCCCGCGGCGACTTCGGCCATGCCGATCGCGGAGTACATCGTCGATCGAATCCGACTCGACCAAGCAACCGGCCGGTCGTGAATCTGGAAAGCCCGCTCCCCTGAATTGAGCGCAACCTCTCGAATAAAGAGGATAGTTGTAGTACTTTTGTCGCAGCCGTGGATCAGGGAGGGCCTATGGGCCACATCAAGTACGCGAGTGACGTCGGGGCTCCGGTAGAAGTAGCGTTCACGTACACGGACAACCACCAGTTCGTGCCCGACTGGATGTTCGGCGTCGCTTCCTTCGAACCGACCGGCGAGGTGGACCAAGGTCTCGGCGCCCTGTTCGCGACCACTGCGAGACTCGGCCCGTGGCGTCCGAAGGTCTCCTGCGAGATCACCGAATACCGCCGCAACGTGGTGATCGGGTATACGCTGCGTGGGCGATTGTCGGGAACCCTGACGCTGCGTTTCGACCCGCTCGGGTATGGACGGTCGGTGCTGACTTCCGAAGCGGAGTACGCTGCACCTCGCGGCTTCCTCGGCCGCATGTGCGCACGCTTGGTCGACAGTGCCGTGCGATCGGCGCTACGTCGCACCGAGTCTCAATTGCGAAGGGAGATAGAGGAATTCCACGGTACCGATCTTGTCGGTCGGATTGCGTAGGGTGCCAGCCATGATCATCGTGAGCACCGACGGATCCTGCCTCCGAAATCCCGGCGGCGCTATCGGCTGGGCTTGGGTCAATCATCAAGGGGGCGCTTCGCGTAGCGGGGGAGCCGCGACGGGGACGAATCAGATCGCCGAACTACGCGCGATCCTGGAAGCCGTCGAGGCACACCCTGGAGCCGAACCCCTTCTGATCGAAAGCGATTCGCTCTACGCGATCAAGTGCGCGTCGGAGTGGATCTCGAGCTGGCGGCTGAACGGCTGGCGCACCTCGACCGGCGGCGCCGTCAAGAACGTGGAGCTCATCCAACAGATCGACCGCGCCATCTCGAGCAGGCCGGGTCCGGTCCGATTCCGCTGGGTGCGTGGCCATGTCGGCAACTACTTCAACGAGATGGCCGACACTCTGGCGGGCGAGGCGGCCCGCAAGGCCGCTGCTTCGGCGGCCGCTGAGGTCGACGCCCCCGAACCGACCGCCGTGAGCGCGGCGGAGAACATCGATCGGCTCGCGCCGACGACCGTGGCGAAAAGCCCTGCACCGCAACACAAGACCACCGGGCCGCGGGCCTCGGGGAAGGCGGTCGCGGCGGCTCCTCAGACCTTGACCCTGTTCTGAGCAGCTCCGCGACCGCATAGCAGGACCGCCCGAAAGACCTCCGGCGGTGGTGACTGGGCCCACCGCCGGAGGCGCTTTCGGAAAATCGCCGGATCAGTTACCGGGCTGCGGCTGGGTCGGAGCCGGAGTCTGGCCGGGCGCCGGAGCGCCGCCGGGCAGGCCGGTGCCCGCACCCTTGAGCATCGGCGAGTCGAGCTTGCTCACCTTCCACTTACCGTCTTCGTTCTGCAGATCCGCGACGATCACCACGAACTGCCGATCCGGCTGCGGCTGGGTGAAGTTGGTGCGGAACTGGGTCAGCGTCACCAGCACCTTGGCCTCGTCGGTGTTGCCGGACTGGTATCCGCACTGCACGTCGTCGGCCCAGGACTTGACCTGCGCCTGCGTCATGGCATCGGTGAGCGCCTTGGTCGCGTCGTCGAATTCCTTCAGGAATTCGCCGGTGGACCCTTCCTTGACCTTCTTGAAGTAACCCTCGAGGTCCTTGGAGTAGTCGTAGACCGAGACGTCGCGACCGAAGTCGCAGGCCGCGCGGGTGGCGTCGTTGACCGCCGCGAGCTCGTCGGACTTCTTCTGGGCCTGAAGATAGAAGACCACCACCGCGGTGACGGCAGCGACGAGCAGGATGCCCGCCACGAATGCCGCGATCACCGGCAGCAGAGTGGACCGGTCCTGGCCGGCCGCGGGCGCAGGCTTGGGCTTCGGCTTCGGTTCGCTCTGCTTCTCGCCCGCCTTCCCCAGGTCAAGCTTGGCCGTCTCCGCGTCGCTCGCCCCGGCCGCGGACTTCTCCTCGGCGGGCTCGACGTTCTTCGTGGTCTCGGCGTCTTTATTGGTGTCGGCGTCGTCGGTGGACATCGATAAATCCTGCACTTTCCCGGCGCGCGCACGCACCGTATCGGCTCGCCGGTCCGCATGAGCGAACCGTACGCGTTCTACCAGCGAGTATGCCGGGCCGATGGCTCAGCCAGCGGCCCGGGTGCACACTCACCGCACCGGGGGTAGGGTCCGCTCGTTCGGATCCACGCCCGGCGGCATCTGGGCGCCGTTGTTCGGCACGTCCGGCCGCGGGGCGTTCGCCGCACCGCGGATCTGCTGACCCGGCGGCGGGTTCACGCAGTAGTTCCACTTCGGGATGGAGCCGTCCTGCACGACCTCGTTACGGATCTGCGGGGTGTTGTAGGTGCAGTAAGGCCGGGGCCAGATGTCGATGATCGCGTGGAACTCGTTGTCGTGCGCCGGGATACCGAGCGCCTCGGCGCCGAGCGCGAGCGAAGGGAACAGCGCCCGCAGCGCGGGCAGGCGCAGCTGCGCGGCCTTGGTGATGGCGACGAAGTTGGTGGCGAGACCGGTGATCGGATCCGACGTTTTGTCCAGCACCGCGCCCAGGCTCTCCAGCTGGCCGGGGCCCGAGTCCAGCACGCTTTGCAGCTCCGCGTTGGCGGCGTTGAACTGGGCGAACAGCTCACCGGAGTTGGCGGTCAGGGTCGCCAGATCCGGCTGCGCGTGCGACGTGGTGTCGGCGATGGTGCGCAGGTTGGTGATCAGGCTGGTTGTCTGCGGCAGCAGCGAGTCCAGACCCGACGTGGCCAGGCTGATGCCGTTGACCAGGCCGCGCAGCTGATCGGGGCCGCCGCTGAGCGCGATGTCCAGCTCGGCGAGGATGACGCTGAACTTGTCCGGATCGATCTGGGCGATCAGCTCGCTGGTGTTGTCCAGCACCGACCACACCGGGGTCGGCGTCTTGACCGTCTCCGGATCGAACTGGACCACCGAGCCGTCGGCGAGGAACGGGCCGTCCTCGGTGCCGGGCCGGAAGTCGATGTACTGCTCACCGGCCGCGGACAGAGCTTGCACCGCCACGTCGGTGTCGACCGGGATCTTGAACCGGCTGTCGATCTCGGCCCTTGCGGCGATGGCCTGCCCGCGATCGGTCAGCTCGATCGAGGTGACCTTGCCGACGCGGTAGCCGCGCAGCGTCACGTCGTTGCCCGGCTGCAGACCGCCGGAGCGGTCCAGGTTCACCGTCACGGTGTAGCTGGACCGCAGCGGGTTGATCCGCATGACGCTCACCAGCAGGTAGGACGCGCCGACGAACAGCACGATCACCAGGCCGATCGCCGAGAGGATCAGCTTGTTCGAGAAGATCTTCGACACCCCGCTCATCGGTGACCTCCCGTCACCCGCTGCTGCACGAGTTGCAGCACCTGGATCAGGCTGCCCGCGAAGTCCTGCAGGTCTTCCAGGTTCGGCAACCTGCCGTGCTGGGGATCGGTCAGCGCGCTGAGGTCGAGGTTGGTCGCGGTGGCGTAGACGGCGAAGCTGCGGCCGCGGAAGGTGGCGTCCACCTTCGGACGGATTTCGTGCAGACGGTCCATCAAAATGCCGAAGTCGTCGCCGGTCCGAGCGATCGCGTCCATCAACGCCTGGGTGTTGTCGAGCAGAACGCCCAGCTGATCGCCGGTGGTGTCGGCGTAGTCGCCGAGCGCGGCGCTGGTGGTCGAGATCTTGGTCAGCAGTTCACCGATCGCCCGGTTGTTCTCGGCGATGGCGCCGATCATCTGGGGCAGCGTGTCGGCCACCTGGCCCAGTTCGGCGCGCCGCGAGTCGAGAGTGTTGGCCAGCGTGCTGAACTGGTTCAGCACCGCGTCGACCCGGGCGGTGTTGTCGTTCAAACTGCCGACCACGCCGGTCAATTCGGTGATCAGGTGGGCGACCTGCGGTCCACGCCCGCCGACGATGGAATCCAGTTCCGAGGTCAGCTTGGTGAGCGAGGCGATGCCACCGCCGTTGAACAGCATGGACACCGAGATCAGCAGCTGCTCGACGGTGGCGCCCGCCGAGGTCTCGTCGATGGTCAGGGTGTCGCCGTCGTGCATCATCGGCGCGCCCGGTTCGACCTTCGGCTTGGACAGCGCGACGAACACGTCACCGAGCGGGGTGGCCTGGCGCAGTTCGGCGGTGCTGCCCTTGGGCAGCTCGATGTCGCTGCGGATGCTCAGGTCGACGACCGCCTGGAAGTTCTTCGTCTTGATGTCGGTGACCACACCGACATCCGAACCGCCGATCTTCACCTTCGCCTGGTCGGGCAGGTTCAGCGCGTTCTCGAAAACGGCCTGCACGGTGTAGGTCTCTTCCGCCTGCCCCGGCTTGGGCAGCGGCAGATCCTCCACGGTGAGACCGCAGCCGGAGGTGATGCCGACCCCGGCCACCGCCGCGATGGCGACCAGCGCCCTGCGTGCCTTTATCGTCATGCGGTACGTCATTTCGTGAGTCCGAGCAGTGCGGCGGTGAGCCCGTAGTCGGGTCCGAAGTCCTGCATGTTTCCGGTGCGGCAGCCGTCGGCCTTCATCTGGATGCGCTCGCAGAACAGGGCGACGACCTCGCCGTTGAGCGCGGTGCCGATGATCGCGTGCAGGCGCACGTAGCGGCCCTCGCGGTTGACGATCCTGTCGATGTTCTGCAGCGCCATCGGGGCCACGTCGGCGACCTCGGTGAGGCCGTAGGCGTTGTCCCTGAGCTGCTGGGTGACGTTGGTCAGCCCGGTCAGGCTCCCCCCGAGCTGATCCTGGTACTGGGCGAGCGTGGTGCTCGTGTTGGCCAGGAAGTCGTTGAGCTGCTCGAGCGTGGCCTGCAGGCCCGGCGCCTGCTCGGCGAGCAGACCGCTCAGCTGCGTGACCTTGTTGCTGAAATCGCGCACGGATTGGTCGTTCTCGGCCAGCATCGTGGTCAGCTCGTTGAGCTGGATGATGATGTTGGAGATCGCGTCCTTGTTGTCGACGCCGACCTTCAGCGCGCCGGAGAGTGCGTTGAGGGTGTCGCGCATCTTCACGCCGTTGCCGTCCAGCATCGGGTAGAGCACCCGGCCGGAGAGCGGGCCGATCCCTTCGGAACCTTCCTGCGGCGCGAGCGCGGCGGCGAACTGGTCGATGGTCTTGATCATCGTGTCCAGCTCGACCGGAGTTCTGGTGCGCGCCTTCGGCAGGTGCGTGCCATCGCTCATCGCCTCGCCCTCGGTGTAGACCGGGGTGAGCTCGATGTGCCGATCGGTGACGATCGACGGCGAAACGATCGCCGCCTCGGCGTTCTTCGGGATCTTCACCCCCGAATCGACAGAAAGGTGGACCTCGACGAAGGCGCCCTTGGGCACGATCTTGTCGACCTTGCCGACCTGGAGACCGAGCACGGTCACCGGGTTGCCCTCGTAGATGCCCGCGATGTTCTCGAAGTCGGCGGTGATGTGCATGGTGCCGCCGAGCGCGTCGTTCACCGAGGTGGGCAGCAGCGAGCAGCTTCCGACCGTCAGCGCGGCGGCGCTGACCGCGAACAGCTTCGCGGCGGTCCTGAGTTTGCCCGCGGTGGCGAATTTCATCACTGGCACCCCTCGATAGCTTGTGCGAAGCACAACCAGTTGTCCGGGAACAGCCACGGCAGACCGACGTCGCCGTACGGGCCGCTGCCACCCCACGAGTTCGCCAGGTAGCGCACCGTCGGCGGCATGATCGACAGCATGCGATCCAGGTTGTCCTTGTTCTTCTGCAGGCCCTCGGCCATGGTGTTCAGCTGCTGGATGGTCGGGCCGAGCTGACCCTCGTTCTCGGCGCCGATCTGCTGCAGCTGCTTGGTCAGGGCCGCGATGTTGTCGAGCAGCTGACGCAGCAGGTCCTGCCGTTCCATCACCCGGTTGGCGATCGCCTCGCCCTGGGTGATCACCAGCAGGACGCTGTTGCGGTTGTCGCCGAGGATCTGGGTGACCCGGTCCAGGTCCTTGAGCAGCTTGTCGACCTCGCCCCGGCGGGCGTCGATCACCTTGGCCAGCGCGCCGACGCTGTCCAGCGCCTGTGCGGTCAGGTGGGGCGAGCCGTTCATCGACTCGTTGATGACGTTCAGCGATTCGGCGAGCTTGGCGGTGTCGAGCGCCTCGAACTTCGGGGTGCCGATCTGCACCACGTCGGCGAGGTTGTACGGAACCGCGGTGTTGGACAGCCGGATCCGGTTGTCCTTCAGTCCGGAACCGTCGCCCGGATCGAGATCGACGTACCTGGCGCCGAGCAGGGTGGCCATCTTGATCGAGGCGCGCGCGTCGGGACCGAGGTCGACGCTGTTCTCGACGTTCATCGTGAGCAGCACGTGGCTGCCCTCGAGCTTCGCGCCGGTCACCGTGCCGACCGGAACGCCTGCGGCATTGACCTTGTCGCCGACCTTGATGCCGGCCGCCTGCACGAACTCGGCCTCGACGGTCTGCTCACCGACGCCGATCATCCGGATGATGCTGGATGCCATCAGCAGCACCACGATCAGCACGGCGCCGATGACGCCGAGCCAGAAGTAGCGGTTGCTCTGGAAGCGGTTCTTCATCTTCGCGATCATGGGCGGCACACCGCCGAGTGCGAGTTGCCGCCGATCTGCGAGAACAGACCGCGCGGGAAGAGCACCCCGTACAGCGAGACGTCGAGACCGCACAGGTAGGCGTTGGCGTAGCCGCCCTCCGATGTGTGCCTGCCCGCGGCCGCGAGGACGTTCGGCAGGTCGATCGCGGCCTGATCCAGCTTGGCGCCGTTGCTAAGCAGCAACGTCAGCGCGGCGCTGGTGGAGTTCTGCGCCGCCCGCAGCTTGGGCTGGATGTTGTCGACCATGCCGACCAGCGACGTGGTCGCGCTCGCGATCTGCTCGGTGGACGCGAGCAGGGACTGGCCCTGGTCGTAGAGTCCGCCGATCAAGGCCCGGGTTTGTGTCACCAGGGTCTCCAATTCATCACCTCGTTTGGCCAAGCCCGCCATCACACCGGACAGGTTGACGATCACGTCGGACAGGATCGCGTCGCGGCGCTGGAAATCCGTGGCGAGCTGGGCGGCCTGGACGATGAACGAGCTCAGCGAGACGTTGTCGCCCTGCAGCGCCTGGATGAACGTCTCCGAGAGACGGTTCACCTGCTCGGGCTGCAGTACCTGGAACAGCGGCTGGAATCCGTTGAGCAGACCCGACACGTCGAACGACGGCTCGGTCCGCTCGAGCGGAATCGACGCGTTGTTCTTCAGCGGCGCGGGGTTGGACGCGCGGCCGGGGTCGAGCGCCACGTAGCGCTGGCCGATCAGGTTCTGGTAGCGGACCAGCGCCTTGGTGTCGTCGTAGAGGGTCTGGTCGCTTTCGACGATGAACGTCACGTGCGCGACCGACTCCTTGGTCCGGTCGTCGCGAGCCAGCTCGATCTTCTCGACCTTGCCGACCCGGACACCGGCCATGCGCACGTCGTCGCCCTCGCGGAGGCCGAGCACGTCGGTGAACGTCGCGGAGTAGGTCTTGGTGTCGCCGGGGACGACGCGTGCGAGCGTGTTCCAAACGACCACCGTCACCAGGATCGAGACGATCGCGAAGAGCCCGAACCCGATCAGCGGTTTTCGAATACTCATCGGACCGCACCTTTTTCGGACACTTGCAAGGTTCCGCCCTTCAAGATCGGACTCAGCAGCAGGTACTCCGCGGTGGTCGGCTTGCGGCCGAGCAGCTGCTCGATCGCCGCGTCACCCGAATAGGAGATCGGGCGCGCCGCCGCCGGTGTCGCCGCCGCGGGTGCGGGGGCGGGCGCGATGCCGGGCAGGCCGGGCAGCATCGGGAACAGTCCTTCGAGCGGCGTGCCCGCGAACGGCTGCTGCGCGTTCCCTTGCAGGTCGGCGACGACGCGGCCCGGATCGGGCATGGTGACGCCGGGGATCAGCGGCAGACCGGGCATCGGCACCACCGGGGGCAGCCCGGCCGCCGAATCCAGCGCGCGTGGCCGCAGGTTCTCCGGCAGCGGAGGGAGCTCGTTCACCTCGGGCGCGGTGGCGCAGCTGGGACCTGCCATCTCGCCGTAGCGGGGGCAGTCCGCGACCGTGTACGGCGTGTACGGCGTCAGCGTGATGCCCGCGTTCCAGACCTGCTGCTGCTGCGGACCCCAGTGGAAGGTGGTGTTCATCTTCCTGGTCGCCTCGCTCAGGTTCAGCAGCGTGTTGGTGATCGCCGCCGGGTCGGCGGCCAGCGCGCCGAACATGTCGGCGGTGCCGACGGTGACCTGCTTGCCGACATCGGGGTTCCGGGCGAACAGGGCGTTCACCGTGTCCACGGTGCCGCTGGTTCCGGTGATCAGCGCGACGAGCTCGTCGCGGCGATCGGCGATGGTGCTCGCGGTCTGCACCGAGCTGCCGAGCACGTCGAGCAGTTCGGGCGCCGACTGGTTCAGCGCGTGGAACGAGCCGGAGAAGTCGTCGAGCAGCACGCCGAGATCCGGAATCGACTCGTCGACGGCGAGCACCCAGCGATCGAGCCGCTCGATGGTCGAGCCAGGCATCCGCCCGCTGCCGTCCAGCGCCTGGGAGAGGGTGCCGAGAACGCGGCCGAACTGCACCGGGTCGATCTTGTCCAGGATGTTGCGGACCGTGGTCAGCGTGTCCTGCAGCGCGATCGTGCCCTTGCTGCGGTCCTCCTCGATGACCGAACCTTCCTTCAGGTAGGTATCGGCCGGTCCGTTGAAGACCAGTTCGATGGAGGTGACGGCGAACAGGTTGCTCGGCACCACGCGCGCTGTGACGTTGGACGGGATGTCGCCCGCGTACTCCGGCTTCAGTTCGATCTGCACCTTCTGCAGCTCGCCCTTCGCCGCGACCTCGACTTCGTCCACCGCGCCGACCAGGACGCCGCGGAACTTCACGTCGGCTTCCGACGGCAGGCCGTCACCGGTGGTGGTCAGGTTGGCGACGACGTTCACCTTGGGCACGAAGTAGCCGGTGTAGCGCGCCATCAGGAAGGCGAGCACCAGCGCGAACACGACGAGTCCGCACACGCCCGCGATCAGCAATTGCCGCATCGTGGGCCCGCGCCCACTGGGATCGATGATCATCTGGCCCTTACCCCGAGATCCGGATTCCGGGGTTGACCCCCCAGATCGCCAACGTCATGAAGAGGTCCGCGAAGACGACCAGGATGATGCACATCTTGATCGCGCGCCCCGCCGCGACACCCACGCCTTCCGGGCCACCGGAGGCGAAGAAGCCGTAGTAGCACTGGATGAAGGTGGTGATCGCGACGAAGATGATCGCTTTGAGCAGCGAATACAGCACGTCGGTCGGTATCAGGAACTGGTAGAAGTAGTGCGCGTAGGTGCCGCTCGCGGTGCCGCCGACCAACTGCACGGTCAGCGAGCAGGAGAGGTAGGCGGTGGCGAGGCCGAGGCAGTACAGCGGGACGATCGCGACGATCGCCGCGAACATTCGGGTGCTGACCAGGTAAGGCAGCGGCCGGATGGCCACCGACTCGAGCGCGTCGATCTCCTCGGAGATGCGCATCGCGCCGAGCTGCGCGGTGAATCGACAGCCCGCCTGCGCGGCGAAGGCCAGTGAGGCGAGCAGCGGACCGAGTTCGCGGGTGGTCGCGAAGGCGGAGATCGCGCCGGTGATCGGGCTGAGGCCGAGCAGGTTCAGCGAGGTGTAGCCCTGGATGCCGACGGTCATGCCGCCGAACGCGCTCAGGATCACGATGACGCCGATGGTGCCGCCACCGACGACGAGGTTGCCGTTGCCCCAGGTGACGTCGGAGAGCAGCCGCCACACTTCCTTGGGGTACTGCTTGAGCGCCAGCGGGATGGAGCCGACGGACCGCAGGAAGAAGAACACCTGATGCCCGAGCCGGGCGACGAGATCGACCGGTGCCTGCGCGGAACGCTTCAGTCCCTGAAGTGGCCGCAGCAGCGGCGGTACGTAGGTTGATGACACCGGCTCAGACCACCTGTGGGGGGAAGAGTGCGTTGTAGACCTGGGTGATGATGAGGTTCACGCCGAAGAGCATCAGCGCGGAGCTCACCACCGCCGAGTTCACCGAGTTGGCGACACCGCCGGGGCCGCCGCGGGTGTTGAGCCCGGTATCGCACGCGATGATGGCGGCGAGCAGGCCGAAGATCAGCGACTTCACCAGCGCGACCAGCAGGTCGCGGGTCACGGCGAACGACGAGAAGGTGCTGACGTACGAACCCGGCGTGCCCCCCTGGGCGAAGATGTTGAAGATGTAGCCCGTCAGGAAGCCGACGAAGACGACGAAGCCGCAGAGCAGAACGCTGACCAGCATCGCGGCGCCGAGCCGCGGCGCGACCAGGCGGCGCATCGGATCGACGCCCATCACCTTCATGGCGTCGATCTCCTCGCGGATGGTGCGCGAGCCGAGGTCGGCGCAGATGGCGGATCCGACAGCGCCCGCGATCATGATCGAGGTGACCAGCGGCGCGCCCTGCTGGATGATGCCGAGGCCGTTGGCCGCGCCGATGAACGACGTCGCGCCGACCTGACCGGCGACGGCGCCGACCTGAATCGAGACGATGACGCCGATGGGAATCGCGACGAGCAGCGTGGGGGCGGCGGCGACATTGGCCATGAAGGCGCACTGGCGCACGAATTCACCGAAGGGGAACCGCCGACGGAAGATGGCGATGACCAGTTCCGCCACCGCGGCGATACCCATCGTGATCTGTCGGCCGAAGGTCTCCAGTGAGCGTTTGGGATGATCCTCCCAGTACGACCTCGTCCAATCGACCGCTTCACTTATCCGTGATCCCGTGGGAGGACTCTTGGTCGACTGCACTGCCTAACCCCTCTCGACGCCGGTTGCTCACCCCGACGACTTGTTTGCTTGACGCACCTTACTACGGAGTAGTGCAGAACACACCATCCTCATGTGATTGCAGTCATAGATACGAGTCACCTTCGGGGAAACCTCATGAGAACGCCGCGACTTCTTTGTCTCCGGCACCAAAATTAAGCGGCAAACTTTTAGAACAGGTTACAGTTCAGGTGCCGTCATATGGGCTTCTGTTCTATCTCCGAGCAATTACGCGGAAATCATTCATCTAAAATCCACCCTCGTTTTGAATGCCTGCGCAATGAGTTCTACCGAATTAGAAACACATCGGGCGTGTCGTCCAATAAAGCTCTTTAATAGAGATTTGCTATGGCGATTACGATTCGGCGGCACCTCCGCGGCAACGTCGGTACGAGACGCGCCCGAGACCGAATACTGACACGATGGGTGCGACAGATTGATATCGTGCGGGCTTCCGACATCTGGAGGGACATGTTCAGCAAACTCGTCAAGGCGGCCAGCAACGCCGTCTTCGCCGTCGCCCTCGGCGCGGCGCTGCTCGGGACGGGCGCGGGCCCCGCGGCTGCCGCGCCGCCGGTGATCGGGGGCGGATCCGGCATCATCATCGACAACATGTTCGAGTGCACCGTCACCACGGTGGGTCACGACAGCGCGGGCAGACTCGTCGGACTGACCGCGGGACACTGCGGCGACGCGGGGGCGAAGGTGTACTCCGAGACCGATCGCGGCGCCGGTCAGATCGGTCGCTTCGTCTACTCCAACTCCGAGCTGGACTACGCCGTCATCGAGTTCGATCCGGGCGCGATCACCCCGGTCAACCGGGTCGGCAATGTCACCATCACCGGCATCGGCGCCCCGGCCCAGTTCCCGATGATCGTCTGCAAGGAAGGCCGCACCACCGGCAACACCTGCGGCATCGCGTGGGGCGACGTGTTCGGCACCAATGTCGAGACCTGGTCCCAGATGTGCGTCGTCGAGGGTGACTCCGGCGCTCCCGTGGTCGTTGGCACCACCCTGGTCGGCATGGTGAACGCCTACCTGGCCATCGCCTGTTTCGGTCCCGAGGTCGGCACCAACATGAGTGCGATCATGAACGACCTCAACGCGCGGGGCGGTCCCGGCTCCGGCTTCATGCCGATCTGATCGGTCACGTACGTGCTGTGGGGAGCGGGCGACATCACCCGCTCCCCTTCTTCGTCTCTATGGCGCTTCTAGGAGGCTTCAGCGCTGCCGTGCGATGGGTCGCCGACGAGCGTGCGCGGCGGTGCGACCGCGGGACCCGCCACGGCGCACTGCGGCAGGCACTCGACACTCTCCGGATCCGGCGCGCGGCGCTGCGGACGCAACAGCACGGCGGCGATCAGCGCGCCGACGACCAACAGCGCCGAGCAGATCCACATGGCGGTCTCGAAACCTTCGTCGAACGCGGCCGGGTCGGTGAGAGAACCGGAGATGCCTGCCATCCCCGGCAGCGCCGCGACCGCGAGCAGTTGCGCGGTCCTGGCCACGGCGTTGTTCACCCCGGAGGCGATTCCGGCCTCGGACGCGGGCACCGCGCCGAGTACGGCGCCGGTGAGCGGAGCGACGAGCACGGAGAGACCGAGCCCGAAGACCACCACGCCGGGCAGCACGTCGCCGAGGTATCCGGCATCGGGTCCGATGCGGAGCAGCAGCACCAGCCCCGCGGCGGCGAGCAACGGTCCGAGCGTCATCGGAATGCGCGGCCCGTGCGTCTGAGCCCAACGACCGGCGGGCGCGGACAGCGCCAGCATGATCAGCGTGATCGGCACCGTGGCCAGCCCGGACAGCAACGGCGAATAGCCCGCCACCAGCTGGAGTTCCATCACGAGCAGGAAGAAGACGCCGCCGAGCGCGGCGTAGACGGCCAGCGTCACCAGGTTCGCCGCGGTGAACACCCGCGAACGGAAGAGCGCGGGCGGCACCAGCGGATGGTCGCTGCGCAGCTCGATCACCACGAACACCGCGAGCAGCAGCACGCCCGACGCGGCGAGCAGGGGCATCGCGTCGATCAGACCGAAGGTCAGCGCGCCGAGCGCCAGCGCGACCACCACCGCGCCAGGGACGTCGAGCCGCGCGACGGCGTTGGGGTCGACGCTCTCCGGCACGTGCCGCAGCGCGACGGCCACGACCACCGCGACCAGCGGCACGTTGATGAAGAAGATGGACTGCCAGCCGACCCAGTCGATCAGCCAGCCGCCGAGGAAGGGCCCGATCGCGCCTGCCACGCCGCCGAAACCGGACCACAGCCCGATCGCCGCCCCTCGATCGCGCTCGTCGAGCGAGGCGGAGATCAGCGCCAGGCTGCCCGGCGTCAGCATCGCCCCCGCCACGCCTTGGAGCACCCGCGCCGCAACGAGCATCTCGATGTTCACGGCCGCGCCGCACAACACCGAGGCGACCGCGAAACCGACCGCGCCCCAGACGAAGACCTTGCGCCTGCCGAGCTTGTCGCCGAGCGAGCCGCCGAGCAGGATGAACGAGGCCAGCGTCAGTGTGTAGCCGTTGAGCGTCCACTGCAGACCGGCCACGTCGGTATCGAGGGACTCTCCGATGCGCGGCAGCGCGATGTTGACGACGGTGGCGTCCAGCGAGGCGACCGAGGAACCGAGGATGGTCGCCAGCAGGATCCACCGCCCGGTCGTCGAATGCAGCCGGGGCAACTCTCGGGCGGTGGTCACCGGTCCAACCTAGTGCGAGTTACAGCTCCTCGACACAGACCACGAAGCGGCGCTCGGAGTACTCGAAGCCGATGCCGCTGTCGCAGACACTCGCGTCGGTCGCGCCGGTCTTGATGTTGGTCACGCGTACGCCCTGGGTGCCGCGCTCGGTGCAGTCGATCCGCTTCGGGTCGTCGCCGCCGACGTCCATGCATCCGCCGACCACCCAGTCGATGTCGAGGCACAGCGCGCCCTGCTGCACGCCGTTGATGGTCTCGGCATAGTAGTTGTCGCGGTCGGCCGGGCAGCCCGAGCTGGTCGCCGTCTTGCCGATGACCTTGTAGTTCGCTGCCCGGCTTCCGCAAGAGGCCTTCGCGATGGTGGCGTTGGTCGTGGTGCCGCCGAGGGTGACGCAATCGCCGATGGAGGCCTCGAAATCGGTGTTGCCGCCGGTCGGAGTCGGCCTGCCGGAGGTGGGCCTGGCGCTCGTCCTCGGCGCGGAGGTCTTCGGGGTGCTGGTGTTGACGGCGTCGATGGTCCCGCTGTCCACCGCGGGCTGCGCGGTGCCGCTGATCGTCGAGCTACAGGCCACGAGGGCGAATACGGCGGCGGCTGTTCCGACCGCGAGCGCGATGCCGGATAGCAGTTGACGAGACACGTACAGTCCTCCCGAGCTGTAACGCTCCGAACTCACACCCCCGTAAGAATCCGAAGTTGACGATCTGATCTTCAAATATCACGCCATGCATACACCATCAGCGATGCGGTAGTCGAGTCGAAAGACGCTCGGTGGGCACACCGAAGGGGGCGTGCAGCGGCCCGGCTCCGGCGGCGACCGGCTGGGTATGGTGGGCCCTACGGTGCGAAAGGGGTTGACCGTGAAGCTGATCAGCGCACTCATCTGCTCGACCGCCGCGGTCGGTGCCTCGTTCGCACTCCCCGCCGTCGCGTGGGCAACCGATGTGCATTGCAGTTCGGATCACGACGCCGACATCACCGTCATCGATGGTCGCACCGGGTGCCGGGCCACCGCCGAGACGCTCGGGCAAGCACGTTCGGCCGGTTTCGACGGCGTCGGTTACGCCCGCGCAACCTCCGGAGCCACCGCGCTCGGCATCGGCGCGGCGGGCGGCGTCGGAGCGAGCGAAGGCGCGGGCGGTATTCCGGTCGCGATCGGCGTCGGCCCCGACGCGATCGCGCTCACCTCGATCGAGGGTTCCGACCCTGGCGACGGCAGGACCATCGCGTTGTCGATCGCCTTCGAAGGATCACGCGCACAGGTAAGCACCGAGGAGGGCACCGTAGTGTGCCTCGGCTCGGCGGCCTTCGCGTGGAACGCGGCCACCGGCGTTTCCTGCCTCGCGACGCCGTTCGGGCGCTGGGGCACATTGCTCTGATCTCTCCGGTCGAACCGCCACCGCGGGTGACTCGTAGGTAAGGGCATGCCGATCGAGACCGCCGCGCCCGCCCCGCCGCGGCTGTTCCCGTTGCACGCGCTCGCCGCCGGGCTGGACTTCGAACGGTATTTCCGCTGGCGGCGGGCGCGCGCGGGGGACCCGTTCTACGTCCGCTTCCCCGGCTTCGGCGCGGTGCTGTTCACCGGGACACCGGACGGCGCGCGAGAACTGTTCCGCGCGCAGGCGAATCTGCTCGAACCACCGCGGCCGAATCCCATCGAGCCGCTGGTGGGACCGGCCTCGCTCATCCTGACCTCGGGCGCGAGGCACCGGCGCGATCGAACCCTGCTCGCGCCCGCCTTCCACGGCGCGCGGATTCGCGCCTACGGCGAGCTGATCGAGGCCGCGACGCTCGACGAGATCGACGGCGGCGCCACGTCGTGGCGACCGGGGACGCGGATCGATTCGCGCGCCGTGGCGCGCTCGATCACGCTGCGGGTGATCATGGAGGCGGTCTTCGGGGTGCGCGCCGGCGAGCGACGAATCGCGTACACCGCCGCGATCACCGAGTTCCTCACCGCCTTCTCCGGCCCGCTGCTGCTGGCGCCCGCGCTGCGTCGCGGCGCCTTCGGTCGCGCGCCGTGGGATCGGTTCGTCGTGGCGCGCGAACACCTGGACCGGCTGATCCAGGCCGATCTCGCCGAGCGCAAAGGCACCGCGCGCCAAGACGACTCCGACATCCTCGGCCTGCTGCTGAGCACCCGCTACGACGACGGAACCGCCCCCACCGACGCCGAACTCGGCGATCAGCTGCGCACGCTGCTCGTCGCCGGGCACGAGACCACCGCGACCAGCCTGGTCTGGGCGCTCTACCACTTGCACCGCGCACCCGAGGCACTGCGCAGGCTGCGCGCCGAACTGGGCGCGGCGGGTGATTCGCCCACCGATCTCGCAGGGTTGCCCTATCTCGATGCCGTCTGCCAGGAGACATTGCGCTTGCATCCGCCGGTGCCGATCGTGCTGCGCCGGGTGACCGAGCCCGTCACGCTGCGTGGTGTGCGCGTGCCGGCGGGTGACACGATGGGCCTCGCGCTGCCCCTGCTGCACTCCGATCCGGACACCTGGGTCGACGCCGCACGGTTCCGGCCCGAACGATTCCTCGACCGCCGCTACGGTCCTTTCGAGCTCGCACCCTACGGTGGTGGACATCGGCGCTGTGTCGGCGCGAGCCTCGCCGACTACGAACTGCGCATCGTGCTGGCCACGTTGCTCCGCCGCGTCCGGCTCGCGCTGCCGTCGCGCTACGCGCGCGGACGGGCCCCGCTGTCGGTGCCGCACAACATCGCGACCGGGCCGCATCGCTCGATTCCCTTCGACGTCGTCGAGTGATTTACGTCACCAATACGTTTTAGCTTGCGCAAAACCGGATGGACCGCAGGTTGCCGCTCCGACGCCCCGGTTTCACACCTGACCGGGTCGTTTATCGAAAGGCGCTGACTGTCAACGGCTTATGTGTTCCAGGCCACATTCGACCGTTCAGACGAATAATCGGATATCAGCAGTGGCTTCCTGTGGTGTCGAACCGGTATCAATGAATGGGGTCGGGCCGTCATGCCCGTGGGGCGCTTCGCAGGCCCTCGGCAATACCCGTGGCAGCTCCGATGGACTCGCGACTTGGATCGCGAACGCACGAGCACCAAACCGATGAGACACCTCGCTCGCGTACGCGCGCGCGAGGGCTGGAATGGACGAATACCTATGCAAGCCGCTTCGAACAAAAGGTCGCTGTCGAGTTTCCGTGAGGAAAACCGGCTAGCCCGCCGCATTCGGCGGGGCGTCCTCTTGTCCGCGGCGATCGCGGCGGCCGGTGCCATGATCGTCGCTCCCGCTCAGGCCGAGCCGAGCCTTCCCGGATTCGGTGCGGGATCGGCGGCCGCGGCTACCGATCCCGCTCCGCAGGCCAACTTCGCACCCCCGAACATCAACATCGCCGACGGCGAGACGGTCGGCGTCGCGCAGCCGATCATCATCACCTTCCAGGAGCCGGTGACCGACCGGGACACCGCCGAGAACGCGATCAAGGTCACCTCATCGAAGGACGCGCCGGGCCACTTCTACTGGTTCAGCGACCGGCAGGTGCGCTGGCGGCCGAACGACTTCTGGCCGGACAACACCGACGTGACCGTGGTGGCGGGCGGCACGACCAGCTCGTTCCGCATCGGCGACGCGCTGATCACCACCGCCGACGACGTCACGAAGACCATCACCGTCACCCGCAACGGCGAGGTGGTGAAGGAAATGCCGACCTCGATGGGCAAGCCCAAGCACGAGACCCCGAACGGCATCTACATCGTCGGCGAGCGCAACCGCAAGATGATCATGGATTCCTCGACCTACGGCGTGCCGGTCGACGCGCCCGAGGGCTACAAGCTCGAGGTCGAGTACGCCACCCGCATCTCCAACAGCGGCATCTTCGTGCACGCCGCCCCGTGGTCGGTGGGTCAGCAGGGCGTGTCGAACGTCAGCCACGGCTGCCTGAACGTGAGCACCGAGGACGCCCGCTGGTTCTTCGAGAACGCGCAGAAGGGCGATCCGGTCATCGTGCAGAACACCGATGGCGGAACACTGAACTCCCGCGACGGCCTGGGCGACTGGAACTGATTCCCGGGTAATAGCAGCCAGAAAACGCCGACCGCGCATTACCGCGCGGTCGGCGTTTTCGTTATCCGCGCGCGTTTTCCCCGCCGAATAGCTGCTCACGAATCGCGGTTCGACGCCGTCACGCGAACTGGTCGAATGTTCAGCATGCCGCCGGGCGGCGTTCACCGAACATTTGCTGCGCGCGTCGTAAAGTCTCCGCCGTGCGCACACGGCCGGAGCGAGTGCTACCGCAACCCCGCGGCACGGGGTTTCGTGGCAAGCCGTGGCAGGACTACGGGCTGTTCCTCGTGCTCGTCGCGCCGAACCTGGCGCTGCTGACGCTGTTCGTCTACCGGCCGCTGGTCGACAACATCCGGCTCTCCTTCACCGACTGGAACATCTCCGATCCGGTGGCCCACTACATCGGCTTCGAGAACTACCGGGAGTGGTGGAGCCGCGCCGATTCCTGGGAAGTCGTCACCAACACGGTGGTTTTCACGCTGACCGCGGTAGTGGGCAGCATGGCGCTCGGGTTGGCGCTCGCGCTACTGCTCGATCGGAAGCTGTTCGGCCGCAACGTGGTCCGCTCGGCGGTCTTCGCGCCGTTCGTCATCTCGGGCGCCGCCATCGGGGTGGCTTTCCAGTTCGTCTTCGATCCCAGTTTCGGGCTGGTCCAGGATCTGCTGCATCGCATCGGCGTCGACGAGGTGCCGGATTTCTACCAGGACCCGAACTGGGCGCTGTTCATGGTGACGGTCACCTACATCTGGAAGAACCTCGGCTACGCCTTCGTCATCTACCTGGCCGCCTTGCAGGGCGTGCGAGCCGATCTGATGGAAGCCGCGGAGATCGACGGCGCGAGCCGGTGGACCATGTTCACCGAAGTGCTGCTCCCGCAACTGCGCCCGACCACGTTCTTCCTGTCCATCACGGTGCTGCTGAACTCGCTGCAGGTCTTCGACATCATCAACGTGATGACGCGCGGCGGGCCGCTCGGCACCGGCACGACGACCATGGTCTACCAGGTCTACCAGGAATCGTTCCGCAATTTCCGGGCCGGATACGGCGCGACCGTCGCCACCATCATGTTCCTGGTGCTGCTGGTCGTCACGCTGATCCAGGTGCGCGTGATGGATCGGGGCGAGCAATGAAACCCGATGAGCGATGAAATACCCAGGTCCGCAGACACTTTCGTACCGCAGACGACAGCGGGCGGTGACCTTGCTCGGCTACGTGGCCATGCTGTGCGTGCTCGCCGTCGTCGGCGTCCCGCTGTTCTGGATCGTCATCACCTCGTTCAAGGCGCGCCCCGACATCTACACCCAACCCGCCGTGTACTGGCCGCACAGCTGGCATCCGGAGAACTACGCCGAGGCCACCACAGCACTGCCGTTCTGGACCTTCTTACGCAATTCGCTGCTCGTCACCGGGATCATCGCCGCGGTGAAGTTCGTGCTCGGCGTGCTGAGCGCCTACGGCCTGGTGTTCCTTCGCTTCCCGGGCAAGACGGTGATCTTCCTGCTGATCATCGCGGCGCTCATGGTGCCGAACCAGATCACGGTCATCTCCAATTACGCACTCGTCGCACAGTTGGGATGGCGCAACACCTTTCAGGGCATCATCGTGCCGCTCTGCGGTGTCGCGTTCGGAACCTTCCTGATGCGCAACCACTTTCTCTCGCTGCCCTCGGAAATCATCGAGGCGGCCCGCATGGACGGCGCCAATTGGTGGCGGCTGCTCACCCGGGTGGTGCTGCCGATGTCGGGGCCGACGATGGTCGCGTTCGCGGTGGTCACGCTGGTCAACGAGTGGAACGAATACCTGTGGCCGTTCCTGATGGCCGACGACACGCACGTCGCGACGCTGCCGGTCGGCCTGACGCTGTTGCAGAACACCGAGAACCCGAGCGTCACCAATTGGGGGCCGGTGATGGCGGGGACGGTGCTCACCATGCTGCCGATCCTCGTCGTGTTCCTGCTGCTGCAACGCCACATGATCAAGGGCCTCACCTCCGGTGCGGTCAAGGGTTGACGGGTAGATCCGTCGGAAAGTGAGGAATCACGTGACCGCAGCACAGTTCCCCGGGCTGTCCCGGCGCGGATTCATCGGACTCGCGGGCGCGGCCGCCGCGGGAGTGGCACTGACCGCATGCGCGGGCACCGGCGGCGGGGGTGACCAGGGCGGAGACGCGAACACCATCACCTTCTGGTCGAATCATCCGGGCACATCGAAGGAATTCGAGCTGGAGCTGATCGATCGGTTCCACGCCAAGCACCCTGACCTGCGGGTCGACCTGGTCGACGCGGGCAAGAACTACGAGGAGGTGTCGCAGAAGTTCAACGCGGCACTTTCCGGCGGCGCGCTGCCGGATGTGGTTGTGCTCTCGGATGTCTGGTGGTTCAACTACGCGCTGAACGGCACCATCGAACCCCTCGACAAGCACTTCGGCGACGCCGGAGTGCGACTGGACGACTACGTCGATTCGCTGGCGGCCGACTACCTGTTCGACGGCAAGCACTACGCGCTGCCCTACGCCAGATCGACGCCGCTTTTCTATTACAACAAGGACGTCTGGGCCAAGGCCGGACTGCCGGATCGCGGTCCGGAGAGCTGGCCGGAGTTCGACGAGTGGGGTCCGCGGATCCAATCCATCGTCGGCGAGGGCAAACTCGCGCACGGCTGGGGCGATGCGAAGAACTACCTCGCCTGGACCTTCCAGGGCCCGAACTGGACCTTCGGCGGCGCGTACTCCGACGGCTGGACCCTGAAGTTCACCGAGCCTGGCACCATCGCGGCGGGCAACTTCCTGCGCGAGATGATCCACACGAAGAGATACGCGGGCATCAAGCCGCAGATCGCGGTCGATTTCGGCGCCGGCGTGATCGCCTCGACCATCGCCTCCACCGGTGATCTGCGCGGGATAAAGAAGAACGCCGAGGGCAAACTGAGTTTCGGCACCGCCTTCCTGCCGCATCCCAACGGACCCGGCGTCACCACCGGCGGCGCCGGACTCGCCATCCCGGCGCGAATCTCGGACGAGCGAAAAGTCAACGCGCTCAGGTTCATCGAGTTCATCACCAATGCCGAGAGCACCGCATATTTCTCGCAGAACACCGGATACATGCCGGTACGGAAATCGGCCGTGAACGACCCGAGCGAGCAGCGCTTCCTAGCCGAGAATTTGAACGCGAAGGTCGCGATCGAGCAACTGCCGCTGACCAAGTCGCAGGATTACGCGCGCGTGTTCGTGCCGGGTGGCGATCAGATCATCGGAACAGGATTGGAGCAAATCGGACTTCAGAATGCCGATCCGGCAACTGCTTTCGCGAACGTCGAGCAGCAGTTGCAGACGATCGTCGACCGCCAGATCACGCCCAAGCTACCCAAGTAAGTTCCCGCGACGACACGAGGAGACGACAGCATGGCGACGGTGCATTTCGACCGGGTGACCCACCGGTATTCCGGTGCGCCTTCGCCCGCTGTCGACGACTTGGAGCTCGAGATCGACGACGGGGAGTTCCTGGTCCTCGTCGGGCCGTCGGGCTGCGGCAAGTCCACCAGTCTGCGGATGCTGGCGGGACTGGAAGCGGTGGAGAGCGGGCGCATTCTGATCGGCGGCCGCGACGTCACCGGCCTGCCGCCGCGGGCGCGCGACGTGGCCATGGTGTTCCAGAGCTACGCGCTCTACCCGAACATGACCGTCGCGCAGAACATGGGATTCGCGCTGCGCAACGCCGGGGTGGACAAGGCCGAGGCCGCCGTCCGGGTCAAGGAGGCCGCCAGACTGCTGGAGCTGGACGATCTGCTGGACCGCAAGCCCGCCAAGCTCTCCGGCGGACAACGCCAGCGCGTCGCCATGGGGCGGGCCATCGTGCGCAGGCCGCAGGTCTTCTGCATGGACGAGCCGCTGTCCAACCTGGATGCCAAACTGCGGGTGAGCACCCGATCCCAGATCGCCACCTTGCAGAAGCGTCTCGGCACCACCACCGTCTACGTCACCCACGACCAGGTGGAGGCCATGACCATGGGCGACCGGGTCGCCGTGCTTCGCGAGGGCAGGCTGCAGCAGATCGCCGCCCCGCGCGCGCTCTACGACGACCCGGTCAACACCTTCGTCGCGGGCTTCATCGGCTCGCCCGGCATGAACCTGCTCGAAGCGCCCGTGCGCGACGGCGCCGCGGTGCTCGACAATCTCCGGATCCCGTTGCCGCGCAGCGTGCAGGCCGGCGGGCGCGTCATCGTCGGCGTCCGACCCGAATCCTGGGAAGTCACCGCCGACCCCGCGACCGGCCTCACCGTCACCGCGGAAATCCTCGAAGAACTCGGCGCCGAATCCTTCGTCTACAGCCACGGCACCTCCGAGGACTGGCGCAGCCGTACCGGCACGGTGGTGGCCCGCGTCGACCGTCGCTTCCGGATCGCCCTCGGCGATCCGCTCCACCTACGTCCCAAGCCCGACGAGCTCTTCTTCTTCGACCCCGAAACCGAATCCCGCCTCCGCTGAACCGGTTTCGCCGAGGATCACCAGATCTTCACGCGTTCCGCGGGTTCCAGGTAGAGGGCGTCGCCGGGGCGGACGTCGAAGGCTTCGTGGAAGCTGTCGATGTTGCGGACGACGGCATTGCAGCGGAATTCGGGCGGGGAGTGGGGGTCGACGGCCAGGCGGCGGATGGCCTCTTCGGAACGAGCCTTGGTGCGCCAGACCTGGGCCCAACCGTAGAAGACGCGCTGCAAACCGGTGAGACCGTCGATGACAGGGGGCTCGGCGCCGTTCAGCGAGATCTTGTACGCCTCCAAGGCGATGGAGAGACCGCCGAGATCGCCGATGTTCTCGCCGATGGTGAATTCGCCGTTGACGGTGTGCTCGTCGGGCAGGTCCTTGGGGGAGAGCACGCTGTACTGATCGATCAACGCCTTGGTGCGCTTGGCGAATTCGGCGCGATCGGCGTCGGTCCACCAGTCGATCATGTTGCCGTCGCCGTCGTACTTGGCGCCCTGATCGTCGAAGCCGTGACCGATCTCGTGACCGATCACCGCGCCGATGCCGCCGTAGTTGGCCGCGTCGTCGGCGTTCATGTCGAAGAACGGCGGCCGCAGAATCGCCGCGGGGAAGACGATCTCGTTCATGCCCGGGTTGTAGTAGGCGTTCACCGTCTGCGGGGTCATGAACCATTCGTCGCGATCGACCGGCCCGCCCAGCTTCTTCAGATCGCGGTCGTGCTCGGCCGCGTAACCGCTGCGGTAGTTGCCGACCAAGTCGGCGGGATCGATCACCACGGCGGAGTAATCGCGCCAGCGCTCCGGATAGCCGATCTTCGGGGTGAACTTCTCCAGTTTGGCCAGCGCCGCCTTCCTGGTGTCCTGCCCCATCCACTCCAGCTCGGAGATGTTGCGGCGGTACGCCTCCTGGAGGTTGGCGACCAGCTCGACCATCCGCGCCTTCGCCTCGGGCGGAAAGTGCTCGGCCACATACAGTTTGCCGACCGACTCGCCGAGCAGCTCCTGCACCAGGGAGACGCCGCGCTTCCAGCGCTCACGGTTCTCCTGCGCGCCGGTCAGGGTGCGGCCGTAGAAGTCGAAGTTCTCCTCGACCACCTCGTCGGTGAGATACGGTGCGCGCGAACGCAAGACGCGCCACGCGGCCCACGCCTGCCAGTCGGCCGGGTCCTGCTCGGCCCAGGTCTGCGCGAAGGTGCGCAGGTAGGAGGGCTGACGCACCACCACTTCGGCGAACAGCTCGCCGGCCTGCTTGCCCGTACCCTCGGCGAGGGCCGAAGTCCATGCGGCCCAGTCGAACTCGGGGTTCTCGGCGACGAGCGCATCGAAAGAGGTGAGGTTGTAGCTCAGTTCGGCGTCGCGGCGGCGGACCACGTCCCAGTGGCCCGCGGCCAGCTTGCGCTCCAGCTCGAACACCCGCTGCCCGACCGTGTCCAGATCGTCCGGCAGCAACGCGGCGATGCGCGGGTCGGCCGCGGCCAGCGCGAACATGCGGCCGATGTGCGCGATGTACTTCGCGCGGATCTCGGCGAATTCGTCCTGGCGGTAATAGGACTCGTCGGGCAGGCCGATGCCGGACTGGCCCGCGTGCACCAGGTAGCGGCTGGAGTCCTTGTCGTCGGTGTCGACGTAGACGCCGACCGCCCCGCCGACGCCGGTGCGCTGTAGCCGCCCGAGCAGCGCGGCAAAGGCGCCGCGGTCGGCGACCTCGTGCACGGCGGCGAGTTCGGCGGAGATCGGCGCGAGACCGGCGGCGGCGACGGTCTCGGTGTCCATGAAGCTGGAGTACAGATCACCGATCTTGCGCGCGTCGCTACCCGGCTCGGCCTTTTGGGCCGCGGCGTTCTGGATGATGGCCTTGACGTCCAGCTCGGCC
This sequence comes from Nocardia xishanensis NBRC 101358, assembly GCF_001613365.1. Classification (GTDB taxonomy): domain Bacteria; phylum Actinomycetota; class Actinomycetes; order Mycobacteriales; family Mycobacteriaceae; genus Nocardia; species Nocardia xishanensis. Next base: position 120,809 of record NZ_BDCF01000021.1, read on the forward strand.
TGGTCGTACAGCGCACGGAAAGCTCCGTCGACCGCGCGGTCGGCCGGGATCTGATAGTCGTCCAGCCATTTGCCGTTGACATGCACGAACAGGTCGTCCTGCACCCGGACGGAGGCGTCGAGATGGGACAGGTCGAGGCCGGAGACGCTGATCGGTTCGGAAGTCACGATCTCCAGTATGCCGATCCGGCGCGAGCGCGCGAGGCGGTAACCGCCGTGGACGCGGCCGTTCACGCAGAGTGAACCCCCGGCCGCGCCTGCGACCGGGGGTGGGTGATCATGCGGGCAGGATGATGCGGTCGAACTCGCCGTCGTGCGCGCCGGCGAGGAAGGCTTCCCACTCTTCGGGGGTGTAGATGAGGGTGAGGTCGCCGTGGCGGAGCGTGGTGGTGCCGTCCGCGGCGGTGTGAACGAGCAGGTCGGTGTGTGTCCGTCCACTGTTGAGCAAGGTCAGGAACGACGTCCATGCGCTCGCGGTGACGGTGATGATGGGCTCTTCGGCGGGGCGGTTGGCCGGGTTGCGGCGGTATTTGCTGTCACGGATGAGCACCGCATCACCGTCGAACCGGACCTCGACGCATTGGTTGCCGTTGTTGGATCGGCTCGACGTGAACCAGCCGGTGGAGCCCGGCTGGGGGCTAGCGGTGGTGGCCATGGGCAGGATTTTACCCGAGCGCGTGCCGCCTGATCAGGGCCAATGATTCGTCACGGGTCAGCGATTGCTCCAGTGCGCGCAGGTACGCGAAGCCCAGATCGCGCACCAGATCGGGGTCGTCGACCGCTCCGCCGAACACCGCGCTCTCGGCCCAGCCGAAGGTGGGCAGCTGCACGCCCGCGAAGTCGATCAGGTGGAAGCTGCACCCGCCGAGGGTCGCGCCCGCGGTCGCGGAAAACGGGATGACGCGCACCTCGACGCTGTCCAGCTCGTCGATCAGCTTGGCCAAATGTTCGAGCTGGCCATGCAGCACGGCAGGTCCGCCGGTCTGCTGCAACAGCGCGGCCTCGCCGATGACGGCGGTGAGCTCGACGCGGTCCGAGCCGCGCAACCGTTCCTGGCGGCGCATGCGAATCGATACCAGCTGGTCCACCTGCACGGGACGGATCATCACGTCGGCGCAGATGAGCGCGCGGGCATACGCCTCGGTCTGCAGCAAGCCCGGCACGATCAGGCTGTCGTAGCTGCGGATGCTCTGCGCGCCGTGCTCCATGCCGTACAGCCGCTGTAGTTCGGGGCCGATCAGCGCGGTGGACTTGGCCCACCAGCCGCGCTGTTTGCTGGCGTCCAGCAGGGCGAGCAGTTCGGTGCGCTCCTCGGCGGTCACCTCGAGCAGTTCGAGCACGGGACCGATGGTGTTGCCGGTGAGTACCCGCCTGCCCTTCTCCACGTGCGACCAGTTCGCCGGGGTGAAGCCGATCCGCTTGGCGAAGGTCGCCGAATCGAAGCCACGCTGCTCACGCAAGTCGCGAAGACGCAGCACCAGCTCCCAACGCGCGACAGTGGGCGAGACGGGTGCCATAGCACGGGATGCTACGCCTGGCAACACGCCAGCGTGTGACTATTGTCAACCCAATTGCGCAGGGCTAGGGTCGACACCAGCGGCCGATTCACCCGTCACGTTCACTCAGCATCGAGGCGAGGTACGTCATGAGCACGTTCCGCATTGAATCAGGCAGTCACGGCCCGCTCGGAGCACCGGACGCCTCGCCGTCGCACGCGGCCGCCCAGGAGTACACAACCGCCCAGGACGCCTTCGCCCGCTGCCGTCACTACCGCAAGGACAACGGGCTGTACGCCGTCGTCGACCCGGCGCTGGGCCGCATCATGCTGGAGGTCGGCGCCGTCGGCGCGGTCGTCATGCCCGCCTCCCTCGGCACGAAGGTGCGCGCACTGCTCACCATCGGAGGACGGCGCGGCGGCCCGATCATCGCGCATCCGCGTTCAGGGCGCTGGACGTTCCTGACCGGCCCGACCGACAACTCCTACCTGGACATGGTGCTCTTCTCCGACCTGTTCCGCGTCTGCGCCTCGGTCGCCTTGCCCGGCAGCCGAATCGTGCTGCCATCGCCCGCCGACGAACACAGCGGCTACCGCACCTGGGTCGCGCGACCGGACATGGACTACCGGCCGGAGCTGCCGGAGGTGATCGCCGCCACCAGGTCGGCGGCGATCCCGGTCAAGAACGAATGAGTTTCGCTTACGGCGTCGGCCGCGGCGTCAACGTGACGCTGAAGCGATCCTCGATGTTCTGATTCCACTTCCGCTCGCACTCCTCGATCTTGGACTGATCGTTGCCGGCCTTGTCCAGGCAGTCGATCAGGTCCTTGCCGCCCGAGTCGACGAAGAAGCTCCAGCCGACGATAGCGATCAGGATCGAGCCGATCAGGGCGAGCACGCTCAAGATCGCACCGGTGATGGCCATTCCGGTCCCGCCCGCGGTGCCCCGCCTTGCCTTGGCGAAGGCGATGATGCCGAAGATCAGGCCGAACAGGCCGAACACGATGCCGCCGAGGAGGGTCCAGAAGCTGAGCAGCGCCAGGATGCCGAGAACCAGCGCGGTGATGGCGAGGCCCTTGCCCTTCGGCGATTCCTGCCAGTAACCGCCCTGTCCTGGCGGGGGATACCCGCCGGGCGGCGGATACTGTCCTGGCGGCGGCGGAGGGTACTGGCCGGGCGGGGGATATTGCGACATGGACTTCCTCTCAGTCGGTGCCGCTGTGGAACTCGCTGCGGGGTCTCGCGGATCCTGCGGGAGCGCTGTGCGGCGGTCGCCTACTGATCGCACTCCCCACGTTCGGATGTTAATCGGACAAATCGAACGAGGGACCGCTCATTGCCCGCCGAGTCGCGCGTGCATCTCCCAGACCAGAACCTCCGCCGGGCCGTGCGCGGTGATGCGCTGGCCGCCGCTGCGGGTCAGGCGCACCGCGTCACCCTCGTACAACGGTCCGACGCCTTCCATCTCCACCTCGCCGCGGGCGACGAAAACATGCAGGTACGGCGCGTCCGGCAGGTCGATCACCTGCGGCGCCGCACCAGCCTCGGCACCGAGCATGCGGGCAACGTGCAGCGCGGAATGGCTGCTGTTGATGGCGATGGCGGTGCGATCGCGGTAGCGCGGCAGGCCGGAGGCCACCGTGACCAAGCCGCCGCCCGCCAGCTCGTCGTCGATCTCCAGCTGCTGGTAGCCAGGGGTCAGGCCAGGCTCGTCGGGCACGACCCACATCTGCACGAAATGCACCGGCTCCTGGTGCTCGGCGCTGTCGTCCAGCCGCCATGAGTCGTTCTTCTCCGAATGCAGGATGCCGATGCCCGCGCTCATCCGCTGGGCGAGGCCGGGGTAGATGACGCCGCTGTGTCCGAGCGAGTCCTGATGCACCAGGCTGCCGGCTAGGACCCAGGTGACGATCTCCATGTCCCGGTGCGGATGGGTGTCGAAACCCTGCCCGGGCAGCACGATGTCCTCGTTGTTCACCAACAGCAGGCCGTGATGGGTGTTCTCCGGGTCGTAGTGCTCACCGAAGGAGAACGAATGCTTCGAATCCAGCCAGGACACCCGCGTTTTCATGCGGTCGCCGCCACGGTGGACATCGATGTGAGGCGTAGTGAGTGTGGACATCGGGGTCCTCCTCTCTCCGACCGTGCACCGATCACCTTTCAGGGTAGGAGCACTCGAGGTCGCCGTACTCCTGATTCCTAGTAAATTGTCCTGCACTCGGCATTTTACGCGAGCGACCAGCGGGTGAACGGCAGGCGACCAGTACCGACCGGTGCGCCGAAGCGGGAACAGGACACGTAGGGTAACCGGCGACGGAGCCCTCTCCCGACGGCACCGGGTTCGTAACACGATGCGCCCCAACGGAACCGGAGGTGAGAGCCGAAATGCGACGGGAGGCGCTCGATCGCATCGAGCGGCAGCTCCGCTCCGAGGCGCGCCGCGACGGCATCAGCGACTTCGTGGTCGGGGTCGCCGTGTTCCGCGACCGGAAGCTCCTCGTGGTCCGGCGGGTGCCCGACGACTACCACGGCGGCATGTACGAACTGCCCGGCGGCGGCGTGGAATCGGGGGAGACCTTCGCCGAGTGCGTGGCGCGCGAGTTGTTCGAGGAGACCGGGCTGCGGGTGCGCAGCATCACCGAGTTCCTCGGCGGCATCGACTACGCCACCCGCACCAAGCCGAGGGTGCGCAAATTCAGCTTCCTCGTCGAGGTGGAGCCCGGCGAGGTGGCGCTGGCTCCCGGCGAACACGACGCCTTCGCCTGGATCGACGCGGGCGCGCTCGACGAGCTGCCGATGGCGCCCGATATGCGGGCGGCCGTCAGTTCCCTGGTCAGCTGGGGCTGATCGAGGGCGTACCTCGGGCCGCGCGCACCCGAGAGGGCACAATCAAGGCGGTGTCGATCGGTCGCCAAGAAGACAGCCCGCCCGCCGACGCGCCGCGCGTGCCGTTGCGCACGGCGTTGCGCGAGAGTCCCGGCGTGGTGCGCTTGGCGATCGTGCGTTTCGCCGGACAGTTCGGCGACGGGATGTTCCAAGCCGCGCTATCCGGCGCGATCCTGTTCAACCCCGAGCGCGAGACCGATCCACTCGCCGTCGCCGCGGGCTTCGCCGTCCTGCTGTTGCCGTATTCGGTGATCGGGCCCTACGCGGGCGCATTGCTCGACCGCTGGGATCGGCGCGCGGTGCTGCTGGTCGCGAATGCGCTGCGTGCCGTGTTGATCGCCGTGGCGAGCGTGGGCCTGGTCACGGGCATCGCGGAGCCGCCGCTGCTGCTGCTCGCGCTGGCCGTGATCGGCATCAGCCGGTTCGTGATGGCGGGCGTCTCCGCGGCGTTGCCGAAGGTGCTCGCCCAGCAGTGGCTGGTGCCGATGAATTCGGTGCTCGCCACGGTGGCCTCCGGCTGCGCGGCCGGGGGCGCCGCCATCGCGGTGGCCGTCATCGGGGTGATCGGGGCGGGCGATTTCGCGTCCGCCGTCGCCGTCGCGATCAGCGCGACCGGTTCGGTGCTCGGTGCGCTGCTCGCGGCGGGCTTCCGGCCCGGCGTACTCGGGCCGGAAGACGGCAGCGTGGTGAGGGAGGGGACCGTGCACGCGATCATGACCGGACTGCGCACCGGCGCGAGTGCGGTCTGGCAGTCCGTGTCGGTGACTACGGCGATGATCGGCATCGGCACGCACCGCGTGGTGTTCGGAGCGAACACGCTGATCATGGTGCTGGTGCTGCGGCATGTTCCCAGCGGTTCCGGGCTGAGCAGCGGCCTGATCGGATTCGGGGTGGCGATCGCGGCGACGGCCGCGGGCATGCTGGTCGCCGCCGTCGTCGCACCGCTGGTGATCCCGCGGCTCGGCCGATCGCGCACGGTGGTCACCGGTCTGGTGGCGGCGATGATCGTGCAGCTGACCCTGGTGACGCCCATCGCCGTTGCGGAGGCCGGTGCGGCGGCCGAGCGCGCGCATCATCTGCTGCTTGCGGGCGCCTTCCTGTTCGGGCTCGCCGGGCAGACGATCAAACTGACCGGCGACGCCACCATGCAGATAGATATCGATGACGCCCGGCGCGGGCAGGTATTCGCCCTGCAAGACACCGTCTTCAACATCGCGTTCGTCTCGGCCATCGCCCTCGCCGCCGTGCTGATCCCCGACGACGGGCGCTCGCTGCCGGTGGTCGTGGCCGGCGCGGTCGGATACGGACTGGGAATTCTCGCGATCGCGCTGAACAGCAGGCGGCGGGCGGCCGCGCGTTAGAACGGATCAGTAGCGGGAGTGCGAATTCCCCGACATGTCGGGTGCCGGTGCGAGCGGTTCGGTCTCCGTTGGCAGCGGCGGTGTGCCGCCTGGGCGGGCAGGGCGGTCGGACCGGATCGGATGCTCCGATTCCAGCGGGGCCGAATGGTGCGGCGGCTCGGGATGATTCGGAGCGGGTGGCAGCCCTCGCGGCGACATCGGATGTTCCCACGGGGGAATCTCATGCCCAGTGCCCGCCTGCGCGGCCGTCTCCGGGTGGATCGGATAGTCGGCGAGTGCTTCGGTGACGGCGGGGGCCGCACCGTACTGCGGGGTGGCGAGCGGATCTGGGCCGGTGCGCACGATCCAGTCGAGCGGTTCGCTGGACGCGTCGGCGGCCGAGCCGGTGATCTGGTGATCCCAGGTGCCGAGGCCGGTGGGATCGGTATAGAAGTGGTCGAGCACGCCGTCGTCGTCGAGATCCAGCGCGGCGACGTCGGCGGCGCCGGTGCCGTGCGAATCCCACATCGCGTCGTCGGCCAGGCCGTCGCCGTCGAAATCCAGCTGGATGGCGTCGGCGGTGCCGGTGCGGGCCAAGTCGAGATCGGCCGATGACGACCAGACGTGGACGGCGCCATCGCCCGCCCCGAAGCCGTACTCGATGTCGTTCATATCTGCTTGGACGCGACCGGCCCGAATCCGGTTCCATCGCGATCGGGATCGGCTCAGCACGGTGTCCGGCCTGCGGACGTCGGTTCCGGTAAGTTGATCTAGCTGCGACCGATTCGACAAGGGAGTCAACAGGTATGGGAGCGCCGCCGCGGAAGCTGGAGACCCCAGCGCTCTTCGGCGTGTTGCTCGCCGCAGTGCTGACGGTCCCCGCGCCCGCGCAGGCCGCTCCGCATCCGTGGGCGCCGCCACCGGTGAATCTGTGCGGCGAGACCGGCTTCGATCCGCTTGCTCGCGAGCCCGATCCGAGCCTGCCGCAGCCACCGCCGATCACCCTTCCGCCGCAGATCGACATTCCGGTGCCCATTCCGGAGATCACCCCGGTGCCCGTACCTGACCCGCCGCCGGACACCACCCGCATCGTTCCCGAGCGGCTGCCCGAGGACCCATGCCGCAATCCGTGTCCCGACATCCGCGACACGCCGAAACCGGCGACGGAGGCCTCGGACCCCGAGACGCCCGAGACGCCCGAACCCGGCGGAACCGGATCGAGCTCGGGCAGCGGCAGTGGTTCCGGCACGGGCAGTTCGGGATCCGGCAGTCCTGGACCAGGCAGTTCGGATTCTGGCAGTTCGGGATCCGGCAGCTCGGGCTCTGGCTCGGGCAGTTCGGATTCCGGCAGCGGCTCGGGATCGGGCAACGGCGGAATCCAGGTGCCGCGCATCGAGTTCCGCCCGGAGATCGAGCCGATCCCCGTTCCGGTGCCGGGCGGTCCCGGCGAGGAGCCCCAGGTCCCGCCGCCGCCGGCCGTGCACCCGATCGAACCGGGGCCGGTGGCCGAGAGCGTCGGCGAGCCGTTGGTCGGCGAGGTCGAATTGGTCGGCCAGGTCACCGGGCACGGCTCGGTCAACCGCACCGACATGCGCTGGCAGGTCGACGGCACCGACCTCGGCCTGATGTGGGAGACCAAGCCGGGCGAGGTCGCCGTCGTCTTCGGCGACACCTTCGGCGAGGGCTGGGCGCCCGGCGGCGCCGGCGGCCCGGACTGGCGCAGCAACGTGCTGGCCTACAGCACCGATCGCGACCTTTCCGACGGCCTGACCATCGACACCATGGTGCAGGACAGCCGATGCCACGCGGCCGAGATCCTGAGCAGCCGCAAGATCAAGAACTGGGAGACCACCGTGATCCCGACCTCCGGGTTCGCGATCGGGAAGCGCCAGTACCTGAGCTACATGTCGGTGAACAGGTGGAGCCGCATCCCCGGCATGTGGCGAACCAATTACGGCGGCATCGCCTGGTCCGACGACAACGGCAGCACCTGGACCAAGGATCAGTACGCCAGGTGGGACAACCTCTTCGGCGTCGGCCAGTTCCAGGTCGCCGCGATGGTCCCGCAGCGCGACTACGTCTACATGTTCGGCACGCCCAACGGCCGGGTCGGCATGGTCGGGTTGGCCAGGGTGCCGAAGAAGCAGGTGCTGAACAAGACGGCCTACCAGTACTGGGTGCACGGCAGCTGGGCGCCGATCATCGAAAACCACGCGACGCCACTGTTTCTCGGCATCGCGAGCGAGGTGTCGGTGCGCTACGACGCGGCCGCGGGCAAATGGCAGATGGTGTACCTCGATTCGGCGCAGGGTGCGATCGTGCTGCGGGAAGCCGCTGCGCCGCAGGGCATCTGGACCAACACCGTGCCGTTGGCCTACACCTCGGACTATCCCAAGGCCTACGGCGGCTTCATCCACCCGTGGTCATCCGGACGGGACCTGTACTTCACCATCTCGGCCTGGGACACCTACAACGTGTATCTGATGCGCGCCGACGTGCGCGCCCCGAAATGATCAGCTGACCCGCACGAAGCGCAGGCGTTGACCCGGCCTGGCCTGTGCCACCGCGTCGACGTCGGCGTCGAGTACCACCGCGATGACCGGATAGCCGCCGGTGATCGGGTGATCGGCGAGGAAGATCACCGGCTGGCCGCTCGGCGGCACCTGGACCGAGCCGAACGCCATACCCTCGGTGCGCAATTCGCCGGGGATTCGCCGACGCAACGGGGGTCCGCTGACCCGGTCGATGCGAGCGCCCACACGGTCGGTGTCGGTGGACACCGCCCACTCGCCCACGAAAAGCATCGCGGCGTCGTCGAACCAGTCGTCGCGCGGGCCGAGCAGCGCCCGCACTGTCACGACATCGCCCGAGGGGCCCGCGACCGGCGCGACGTCGATGAGCGGCAGCCCGCGCGGAACAGGGCCGATCGGCAAGCGAACGCCGGCACGCAACGGTTCCGGCCCGATGCCCGACAGTGTGTCGTGGCTGCGCGAGCCGAGGACCGGCGTGACGTCGATACCGCCGCGCACTGCGACGTAGCTGCGCAGTCCGGTCGGCGCGAAACCGAGACGAAGGGACTGTCCCTCATCGATTTCCAGCACGCTGGCATGTCCGACCTGGACACCGTCCAGCACCGCTTGGACGGGCGCGCCGGTGACGGCGACCGTGTGATGTCGTTCGGCGCGCAACACCAATCCGCCGAGCAGCACTTCGATCGCCGCCGCGTCCTCCGGATTCCCGACCAGACGATTCGCCAGGCGGAACGACGCGCGATCGGCCGCGCCCGCCGGGCCGACACCGGAATCGAACCAGCCCGGACGGCCGAGATCCTGGATGGTGGCCAGCGGGCCGACCCACTCGATCAGAATCATCCGGCCACCTCGAAACGGACCCAGCCGCCCGCGCGGACCAACGCGGGCGGATCCCGGTCGACATCCCACATCGGCAGTTCGGTGCGACCGATCAACTGCCAACCGCCCGGCGTGCTGCGCGGATACACCGCCGAGTAGCCGCCCGCGAGCGCGACGGCGCCCGCGGGTATCGACGTGCGAGCCGCGTCCCTGCGGGGCACGGTCAGGCGCCCGTCGGGGGATTCGAGGTAGCCGAAACCCGGCGCGAATCCGACGAACGCACAGCGCCACGCCGTGCCGGTATGCGCAGCGATCACCTCGTCCTCGGTCAAGCCCAGCAGCTCGGCGACGTCGGCGAGATCCGCTCCGTCATAGCGCACCGGAATGACGATGGGTTGCGGAGAGTCGTTGTGCGGCAAAGTTTCACGGGAAACATTTCGCGAATCAGCCGCGCGCTGCGCGTCTTCCAGCAAAGTGCAGATCTCGCGGCGCACCGATTCGGCCTCGGCGACGGAAACCAGCGTTATCAGCACGGTTTCCGCCGCGGGCAAAACATCTTGCACGCCCGCTGGCGCGCTGATGCGCAGCGCCTCGCTCAACGCGGCGGCAAGACCGGGATCGTGCGGCGTCACCAGCAGCGCCCGATCCCCCGCCGCACGAATGTGCGACTGCCAGGGCGATCTTCGATCCCTCATGGCGACCTCCGGTTCACGCGAACGGCTCGACCGGGACACCCGACTCCGCGAGAGCGGCGCGAATCCGCCGCGCCATCTCCACCGCGGCAGGGCTGTCGCCGTGCACGCACAGACTGGCCGCGACGACCACTACTTCGCCACCCTCGATCGTGCGCGCAGTGCGCGACGCCGCGATCGACATCGCCTGCGCCACCGCGTCGTCGGCGTGCAATACCGCGCCGGGCAGTCCGCGCGGAGCGAGTGAGCCGGCCGGGGTGTAAGCGCGGTCGGCGAAGCCCTCGCCGACGAACCGGATCTTCGCCTCGGCGGCAGCCATTTCGAGCTCTGAACCGGCCGGGCCGAGCAGCGCGAGTTCGTCGTCGTACTCGGCCACCGCCGTGATCAGCGCCTCGGCCAGCTCCCGGTCCGCCGAGGTGCCGTGATAGAGCGCGCCGTGCGGCTTCACATAGCGGACCCGGTCGCCCGCGGCCCTTGCGAAGGCGTCCAGCGCCCCGATCTGATACAGCACCTCGTCGCGCAGCTCGGCGGGCGCGACCGCGATCGCGCGCCTGCCGAACCCGACCAGATCCCGGTACCCGACATGCGCGCCGATCCGCACCCCCTTGCGCACCGCTGTCGCGCAGGTGGCGCGCATGATCGACGGATCACCGGCGTGGGAGCCGCAGGCAATGTTGGCGCTGGTCACGATTTCGAGCATCGCCTCATCGTCGCCCATCGTCCACGGGCCGAAGCCCTCGCCGAGATCGCTGTTGAGATCCAGCGTCATCGATGTCCTCTCGCCGTTCATCCCGCCGATGACATTGTCGTCCTCGCGCGCTGCGCAGGCCAAGAAGCGGCGGGCCGAGCACCGATGGTCACCTTTTCGCACGGATGGTCGCACCGCGCGCAGGCAAGTACCCTCGGAGCAATCATGGCCACGTATTTCGATCCGAAGTCATGGTCACCGCTGTGGGCCGTCGACTTCGGCAAGCGCCTGTTCGACCAGTCCTGGCTGGAGCAATGGATCGCGACGACCACCTCGTGGGTGGATCCGGTCGTCGACCTCGGCTCCGGCACGGTCACGGCGCTGATGCCGGATGTGCTTATGACGGTGCTGAGCGAAGGCATCCTCAGCAGGTTCGGCGGTCAAGAGGTCAACGCCACCCTGCTCGGCCACGAGGTGAACGCGACGCTGCAGGTGCTGAAGGTGCGCAGGCGCGGAGCGCACTTCCAGACCAAGACGGTGCTGTCGCGGCTGAGCTGGGACGAACATTCGATCGAAGCGGTCACGGTGATCGCGCACGGCGTCCGGCTGATCCCTGGCGTCCCGACGAAGGTGCGGGCGTCTCAACTGGATCTGGAAGGCACCGTCACCACGGCGGCCCTGGTCGGCTGGCTGAACACCCTGCCGCTGGACTGGCGGCTCAGCGTGCACGAGAGCGGCCTGATCCTGGCCAGGCACCGAAGACACGGACTGACCGCGCTGGTCGACGCAGCGGTCGAGAACAACCTGTTCACCATCGAGATCCACCGGGCCAACTGGTTCGGCGTCCGGATACCGCGGCGCGTGATCACCGCGCCCGCGCTGCTGCTGGAGAACCTGCCGCGCCACGCCCGCATCTCACACGCCGCCCGCGAGGGTGACCTGGTTCGATTCCGCGCGGACCTGCCGGAGACGACCGGTTCGTTCGACCTGGCGCAGATGCGCAACGCCATCGTCGCGGGCACCACGCTCATCGTCTTCTGACGCTTGTCCTCAATGGCTGCGAAAGCCCTTTCAGCTCTGCGACTTCCACCATTCCAACAGCGCGGCCTCGGCTTCCTCGCGGGTCAGCGGGCCGCGGTCGAGGCGCAGCTCCTTGAGGAAACGCCACGCCTTGCCGACCTCGGGGCCGGGCGGCAGGCCGAGCAGCTCCATGATGGCGTTGCCGTCCAGATCCGGGCGGACCTTGGCCAGATCCTCCTGCTGCTGGATCCGCTCGATGCGCGTCTCCAGCTCGTCGTAGGTGGCCTGCAGGGCAGCGGCGCGACGCTTGTTACGGGTGGTGCAGTCCGCGCGAACCAGCTTGTGCAGCCGGGGCAGCAGCTCGTCGGCGTCGGTGACGTAGCGGCGCACCGCGGAATCGGTCCACTGCCCTTTGCCGTAGCCGTGGAAACGCAGGTGCAGGAAGACCAGCCTGGCCACTTCCTCGGTGAACTGCTTCGGATACTTCAGCGCGCGCATCCGCTTGCGCACCATCTTGGCGCCGACCACCTCGTGATGGTGGAAGCTGACTCCGCCGCCCGGCTCGTTGCGCTTGGTGTCGGGCTTGCCGATGTCGTGCAGCAGCGCCGCCCAGCGCAGCACCAGGTCCGGGTCACCGTCCTCCAGGTCGATTGCCTGCTGAAGCACGGTGAGCGAGTGCCAGTACACGTCCTTGTGCTGGTGGTGCTCGTCGATCTCCAGCTTCATGGCGGGCACCTCGGGCAGCACCTGCTGGGCCAGACCGCTCTCACACATGATGTTGATGCCGTCGATCGGATGCGCGCCTGCGATGAGCTTGTCGAGTTCGGTGCGCACTCGCTCGGCGGTGATGCGATCGATCTCGCCCGCCATCGCCTCGATGGCCGTGCGTACCCGTGGCGCCAGTTCGAAGCCGAGCTGGGAGACGAAGCGGGCGGCGCGCAGCATGCGCAGCGGATCGTCGTGGAACGAATCCTCCGGCGTCGCAGGCGTATCCAGCACGCCGGCCAGCAGCGCGTCCATGCCGCGGAGCGGATCGACGAACTCGAGCGAACCGTCCGCGGCGATCTTCACGGCCATCGCGTTGACGGTGAAGTCGCGGCGCACCAGGTCGCCTTCGAGTGTGTCGCCGAAGGTGATCTCCGGATTGCGCGAGACCCGGTCGTAGGAGTCGCTGCGGAAGGTGGTGATCTCCAGCTGCTGATCGGCCTTGGCCGCGCTGACCGTGCCGAACGCCAGGCCGCCGGTATCCCACAGGTGGTCGGCCCACCCGCGCATCAGTTCCTGCACTTGTTCGGGCCGCGCGCTGGTGGTGAAGTCGAGATCCGTGCCGAGCCGCCCGAGCACGGCGTCGCGCACACTGCCGCCGACCAGATACAGCTCGTGTCCGCGCGCAGCGAACATTTCGCCGAGTGGCGTGAGCACGTCGGCGAGCCCGCCGAGGGTGACCGCCGCCGCAGCCAGCAACCTGGTACGCCGCTCCTCGGAAGGCAACGGAGCTGGATCGGTCACTTGGGCATCCTCGGACTTGGGCGAAACCACGAAGCAGCAGCTTACCGAGCCGGGAGAGTGAAATATCCGGCACGCACCCGAACGCCGGCATCGAGCGAATGGTGAGATCCATCGCACCTGACAAACCGATGGTCACAACCACTCCGGAAATGAACTCACGATTCCCACATTCCCGACCACCCAGGGGCGAGCCCGACGAGCCCGTTCGCGGCCGTCTCGCTGCCCAGCGGCCGAGACGTATGCGACGAAGTCGCGAGTCTTGGTCGCTGGGCAGCGAGACATAAGGGGCCGCGAACACGCCGCGCGCCAGCGCGGCAAATCCGGCACAGTAGGATTGCTTGGTGTCTCCGGCCGATCGCGCGAACAGTCGACGCCGCCAGCCTCGGCGCCGCGGTTCGGCGGCCAATGCGGCGAAACCGCGCATGCGTACGGTCAGGGAGACTTCGGCGGGGGGATTGGTCGTGGACGGTCTTGACGGACCGAGCGATAAACGCAGCGCTGCCTTGATCGGTCGCACCGATCGACGTGGCAGGTTGCTGTGGTCGTTGCCGAAGGGTCATATCGAGGAAGGCGAGACGGCGGAGCAAACCGCGATCCGTGAGGTGGCCGAGGAGACCGGCATTCACGGCGTGGTGGTGGCCGAGTTGGGCAGTATCGATTACTGGTTCGTCACCGAGGGCCGCCGGGTACACAAGACCGTGCATCATTATCTTTTGCGTTCCGTCGGCGGCGAGTTGTCCGACGCCGACGTGGAGGTCACCCAGGTGGCGTGGGTTCCGTTGACGGAACTGGATTCTCGTCTGGCCTACGCCGACGAGCGCAGACTGGCCGAGGTGGCGAACCGGTTGATCGACCGGATGGAGACCGGCAAGCGATGACCCAGACTTTTCGGCATCGCGCAGCGATTCCGTGGGGGGTGGTGGCCGGGCGACGGGTGGGCCTGTTCCGGATCATCGTGGCGGTCCTGACCCTGGTCGGTTCGATGACGGCCGTGCCGGTGCTGCTCGCCGCCCCGTCCGGTGCGCAGCCGAACGGGTCGAACAATTCCACGACGCCCAAATTCCTGAAACTGTCGCTGGATTCGGTGACGCCGTCGGCGGTGACCACGACCAGTGATTCGCTGATCACGGTGTCGGGCACGGTGACCAACATCGGCGATCGCGTCGTCGACGACGTCAGCGTCCGTATCCAACGGGCGGCCGCGGTGTCGGCGCCGAGCGGGTTGCGCTCGGCGTTGCGGCTCGACCAGGTCAACTACGAGCTCACCGGTCCGTTCGAGGACGTGGCCGAACGGCTCAGTCCAGGGCAGCGCAAGCAGTTCACGTTGAGCATCCCGCTGCGGTCGGGCGACGACGCGTCGTTGCAGATCACCGAGCCCGGCGTGTATCCGCTGCTGTTGAACGTCAACGGCGAGCCCGCGTACGGCAGCCAGGCTCGGCTCGACGACGCCCGGTTCCTGTTGCCGGTGCTCGGCCTGCCCGCCGCGGGGCCGGACGCCCCGCAGCCGGTGCCCGCGCCGACCGATGCCCCGGTGGCGACCACGCTGCTGTGGCCGCTGGCCGACCGGCCGCGGATGGTGGCGGGCGCGCCCGGTTCGGTGAACGGAAAGGTCGAGCTGATCGACGACGAGCTGGCGGCCTCGCTCGGCAAAGGCGGTCGGCTGGAGCAGCTGCTCGGTGCGCTGGAGTCGGCGCTCGGTTCAGGAGCGAGCAGGGACCGCGGACTGAGCTCGGCGGTGTGCGTCGCCGTCGACCCGGATCTGCTGCTCACCGTGCAGGCGATGACCAGGGGTTACCGCGTGCTCGCCAGCCCGTCGGATCCGGACGGCGCGACCCGCGACGGCACCGGCTCCGAGCACGCGCAGACCTGGCTCGACCGGTTGCGCGCGCTCGCCTCGTCGATGTGCACGGTGGCGTTGCCGTTCGCCCAGGTGGACGTGACCGCGCTGGCGGCGGTGAACGATGCCGAGCTCTCGGCGCGCGCGTTGCACGCGCCCGCTGAGATCGTCGATTCGATCCTGGCGACCCGCTCGCTGCGCGGTGTCAGCCTGCCTGATTCCGGCAGCATCGACACCAGCGGCGGAAAGTTGTTGCGCAGCCACGGTTTCGGAACCGCTGTACTGGCAGGCACGGCCGCGGCGCCGGTCGGCGAAGCGGGCTCGGCGGATTTCAGCAACGGTCGGTCCACGAGCGCCGAGCCGGATGTTTCCGAGTCCGCCGCGCCCGAAATGGTCCGGCTGCCCGACGTCACCGCGCATCCGGCGCCGGAGCAGTCACCCCAGGCCACCGAACCGGGCGCACCGCCCGGCGCGCAGCCCGACCCGGCACTGCACGCGGCGACCTTCGACATCTGGTCCGCGACGGCGCTCGCCGCGGTGGGTTCGAATCCGCCGACGCCGTCGTTCACGCCGGACCAGGTGCGTTACGAAGTCACCAACGACTCGCGCGCCGCCCGCCTCCAGGACGCGCTCGGCGCGATCTCGTGGAGCGCGCTGCACCCAGAACCGGGCAAGCCGCGCTCGCTGCTGCTGGTGCCGCCGCAGCAATGGGGCGCCAACCGGGACGAGGCCGGCGCCCTGCTCGGGCAGCTGGAGCTGCTGATCAGGAACAACCTCGCGACGCCGCGCTCGTTCCCTGATCTGCTCGCGCAACCGCCGGACGCGCAACCGCACGAGCTCGACTATCTCCCGCAGGCGGCGCAGGACGCGGTGCCCGCGCGGTTCGTGTCGCCGACTCGCGACCAGGGCCACCGGATCACCGAACTGATGCGGGCACTGGTGGACGCGCCGGAGATCGAGCCGACGCCGCGCCAGTTCCTCACGCCACTGCGCGACGACCTGCTTCGGGTTCTCTCCCTGTCCGATCGCCGCACCGGCAACGCCACCCAGCCGGACACCTTCGCGCAGCGACGGCTGGATCAGACGACGCGCACGATGGACAACCTGTACCGGTCGGTGACGGTGCTTCCGCCGGGCGGCGTGTACACGCTGGCTTCCGAGCAGAGCCCGCTGCTGCTTGTCGCGCGCAACGATCTGCCCGTCGCCATCCGCATCAGGTTCCGTATCGAGGCGCCCGCCGAGACGAACATCACCGACATCGGCGAACAGCAGCTTCCGCCGAAGGGCACGCGGTCGTTCCAGATTCCGACCGAGGTCAGCGACAGCCGCAACCTGGTGATTCCGATTTCCCTCACCTCTCCCGACGGCGTCGCGCTCGGCAACGCCACCTCGGTCTCGGTGCGTTCGAACGCCTACGGCCAGGCCTTGGCCATAATTACGGGATGCGCCGGACTTCTGCTGTTCCTGTTGGCCGGGCGCCGGCTCTGGCGGCGCTTCCGTGGCGAGCCCGATCCCGCCGACGAGGGTTTCGACCCCGGCATCAGGCGTCGGGTCAATAGGTACCGGCGTGCGCGCAAGCGAGTACTACGCGAACAGGAACACGGACACGATGAGGGATGATCGATCGGATGCCCTCACCGTGCGGGACAATCGGAACATCGTCGTGCCCGCTCCGGCGCGGGCGCGTCGACGAGCACGGCGGGGAAGGCTCGATGGGCGAAACGCCGATCGGGCATGCCGGATGCGCAGGTCCGGTACGACACAGGAGGCATGATGAGCGACGATGATTTATCCGCTCATCGGTCTCGACCTGATGAACGACCTGACGGGCCGCCCGCTCGCCGGGCACCCGCCGCGCCTTGGGAGCGGGTCCGGCCGCAGAGCGAACCGCAGGAGGATCCCGGCATGACGCACCGGGACCCCTACGGCGAGTATCCGAGAATTCCTCGGGTCAGCCGCCCCTCAGGGCCGCCGCAAGGCGGGCGGATGGCGCCGCCGTCGGGGCCGATGCCCGTTCAGCGCGGACCGTTGCCCGGACAATCCGGCCCGATGCCCGCCCAGCGTGGACCCGTCGGCCGCCCGCCCGTGCCGCCGCAGCAGCCCGGTGCCGCGCCGCATCCGGGTCAGCGTCAGTACCCGCCGCAGCCC
>NZ_BDCF01000022.1 GCF_001613365.1 Nocardia xishanensis NBRC 101358
CGCCGTGCGCCGCGGCGAGGTGGCGCTCGCCGGCCTGCGCGGCCGCAGCGGACACAAGCCCGTCGAACAGGTCGCCGAACTCGCGGTGCGTGCCGAGATCGCGGCGGGACTCGACGACCTCACAGTCCGATCCGAGAACGAAAATGCCTCGTCGGCAACCGATCCCACGTATGCGGGCGACGCGCTCGTCACCCACCGGGATGGCAGGAGCTGGCGGGTCACCGCGCGGACGGTCGCCTACGCCCCGCGTCAGGCCAGCTGCGGCGCGGCTCCGAAACCGGTCACCGCTCTCGTCGCCGACCCCATCCAGCCGCTGCCCTGATCTCCTGGGGCTGCCGCCTTCCTCGCCGCTATCTGTCGTCGCTTGCCGACGCGACACCGTTCGCGGCCCGAATATCTTGCGCGTCAACGCGCTTGCGACGCATCCAGCCCCGTACGACGCTGTCGGCGTCCCCTTCGCAACCGGTGGCCACACGTCGATTCGCAGACGTAAGTGCTTGTGCCATGGCAATTTGCGACAGTTCGGTGCCGAGTCGCTTCCCGGGTCCGTTGGTCCGCCGAGGTGCGGCTTCGGATACCGGCGCGGTCGGGTGCGGTGCGAAGCAGGTAATGTCCGGCGGAATCGCGCCGGTCGAGGGAGGGACGAGATGACGACACCGCCGTGGGGATCGCAGATGCCGGGGTACCCGCCCGGCCCACCGCACGGCGTGCCGGGATATCCGCCGCAACCCTACGGCGGGCCTCCTGCCCCGCCGCCCGGTGGATATCCCGTTCCGCCGCACGGCCATCCGGCTCCACCGCCGCACGGGCACGCGGTTCCGCTGCCCGGATGCCCTGCCCCGCCTCCGCAGGCCCCCGCGCTGCCCGGCTATCCGCCGCATGCCGCTCCACCACCTCCTGGCTACCCCGCTCCGCCGAATCTCGAATTGCCCGGCAGCACCCCTGCGGTCAAGGCGTATCTCGCCGCGGTGACGCACCACATGACCGTCGGCCGCATGCAGATCGCGCAGCACATGGTCGGTCCGCTGATGAGCATGGTCGGCGTCACCGCGGTGATCGCGACCGCGCTCAACCCGATCGATCTCGTGCTCTGCGTCGCCACCCTGGAGGAGATCTCCCCGGCCGCCGTGGACGACTTTCCGCGCCAGGTGAACGGTTTCGCCAAGAACCAGCGCAGGAGGAGCGTGTTCGGGGTGAAGGGCGGCGCGATGGGCGTGGCCGCGCTGGTGTCCGAACGCGTACATCCCGCGGCGGTGCAGGCGCTGCGTAATCGGCCGATGAGCTTCGGCTCGGTGGTGACGCCCGCGGTGGTGGATCTGGGGAACCGGCAGCTGCACATCGCCTCGAACACGCCCGCCATCGGCCTGGCGATGTGGCACGGCGTGCGCTCGCAGGCGCGGTCGTATCTGCCGGAGCCGCGCTTGGTGCTGGGGTAGTCCCTCGTCACCAGTGGGTGCCGGGGACCCAGCGCGCGGCGCGGCGCAGCACGGCGCCGGTGGCTCGGCGCGCGGTCGACGACTGCCGCGGTTCCGGTGACGTGGCAACGGGTTCCGCGTCGTCCTCGGTGTCGGTGACCTCGCCCTTGGCGGCGGGAGAGTCCGGCAGCGCGCGGTAGTAGCGGTGCAGGATACGGTCGCGGAGCTTGGGCGTCAGTAGCGCGCCGTACTCGGCGAAGGTGCCGATCGGGACATCGATGCGCTTGGGGCGCTCGGTGAGCGCGCGCACGATCGTGGCCGCCGCCCATTCGGGCGATTCCGACGGGCCCTGGTCGCCGCTCGGTGTGATCATCGGCGTGCGCACCAGCGGCATGTGGATGGTGGTGAAGGTGACGTCGTCGGCCATGGTCTCCACGGCGGCCACCTCGGTGAACTTGTCCAGCGCCGCCTTGCTGGCCAGGTACGCGGCGAATCGGGGGGTCGCGACCTGCACGCCCGCGCTGCTGATCTGGACGACGTGGCCGAACTTGCGTTCGCGCATCTGGGGCAGCAGGGCGAGCGTCATGCGTAGCGCGCCGAAGTAGTTGACCGCCATGGTGCGCTCGAAGTCGTGCAGGCGGTCGGTGGAGCGGTGGATGGCGCGGCGGATGGAGCGGCCCGCGTTGTTCACCAGCATGTCGACGTGGCCGTGCTCGTCGAGGATGGTCTTGACCGTGTGGTCGACGGAATCGGAATCGGTGACGTCGCACTGATATCCGTACGCCGAGCCGCCCGCGGCGCGGATCTCCTCGACCACGGTCGCGAGCTCGTCGCCGCGGCGGGCCAGCAGGAACACGGTGGCGCCCTTGGCGGCCACGGCCACCGCGGCGGCCCGGCCGATGCCGGAGGAGGCGCCGGTGATGAGAACGTGCCTGCCGGTCAGGTCCCGGTTGCGGCGGTTGTGTCGGATCTGCCCGCGCGCACCGGCGTCGTCGGCGGAAGCTTGGGTCATCGGGATTGCTCCTTTGTCGCGTCAACGGAGACGGCCAGGGTCGGCACGAACTTACTCTGAAGTAAGTTTACCCGCCAAGTGGCGCTCGTCACGCGCGAGGACGTGTTCGAAGGAACGTCGAATAGATCGAACATATGTGCGATACTCGTGCGCATGGCGGACGATCGGATGGCGGACATCTTTGCCGCGGTGCGGCTCGGCAGCGGAAACCCGGAAGCGGCGCGGCGTGCGCTCGGCGCGCTGTGGGCGGAATTGGGCCCGTCCGGTGATCCCTTGCAGCGCTGCGTGATCGCGCATCATCTAGCCGTCCTACAGGAAAAGGACGAGGACGCGCTGAGCTGGGATCAGCGCGCGCTCGCCGCGGTGTTCGGTCCGGGCATCCCGCTGGACGAGGGCCTGCGCTGCTTCCTGCCCTCGCTGTACCTGAATCTGGCCGACAGCCACCGCAGGCTCGGCGATTTCGACGGCGCGCGAATGCAATTGGCTATCGCTCGCGGCCACTTGCGGATCCTGGCCGACGACGCTTACGGCGAGATGATTCGCGACGGGCTCGACCGGGTGGACGCCGCGGTGGCGGCAGGCTCCACCGAACGCGTTCGCGAGGGCTGATCGTCCGGGGCGCGGACGGGCGGCGGATCGATGAGGGGTTCGCCGTCCGTCTGTTGCGACTCGGTATCCGTTGGGTATGCCCGTGCGCGTCCCTCCTTTATCGAATGTATGTTCGACGATGGAGGTGATACGTCATGGGTTGGAGCAACGGCCCCCCGACCTGGGCGGAACTGGAGCGGGTGCTCTCCGGACGACCCGGCCGGACCAGCCCCGACGCCATGTACCCGGGCGACGGCGGCGACAGCCCGGCGTGGTCGCGCAAGCGCGAGCCGTACGTGGCCGAGCCGATGCGCCCCTGCGGCGCGGCGGTGCCGTACGCGGAACTGCACGCGCACTCGGCCTACAGCTTCCTGGACGGCGCCAGTCAGCCCGAAGAGCTGGTGGAGGAGGCAGTGCGGCTGGGGCTGGAGGCGATCGCGCTCACCGATCACGACGGCTTCTACGGAACCGTGCGCTTCGCCGAGGCGGCCAAGGAATGGGGGATGGCGACGGTCTTCGGCGCGGAGCTTTCGCTGGGTCCGCCGGACGCGCGGCGGCGCGCGGCGAAAGCCGCCACGCATGCCGACGCGCCGGACTCGGCGCCGCGCACGGGCGCGCCTGACCCGGCCGGACCGCACCTGCTCGTGCTTGCCCGCGGCCAGGAGGGCTATCGGCGACTCTCCCGTGAGATCGCCGCCGCCCACCTGGCCGCAGGGGAGAAGGGCATCCTCCGCTACGACCTCGACGTCCTCACCGCGGCGGCGGGCGGGCACTGGCACATACTGACCGGCTGCCGCAAAGGTCATCTCCGCCGAGCACTCGCCGAGGACCTACGCGCGGGCGACACCCGCCTGGCGCGAGCCGAGGCCGCGCTGCGCGAACTCGCCGAACGCTTCGGCGCCGAACGGGTCGGCGTCGAACTCACCCACCACGGCGTCCCGGAGGACGACGAGCGCAACGCCCACCTGATCGACCTGGCCGACCGGCTCGGTCTTCCCGTGATCGCCACCACCGGAGCGCATTTCGCCGCTCCTGCGCAACGCCGCCGCGCCATGGCGCTGGCCGCCATCCGGGCCAGGCAGAGCCTGGACGACATCGCGGGCTGGCTGGCGCCAACCGGCGGCGCGCACCTGCGCTCTGGCGCGGAGATGGCGCGGCTGTTCGCGGCCTGCCCCGACGCGGTGGCCAATGCCGCGGCGCTGGCTCGCGAGTGCGCCTTCGACCTGCGCCTCATCGCGCCGCAGCTGCCGCCCTTCGACGTGCCGGACGGCCACGACGAGAACACTTGGCTGCGCGAACTCGCGCTCAGCGGCGCGGCCCGCCGCTACGGCTCGCCGCGGGAGAACCCGGCGGCCTACCGCCAGATCGAACACGAGCTCGAGGTGATCGAGCAGCTCGGCTTCCCCGGCTATTTCCTGGTGGTGCACGATATCGTCAGCTTCTGCGCGGACAACGACATCCTGTGCCAGGGCCGGGGTTCGGCGGCCAACTCCGCGGTCTGCTACGCCATCGGCATCACCAATGTCGATCCGGTAGCCAATCAGCTGCTGTTCGAACGCTTCCTCTCGCCGGAACGCGACGGGCCGCCCGATATCGACGTTGACATCGAATCCGATCGCCGGGAGGAGGCGATCCAGCACGTCTACGCCAAGTACGGCCGTGAGTACGCCGCCCAGGTGGCCAATGTGATCACCTATCGCGGCAAGTCCGCGGTGCGCGATGCCGCACGCGCGCTGGGCTTTTCGCCCGGACAGCAGGACGCGTGGAGCAAGCAGGTGAGCCGCTGGACGGGCGTCGGGGCCGAGACCGGCACCGATATCCCCGAGGAGGTCCTGCATTTGGCCGCCGACATCGAGGGTCTGCCGAGGCATCTCGGTATCCACTCCGGCGGCATGGTGATCTGCGACCGTCCCATCGCCGATGTGTGCCCGGTGGAGTGGGCGCGGATGGCGGGCCGCAGCGTATTGCAATGGGACAAGGACGATTGCGCCGCGGTCGGGCTGGTGAAGTTCGACATGCTCGGGCTCGGCATGCTCTCCGCGCTGCACTACATGATCGATCTGGTGCGCGAGCACAAGCGCGTCGAGGTGGAACTGCACAAGCTCGACCTGAAGGAAGCCGCCGTCTACGAAATGCTTTCGCGCGCCGACTCGGTCGGCGTCTTCCAGGTGGAGTCGCGGGCGCAGATGGCCACCTTGCCCCGGCTGAAGCCGCGTGATTTCTACGACCTGGTGGTGCAGGTCGCGCTGATCCGTCCAGGCCCGATCCAGGGCGGCTCGGTGCACCCCTACATCCGCCGCCGCAACGAGCGGGAGAAGTGGGACTACGACCATCCGGCGCTGGAGAATTCGCTCGGCCGCACCCTCGGCGTGCCGCTGTTCCAGGAACAGCTGATGCAGATGGCGGTCGACGTCGCCGGTTTCACCGCCGCCGAAGCCGATCAGCTGCGCCGCGCGATGGGTTCCAAACGTTCGCCGGAACGCATGGAACGGATCAAGGCCCGTCTTTACCAGGGCATGCGCGAGCTGCACGGCATCACCGGTGAGGTCGCCGACCGCATCTACGAGAAGCTCTACGCCTTCGCGAATTTCGGCTTCCCCGAGAGCCATTCGCAGAGTTTCGCCGCGCTGGTGTTCTACTCGGCGTGGTTCAAGCTGCACTATCCGGCCGCGTTCTGCGCCGGATTGCTGCGCGCCCAGCCGATGGGCTTCTATTCCCCGCAATCCTTGGTCGCAGACGCGCGCAGGCACGGGGTCGCGGTGCACGGCCCTGACATCAACGCCAGTCTCGCCGATGCCACCCTGGAGGCGACGGGCGACGAGGTCAGGCTCGGGCTGGCCGCGGTCCGTCATCTCGGCACGGAGGTTGCCGAGCGCATCGTCGCCGCTCGCCGCGAAAGTGGTCCGTACACTTCGTTTCTCGATCTGACCGGGCGGGTGCCGCTCACCGTCGCCCAAGCCGAATCGCTGGCGACCGCCGGTGCGCTCGGCAGTCTCGGCGTCAGCAGGCGCGAGGCGCTGTGGGCGGCGGGCGCCGCGGCGGGGGAACGCGCGGATCGGTTGCCCGGCACCGGGGCGGCGACCACAGCGCCCGCCCTGCCCGGCATGAGCGATCTGGAACTCGCCGCCGCCGACGTGTGGGCCACCGGGATATCGCCAGGCCGCTACCCGACCGAATTCCTGCGCCCCCAGCTCGACGCGCTCGGCGCCGTCCCCGCAGCCGGACTGCTCGCCGTCCCCGACGGTTCCCGCGTACTGGTCGGCGGCGCGGTCACCCACCGCCAGCGCCCCGCCACCGCCGAAGGCGTCACCTTCCTCAACCTGGAGGACGAGACCGGCATGGTGAACGTGGTCTGCTCGGTGGGTCTGTGGACCCGCCATCGCCGCTTGGCCCAGAGCGCCACCGCCCTGCTCATCCGCGGCCGGGTGCAGAACGCGGAGGGAGCGGTGAGCGTCGTAGCGGAACATCTTCAGCGATTGCATCTCCGGATCGAGGGGAAGTCACGCGACTTCCGGTGAGCGTGTCCACGTGAATCGGGCGCCGGCCAGCCGGCGCCGCACACGCTGCGGCGCATTTCGCGGGTGGTACCCTATATGGCATGATCAAGACGACCGTGTACCTCCCCGAAGATCTGGAGGTCCGGCTCGACGCCGAAGCCGCCGCGACGGGGGTGAGCAAGGCGGAACTCATTCGACGGGGGATCACCATGCTGCTCGACTCATCGGACAGGCCCAAGGATGATCGACCGCTGCCGGTCTTTCGCAGTGGTCGATCGCGTAGTGCGGACGAGATGGACGACGCGGTCTACGACCACATCAAGTCGCGGGCGGCGCGGCGGTGATCATCGTCGCCGATACTTCAGCCCTCTTCGCGGCTTTCGATCAGGACCAGGTGGAGCATGAGCAAGCGCTCCTGGTGATGGAAACCGAGACGTTGGTGATTTCGCCACTGGTCATGACCGAACTGGATCACCTCGTCCACCGCGACCTCGGATTCGAGGCGGCGATGCAGGTCACCGATGCTCTGCTGGGACGTCTGATCGACGGGCGCTACAAGCTCGCGGAGTTGAAGCACGTCGATCTTGCGGCCGCGCAGTCGATTCGCGCCAAATACGAGGGTCTCCGGCTCGACTTGGCGGACGCTGTCGGCGTCGCACTCGCCGACAAGTATCGGACGGATTGCATATTCACGTTGGACCAGCGCGACTTCCGGGCGATCGAGCCGCTGACGCCAGGCGTGGACACCTTCCGAATCCTGCCCGCGGACCTCTGACACTCCGGATCGAGGGGAAGTCACGCGACTTCCGGTGACCGGATCCACGCCCATCCGGCTCATGAACGCGGCGAACGAGTTCGGTGACCGGGTGCACCGTGACGGTTACGCTGCGAGCATGCGGAAGCTTGCTGTGCTGTGCGTCGGTCTGCTCGGGTTGGCGCTGCTCGTCGGCTGCGGCGCCGACAAGAATGCCGGGTCGGGGGGTTCGACGGCAGTGACGGCCGGGCCGGCGCCGGTGTCGCCGCCCGGGTTCAAGGAGCAGGCGCCCGCGCCGGGCGAGGGCCGCGGGCAGGACACCGGCACCGTAGACCGCAAGGAGGTCGTCACCGGAAGCATCGCGCTCACCGCGGGCGATCCGATCGCGGCCGCGGCACGGGTCGCCGAGCGGGTGCGCGAGGCGGGCGGCAGGCTGGACAGCCGCACCGAACAGCCCGGCACTGACGACATCGACCCCAGCGCCTCGCTGACCGTGCGGGTGCCCGCGGACAAGACCGACGCGTTCGTGAACGGTCTCGGCGGGATCGGCACCCTCACCAGGGTGAGCGTCAACCGCGACGACGTCACCATGCAGTGGGAGGACCTCGACGCCAGGATCAAGGCGCTGCAAGCCTCGGTCGACCGCCTGCGCGCGCTGATCACCAGCGCCGCGAGCACCGCCGACCTCATCGCCGCCGAGCAGGCGCTGTCCAGCCGCCAGGGTGAACTCGACAGCCTCACCGCGCAGAAACGTCTCCTCGACGATCAGGTCGCGCTTTCCACGCTCACCATCGAGATCACCACGACCGCAAAGGATTCCGACGAGGGACCGAGCAACTTCTGGGACGGCGTCGTCGCGGGCTGGAACTCCCTGGTCGACTGGCTGAAGGACGCGATCGTGTTCATCGGCAAGGCGATTCCCTGGCTCGGCTTCCTCGCGATCATCGGCGGCCTGGTCTTCGGCCTCGTCCGCGTCGTGCGCCGCAAGCGCCGAACCCCTTCCGCCCCCACCGGTCTCGCGCAGCCGACGACCGTGGCCGCCCAGACAGGAGCTCCCGATGCCACCGACAGTGGTCAGGGCGATCATAAAACCGAACAGCCGTAAAGGCCCGCTCGTGGAAGCCCTTCCCGACGGGACGCTCCAGCTCTACGTCCGCGCGCCCGCCGTGGAGGGCAAGGCCAACAAGGCCGCCATCGAACTGCTGGCCGACCACTACGACGTTCCCAAAACCGCCGTTCGCCTCACCGCGGGCGCCACGTCCCGGCACAAGCGCTTCGAAATCGGGGAGTGAGCGTCTCGCTCAGAACTCGAGTTCGGTCCACGGGATGCTGATCGGGAACGGGAAATCGAACTCGATACCGTCCAGGTCCTCACGGGTCCATTCACCGGTCAGCAGATAGTTGGAGGGGCGCAGCGGGCGAATTCCTTCGGGAAGCTGTCCGTATCCGGTTTCGAGTCCGTAGACCCGGACGGTGGCTATGGCGCTGTCGTCGCGGGCGAGTGTGATCTCCCAGTACCAGGGGATGCCGCCGCTCGCGTAGCGCGCTTTCTTGGCCTCGATGTCGGATTGAGCATTGCCCGGGGACAGCACTTCACCGACCAGCAGGACATCACCGGCGCGAACATCCTGGTAGGGCCGTTCCAGGCAGCGATGGACCAGGAAGTCGGGTGTCACGAAGTCGGACTTGCCGGTCCTGCCGAAGAAGACGTTGGTCTCGAGGTTCGCGCGCAAGCAATGCTCGGTATTCGACGACATGTATTTGCGTGCGCAGCGTTCGAGTGCTGCCCACATTCGGCCGGTGAATATCTGGTGTTCGCCGGGGCCGCGACGCAGCCAGACCACCCGCCCGTTCCACAGCTCGATCTGCGACGCGATCTCGGCAGGTAGCTTCTCCAGCTCCTCCCACGTCAGGTGGGTCGGGAGATTCGGCTGCTTGCGGTCCGGCTCGGTCATGCGTAAATGGTAGCCGCGCCGCGCTCAGGTCCCCCCGGAAAAGCCCAGTTGACGCCACGCTTCATAGACGGTGACGGCGGCGGCGTTGGACAGGTTCATCGAGCGGCGGCCCGGCAGCATCGGGATGCGCAGGTGTGCGGTGACGTGCGGGTCGTCCAGGACGTGATCGGGGAGGCCGGTGGGCTCGGTGCCGAAGAGCAGGACGTCGCCGGGCTGGTAGGCGACATCGGTGTACCGGGTCGTCGCCTTGGTGGTGAAGGCATAGACGCGCTCCGGGCGCAACGCCTCCCACGCCGCTGGCAGACTCTGGTGCACGGTCACCGAGGCCAGATCGTGGTAGTCCAGTCCGGCGCGGCGCAGCTTGGATTCCGAGAGATCGAAGCCGAGCGGCTCGATCAGATGCAGCTCGCAACCGGTCCCGGCGACCAGACGGATCGCGTTGCCGGTGTTCGGTGGAATGCACGGCTCGTGAAACATCAGGCGGAACACGGAATCAGTCAATCAGGCGCCGTCACCGCCCGGCCGCCGGGTCCACCGATGCGCCCTCGATCGAGGTTGCCTCCTCGGATTCCGCCACTGCCCCGCGGGTGTAGGTGTGATCGAGGCATATTTCCACAACCGCGGAAGAGGTGGGGATTGTGTGCGGACGGGCCTGGATGACTCGCATATCGACGGCGGTTTCCTGAAATTGCCGACTATTGTTTTCGCATCGGTCTCGCTGCCGTCTATCCATGTCCGGTATACGCGGTATGCGCCGCCGGGTCGGAACTTTCTGGAGCGAGTCGGCGAACAGCGATGGGTAGACTGCTCCGGCGGTAACGACAAAAATCGCCTAGCAGGCGGTGATGCATGACGTGACGTTCACCGAAACAGGTAGTCGTCCGACGCGCTCGCTCACTTCTTGGAAATGGGTCCGGGCATCGAATATCTGGGAACTCCGTAAAATCATCGGGTCGGTGGTGGGCGGGCGGCGGTAGATATTGCCTGGCGCAGGGCCGCTATACGTCTCGCCTGGTAAATGCCGCGGCGTCGAGACCGATCTTCTCGAAAGCGCGATCGATACTCTGGATGACGGCATTCGAGTGCGGGATTCGGGTGTCGTCGGTGTTGAGCGCGATGTGTATCTGATCGCGAGATCGCATCAGCCCGAACACGAAGGCCGCTCCGATGCAGGGTGCGACGGCGTACGCGGACCGCACCGGAACCGATCCGACGTCCATACTCGGAGGTGCGGCCAGATTGGTCGCGGCCACCGCGTTGCGCGCCGATCGCCCGTGCGCACATCTCGCGCGTAATCGGCCGGGCCAGACGCGGGGGCCGAAATCGAGGGCCTGGGCCCCGCTCGTAGCTATCTCGCGCGCCAAGGTCGCGTCGATGCTGATGGACGCGACGTTGTCGAGCGCAGGGCGTGCGGTGTCGACCGGCACGGACGCCACGTGGACCAGGTTTCGTCCGCCACGCTCGCGGACGCTTGATCTCCGCAGGTCCACCGGCATGCCGACATGCGTCACGCCGCGTGCCGCGCCGGTGACGGCGACCGCGTAGCTCGCCCAGATGTCGGCGCTCAGCGCCAAGTAGAGGTCGTTCACCCCGCCGCCGTGGCGGTGCGCCAGCTCTTGGAAGCGCGAAGCGTCGACGTCGACGAGGTAGGACCTGCGCGAGCGAGTGGTCGGAGTCGGTGCGCGAAAGTCCTGCCACGCCCGCACGGCCCGGCGCGCTCGCTCCCGAATTCCGGGTTCGCCGCCCCGGCGCGAAGTCCGGGCGCACGTCGCCGCAGGTGCTTCCATGAGCGAACCAGCCGGGGCTCCGGCGGGAGAAGGAAGGTCTCGATGTTCGATGCTAGCGCCGCACTCGCTCCCGGCGCCGGCCGACAACGCGAGGGTCCAGAGTGCGCCCATGGTCGCGCCGTCCGCCAAAGCATGGTGCATTTTGATCACACACATGGGCGGCATATCCGCCCCGCACAAAAGGGTGAAAGACCACGGAGGCCTACCGTCCGGCCATGCCGCACTCTGGATGGCGTCGACGATGCGCATCATGGTCGACGAATCGGATCCGTTCGGTAGTTCACGTCGCGTCACATGGTGCCTGATATCGAAATCATCCGTCGTGATCCAGGTCGGCACGGTCAGATCGAGCGCTGTCGGCTTGATTCGCTGACGCAGCCTTTCGGTGATCGAGCTGACGACGGCCAGTTTTCCGATCAGGTGCTCGAAATCGGGTTCACGCTCGAGCTCCAGTAGGCACACCATCGAGGTGTTCCCGTTGATGTACTTTTCCATGAAATAGAACTCGGCATCGACGGTGCCGAAATCAGTCTTGGTCGACAAATTATCCTCCCCCGGATCGAAGCGTGCCTCAGCGGCATCGAAGATCGCTTCTCGCGCCATGAATACTGGCACAGCAAAAGCGGGACGAGTAAGCCAGCGAAAGGACTGTGTCGTACATCACTTCGGCGGCCTCGTTCGATGATGCGGTCGCGGGGCGGTGGCTGTGTTTCGGAGCCGGTGTGGGTGGCGCGGGCAAGTCTGCAAGAATCGGTGCCGTGACCGATGTCGACACGTCCGGACGACACGCAGGCGGTAGCCGTGCCGCGCAGTTCCTGCGCTGTCACCTGCCGATGGTGGCCGTGATGCTGGTCGTTCTGGTCGCGGTGGTGTTCGTGGCCTCGGATCGCTGGCGCCGTGGCGCGCTGTTCTTCGGCGGTGCGACGCTGCTGGCCGCGACCTTCCGGCTGTGCCTGCCTTCCACGCGGGTGGGCCTGCTCGCCGTGCGCAGCAAGCCGTTCGACGTCGGCGCGCTGAGCCTGCTCGGCTCCTCGATCGTCTTCCTGGCCGCGACCATCAACACCCTCGGCGTCGGCTGATCCCACAGGGCATTACAGCCCCACCGCCCATGTGCGGCGTGTGTGGGACCGAACAGCGCGCGCGAAATCGTTGCGTCCCAGCTTGTCTCGCGGGCCGGTCTACCGGTTCTCGCGCGCCAGGCGCATGGTCTCGATGAGCAGCTTGGAAACGGCCGCGGCCTCGGTCAGGAATCCGTCGTGGCCGTCGCGAGAATGCACTACTTCCAGTCGATCGCAACCGGGTAGCGCGTCGGCCAGTTCCTGCTGGGTGCGCAGCGGGTAGAGGCGGTCGGAGTCGACGCCGCCCACCACGCATGGCACCGGTGTCGCGGCGAGCGCCGCTTCGATTCCGCCGCGTCCGCGACCGACGTCGTGCCGGTTCATCGCCTCGGTGAGCAGCACGTAGGTGGCGGGATCGAAACGCTTACAGAGCTTTTCGGCCTGGTGGTCCAGATAGCTCTGCACCGCGTAGCGGCCGCCGCTCCACGGGTCCTCCGAGCCCTGCGCCCGGTTCTCGAAGCGGTGGTCGAGTTCGCCCTCGGTGCGGTAGGTCAGGTGCGCGATGCGGCGGGCGATGCCCATGCCGGTCATCGGCGCGCGGCCGGTGTCGTGGTAGTCGCCGCCCCGCCAGTCCGGATCGGCCTTGATGGCCGCGATCTGGATGGTCTGGGTGCCGATCTGGTCGGCGGTGGCGCGGGCGCCGACGGCGAGCACCAGCGCCGCGGTCACCCGCTCGGGCGCGCCGATCATCCATTCCAGCACCCGCATGCCGCCCATCGAACCGCCGACCACCGCGGCCAGCCGCTCGATGCCGAGCAGATCCAGCAGCGCGGCCTCGGCGGTCACCTGATCGCGGATGGAGATCTCCGGGAAACGCGAGCCCCACGGCCTGCCGTCGGGCGCGGTCGAGGACGGGCCGGTGCTGCCTTTACAGCCGCCGAGCACGTTGGTCGCGATGACACACCATTCGTCGGTGTCCACCGGCGCGCCGGGCCCGACCATGCCCTCCCACCAGCCGGGCTGCGAGTGCACGTCGTCGGGGGTGCCGACGACGTGCGAGTCACCGGTCAGAGCGTGCTCGACGAGCACCACATTGTCCAGGGCGGGGGAGAGTTCGCCCCACCGCTGCACCGCGAGGTGCACGTCCGGGATCACCGCGCCGCTTTCCAGCCGCACGTCCCCGATGGCGATCACGCCCGGCCTGCCGTCCGGCGGCGGCAGCAGGCCGCCCCCGGACACCGGGCGGGCGGGGCTCCGATCGGTACTCACGGTCACGTCGTCGCCGCCGTGAATCCGGCGCGCAGATCGGCGAGGATGTCGTCGATTCCCTCGATACCGACGGCGAGACGAATCAGTCCAGGGGTGACGCCGGAGGCCAGTTGCTGCTCGGGCGTCAGCTGAGAGTGCGTGGTCGATGCCGGGTGGATCACGAGGGAACGCACATCCCCGATGTTGGCCACGTGGCTGTGCAGGACCAATGCGTCCACGAACTTCTTGCCCGCGTCGACGCCGCCGCGCAGCTCGAAGGAGACGATCGCGCCGGTACCCTTCGGCGCCAGCCGCTTGGCCCGTTCGTGCCATGGCGAGTCGGGCAGCCCGGCGTAGAAGACCGATTCGACGGCGGGGTGCTCCGCCAGGAATTCGGCGACCGCTCGCGCGTTGGCGACGTGGCGTTCGACGCGCAGGCTCAGCGTCTCGATGCCCTGCGCGATGAGGAAGGCGTTGAACGGCGAGACCGCCGCGCCCAGATCGCGCAGCAGTTGCACGCGGGCCTTCAGTGCGTAGGCGGGAGCGCCGAGATCGGCGAAGACCGCGCCGTGGTAGCTGGGGTCCGGGGTGGTGAAGCCGGGGAAGCGGGACTCGCCCTTGTCGTCGCGAACGGTCCAGTCGAAGGCGCCGCCGTCCACGATGACGCCAGCGACGGCCGTGCCGTGCCCGCCCAGGTACTTGGTCGCCGAGTGCACCACGATGTCGGCGCCGTGCGAGAGCGGCTGGATCAGGTACGGGGTCGCGACCGTGTTGTCCACGATGAGCGGGATACCGGCGGCGTGCGCGACCTCGGCGATGCCGGGGATGTCGAACACGGCGCTGCTCGGGTTGGCGATGGTCTCGCCGAAGAACGCCTTGGTGTTGGGCCGGATGGCGGCGCGCCACTGGTCGAGATCGTCCGGGTCGTCGACGAACGAGACCTCGATCCCGAGCTTGGGCAGCGAGTAGCGGAAGAGGTTGTAGGTGCCGCCGTAGAGGTGCGGGCTCGACACGATGTGGTCGCCCGCGGCGGCCAGGTTCAGGATCGCGTAGGTCTCGGCGGCCTGCCCCGAGGACAGCAGCAGCGCCGCGACGCCGCCTTCCAGGGCGGCGATGCGCTGCTCGACCACGTCCTGGGTCGGGTTCATGATCCGGGTGTAGATGTTGCCCGGTTCGGCGAGCCCGAACAGCGCGGCCGCGTGATCGGTGTCGCGGAAGGCGTAGGAGGTGGTCTGGTAGATCGGCAACGCGCGGGCGCCGGTGCTCTGATCGGGCGCTTGGCCCGCATGGATCTGCTTGGTCTCGAAGGACCACAGGGCAGGATCGAAATCGGCCGCGACAGGGTCGGTCATGTCATGCTCCACAAAGGTTATTCGCCGGAACCAACGGATCAGGGATGCGGTCTATCCACAACAACACATTTCCGGGAACCTCCTGACAGCGCGCTTGCCCTCGACTTTCGAGGGCCCGGTCATCACCCGGAGCACCCCACCGCTGCTGGAGGGTTGCCGGCCAGCGAGCCGGGGCTTGGCGCTGGCACTCATGACCTGACGGACATGGTAGCTGGCGGGCGGTCAATGACCGAAATCCGTTGCCGATCTCACTCCGGTGATTCGGCAGGCGGTTCGGTGCAGACCCGCATGAACTCCGCGTACGCGTCGAGCAGGGTCGCCCGCGTCGCGCGTCCCGCGGCGGCCGGATCGCCGTCCATGATCAGTTCGTTGTGCGCGTCCATCGCCAGATGACACAGCATCTGCCAGGTAGAGACGAGCAGCCGGACGGGAAGCGCCCCCTGCGTGGTGCCGAGGCGCTCGGCAAGCACCGCGGTGATGGCGTCGGATTTGTTGTCGGCGAACTCCAGCGCGCGGCTGTTGACCGAAGGACAGTCGCGCGCGATCCGCTGCATCTGCTGAAACCTGCGGAACGACGCCGGCGAGTTCTCGGCTGCCGCGTCATCGATCACCCGCAGATAGGCATTGCACAGCGCGCGCAGCTCGTTGCCGCCGCACGGCTCTTCTCGCAACTTGTCGGCAACCATTTCGCCGAAATCGAGGACGGGCGCGAGGACGATGTCCTCCTTCGTCTCGAAGTAGCGGTTCACGGTGCGCGGCGAGACATCGGCCGCGTTCGCGATCTGCTCGACCGTCGTCGCATCGAAGCCCTGGGCGTCGCAGAGCTCGAGAGCGATGTCGGTGATCCGCATCCTCGTCTGCTGCTTCTTGCGTTCGCGCAGGCCGATCGGCCGTTGTCGCACCGGGGTTTCGGCGCAGCCACGATTCGCAGGCGCGGCATCGTCCCCGGTCACGGCCGCATTGCGGGCCGTGTCCTGGCTCGCCGGCGTCGATGATTCGAGCATCTCCACACTGTAACCCAGGTCCCATCTCTGCTGTCAGATACAGGCAAATGTCTGACTACGACATTTTTCTATTGACGCCAAATGTCGGGCAATGACAGGATTGCGCCACGCCACTTCGGGACGATTGAGGAGACAAAGTGAGCGAGACTTCGACAGCCGTGCACGTGCCGGACGGCCGGCGCGACTCGGCACGCTGGCTGGCATTGGGGGTGATCGGTCTAGCCCAGCTGATGGTGGTCCTCGACGCGACCATCGTGACGATCGCGCTGCCGTTCGCGCAGCGCGACCTGGGCATCAGCGAGGGCGACAAACAGTGGGCCCTCACCGCGTACACGCTGATCTTCGGCGGTCTGCTGCTGCTCGGCGGCCGGCTGGCCGACTATCTCGGCCGCCGCCGGATCTTCCTGGTCGGCCTGATCGGCTTCGCGGGTGCGTCGGCGCTCGCGGGTCTGGCGCAGAACGGCGTCCAGTTCTTCGCCGGCCGCGGATTGCAAGGCGCGTTCGCCGCGCTGCTCGCACCCGCCGCGCTCGCGCTGGTTTCGGTGACGTTCACCGAAGCGAAGGAGCGGGCCCGCGCCTTCGCGGTGTTCGCGGGCATCTCGGCGGGTGGCGCGGCCATCGGGCTGATCGCGGGCGGCGCGCTCACCGAATACGCGTCCTGGCGGTGGACCCTGCTGGTCAACACCCCGATCGCGATCGTCGCGCTGGTCGGCGCGCTCGCGTTCGTGATCAAGGACGTGCCCGTTGCGCGGACCGGCGGCTACGACGTGCCCGGCGCCGTCACGGTGACGGCAGGCCTGATCGCCATCGTTTACGGCTTCAGCCGCGCCGCCGAGCACGGCTGGACCTCTGGCGGCACCCTCGGGCTGCTCGCCGCCGGACTCGCCCTGCTGATCGCGTTCGTCGCGATCGAGCGTCGTTCGTCGAATCCGCTGTTGCCGCTGCGCATTCCGGGTGAGACCAACCGCGGCGGCGCGCTGCTCGCCGCGCTGCTCATCCCCATCGCGATGTTCGCGATGTTCCTGTTCCTGAGCTTCTACTTCCAGGTCACGCTCGGCTACTCGCCGCTGAAGGCCGGTGTCGCGTTCCTGCCCTTCCCCGCTGGCATCGCGATCTCCGCGGGCGTCACCAGCGCGCTGCTGCCGAAGGTCGGACCGCGTCCGCTGATGGTGGCGGGCGCCGCGATGGGCGTGCTCGGCCTGCTCTGGCTCGCGCAGCTGAGCTACGGCGACAGCTACGCGGCCGGCGTGCTGCCCGCTCAGCTGCTGATCGCGCTCGGCATGGGACCGCTGTTCGTCGGGATGCAGGCGGTCGCGCTGCATCGGGTGGACGAGGCCGATGCCGGCGTCGCCAGCGCGTTGCTCAACGCGGCCCAGCAGGTCGGCGGCGCGGTGGGCACCGCGCTGCTCACCACGATCTCGGTTCAGGCGGCGAAGGACTACTTCGCCGACAACCCGACGGCAAGCGACCTCGCTGCCCGCGCCGCCATTCACAGTTACGACGTCGCGTTCTACGTCGGCGCGGGCTTCTTCCTCGCGGCGATCCCGGTGATCGCGTCGATGATCAAGGCTGGACCGGAGAACTTCGCCGAGGACGCGGAGGAAGGCGCTCGGATCCCGATCGCGGTCTGATTCGGACCGGGTATAGCCCGCGCATCGGATCCTCGGAGATCCGGTGCGCGGGCTGTGTCGCGTCCGGCGGCCATCCGGTTCCCGCCCAGGTCGGAGCGATCGATCGCCCCGGGATGACATCATGGAGAAAGTGGTTGGGGTCACATGGGTCTACTCGCCGGTAACTCGGCGCGTCGTCCGCACAGTGGGCCCTCCCCGCACGGTGAGATCGTCGGCAGCAGTACGCTTGTCTTGCTTGCACCACACGTCCCGCAAACAACGCGGTACATATACGTTGTCTGTTGAACAGCTGGGGTCCGCTCACAAGCGTGTTCGCCTGGCCGTGCAATAAGGGCACCATCCTAGGAGGACACGAAGATCCATGTCCAAGATCAAGGTTGAAGGCACCGTCGTCGAACTCGACGGTGATGAGATGACCCGGATCATCTGGCAGTTCATCAAGGACAAGCTGATCCACCCGTACCTCGATGTGAACCTCGAGTACTACGACCTGGGCATCGAATACCGGGACAAGACAGACGACCAGGTCACCATCGACGCGGCCAACGCGATCAAGCAGCACGGCGTCGGCGTGAAGTGCGCCACCATCACGCCGGACGAGGCCAGGGTCGAGGAGTTCGGCCTCAAGAAGATGTGGCGCTCGCCCAACGGCACCATCCGCAACATCCTCGGCGGCACCATCTTCCGCGCGCCGATCATCATCTCGAACGTTCCGCGACTGGTTCCCGGCTGGACCAAGCCGATCATCATCGGCCGCCACGCCTTCGGCGACCAGTACCGCGCCACCGACTTCAAGGTCTTCCAGGGCGGCACCGTCACCCTCACCTTCACCCCGGACGACGGCAGCGAGCCGATCGTGCACGAGGTCGTGAAGATGCCGGAGGACGGCGGCGTCGTCATGGGCATGTACAACTTCAAGAAGTCCATCGAGGATTTCGCGCGGGCGTCGTTCAACTACGGCCTGCAGCAGAACTACCCGGTGTACATGTCGACGAAGAACACCATCCTGAAGGCCTACGACGGCATGTTCAAGGACACCTTCCAGGAGATCTTCGACACCGAGTTCAAGAGCCAGTTCGACGCGGCGGGCCTGACCTACGAGCACCGTCTCATCGACGACATGGTCGCCTCCTCCATGAAGTGGGAGGGCGGCTACGTCTGGGCCTGCAAGAACTACGACGGCGACGTGCAGTCCGACACCGTGGCCCAGGGCTTCGGTTCGCTGGGTCTGATGACCTCGGTGCTGCTCACCCCGGACGGCAAGACCTGTGAGGCCGAGGCCGCGCACGGCACCGTCACCCGGCACTACCGCCAGCACCAGCAGGGCAAGCCGACCTCGACCAACCCGATCGCGTCGATCTTCGCCTGGACCCGCGGCCTCGAGCACCGCGGCAAGCTGGACAACACCCCCGAGGTGATCGGCTTCGCGCAGACCCTCGAGGACGTCGTCATCAAGACCGTCGAGGGCGGTCAGATGACCAAGGATTTGGCGCTGCTCGTCGGCGGCGACCAGGGTTACCTGACCACCGAGGAGTTCCTCGGCGCGCTCGACGCGAATCTGGCTCGCGCGCTGCGCTGAGTCCGTACCGGGGGCCGGCCGCGATCCGTCCGACCCCGACCGGCGCTGGGACATCCCAGCGCCGGAGGTTGAACCGGGCACCCGCCCACCTCGCGGTGGAACGGGTGCCCGACGTGTATCCGGAACATCCGCCGCGGAACTCGATGCCGCCGGCACGGGAGGGCGCAGGCGTAGCGCCGTGTGCTCAGCTCTCGGCAGGCGCCGGCGCTTCGATCAGTCCGGCGAATGCCCTGGTGAAGCTGGCGGTACCGTGCCCGCGTTCGACCTCGGCGTCGAACAGCCGCTGCAACGGATCGAGCAGATCCGTTGGCACGCCCTGGTTTCGGCTGGTGGCGCGGATGTCGGCGAGCCCGGTCGCGTTGACCGCGAGGTCCGAGAAGTTCACCGGAAACTCCCGCGAGTCGATCTCGGCGGCCAGCGTCGGCAGCATGTCGAGCAGTGAGCGCAACCAGGGCGCAAGGAACGCGTCGGTGAATTCGACCGCGGAGACCTGCTCGGTGTGCACCATCGCCGTCGCCTGGAAGAACCCGCCGAACAGCCCGTACATCCCGGCGAGCACCGCCATGTCGTGCAGCGCCGCCGAGCCCGCGTCGGCTCCCACGTACTTCGTCGCGCCCAGTTCCCTTATCACTTCGGCGAATTCGGCCTCGGCCTCGGCAGTTCCGCTGTAGACGAGCAGCGTCTCGGGTGTGCCAACCGTTTGCGGGACACCGAAGACGCCGCCGTCCATGAAGCGCGCGCCGTGCTCGGCGAGCCGGTCGGCCAGCTCTCGCGCGGTGTCGGGCCTGCCGGTGGCGACGTTCAATACCGTGCGTCCGTTCAGCGCCGCGCCAAGCGGGACCAGTTGCTTCCCCGCCGCCGCGGTGTCGGCGAGCACGGTGACGATCAGTTCGCCCGCCGCGACCGCGTCCGCGACACTGTCCGCGCGCCGTGCGCCCAGTTCGTCCAGGTGAATCGCCCTGTCCGGGGTGCGATTCCACACCGTGGTCGGGTGTCCGTTGCGCAGGAAGACCTCGGCGATCGCCGCGCCCATCCGTCCGAGACCAAGCACGGTGACCGATGCCTTGCTCATGATTCCTCCGTCGTGTCGTTCTGTCGGGTGGGCGCCCGCCGACCAGTCTCCGCGCCAGGGCCGCCGACCGGTGAGTGGCAGAACTGACGCCGATCGAACTATTCCTGCCATACTCGGTCGCGTGAGTCGAACCGTCGCCATGGCCATCGCCCCCGGCGCGCTGCACCCGTGGGATCTGTACGAATTGGGCGTCGTCGCCTCGATTTTCGGCACGCCGCAGCCGGATCTGGCCGACCCCTGGTACGAGCTGAAGGTGTGCTCGGTGGACGCGCGGCCGCAGACCCAGCCGATCGGCTTCGGCGCCTTCCTGCGCGCGGAGCACGGCCTCGACGATCTGCTCACCGCCGACACGGTGATAGTTCCCTCGGTGGCCGCCGAGTGCGTCACGGCCGAACGCGAACTGCCACCGGAACTGCTCGACGCGCTGGCGGCCGCGCATCGCGGGGGCGCGCGCATGGTCGGGCTCTGCGACGGCACCTTCGCGCTGGCTGCGGCGGGCCTGGTCGAGGGGCGGCGCGTGGCCGCGCACTGGGTGCACGCGGAAATGCTGGCGAAGCGCTTCCCCGGCATCGAGGTCGACGACTCGGTGCTCTACGTCGACGACGGCGACGTGCTCACCAGCGCGGGCATGACCGCGGCGGTCGACCTGTGCCTGCATCTGGTGCGGCGCGATCTGGGCGCCGCGGTGGCCAATCAGCTGGCGCGCCGCATGGTCATCCCGCCGCATCGGTCCGGCGGTCAGGCGCAGTACGTCGACCGGACGGTGCCCGCGCACCCGGCGGACGACCTCGGCGTGGTGCTCCAGTGGGCTGTCGAGCACCTCGACGAGCCGCTGACCGTTGAGACATTGGCGGCCAAAGCCAACATGAGTCCCCGCACCTTCCATCGCCGCCTGCACCGCTCCACCGGAGCCACCCCGATGCAGTGGCTGCTCAATCAGCGCCTCGCGCACGCTCAATCGCTGCTGGAGACCACCGACTTCAATATCGAGCGGATCAGCCGACTGTCCGGCCTCGGGACCGCGACCAACCTGCGCAGGCATTTCGCGTCCGTGATCGGCGTGACGCCCGCCGAGTACCGGCGAACCTTCGCGCGCCCGGAGCCGATCGGCTGAACCGTCCCGGTCGTCGAGATGTCGAGTGAGCTGGACGAATAGGGCGGCCGGTGGTGGTCGAACTCACGTCGGCTCGGGGAGCGATCCCGCCCCCGCGCCGGTTACATGAAGACGTGACGAGCCAGGTAGCAACCGATCAGCCCGCCCCGCCCGAGAAGGAGCGGACCGATTGGCATGTCCCCGCGATGCTGGCACTGGCCCTCGGCGGCTTCGGCATCGGCACAACCGAGTTCGTCACCATGGGTTTGCTGCCCGATATCGCGCAGGCCATGAATGTCCCCGAGCCGACCGCGGGTCACGCCGTGTCGGCCTACGCGCTCGGCGTGGTGATCGGCGCGCCGTCGCTGGCCGCGCTCTGCGCGCGGGTTCCGCGCAAGCGCCTGCTCATCGCCTTGATGATCGCGTTCACCGTTGGCAACGCGGCCACCGTTGTGGCGCCGAGTTTTCAGAGCTTGGTCGCCGCGCGCTTCGTCTCCGGTCTGCCGCACGGCGCCTACTTCGGCGTCGCCTCGCTGGCGGCGGCGACGCTCGCCCCAGCCGGCAGGCGCGCGAAAGCGGTTGCCGCGGTTATGCTGGGACTGAGCGCCGCCAACGTCGTCGGCGTTCCCGCAGCCACCTGGCTCGGCCAACACCTCGGCTGGCGGGACGCCTTCGTGGTGGTCGCGTTGATCGGCATCATCACGGTCGCGGCGCTCGTTCGATTCGTGCCGGAACTCACCGGCATCAAAACCACCAACCCGATGACCGAACTCGGCGCGCTGCGTCGCTCACAGGTGCTGCTGACCCTGGCGGTCGGGGCGGTCGGCTTCGGCGGCATGTTCGCCGTCTACACCTACATCACCACCACGCTGACCGATGTGGCAGGCATGTCGCTCGGCTTGGTGCCTGTCGTGCTGATGCTGTTCGGTCTCGGCATGGTGGCGGGCAATATCGTCGGCGGCGTGCTCGCCGATCGCGGCGTCGACCGCGCGATCCTGTTCGCTTCGGTGGCGATGGCCGTGGTGCTCGCGGCTTTCGTTGTCGCCGCCCGGAATCCATTCACCGCCGCGCTCTGTGCGTTCCTGGTCGGCGCGACCGGCGCTGCGCTCGCGCCCGGTTTACAGACGCGCCTGATGGACGTCGCCGCCGACGCGCAAACCCTCGCCGCCGCACTCAATCACGCGGCCTTGAACATCGCCAATGCGGCGGGCGCCTGGCTCGGCGGCCTCGTCATCGCCGCGGGACTCGGCTATACCGCGCCCGCCGCAGTCGGCGCGGGTCTCGCGGTGGTCGGTACGCTGCTGTTCGTCGTCACCGTGTGGATCGCCAGGCGCACATCAGAACATGCAGATCTGTATGTAAGTGTAGAATCACCGGAATGACCAGGACCGCCGCCGACAAGCCGCAGCGCCGAACCCAGGAGCAGCGCAGCAGCGAAATGCGCGTCCGGCTGCTCGACGCCACCATCGATTGCCTGGTCGAATACGGCTACGGCGGCACCACGACACCGCGGGTGGCCGAGCGCGCGGGAGTCACGCGCGGGGCGCAGGTGCACCACTTCGGATCCAAGAACGATCTCGTCGTCGCCGCGATCAGCCACTTGGCCCAGCGCCGCGCGGAGACCGCGATGCGGGAGATGGTCGAAGTCGAGAGCGGCGCCGATCCGGTCGCCGCGGCGCTGGACTTCTTGTGGGAGCTGCACCAGGGCCCGCTGTTCATCGCGACCGTCGAACTGTGGGTCGCGGGCCGGACCGACCCGGTGCTGGCCTCGGCCATGGAGAAGGTCGAGCCGTTCGTCAACAACGCGGTCCTGATGGCCGTGGCCCGCTTCGTCCCGGACGAG
Organism: Nocardia xishanensis NBRC 101358; assembly: GCF_001613365.1. Classification (GTDB taxonomy): domain Bacteria; phylum Actinomycetota; class Actinomycetes; order Mycobacteriales; family Mycobacteriaceae; genus Nocardia; species Nocardia xishanensis. The sequence goes on from NZ_BDCF01000022.1 coordinate 22,889, forward strand.
ATGCGCCGCAAGGACGCTCGCGATTTCGTCTACACCGCGATGGACGCCCTGCGCGGGATTCTCATCTCGAACTTCATCGAGCCCGACACCGATCGGGCCCGCAGGCGCTGGGCTCGCGCGTCGGCCAATCTGCGCGCCGCCGCGGTGGCGAGTCTCATGCCGCGCAGCGAGTGACGCGCGATCGCGGCGTCGCTGAAGGACGGCCGATCGCGTCCGGTCGAATAGCTCGGATGCGGAATCGCGCTGTCGTCGAACAGGTCTGGCGCCGGCGCGCCGGATATCGACCGCCTGGCGTGCGCCGGCGTCGGACCCTCGCCGAGGCGGTGCTGCCGAATCTCGTTGGCGGCCAACGCTGCGACCACCGCGGCCGGTGGGCGTGGGCCTCGAACCCGTGCTGTACGGGCTGAGAACCCCATGATGGGCAGCGCTTCCGCGGGTCGGGGACGGCCGTCTGTCCGGTGATGCCGGGCGAGGCATTGCGGCGAATCGCGCCGCCGTTGGCCGGGGCTGGAACGGGCGCGTGTTCTCGTCCCGAGCTGTTGTCAGGTTGCCGGGTGATCACCCATTTCCGCCGACATATCAGCGACCGGTGGTTTCGGATACACAACTAGTTGTATGTCTGTCAACGCCTCGTTGACCTGGATATTCGGCGAGTCGAACCCCGAGCATCGGATAACTCTTGCGTGGTTACATACAGCTTTGTATGTTTGTTTCAGTCCGATCCGGTCGGATCGGCCGCTGATGTCCGCCGCCCGCGCCGCCGGTGCACCCGTCGCGGCGCTCGCAGGCACGAAGTAAGGAGTTCGATGGCGAACAAGGTCTACGTCGTCGGCGTCGGCATGACGAAATTCGAGAAGCCGGGCCGCCGCAAGAACGAGGACGGCACCGACTGGGACTACCCGGACATGGCCCGCGAATCGGGCACCAAGGCGCTCGCCGACGCGGGCATCGATTACCGCGAGGTGCAGCAGGCCTACGTCGGTTATGTCTACGGCGAGTCCACCTCCGGCCAGCGCGCGGTCTACGAGCTGGGCATGACCGGCATACCGGTCGTCAACGTCAACAACAACTGCTCGACCGGTTCGACCGCGCTGTACCTCGCGGCGCAGGCGATCCGGGGCGGGCTCGCCGACTGCACGCTCGCGCTCGGCTTCGAGAAGATGCAGCCGGGCTCGCTCGGCTCCACCTGGGACGACCGTGAGCAGCCGATGGCGAAGCACATCATGGCGCTCGCCGAGATCTCCGAGGTGCTCTTCCCGGTGGCGCCGTGGATGTTCGGCGCGGCGGGCCGCGAGCACATGAAGGAGTACGGCACCACCGCCGAGCACTTCGCCAAGATCGGCTACAAGAACCACAAGCATTCGGTGAACAACCCGTACTCCCAGTTCCAGGACGAGTACACCCTCGACGACATCCTCGGCGCGCGGATGATCTACGACCCGCTGACCAAGCTCCAGTGCTCGCCGACCTCCGACGGTTCCGGCGCGGTCGTCCTGGCGAGCGAGGACTTCGTGCACTCGCACGATCTCGCCGGGCAGGCCGTCGAGATCGTCGGCCAGGCCATGACCACCGACTTCGCCTCCACCTTCGACGGCACCGCGAAGAACCTGATCGGCTACGACATGAACGTCCAAGCCGCGCAACAGGTCTACCGGCAGGCTGGCCTCGGTCCTGATGACTTCCAGGTCATCGAACTGCATGACTGCTTCTCGGCCAACGAACTGCTGCTCTACGAGGCGCTCGGCCTGTGCGGCCCCGGCGAGGCCGGTGCGCTGATCGACGCCGACCAGACCACCTATGGCGGCAAGTGGGTCGTCAATCCCTCCGGCGGCCTGATCTCCAAGGGGCACCCGCTCGGCGCCACCGGTCTGGCGCAGTGCTCCGAACTCACCTGGCAGCTGCGCGGCGCGGCAGGCAAACGCCAGGTCGATGGCGTCACCGCAGCACTGCAGCACAACATCGGCCTCGGCGGCGCCGCGGTTGTGACCGCGTACCAGCGCGCCGACCGCTGATCGCCGAAACCCTTACCCGACAGGAGAAATCAATGGGACACATCGAAGCCACCAAGGACGTCAACGCCACCCCCGAAGCCCTGTGGGCGGTCGTCTCCGATCCGCAGACCTGGGACAAGTGGTTCACCATCCACGAGCGCTTCATGGAGGAGCCGCCCACCGCCTTGGCCGAGGGGTCCAAGCTGGTGGCCAAGATCGTCATGCTCGGCATGGCGAACAAGCTGGAATGGACCATCAAAGCGGTCGAGGCGCCGAACAAGCTGACCCTGGGGGGCACCGGAATGGCCGGGGTGAAGACCGAATTCACCTTCGATATCCAGCCCAAGGGCGCGGGCAGCACCATCGTGGTGTCCGGTGACTTCGAGGGCGCGCTGATCAAGGGCGCGCTCGGCAAGGCGGTCGAGAAGGACGGCATCAAGCAGCTGGACAAGTCGCTCGAGCAGCTCGACGCGCTGGCCTCGGCGTAGGGCGTCACGATGACAGCGGAACCCACCGTGTCCCGCGTCGTCGAATTCGACAACGCGGGCCTGGAAACCTGGTGCGACGAAGAACGTTTCGCCGTGACGGCGGAGCGGATCGCCGAATACGCAGCGGCCACCAACGATCCCATCGCGGCGCACCGCGCGGGCGAGGTGGCCTCGCCGGTGTTCGGCATCGTCCCGGTCTTCGAGGCCATGATGATGCCGGTGATCGACGTGGCGCCGATGGACATTTTCGGCCGGGTCGTGCACGGCGAGCAGGACTTTCACTTCCACCGGGCCATCCGGCCCGGCGACCGGCTGGTCACCCGCGCCAAGGCGGTCGGCTACGCGAGCAAGTCCAACGGCAGCACGATCACCATCCTGATCGAATGCCGCGACGAGGACGGGCAACTGGTCAACGAGCAGTACCTGACCGCGTTCTTCCGCAACATCGACGCGGGCAAGACCATCGGACAGGCCGCGCCCGCGCACAAGTTAGACGAGTCCTTGCGGGCGACCGAGCCGTTCGCGGTCGTTGCACAGCACGTGGACGACGATCAGACCTTCCGCTACGCACCGGCTTCCGGCGATCCGGTGCCGCTGCACCTGGACGAGCAGGTCGCCAAGGACGCCGGGCTGCCCGGCATCATCGCGCACGGTCTGTGCACCATGGCGTTCGCGTCGTGGGCGGTGCTCACCGAGGCCGCGGGCTCCGACGTGCATCGGCTGCGCCGCTTCGCGGTGCGCTTCGCCAAGATGGTCTTCCCCGGCGACGACCTGGAGACCCGGATCTGGAAGGTGGGCGCGGGCGACGGCGTCACCACCTACGCCTTCGAGACGGTGCGGGGCACGGATGTCGTGCTGAGCGACGGCCTCGCCGAGATCGCCGACTGAGCCGAGCTGCCCGCGGCTCGGACTGCCGCGGGCAGCTCTTTCGTCCGGCGCGAGCCGGCACCCCATACATCACACCCTCGCCCCATCCGGTGGGCGAGACACAGCACAGGAGACGCACACATGGGCGCATTGGCAGGAAAGGTCGCGGTCATCACCGGCGGAGGCCGGGGGATCGGCCGTGAGCACGCGCTGCTGTTCGCGAGCGAGGGCGCTCGCGTCGTCGTCAACGACCTCGGCGGCAGCAACGCGGGCGAGGGGACCGATTCCGGCCCGGCTCAGCAGGTGGTCGAGGAGATCGTCGCGGCGGGCGGCGAGGCGGTCGCCAACACCGACGACATCGCCTCATGGGAGGGCGCGCGCAACCTGGTCCAGCAGGCGGTGTCCGAGCTGGGCGGGCTCGACATCGTGGTCAACAACGCCGGCATCCTGCGCGACGCGTTCGTCGCGGGCATGGAAGAAGCCCAGTGGGACGCCGTGATCGCGGTGCACCTGAAGGGCCATGCCGCGGTGCTGCACCACGCGGCGGCCTACTGGAAAGAGCAGAGCAAGGCAGGCAACCAACCCAACGCGGCCGTGATCAACACGGCGTCCGCGTCGGGCACCACCGTCCCGAACGCGGGCCAGGCCAACTACGGCGCGGCCAAGGCGGGCATCGCCGCGCTGACCCTGGTCGCCGCCGACGAACTCGCCCGCTACGGCGTGCGGGTGAATGCGATCGCGCCGATCGCCAGGACCCGGCTCACCCTCGCCACGCCCGGCATGGGCGAGATGATGGCCGCCGAGGCCGAGGCCGTCGAGGAAGCGGGCGGATTCGATGCCTTCAGCCCCGCCAACATCTCCCCGTTGGTCGCATACTTGGCTTCGGACAAGTGCCCGATCACCGGCAAGGTGTTCGCGGTGCAGGGCGGCGCCATCTCCGAGCTGGCGGGCTGGCACGACGTGAAGACGATCGAGACCGACGGCCCCTGGCTCATCGACGACATCGCCGCTCGGCTGCCCTGAGACCGGGCCGCCAGAAAGGAGAACGACGATGTTCGAATGGTCCGAGACCGATGTGATGGTCCGCGACGCGGTGCGCACCTTCATCGACAAGGAGGTCCGCCCGCACCTGGACGCGCTCGACAGCGGCGAGATGCTGCCGTATCCGATCATCCGGAAGCTGTTCGCGGACTTCGGTATCGACGCGATGGGCGGTGAGGCGGTCGCGAAGCTGCTCGCCAAGCAGCGGGCCAAGGAGGAGGCACTCGCCGCCGGAGCGCCCGCGCCGGAGAAGAGCGAGAAACGTTCCGGCGCAAGCCCGTTCAGCGGCCAGGAGTCGCTGATGGCGGTGCTGATCAGCGAATTGTCCGGTGTCTGCATGGGTTTGGTCACCGCGATGGGCGTCAGCATCGGGCTCGGCGCGACCACCATCATGTCGCGCGGCACGCTGGCCCAGAAAGAGCGCTGGCTCGCCGACATCGTGACGATGCGGAAGGTCGCCGCCTGGGCGATCACCGAGCCCGACTCGGGCTCCGACGCGTTCGGCGGCATGAAGACCTACGTCAAGCGCGACGGCGAGGACTACATCCTCAACGGCCAGAAGACCTTCATCACCAACGGTCCCTTCGCCGACGTGATGATCGTCTACGCGAAGCTGGACGAGGGAGAAGGGGTGGATAAGCGCGAGCGCAAGGTGCTGACCTTCGTCCTGGACAAGGGCATGGAAGGCGTCACCCAGGGCAAGCCGTTCAAGAAGATGGGCCTGCACGCCTCGCCGACCGGTGAACTGTTCTTCGACAACGTGCGCGTCGGCCGGGACCGGCTGCTCGGCGAGACCGAGGAGCACAAGGGCGGAGACGGCCGCGAGTCCGCGCGCTCCAGCTTCACCGCCGAACGCATCGGGGTCGCGTTCATGGCGCTCGGCATCATCGACGAATGCCACCGGCTGTGCGTCGACTACGCCAAGAGCCGCAAGCTGTGGGGCCAGGAGATCGGGCGTTTCCAGCTGGTCCAGCTCAAGCTGGCCAAGATGGAGATCGCCAGGATCAACGTGCAGAACATGGTGTTCAACGCGCTAGAGCGCGGCCGCGCAGGCAAACCGCCGACCCTCGCCGAGGCCTCCGCCATGAAGCTCTACTGCTCCGAAGCCGCCACCGACGTGGCGATGGAAGCGGTCCAGCTCTTCGGCGGCAACGGCTACATGACCGAATACCGCGTCGAACAACTGGCCCGCGACGCCAAATCCCTGATGATCTACGCGGGCTCCAACGAAATCCAAGTAACCCACATCGCCAAGGCCCTCCTGGCCCCCTGACCCCGCACCCACGCCCCACCCAGGCGCCGCCTGCGTGGGGCGTGCGGAGAGTGGGTGACCTTCACGCCGCGAGAGGCCGGGTGCGTCTGGCCTCTACGCCGCCAGCGAGACCGACAGCTCGGTGTCGAGGGCGGCGGCGATCCGCTCCAGGGTGGTGATCGTCGGTACCACGTCACCTGCCTCGAGGCGGCTCACGGCGTGCTGGCGCATCCCGGCACGGTTGGCCAGTTCGGTCTGCGACCATCCGCGCGCTTCACGAGCTGCGCGGATCTGGCGGCCGAGTTCATACGCCAGCGCGTAGGCGCGGGCGGCTGCCTGGTACTCGGGAGTGGCGCGGGTCGCCTCTAGGTGGGCGTCGAAGTCCCTTTGGCTGGTCATGGTTCGGTGTCTCCGGTGGGGTCGAAGGTCGAGTGTGCCGGGTCGGTGTGCTCTGATTCGCACAGCTTGCGGGCCATTTTCGCGCGATCGATCTGGGCCGTCTCGCGTTGCTTCGTTTTTTGAAACACGGTCAGCAACACAGCTTTTCGGCTACCAGGGAACCAGTACGTGATCCGAGTGGCCCGGTTGCGGGTAAGGGTGAACCGCAGCTCGCGAACCCCGTCGCCGAGGTAGCGACAATACGGTTCACTGAGTTCAGGGCCGTAAGCGGCGAGGAGTCCGGCGGCGAAGTCCGCACGGGCCAGGTCGATCGGTGATAGTCCGGCCAGGAACGAGCGAACCTCGGGCTCTATCTCGATCGCATACAGCACGACCTGAGATTATCACATCTATGTGATGACGCTTTGCGGGTCGATTGGTCGGCCTACCTCCTCCTGCCTCACACCGCGCGGAGGTGGTTGCGGCTGGCGTAGACGTGTTCGGCGATGAGGGTGGCTATGCGGTCGGGGGCTTCGAGCATGGGGACGTGGCCGACGCCGTTGACGAGGATGCGGTCGGCGGAGTCGGGGAGTTCCTTCAGGTAGCGGCGGGCGTAGACACGGTTCGGGATGATGCGGTCGTACTCGGACAGCAGCAGGCGGACCGGGGTGACCAGGTCGGACAGGTCGGCCAAAGCGGGGGCGCGGAGGCCGCCCGCGATCATCGGCAGCATCGCTGTGCAGTTCAGCGCGGCGCGCAGCACATTGGCGATCTCGCGGCGCGGCACCGCGGAGGCGTGCTTGCTCAACAGGAACAGCGCGAACCGCTGGGGGATGACGTTGTCGGTTGCGAAACCGCCGAGCCGCCTGCCGATTCGCACGAGCGGAACCAGCGAGAGGAACTTCAGTCCCACCCGGAACTGGGTGAGCGAGGGGACGTTCCAGCCGCCCGCGGGCGCGATCAGCGTCAGCGTGCGGGCTCTGCCGCGGCGGGCGAGTTCGACGCCGACCCAGGCGCCGAGCGAGTTGCCCGCGATATGGCAGGTGCGCCAACCCATTTCGTCGAGCTGGGCCTCGATCGCGTCGGCCAGCGCGCCGACGCCGACGAGCCCGCGCTCGGCAGGCGGGCCGCCCCAGTGACCGGGCAGGGCGGGGGCGTACACCTCGCAGTGCGAGGACAACCGGTCCGCGGTGCGTTCCCAACAGTGCGGCGAGAGCATGAAGCCGTGCAAAAGCATCAGCGGATCGCCGGAGCCCAGGTGCAATGCTTTGATCGGTTTGTCGTCCGTGCGGGCGGCGGTTCGCGCTCGGGCGGAGCGCGGGGCGGCGGCCGTGGACTTGGAGGTGTCGGACGTCATCGTCAGCACCCCTTCCTGGACGGCAGTGTCCGGGGGCGGTATCTCTGACCAGCATTGTACGGTCGTTGCGTGCCCTACATCATCTCCACAGTCAATGTGAACGGCGTCCGAGCGGCCACGGGCAAGGGCATGCTCGACTGGCTCGCGGCCACCGAAGCGGACATCGTCTGCCTGCAGGAAACCCGCGCCACCGACGAGCAGACCCGCGCCGCGCTCGCGCCGGCATTGGCCGACGGCTGGTGGCTGGCGCACGCCGAGCCCGGGTCCAAGGGCAGGGCCGGTGTCGGCATCCTGTCCAGGCGGGAGCCGAAGGCGGTCCGGATCGGGTTCGGCAGCGCCGAGTTCGACGCCTCGGGGCGCTTTCTGGAGGCCGAATTCGACGAGGTGACCGTCGCCAGCGTGTACGTGCACTCCGGTGACGCGGGCACCGAGCGCCAGGACGAGAAGTACCGGTTCATGGCCGAGTTCGGCGCCTACCTGAAGACCCGTACCGGCGACTTCGTGGTCAGCGGCGACTGGAACATCGCGCACACCGAACGCGACCTGAAGAACTGGAAGGGCAACCTGAAGTCGGCCGGGTTCCTGCCCGAGGAACGCGCCTGGATCGACGAGCTGATCGCCGCCGGCTATGTCGACGTGGTGCGTCAGCTGCATCCGGGCGTCGACGGGCCGTACAGCTGGTGGTCCTACCGCGGCCGCGCCTTCGACAACGACTCGGGCTGGCGCATCGACCTTCAGCTGGCGCGCGGCGAGCTGCCGCGCCGCGCCAAGCAGGCCGTCGTCGAGCGGGCCGCCTCCTACGATCAGCGCTGGTCCGACCACGCTCCGGTCACGGTGCAGTACCGATGAACGGACGGAGTGAGCGAATCGTGTGCCGGCGCGCTTCGCGCTCGCCGGAGCCGAGTGCCCGCGAGATGTCGGCGTGACCGGCAAAGTGATCCGGGCGCTAGGGGCGCTCGGCGCGGTGGCGGTGGTGCTGTTGCTCGCGGTGCTCGCGTCACGCGGCGGCCCCGACACCGACCGCACGGCGGGCTCGGCCACCGCGACGACCCGCGCGACGGCGACCGCCTCGAGTGTCTCCGCGCGCCCGACCGGCGTCCCGCCCGTCGCGGTCACGGTCACGGTCACGGTCACGCCGAGCCGGGCGCAGGGCGTTCCGGACCGCGCCTACGTCACGCTGGCCGAGATAGACGCGGGCCGCTGGCCGGATTCGGCGAACGCGCCAGGCACCAAGGGCGGCGAGCGCTGGATGAACCGGGACGGCACGCTGCCGCGCACCGATGCCGCGGGCAGGTCGATCACGTATCAGGAGTGGGACGTCAACCCCAAGCAGCGCAACCGTTCCCGCGATGCCGAACGCATCGTCACCGGCAGCGACGGCACGGTCTGGTACACCGGCGACCACTACGAGACGTTCACGAGGATGCGCTGATGCCCCGTCCGGTTCCGCTCTCGCAGTTCCTCGCTCGCACCGTCGACGGCGCGCCCACCACCGTGTCCGAGCCGGTGCTCGGCGCGCTGCCCGTCGACGCGCCCGAATTGAGCGAGGTCCGCTATCGCGCGCCCGCCGGGTACCAGGTGCGCGAGTTGCGCGGGCGCAAGATGCACGACACCGCGGGCGTGTTCGACGAGTGGGCCTCGGCCTTCCAGTTCCCGTACTACTTCGGCGCGAACAAGGACGCCTTCGACGAATGCCTGCGCGACCTGGACGATTTCGTCGGCGAGGCGAGCGGTTACGTCGCCGTGGTGCGCGACGCGGCCGCGCTGCTCGACGATCAGCCCGAGGAGCGGGAGTGGTTCGAACAGGCGATGCGCGACTGCGCCGACTACTGGGCGCGTCGCGAGGTCGCGTTCCGCGTCGTCTATCAGGGCGCGCCGTTCTCGTCCGAGGTCATCGCGCTGTCACTGACCTGATCGGCCCTCGTCACGCGAGGCGGCCCGGTCTTCCAGGCGAACCGTCACCCGAGGCGGCGCGGTCATTCGAGGAGCCCCGGTCATTCGAGGAGCCAGGTCACCCGAGGCGGCGCGCCAGGTCCTCGCCGAGCAGGACGAATACATCCGTGGTGTGTTCGATGAGCTCCTCTTTGGTGAGCGGCATATCACCTTGTAGCCACGTCGTCAGCGTCTGCACCAGGCCGCCGACGAGGTAGGTCGCGCGAAAGAAGATGGCGGGATCCGGTTCGGGATCGGTGATGCCGTAGAAGTCGATGCCCTCGGCCGCGACCATGCGCGCGAACACCCGGATCGTCTCGGTGGTCCTGGCCCGCAGTTCCGGCGTGGCCATACCGGCGACCAGCGCGACCTTGGCCTTGCGCGGATCGTCGGTGAGCAGGTGGATGCCCGCGGCGATGGCGGCGTGTGCCTTGGCTCGCGAGTCATCAGGCGCGCCGCGCAGCCCGTCCAGGATCGCGATGGCCAGTTCCTCGGCGATCCGGTCGGTCAGCGCGGTGAGCACGGCGTCGCGGCTGTCGAAATTCTCGTAGTAGTACCGCTCGTTGAGCCCGGCCTGTGCGCACAGCCCGGAGACGGTGAGCTTCGCCAGGCCCTGGACGCCGATGATCTCGAGCGCGGCGTCCAGCAGTGCGGTGCGTCGCTGTGCCCGGCGTTGGTCGGCGGAGACGCCGCCGTAGGTCCGCTGCGCTGTCACAGCACGATTCTGGCACGGACACGATTCTGGCATTGAGTATTGCCAGAAGGTTGGATCTGGGGGATTCTATTGCCAGATGGTGTCGGTCCCGGCGCAGGCCGGGGCTTTCGATGAGGAGACAACGATGTCCGCACACTCGTCCCAGCCCGGATACTTCGCCGACAATTCGATGGCGCGACGCGTCATGAGCAAGCGTGCGGTCGGTCTCACCTACGGACAGCGGGCGCTGGTGATCGGAGCCGTGCACCCTCGCCTCTACGTCGGGACGGCCGAGAACACCGAACACCGCGACACGCCCTACACCCGGCTGGCGCTCACCGGGAAACTGTTCGAGGCCGTCTTCCTCGGTAGCAAGGAGGAGGCGGAACGGGCGCTGGCCTTCACCACCAAGAAGCACGCCAAGGTCGTCGGCGAGCTGCCCGAGGATGCCGGGCCGCGCCATCCGGCGGGCACGGCGTACTCGGCCCTCGATCCGCACCTGATGTTCATGACCATGGCGTTCACCTTCGATTCCGCCGAGGTCATGTACGACCTGCTCGTCCGCAGGCTGACCGACGGCGAGCGGGACGGGCTCTACCAGGACTACGTGCGCTGGGCCGAACTGTTCGGCATGCCGCGCGACGCCGCGCCCGCCGACTACCGCGCCTTCCGTCGCTTCTACGACGGCTACCTCGCCTCCGACGAGCTCTTCCTCACCGACGAGGCCCGGCTGGTCGGGTCCTACCTGGCGGGTCAGCGCGTCCCGTATCCGCAGCGGGCCCCGCTGCAACAGGTCGCCTCGGCGTTCTTCCTGCTGGTGCAGGGCAGTCTGCCGCCGCGCATCCGCGCCATGTACGGCATGCGCTGGGGAACGGCCGACGAGCTCGCCTTCCGCGCGCTGGCGGGCGGTGTGCGCACCGCGCATGTCGCGCCGCCGCTCGCCCCCAGGGTGCTGCGCGGCACGCTCGCCGGTCCGAGCGGACCGGTCTACCGATTGGTCTCCGAACGCGAGCGCAAGCTGACGCGGGCCGGCAGGCCGAGCATGCCCGGCGTCGACCCGCGCAACTGGGCGGCTCGAAATTCCGCTGGACTCGCATGGGAAGATCGAGGGCATGTCGAGTCCCGCATCAGCCCCGGCCGCCGAGCGTAAACAGCGTGTGCTGTCCGGGATCCAGCCGACCAGCTCCTCGTTCCACTTGGGCAACTACCTTGGGGCGCTGCAGTACTGGGTGACCATGCAGGACGACTACGAGGCGCTGTACTTCATCCCCGACATGCACGCCATCACGGTCCCGCAGGACCCGAAGGAACTGCGGGCGCGCACCAGGGCCGCGGCGGCGCAGCTGCTCGCGATCGGCATCGACCCCAAGAAGTCGACGCTGTTCGTGCAGAGCCAGGTGCCCGAGCACGCCGAGCTGGCCTGGGTCCTCAGCTGCATCACCGGTTTCGGCGAGGCCAGCCGGATGACCCAGTTCAAGGACAAGTCGGTCAAGCAGGGCGCGGAGAACGCCACCGTCGGCCTGTTCACCTACCCGGTGCTGATGGCCTCCGACATCCTGCTCTACCGCCCGCACCAGGTTCCGGTCGGCGAGGATCAGCGCCAGCATCTGGAGCTGACCCGAAACCTGGCGCAGCGCTTCAACACTCGCTTCAAGAAGACCTTCGTGGTGCCGGAGGCGCACATCGTCAAGGGCACCGCGAAGATCTACGACCTGCAGGATCCGACCGCCAAGATGAGCAAGTCGGCCGCCACCGACGCGGGCTTGATCAACCTGCTCGACGATCCGAAGATCACCGCCAAGAGGATCCGTTCGGCGGTCACCGACACCGAGCGCGAGATCCGCTACGACCCGGACGCGAAACCTGGCGTCAGCAATCTCCTGGTCATCCTGAGCTCGCTGGGTGGAACGCCGATCGTGACGCTGGAGAAGGATTACGAGGGTAAGGGTTACGGCGACCTGAAATCCGACGTGGCCGACGCGCTGGTGGAATTTGTGACGCCCTTGCGCGCCAAGGTGGAAGAGTATCTGGCGGACAAAGGCGAACTCGACCGTATCCTCGCTTTCGGTGCGGAGCGGGCGCGGGAGATCGCGGGCAACACTCTCGCGCAGGTCTACGACCGGGTGGGTTTCCTCGCCCGCTAGCCCGGGTACGACGCTTGCGAGGGTCGGGTGTGACTCCGCCTTCGCTTCGGCTGTGCGCGGGCAGGCGATGGACCGCGCCCGGCCGCGTCAATCGGGTGTCGAAGGGGCGAGCACGTGCAGGCGATCGACAACGTCAAAGCCGGGATCGAACGCCGCGTGCAGGCGCGGCCGTGGCTTGATCATCTGATCCGGGCCGGCGGCCGCTACGAGCGGCAGCGCGGCGACTACTACGCGGCCGGTATCACGTATTTCACCGTGCTGTCGCTGTTTCCATTGCTGATGGTGGCGTTCGCGGTCGCGGGCTTCGTGCTGGCGGGCAACGAGCAGCTGTTTCAAGAACTTCAGGACAAGGTCGTCGAGACCATCCCCGGCGAGCTGGGCACCCAGCTCAACGCGCTCATCGATCGGGCGGTCCGTTCCCGCGGCACGGTCGGTGTGCTCGGCCTGCTCGCCAGTCTGTACACCGGACTCGGCTGGATGGCGAATCTGCGCGCCGCGCTCACCGAGCAGTGGGAGCAGAAGACCGAGGAGGGGAACTGGTTGCGCACCAAGATCTCCGATCTCGGCGCGCTGATCGGGCTCGGCCTGGCCTTCGTGGTGTCGCTCGGATTTTCGGGGCTGGCCTCCAGCAATCTGGGCGCCCAGCTGCTGGCGCGCTACGGTCTCGACGAGCTACCCGGCGCCCGGCTGCTTTTGACGCTGCTGTCGATTCTGTTCGCGCTGCTGGCGAGCTGGGCGGTGTTCGCTTGGATCATCGCGCGGCTCCCGCGCGAGCCCGTCACGCTGGCCAGCGCCGCCAAGGCCGCGCTGCTCGCCGCGCTGGCGTTCGAGGTCTTCAAGTTCGTCGCGTCGATCTACCTGCAGATCGTGCTGCGCAGCCCGGCGGGCGCGGCCTTCGGTTCGATCATCGGTCTGATGGTGTTCACCTACATCACCTATCGCATCATCCTGTTCGCTACGGCGTGGGCCGCTACCGCTTCCGAGAACGAACCCGAGGTCGAGCCACCGACAGCCGGGGCCGTCATCCGGCCGCGGGTCGTCAACAGCGCCGGATCGTTCGGCAGCGGCGCGGCCTACTTCGGCGCGGGCGCGCTGGCAGCCCTCGGCCTGGCGACCTTGCGTAGGCGTCGCTGAGCAGGCCCGCGCCGGATCGGCGATGGCTCAGCGGCGTTGGCGATTGACGCGCCGCGCCTTGAGCAACAGGAACAGGATCAGCGCGAGGCCGCCGACCATCACCAGCGTGCGGGTACCGACGTGGTCGCGCTCGCGCGGCGGGCTCGCGAGCACGTCGCCGCCCTCGGTACGAGGCGGAGCCGCCAGTGTCGCAGGGGATTCGGCCTCGTTCGCCTCGGAGTTCGTTCCGTGATTCGGCAACAGTCCGATCTCGGTGCCGCGCGGTAGCGCGAAACCGTAGTCGAGCAGCCGGGCCGCCTGTTCCCAGGGGCGTATCGGGCGCACCTCGGCCTGCAACAGGGTGACCGCCAGCCTGCGCCCGTCGCGCTGCGCGGCCGCGACGAAGGTCTGCCTCGCGTCGTCGGTGTAGCCGGTCTTGCCGCCGAGCGCGCCCTCGTAGTTGTACAGCAGTTGGTTGTCGTTGCCGACCGCGAAGCCGGGGTGGTCTGGGTCGTTGGGAATCTTCGAATTCTTGGGATAGCCGGGGAAATCGATCTGTTCGGTCTGGATCAACTCGGCGAACAGCGGGATGGTCATCGCCTCGCGGAACAGCAGCGACAGGTCGTAGGCCGAGGTGCTCATGCCAGGCCCGTCGAGGCCGGAGGGTGTCGCCGCGCGAGTATCGAAGGCGTACAACGATTTCGCCAGCTGATTCATCTTCGTCACGGTCGCCTCGTCACCGCCGAGCTGGGCCGCGATGGCATGCGCCGCGTCGTTGCCCGAGGCCATGATCAGCGCCTGGAAGAGCTGCCTGTTGGTGTATTGACCGCCGGGGCCGATGCCGACGCGGGTGCCGTCGATGTCCGCGTCCTCCTGGGTACCCGTGACCACCGTGTCCAGTTTCAGCGCGCGCAGCGCGACGGTCGCCAGCAGCACCTTGATGGTGCTCGCGGGGCGATAGCGCCCGTGCGGGTCCTTGGCGGCGAGCACCTCGCCGGTATCGAGGTCCGACACCATCCACGCGGTCGCGGAGATGTCCCGCGGCGCGGGTGGCGCGCCTTTCGGCAGCACCACGCCGCATTCGCCCATCCTGGTCCCGCCCACCGGAGGCACGGGAACCGGCAGGGGGGCCGGTGTCGGTTTCCCCGGCGCGGGCGTCTCGGACGCGTCGATCGGCGCGGGCGGCTTGGTCTTCTGCGGGCAGTTGTCCGTGTTCGGGGTGGTGAACGGAGTGCTCGTCGGGGTCGGCGGCACCGCGAGAGCCGGTGCCGCGATCAGGCCGCCGAGCAGTGCGGCGGCAGCCAGCGCGCCCGCGAGGCGGCGCGTGGCGCAGTGGCGAGGATGCGGGATCTTCATCGGGAGCGAGCGTAACCGGCGTGATCGGTCGAGGCCCGTCAATCGCCCCCGCACTTGGCCGGACTAGGGCGGAGATACGCATAAACAGCACGGCCGCGCGTAAACCGGGGAACGCCGAGTATTGACAGCGACCATGAAATGGAAGCTACTATCAAAAAGTAGTAGCTTCCATTATCTGGAGGGAACATGAACTCGGATTCCCGGCGGTGGCTCGCCCTCGGCGCGTTGGCGCTCGCCATGCTGACCATCGGCCTCGACGTGACCGTCCTGACCGTCGCGCTGCCCACCCTCGCTATCGACCTGAACGCGAATACCGGTGCGCTGCAATGGTTCAGCTCCGCCTACACGCTGGCGCTCGCGGCCTTCATGCTGCCCGCGGGCGCGCTCGGCGACCGCTACGGCCGCAAGCGGATCCTGCTCGCGGCTCTGGTCTTGTTCGGCTCGGCCTCGCTTGCCTGCGCCTTCGCGGGCACCTCCGGTCAGCTGATCGCGGCGCGGGTGGTGCTCGGCATCGCGGCCGCGGCCATGATCCCGCTGTCCATGGCGGTGCTGCCGGTGCTGTTCCCCGAGCAGCGGGAGCGGGCCCGCGCCATGTCGATCTGGGTCACCGCCACCTCGCTCGGCCTGCCGCTCGGGCCGGTGCTCGGCGGCTGGCTCGTCGACAACTTCTGGTGGGGCTCGGTCTTCCTGATCAACGTGCCGATGGTGGTGGCCGGCGCGACGGCGGTGGCCGTGCTGGTGCCGGAATCGCGCAACCCCCAGCAGCTTCCGATCGATTTGCCGGGAGTGCTGCTGTCCATGCTCGGCATGCTCGGCGTCACCTACGGTTTCATCCGCTTCGGCGAACAGGGCTGGGGCGACCCGCTGGCCTGGGCGCCGCTCGTCTGCGGCGCGGCCATCACGGCGGCGTTCCTGCTGTGGCAGCGGCGCGGCCGCCATCCGCTGATCGACCTGGAGTTGTTCGGCAGCAAAGGTTTTCGCTGGGGCGCGGTGTTCGCCGTGCTGATCAACTTCGCGATGTTCGGCATGTTCTTCACCGTGCCGCAGTACTACCAGGAGGTGCTCGGCGCCGACGCCCTCGGCAGCGGACTGCGGCTGCTGCCGATGATCGGCGGCCTGGTCATCGGCGCGCGGCTGGGGGATCGGCTGCTGCCGGGCGCTGGTGCGCGTGTGGTGATCACCGCTGGTCTCGCGCTGCTCGGCGTCGGACTCGGATGGGGCGCGTTGACCGAGGTGGACACCGCCTACTGGGTCACCGCGTGCTGGATCACGCTGGTCGGCGCAGGCATGGGCATGGCGATGCCCGTCGCGATGTCGGTCGCGATCGACGATCTCGACGTCGCGCGTGCCGGTGTCGGATCGGCGCTGTTGCAGGCGTTGCGGCAGGCGGCGGGCACCGTCGGCGTCGCCCTCCTCGGCACCGTTCTGGTCACCCGGTACCGGGCCGAACTCGGCGCGCTGAACGTCGCGCCCTTCGACGACGGGGTGAGCAGCGGGGCGGCCGCGGCGAAGGCGAGCGGAAGCGCCGACGCGCTGGCGCAGGTCCAGTCGGCGTTCGTCGGTGGGATGAGCCTGATGCTGTGGGTCTGCGCGGCCGTCTGCGCGGTGTCGGTGCCGCTGGCGCTGTGGGCGCTGCCCCGTCGCGCGCCCGCGCCGGTGGACGCACCTGTCGTCGCCGCGGCGCCGGATGAGTCAGAATCGACACATGTCGGTTGAGTCATCGGGTGAGGGTGTCGCGGGGCCGGGACTACGAGAGCGCAAGAAGGAGCGGACCCGCCGGACGATTCGCACCGAGGCGTTCCGGCTGTTCCGCGAGCAGGGCTACAGCGAGACCACCATCGAGCAGATCGCCGCGGCGGCCGATGTCTCGCCGAGCACCTTCTTCCGCTACTTCCCGACCAAGGAGCAACTGGTCATCGTCGATGATCTCGATCCGGTGCTGATCGAGGAGGTCCGCAGTCAGCCGCGCGGGCTGCCCCCGATCCGCGCCTTCCGCAACGCGATCGAGGCGGCGATGGCCACCCTGACACCCGAGGAACTGGCCTTCGAACAGGAGCGCCAAGCCCTGCTCTACCACGTCCCCGAGCTGCGCGCCGCGATCGGCATCGAGCTCGAGCGCGGCATCGAGATGATCGTCGAACTGATCGCCGAGTACGTCGGCCGTCCCGCCGACGATTTCGAGGTGCGGGTGATGGCCGGTGCCATCGCCGGTGCCGGCCTTGCCGTTTCGCTGCGCGCGCCGATCAACGCGACGAATCTCGGGCGCGCGATGGAGTTCCTCGACGCCGGTCTCCCGCTCGGCGGCGCCGAGGAATAGCCGCCGTCAGCTCGCCTCGGCGACCGGCGGGCGCTTCTGGTCGCGCATCGCGCGCAGGGGCGTGTCGTCGTCCATCTCGGCGAAGAAGCCGCCGACCACGTCCTCGATCTCCGAGATCGACTCGGCGCAGTAGAGAATCGGCTGGTAGTGGGTGATGTCGTAGACGGCGGACCCCATCGCGACCACGTCGAGCGGCCGCATCTCGGCATGCCGGAACTCGTCCAGCTCGCCGTAAGAGGACAGCAATCCCGCTCCGTAGCATCGGATTTCGCCCCGTTCGCGAACCACGCCGAATTCCATCGAGAACCAGAACACGTCGGCGAGGAATTTCAGCGCCGTATCGGTGGTCAGCCTGGCGACCGCCGCGCCGACGGTCTCGTAGATGGCGGCGAAGCGCGGGCTGGCGATCTGATTGGCGTGCCCGATGATCTCGTGGATGGCGTCCGGTTCCGGGGTGTAGAGCGGCGCGGAGTGATGCCGGATGTACTGGGTGGAGTGGAACTCGCGTTCGGCGAAGGAGCCGAAGAACTCGCGCAGCGGCACGAGGCCTGCGGCGGGAACGTAGCGGAAACCGGTGAGCGGCGTCAGAGCCGCGGTCACATCGTCCAGTTGTGGAATGTGGTCTGCGGGCAGATCGAGCCGGGCCGCGGAGGCCAGTACCTCCGCGCAGGCGTAGGTGCGGTGTTTACGGGCCAGTTCGGCGGAGACGATCCGCCAGACCTGCTGCTCTTCGTCGGTGTAGTCGATCTTCGGTGCGGGTTCGCCCGGCGTGTAGGCCAGCGCGAGGGCGGCGATGGCATTGCGGCGGACACGGTACTCGGGGTCGTGTACGCCGGGGTGCTCGTCGCTCAGGTGCACCGTCACGTCGCCGTCACCGGTACGGGTGACCGGTGAGTACAGCTGAGCCTCGGTGAACATACTTCGATGCAAGCACCGCCTGATCGATCCGACAACGAAAGCCCGTCCAGCTGTACACACTGCCTAGCTGGCCGGATCGTTTCCGTCGCTTCCCGGCTTCGTGCATCGAAAATGATGGCAGTCGGCGATTCGCCGGCGGCCGTGCGCGTTGCTCCGCCTTCGCTGCGGCCGTCGACGGCCCTCCGCGGGGCGCCCTACCTGCGCCGGTGGCGCGAAATGTGCTGCGCGACCGGCGGCGGATGCCGGTGGGTGTCCGCGATTTGCCGGACATGAGCGGGGGTGATGGCGCAAGATGGCGAATGTACGAAGGAGGACGCATGCATACCGTGCGGATCGATCTCGACCAGAAGCTGTTGGCCGCCGCCGCCGAAATCATGGGGACGTCCAACAGCAACGCCACCGTCAACGAGGCGTTGCGCCGAATCGTGGTGCACGAGCGGCAACTCCATCACCTAGAGAAGCTGGCTGCGGGAGTGCTCTGTGCGCTACCGGCGCCGGAGGTCGCCGCCGTCGACGGTTAGACGGGCGCTGCCGACGAAGTCCGTCGACAGTCCCATGCAGGGCCGGGCCGAAGGCGGAGACCGGCCCGCCGCCTATCGTTGTTGTGCGCAGCGAGTGTCCGGCGGGGGAACGAGTTCGATCAGGTATTTCATGACCGGCTCGTCCACGCAGCGCACGCCCTTGAACGCGACGCCGTGCTGGGTGGCCTCGTAGGTGATCAGTGGTGCGTCGAGGGCTTCGGCCAGCCGCACGCCGCGCTGGTACGGCGTCGCCGGATCGCCGGTGGATGCCACCACGACCACTTTCGGCAGGCCCGTGATCACCGGCGGATGCGGCTGCCAATTCGGCGACACCGGCCAGAACGCACAGACGTCCAAGGGTGACTCGGTGATGGGCAGTCCGCTGTCGAAAATGGGGGCGACCTCGCGAATCCGGCGTTCCTGCTGGGTTACTTGTGCCCGGTCGGTGATTCTGACCTCCTCGAGGCACTTCACCGCCAAGTGCACGCCCAGCCCCACGGACTCGGAATGGCCGGTGATGATCGCCTGGAGCGCGTCGCCACGGCCTCGGCTCAGCTCGGCGAGGGCTGCGGTGAGGTCCGGCCAGAGTTTCGGGCTGTACATCGAGGCGACGACCCCGTCGACCGCATCGAAGAAGTCCACTCCTCGCTGATCCGTGGTGGCCGCGGGGTGGTCGATCAGCGGCAGAGTCAGCTTCCGGTAGACCTCGGTGGCCTGCCGGGGGTCGGTGCCGAGCGGACAGTCGGGTAACGTCGCGCAGTCCGCCGCGTAGGCCTCGAATGCCCGCTGGAACGCGGCGGCGTCGGCCACCGGATCACCCATGTTGGCCGCCGGATCGATGGGACCGTCCAGCACCATCGCCCGCACCCGGTCGGGGAACATCTCGGCAAAAGTGGAACCGAGGCGGGTGCCGTAGGAACCACCGAAGTATGTCAGCTTCTGCTCGCCGAGCACCGTCCTGATCACATCGAGATCCCTGGCCACATCGACGGTCCCGACATGCGCGAGCAGCTTCCGCCCCGAACCGGCAGCACACGAGACGGCGTAGTCCTCCGCCTCCTCTTCCAGTTGGTCGACCTCGCCGAAGGTATGGCCGACCCCGAGGATCAACTGCTCCGTCCGCATCTCCTCCGCGGACGGGCAGCGCACCAGCGGCGTCGAGGCGCCGAGTCCGCGCACATCCATGCCGATCACGTCGAAGCGTTCGGCCAGAGGCGTTTTCGCCAGCATCCTCGGCATGTCCAGGCCGGGTCCGCCAGGGCCGCCCGGGTTGACGAGGATCGCGGCGACACGCTCGCCGCGCGCCCGCAGCCGAGAGATGGCGATACGGGCGGTCTCGCCCACGGGATCGGCGTAGTCCAGCGGAACCATCACCCGCGCGCATTCTGTGCCCTCGGCGGAAAGCCCCGCGCCGCCGGGATAGTTCTCGCACGACTCCCAGGTGAGGGTCTGGCGGAGGAACGGTTCCAAGGTCGGAGCCGGTGCGACGAGCGGTTCATCGTCCGCGCACGCCGCCGTGGTGAGCAGCAGCGCCGCCAGCGCCGCGCGCGGAAACCACGACCGTGCCACTCCCTGAATTGTCCTGCGCCTTCGCACTATTCGCCTTTCCCCGGATGCCGGTTCGCCGAACAGTGTGCCCGAATCGGCGGTCGTCGCGCCTGCCGGGAGTCGCTCAGGCCGACCGACAGACCAGTCCTTCGGCGAGAGACATTCGACTCTCCCCGAGATTCGCTTCCCTTCATTTGTGCCCGAACCGCGCCCACCCGACCTGTCGGTGGCCGCTGGCATGATGCGAACCCTCCAACGCATTCGAGGGGGATTGTGATGTCGGTACCGATCGCCAGCCTGCCCTTCGGCCAGCGCCCGCGCGAGCGACTGCTCGCGGTCGGCCCCGCCGCGCTCAGCGACAGCGAGCTGCTCGCCCTGCTGCTCGGCCAGGGCCGCCGCGGCGAGAGCGCGCTGGAACTCGCCGCGGAGCTCCTCGCCGAATACGGCGGCATCCCCGGGCTGGCCGCGGCCCGGCCCGAGGAACTGTTTCGCAGGGCCGGGGTCGGTGTGGCCAAGGCCGCCGCGATCATCGCGGCCTTCCAGCTCGGCAGCAGAGCGCGCGCCGAACCCGAGGCGGCGCCGCGCCTGGAAAGCGCCGTCGACGTCGTCCGCATCGCCCGTCCGCTGTTCGACGGCGCCCGGGTCGAACGCATTCTCGTGCTGGTCTGCGACACCCAGAATCGCTTGCGGCAGAAGGTGTTCGTCGCCGAAGGCGCGGTCGACCAGGTCGCCGTCCCGATCCGCGAGATCCTCAACACCGTGCTGCGCCACGACGGCCGCGGCTTCGCCCTCGTCCACAACCACCCCTCCGGCACCGCCACCCCCAGCCTCGACGACCGCCGCACCACCACCCTCCTCATCGAAGCCGCCCGCACCGTAGGCCTCCGCTTCCTCGACCACGTCGTCCTCGCCGGCGAACAATGGTCCCGCGCCACCCCGACCACCCTCGGGCGCGAATGAGTCAGTTCAGGCTGCCCTGCGGGACCACCCACACCTGCGGTTGCCGAGTGACGGCCGCGATGTGCTCGAAGTCGGCGTCGTAGTGGACCAAGACCGCGCCGTGGAATTCGGCCACGGCGGCGGTGAGGAGGTCGATGATTCCGGCCGAACGGTGCTGACTCCTGCGCGCCATCAGGAGTTGAACCTCCCGGGCTCGGTCGGCAATGGTTTCGTTGATGGGCAGATTGATATACAGGGAGCGGCGTCGCTGGCCGATGTTCTGCACGTCGGCGAGGTTGCGACCGGAATAGCCGGCCTCGAGGTCGACGGTTATGCAGGTCGCGGCGGCTCGGTCGGCAATGAGGCCCGCGATGACGCTACGTACCGGTGGATGCTTTATCCGTGCGGCCGCCGAGGTATCGACGAGATGGAGCCGCAGCGGCGTCGTTTCGGTCAACGGCGAGCCTGGCGCATGATCTCCGGATCATCGATGTCCGGCCCGACCCCGAAGCCGTAGGGATCGTTCAGCACCTGCTCGATCCGTCGCCTGCGATCGGCCACGAACTCGAGCGCGGCGTTGACCGTGTCCTTCTTCGTGGTCGTGCCCAGCTCCTTGGCGGCCAGCGCCAACGCTTCGTCGTTGAGGTCGATCATGGTCTTCATGTGTCTCACGATAAATCCCCAGCTGTATGTCCAGCAATATCGATAGGTATTCGTAACTATCGGTGCGGTGGATCGGTGCCATGCTGGCCGTGAGGGTTTGAACGGCGAAGGCCGCCACCATCTTTCGATGGTGGCGGCCTTCGGGTGGCCGGTGGATCCGTGCGGATCCGGGAATCAGCGGGTGAAGAGCAGGGCGCGCTTGACTTCCTGGATGGCCTTGGTGACCTCGATGCCGCGGGGGCAGGCGTCGGTGCAGTTGAAGGTGGTGCGGCAGCGCCAGACGCCTTCGACGTCGTTGAGGATGTCGAGGCGCTCGCGGGCGCCTTCGTCTCGGCTGTCGAAGATGAAGCGGTGGGCGTTCACGATCGCGGCCGGGCCGAAGTAGCTGCCGTCGCTCCAGTACACGGGGCAGGAGGTGGTGCAGCAGGCGCACAGGATGCACTTGGTGGTGTCGTCGAACCTGGCGCGGTCGGCCTGGCTCTGGATGCGCTCGCGGGTGGGCTCGTTACCCGTGGTGATCAGGTACGGCTTCACCGCGCGGAACGCGTCGAAGAACGGCTCCATGTCCACCACGAGGTCCTTCTCCACGGGCAGGCCGCGGATCGGCTCGACGGTGACGGTGAGCGACTTGCCGCCCTTGGGCAGCATGTCCTTCATCAGCACCTTGCAGGCCAGCCGGTTCACGCCGTTGATCCGCATCGCGTCCGAACCGCAGACGCCGTGCGCGCACGAGCGGCGGAAGGTGAGCGTGCCGTCCAAGTAGGACTTGATGTAGATGAGCACGTTCAGGAAACGGTCGGTCGGCAGGACCGGCACCTGGAAAGACTCCCAGTGCGCGCCCTTCTCGTCCTCCGGGTTGAACCTGGCCACCTTGACGGTGATCATCACCGAGCCCTCGGGGACCGGAGCCGGCTTCTGCGAGGAGGGTGCTTCGGCTACAGCAGTCATCAGTACTTACGCTCCATCGGCTCGTAACGGGTCTGCACCACCGGCTTGAAGTCGAGGCGGATGTCGGAGATGAGTTCCGGGCTCTCCTTGTAGGCCATCGTGTGCCGCATGAAGTTCACGTCGTCGCGATCCGGGTAGTCCTCGCGGGCGTGGCCGCCGCGCGACTCCTTGCGGTTCAGCGCGCCGACGACGGTGACCTCGGCCAGTTCCAGCAGGAAGCCGAGCTCGACGGCCTCCAGCAGGTCGCTGTTGTACCGCTTGCCCTTGTCCTGCACGGTGATCCGCGCGTACCGCTCCTTGAGCGCGTGGATGTCGGTGAGGGCCTGCTTGAGCGTGTCCTCGGTGCGGAACACCGCGGCGTTCATGTCCATCGTGTACTGCAGCTCGGTGCGGATGTCTGCGACCCGCTCGTCGCCGTGCTCCGAGAGGAGCATTTCCAGCCACTCGGTCACCATCTGCGCCGGCTTCTCCGGCATGTCGACGAACTCGGTGCGCTGGGCGTACTCCGCGGCGGCGATGCCCGCGCGGCGTCCGAAGACGTTGATGTCGAGCAGCGAGTTGGTGCCGAGGCGGTTGGAGCCGTGCACCGAGACGCACGCGCACTCGCCCGCCGCGTAGAGGCCGGGGACGATGTCGGTGTTGTTGCGCAGCACCTCGCCGCGGATCCGGGTCGGGATACCGCCCATCACGTAGTGACAGGTCGGCATGACCGGCACCGGCTCCTTCACCGGGTCGACACCCAGGTAGGTGCGGGAGAACTCGGTGATGTCGGGCAGCTTCTCCTCGAGCACGTCCTCGCCGAGGTGGGTCACGTCGATGAGCACGTAGTCCTTGTTCGGACCCGCGCCGCGGCCCTCGAGCACCTCGAGCACCATCGAGCGGGCGACGATGTCGCGCGGCGCGAGGTCCTTGATGGTGGGGGCGTAACGCTCCATGAAGCGCTCGCCCGAGGCGTTGCGCAGGATGCCGCCCTCACCGCGGACCGCTTCCGAGATCAGGATGCCGAGGCCGGCCAGACCTGTCGGGTGGAACTGGTGGAACTCCATGTCCTCCAGCGGCAGACCCTTGCGGAACACGATCGCCATGCCGTCGCCGGTCAGCGTGTGCGCGTTCGAGGTGGTCTTGTACATCCGGCCCGAGCCGCCCGTGGCGAACACGATCGACTTGGCGTGGAAGACGTGCAGCTCGCCGGTGGCCAGCTCGTAGGCGACGACGCCGGTGGCGACCGGACCGCGCTCGGTCTCGGTGAGCACCAGGTCGAGCACGTAGAACTCGTTGTAGAACTCCACGTCGTGCTTGACACAGTTCTGGTACAGCGTCTGCAGGATCATGTGGCCGGTGCGGTCGGCGGCGTAGCACGCCCGACGGACCGGGGCCTTGCCGTGGTCGCGGGTGTGCCCGCCGAAGCGGCGCTGGTCGATCTTGCCCTCGGGGGTCCGGTTGAACGGCAGACCCATCTTCTCGAGGTCCATCACCGCGTCGATGGCCTCCTTGGCCATGATCTCCGCGGCGTCCTGGTCGACCAGGTAGTCACCACCCTTGACGGTGTCGAAGGTGTGCCATTCCCAGTTGTCCTCTTCGACGTTGGCCAGCGCGGCGCACATGCCGCCCTGGGCCGCGCCGGTGTGGCTACGGGTCGGGTACAGCTTGGTCAGCACCGCGGTGCGGACCCGGGGACCGGCCTCGATCGCCGCGCGCATGCCCGCGCCACCGGCACCGACGATGACGACGTCGTAGCGGTGTTCCTGAATCGGTCGCGATTCACTCATCGAGGGCCTGTTCCTAACTGATGTTGGGGTCGAAGGTGAAGATGACGTAGGTGCCGACGCCCATGACCAGGATCATCGAGATCACCAGCAGGGTCTTGAGCCAGAACCGGGTCGAGTCCTTGCGGGAGTAGTCGTCGATCACGGTGCGCAGGCCGTTGCCGCCGTGCAGCTGGGCCAGCCAAAGCATGGTGAGGTCCCAGATCTGCCAGAACGGGGAGGCCCAGCGGCCCGCGACGAAGGCGAAGTTCAGACGCTTCACGCCGCCGTCGATCATCAGCATGATGAACATGTGGCCGAACACGAGGACGATCAGCAGCAGGCCGGAGAAGCGCATGAACAGCCACGCGTACTTCTCGAAGTTGTTGCTGGAGCGAGCGCGCGGCGAGCGGGGCAGATCCAGGCTGGCCGGCCGGTCGTGAGACTTACCGAGGACGGGTGCGGTCATGCCTGCGCCTCGCTGACGCTCGGCTCCGGCATAACCGCAATGGCGGCTGCGTTCATGATTCCTTCGCTTCGCTCAGTCATTGGTGATCAGTGCTCCGTGAACAGGTAGAAGAACTGGCGGCCGACACCGGCGGCGGAGACCAGGACCCAGATGGCCAGCACGATCCAGAGCATCTGGCGCTGGAAGCGCGGGCCCTTGGACCAGAAGTCGACGAGGATCACGCGGACGCCGTTGAGCGCGTGGAACAGCACGCAGACCACGAGACCCATCTCCATCAGCGCGACGAGCGGGTTCTTGTAGGTCTCGATCGCCTGATCGTAGGTATCCGGGCTGACCCGGACGAGCGCGGTGTCCAAGACGTGCACGAAGAGGAAGAAGAAGATGGTGACACCGGTGATCCGGTGCAGCGCCCAGGACCACATTCCGGGGTCGCCTCGGTACAGCGTCTTCCGCTTCGGCTGGGCCGGAGCTTCGATCGTGGTCATAGAGTGCGGTGCCTCCAACGTCGTTGATGGACCCGGTTTCAGGTCCCGGGCCGGCCGCGTGAAGGGGGCGAATGCCCAGGTTGCTGCGCTGTGCTTCATGGGTGCCGTGGCACGTGCTGCATGTGTGCCGTGGCACGTGCTCCGTTTGCACGGGGCCCGCCGGGAACCTGAACCGATCTGTTGTGGACTCTAATCCTCTCGGATTCGCGGAACTAATTCGGCGTGCCGTGCGTTGCGCGACATTCAGCTGGGTTAGGTTTACCTTTGTTGATGCGTAATGGGGTGTGCGGCGGCCGTCGCGCGGCCTTGTGACGGTCGTTCGGCGGGAGGTTCAAGATGCCCAAAATCGAGTGGAATGTTTTGCGCGACAATGCTATTCGAGTTATGTGCAACGCCTATGCGCCCTACTCGCGTTTCCCGGTCGGCGCCGCTGCTCTCACTTCGGCCGGTCGAATTGTGAGCGGTTGCAATGTGGAAAATGTCTCATATGGATTGGGCCTCTGCGCCGAATGCGTACTCGTCGGTAACTTATTCGCGACTGGCGGCGGGCGTCTGACGGCCGTCTCGGTGTGCGATTCCCGCGGCGAAATCCTGATGCCGTGCGGTCGCTGCCGCCAACTTCTGCACGAGCACGGCGGCCCTGATCTCCTGGTCGATCACCACACCGGCCCCGTCCGGCTAGGCGCCTTGCTACCCGACGCCTTCGGCCCCGACGACCTGGAGGCCGGGCAGCAGTAGACGTCATCCGTCAACGGTCGGCTTCGAGCGTCTCCGGCGAGAACCCAGCCGTTCCGCGGTGTCGTGCCAGACTGGCCGGGTGACGGGTTCGGACGCGGTTTCCATCATTACGACCAAGCGCGACGGCGGGGAGCTCTCGGACGCGCAGATCGACTGGGTGGTAGACGGATTCACCCGAGGCGCGGTCGCAGACGAACAAATGTCGGCCCTGGCCATGGCCATCGTCTGGCGCGGCATGACGCGCAGGGAGACGGCCCGCTGGACCGCCGCGATGATCGCCTCGGGCCGACGGATGGACTTCACGGATCTGCCGCGCCCCACGGTCGACAAGCACTCCACGGGCGGAGTCGGGGACAAGATCACGCTGCCGCTCGCGCCGCTGGTCGCGGCCTGCGGCGCGGCCGTACCCCAGCTGTCCGGTCGTGGGCTCGGCCACACCGGCGGCACCCTGGACAAGCTCGAGTCGATCCCCGGCTGGCGGGCCGACCTGGCGACAACGCGTATGCGCGAGATCCTGGCCGATCCGAAGATCGGCGCGGTCGTCTGCGCCGCGGGCGCCGACCTCGCCCCGGCCGACAAGCGTCTCTACGCCTTGCGCGACGTCACCGGCACGGTCGAATCGATCCCGCTGATCGCCAGCTCGATCATGAGCAAGAAGATCGCCGAGGGCACCGGCGCGCTGGTGCTCGACGTGAAGGTGGGCGCGGGCGCGTTCATGAAGGATCTCGGCGCCGCCCGCGAACTCGCAACGACCATGGTCGAACTCGGCAAGGACGCGGGAGTGCGGACGGTCGCGCTGCTCACCGCGATGGACACACCGCTCGGCCGCACCGCGGGCAACGCGCTGGAGGTTGCCGAATCGGTCGAGGTGCTGGCGGGCGGCGGACCGGCCGATGTCGTGGCGCTCACCCTCGCGCTGGCGCGGGAGATGGTGGCGCTGGCCGGACTGGACGTCGATCCGGCCGACGTGCTCGCCGACGGCAGGGCGATGGACTACTGGCGCGCGATGATCCGCGCCCAGGGCGGCGACCCCGACGCGCCCCTGCCGCGAGCCAGGCACACCGAGACACTGCGCGCCGACCGCGACGGTGTGCTGACCCGCCTGGACGCCATGGGCGTCGGCATCGCCGCGTGGCGCCTCGGCGCGGGCCGCGCCCGCCAAGGCGATCCGGTGCAGTTCGGCGCGGGCATCGAGATGCACGCCAAGCCCGGCGAAACGGTCGCCGCCGGAGAACCGTTGCTCACCCTGCACACCGACACCCCGGAAGCGATCCCGGGAGCCGTTGCCGCACTGGCTGATTCGATCACCTTCGAGGAAGCCGCGCGCTCCGGCGAAGCCGCGTTGATCTTGGATCGGATCGTTTGCTGAGCGTGGGTTGCGTCCGGGCGGCCGGCCATGATCGGCAACGCCGCGTCGACGGGCTGTGGACCGCGTCGTAGCCGGACGGCAACGAGATGGTGCCACGCCGGAAGTTCGCTGCCGATTCCGCGCGGCGCGGCTAACGTGTGGTCATGACAGGACCGATGCCGCTCACCCTTGCCTCGATCCGCCAAGCTCCGAAGGCATTGCTGCACGATCACCTCGACGGTGGTCTGCGGCCCGCGACAGTGCTGGAGCTCGCCGCCGATTGCGGTTATGACGACCTACCCGCCACCGACGAGGCCGCCCTCGGTGACTGGTTCCGCGACGCGGCCGACAGCGGATCGCTCGAGCGCTACCTGGAGACCTTCGCGCACACCGTCGCGGTGATGCAGACGCCGAAGGGCCTGCGCCGGGTGGCCAGAGAATGCGCCGAGGACCTCGCCGCGGACGGCGTGGTGTACGCGGAGGTGCGTTTCGCGCCCGAGCAGCATCTGGAGCGCGGCCTGAGCCTCGACGAGGTGGTCGAGCACACCCTGGCCGGTTTCCGCGAGGGCGAGGCCGCGGCCGCCGAGGCGGGGCATTCCATCGTGGTGACCTGCCTGCTGACGGCCATGCGGCATGCGGCGCGGTCACGCGAGATCGCCGAGCTCGCGGTGCGCTGGCGCGATAGGGGCGTCGGCGGCTTCGACATCGCGGGCGCGGAGGCCGGCTTCCCGCCGAGCAGGCACCTGGACGCGTTCGAGTACATGCGGGCCAACAGCGCGCACTTCACCATCCACGCGGGCGAGGCGTTCGGGCTGCCGTCGATCCACGAGGCGCTGGCGTTCTGCGGCGCCGACCGGCTGGGGCACGGCGTGCGCATCACCGACGACATCCACGCGCCGGGCGCGCTGGCGGACGCGGAACTGGGACTGGTCGCGAACTACGTGCGTGACATGCGGATTCCGCTCGAGCTCTGTCCGTCGTCGAACGTGCAGACGGGCGCGGTGCCCGCGCTGGACAAGCACCCCTTCGACCTGCTGGCCCGGCTGCGTTTCCGCGTCACGGTCAACACCGACAACCGCCTGATGAGCGACACCACGATGAGTGCGGAGATGCTGAAGCTGGTCGAGACCTTCGGCTACGGCTGGAGCGATCTGGAGCGGTTCACCATCAACGCGATGAAGTCGGCCTTCATCCCGTTCCCGGAACGGCTGCGCATCATCGATGACATCATCAAGCCGGGGTACGCGGTACTGCTGGGCTGAGCGCCGACATCCGCCGCGGCCCGCCGGGGCGGTCTATCGTGGGATGTCGTGACGATGGTGCAGATTCCCGGTCGATTCAACGGCCCGCCGGATTCGGGTAACGGCGGGTACGTCGCCGGGCGCCTCGCCGAACACCGGGACGAGGACACGGTGACGGTCATGCTGCGCAACCCGGCCCCGCTCGACACGCCGTTGCGGCTGGAGGACGGCAAGTTGTTCGACGGTGAGCGTCTCATCGCCGAATCGCGGGCCGGGGCGTTCGAACGGGACACCCCGGGACCGGTCCCACGTGACCTGGCGGAGAAGGCTGCCAGCTCGTTCGAGACCAATGAGATGTTCGCGTACTGCTTCGTCTGCGGAAACGCGCGCGAGGACGGCCTGCGTTTGTGGCCGGGGCCGGTGCGCGCAGGCGTGGTCGCGGCCCCATGGACGCCGGACGAATCGCTGCCGATGGGCACGGCGCTGCTGTGGGCGACGCTGGACTGCCCAGGTGGCTGGTCGGTGCCGGACATGCTGTCCCAGCCCGCGCTGCTCGGCTCTATGACCGCCACGGTGCTCGACCTGCCCGAGGCGGGCGAGCCGTGCGTGGTGGTCGGAGAGAGTCAGGGCGAGCAGGGTCGCAAGATCTTCACCGCCGCCGCGGTGTACGGCGCCGACGAGCGGCTGCTCGGGCACTCCGAGCACATCTGGATCCGGCTGAAATAAGTTGGGGCCGAACGGATCCGGCCCCCACTCCGCGGACTACTGCGGCGCGAGCCGAGCCTCGAACGCGCGCTCGAGCTCGCGCCAGCTCTGCGCTTCCGCGGCGAACGGCGGGTTCGGCGCCATCCGGGTCGGGTCCGGATTGAGCAGGTAGGAGACGTACCAGCCAAGGGGAGTGGACTGGGCCAGCGCCTGCTCCACCGCGTCGTCCTCGGCGTAGTCGGCGGCATCGGTGAACAGTTCGACGGCCAGATCGAGCTGCTCGATGTCGACCGCCTCCGGGCCCTCGGCCAGATCGTCCGCCAGGCCGGGTAGCACGTAGACGTTCTCGTCGTCCACCTCGACCTCGAGCGAACCGTCCACGGCGGCGGTCTGTACCTCGGCGTAGGTGCTCACCTTCGCCAGATCGTGGTCGTGCTCGTCGGCCAGGTAGCGGGCGAGGGCGCGCTCGGAACCGAACACGGTGATCGTGCCGTTCTTGCCGAGGAAGATCGGCTCGTCGTCGAGGTAACAGCGCAGCGTGAAGTGGGTGCCATCCGCGGTCACGATCTTGACCGGGTCGATGCCGACCTCGTGCCAGAACGAGTCGTCCTCTTCCTCGTCTTCTTCCTCTTCGTCCAGGTCGACGGGCTCGAACTCCTCGTCCTCGTCGCTGTCGGCCGCGTCGTCGGCGTCGACCACGTTCTCCTCGGCGGCGAGCAATTCGGCTTCGGCGACCGCGACGGCCTCGGCGTCCACGTCCGGGGTGGCGACCACCGAGTCGATGGCGTCGAGCACCGCGTCCCAGTCCTTGGCGATGGCGGAGCCGATCTGGTCCCAGAGTTCCTCGCCGTCGCGCCCGACGAACGCGGTCACCCCGCCCGGCAGCGCGCCGAGCACGGGGTGCGAGCCGAAGAACTTGGTGACCGTCTCCAGCTCGCACACCTCACCGATGTTGCGGACCATGCCGAGGGTGTCCTCCAGCTCGGCGATGGTCTCCACGTCGGGGTCGCCCGCGGCCAGCTCGGGCACCGCGACCAGGTCGAAGCTGAAATTCTCCTCCGGCTCCAGTTCCACCGCCGACAGCCCGGCGACGACCTTCCACGCGGGATGGTCGACCAGATCGTTGTCGGAGTTGGTCCGGATGAACGCGGCAAGCTCGGCGACGGTATCGAAACCATAGAGGGAATCCTCGTGACCGAGGAATGCCATCCACTCGTCGTCACCGTCGCGCCAACGCGGTGCCCACAGGGTGACGAGATCGCCGTCGGTCAGGCCGAGCTCGATCGGGACGATGTCTCCAGAAGCCATGTGCGGAAGCCTATCGACCTTCCGGCTCAGGCACTATCCGGCCCGCCCCCAACGGCGCCCGCCGCGCCGCCGGGCGCCGGGGCGAACGACTCGTTCAGTGTCGCAACGACCTTCGACCGCTGCGCTCCGGCGTCCTCGGAGGCCTGCCGGCAGGCCCAGACGATCAGCTGGGAGACGTCGGCGGGCGCCATCGACGTGACCGCCTCGGACAGCGAAAGGCCGACCAGCGCACCCTCGCTGTTCACCTCGACGGTGACCGCGCCGTCCTCGGTCGTGAACTGGCCGCGCACCTGCTTGAGGCCGTACAGCGCGGCCTCCAGCGCCTCCAGTTTCTGGGTCGCGTTCGCGACGAGCGCGTCCATCTCTGCGCTCATGCCTGCACCTCGCTGACGCTCGGCTCCGGCATGCGCGCGGCGCGCTGGCACATGATTCGCTCACTGCGTTCGCTCATTGGGCCTGCACCTCGCTTCCCTCGGATCGCTCTCATACCGGCCTCATCCAGCTCGTCGGTCCCGTGTCGGCGTCGTCGATGCGATCCAGCTCGTCGACCGCCTGCTGCCGGGTGGGCAGTCCGAGCCGGTCGAGCACGTCCGCGGGCATGCCCGCCTCGGCGAGGACCTCGCGACGCTTGGCGCGCGCGGCGATGGCCGAGCGCTGGGTCAGGCGCAGGATCTCGTTGGCGAGAGCCTGTGCGCCGTAACGGTATTCGCTGCGTTCGAACTTGATCTCGACCGGCATGCCTTGATCGGTCGCACGCACCGCGATGGTGCCGGACCGGTTCTGGCTGACCGCGAGGGTGACGTTCGGAACCTGCTGATCGGTCATGCCGTCGGCCTGTAGAAGCCGTAGAACTCCATACCCATGTTCTCCGTTCGGATGGAACTGACCGAGACCGGATCGCCGGCCTCGACGAGTTGCCCGTTGCCGACGACCATGGCGACGTGACCGTCCCATACGGCCAGGTCACCGGGCATCAGATCGCCGGGCGAGACCTGCGGGTGCCCGATGTGCTGCTCCTGGGCCAAGCGCGGCAGTTCGACGCCCGCCTCGCCGTACGCGTATTTCGTCAGGCCGCTGCAGTCGATGCCGGCACCGGGGGAGTTGCCGCCCCAGACGTAGGGGGTGCCGACCGCGCTCAGCGCCGATTGGACCGCGGTCGCGGCCTTCTCGTTCGGCGCCTCGACGACGCTGCCATCGGGCAGGGTGATCTTCACGCCGTCCTTGCCGCTCGGCGTAGCGGTGGTGTTGCTGCCGGGCTTCTGCGAGTTGGACGAGCTCGAGTTGTTGCTGTTTCCCGGGCTCACCTTGGAGACGTTCTGCACCGAGCTGCTCGCGATGCTGGTGACCAGCGAACCGGCCTGGCCGACGACGCCCATCAGGCCCGAGATGCCGGAGCTCGCCGAGCTGGTCAGCGCGCTCGGCAGCGATGCGAGCGACGGGCTGGACGGTGGCGGGGTCAGCTGGGTCATCGACGCGGTCTGCGTGTCCAGCTCGTTGCGCACCCGGCCGACGACGCCGAGGCCCTGGTTCAGATGATCGATGGCGGTGCCGACCAGCGCCATGAATCCCGGCGGCGTCGTGATGGTCGGGCCGAGCGCCGTCGCGGTGCTCACGAAGGACTGCACGATGGTGTCGAGATCCTTCTGTCCGGTCTCGACCTCGGTGGCGGCCTGCTCGACGACGGTTGCCATCTCGTTGCCACGGTCCGAGATGTTGGCCGCGGAGGTCTGCACGCGCAGCGCTTTCGCGGTCGCCGCGTCGGCGGCGACGCCGTCCCACGCCGTGTTCATCTGATTGATGCTGTTGCGGCCCAACTGGTGCAGCTGATCCAGCGCCGCCGACGTGCTGGTCAGCGCGTCGGCCGGGCCGCCGGTGGGCAGCACGCCGGTGCCGAAGCTGCCGAGCAGATCGAGCAGTGGCTTGACGAGGAGGTTGACGTCGATCACCGGCTCATCCGTCCAGGTCGGCGGACCTCAGCGCGGCCGCGTTGTTCATGTCGGTCTCGGTGAGCACGGTCGCCGCGCCGGCCGCCGCGCCGCCCATGCTGGAAAGGACCGCGGACAGTTGCGCGATCGACGCGACGTGACCGGCGTGCGCCGCGGCGTACGCGGCCATGAAATCCCCGCCGATGAGGCCCATGATCGGACCGAGCAAGGCGGGCGAAGCGCCCGCGGCTCCCGTTGCGACACCGGCCATTTCACCGGCCATCACCTCGGCGGTGGCGCCGTAGGCAGCGATGCCTTCGGTGTCAGCCGACATCTTTGCCATAGTGCTTCCCCCATCTGTTCGTTCCCAGGCAGAGTACGTCATCCAATTGGTTCGACGCGCCGCCTTGCCATTCGGTTCCGCCGCGTCCGAAAAAATTCACGGAGACGTTCGACGCCGAACTCGCTTCGAACCTTATCGTTCCCTCATGCGTACGCACACCGTGGACCACCCACTCGCCGCCACACTGCTGACGACGATGCGCGACGCGCGCACGACGAACGCGGTCTTCCGTAACGCGCTGCGCGATCTCACCGGCATCCTCGTCTACGAAGCGCTGCGCGAGGCGCCCGTGACCAGGTACGAGATCGAGACTCCCGTGGCATTCGCCGAGGGCGTGCGGCTGGCCCATCCGCCGCTGCTCGTCCCGGTGTTGCGCGCCGGGCTCGGCATGGTCGACGCCGCGGCCGAGCTGATACCCAACGCACACGTCGGTTTCGTCGGCATCGCCAGGGACGAGACCACGCACCAGCCGGTGCCGTACATGGAGTCACTGCCCGCGGATCTCGCCGGAATCCCGGTGTACGTGCTGGACCCGATGGTGGCCACCGGCGGTTCCATGCGGCACACACTCGAACTGCTCGCCGCCCGCGGGGCGACGGACATCACCGCGGTCTGCGTCGTCGCCGCGCCGGAAGGCCTTGCCGTGCTGGAGAAGTCGGGGCTGCTGGAGCGACTGGTGACCGCGACCGTCGACGCGGGTCTGAACGCCGACGCCTACATCGTCCCCGGTCTCGGCGACGCGGGCGACCGCCAGTTCGGCCCGCGCTGACGCGCTCGACGTCGCGCGGCGAACAAGCGCTGCCCGGCTACAGCGCGCGGCAGAACTCGGAGAGCGCGGAGAGCCGTTGGGCGGCAGCGCTTCTCGCGGCGGGCAGCCCGGCGCGGTCGGCGACCGGCTCGACGACCTCCAGGTAGCACTTGAGTTTCGGTTCCGTACCGGACGGCCGGATCACCACCCGGGCGCCCGCGCCGTCGAAGACCAGCGCGTCGGTGCGCATCCGACCGCGCGCCTGGAGCAGGTCCGCGTATTTCATCGGCTCGCCCGCGATCTCGCCGGGCGGGTCGGCGCGCAGCCGCTCGACGACCGCAGCGGCGGCGTCGGCGTCGGCCAGCCGCAGTGCGACCTGATCGCCCGCGTGCAGCCCGAATTCGACGGCGAGATCGTCGAGTTCGTCGAGCAGCGTGCGCCGTTCGGTCTTCAGCCTTGCCACCAGGTCGGCGGTGAGCACGGCCGCCGAGATGCCGTCCTTGTCGCGAACGGCCGCCGGGTCGACGCAGTGACCGATGGCCTCCTCGTAGGCGTACACCAGGCCGTCGCCGGCGCGCGCCAGCCATTTGAAGCCGGTGAGCGTCTCGGCGTAGCGGGCCCCGCGGGCCTGCGCCAGCTTCGACAGCAGCCGCGAGGACACGATCGTGGTGGCCACCAGCGCATCCGGCGGGGCGGTGCGCAGCACGCAATCACCGAGCAGCACACCGGTTTCGTCGCCGCGCAGCATGCGCCAGCCGTCCGGCCCCGGCACGCCGACCGCGCAGCGATCCGCGTCGGGATCGAGCGCGATGGCCACATCGGCGTCCACTCGTTTGGCCAGCGCGAGCAGCAGATCGGCGGCGCCGGGCTCCTCCGGATTCGGGAAGGCCACGGTGGGGAAGTCGGGATCGGGCGCGAATTGCTCGGCCACTACGTGTACGTCGGAGAAGCCCGCCGCGGCCAGTGCTCGCACGGCGACCTCGCCGCCGACTCCGTGCAGCGGCGTCAGCGCGATTCGGACGTCGGCGCGCGGGCCGGGGCCGCCGACGAGTTCGGGGAGCCGGGCCACGCGCGCGAGATAGCGGCGCACGAGCTCGTCGTCGGACTCCGCGACGTGGACGCGCGGGATCGGCTCGCCGACCGCTTCGATGCAGCGCTCGATCTCGGTGTCGGCCGGGGCGATCAACTGCGAGCCGCCGTCGAGGTACAGCTTGTAGCCGTTGTCCGCGGGCGGATTGTGCGACGCGGTGATCTGCACACCGGCCACCGCGCCCAGTTCACGCACCGCGTACGCGACCACCGGCGTAGGCACCGCGCCGGGCAGCAGCGTGACCGGAAAGCCCGCCGCCGCAAAAATTTCCGCGACCGCGGCGGCGAAATCGGCGGAGCCGTGCCTTGCGTCGCGGCCAACAACGACGCGTCCGCCGCCGAGGCACCGGCCGCGCAACCAGTCGACGACGCCCGCCGTCGCCCTGCTCACGGTCGTCACGTTCATGCCGTCCGGGCCATCGCGCAGCGGCCCGCGCAGACCCGCGGTCCCGAATCGCAGCATCTAGAGCCGCTCCAGCACGCCGCGCAGCAGCTTGCCGAGCCGGGGCGCGGCCGCGTTGCCCTCGGCGAGCACCTCGGCGTGCGAGAGATGTTCGCCGGTCACGCCCGCGGCCAGGTTGGTCACCAGCGAGATGCCGAGTACCCGTGCGCCGAGCGAGCGACAGGCGATGGCCTCCAGCACCGTCGACATGCCGACCAGGTCGGCGCCGATGGTGCGCAGCATGCGGATCTCGGCGGGCGTCTCGTACTGCGGTCCGGTCAGGCCCGCGTAGACGCCCTCGGTCAGGCTCGGGTCGACTTCGCTTGCCAGCGCCCGCAATTCGGGGTCCCACGCGTCGACCAAGTCGACGAACGCGGCCCCCGCCAGCGGGGTGCGTCCGGTGAGATTGAGGTGGTCGCTGATCAGGACCGGCTCGCCGACCTGCAGGTCGGGCCGGATGCCGCCCGCCGCGTTGGTCAGTACCACGATCTCCGCGCCCGCCGCCACCGCGGCGGACACCGGGTGCACCACGTCGGCGGGCTGATAGCCCTCGTAGAGATGCTGGCGGCCCATCAGCAGCAGCACCGGCGTCTCGCCGACGTGCACCGAATGCACCATGCCGACGTGGCCCTGCGCGGTCGGTTCGCCGAATCCGGGCAGTTCCGGCATCGGTATCGACGCGGACGGCGCGCCGACCTCGGCCGCCGCGGGTTGCCACCCCGATCCCAACACGACGGCCACCCGGTGGCGCTCGACTCCCGTAAGTTCAGCGATCGCCTCGGCGGCCTGTTCGGCAAGCATGGGAAGAGTCTATGTTGCTGTGTCTGTGGCGCGCTGGCGCGCGCGGGGTTCGCGGCCCCTTATGTCTCGCTTCCCAGCAGCCGAGACTCGCGACTGCGTCGCATGCGTCTCGGCTGCTGGGAAGCGAGACGGCCGCGAACGGGCTCGTAAGACTCGCCCTGGGGTGGCTGGGAGGGCGAATATGTTGCGTTTGCGTCGCGTGTTCAGCGTTGGAAAGCTGGATTGTTCGCCGGGGAGCGATCTGTCTTTCCGGGGTTGCGTTCTCGCGGTGCGAGCGGTGCGTTACCCGCGAGTAGGAGTGGGCGCCGATGGCGATACGCTGCACGCATGCCGTATCTGGAGCGTCAAGGTGATGTGTTCGTGCTGTACCTCGGGAACGAGGGACAGACCGACAGCGAGAACCGCTTCCATCCGGACTGGATCGATCAGGTGCACGGGTTGTTCGACGAGGTCGAGGCGTCCGAGGGGCCCGCGGCGCTGGTCACAACGGCCACCGGCAAGTTCTTCAGCAACGGTCTCGACACCGACTGGCTGTTCGGCAACCTCGGCGAGATCCACGGCTACCTGGACAAGGTGCACTCCCTCTACACCCGCCTGCTCGCCTTCCCGATGCCCACGGTCGCCGCGATCAACGGGCACGCGTTCGGCGCGGGCGCGATGCTGGCCACCTCGCACGACTTCCGCGTCATGCGGGCCGATCGCGGCTTCTGGAGCCTGCCCGAGGTGCACCTGGGCATGCCGTTCACCGTCGGGATGAACGCCCTGCTCACCAACCGCCTGAGCAACCAGGTGTGCGTGCAGGCCATGACCACCGGCCACCGCTACCCGGCCGACCAGGCCGTCGCGGCGGCCATCGTGGACCAGGCCGCCGAAGCCGACGCATTGCTGGACACCGCCGTCGGGTACGCCGCGGCACTCGCGGGCAACCGCAAGCCGAACCTGCCGGTCATCAAGCGCGCGCTGCACGCCGACGCGCTGGCCGGACTCGCTGTGCCGACCACCAAGGAGAACCTGGCGTTCGCCGCCGGATAACCCCTGGTCCGGCCCCGATGTGACCGGACGCACCGGCACCGGCGCGCCCGAAGCGCGTCACAGTGCCAGACTGTGTCCCATGCCACCACCGAGCAGCGCCGACGACGCCGCGGCGGCGTCCGATGCCGCCGTGGCGGCCGCGGCCGAGCGGCTGATCGATCTGTCGCACGCCATTCACGCCGAGCCGGAGCTGGCTTTCGAGGAGACGCGCAGCGTCGCCAAGGTCATCGAGCCGCTCGCCGAGCGCGGTTTCGACGTCAGTACCGGCGTCGCAGACCTGCCGACGGCGTTTCGCGCGGGCTACGGAAGCGGGCCGCTGACGGTCGGCATCTGCGCCGAATACGACGCACTGCCCGGGATCGGGCACGCCTGCGGGCACAACATCATCGCCGCGTCGGCCGTCGGCGCCGCGCTCGGTCTCGCCGAGGTGGCCGACGAACTCGGCATCACCGTTGTGGTGCTCGGTACGCCCGCCGAGGAGAGCGGCGGCGGCAAGGTTCTCATGCTGGAGCGCGGCGTCTTCGACGACATCGCGATGGCGATGATGGTGCACCCGGGTCCGTACGACATCGCGGGCGCGCACTCGCTGGCCCTCGCCGACATCGGCGTGATCTTCCACGGGCACGAGGCGCACGCCAGCGCGGCACCTGAGCACGGCCGCAACGCGGGAGATGCGGTCACCGTCGCGCAGGTAGCTCTTGGTTTGCTGAGGCAGCATCTTCACCCTGGTCAGCAACTTCACGGTATAGTCAGCGACGGTGGCGTAGCCCCCAACATCGTGCCCGGACGTGCGGAACTGCTGTACTACCTACGCGCAGTCGACTCCGCATCTCTCGACGATCTGATGCGACGAGCGTCGGCTTGTTTCGAGGCGGGCGCCATCGCGACCGGCTGCACCCACGAAATCCGGACGCTCGCGCCGACATATACCGAGTTGACGCCCGATCCGGCGTTACTGTGTGCCTATCGCGAGCAGATCGCCGACCTCGGACGGGTGCCGATCGCACCGGAGCTCGAGGCGCAGCGACCGCTCGGCAGCACCGATATGGGCAATGTCACCAACGTCATCCCGGGCATTCATCCGGTCATCGGCATTGATGCCGGTGGGGCGGTGACACATCAACCGGGGTTCGCCGCGGCCAGTGTCAACGCCTCGGCGGATCGCGCCGTAACCGATGGCGCGGTCGCGCTCGCGCGTACCGCAATCGCCGTCGCCCGCGATGAAAAACACAGAGACAGGTTGTTGCAACGACTCGTTCAACGACAGGAGGACATTCGGTGAGCACTACAGGCCGACCGGCGGCGCGAGCGACGGGCCAGGAGGCGGCGCGCGCTACCACCGAGGGCCCCGCGAGTGCCGCATTGTCGAACACCTCGGCGCGAGCCACCGGGCCCAAGGGCGCGGCGTGCCTGAACCAGGAGGCGCCGGGCGGCGTCGCGACGAACAGCGTCGTGACCGGCCCGGATGCGGTCGATTCGTGGCTGGCCGAGCACGCGGTCGACCTCGTGCAATGGCGCAGGCACATCCACGCCAACCCCGAGTTGTCCCGCACCGAGTTCGGCACCACCGAGTTCGTCGCGGCCTGGCTGACCAAGGCGGGTCTCTCGCCGCAGAAGATGCCGGGCGGCACCGGTCTGATCTGCGACATCGGCCCCGATGGCCCGCGCATCGGCCTGCGCGCCGACATGGACGCGCTCCCGCTGCAGGAGTTCACCGGTCTCCCCTTCGCCTCGACCGTGCCCGGCGTCTCGCACGCCTGCGGCCACGACGCGCACACCACGATCCTGCTCGGCACCGCGCTCGCCCTCGCCGAGGTGCCCGATCTGCCGGTCGGCGTGCGGCTGGTTTTCCAGCCCGCCGAGGAAGTGATGCCGGGCGGCGCGATCGACCTGGTCGCCGCGGGTGTGATGGAAGGCGTGGAGCGGATCTTCGCGCTGCACTGCGATCCGCGCCTCGAGGTCGGCCGCGTCGGCATCCGCGTCGGCGCGATCACCTCGGCCGCCGACACCATCGAGCTGGTGCTCGACTCGCCGGGCGGCCACACCTCGCGGCCGCACCTGACGAGCGACCTCGTCTACGCGATCGGCACCGTGATCACCGGCCTGCCCGGCCTGCTCAGCCGCCGCATCGATCCGCGGACCAGCACCGTGATGGTGTGGGGCGCGGTGTCGGCGGGCAAGGCGCCGAACGCCATACCGCAGACGGGCATGCTCACCGGAACCGTCCGCACCGGTGACCACGCGACGTGGTCGCTGCTCGAGCCGATGGTGCACGAGATCGTCGACGGTCTGCTCGCGCCGACCGGGGTGCGATACCAGCTCAACTACCGCCGCGGCGTGCCGCCCGTGGTCAACGACGAGCACTCGACCAGGCTCTTCGAGGACGCGATCCGCGCGCTCGGCCCCGACGCGCTGGCCGACACCATCCAGTCCGGTGGCGGCGAGGATTTCTCCTGGTACCTGGAGGAGGTGCCGGGCGCGATGGCGCGCCTCGGCGTCTGGTCCGGCCACGGTGAACAGCTCGATCTGCACCAGCCGACCTTCGACCTCGACGAGCGCGCGCTCGAGGTGGGCGTGCGGGTGCTGTCGAACATCGTGCTCCAGCAGCCGCCGCGCTGAGTTCTCGCGAAGAGCCGAGTTCTCGCAGAAAGACTCGAGTAGTCGAAACGAGAGAACCCCGCCGCCCGGGTGAGCGCCCGGCGGCGGGGTTCTCTCGTTCGTTCTCAGATCGAGTAGTTTCCTGGTCCCACGTTGCGGCTGTTCCTGGTGCGTAGCGCGTGCACGTATTCCTCTGGCGCGCCCGCCTTTTCGGCCGCGTCCGCCATCACGCCGAGGTAGCGCGCGGAGGGTAGGCCGCCCTCGTAGGCGTCCAGCACGTACAGCCAGGCCAGCCGCGGCTCGGTGCCGCTGCCCGGACTGGGCGTGACGCGCAACCGGATCTTCTTGTGGATGCCGAAGTCCGAGCCCTCCCAGCGGTCGAGCAGTTGCTCGTCCTCGGGTGAGACGTCGTAGAGCACGACGAACACCCGCGACCCCGGATCCTCTACGACCGTCGCCAGCGGCCCTTCCCACCCGATGTCGTCGCCGGCGAAGGTCAATCGCCAGCCCTCCAACCAGCCGGTACCGGACATGGGGGAGTGCGGACAGCGCTCGAGCATTTGGGTCGAGTCCATGTTGGACCCGTAGGCGGCGTAGATCGGCACCTGCAAAGGGTAGCCAATGATGCCACCGGATCGCCGCTATCCCGCCCACATGACGCCGTGTTCCCGGCGCAACGGCCAGGTGTGGCGCGACCGACAACGGCCCGACCACTAACGTTAGCCAGGTACCGGAGATCCCGGTCGACAGCTCGAGCGGAGGTATCCATGACCCGCATTGCGATCATCGGTGGCGGACCGGCCGGTTATGAGGCGGCCCTCGTCGCGGCACAGCACGGCGCGGACGTGACACTGATCGACCGCGACGGCATCGGTGGCGCGTGTGTGTTGTGGGACTGCGTCCCTTCCAAGACCTTCATCGCCTCGACCGGAGTGCGCACGGATCTGCGCCGGGCCAGGGACCTCGGAATCACGCTCGATCCGAGCCAGGCGGGCGTCCAGCTGCCCGAGGTGAACGCGCGCGTCAAGGCGCTGGCACTGGCCCAGTCCTCCGATATCCGTTCCAAGCTGCAGTCCGCGGGCGTGACCGTGCTCTCCGGCTGCGCCAAGCTGGCCGAGAACGGGGGAGGCCGGGCGCCGCATCGCGTGCTGGTGAAGCTCGACGCGGGCCGCGAGCGCGAACGGACGATCGAGGCCGAGGTGGTGCTGATCGCCACCGGAGCGAGCCCGCGCGTGCTGCCAGGCGCCGAACCCGACGGCGAACGCATCCTGAACTGGCGTCAGCTCTACGACCTGCGCGAGCTGCCGGAGACCCTGGTGGTGGTCGGTTCCGGTGTGACCGGCGCCGAATTCGTCTCCGCCTACACGGAATTGGGCGTCCGGGTGAAGCTGGTGTCCAGCCGCGACCGGGTGCTGCCCCACGAGGACGCCGACGCCGCCCTCGTGCTGGAGGAAGCGCTGGCCGAGCGCGGCGTCGAGTTGGTGAAGCACGCGCGAGCCGACGCCGTCGAGCGCACCGCGGAAGGCATCGTGGTCAAGCTTTCCGACGGCCGCACCGTCGCGGGCACGCACGCGCTGATGACCGTCGGTTCCACACCGAACACCGAGGACCTCGGCCTGGAGGAGGCGGGCGTCGAGCTCGATCGCGGCGGCTACCTGCGGGTCGATCGCGTCTCGCGCACTTCGGTGTCCGGCATCTACGCCGCGGGCGACTGCACCGGCCTGCTTCCGCTCGCCTCGGTGGCCGCTATGCAGGGGCGCATCGCGATGTATCACGCGCTGGGTGAGGGCGTCAGCCCGATCCGGCTCAAGACCGTCGCCTCGGCCGTTTTTACCCGGCCGGAGATCGCCACGGTCGGCGTCAGCCAGAACGCGATCGACAACGGCGAGGTGCCCGCGCGCACCGTGATGCTGCCGCTGAACACCAACCCGCGGGCCAAGATGTCGAGTCTTCGCCGCGGCTTCGTCAAGATCTTCTGCCGCCCGGCCACCGGTGTGGTGATCGGCGGCGTCGTGGTCGCGCCGATCGCCTCCGAGCTGATCCTGCCGATCGCGCTCGCGGTGCAGAACAACCTGACCGTCAACGATCTCGCCCAGACCTTCTCGGTGTACCCGTCGCTGACCGGCTCGGTCACCGAGGCCGCCCGCCTCCTCATGCGCCACGACGATCTGGATTGACGCGCCGCGCCGCGGTTCTCGCGGCGCCATCGCTCGACGCGTCGAGTGACGTTGTCGGCTCGGGTATTTCACCGCGTTGCCTGCACGGCGCAACTGTGGTTGACTGCCCGCAGAGATGCGATCGGCGGGCGGTCGCGTGGTTCTGGTGTGGGGGGAAGGTCCTTTCCGAAACCGAACAGCGAACGGCCCTCGGGTAGTTCGGCGATCGCGGCGCGTCTCACCAGGGACAAAACTGAGTGCGACCGAATCGGCCGCACCCGGGAAAGGGATTGGCGAAAAGTGAAACATCGTAAGCCGAGTCGGGCGCAGCGAGCGATGGCTAGCACATCGTTGCCACTGGCCACCGCGGCCGCTGTGGCTACATTGTTCGCGGCGCCGGCGGGGGCAGTTCCGAACGATCCGAGCACACCGACCACACCGGCTCCGGTGCAGCCTGGCACCGAGACGCCGCAGGCCGAGAACACGCCGGAGACCACGCAGCCGCAGCCGGGCAAGCCCGAGCAGGCGGACCCGAACAAGCCGGAGGCGAAGCCGACGCCGAGCCAGCCGGGTGTCACCACTCCGGATCCGAACCAGGTGATGCCGGATCCGAAGAAGGACCCGAAGCTAGCGGCGCCGACCCAGCCGGGTGTCACCACGCCGCGCGTCGCGCCGCTGCCGGTGCCGGGGCAGGTCGAGCCCGTGCAGCCGGTCGTCGTCGTTCCCGGCACCGAGTCGAACGACCCGAAGCCGGGGCAGCCGGGCCAAACGCGGCCGGGCGGCGAGAGCGGTGCCCAGCCGGGTGGCGACGCCGACGCGCGCGCCGCGCAGCCGGAAAAGCCGCGCTCCGCAACGCCTTCGGAGTCGGAGACGCTGGTGCAGCAGCCGCGCTGGGAGG
Organism: Nocardia xishanensis NBRC 101358; assembly: GCF_001613365.1. GTDB lineage: Bacteria > Actinomycetota > Actinomycetes > Mycobacteriales > Mycobacteriaceae > Nocardia > Nocardia xishanensis. Next base: position 65,427 of record NZ_BDCF01000022.1, read on the forward strand.
CCCCGCGCCTGCAGACCGCGCCCGCCGCGCCGGTCGTCGAAATGACCGGCCCGCACCAGGAATTCGGCGCCAACATCGACGGCGGCGCCGTGCTGCCCGGTTTCGTGGCCAACACCCACCACTTCCGGAACGAGGCCGGTTACGTCGGCACTGTCGGTTACAACACCCCGACCGGTAAGGGCGAGGCCGGTGTGTCGGTCGAGTTCGTCGACGTCAACACGATCAAGGTCACCAGCTACACCGGTGGCGAGGGTCTGGCGCCCAACACGAGCTCCTTCGTGCTCGACACCACCCAGGTGAACCTGGCCAAGGCGTCGGTCGAGCAGTGGATCGCCGCTCAGCCGGGTGGCGCCGCCGCGCTGGAAGCCGCCGCGCAGGTTAAACTTCCGCCGATTGTTCCGCCGGGCGAGTTGGCTCCGCAGACGGTCGACGTGGCTGGCGTGACCACGCAGTGGGGTGGCTCGTTCCAGTACTGACACGAGCTGTTCAACGGGTGGGGCGGTCGTTCTCGACCGCCCCACACGTGTGTTCTGGAAAGGATTGGGTGTGGGCTCCGAGGGTGACGCGAAGGACAACGAAGCCGACCGGCCCGGGTCACAGTTCGGTCCGCCGCTGAACGAGTTCGGCCCGCCGACCGGGGATTTCGGCCCGCCGGTCGGCGGCGGCTTCGGTCCGCCGGTGAGCGAGTTCGGTGGTCCACAGCTGGGCGAGGTCGGTCCGCAGTGGCCCGAGCCCGCGGGCGATCATCCGGACGTCGGCTGGCGGCCCGCCGCCGAATCGCCGCCCGTCCCGCCGACGCCGCCGCAGTATCGCGCGCCCGACGCCACGGTCTTCCCGGACACCCCGCCCGCACCGCCGGCGCGCCCCGCGCCCGAGGCCGAACGGGACGTGTCCTCCGATGCGACCGTCCGGCACACCGTCGCGCCCGCGGGCGCGACGCCAGAACGCTGGTGGAACAGCCCGAGCGAATCCGGCGAGGTGCCGAAGCCGCCGCCGAGCAAGTCCGACGCCGGGTTGTCCTGGGCCGACGATCCGATCGCCAAGCGGCTCGCGCCGAGTGCGCCCGTCGCGTCCTCCAGCAGCTCCGGCGGGAGCAACACCCGCTGGATCGTGCTGGGTGTCGCTGCCGCGCTCGCCGTGCTGATCGGTCTCGTTGTGACGATCGTCGCGGTCAACGGGGGCGATGACGAAGGCGCGACCGCCGCGCCGCCGCCTGTTTCTACCAGCGCCGCCGGAGGATGCCCGTCCGCCCGCGACGGCAATATGACCCGCGGCAACGGCCCTGGCGGCACCGACAGCGGCCCGGACGCCATCCTCGGCTTCCAGTACGCGTTCTATGTCGAGCGCAGCGGCGAGCGGGTGCGCAAGTTCGTCGCGCCGGACGCGGTGAACATCTCGACCGGCGAGGTCATCCAGAAGGCCATCGACGAGCTGATCCCGAAGGGGACGACGCACTGCCTCTGGATGTTCGAGGTCACGCCTGGCACCTACGAGGTGGACCTGCGTGAGCATCGTCCCGACGGCTCGACGATCGTCTACAAGCAGACCGTGACCACGGTGGAGAAGGACGGCAAGACCCTGGTCTCGTCCATCAAGGAGCGTCCGTAATTCTCATATTTTGAGATAGGAATTTCATATTCTGGTAGCGATGTGCGACAGTGGGATATCGCGTACCGTGGCGTTCCCCTGGGAGGTTTCCATGTCGCCGACTGTTCCACCGCTGGCAGGCAAGCTCGGCGGACTGAAGAGCTCGGCGATTCGTGACCTGCTCAAGCTGACCGCGCGGGCCGAGGTGATCAGCCTCGCGGGCGGACTGCCGGACGCGGAACTGATGCCGCGCGAGCGCATCGCGACGGCGGCCGATTCGGCGCTGCGCGGCAGCGGCTGCCTCCAGTACACCGAATCGCCCGGCTGGGCCCCGCTGCGCGACGTGCTCGCCGAGCGCGAGTCCGGCCGCCTCGGGCGCTCGGTGCCGCTCGACGAGGTGTTCGTGACGCACGGTTCGCAGCAGGCGCTGTCGCTGCTGGCCGAGGTGCTGCTCGATCCCGGCGCGCTGGTGGTCGTCGAGGACCCGGCGTACGTCGGCGCGCTCCAGGTCTTCCGCGCGGCCGGTGCGCGCATCGTCGCGGTGCCGCTGGACGGCGAGGGCATGCGCGTCGACGTGCTGCGCGATTTGCTCGCGCGCGGCGAGCGGCCCGCGGTCGTCCACACGGTGAGCAACTTCCACAACCCCGGCGGGGTGACCATGAGCAGCGCGCGTCGCCGCGAACTCGCCGAACTCGCGCAGGCCCAAGGCTTCTGGGTCATCGAGGACGACCCGTACGGTGAACTCTGGTTCGACCAGCCCGCCCCGGAACCGGTGGCGACCTACTCGCCCAACGTGATTCGGCTCTCCAGTGCGTCCAAGATCCTGTCGCCGAGCCTGCGGGTCGGTTGGATGGTCGCCCCCGACCCCGTGTGCAGGGCGGTGGAACTGCTGAAACAGGGCGCGGATCTGTGCGGTTCGGCGCTCACCCAGCAGATCGCCGCGGAGCTCCTCGCGGACCGGGACTGGCTCACCACTCACGTCGACCACGTCCGTGGCGTCTACGGCGAACGGGCCAAGGCCCTGGTGCACGCGGTGCGCGCCCGCTTCGGCGACCGCGTCGTCTGCACCGACGCCGCGGGCGGCATGTTCGTGTGGGCCGACTTCACCGATGGCACCGACACCCAGCTGCTGCTGCCGCGCGCCTTGGACGCGGGCGTCGCCTACGTGCCCGGCGCGGCGTTCGCCGTCGAGAACGGCTACCGCAACTCGATGCGCATGTGCTTCACCACCTCCGACGCGGCCGTGCTCGAGCAGGCGGTCGACCGGCTGGCCACGGCGCACGCCGGATGACGCGCCGCCCGCCCCGCGTTCAGTCGACCCAGTTGTAGGTGCGCTCGACCGCCTTGTTCCACGCCGCGATGTGCTCCTCGCGGTCCTCAGCGCTCATGCTCGGCTGCCAGGTGGTGTCGGCGGCCCAGTTGGCGCGGATGTCGTCGGTGCCGGACCAGTAGCCGACGGCGAGGCCCGCGGCGTAGGCAGCGCCGAGCGCGGTGGTCTCGGTGACGACCGGCCGGACCACAGGCACGTCCAGGATGTCGGACTGGAACTGCATGAGCAGGTCGTTGCCGGTCATGCCGCCGTCGACCTTCAGCGTGGTCAATTCCAGGTCGAGCCGCTGGGATTCGGCGTCGGCGCGCATCGCGTCGACCACCTCGAGGGTCTGGAACGCGGTGGATTCGAGAACCGCTCGCGCCAGGTGCGCCTTGTTGACGAATCGGGTGAGTCCGGCGATCACGCCGCGGGCGTCGGGCCGCCAGCGCGGCGCGAACAGCCCGGAGAACGCCGGCACGATGTAGGCGCCGCCGTTGTCGGCGACGCTGCTCGCCAGTTCCTCGATCTCCTCGGCGGAATCGATGATGCCGAGATTGTCGCGGAACCACTGCACCAGCGACCCGGTCACCGCGATGGAGCCTTCCAGGGCGTACACCGCGGGCTGGTCGCCGAGCCGGTAACAGACCGTGGTGAGCAGTCCGTGCTTGCTGAATACCGGGGTGGTTCCGGTGTTGAGCAGCATGAAATTGCCTGTGCCGTAGGTGTTCTTGGCCTCGCCTGGGATCAGGCAGGCCTGGCCGAAGGTGGCGGCCTGCTGGTCGCCGAGAATGCCGGCGACCGGAACGCCGCGCAGCGGACCGGAGGTGATCTCGCGGTACACCTCCGAGGAGCTGCGAATCTCGGGCAGCATCGCCTCCGGTATCCGGAATTCCGCGCAGATCTCCGAATCCCATTGCAGGGTGCGCAGATCCATCAGCATGGTGCGTGAGGCGTTGGTGACGTCGGTGATGTGCCGTCCGGTCAGGTTCCGCAGCACCCAGCTGTCGATGGTGCCGAAGCACAGCTCGCCCGCCTCGGCGCGCTCCTGCGCGCCCGGCACGTGGTCCAGGATCCAGCGCAGCTTGGGGCCGGCGAAGTAGGTGGACAGCGGCAGTCCGGTGCGGTCCTGATAGCGGGTCGGGCCCGCCTCGCCGCCGAGCTCGGTGACGAGCCGATCGGTGCGTGTGTCCTGCCAGACGATGGCATGGTGAATCGGCTTTCCGGTGGCGCGTTCCCAGACCACGGTGGTCTCCCGCTGATTGGTGACGCCGACGGCGGCGATGTCGTCCGCGCCGAGGCCGTTGCGCTCCAGCACCTCGCCGATCACCGATTCGGTATTGCGCCAGATGGTTTCGGCATCGTGTTCGACCCAGCCCGGCCGCGGGAAGAGCTGCTCGTGTTCGCGCTGGGCCACCCCGACGACGCGGCCACGCCGGTCGAAGACGATGCACCTGCTCGATGTCGTGCCTTGATCGATGGCGGCCACATAGCGACGCATTGCAGCAGGCTACTAAACGCCCAGCGCGCTCGGTATCACATCGCGGCATGATCGCCGCGGGATTAGGCTGAGGTGGTTACCGGCGAGTAGTTCCGCACGACACACGGAGCCGCGCCGACCGGCGCTCGGCGTGGCGATTCGCATAGCCTGTACGAGAACAGCTCGATCGGTGCCCGTGAAGACCCGTACGTCCGACGCAGGCGAGGCGGCTGGAGGAGTCGAGCATGACCATGAAACCGGAATCGCAGTTCCTCGGCCCGGAGCAGCGCCGTACGGCCTGGCAGCGGTTGGGCAAGGAACACTTCGACGTCATCGTCATCGGCGGCGGTGTGGTCGGCGCGGGAATCGCGCTGGACGCGGCGACCCGTGGTCTCTCGGTCGCGCTGGTGGAGGCGCGGGATCTGGCCTCTGGCACCTCGAGCAGGTCGTCGAAGATGTTCCACGGCGGGCTGCGGTATCTGGAACAGCTGGAGTTCGGTCTGGTGCGCGAGGCGCTGCGCGAGCGCGAGCTGGCGCTGGCCCGGCTGGCGCCGCACCTTGTGAAGCCGCTCCGCTTCCTCTATCCGCTGACCCGCAGGGTGTGGGAGCGGCCGTACGTCGCTTCCGGGCTGATGCTCTACGACACCATGGGCGGTGCGAAATCCGTTCCGGGGCAGCATCATCTGACGCGCGCGGGCGCGTTGCGGCTGGCTCCGGGTCTGCGTCGCGACTCGTTGATCGGCGGCGTCAGCTACTACGACACCGTCGTCGACGACGCCCGCCACACCATGATGGTGGCGCGGACGGCCGCGCACTACGGCGCGGTCATCCGGATGTCCACCCAGGTCGTCGGGTTCCTGCGGGAGTCGGATCGGATCGTGGGCGTACGGTTCCGCGACACCGAGGACGGCCGTTCCGGCGAGGCCAAGGGGCACGTGGTCATCAATGCGACCGGCGTGTGGACCGACGAGGTGCAGGCGCTCTCGCACAACCGCGGCCGGTTCCACGTGCGCGCGTCCAAAGGCGTGCACGTTGTGGTGCCGCGCGACCGGATCGTCAGCGACACCGCGATCATCCTGCGCACGGCCACTTCGGTGCTTTTCGTCATCCCGTGGGGCGCGTTCTGGATCATCGGCACCACCGACACCGACTGGAATCTGGACCTGGCGCACCCGGCCGCCACCAAGGCGGACATCGACTACCTGCTCGACCGGGTGAACCAGGTGCTCGTCACTCCGCTCACGAGCGAGGACATCACCGGCGTCTACGCGGGTCTGCGGCCGTTGCTCGCCGGTGAGAGCGAAGCCACCTCGAAACTTTCCAGGGAGCACGCCGTCGCCCGGATCGCGCCGGGTCTGGTCGCCATCGCGGGCGGCAAGTACACCACCTACCGTGTGATGGCCTACGACGCGATGGACGAAGCGGCGCAAGACATTCCGGCGCGGGTCTCGCCGTCGATCACCGAGAAGGTGCCGCTGCTCGGCGCGGACGGCTATTTCGCGCTGGTCAATCAGACGGTGCAGCTCGCCGAGGCGTACGGCGTGCATCCGTACCGGGTGAAGCACCTGCTCGATCGCTACGGGTCGCTCATCGACGAGGTGATGGCGATGGCCGCGGGCAAGCCGGAGCTGTTGCAGCCGATCACCGAAGCGCCCTCGTACCTCCAGGTGGAGGCGGTGTACGCGGCGGCGGCCGAGGGCGCGCTGCATCTGGACGACATTCTCGCCCGCCGCACCAGGATCTCCATCGAGTACTCGCACCGGGGCGCGTACTGCGCGGAGCAGGTGGCCAGGTTGGTCGCGCCGGTGCTCGGCTGGGACGAGGCCGAGATCGACCGCGAGATCAAGACCTATCAGGCCAGGGTCGAGGCCGAGATCCGCTCGCAGACCCAGCCGGACGACGCCGCGGCCGACGCGCTGCGAGCCGCCGCGCCCGAGCCCCGCGCGCAGATCCTGGAACCGGTGCCCACCGACGGCTAACCCGCCCGTTCACGGGCGATCGAGCGCACCGGGGCGGTCACCTCGACGCCGACCGCCCACTCCACCAGCGAGCGCAGGTAGCGCAGCACGAGTTCGTCGGGATGGGCGTTTCAGGCGGACACGCCTTGGAAGGCGCGGAGCTCGGCGGCGTTGTGCGCGGAGAAGATCCGCACCAGCTCGCCGTGATCACGGAGCAGATCGCGCAGGCGCTGTTGGTTCTCGCGCCGCGGTCCGCCGAGGGCCTCCACGCTGCGCTCGAACAGGGTGATGCCGAGCGGCTGGTGCGGATGGGTGAGGTCCAGTTGGCCGGGGTGGAAGTACGCGTCGCCCGCGGCCAGCAGCCAGCCGTCTCCGGTGTCGACGGCGATGCCCGCGTGGCCTCGGGTGTGCCCGGCCAGCGGCACCAGCAGGAGGCTCGGCGGCAGCCCGGCCAGTTCACGGACCGCCTCGAACCCGAACCACTGCTCACCGTGGTCGGCGTAGGACTGCCACTTCGGTCCGTGCTCGAATTGCGCCGCGCGGTAACGGAATCGCTCCTGCGCGGTGTGCGCGCCGCGGAAGGCGCGCAGCTCCTCGTCGTAGACGTGCACGGTGGCGTGCGGGAAGTCGGCGAGGCCGCCCGCGTGATCGAGATCGAGGTGGGTGAGCACGATGTCGCGCACGTCCTCGCGGCGGAAGCCGAGCGCCTCCACCTGCCGCACCGCGGTCTGCTCCAGGTCGAAGACCGGGCGGGTGAGGTTGATGAAGCGGCGGCCGAGCCATTCGTTGGGGCGGTGCACGCTCTGCTCGCCCATCCCGGTCTCGATCAGGACCAGCCGGTCGTCGAGTTCGAGAAGCAGGCAGTGGCAGACCATTTCGGATTTGCGCAGCAGGCCGGGCGCGCCGTCGAGCAGCTTTCCGCCGAAGGGACGCATGGTGCCGCAGTCGAGGTGATGGATGCGCATCAGGAGAGCTCCCGTTCGATGGTGGTGCGGAGGTGGGCGGCGACGGTGCGCAACGGGGTGACGTCGCGCTGGGTCTTGGCGAGCAGCAGCGCGCCTTCGAGGCTGGTCAGCGTGACGACCGAGAGTCCGGCGGCGTACGCCGCGTCGAGGCCTTTGTCCCGCAGGAATTCCTCGATCGCCGCGCGCCACGAGTCGAACCCGCTGACGCAGGCTTGCCGGATGGGTTCGCTCCCGGCGGCCGCGTCCAGTGCGACCGTCGCGAGCGGACAGCCGCGTTGGAAATCGGAAGCGAGCAGGTTCTGTTCGAGCGCGGCGAACACCGCGTCGGTATCGCCGTCGGCGAGCAGCGCGCGCAGGATGTCGCGCAGTCGGGCGCTGGATTGGGTCAGCGCCTCCGCCGCGAGCTGCTCCTTGCCGCCGGGGAAGTGGAAGTACAGCGAGCCCTTCGGGGCGCCGCCCGCGCTGACCAGCTCGTTGAGGCCCGTGGCGTGATAGGCCTTGGTGTGGAAGAGGTCGGCGGCGGCGTCGAGAAAACGCTGCCGCGAGTCGGTTCGTGGGGGCACGTGCCCACGGTACCTCGAGATATGACGACCGGTCTAGTTATGTTCAGCGCGGCGAGTGCTGGGTGACGCTCGACTGCGGGACCTCCGCGGTGCCCTTCGGCTGCGGCGGATGCAGGAGCAGGTAACCGAAGACGGCCGTCGCCAGCAGTGCGACCAGCGCTGCGACGTACTGCGCGGCAATCGCTCTGAGCGAGCGCGTGCACCGCGCCGATCGGGTCGTCATCTGTCCTGCTCCTGTCGGGTGTGTAGCGGTCGGCCGCAAGGGGCTGTCGTTGCCGAGGGCCGAACTGTTAGCAACTGAGTGGCAACTAACACTCCGCGGACGCGCGTAACCCTGCGGACCCGGCGCCGCGCCCTCCCCAGATGCCTGCCATGTGAACCGGAACGGTTTCCGACGCGGGCACGTCTCGCGCGTGAACTTCTCGTTCGAAACGCGGTGCGCCGCGGCGTGCCCGACGCTATCGCCCCACTAAGCGCGGTCTGCGCGTGCGCGCGCTACCTAACTGGAGTCGCCTCCATCGCCCGACTTGCTCTCGGCCCGAACCCCGGCCACACCAGGGGTAGTCGGGGTGACTTCGGTGCTGCGAAGGGCGTATTCACGGGCCGCCGTCGGCCGTTCGGTGAAGGATCGCGAGGTACTCGAATTCTTCTCGCAGGAGACCGACCAGGCCCGGATGCGATGCGACGGTCGAAGTCTTTTCTCCGACAACAATTGCGGTCAGCGTCAGGCCGGTTCCGCCGAGCAGGAGCATGAGGTCGGCGGGTGGGTGACATCCCGCGCCAGTCCGCTCGTGAAGTTCGCGCGGTCGCTGATCTCGACCGCGGTGACCTCGAATCCGGCCTGGGCGGAGGCCACAGCCGTCGTGCCGTATCCCGACCCCAACTCCAGAATTCGCCCGCCCGGAACACCCCTCCATTCGGTGTATCGCAGGTACGGGTCGACCCTGACCGGAACCCAGCCGGGGAAGGCTGCGCCGGAGCGTATATCCAGCGCGCGGGTCGGCGCGCGTCTCGGTGCGGCTTGTTAGCGGTCCCGATCAGTGTGGCGCTTCTCGCGCGAGCGGGCGAGGGTGTGGGCGGCTCTGAGTAGTTCCAGGACAGCTGTTTGCGTGCGCACGCCCGGATTCACCACCGCGAGCCAGCCCTGACTTCCGTAGACCGGGTGCGCCATGACGGTGTCGGTGGCGCTCGGGTCCGCGTCGTGTGGGGCGGGGTCGCGGGGTGTGCGGCCCGTCCAGCTCTGGAAGGCGTCTTTTCCGGCGAAGAAGTTGACGCGGAAGGTGTCGGGGCGGCTCAGGTGCGAGGATTCGTCGCCGGGGTAGTCCTTCGTCACGATCGTGGCGAAAGGTTGCGTTCGTGGGACGACGCCGTCGGGGGCGTAGTAGAAGAACGCGTCGCCCCAGGCGAGTTCGGGGGAACCGTCGCCGGGTTGCGGCTGCAATGTGAGGACTCCGTCGAGTGCCGCGACGAATTCGATGATCTCGTCCATCTTCATGTGTTCTAGCGTTTCATTCATGTGCTTGTGGAGACTTCACACCACTAACTCCGAGGTGCCAGGATGACAAGTCGCAAATCGCCTGGATTGCGCACCGTCGATGTCGCCAGACGGGCCGGGTGCTCGGTCCAGCAGGTGCGCAATCTCGAACGCGACGGGGTCCTGCCTCCGGCGACGCGCACCGCCGCCGGTTACCGGACCTACGCGCAGGCGCACGTGCATTCCGCGTTGGCTTATCGCGCCTTCGCGGCGGGCGCGGGCCCGGTCGAGGCCAAGCGAATCATGCGCGCCGCGCACGCTTATCCGGAATCGGATCTGCTCGCCCTCGTGGACGCCGCCCACGCTGGGCTCGACACCGAGCGCCGGGGACTGGAACTGGCCAAGCGGGCGGCGGGCGCGATCACCGTCGAGCCGATGGACGACGTGCGGCCCGCGGACTCGATGAGCGTCGCGGAGCTCGCCGGTGCGCTGGGCGTGCGGCCGTCGACGTTGCGGCACTGGGAATCCGAAGGTCTCCTCGTGCCCCGTCGCGGCACGCCACGAGGAACGCGCGAGTACACGCCGAGCGACGTCCGAGACGCGCGGATCGTCAATCAGCTGCGGCGGGCCGGTTACCGGATCGCCCCGCTGCGCGCCCTCATGCCCGAGCTGCGCCGCGCGAACAGATGGCACGAGATCTCCTCCGTGCTGGCGGCGCGAGACGCGAGCATCGCTGCCCGATCCCGCGCCCTGCTCGACGGCGCCGCCGCGCTCGGCATGCTGCTCGCGCCGACGTGATCGTTCGTGCCGGGGACGTGAGACGCGAACATCGGTGCCCGATCCCGCGCTCTGCCCGACTCCGCGGCAGCGAAACGACATGGTGCTCGCGTCGACGTGGGTCTCGCGGTCCCGGCCGGTCGCTCCGACGCGCAGGTCAGGCGACCGCGCTGGCGTTCCATACCTATTGCGCGCCAAAGGGAAGCGGGTTCACTCCGTGATCGAGCGGACCTGTTCCTCGTACTTCGCCCGCACGTCGGCGTCGGCGGGATGCAGCGCGCGGTTGCCGTCGAACAGTTTGCGAACCAGCTGAACCGCGCGTTCCGGCGCGGCGGCCAGGGCGACCTCGAGAGGGCCGAGGTAATTCGGCACGGCCACTTCGGCTTTGCGGGTCTGAAGCGTCTGGACGATGGCGGCGGCGACGTCTTCCGGTTCGACCGTTGGCATCCCGCGCCCGAGAGTCAGGCCGGACGACAGCCTGGTTCGCACCGCGGAGGGCAGCACGCAGCTGACGCTCACACCCTGCTCGGCGAACTCCAAACGTGTTGCGGCAGAAAGGCCGACGGCGGCGAACTTGCTGGCGTTGTAGACGGCGAGCCCGGGAATCGGGATCTTGCCCGCCAGGGAGGCGACATTCACGATGTGCCCGCGCCCGCGCGCGATCATCCCCGGCGCCACCGCGCGCATGCCGTGGATCAGGCCCCAGACATTGATGTCGATGGTGGCGCGGCCGACCGCGTCGGGCTCGTCGAGGAACGCGCCCGCGGGCATCACGCCCGCGTTGTTGACCAGGATGTCGACGCGACCGAGCTCGGCGACGGCCTTGTCCCACTGGTCGCGGACGCGCACATCGAGCTCGAAGGCACGCGCGCCGATGGACGCTGCCGCCGCTTCGGCCGCCGCGGTATCGACATCGGCGATGGCCACCTCCGCCCCGGCGTCGGCGAAGATCTGGGCGGTGGACAGGCCGATGCCGCGGCCGCCGCCGGTGATCAGCACCCTGGCGTCCCGCGCATCGATGGCGGGATATTCGTGTCCGAGAATTCTCATGCGAACGCTCCTTGTTCGAGGGCGCGGCGGGTGCTGCGCAGACTGTGCCGGAAGGTGTCGAGGCGGCGGCGGCCGTCCATGAAGTTGGGGCCCATCACCGCCAGGTCCTCGGCGGTCGCGCCGAGCATCAGCACCCGGGTGCCCGCGGCGCGCAATTCGGCGATCTCCGCGGCGAGCTGGGCGCTCATTCGGTCGCGCAGCTGACGTTCCAGGAAGTGGCCGGGGCCGGTGGCGGGGACGCGCGACGCGGACGCCATCGGCGCGAGAACCAGGACCTCGTCCAGCCCCTGCCCGGCGAGCAGATCCACCGACGCGGTGGACCCGGCGCCGCCGTCGACGAACCGGCGACCGGCGATCGAGACCGGCGGCAGCCAGCCGGGGATCGCCCATGACGCGCGCAGCGCCGCGCCGAGGGTGGCGCGGGGAGCGTCCGGCGCGCCGAACGGAACCCGTTGTCCGGTGGCGTAATCCATGGCGACGAGCCAGGTCGCTGGATGCGGCGTCCAGTCGCGGCCCGGGTTGAGCCGCTCGGCGAGCCGCTGCAACCGTCCGGCGTCGCCGCCGCCGATCGGCAGCAGGCCGCTGCCCGCGGTGAGCAGCCGCTGCGGCGAGCCCGTGGCGCGCAGACTCAGCCGTGGTGCGCCGAGGCGGGGACGGGGCAGCGGCGGGAACCGACCCGGCGCGTCGCGCATGTGCTCGAGCAGGGTCGGGTTCGTGCTGCGGCCTTCCTGCATGGCGGCCAGTTCCTCGACGCCGACGCCGCTGCCGAGCATGGTCACCAGCTCAGCGCCCGCCGATGTGCCGAGCAGGACGTCGGCCTCGCGCGGATCCCAGTCGAGCACGTCGCGCACCGCGGCGAGCGCGGCGACGATCCAGGCGGCGCCGACCGTGCCGCCGCAACCGATGGCCAGGCCACGTCGCTGTGACCCGTTGTTGTTACCCATGGTTTCGCACACTAGCAGAATTCAAATTCCCTCGGTATCCGAAATCTCAGGGTACGTAGAATCGCCGCATGGCACGACTGACCCGGTCCGAGAGTCAGGCCCGCACCAGGGCCGATCTGGTCGCCACAGCGCGCGACCTCTTCCTGACCGACGGGTACGCGAAGACCTCGATGGAACGGGTCGCGGAAGAAGCCGGCTACTCCAAGGGCGCGGTCTACTCCAACTTCCGCACCAAGAAGGAGCTGTGCCTCGAGGTGCTCGAGCACATCCACGCCACCAAGTTCGGCGAGGTCGCCGAACTCGTCGCCGCGGAAGAGAGCCTGGACGACCGGCTCGCGCGGCTCCAGGACTGGGCCGAACGCACGCTCGGCGACATCGGCTGGACCATGCTCGAATTCGAATTCGCCACGCTTTCCCGCGACGACCCCGAGTTGCGAGCCGCGCTGGTGTCCAATCTCGGGGCGGTGCGCGGCGCGGTGGCCGCGCAGTTGCAGATCCTGGCCGACAGTCTCGGGTTGGTCTTGCCGATGCCCGCCGAGGACGCGGCGGCCACGGTGCTGAGCCTCGGCCTCGGGCTCGGCATTCAGCGCGCCATCGACCCGTCCCTGTCGGCCCGGTTGATCACCGACGCGGTGCGGCTGCTGCTGAGCGTCGCCGAACGGTCGACGCCGGTGCGCGCCGCCGAATGAGCGAACGTAGTGAGCGAATCATGTGCCGGTGCGCATTCGCGCGTGCCGGAGCCGAGCGCCCCTGCGAGGCGCAGGCATGAGCGCGGGCCGCGCTCACGGGGGAAAGTGCAGGGTCCACTCGCCGCGATAGTGCAGCCGGGTGACGCTGCCGGGCGGAATGTCGATCCGCCAGAACGATTTCGGCGGGGCGTCCAGCGTCACAAGCAGCGCCGCGCGGATCACGGCGGGATGGGTCACCGCGACGGTGGACATGCCCCCGGACGCGATCTCGGCCATCCAGTACCTGGTCCGCTCGATCACGTCCGTCACCGATTCGCCGCCGTGCCCGCGGAACTGCGGGTTGGTCAGCCAGGCGTAGAGCTCGTCCTGCGGCACCGACATCAGCTCGCCGCCGCGCCACGCGCCCGCGTCCAAATCGCGCAGCCGGTCGTCCTCCTCGCCGGGCAGGCCGAGCAGGGCGGCGGTCTCGACGGTGCGACGCTCCGGTCCGGTGAGCACCCGCGGCGCGGTCAACGGCATGCAGGCGGCGATGGCGCGGCGGCCGGCCTCGGTGAGAGATTCATCGACTGGAAAGCGTGCCTTTCGCATCGCCTCGGTCATGCCATGGCTGACCAGGTCGAGTCTTAGCACCTTCTGCACGGTGGAAGCGTACGATGCGGCGCCTGCCGGCGGACCCTTATCCCTCGCTAGGGCGGCTCGACGTGCGCTGTCGGGTAGCGCTCGATTTGCCCACCGGTGGCCAGGACGGTTCGCCGCGCGCCTCGATGACGCAGGTCCCTCCGAAGCCGCCGGTTGCCGCCGCGCGGCCGGGTGCCTGTCGGTGCCGGGGTGCAGACTGATCGCATGGCCACGTTCTCCACCGCCATGTTCTCCCGCGCGACCCAGGAATGGTTCGACGGCGCCTTCCCCGCGCCGACCTCGGCCCAGCTCGGCGCGTGGCAGGCCATCGCGGCCGGAGAACACACCCTGGTTGTCGCGCCGACCGGTTCGGGCAAGACGCTCTCCGCGTTCCTCTGGGCGATCGACGAACTGGCCGCGCGGGAGCGGCAGGAGGCCGAGCAGGCCGAGCGCAGGAGGCGGCGCCGAGCCGGCGATACCGAAAACGGCAAGGTCGAGCACGCGGGAACCACGGTGCTGTACGTGTCGCCGCTGAAGGCGCTCGCGGTGGACGTGGAGCGCAACCTGCGCGCGCCCCTGGTCGGCGTCACCCAGACCGCCAAACGGCTCGGCCTCGACCCGCCCGACATCACCGTCGGCGTTCGCTCGGGCGATACCAGCGCCGCCGACCGCCGCGCCATGCAGCGCACCCCGCCCGACATTCTGATCACCACGCCGGAGTCGCTGTTCCTCATGCTCACCTCCGCGGCGCGCGAGACCCTGCGCACCGTGCGGACGGTGATCGTGGACGAGGTGCACGCTATCGCCGGTTCCAAGCGCGGCTCACACCTGGCGCTGTCGCTGGCCCGGCTGGATCTGATGACCGAGCGGCCCGCCCAGCGCATCGGGCTCTCGGCCACCGTGCGCCCGCCGGAGGAGGTGGGCCGGTTCCTGGTGGGCAACGCGCCGATCACCATCGTGTCCCCGCCCGCGCCGAAGACCTTCGACCTTTCGGTGCGGGTGCCGGTGCCGGACATGACCGAGCCGGGCGAATCCGATCAGCCGGGCTCGATCTGGCCGCACGTCGACGAGGCCATCGTCGATCTCGTCCTCGACCACAACTCCTCGATCGTGTTCGCGAATTCGCGCAGGCTGGCCGAACGGCTCACGGCCCGGCTCAACGAGGCGTACTCCGCCCGGCTCGGCGATCCGATCGACACCGCGCACGCGCCGCCCGCGCAGCTGGGCCCGTCCACCCAGGTGATTCACGGGGCCGATCAGCTGCTGGCGCGCGCGCACCACGGTTCGGTGAGCAAGGAGCAGCGCGCGCTGATCGAGGACGACCTGAAGAGCGGTCGCCTGCGCTGCGTGGTCGCGACGAGCAGCCTGGAGCTCGGTATCGACATGGGCGCGGTAGACCTGGTGGTGCAGGTCGAGGCGCCGCCCTCGGTGGCGAGCGGCTTGCAGCGCATCGGGCGGGCGGGTCATCAGGTCGGCGAGATCTCGCGCGGGGTGCTTTTCCCGAAGCACCGCACCGACGTCATCCACTGCGCCGTCGCCGCGCAGCGGATGGTGACCGGGCAGATCGAGGCGATCCAGATCCCGGCGCACCCGCTCGACATCCTGGCCCAGCAGACCGTCGCGGCCTGCGCGCTCGAGCCGATCGACGTGGACGCCTGGTTCGACACCGTGCGCGGGACCGGCAGCTACGCCGGGCTGCCACGCTCGGCCTACGAGTCGGTGCTCGACCTGCTCTCCGGCCGTTATCCCTCCGATGAATTCGCGGAACTGCGTCCCCGGCTGGTGTGGGATCGCGACGCGGGCACCCTCACCGGCCGCCCCGGCGCGCAGCGGCTGGCAGTGACCTCCGGCGGTGCGATTCCGGACCGCGGCATGTTCGCGGTGTACATGGTGGGCGAACGGAATTCGCGGGTCGGCGAACTCGACGAGGAGATGGTCTACGAATCCCGCGTCGGCGACGTGTTCGCCCTCGGCGCGACCAGCTGGCGCATCGAGGAGATCACCTTCGACCGGGTCATGGTGACGCCCGCCTTCGGGCAGCCGGGCAGACTCCCGTTCTGGCACGGCGACGGGCTCGGCAGGCCCGCCGAATTAGGCGCCGCGCTCGGCGAATTCATTCGTAAGGCGGGCCGGGAGTCCGCCGAGGCGCTCACCAGGTCGGTCGAGCCGACTGCCGCCGATGCGCCTTCCGCATCCAGGAAGGTCACGTCCCAGCGCGTCGGAAAAGGGGGCACCGCAGGCGATTCGGCGCCGAACGTGGCGACCGACGGACTCGGCCGCATCGTCGCCGCCGCCGGACTCGACGACAATGCCACCGCGAATCTCGTCACGCTGCTGGAGGATCAGCGCACCGCCACCGGTCAGCTGCCCACCGACCGCACGCTGATCGTCGAGCGGTTCCGCGACGAACTGGGCGACTGGCGGCTGGTGCTGCACTCGCCGTACGGTCTGCCGGTGCACGCGCCGTGGGCGCTGGCGGTCGGCTCCCGGCTGCGCGAGCGATTCGGCGTCGACGCCGCGCCGACCGCCTCCGACGACGGCATCGTCGTGCGGCTGCCCGACACCACCGACGATCCGCCCGGCGCGGAGCTTTTCGTTTTCGAGCAGGACGAGATCGACGACATCGTCACCGAACAGGTCGGCGGCTCCGCGCTTTTCGCGTCCCGGTTCCGCGAATGCGCGGCGCGGGCGTTGCTGCTGCCGCGGCGCGATCCGGGCAAGCGTGCGCCGCTGTGGCAGCAGCGGCAGCGCTCGGCGCAGCTACTGGACGTGGCACGCAAGTTCCCCGACTTCCCGATCCTGCTGGAGACGGTGCGCGAATGCTTGCGTGACGTCTACGACCTGCCGAATCTCCGGGACCTGCTCGGCCGGGTCGCGCGCAGGCAGGTGCGCCTCGTCGAGGTGGAGACCGCGACGCCGTCGCCGTTCGCCAGCGCGCTGCTGTTCGACTACATCGGCCAGTTCATGTACGAGGGCGACAGCCCGCTGGCCGAGCGAAGGGCCGCCGCGCTGTCACTGGATTCCGGTCTGCTCGCCGAATTGCTCGGCCGCGTGGAGCTGCGCGAATTGCTCGACCCGGTGGTGCTGGAACAGACCGAGCGCGAACTGCAACGGCTCACGCCGGAACGACGCGCCCGCGACGCCGAAGGGCTCGCCGATCTGCTACGTCTGCTCGGGCCGCTGACTGCCGAAGAAGCGGCGGTGCGTTGTGTCGGTGTAGTACGGCCGCCCGGTGTCGATGATGCGATGTCGCACGGTGACGCGCTGGCGCAGGGTGCTGGTGACGCGCTGACGCACGGTACCGGTGACACGGCGCCGGGCGGCGCCGACGGGTGGACGGCGGATGCGGGTGCGGCCGACGAGCCGGCGCCACCGGTCGGCGATCCGCGTCCCTGGTTCGCCGAACTCGCGAAAGCCCGCCGCGCGCTGGAAGTCTCGTTCGCGGGCAAGACCTGGTGGGTGGCCGTCGAGGACGCCTCACGCCTGCGCGACGCGCTCGGCGTCCCGCTGCCGATCGGCACGCCCGCCGCGTTCATCGAACCGGTCGCCGACCCGCTCGGCGACCTGGTCGGCCGCTACGCCCGCACGCACGGGCCGTTCACCACCGAGGCCGTCGCGGCGCGCTTCGGCATCGGCCCCGCTGTCGCCGCCGCGGCACTGCATCGCCTGGTGGCCGAAAAGCGCGCGGTGGAAGGTGAATTCACGCCGGGTGCCAGCGGCGCCGAATGGTGCGACACCCAGGTGCTGCGGCGGCTGCGACGGCGGTCGCTCGCCGCGGCGCGGCACGAGGTGGAACCCGTCGCGACCGCGGCATTCGGACGCTTTCTGCCGTCCTGGCAGCACGTCGAGACCAGCGAGCTGCGCGGCGTCGACGGCGTCGCGGCCGTGGTGGAACAGCTTGCCGGAGTGCCCATTCCGGCCTCGGCGTGGGAGTCGCTGATCCTGCCCGCCCGCGTCCGCGACTATTCGCCCGCGATGTTGGACGAGCTGATGGCCGCCGGTGAGGTGGTGTGGTCGGGGCACGGCGCCATCACGGCCAAGGACGGGTGGATCGCGCTGCACTTGGCCGAGCAGGCCTCGTTCACGCTGGCGCCGCCGGACGAGATCGAGCTCTCCGAGGCGCACCTCCGTTTGCTCGACGCGCTGGGTGCGACATTGGCGCCGCGCACGTCGCTGATCTCGGACTCGCCGGGCCGAGACGACGTGGCGCCACTCGCCGCCGACGCGCCGACGAAATCCGCCGGGGAGGCGGCGGTGTCACTCGATGGGGACAAAAGCCCGGCAGGTGATCGCGCGCGGCTCGGCGAGCCCGTTCGGCTGCCCCCCGTCTTGCACGGTGGCGGCGCGTATTTCTTCCGTCAGCTCTCCGACGCCACCGGCCTGCTGGACGATACGGCGGTGGCCGCGGCGCTGTGGGAACTGGTGTGGGCGGGCGTGGTTTCCGGCGACACCTTCGCACCGGTGCGCGCCTTGCTCGCCGGCACCTCGCGCACCACGACCGCGCATCGGACCCCGCGTCGCGCGCCGCGCGGCCGCGCCTACCTGCCCCGGCCGAGCATGCCGACCCGGTCCGGCCCGCCCGCGGTCGCCGGGCGCTGGTCGCTGCTGCCGGAACGCGTCGCCGACAACACGATTCGCGCGCACGCGACGGCGGACATGCTTCTGGAGCGCTACGGCGTGCTGACCAGGGGGTCGGTGCAGAACGAGGGCGTCGCGGGCGGTTTCGCGCTGATGTACCGGGTGCTCACCGAATTCGAGGACCGCGGCCGCTGCCGCCGCGGCTATTTCGTCGACTCGCTCGGCGGCGCGCAGTTCTCCACCACCGACGTGGTCGACCGGCTGCGCTCCTTCGACACCGACCGCGCCCGCTCCGGCGATACGGCGCGGCAGGGCAATGCGCTGGCGCTGGCGGCTTGCGACCCCGCCAATCCGTATGGCGCGGCCCTCGGCTGGCCGAAGGGTGATGGCGACAGCGGCCACCGCCCCGGCCGCAAGGCGGGGGCGCTCGTCGTGCTGGTGGACGGCGAGCTCGTGCTCTATCTGGAGCGCGGCGGCAAGACGTTGCTCACCTTCACCGAGGACCCGAACGCGCGCCAAGCCGCCGCCGCGGAACTCGCCGAGCTGGTCCGTCGCCGCCGGGTCGACTCACTGGTGATCGACCGGGTGGACGGAGAATCGGTGCACGGCAATACCTTCGCGGCTTTCCTCATCGAGGCGGGCTTCTCCGCGACGCCGCGCGGGCTGCGATTGCGGAGGCAACTGTGACGACGGGAGCGGTGCATGCCTGAGGGGGACACCGTCTTTCTGACCGCGCACCGGCTGCGGCTCGCGCTCGTCGGAAAGACGCTGGTGCGCAGCGATTTCCGGGTACCGCGTTACGCGACGGTGGATCTCGTCGGCGACCTGGTCGAAGAGGTCGGCAGCTACGGCAAGCACCTGTTCATCCGCACCACCACCGCGAGCATCCACACTCATTTGAAGATGGAGGGGGAGTGGCGTACCTATTGCGCGGGTGAGCGCTGGACGCGTCCGCGGGTGCACGCGCGGGTGGTGCTCGGCACCGACGACACCGAGGCCGTCGGCTTCTCGCTGGGCACCGTCGAGGTGTTGCGCCGCGCCGACGAGCACACCGCGACCGATCACCTCGGCCCCGACCTGCTCGGCCCGAATTGGGATGCGGCCGAGGCCGTTCGGCGGTTGGCGCGGCATCCCGCGCAACCCGTCGGCCTCGCCCTGCTCGATCAGCGCAATCTGGCAGGCATCGGCAACATTTACCGCAGCGAGGTGTGCTTCCTCCGCAAAGTGCATCCGGCCACCCCGATCGACGCGGTGCCGGATCTACTGGCCCTGGTCAACGAGGCGCACCGGGTGCTCACCGAGGCGGCGCACCGGCCACCGTGGCGAGCGCTGGTCTACGGCCGCCAGCGCCGTCCCTGCCAGCGCTGCGGCACCCGGATCGAGGTGCGGCCGCTCGCCGAGACGAACCCGGCCTCGGATCGCATCACGCAGCGCGAGCGCGGCATCTACTATTGCCCTCGCTGCCAACCGGAACCGGCCTGAGAGCGCCGCGCGACAGCCGTCCGGAAAGTTGTTCCGCATTCTCGGTTGATGCTGACCTTGTTCGGGTCAACGTGGTTGCTAATCTGTCTTTACGCCCGTAAATCTCCAGAGTAGGGTTCGAGCTCATCGAACTTATGTGAGCCGCAATTCCAATTGCGGCGCACATGTTTCCGGTCTCGGGGAGCAAACCATGGAACTCACGGCAGGGCAGCGGGCGGCGCTGGAGCTGATCTGCGACACGTTCGCGCCCGGCGACGGTCTCGCGCTGCCGCCCGCCTCCGAACTCGGGGTCGCCGACGTGGTGGTCCAACTGCTCTCCCGCAATCCGCGCGAGGCCGAACGCAAACAGGTGACGACGCTGCTCGGTCTATGGGATTCGCCGGCGCTCGGCCTGCTCGCAGGCATGGGTCCGCGCCGGTTCTCGACCCGCTCACAGGCCGATCGCGAACGGCTGCTGCTTCGCCTCGGCGAATCGCGGTTCGGGGCCAAGCGCGCGATCTTCCAGGCGCTCAAACAGGCCGCGCTGCTGGCGTACTACACAACGCCGGGACCCGACGGCAGCAATCCGCTGTGGAAGGAGATGGGCTATCCCGCTCCGCCCGGCCCGTTGCCAGGCGCGCCGAAGCCCGCCCTGCATCCGGTGCGGCCCGAGGCGGGCGGCACGCTCGACTGCGATGTGGTCGTCGTCGGTTCCGGCGCGGGCGGCGGCGCGGCTGCGGCGGTGCTCGCCGAGGCGGGTCTGGACGTGATCGTGCTGGAGCGCGGCGAGTACTACGACGACGCCGATTTCGGCGCGGGCGAACTCGACGCGCTGCTGCGGCTGTACGCGCCGGGCCCATCGGCCACCGCGGAAGGTCAGCTCACTCTGGTGGCGGGCACGTGCCTCGGCGGCGGCACGGTGGTCAACTGGAGCACGTCGCTGCGCACACCGGACGAGGTGCGCGCGGAATGGGCGAGTCTGGGCGCCACCCAGTTCGCCGAGGACGAATACGGCGCCGCGCTGGACGCCGTCGAAGGACGGCTCGGCGTCACCTACGACCGCTCACCCGGCTCGGCGCGTGACGGAGTGCTCGAGCGCGGACTCGCGGCGCTCGGCTGGGATGTCTCGCCGCTGCCACGCAATGTCACCGCGTCCTGCGACGCGGGCGTGGAATGCGGTCGCTGCGGCTACGGCTGCCGGCTCGGCGCGAAGCAGACCGTGACCAAGACCTGGCTGGCCGACGCGGCCGCGCGCGGCGCTCGCCTGGTGATCGGCGCCGACGTCCGGCGCGTCGAGGTCTCCGGCGGACGCGCCGAAGGCGTCAGCGCGGTCACCGCCGACGGCGCGGAGTTCACGGTTCGCGCCCGCGCCGTTGTGGTCGCCGCCGGCGCGGTGCAGACGCCCGCGCTGCTGCGCCGCTCCGGGTTGCGGAACAAGAACATCGGCGATTACCTGCGGCTGCATCCGGCCTCGGCGGTGTTCGGCGTCTTCGACGAGGAGATCCGGCCGTGGGAGGGCGGGTTGCAGACCAGGATCTCGCGCAGGCACAGCGATCTCGACGAGCGCGGCTACGGCGTGATCTACGAGACCGGCCCGCTGCACCCCGGCCTGCTGGTCGGCTTCATGAACTGGCGGGGCGGGACCGAACACCGCGCCGCCATGCTGGATCTGGCCCGCACCGCGGCCGTCGGCGTCATCACCCGCGACCGCGACCACGGGCGGGTCACAGTGGACCGGGCGGGCGAGCCCGTCGTCCGCTACCGGCTCTCCGAGCGCGACCGGGCGCACCTGCACACCGGAATCGCCGGCGCGGCGAGCATTCTCGAGGCGGCGGGCGCGCGACGCGTGTTCTCCGGCCATCAGGCGGGCGCGGCGTACGAGCCCGGGGTCAGCGGCTCGCACGAGGAATTCGTCGCGGCCTGCCTCGCGGCCGGATACGAACCGGGTCGCTGCGGCATGGGCGCGCTGCACATCATGGGCTCGGCGCGGATGGGCGGCTCCCGCGACATGTCGGCGACCGATCCCGACGGCGCGACCTGGGAGGTGCCCAACATCGTCGTCGCGGACGCGTCCTGCTTCCCGACGGCGTCCGGGGTGAACCCGATGGTGTCGATCGAGGCGATCGCCCTCATGAACGCGAAACGTCTTGTCGCGCGGCTGAGTTGAGCGCGGGTCCGGTCACCACCGCCAGCGTCGGCGACATGATCACCACCCGCGAAAACGCCTACCGGCTGCGGATCTCGGCGACCGATCACGTCCGCAACGGCTACCGCTGGAGGGTGCGCACCGTGCACCCGGATGGTCGTATCACCGCCGCCCACGTCGGATCCGGGCGTCTGGTGACCCTGCCCGCGGACTACGTCACGACCCGCACCACCCTCGGCTACGCCTCCACCATCGACGCCGCCAGGGTTTGACCGTCGACACCGCCCACACCGTGCTGACTGGCGGCGAATCCCGCCAGCAGACCTACGTCGCGCTCACCCGTAGCCGCCGCGAAAACCACATGTACGTCGCGACCGCTCACACCGGCGACGCCGCCGCCCCGCAAACCTTCGAGGCGATCAACCCGGCCATCTACCTCGACGTGCTCACCGGCAAATGGCACCCGACCTCGACGAACGACAGAGCGAGGACGTCGAGGCTTTCGCCCGCGCTCTGTCGACCGTGCGATCCGCGCCGACGAGGTCCAGCAGCGCCGGTCAGAAACCAACCGTGCACGCGATGAGCGCCACCTCGACAACGCACTCGCCGAACAGCAACGCCGCGCCGAACTCCCCGAACACCACCGCGACCTCGAGAACCGGGCCCGCGCGCATCTCGACCACGAAGCCGAGCACGCAGTCGACACCCCGACGCCGAAGAAGACGCCGCGCAAGACGCGCAGCTATACCCCGCGTACCTGGCGCGCCTTTCCGACCCACGACCACGGAATCGGCGGCGGCCGCGGAGTCGGCGGCGGCGGAATCGGCCCGTAGCACCGAGAGGGAGCTCCTCGGCACCTTGCGTTGTCGCGTGCAGGTAAGCCTGTGCGTCCCCAGCGGCCGAAACGCCTCTACCGATGCGATATAAACACCCCCGCCGGTAGACGAAAATCTGTCGTGTCGGGTGTAGACATTACGTGCAGGCCGATATAGAGTCGCTGTCGTTCGAATTAATGCAGTCCAGAAGGCCGGGCAGGTGAACTGCCCGGAGAAGTAAGTTCCACCGTCCCCTTCCGGCGGCACGAGACAGACATCCGGTGCAGTCGGCCGGACCCGCCGGAAGGGGACGAAGCAACAGGCGAACAAGCGAGTCCGCAAACACTGTAGGAAGACCGGCGATCCAGGAGGTGGTCACTGAGTAGTCAGTTATCGATTCCGCATCCTGGGAGGCACCGGATGCGGTGTGTGAGAGCGGCCCTGACGGGCCGGTGAAAGCAATGAAATCATTCCCCCCTTCGTAGATCCCAGGCCCCGGCGCTACCGCGCCGGGGCCTGTCGGCGTTGACCCGAGAGGCCCTGTGCAACAACCGAACCCCCACCCCACCAGCGGCCCCAGTGCCGCCGACAAACTCGACGACGACGACTACCCCGCCTACTCGATGGGACGCGCCGCGGAAATCCTCGGCGTCACCCAAGCGTTCCTGCGCGGTCTCGACGCCGCCGAACTGCTGACCCCGCAACGGTCACCAGGCGGGCACCGCCGCTACTCGCGCTACCAGCTGCGCATCGCCGCCCGCGTGCGCGAACTCGTCGACGCCGGCAACGCCCTCGACGCCGCCTGCCGCATCGTCATCCTCGAAGACCAGCTCGCCGAGGCGCAACGCCTCAACACCGAACTGCAACACACCCTCGACCAGCGCACCGACCCCCACTGACGGCGCGATACCGGAGCACAGCGACGATCAGAGCGCCTCGATCCCTTTGAGCACGGCGCGCAGTACATCCATGTCCCGCGGACCGGCCTCGGGCGTCGGCTCGGGATCGCGGAAGTCGAGCAGGCCGTCGTCGATGAGGTCGCCGACCAGGATCTTGGTCGAGGTCAACGGCAGGTTCAGCTGCGCGGCCAGCTCGGCGACCGACTGCGGTTCGCGGGCGAGCCGCATGATCTCGGCGTATTCGGGTTCGTTGCGCCGCAGCGTCCGCGATCCGGCGCGCACCACGAGGGTGAGCATGTTCAGCTCGGCGCGGCCGCCGCCGGAACGCCCGTTGGTGACCGCGTAGAGGCGGACGAGGGGACCGGCCTCCTCGTCGAACCAGGACTCCCGCCGGTCGTTCATGGCCGTCGCGAACCGACCCCGTCGAGCGGTTGCGGACGCGGGTCGACCGACAGGTGCGCGCCGACGCGCTGCACGGTTTGGTTCATCTCGTAGGCGACCATGCCCATGTTCGCGTTCTCCGCGGTGAGCACGGCAAGGCACGCGTTGTCGCCCGCGGCGGTGATGAACAGCACCGCGCGGTCGAGCTCCACCACCGTCTGACACACACCGCCCGCGTCGAAATGGCTACCGGCGCTGCGCGCCACGCCGTGCAGGGTGGAGGCCATCGCACAGAAGCGTTCGGCGTCAGAGCGATTCATCGCCGTGCTGTGGCCGAGAAGCAATCCGTCGGTCGACAGCACGACGGCGTAGCGGACGTCGAGCAGCCGTTCGACGAGATCGTCTAGCAACCAGTCGAGACTACGGGGCTTGGAGGTCGTCACCGGCGCCTTCCTGCGGGTTGGAGTTGGTTGCGGTCGGGTCGTCGACGCGGTTCAGGCGACCCTGCCGGGTGCCGTTCTCGATGGCCGACATCAGCGTGCGCGCCTCCTCGGCGGTGCGCGGGCGAGTACCCGCCGCGCCGCCGGGCAGAGCGGCGGGCTCGGCGGAGCCGTCGGAGCGGCGGCGCCGCGGCAGCGCCGGTCGATCTCCTCCGGTGTTCGAGGCGGGCGGGATCTCGATGGGACTGGGTGCGGCGAGGACGGGAACGGGCGCGAAGCCGTTGAACGTCCCGTTGCTCGCCAGCGCGTGCTTTTCCTGGACGGGCTGGCTGTTGCGTACGGGCAGTTCTTGGCCGGTGGCGATCACCGCCGTCGGCACCAGCACGATGGCTCGCACTCCGCCGTAGTCGGATTCGGTCAGCCGCACCGAGATGCCCTGGCGCGCGGCCAGTTTTCCGACCACGAACAGGCCGAGCCTGGCATCGCTGGAGAGCGTGGCGACGCTGAAGTCGGGCGGGGAGGCCAGCGAGGCATTGCGTTCGGCCAGTTCGGCTTCCGGCATGCCGAGCCCCTGGTCGATGATCTCGACGGCCACGCCCTTGCCGACCAGCGTGCCGGTCACCTCGACCCGCGATTCGGGCGGGGAGAAGGCCGTCGCGTTGTCGGTCAGCTCCGCGATCAGATGCATCACGTCGGCCACCGCGGCGCCGGAGACGCGCACGTCGGGCAGCTTGCCGATCTGAATCCTGGTGTAGTCGAGGCTTTCCGCGACCGCGCTGCGCACCACCTCGACCAGCGGCACCGGATTGCGCCAGCGACGGCCCGGCTGCTCGCCGCCGAGGATGACGAGGTTCTCGGCGTTGCGCCGCGCCCTGGTGGCCAGGTGGTCGAGCTGGAAGAGCACGTCGAGCCGGTCGGGGTCCTCCTCTTGGCGTTCGGCCTTGTCCAGCAGCGCCAGCTGGCGGTGCACCATCACCTGGTTGCGGTGCGCGATGTTGAGGAAGACCGCGGCGACGCCCGCTCGCGTCTTCGCCTCGGCGACCGCAGCCGACACCGCCGCCTGGTGGGCGCGGTTGAACGCGTCGGCCACCTGACCGATCTCGTCGCCGCCGTAATCGAGGCGCGCGAGTTCCCGCGCGTCGACATCGGCACCCTCGCCGAGCTGACGGATGGTCTCGGGCAGCCGCTCGTCGGCCAGCTCGAGGGTGTCGCGGCGCAGCCGCTGCATGCGGCCGATGAAGCGGTTGGCCAGCAGCAGGGCGGAGAGGAAGGCGAGCAGCGTCAGCGCGAGCACGGCGAGGCCGCCGTAGAGGGAGTTGCGCGCGACGTCCTCACCGACGCGCTCCGCGGTGCGGTGGGCGTCGCGGCTCTGGTCCTCCCACAGCTTCAGCAGCTGCGAGCGAACGGCGGTGGCGGCCTGCTGCCATTCGCCGACGCCGAGCGGCAGCGGCGGCGGGGTGTCGGCCGCGCGAGTGGTGCGAGAGGTCGACTGCCTGCCGGAACTGTCGCTGGTGGAGCTGCTCGATGCGTCGGAATTCCCGGTCTTGGTGCCCCGCTGGAGGATCGCGTCCTCCATCGCGGTCAGCTGCCGCCAGGTGGGGCTCGCGGTGATCTCTTGCAGCTGCGCCTGCCGCTTGCCGGTCAGCACCGTGGTCGCGTAGCCGACCTCACCGCGGGCGTCGCCGACGTAGCCGCTGAACTCGCTGAACTGTTCGGGGCTGAACTGGTCGGCGATGAGCGCCGCCGAGCCGAGCGCGCTCGCCCGCGACACCGCTTCGGCCGCACGCAGCGCGTGCACCGCCTTGTACAGGTCGACGGCGATCTCGGCGTCCGGCGCCACCTCGGCGGCCAGCAGCGAGGCGAGCACGATGGTGTCGATGATCCGGTTGAAGGCGAGGAACACCTGCGCCGAGGGCACGGCGTGCGCGTCGATGCCGCTGCGCAGCGCGGGCAGCTGCTTGTAGAGCACGTCGTAGCTGTCGATCTCGCCCGCCACGTCGGGACGCAGTTCGGAGGCGGTCTCACCGAGCGAATCCAGCGCGGCCAGCGCGTCGTCGGAATTCTTGCGTGCGGTGGGCAGCGTGTGGGTCGCGTCGTCGTCGCCGGCCAAGTGCAGCAGCGAGGCGCGACGCTCCTCCTGGAACGCCTCGATCATCAGGATCGCCGGGGTGGTGACGGAAGTGGCCAGCTCGGCCCAAGATGCCGCGTTGCGACCGGATTTCACCAGGTACGCCGTGGCGCCGATGCCGAGCGCGAGCAGGGCGACGCTGGGAATGAGGACGATCGCCAGCAGCCTGGTTCGGACGCCGAGGGGGCGGGACCACATGCCGGTCGGTAATACGCTTTTGGTTTCGCTGCTTATCACCGATGTTCTTGCCTACCTCTGGGCGTCGCTGCCCCCGTGCGTAACCGGCCTGTGCCAGGTCGAGAACCGGCATAGCGCCGAGTACCCCGTGTCACCCTAGTCACTGAAAGATCGGCGACGCAATAATTTTCATCGAGCAAAGAGCAGGGTAATCGGCGGTCCCGGCATTCGGGTAACCCGGGGATATATTCGCAAGTGCTACCAATGTGAATGCGGTGGTCGCAATGTGTTTCGCGGGGAATTCCGCGAAACCTTACGTGCTGCAGCCGCCCTGGCGTTCGCCGGGATTCGCTGTGCTTGGCCAGGCGAATGCCGATCCGGCGGAGTATGCGGCGGCAAGATCGCCGACCAGGGTGGTGGCCCGCCTCGATCTTCCGCGGGCGATCGGTTTCGAGGCTGGCGGACAGACCCGCATCCGTATCCAGCGCGCATCGACGCGAGCTTCCGTGTCACCGGCCGGACGACGCCCGCTTCCGCGCCAAGCGGGCCCTTGGTCCAGATGACGCGCTCGGATTCGCGGCGTCTCCAGGTAGGCGTTGGCCCGGGCTGGGCAGAGGAACCGGTTGTGGGCGCCGGGCATCGGTCGCCGTCTCCGGCAGTGAGCCGATTCGGTACGCGCCCGGTTGGGTCTGGACGGTCGGGCGGTATCGCCGATATCGGCCGACACGCGTGAGTCCGTGATCGGCGGTTCGCCGCGGATCGTGGTAGCGGTCACATCGATCTCGCATCGTGCATAGCGTGTGCCCAGCGCTGACGGTTGGAATTGAGCAGAATGCTCAACTTATAGACTATCTATTGTTCATTCAGCGCTTTGGAGACAGGATGTCGGCACCAAGTGCTCAACGATGCGAAGCGCCCCGATCGGGCGCGGAGCGGATGGGTGGACCGATGACCGAGCTCGCCGACCGCGATCTGATCACCGCGCCGTACGACCTCGCCGACCGCTACCGGGTCGGCTCCGGCGCCGTCGTACTCACCGGAGTACAGGCGATCGCGCGCCAACTGGTGGAACAACATGTGCGCGATCTGCGGGCGGGTCTGCGGGTCGGCACTTTCGTCTCCGGCTATCAGGGCAGCCCGCTGGGCGGCGTGGACAAGCTGCTCGGCGGAATGCCCACCGTGCTCGCCGAACACGACATTTCCTTCGTGCCCGGCCTTAACGAGGAACTCGCCGCGACCTCGGTGTGGGGGAGTCAGGCGGAATTGCCCGCGGGCAACGCGACGCACGACGGCGTCGTCGGGGTCTGGTACGGAAAGGGTCCCGGCCTCGATCGCGCGACCGACGCGTTGCGCCACGCGAATATGTACGGCGCGAACGCGCGCGGCGGAATGCTGTTGCTGGTCGGCGACGATCCGGCCGCGAAATCCTCGACCGTGCCCGCGGTGAGCGAACGGTCGCTGGCCGCGATGAACATTCCGGTGCTCTTTCCCCGCAACGCGCGCGAGATCATCACCATGGGCCTGCACGGCGTCGCGCTGTCGCGGGCGTCCGGCTGCCTGGTTGCGCTGAAGATCGTCGCCGATGTGGCCGATGGCGCCTGGACGGTGGACGGTTCGGTCGGCGATGTCGCCATCACGGTGCCCGAGATCGAATGGGAAGGCGGACCCTTCACCTACCGGCAGCGGCCGATGGCGGCGCCCACCGACAGCGTCATCGCCGAGGCGAATCTGTACGGGCCGCGCTGGGAACTGGTGAAGGCCTACGCCACCGTCAACGAGCTGGACGCGATCGAGGTGAACCCGGCGCACGCCAGGATCGGCGTCGCCGCCACCGGAACCACCTTCGACGCGATGCGCCAGGCCCTGCTCGATCTCGGCGTGGACGACGCCGCGTTGTCGCGGGCCGGGGTCAGGTTGCTGCGTATCGGGATGCCGTTCCCGATCGCGCCCGAGCGGGTGCGGCAGTTCGCCGACGGGCTGGAGCGGATCGTCGTGGTGGAGGACAAGACCGCGTTCGTCGAGACGCAGATCCGTGAGATCCTCTACGGCCGCGCGGGTGCGCCGGAGATCGTCGGGAAGACCGACGGCGACGGGCGCACGCTGTTCGGTCCGGACGGCGAGCTCACCTCTGGTCGCATCGCCGGACCGCTGCGCCGGGCGCTCGACGGATACCTGGAGATGAAAAGGCCGCTGCCGCAGGCGCTGTCGCTGTCGGTGCTGCCCGCCAAGCGCGCGGCGTACTTCTGTAGCGGCTGCCCGCACAACCGCTCCACCGCGGTGCCGGAGGGCTCGCTGGCCGGTGGCGGCATCGGCTGCCACACCTTGGTGACCATGTCCGGCCGAGCCGACAGCGCGGTCACCGGCTTGACCCAGATGGGCGGCGAAGGCGCGCAGTGGATCGGGCAGGCGCCCTTCACCGACGTGGGCCACCTGTTCCAGAACATCGGTGACGGAACCTATTTCCACTCCGGCCAGCTCGCCGTGCAGGCGTGTGTCGCTGCCGGGGTGAACATCACCTTCAAGCTGCTGCACAACGACGTCGTCGCGATGACCGGCGCACAGGACGCCGAGGGCTCGCTGGGCGTACCGAAACTCACCCACAAGCTGAGCGTCGAAGGTGTGCGGCGGATCGTCGTCTGCGCCGACGAGCCGAAGCGTTACCGCAAGCGCGATCTCGCGCCTGGCACCCTGCTGTGGCACCGCGACCGGCTCGACGAGGCCCAGCGCATGCTGCGCGAGATTCCCGGCGTCACCGTGCTCATCTACGACCAGCACTGCGCGGCCGACGCCCGCCGCAAGCGCAAGCGCGGCGAGCTGCCGGTGCGCCGGGCCAGGGTGATCGTCAACGAGGCGGTCTGTGAGGGCTGCGGCGATTGCGGCGTCAAGAGCAACTGCCTTTCGGTGCAGCCGGTCGACACCGAGTTCGGCCGCAAGACGCGCATCGATCAGACCTCGTGCAACACCGACTACAGCTGCCTGGACGGCAACTGCCCGTCCTTCGTCACCGTCGAGCTGCCCGACCCGGCGAAGCGCGAGCGGCGCAAGGAAATTCGCCGCCCCGAGCCGCCGCGCCTGCCCGAGCTCGCGTTCGAGGCGCCGACCGGAACGCAGAACGTCTTCCTGGCCGGGATCGGCGGCACCGGCATCGTCACCGTGAACCAGGTGCTCGCCACCGCCGCGCTGCGCGCCGGATACGACGTGGCGAGCCTCGATCAGATCGGCCTCAGCCAGAAGGCCGGACCGGTCGTGTCGCACCTGCGCTTCGCGGCGGACGCGCTCGAGCCCGCCAACCGGCTCGCCCCTGCCTCCGCGAATTGCATCATCGCCTTCGACCTGCTCGCCGCGACCGACGCCAAGAACCTGGCCTACGGCTCGCCGACCGCGACCGTCGCGGTGGCCTCGACCAGCAAGACCCCGACCGGCGACATGGTCTACGACAAGTCCGTCGCCTACCCGGACGAGGCCTCGCTGCTGGCCCGGCTGGCGCGGGCGGCGAGGCTGGCGGGTTCGTTCGACGCGCTCGCCGCCGCCGAGGCGATCTTCGGCAACACCGCGGCCGCCAATTTCCTGCTGGTCGGCGCCGCGCACCAGAGCGGGGGACTGCGGCTGCCCGCGGCGGCGATCGAGGAGGCCATCGAGATCAACGGTGTCGCCGTCGCCGCCAACATCGCCGCCTTCCGCTGGGGCAGGCTCGCGATCGCCCGTCCCGCGGAATTCGCCGCCGCCACCGTGCGTCGCAAGACCGCGCCCGCGCGAGTGGCGCCGCCCGCGAACCTCTTCGACGGATTGACCGCGACCGGCGAGACACGGCGGTTGGTGGAGTTGCGGGCGGCCGAGCTGATCGGATTCCAGAGCGTCGCGGTGGCCCGCGACTACGTGCGCACCGTGCAGCGCGTCTGGGAGACCGAACGGCGGGTCACCGACCGCACCGAGTTCAGCGAGCAGGTGGCGCGCGGCCTCTACAAGTTCACCGCGTACAAGGACGAGTACGAGGTCGCGCGGCGGCTGACCGACCCGGCCTTCCTCGCCGAGGTCGCCGACCAGGTGCCCGAGGGCGCGAACCTCACCTATCGCCTGCACCCGCCCGCGCTCCGGGCGCTCGGCAGGCGGAAGAAGATCGGCATGGGTCCGCGCAGCCACTTCGCGCTGCGGGTACTCGCGAAGGGAAAGCGCTTGCGCGGCAGCAAGTTCGACCCCTTCGGCTACGCGCACATGCGCCGTGTCGAGCGGGAACTGCGCGCGCACTACGTCGGCATGGTGACCGATCTGGCCACCACCTTGGACGCGGCGGGCTACGACCGAGCCGTTCGCGCGGCTGGCCTCACCGACGTCGTGCGCGGCTACGAGGACGTGAAGCTCGCCAATATCGCGATCTACGCCGAGCAGTTGCGCGAACTCGGCATCGAGCCGCCGAGGATCTGAGGCCCGATGCCGGTCGCGCCGGTATCACGGCACTCGGCCGTGCAGCGCCATGCCCAGCGCGGCGTACTCGACGGCCCGCACCAGGTCGGCGCCCCGCGATGAAGTCGCCGGTGCCAGGCGCTTTCGGCGGCGATGTCTTTACCGGGAGCGAGAATACGGAGCGCGACGACGGCCTGGCGGCCGGGGTGGGCCGGATCGTCACCGATTCCTCGTTTCATCACTACGTCGACGTGAACCTGATCGGTGACCCCTGCGGCTCGACGCCGGACCGCCGCCGCGGGTTCGGTACGCCCTACCGCCCACCCGCACCGGGAAGCGTGCTCGCCGATCTCGGGACCTGCTACGTCAACACCGTACGGTGGCTCGCCGGATCGGGATAGTGCGAGAAAGGGCTCAGGCCAGAGAGATCGAATCTCTCTGGCCTGAGCCGTTTGTAGCGGGGACAGGATTTGAACCTGCGACCTCTGGGTTATGAGCCCAGCGAGCTACCGAGCTGCTCCACCCCGCGTCGGTGATTCCAACCTTACACATGCACAGGGCTTGGCGCCTAATCGGCTGGTCGGAAGGGGTTTCAGCCGAACTGGATGCCTTGGGCGAGGGGCAGTTCGGCGGAGTAGTTGACGGTGTTGGTGGCGCGGCGCATATAGGCCTTCCACGAGTCCGACCCGGATTCGCGGCCGCCGCCGGTGTGCTTCTCACCGCCGAACGCGCCGCCGATCTCGGCGCCGGAGGTGCCGATGTTGACGTTGGCGATGCCGCAGTCGGAGCCGTCGGCGGCCAGGAAGCGTTCGGCCTCGCGCTGGTCGCCGGTGAAGATCGCGGACGAAAGTCCTTGCGGCACCGCGTTGTGCAGCGCCACGGCGTGCTCGAAGTCGTGGTAGGTGAGCACGTAGAGGATCGGCGCGAAGGTCTCCTCGCGCACCACGGCGGTCTGCGCGGGCATCCGCACGATGGCCGGGCGCACGTAGTGGGCGTGCTCGCTGAAGCCGGGCACCGGCTCACCGCCGCAGATCAGTTCGCCGCCGTCGTCGAGGGCGCGGTCGATCGCCGCCCGCATTCCGCTGCGCGCGGATTCGTTGATCAGCGGGCCGACGAGGACTCCCTCGTCGAGCGGATTGCCCACGCGCAGTTGGCGATACGCGTTCGAAACCCGATCGAGCAGCGGCCCGACCACGTCGGCGTGCACGATCAGCCGCCGCAGGGTGGTGCACCGCTGCCCCGCGGTGCCCGCCGCCGCGAACACGATGGCCCGCGCGGCCAGCTCCAGATCGGCCGACGGCGTCACGATCGCGCCGTTGTTGCCGCCGAGTTCCAGCAGGCAGCGGCCGAAGCGCGCGGCCACCCGCGGCGCGACGATCCGGCCCATCCGCACCGAGCCGGTCGCGCTGAGCAGCGCGACCCGCTCGTCGTCCACCAGCCGGGCGCCTGCCTCGGAGCCGCCCTGAATCAGTTGGTGCACTTGCGGATCCGCGCCCACGTCGGCGGCGGCGCGGCGCAGCAACGTGTGACAGGCCAGCGCGGTGAGCGGGGTGGTCTCGGAAGGCTTCCACACCACCGTGTCGCCGCACACCAGCGCAATCGCGGTGTTCCACGCCCAGACCGCGACCGGGAAGTTGAAGGCCGAGATCACCCCGACGACGCCGAGCGGATGCCAGGTCTCCATCAGCCGGTGGCCCGGCCGCTCGGAGGGCATGGTGCGGCCGTACAGCTGGCGGGAGAGTCCGATGGCGAACTCGCAGATATCGATCATCTCCTGCACCTCGCCAACCGCCTCGGGGCCGATCTTGCCCGCCTCGAGGGTGACCAGCTGCGCCAGCTC
Organism: Nocardia xishanensis NBRC 101358; assembly: GCF_001613365.1. Classification (GTDB taxonomy): domain Bacteria; phylum Actinomycetota; class Actinomycetes; order Mycobacteriales; family Mycobacteriaceae; genus Nocardia; species Nocardia xishanensis. The sequence continues at coordinate 98,107 of NZ_BDCF01000022.1, forward strand.
GGACTTGTGCGCGGTGAGCAGCTCGGCGAGCCTGCGCACCACGGCGGCCCTTGCGGGCGCGGGCACCGTACGCCAGGCGCCGAACGCGGCGGCGGCGCGTCCGATCGCGGCGTCGACGGCTTCGGGCGGGTCGGCGGGCAGGGTGGCGAGCACGCCGCCTGTGATGGGAGTGCGGGCCGTCAGCTCACCCGGCTCGGGCGGCTCGGCGCCGAGACCGCGCAACAGGGTTGCCGCGCGGTCGGCGAGATCGCGGGTCAGCTGATCGCTCAGGGTGTTCGTCATCGGTTGCTCCGCTTCGGCTTTGGGTTCTGCTCGGGGCGTGCACCCGGTGCTGCCGGGTTGCCGGAAGTGAACGAGTCGGGGTTTTCGACACGAGCCGCGCTCGCTGGGTTAGCCTCCACTGATGGCGGATACACCGGCAAGACCCGTACTCGATGACATCGATCGCCTGCTGATTCGTGAACTGATGGCCGATGGTCGCGCCACCCTGTCGAACCTGGCCGAGAAGGCGAGCCTATCGGTCTCCGCGGTGCAGTCCCGGGTGCGCAGGTTGGAAGCGCGCGGCGTGATCCGCGGCTACACCGCGCACGTCGATCCGGAGGCCCTTGGACAGCTGCTCTCCGCATTCGTCGCGATCACTCCTCTCGACCCGTCGCAGCCGGATGACGCCCCCGCTGTGCTGCAACATATCCCGGGAATCGAGGCATGCCACTCGGTGGCGGGTGACGAGAGCTACGTGTTGCTGGTGCGGGTCGCTTCGCCGCGCCACTTGGAGCAGTTGCTCCAGGAGATCAGGGCGACCGCCAACGTCCGGACGCGCAGCACCATCATCTTGCAGACATTCTACGACAGGTAGCGATTTGGTGTAATTCCTACACAATGTTGTAGAGATTCCGTAAATATTTTCGTACCCTACTGGTGTGACCATCGAACTGGAGCGCACCCGATCGGGTGGTGACACGGCACCGGTCATCCCCGCGACCCGGGTACACGAGATCCTGTCGGCGCACATCCTCGCCGACGGCTTCGATTTGGTGCTGGACTTGAAGAACTCCCGCGGCTGCCGCCTCGTCGACGAACGCGACGGCAGCACCTATCTCGACATGTTCGGCTTCTTCGCGTCCAACGCGCTCGGGATGAACCATCCCGCGTTGGCCGACGATCCGGACTTCTGCGCGGAGCTGGCGACGGCCGCGCTGAACAAGCCGTCCAACTCCGATATCTACACCGTGGAGATGGCGCGGTTCGTCGAGACGTTCGTTCGTGTGCTCGGCGATACGCGGCTACCGCACCTGTTCTTCATCGACGGCGGCGCCGTCGCCGTGGAGAACGCGCTCAAGGTGGCGTTCGACTGGAAGAGCAGGCACAACGAATCCCACGGCAAATCAAGGGATCTCGGCACGAAGGTGCTGCACCTGACCGGAGCGTTCCACGGCCGGACCGGCTACACCATGTCGCTGACCAATACCGACCCGGTCAAGACCGACCGTTTCCCGAAGTTCGATTGGCCCCGCGTCGACACGCCCTACCTGGCGGCAGGCCGCGACATCGAGGCCGCCGAGGCGAACGCGCTGGACCAGATGCGCGGCGCGTTCGCCGAGAATCCGCACGACATAGCGTGTTTCATCGCCGAGCCGATCCAGGGCGAGGGCGGCGACCGGCACCTGCGAGCGGAGTTCCTGCTCGCCGTGCAGCGGCTCTGTCACGAGAACGACGCGCTGTTCGTCCTCGACGAGGTGCAGACCGGCGTCGGAATGACCGGAACCCCTTGGGCTTACCAGCAACTCGGCCTCTCGCCCGACGTGGTTGCCTTCGGCAAGAGGACCCAGGTGTGCGGCGTGATGGCGGGCGGGCGGGTCGACGAGATCGCCGACCACGTGTTCGCGGTCGGCTCGCGGCTCAACTCCACCTGGGGCGGCAACCTGGCCGATATGGTCCGCGCCCGCCGCATTCTGGAGGTGATCGAGCGCGAGGAACTCATCGAGCGGTCCAAGCCGCTCGGCGAGCACCTGCTGCGCAGGCTGGAGGAGCTGGCTGCGGCGCACCCGAGGGTCACCGAGGCGCGCGGGCGCGGCCTGATGTGCGCGATCGACCTGGCGACGGCGGAACTGCGCGACGCGGTGCTGACCGCGCTGCGCGAGTGCGAGCATGTGCTGATCATCGGCACCGGCGAGCGCGGCATCCGATTCCGGCCGCCGCTCACGGTCAGCGCGGCGCAACTGGACGCCGCCGTCGACGCCGTGGACAGGGTGCTGGGCTCGGTCGACTGACACGCGGGCCTCGGCGCTGATCGCGTGGATAGCCCGGAAATCGCTGTCCGGCCCGTAGGCTTCGCTCACATGTCGTCTCACTCCTCCCAGGCACGGTGCAGGCGCGTGAACCGACGTGGCGCACCCCGCGTATTCTTCGCGTCTTTGGCCGCTGTGGCGGCGGTGACCAGCTGTACGACGAGCGAGGCCGGCGTCGTCGTCACCGAATCGACGAGTTCGGCCGCCGCGGCGGCGCCGGGTGCTGACGCTCCACCCCCGCATATCGCCAATCTGTTGCCGGGCATGCCGCCGCCCCTTTCGCCGACCGACATGTACGCGGCCAACCGGGAGTTGAGCGCCTCGGTAGCCGATCACCGGCCGTTGGTGTACGTGCCCAACAGCCAGTCACACACCATCTCGGTGATCGACCCGAACACCTTCCAGGTGATCGATACGTTTCCGGCGGGCGGGCAGGAGCCCCAGCACGTGGTGCCGTCTTACGACATGCAGACGCTCTACATCACCAACGATCTGCCGATCGGCGGCGGCAGCCTGCGGCCGATCGACCCGCGCACCGGCCTGCCCGGCGAGCCTTTCCCGGTCCGCGACCCCTACAACATGTACTACACACCCGACGGCCAATTCGCCCTCGTCGTCGCCGAAGCGGAGAGGTCGCTGGACTTCTACGATCCGCAGACCTGGCAGAAGGTGCACTCCCTCTCGGTGCCGGATTGCGCGGGCATCGACCACATGGACTTCACGGCCGACGGCCGCTTCGCCCTGGCCAGCTGCGAATTCATCGGCCGCATGCAGGTATTCGACGTCGCTGAGCGCAAGCTGGTCAAGACCATCGACCTCGCGGGCGGTCGCTCGGGCAAGCCTCAGGACGTGAAGCTCTCGCCGGACGGGCGGACCTTCTACGTGGCCGATATGGCGGCGGGTGGCCTCTACGTCTTCGACGCGCTCACCTTCGAGAGCAAGGGCTTCGTGCCCACCGGCGACGGCGCGCACGGTCTCTACGTCACCCGCGACTCCAAGCAGATGCTCGTCACGAACCGGCACGAGGGCAGCATCTCGGTGTGGGACTTCGGGGAGAACCGCTTGGTGCACAAGTGGTCCGTGCCGGGCGGCGGCAGCCCCGACATGGGCAATCTCTCCGCCGACGGAAGGGTGTTCTGGGCCTCGGGGCGCCACCACGGTGAGGTCTACGCGATCGACATCGTCGAGTGGAAACTGCTGGCCCGCATCCCGGTCGGGCGGGGACCGCACGGGCTCACCATCTGGCCGCAGCCGGGGCGCTACTCGACGGGTCACACCGGGGTCATGCGTTAGGAATAGGTTCGTGTTCCCTCCGGCCGCGCGCTCGTCTCGTCGACCAGCCCACGACAGGATCATGCGTTAGGCGTACCTCCGCCGCCGCTGCGGTGGTGCCTTCCCTCGCCGACCAGGCTGCGACGGGTCGATCTACGGCGCTCGCTGCGGCGCGTCTCAGCTGGTCTCGGCCAGGCGCAGCCCGAGGCCGCCCTCGACGAATCGGCCGACCGCCGTGCGCCCGGCGTCGAGCGCGGGCTCGTAGCCGGCGCGCGACCAGCCGGTCAGCTCGGCGGTACCGTCCGAGGCGGGGGTCACGACGATCTCGGCGACCATTTCCGCAGTGGTGGGTTCGCAGACCGCCCAGGAGTAGTGGGTTTCCTTGTCCCACTGGGCACTTCGATTGGCGACGTACTCGGGGTCGGTGATACCGCCCGCCGCGAGCGCGGGACGGTCGTCGATCCGCTCGTCGGCGCGCAGTGCGCGCAGGTACCAGCTGCCCGCGTTGATCTCGATGGGTTCCATCAGTGCTCTCCATGTCGGTCGCCGAACGGCAGGGCGCGGCCCATCGCGCGCTCCCGCACGGGAGCGCCGATCCGGATCTCGGGCGGCTCGTCCACCGGGAAAGGCTAGCGTGAGCCGCCCCGGCCGCCGCGCGGGCGGGGTCGGGCAGCTCACAGCAGTCGAGACGGCCAGGGCGGGGTACGCTCCCTGTTAAGGCTGGGCCCGCGACGACAATGTCGTGAGCTGGACTTTCGGTGGTGTACCCCGGCATTCGGGAGTCCGCGTCGGCGCGGCGGATGTCGACGGTGACTGGGAGGTTCGCGATGACAGCGGCGCGGTTCGGTCGTTATCGGCTGGAACGGCTGCTCGGCAAGGGCGGCATGGGCCAGGTCTGGCTGGCCTACGACACCTCCGACCGCAGGCACGTCGCGCTGAAACTGCTGCCCGCCGAGCTCGCGGCGGACGCGGTCTACCGGAAGCGCTTCGAACGCGAGGCCCAGGTCGCCGCCGCGCTGCGCGATCCGCACATCGTGCCCATTCACCGGCACGGCGCCGTCGACGGGCGGCTGTACATCGAGATGGACTTCGTCCAAGGCACCGACCTGGCGGCGCGGCTGTCCGAGGGCGGACCGCTCGCGGCGGGCGTTGCGCTCGACATCCTCGGGCAGGTCGCCGCCGCCTTGGACGCCGCGCATCGCGCCGGGCTGGTGCATCGCGACGTCAAGCCCTCCAACATCCTGGTGGCGCCCGGCGGCTTCACCTATCTCATCGACTTCGGCATCGCCCGCGGCGCCGGTCAGACCTCGGTCACCACAACGGGTCTGGCGATCGGCACCTGGGCCTATATGGCTCCGGAGCGCTTCAGCGGTCATGCCGACGCGCGCGCGGACGTCTATTCTCTCGCCTGCGTCCTTTACGAGACGCTCACCGGCCGCCGCCCGTACGGCGACACCGACCCGGCTCGGCAGATGCACGGGCACCTGATGACCGACCCGCCGAACGCGTCCGCGGCGAACCCGGACGTTCCGTCCGGGCTCGACGCGGTCATCGCGCGGGGGATGGCGAAGGAGCCGGAAGATCGGTACGCCAGCGCGGGGGAGTTCGTTCGGGCGGCGCGCGAGGTGATCTCGCCGATGCCCGGCGCACCTTGTTCTCCGTACCCGACCCGGGTGCTCCAGCCGCCGGGGCTACCGCCGACGCGGGTCGAGACGGCCGGGCCCGATGCGTCCGCAGACGATCGGATGCCGACTCCGGTCGCGGCGGAGACCGGCGCCCCGAAACCGATGCCCGCGTCCGCTCGATCGTCGAGCCCGGCCGCCGCGAAGGTCCGTCCTCGGACGAAGGTGATGCCCGCGCCGGGACCAACGCCGACGCTCGTGCAGACCAGGGTCGCGCCGCAGGATGTTCAGCCGCAGGGGTATTCGGCGGGTGTCGTGCCTCCGAGTCCGGTGGCATCCCAGTCGCCGCAGAGCCTCGTCCCGGTGGGCTATGCGCCCGGCATGCCGCCATCGGCCGCGGCCCCACCCGCCGTGCACCCTTATGGCAAGCGGTGGTACCTGCGGCGCAAGCCGGTCTCCGCGGTTCGGCGTCCACGGTCGCTCGGGCCGGTGTGGCCGTCGCGCGGGCCCGGGTACGTCGCGCCGCCTCGGCCGCAGGCACCGCCCCGGCGCAAGCGAGGCGGGGTGCTGCGGAAGGTGATCGGCGCGTTGGTCGTGATCTTCTTGGCGCCCTTCGTCTTGGCCGCTGGGTGCCTGGCGTTGATCGCCGCCGTGAGCGGGAACGAGTCCGCGACCACGCCGCCGCCGACCGCGATGGTCGAGGAGCATCCGGGGCCCGCGCCGAACCCGGGCGTGCCGGCCCCCGCGTACAGCGCGGTGCGGGATGGCAAGTTCGAATTCGCGGTGACCGACGTGAAGTCGGGCGTCTCGCGCGTCGGTCTACAGTCGGCGCGCGGCGCGTTCGTGGTCGTCACGCTGGCCGTACGGAACATCTCCGACGAGGTGAAGTGGTTCCTGCCTTTCGGTCAGAAGCTCATCGACGCCCAGGGCAACGCGGTCGACCACGACACCACGGCCACGGCTTGGCAGGCGATGCAGTCGCGTCTCGGGTACTCCTTCGAGCTGCGTCCCGGCGCGTCGGCGACCACCGTGCTGGTCTTCGACGTGCCCGCGGGCAGCACACCGGCCCACCTCGAACTGCACGACTTCGTGCTTTCGAACGGCGTCAGCGTCGCGCTCGACTGAGCGGTCCGGCCGCCCCTCCAGTCTCGGATCGCGCCGTCCGATCGCCCGGCCGCGGGTAACAGCCTGTTGCCTGCCGGATCGGCCCCTTGTCCGCACTGTGACGCGCCCGGTCGGCAAGCAGCAACGCGCACGGTAGGTGGCGATCGCCGAGACGGCGTGCCGCAGCTTGCGCCGGACTTCAGGCCGCGTCTACGCGGGCCAAGGTCGTGAGGACGGACTGGCGGCCGATCTCGAGCGCCTCGGTGAGCAGTGCGGTGTCGCGGGCGGTGCCATCGACGGTGGGCGCGCCGGCGGGCGGACGGATTTGCAGGGCTTTGTCGCCGAGATCCGCCAAGAGAGTGTTCTCCGCCTCTTCCTGTTGCGGGCGGCGCAGCCAGGCGCGGTAGGCGCCGGGGGCACGCAGGCGAAGATAGTTGCCGCCGACCAGCTGGTGCAGGCGCGAGGCGGGCGGACGGGTCTCGTCGGCGCGGCGGGTGCGCAGCACCAGGCAGTGGGTCGCGCCGCCGCGGACCGCGCTGTGGATGGGGATCGGCTCGGCTATGCCGCCGTCGAGATAGGGCACGCCGTCCAGCACGACCGGCGGACCGGCCAGGATCGGCAGATTCGCGCTGGCCCGCAGCGCCCGCATCAGGGTGCGCTTGTCGTAGATGTGCGGGCGCAGGTCGATGGCGTTGCCGGTGCGGATGTCGGTGCCGATCGGATGGAAGGTGGTGGGGTTGCTCAGGATCGCCGGAAAGTCCATCGGTTCCAAGCCGTCGTAGACCCGGTGCACCAGGTACCGCACGTCGAAGGCGGCGCCGCCGCGCAGCAGCCTGCTCGGATCGATGACCCGCCGCATGATGTCCGGATTGGACCAGGAACGCATCCCCGGCACGGCCCGCCCGCACAGCAGCCACGCGCCGTTGATCGCGCCGGCCGAGGTGCCGTAGACCGCGTCGAAGACCCCGGAGAGGCCGAGCTCCTCGAGCGCCTGCACCATGCCGCTGGAATAGACGCCGCGGCTGCCGCCGCCCTCGATGACGAGCGCGAGCCGATGCCCGTCCGCGCGGGAACCTGTGGCGCTGCGGCCGCGAATGATCTCGGCCACGGTAGAGCTTGTCACCGGACCACGATACGACAAGAGCGGGCGCGGATTCCGTTGTCCATCGCCCGCTCTCGCGAGGTGCGCCTTACTTGATCTCGGCCAGCACCGTGCCCTGGGTGATCGCGGCGCCCGCCTCGACGGACAGACCGGTCACGACGCCCGCCTTGTGCGCGTTGACGGGGTTCTCCATCTTCATGGCCTCGAGCACCACGATCAGGTCGCCCGCTTCCACGGACTGGCCCTCTTCGACGGCCACCTTCACGACGGTGCCCTGCATCGGCGCGGTGACCGCGTCACCGGAGGCGGCGCCGCCGCCAGCGCCGCCACGCTTGCGCGGCTTCGGCTTCTTGCGGATCACACCGGCGCCGTTGCTCGCGGCGCCCGCGGCGCCCGCGCCCACGGTGAAGTTGCCGGGCAGCGAGACCTCGACGCGACGGCCGCCGACCTCGACGACGACCTTCTGCCGTGGCAGTTCCTCGTCCTCGTCGGCCGGGACGCCGCTACCGGTGTAGGGCTCGATGTTGTTGGTCCACTCGGTTTCGATCCACTTGGTGTAGACGTCGAACTTCTCGCCGTCACCGATGAACGCGGGATCCTCGACGATCGCGCGGTGGAACGGGATGACGGTGGCGAGGCCCTCGACCTGGAACTCGGCCAGTGCGCGCCGCGCGCGCTCCAGCGCCTGGGTGCGGTTCTCGCCGGTGACGATCAGCTTGGCCAGCATCGAGTCGAACTGTCCGCCGATCACGCTGCCCGCGACAACGCCCGAGTCGACGCGCACACCGGGGCCCGACGGCTCGCGGTAGACCTCGACCGGACCGGGGGCGGGCAGGAAGCCGCGGCCCGCGTCCTCGCCGTTGATGCGGAACTCGAAGGAGTGGCCGCGCGGGGTCGGGTCTTCCTTGATCTCCAACTCTTCGCCGTTGGCGATGCGGAACTGCTGACGCACCAAGTCGATGCCAGCGGTCTCCTCGGTGACCGGGTGCTCGACCTGCAGGCGGGTGTTCACCTCGAGGAACGACACGGTCTCGCCCTGCACCAGGTACTCCACGGTGCCTGCACCGTAGTAGTGGGCCTCGCGGCAGATCCGCTTGGCCGACTCGTGGATCTTGGCGCGCACCTCGTCCGACAGGAACGGCGCGGGCGCTTCCTCGACCAGCTTCTGGAACCGGCGCTGCAGCGAGCAGTCGCGGGTGCCCGCGACCACGACGTTGCCGTGCTTGTCGGCGATCACCTGCGCCTCGACGTGGCGGGCCTTGTCCAGGTACTGCTCCACGAAGCACTCACCGCGGCCGAACGCGGCGGTCGCCTCGCGGGTGGCCGAATCGAACAGCTCGGGGATCTCCTCGATGGAGTGCGCGACCTTCATGCCGCGACCACCGCCGCCGAACGCGGCCTTGATCGCGACCGGCACGCCGTACTTCTCGGCGAACTCGACCACTTCCGCGGCGTTCTTCACCGGGTCCTTGGTGCCGGCGGCCATCGGCGCGTTGGCGCGCTCGGCGATGTGCCTGGCGGTCACCTTGTCACCCAGATCGCGGATGGACTGCGGCGAAGGGCCGATCCAGATCAGACCGGCGTCGATCACGGCCTGGGCGAAGTCGGCGTTCTCCGAGAGGAAGCCGTAGCCCGGGTGGATGGCGTCCGCGCCCGACTTGGCGGCGGCGTCGAGGATCTTGTCGAACACGAGGTACGACTCGGCCGAGGTCTGGCCGCCCAGGGCGAAGGCCTCGTCGGCGAGCTTCACGAAGGGCGCATCGGCGTCGGGCTCGGCGTACACCGCGACACTGGCGATGCCGGCGTCTTTGGCCGCCCGGATCACACGCACGGCGATCTCGCCTCGATTAGCTACGAGTACCTTCGTGATCCGCGCGCTGGCATGGCTGGGCACTGAGCCTCCTGGTTGCAATCTTCTGGTCGCTTCGCGGGATGGGGCCGCGCATGACCCGTTCCCGGTAGGGGTCGGAACACCGCGCAGGCTCCGTGCCCGTGACGACAGTTTTCGTCTGGGGCGAGTGTAGGCAGTCTGCCAACAGACGCCGAACTCGGATAGCCCTACTGGACAGTAGGTCGTGCATCACACAATCGCATCCGATGTGATCAAGCCCCGATTGGGCGCTGACGGACGCGTCCGCCGCCGGGTCTGCGCGTGGCCGGAGCGAAGGCGGAGGGATACGCCGATCGGACGCAGCCGGACGGAGTCCGCCGACAGCCCGCGCATGGCCGGAGCGAAGGCGGAGGTACGCCTATTTTCCGCGGCCCCGCCGAGGGGCCGCCGCCGGAACCTCGCCCGGTTCAGTCCCCTTGGCGATGGGCATCCGGACCGAGTTGCCCCACTCGGTCCACGAGCCGTCGTAGTTGCGGACCGTACCGTAGCCGAGCAGGTAGGTCAGCACGAACCAGGTGTGGCTGGAGCGCTCGCCGACGCGGCTGTAGACGACCAGGTCGTCGGCGCCGTCGACGGGCGCGTAGATGGTATCCAGCTCGGCGCGCGAACGGAAACGTCCGTCCGAGCCGAGCGAACGGTCCCACGGGATGTTCAGCGCCGTGGGGATGTGGCCGCCGCGCAGCGCCGCGTCCTCGGGATTGTCCGGCTTGGGGGTGAGCTCGCCGGAGTACTCCTCGGGGGAGCGCACGTCGAGCAGTGGCTTGCCGAGGTGGGCGAGCACGTCGTCGCGGAAAGCGCGGGCGGTCGCGTCGTCGCGGCGCACCGTCGGGTAGTCGCTCGGCGGGAGGTTCGGTGTGTCGAAGGTGGTGTCGCGCTCCTCGGAGATCCACGCCGCGCGCCCGCCGTCGAGCAGCCGTACGTCCTCGTGCCCGAAGAGGGTGAACAGCCACAACGTGTGCGCCGCCTGCGCATTGCCCCGATCCCCGTAGATGACCACCGTGTCGTCGCGCGTGATGCCCTTGGCCCGCATCAGTTCGGTGAAACGGGCGCCGTCGATATAGTCACGCGTGACCGGATCGTTGAGATCGCCGCGCCAATCGATCTTGACGGCCCCCGGCACATGTCCGATGTCGTAGAGCAAGATGTCCTCGTTGGACTCCACGATCCTGAGCCCCGGCGCGCCTATGTTTGCCGACAGCCACTCTGTGGTTACTAGTCGGTGAGGATGTGCGTACGTTCCGAATGAGGGATGAGCGTCCGGGGCAACGGGCACGATATGGGTCCTTCACACGAGGTAGACGGGTGGTTACGGCGGTTCGGGTCTCACTGCGATGTTAAATGTGAGGCGGTAGTGAGACTCGTTTCAGATCACGAATCGGCTGATTGGGCGAATAAATCGCACCCTCATCCGATAAAGTCTCCCGGGAGGAGGGGTGAGCATGTCCGATTCTTGGCCGCGGCGGCGACTGCTCGCGATCCTACGTGGCGCAAGCGAGCCTCTCGACGCTCAGGAACTGGCCAGAATCACCGGACAGCACGTCACGACGGTGCGGTTTCACCTCGATGTGCTCACCAAGGAATCCCTCGTTCGGCAATTCCAGCAACCTCCGCGCGGCCGCGGCAGACCGCGCATCGGTTACAGCGCGGTGCAGCGCTCGGTCGGATATCAGGAACTGGCGCAGGTGCTCGCCGATCAGCTCGGTCTCGACCCGCGCCGCCGCTCGGAGGCCGCCGTCGCGGCCGGGCGCGCCTGGGGCGGCAGACTCGACGCCGGTGATCATCCCGTGGAGTCGCTGGAGGACGCCAGAGACCTCACGCTGACGTTGCTCTCGGAACTCGGGTTCGCGCCGGAACGCGATCCGGCCGCGGAGGACGACGATCACGTCCTGATCCGGATGACCGCCTGCCCGCTGCGCGAACTGGCCCGCACCCACTCCGAGGTGGTGTGCGGCGTGCATCTCGGGTTGATCAGAGAAGTGCTCGACCGCAACGGCGCGCGCGGCGAGGTGAACGTCCGGCTGCACCCATTCGTGGAACCGGAGCTGTGCCTGACCCGGCTCGAGAACATGGCCCGCCGGAATCAGGAGAATCGCGAGACGGCGTCGGTGCCCGTCGGCGCCGAGCAGGGCGGCACGGAACCGCCGCTCACGCCGCCGCTACTGGGCCGTGTGGCGCCACAACTGCGCAATGCCGACCCCAACGTCGCCAAGCAGTCGGCGCAGCAGTGGTAGACCGATACCGATGACGCTCGACGGATCGCCGTCGATCCGGTCGACGAACCAGCCGCCGAGCCCGTCCAACGTGAACGCGCCCGCCACCTGGAGCGGCTCGCCCGTGGCGATGTAGGCGTCCAGCTCGCCGGGTTCCGGCTTCGCGAAATGCACCGTGGTGGCACTGCAATCCACGGCCTCGGCGACGATCTCGCCGCCACGCATCCGCAGTACGCAATGTCCGGTGATCAGATCGGCGCTGCGCCCGGCCATATCGGCCCAGCGGGCCCGCGCCACCTCGGGGGTGTGCGGCTTGCCCTGTAGGACGCCATCCACCAGCAGCATCGAATCGCAGCCGACCACAACGCAATCGGCGGCGAATTCGGGAATGGTGGCGGCGACTGCGGCCGCCTTGGCCCTGGCCAGCTCGACGACGACGGTCTGCGGCGCAGTTCCAGCGGGCAGGGCCGCCGCGACCATGTCCTCGTCCACGTCGGAGACACGGACGACCGGGTCGATGCCCGCCGAGCGCAACACCTCTCGGCGGGCGGGTGACGCGGACGCGAGAATCAGCGTCGTCGTCACCGAAGGTGCGACAGCTGCGGGAAGGCGTACGGCGAGAACGGCGACGTGCCGCGGTGCATCATGGTCGGGCGTCCCCACCCGTCGGCCGGGCCGGTCGGGCCCGAAGCGCCCGAGGCGTTCGCGGCGGCGGAGAACACGCACACCAACGCGGCGATCTCCTCGTCGCTCGGCGAGCCCTTGACGATTCGAATGAACGGCTGCTCGCCCGCCTCGGCGGCGGCGTCGACGGTGACCGCCTCGACCTCTTCCGCGATCGGATCGACTGCGAGATCCAACTCGGCGGCGGTCAACACGTCTTCCTCTGCCACGGTCGTCACAGTGCCAGATCCTTCCTCTAGCTCGATCGGGCGTAGTCCCTCACCCGAAACGGGATGACGCGATAATCATCCTCGGTTTCACTCATTGCGTCTCTGCAACCAGTGTGCGCGGCTCACCGAGGTTATCGCCGAATCAGAGCGGGATGTTGCCGTGCTTCTTCGGCGGAAGGGTCACCATCTTGCGTTCCAGCAGTCGCAGCGCGGACACGATCTGACCGCGGGTGTGCGACGGCGGGATGACCGCGTCCACGTAACCGCGCTCGGCGGCGACGTAGGGGTTCACGAGGGTGTCCTCGTACTCGTTCTGCAGCTCGAGCCGCAGCGCATCGACGTCGTTGCCGTCCTTGGCGGCCTGCTGCAGCTGCTTGCGGTAGACGAATCCGACGGCGCCGGAAGCGCCCATCACGGCGATCTGAGCGGTCGGCCAGGCCAGGTTCACGTCGGCGCCCATGTGCTTGGAACCCATGACGTCGTAGGCGCCGCCGTAGGCCTTGCGGGTGATGATCGTGATTTTGCCCACAGTGGCCTCACCGTAGGCGTAGAGCAGCTTCGCGCCGCGCCGGATGATGCCGTTGTACTCCTGGCCGGTGCCGGGCAGGAAGCCGGGAACGTCGACCAGGGTGATGATCGGGATGTTGAACGCGTCACAGGTGCGCACGAAGCGCGCGGCCTTCTCCGAGGCGTCGATGTCGAGGCAGCCGGCGAACTGGGTGGGCTGGTTGGCCACGATGCCGACGCTGCGGCCGTCCACGCGACCGAAGCCGACGATGATGTTCATCGCGCGCTCGGCCTGCACCTCGAGGAACTCGTCGTCGTCGAGCAGGCGACGGATCACCTCGTGCATGTCGTACGGCTGGTTCGGCGAGTCGGGGATGATCGTGTCCAGCTCGAGGTCCTCCTCGGTGAGAGAGTCCTCGATGGCGCCGTCGATCGGGTCTGTGGGCGCGAAGCGCGGGGCCTCGGCGCGGTTGTTGCTCGGCAGGTAGCTCAGCAGATCCTTGACGTAGTCCAGCGCGTCCTGCTCGCCGGAGGCCACGTAGTGCGCCACACCGGACTTGGTCATGTGGGTGTGTGCGCCGCCCAGGTCCTCCATGGTGACGTCTTCGCCGGTGACCGTCTTGATGACGTCGGGACCGGTGACGAACATCTGGCTGGTGCCGTCGACCATCACCACGAAGTCGGTCAGCGCGGGCGAGTAGACGTGGCCACCCGCGGCCGGGCCCATGATCAGCGAGATCTGCGGGATCACGCCGGAGGCCTGGATGTTGCGGTGGAAGATCTCGCCGTAGAGGCCGAGCGAGACGACGCCCTCCTGGATGCGAGCGCCCGCGCCCTCGTTGATGCCGATCAGCGGACGGCCCGTCTTGAGCGCCAGGTCCATGACCTTGACGATCTTCTCGCCGTACACCTCGCCGAGGCTGCCGCCGAAGACGGTGACGTCCTGGCTGAAGATGCACACGTCGCGGCCGTCGATGGTGCCGTAACCGGTCACGACGCCGTCGCCGAGCGGGCGGTTGTTCTCCAGGCCGAAGTTGACGCTGCGGTGGCGGGCCAGCGCGTCGAGTTCAACGAACGAGCCCTCGTCCAGCAGTGCGAGGATGCGTTCCCGGGCGGTCATCTTGCCCTTGGCGTGCACCTTGTCGACTGCCGCCTCACCCATCGGGTGCTTGGCCTCTTCCAGCCGATTCCGCAGGTCAGCCAGCTTCCCGGCCGTGGTGTGGATATCGGGTTCGCCCGCCGAACCGGATGCGGACTGCTGCTGGACACTCGTCATGGCTCGGAGTGTAACCAGTAGCAGTTGGTCTTTCTAACCCAGTAGGGGCTACCCGCGAGTAGAAAAGCCCAGGTGGACAAGGGCTCAGAGGGCATTTTCACGGCCGTTTCACGAGGCACCGGAGGGGTGGCCGGGACCGGCTGTGACGAGGCGTCGCGGTGGCGCCGGAAAATTCGGTTTCGTCGATGTGCGACGTCCGGATACCCTCGCTGAGTCCATTTTTCGGCTCATGGGGAGGAGCCAGACATGTGGGAGTGGGGTAGAACCGTCGCCGAGTACGCCACGGCGGCGGCATGGACGAATCGGCGGGTTCGCGAGGCCGAGCCGACCATCCTCGATCCGGAAACGGATGAGGAGGAGGCGGCCGCGGACAACGGGGCGCGCGGGGAACGAGAGCCGGGCATGATCGTGGCCGGCTACGACCTCGCGGGCTGACGCCGTTCGCTCCCGTCTCGGCCCGGGACGGGAGCTAGTAGCCTGCACGTTCGTGCAGACGCCACCGCCAGATACAGCGCATCGACCGCCTTTGGATGCCGAGCAGTTGCGGCGGGGTCTCGCCGAGAGCGGCCACGCGGCCTTCTTCTCGCGCGTGGAAGTGGTGGAATCCACCGGTTCCACCAACGCCGATCTCATCGCCGCGGCCGCGACATCCGATGACCACCGCGTCCTGATCGCCGAAGCGCAGGAGGCGGGCCGCGGTCGGCACGCGCGTACCTGGGTGAGCCCGCCGCGGGCGCAGATCGCCCTGTCGATGCTGGTGCGACTGCCCGGCATCGACCCCGCGGCGCTCGGCTGGCTGCCGCTGCTCACCGGGGTGGCCGCGGTGGACGCGCTGCGCGCGACGGCGGGTGTGGACGCGGTCCTGAAATGGCCCAACGACGTCCTGATCGGCGGTCGCAAGGTGGCGGGCATCCTCGCCGAGGTGGCCGAGGGCGGCGATGCGCCCGCGGTGGTGGTCGGGGTCGGCGTGAACGTCAGCCTCACCGAGGCCGAATTGCCGGTGCCGCATGCCATCTCGCTCACGCTGGCCGGCGCCGCGCGGACCGACCGCACCCTGGTCGCGCAGTCGCTGCTGATCGAGTTCGCACGCCGCTTCACCGAGTGGCGAGACGCGTCGTGGGCGACCGGCGAGCTGGCCGACGCCTACCGCGAGCGCTGCGCCACGCTCGGTATGGATGTGCGCGCCGAACTGCCCGGTGGGCAGATCCGCACGGGTGTCGCGACCGGTGTCGACGCGAGCGGGCGTTTGCTGATCGGGAACTACGCGGTATCGGCCGGCGACGTCACCCATTTGCGCGCCGACTACTGAGATCGCCGTCAGGCCCGCTGCAGGTCTCCCTTCGCCGCCTCCCTGGCGAACATGCGGTCGCGCTGCTCCTCGAACTTGAGCACGTCGCGGCCGAGCTTCTCGATGAACGCGCCGAGCTGCTCGCGCGCCTGCTCGCCGCTCGGCCCGAAGTCGTTGCGTTCGAAGACCTCCCACTTCTTGAGCACCGGGTTCACCACCTCGTCGAGGTGCTGGCGCAGGTCGTAGATGCCGTGCTTGGCCATCAGCACGCCGTTGCGGCGGAAGTTCGGCATCCCCGCGCCCGGCATGACGAAATTGGTGAGCACCTTGGTCAGCGCGCACATCGCTTGGTCGGGCACCAGGTCGAGGGCGGCGCCGCACATGTTGCGGTAGAAGATCATGTGCAGGTTCTCGTCGGCGGCCACCCGTTGCAGCATGCGGTCGGCGATCGGGTCCTCGCAGACCTTGCCGGTGTTGCGGTGGCTGACCCGGGTCGCGAGCTCCTGGAAGGTCACATACGCGACATTGACCAGGAAACCGCCCCAATCCGGGGGCGCGTACACGCCCTGGGTCATGTGGATCATCCTGGCCTGTTCGAGGGCGACCGGGTCCACGCCCCGGGTGACGACAAGGTAGTCGCGCATGACGATGCCGTGCCGGTTCTCCTCAGCGGTCCAGCGGCCGATCCAGGTGCCCCACGCGCCGTCGCTGCTGAAGTTCTCCGAGATCAGGCGGTGGTAGGAGGGCAGGTTGTCCTCGGTGAGCAGGTTGGTGATCATCGCGGCCTTCGCCACGTCGCTCAGCTTGGACTGTTCGGGATCCCAGTCGACGCCACCCATCGCCGCGAAGTTGCGGCCTTCGTTCCACGGCACGTAGTCGTGCGGGTGCCAATCCTTCGCCATCGACAGGTGCCGGTGCACATTCTGTTCGGCCACCGGTTCGAGTTCGGTCAGAATTTCGAGCTGAGTCAGATCCTTCACACACGCCTCCACAGTTGTCAGGTGCACGTCTTGCCGAGCGGCTGTCATCTGGGTCTTGGCCGAGCTTGCCGAGCGGGCGGAACCGGTCGTGCGCATCGCGAAACAGCTGGGTGAAGCGGGTCCCCGCAAGCTGACGATTGTGCAGCACTCCGGGGCCGGTGTCAGGTATTTCGGCATCTTGCCGGGTAGGGTTCCCCCATGGGTTATCCGGAGGATGTGCTCGCGCCCGACGAGCAGTTGATACTCCATCGCCATCCGCATTGGAAGATGCTCTTCTGGCCCCTCGTGACGCTCATCGCGGTCACGGCGCTGGCCGGTTTCGCGGGGGGCCTGGCATACCGCAACACCCCGGAGAGCGCAAGGACCGTTGTGCTCGTCCTGGTCTTCGGCATCTGGCTCGCCATCGTCCTATGGCGTTGTGTCGCACCGATTCTCAGCTGGAAGACGACGCACTTCATCGTCACCGAGCGGCGCGTGCTCGTACGTCAGGGCGTGCTCACCCACACCGGCATCGACATCCCGATGAGCCGGATTTCGAGCGTCCAATTCCGGCACGGGCTGTTCGACAGGATGCTCGGCACCGGCACCCTGATCATCGGCTCGTCCTCGGAAGAGCCGCTCGAATACGACGACATCCCCGGCGTGCAGGATGTGCACGCGTTGCTCTACCACCAGGTGTTCGAGGTGGGCCGATCGAGCAATCAGCACGGGTACGGCGCCGCGGGCGGCTATCGATGACTCCGGCGTCGTCGCCGACTGTCCGTAATCTGTTCGCATGACCGCCGTACTCCTGGCCGAAGACGACGAGGCCATCGCCGCGCCGCTGTCGCGCGCGTTGGGGCGCGAGGGTTATCACGTCACCGTTGAGAGCTTCGGCCCCGCGGTGCTGCGCCGCGCTCTCGAGGGCAACCACGACCTGCTCATCCTCGACCTCGGCCTGCCCGGCATGGACGGGCTCGAAGTGTGCAGGCAGGTCCGCGCCCGCGGCGCCGACCTGGCGGTGCTGATGCTCACCGCGCGCACCGACGAGGTGGATTTCGTGGTCGGGCTGGACGCGGGCGCCGACGACTACGTCGGCAAGCCGTTCCGGCTCGCGGAGCTGCTGGCCCGCGTGCGAGCGTTGTTGCGCCGCAGTGGAATCGGCGACGAGGCGGTCGAGGTCGGCGGTATCAGGCTGGAGCCCGCCGCGCGCCGGGTGCTGGTCAACGGCGTCGAGGTCGGTCTTGCCAACAAGGAGTACGAGCTGCTCAAGGTGCTCATCGACCGGGCCGGTCAGGTGGTGCCGCGCGAGACGATCCTGCGCGAGGTCTGGGGCGACGCCGAATTGCGCGGCTCGAAGACGCTGGACATGCACATGTCCTGGCTGCGCCGCAAGATCGGCGACGAGGGGCCGATGGCCGAGCGGCGCATCGTCACGGTGCGCGGCGTGGGCTTCCGGCTGAACACCGACTGACGTGCGGCGCCGGATCCTGCGGTCGATGCTGACCGTGCTGACCATCACGACGGTCGTCCTCGGCGTTCCGCTGACCTACACGGCCTGGCTGTGGGTCGAGGACATCACCCGCAACGATCTGCAGAGCCGGCTTGATCGCGTCGCCACCGAGGTCGTCGCCCAGGAACAGGCCGACGGCCTGGTGCGCGGCGGCTTGGACGTGCGCGTGGTGCGCCCGCTGGTGCCGGAGGACGGCAAGCTCACGATCGTCTATCCGAGCCCGCAGGACAACGCCTCCCGCCTCGACATCGGCGCGGATTCGGTGCCCGATCCGCTGGTGGAATCGCTGTCCATGGGCACCTCGGGATCGCTGCGCCTCGAGGTGCCCGCCGGGCCGATGCACGCGCGACAGCGGCAGGCGGTCGCGGTGGTCGCGCTGGCC
>NZ_BDCF01000023.1 GCF_001613365.1 Nocardia xishanensis NBRC 101358
TGGACGAGATGTCGGCGACGAATACGACGCTACGTGTCGCGACTCGGAAGAACGCCTCGATCAAGGTGTCCGCCGTGATGGACACCAAGTTATGCAATACGGCCGCGCCCGACTACTACGCGGCACGGCCGGGATTCAGGGTCAGCAACCTCCACTACGTCAACGAAGCCGAGCGTACGACGTCTTGCTTTGTGGCCGCTGGGCTGAGAAGGTCGGGCGGCTCCGTGCCGATGTGGTGCAGGGCCTAGACTCGACCGGTGCGCCTCGTGATTGCTCGTTGCCAGGTCGACTACGTCGGTCGTTTGACCGCTCACCTTCCGATGGCCCGCAGGCTGCTGATGATCAAAGCCGACGGCTCGGTGCTCGTCCACTCCGACGGCGGCTCGTACAAGCCGCTGAACTGGATGAGCCCGCCGTGCTGGCTGGAAGAGCGGGATGCGGCCGCCGCGGAACTGCCCGAGGGCGCGAAGGCGCTGTGGGTGGTGACGAACAAGGCGGGCGAGGAACTACGCATCACCATCGAAGACGTGGAGCACGACTCGTTGCACGAGCTGGGCGTCGACCCCGGGTTGGTGAAAGACGGTGTGGAAGCCCATCTTCAGGAGTTGCTCGCCGAACACGTGCAGACGCTCGGTCCGGGCTACACGCTCGTCCGTCGTGAGTACATGACCGCCATCGGGCCGGTGGACCTGCTGTGCCGCGATGCCGACGGCGCGACCGTGGCGGTGGAGATCAAGCGGCGCGGGGAAATCGACGGTGTGGAACAGCTGACTCGCTACCTGGAATTGCTGAACCGCGACCCGTTGCTCGCCCCGGTGAGCGGAGTGTTCGCCGCCCAGCAGATCAAGCCGCAGGCGCGTACCCTCGCCGAGGATCGCGGCATCCGTTGCCTCACACTCGATTACGATGCCCTGCGCGGCACGGAGAGCAACGAATTCCGCCTCTTCTGACCCCGACACGAATCCATGATCACCGTCGCGACCTGGAACGTGCTGCACCGCGTACACGCTGAGAACTGGTACGAGGACGTCGCTGCCAAATGGCCTGTCGAAGCCGAGCGGATCGACGCCATCGCCGCGCGTATCGCGAAGCGTTCCGAGCAGATCATCGCGCTGCAAGAGGTCAGCGGTGATCTGCTGACGGCGCTGCGTGACGCGTTGCCGGATCGCACGATCCACACGCTGCGCTATCCCCGGGTGCCGCGGTCGAAGCGCATACCGACGGCGCTGCGGGAGCGGGACGAGTACCTGGCGCTCGTGGTCGACGATCCAGGGCGAAAGGTGTTCGCGGCGGCGTTCGGCGACGATCCCGGCAAGGGTGCGTTGGCGGTGGCGACGTCCGGGCTGACGGTGGTCGCCACGCACGTCACCGGAGACGATCGCCGCGGGCGGCAGCTGTCGACGTTGGCGGGGGTGGCGTTGTCCGATCCCACACGTCCCGCTGTGCTGCTCGGTGACTTCAACGCCGACCGTGCGGTCGTGGCCGACGGGCTCGGCCCCGGCTTCACCGTGGCGGAGCTGCCCGCCGACGCGCTGCCCACCCGCCCGCGCACCGCCGGCGCCAAGTCCCAGTTCATCGACCACGTGGTCACGCACGGCATCGACGCGCGCGAGGCCGCGGTGGAGAGTGTCGACGGGCTGTCGGACCACAATCTGGTGCGCGCGTCCTTCACCGTGTGAGGCACGTCGGTAGCGGGCTGCGTGGCCCGGCCTGCGTAAGGGGGCGGAGTCCGGCCGCAGGCGCCCATTAGGCTTGTCGGCATGCCTCGTCGGAAACCGCGCGCTCGCAATCAGGCCGGGTCCGACGTCGCGCCGCTCGGCGACGTGTTCGGCCGCACTGAACGCGGTCCGGACGACGACGAGGTCTACGTCGTCCGCACCATTCCGGGCACCCGCGCCACGAAGACCTACCGCTGCCCGGGATGCGACCACGAGATCCCGCCCGGTGTGGCCCATATCGTCGCCTGGGCCGCAGACGGCGGCGAGGACGACCGCAGGCACTGGCATCGCGGCTGCTGGAACGGTCGCCGGACGCGCCGCATCACCCGTCGCTGGTCCTGAACGGCCCGCGTCGTCGATTCCCTGCCGACGACGTACCCCGCACAACTAAGAAGGCCGCTCCCCTGACGGGAGCGGCCTTCGGGTGAATTCTGTTCTGGTACTGCGTCGTCGCCTCAGCCGACGTCAGTTGGCGATGTCGGCGTTCTCACGCTCGTCGATGTCCAGGTCCTCGTCCTCGCTGCTGACCTCGGGGATCGCTTTGGTGGTGCGGGCGCCGACCGACTTGGTGCTGCCGCCGATCGACTTGCGCTGCTCCGGAACACCGTCCAGCAGTTCGCTTTCCCGGTTGACCGCGGCGAGCATCGCGGGCACCGAGTCGAGCTGACCGCGGATACCGAGCAGCTGGGCGAGCACCCGTCCACGCAGCACGCGCATCTCCTCGGCCAGTTCCTTGGCGTGCGCGATCTTGCGCTCGGAGGTCTGGGTGGCGGAGGTGATGAGGCGGTTGGCCTCGTCGGTCGCGTCCTTGATCCGCTGGGCGGCCTCGGCGCGGCTGGTGGCTTCCAGCTCCTCCATGGCGCGGGTGAGCTTGGTACGACGCTCGGCCATGGTGACTTCGAAGTCCTGCTGGGTCGCCTTGCGCTTGGCTTCGGCTTCCTTGCCGAGGCGCTCGACCTCGGCTTGAGCGGCTTCGATGATCTTCGCCGACTCGGTGCGTGCGTTCGCGAGGGTCTGCTCGAACTCGATGTCGAGGGCCTCGCGCTTCTCCTTGGTCTCCGCGAGCAGCGACTCGTACTTGCCGCGCATCTCGGTCGCCTGCTGCTCCGCGATCGACACCATTTCCGCGGCCTCGGCCTGGGCGAGGGCCCTGACCTCGGAGGCCTCGTCGGAGGCCAGTCGCAGCATGCGGGAGATGCGGTCGGACATGCCTTCGGCAGTGGTCGGCGGCACCGAGAGTCGGTCGACCTCCTTGCGGAGCTCGTCGATCTCGTCCCGCGCGTCCTCCAACTGGCTCGCGAGGTTACGGGCTTGCGCCGCAGCAGCATCGCGATCGGTGGCGGTGACCCTCAGCTCGGCATCGAAGCGGTCGAAGTAGTTACGCACCTCGTCTTGCGCATAACCCTTGCGCACAACGGTGAAGGGCAGTGCAACGAAGCGATTGCGATCGGACTCGGGTGACGACATGGCACACAAACTACAGCCTATGGAGGGCCGATGGTGACTCGACCGCGAATGTGATCTGGACGAGTTTTTCGGCCCCGATCTTGATACTAGTGCGTAACATTCGGGTTCGGCTCGACCAACTCGATCAGCACACCGCCAGCATCCTTCGGGTGGATGAAATTGATGCGGGAATCGGCGGTTCCGTGCCGCGGGGCCTCGTACAGCAAACGCAGACCGCGATCCCGCAGATAAGCGGAGACGGCCTCGATGTCGGTGACGCGGTAGGCGAGCTGCTGGAGGCCGGGTCCGCTGCGATCGATGAACTTTGCGATCGTGGAATCCGCGTTGAGGGGCGCCAGCAACTGCAGAGCAGTCGCGCCGTCCGGCGCACCGGGGAGCGACAGCATGGCCTCGTGCACGCCTTGGCTCTCGTTGACCTCGCGGTGGGTCTCGATCATGCCGAGATTCTCGGCGTACCAGGCGATTGCGGTGTCCAGGTCGGGGACGGCGATGCCGACGTGGTCGATCGCGACCACGTAGTCGCCCGGAATGAGTTCGGATGTCTGATTCGCGTTGCTCACGACTCGACGGTAGCGCTTACCTGCGTGAGGCCGCCGGAGACCGACAGGCTACCGTTGAGTACAACTCTTGACGCCGCGCCGTCGCCTGTGCGATGGCGCGCGGGTTCCACCAATGAATGCGAGGCTCGTCGTGACCACAACCGTCATCGTCTCCGGTGCGCGCACCCCGGTCGGCAGGCTGCTCGGCGGTCTGAAGGACTTCTCCGGGTCCGATCTCGGCGGTTTCGCGATCAAGGCGGCGCTCGAGAAGAGCGGCGTCGCTCCCGAGCAGGTCGACTACGTGATCATGGGCCAGGTGCTCACCGCGGGCGCGGGCCAGATCCCCGCCCGGCAGGCGGCGGCGGCCGCGGGCATCCCGATGGACGTGCCCGCCCTGACCCTGAACAAGGTGTGCCTGTCCGGCATCAACGCGATCGCGCTCGCCGATCAGCTCATCCGCGCCGGCGAGTACGATATCGTCGTCGCGGGCGGCCAGGAGTCCATGAGCCAGGCGCCGCACCTGCTCGAAAAGAGCAGGGAGGGCTTCAAGTACGGCGATGTGACGCTGCGCGACCACATGGCCTACGACGGCCTGCACGACATCTTCACCGACCAGGCCATGGGCGCGCTCACCGAGCAGCGCAACGACACCGACAGCATCAGCCGCGAGGACCAGGACGCCTTCGCGGCGGCCTCGCACCAGCGCGCGGCGGCGGCGTGGAAGAACGGTCTGTTCGACGAGGAGGTCGTCCCGGTCGCGGTGCCGCAGCGCAAGGGCGATCCGGTGCTGGTGAGCACCGACGAGGGCATCCGCGCCGACACCACCGCGGAGTCGCTCGGCAAGCTGCGCCCGGCCTTCCGCAAGGACGGCACCATCACCGCGGGCACCGCCTCGCAGATCTCCGACGGCGCGGCCGCGGTGGTCGTGATGAGCAAGGAGAAGGCGCAGCAGCTCGGACTGAGCTGGATCGCCGAGATCGGCGCCGCGGGCGTGGTGGCCGGTCCCGACTCCACCCTGCAGGACCAGCCGGCCAACGCCATCGCGAAGGCTTGTGCGCGCGAGGGCATCTCGCCCGCCGACCTGGATGTGGTCGAGATCAACGAGGCGTTCGCCGCGGTCGGCATCGCGTCGGCCCGCAAGCTGGGCATCGACACCGAGAAGGTGAACGTCAACGGCGGCGCCATCGCCATCGGACACCCGCTCGGCATGTCGGGCGCCCGTATTGTGCTGCATCTGGCCCTCGAGCTGAAGCGCCGCGGCGGCGGCGTCGGCGCGGCCGCGCTGTGCGGTGGCGGCGGTCAGGGCGACGCCCTCATCATCAAGGTGTAGTTCTCCTGGGCGTCGCGTCCGGTGCGTTCCGCGCCGGACGCGACGCCCGTCCTTTCGGCGCATCCGGCCGTGGACATCGATGTGACGTGTTCAACTACGACTCGTCGTAGTGCATCCGGCACAATGGGGCGCATGGGTTTCTTCGATCTGCGCAGCGTCGCCGGTAGATTCCGATTCTTTGCGGTGCTCGAGGCACTCTCGTGGCTCGGCCTGCTGGTGGGAATGGCCTTCAAATACCTGCCCGATCCCGGCAACGAAGTGGGCGTGAAGATCTTCGGCCCGGTGCACGGCGCCATCTTCGTCCTGTTCGTGCTGACCTCGCTGCTCGCCGCGCGTGAGCTGAACTGGAACTGGAAGACCCTCGTCCTCGCGCTGCTGTCCAGCATTCCGCCGTTCTTCACGGTGATCTTCGAGGTCTGGGCCGTGCGCACCGGCAAGCTGGGCGAGCTGAGCAACGCCGACGCGACCCCCGCCGCGGAAGCCGTTCGCGTCCCGTCGTGACAAACTGGAAACCGTGACTCGACCTGCCGCACGCCGTCCCTCGCCCGCCGTCGCCGCCGCCATGTCCGGGGCGGTCGATCTGTCCAGTCTGAAGCAGCCGCCCGCCGGTGCGGCGTCCGCCGGCGACTACGCGGTCGGCGAGGCGGACTTCGAGACCAAGGTGCTGCGCAGGTCGATGCAGGTTCCGGTGATCGTCGCGCTGTACTCGCAGCGCAGCCCGGGCAGCGTCGAGCTGGTCAGGACCCTGGAGCGGTTGGTCGTGGCCGACGGCGGCGCCTGGGAGCTGGCCACCGTCGAGGCCGAGGCCAATATGCGCATCGCGCAGGCGCTGCGGGTGCAGGGCATCCCGACGGTGATCGCCATCGCGGCCGGGCAGCCGCTGGCCGATTTCGAGGGCGCGCAGCCCGAGCCGCAGGTCAGACAGTGGCTCGACGCGGTGGTCGACGCGGTCGCGGGCAAGCTCGAGGGCGGCGCGGCCGAGCCGCAGCCCGCGGAGGATCCGCGCTTCGCCGCCGCCGAGGACGCGCTCGAGCGCGGTGACCTGGCCGGCGCCGAGGCCGCCTACGAGGCGATCCTGGCCGCGGAACCGAACAACGAAGAGGCCAAGGGCGCGCTGCGGCAGCTGCGCTTCCTGGCCAGGGCACAGCAGGTGCCCGATTCGGCGCTGGCGACCGCCGATCAGGATCCGGCGAATGTCGACGCCGCCATCGACGCCGCCGACCTCGAACTGCTCAACCAGCGGCCGGAAGCGGCGTTCGACCGGCTGATCGCCGTCGTCAAGCGCACCGCGGGCGACGACCGCACCAAGGCCCGCACCCGTCTGCTCGAGCTGTTCGAGCTGTTCGATCAGGCCGAGCCCTTCGTGGTCGCGGCCCGCCGCAAGCTGGCCGCCGCGCTGTACTGATCGACCGCGACTCATCGTCCGCGCCGATTCGCGACCAACCGCTTTTCGGAGCTGACCGATCTCGGTGCGCCGACTGATCCGATCGCTTTCTCGAACACAACGATGACCATGGACGCCCGGAGCGATGACGCGCCGGGCGTCTTCGGTATCCGCTGTTCGAGCGGGCGTCGGTTGTCGCCATTCCGCTGTTCAAGCGGGCGGCCCCGCCAACCACACCGCACTGTTCGGCGCGAGTGCGACGCTCGCCGAGAACGGACGGCCGTGCCAGGGGATCTCCTCGGTCTTCACCGCGCCGTAATTGCCGATGCCGGAACCGCCGTACTCCGCCGCGTCGGTGTTGAGGATCTCGGTCCACTCGCCCGCTACGGGCAGGCCGACCCGGTATTCGCCGTGCACCGATCCGGAGAAGTTGTGCACGCACGCGACCACCGAGCCGTCGGCGCCGTAGCGCAGGAACGCCAGCACATTGTGTTCGCGGTCGTCGGCCTCCAGCCAGGAGTAGCCGCCGGGCGTGGTGTCCTGGCTCCAGAACGCCGGGTGGGCGCGGTAGACCGAGTTGAGGTCGCGCACGGCCGCGGCGATGCCGGAATGCAGTGGATTGTCCAGTTCGGCCCAGTCCAGGCCGCGATCGTGTGACCACTCGCGGAACTGACCGAAATCCTGGCCCATGAACAACAGCTGTTTGCCCGGATGCGCCCACATGTAGGCCAGCAGCGCCCGGACGCCCGCGGCCTTGGCGAAATCGTCGCCCGGCATCCGCGTCCACAGCGTGCCCTTGCCGTGCACGACCTCGTCGTGGCTGATCGGCAGGACGTAATTCTCGCTCCAGGCGTACATCAGCGAGAAGGTGATCTCGTTGTGGTGCCAGGAGCGGTGGATCGGATCCCGGCGCAGGAAGCCGAGGGTGTCGTGCATCCAGCCCATGTTCCACTTCATGGTGAAACCGAGGCCGCCCACGTCGGTGCCGCGCGTGACGCCGGGCCAGGTGGTGGATTCCTCGGCGACGGTGATCACGCCGGGATGGTGGCGGTGCACGGTGTCGTTGAGGTCCTGCAGGAAGTCGACGGCTTCCAGGTTCTCCCTGCCGCCGTGCACGTTGGGCTCCCAATCACCTTCTCGGCGTGAGTAATCCAGGTAGAGCATGGAGGCGACCGCGTCGACGCGCAGGCCGTCGATGTGGAACTCCTCGATCCAGTAACGCGCGTTGGCGACGAGGAAGTTGCGCACCTCGTGCCTGCCGAAGTCGAAAATGTAGGTGCCCCAGTCGAGTTGCTCACCGCGCCGCGGGTCGGCGTGCTCGTAGAGCGGGGTGCCGTCGAAGCGGGCCAGCGCCCATTCGTCGCGCGGGAAGTGGGCGGGCACCCAGTCGAGCAGCACGCCGATGCCAACGCCGTGCAGGTGGTCGACGAAGGCGCGGAAGTCGTCGGGGGAGCCGAACCGCGCCGTCGGGGCATAGTAGGAGGTGACCTGATAGCCCCAGGAGCCGCCGAACGGGTGCTCGGCGATGGGCAGCAGTTCGACGTGCGTGAAGCCCGCTTCCCGCACGTAATCGGCCAGCTGCTCGGCCAATTCGCGATAGCCGAGGCCGGGCCGCCACGACCCGAGGTGCACCTCGTAGACGCTCATCGGCGCCCGGTTGGGATCGGTCGCGGCGCGGCGTTCGAGCCAGTCGGCATCGTCCCAGGTGTAGCCGCTCTCGGTGACGACCGACGCGGTCGCCGGCGGGTGTTCGGTGGCGAAGGCCAGCGGGTCGGCATGGTCGACGGTGCGTCCGTCGGCGCCGTGCACCCGATATTTGTACTTCTCGCCGACCCCGATGCCCGGGACGAAGACCTCCCAGACACCCGACGTGCCGAGCGCGCGCATCGGCGCGGTGTTACCGCTCCAGCCGTCGAAATCGCCGATCACGGTGACGCCGCGGGCATTCGGCGCCCATACCGCGAACGATGTGCCGTCGACCGGGCCGTCCAGCGTGGTGTAGCGGCGCAGATGGGCGCCGAGCACGTCCCACAGTCGCTCGTGGCGGCCCTCGCCGATCAGGTGCAGGTCGAGTTCGCCGACGCTGGGCAGGAAGCGATAGCCGTCGGCGGCGACGACGGTCGGTCCGCCGGGGTATGTCGTGACGACGCGGTAGTCCATCAGATCCGGATAGGGCAGCACCGACGCGAAGATCCCGTACCCCAACGGTTTCAGCGCGTGGTCGACCTCGCCGACGCGCACCGCGACCGTGTCCGCGTGCGGGCGCAGCACCCGCACGACCGTCCCGTCCGGATGCGGATGCGCGCCAAGGACGGTGTGCGGATCGTGATGGGTGCCCGCCGCGAGCAACATCAGATCGCGGCGGTTGATGGTGGCCACGCGGGTCATCGGAAGGACCGCCGGTAGGCCAGCTCCAGACGCGCGGGTGCGGGCACCGGCGGCAGCGCGATGATGTGCGCGACCGCCTTGGCCGGGTCGAGGCGCACGTAATTCGTCTGCGCCCAGTGGTATTCCTCGCCGCTCACCTCGTCGACTACCACTGGGTGGTCGTGCCATTCGCGTCCGATGGCGGGCAGATCGAGCGAGACGAAGCCCCACTCCGCGCCGTAGGGGTTCAGGTTCACGACAACGAGCACCGCGTCGCCGCTGACCGGATCGAATTTGGAGTACGCGAGGAGTGCGTCGTTGTCGACGTGGTGGAAGTGCAGGCAGCGCAGCTGTTGCAGCGCCGGGTGGGCGCGGCGGATCTCGTTGAGCCGGGTCAGCCAGGGTTCCAGCGATTCGCCGCGTGCCAGCGCCTCGGCGAACGGGCGCGGGCGCAGCTCGTACTTCTCCGAGTCCAGGTACTCCTCGCTGCCCGGACGCACCGCCTGGTGCTCGAACAGCTCGAAACCGGAGTACACGCCCCAGGTCGGCGCCAAGGTGGCGGCGAGCACCGCACGGATCGCGAACATACCCGGCCCGCCGTGCTGGAGGCTCTCGTGCAGGATGTCGGGGGTGTTGACGAAGAGGTTGGGGCGGGCCTCGTCGGCCTTGGCGGCCAGCTCGTTGCCGAATTCGATGAGCTCCCACTTCGCCACCCGCCAGGTGAAATACGTGTAGGACTGGCTGAATCCGCGCCGGCCCAGGCCGTAGAGGCGGGCCGGGCGGGTGAACGCCTCGGACAGGAAGATCACGTCCGGATCGGTGCGCCGGACAGTGGCGATCAGCCATTCCCAGAAGTCGGCGGGCTTGGTGTGCGGGTTGTCGACGCGGAAGATCTTGACGCCCAGGCCGATCCAGTGCCGGACGACGCGCAGCACCTCCGCGTAGAGTCCATCGGCGTCGTTGTCGAAGTTGACCGGATAGATGTCCTGGTACTTCTTCGGCGGGTTCTCGGCGAAGGCGATGGTGCCGTCGGGCAGCGTGGTGAACCATTCCGGGTGGGCGGCGACCCATGGGTGGTCCGGCGCGCATTGCAGCGCCAGGTCGAGGGCGACCTCGAGACCGAGTTGATTTGCGGCGGCGACGAATTCGACGAAATCGGCTTCGGTGCCGAGCGCCGGGTGCACGGCGTCGTGTCCGCCGTCCCGCGAACCGATCGCCCACGGGGAACCGACATCGCCGGGTTCGGCGGTCAGCGCGTTGTTGCGGCCCTTCCGGTTCACCTCGCCGATCGGGTGGATCGGCGGCAGGTACACGACGTCGAAGCCCATGCCGGCGATCCGGGAGAGTTCCTTGGTCGCGGTGGCGAAGGTGCCGTGCACGGGTTCGCCTTCGGCGTCCCAGCCGCCGGTGGAGCGCGGAAAGAACTCGTACCACGAGCCGTACAGCGCGCGGTGCCGCTCGACCTGCACGGTGTGCTGAGGGCCACGGGTGACCAGATCGCGCAGCGGCGTGGCGTGCAGGATCTCGCCGACTTCCTCGGAGAACGCGGGCGCGACTCTGGCGGGCAGCTGCTCGTCGCTGCGCAACGCCGCCGCCACCGCGCGCAGCTTCTCGAACTTGGCCTTCGGCAGCGCCTGCGCGGCTCGCTCGAACAGCCGCGCACCGAGCTCGAGGTCGTTGGCCAGATCGACGGCGCTCTGCCCGACCGCGAGCTTGACCTCCACCGCGTGCCGCCAGGTCGCGATGGGATCGCTCCAGCCCTCCACGCGGAAAGTCCACGCGCCGGGCAGGTTCGGGACGAAGGCGGCGTTGAAGACGTCGGGCTCGAAGTCCGGGGTCATCCGGATCCGGGTGGCCCGCGCCGCTCCTGGTGCGCGCACCGTGAGCGTGGCGGCGACCGCGTCGTGCCCCTCGCGCCACACCACGGCGCGCACCGGGAAGACCTCGCCAACCACGGCCTTGGCCGGGCGGCCGCCGGGGATGGACGGGGCGGTGTCATCGATGGCGATGCGGCCGGTCACGTGGACCAACCTACCCGGTGCCGTGACCATGGCGTGGAATCAGCGGGCATCGGCGGCCAAGCCGAGGCCGAGCGCGACCAGCGCGGCGCCGAGTGCCCGCTCCACCCGCTGCCGGATGCGCGCGTGGCGCAGCAAGCCGCCCGCCCGGTCGGCGGCGAGCACCACACCGACGCACCACGAGGTGTCGATCACCAGCTGGATCGCGGCGAGGATCAGCACCGTCGGCAGTACCGGCCCGCTGGTCGGCAGGAACTGCGGCAGGATCGTCAGGCCGAACACCGCGGCCTTGGGGTTCGCGGCGATCGAGAGCAACGCGGCGCGGAATGCCGAGGCGGGGGTGCGTCCCGCGGGCAGCATGGCCGTCATGGTCGAGCCGAACGCGTCGTCGCGGCCCGCGCCGCGCCAGGCCTGCACGCCGAGATAGATCAGCACCGCCGCGCCGAGCACGTGCACGGCGGTGTCGAGCACGGAGTTCGCGACCAGCAGGACGGAGAGCCCGGCCCCGCCCGCCAGGGTCCAGCCGAACACGCCGATTTCGTTGCCCGCTACCGCGGCGAGACCGGCGCGGCGACCGTCGCGTAACGACCGTTGGAGGAACAGGGCCGTCGCCGGGCCCGGCAGCGCGGCGAGCGCGAGACAGGCGAGCAGGAATTCGGGAAGCACGTCGACCCAGTGCGGCATCAGCAGATGCTGTCACGAGCGGCGCGGTCCGGCCAGTGGAATCGGGGCGCGGCTCGCCGGAGGCGGCCGAGGGGCGCGGCGTTCGGTAGGGTTCCCCAGGTGAAGGCATTGCGTCGATTCACCGTCCGTGCCCATCTGCCCGAGCGTCTCGCGGCCCTGGGCGAGCTTTCCACGAATTTGCGCTGGTCATGGCATTGGCCGACGCAGGATCTCTTCCGGGAACTCGACCCCGACCTGTGGCTCGAGGTCGGGCACGATCCCGTGCGGATGCTCGGCGAGGTGCCCGCGTCCCGGCTCGACGAGCTGGCCGCCGACGCGGACTACGCGGGCCGGGTCGACGCGGCCGCGGCGAATTTGCGCGATTACCTCGCCCGCCCCGGCTGGTTCCAGCGCCAGAACGGCGAGGGTGGCGTGCGCGGCATCGCTTACTTCTCGATGGAGTTCGGCGTCACCGAGGTGCTGCCCAACTACTCCGGCGGACTCGGCATCCTTGCGGGCGATCACCTCAAGGCCGCCTCGGATCTGGGGCTGCCGCTGATCGGCGTCGGCCTGCTGTACCGCTCCGGCTATTTCCGGCAGTCGCTGTCCTCGGACGGCTGGCAGATCGAGCACTATCCCGCGCTCGACCCGCAGGGCCTGCCGTTGCGCCTGCTCACCAGCGACGGGTCGCCGGTGCTGGTGCGCGTGGCGATGCCAGAGGACAGGGTGCTGCGGGCGCGGGTCTGGATCGCGCAGGTCGGTCGGGTGCCGCTGCTGCTGCTCGATTCCGATATCGCCGAGAACGATCCGGAACTGCGCTCCGTCACCGACCGGCTCTACGGCGGCGATCAGGACCACCGGATCAAGCAGGAGATCCTGGCCGGCATCGGCGGCGTGCGCGCGGTGCGGGCCTACACCAGGGCCGCGGGCCTGCCCGACCCCGACGTATTCCACATGAACGAAGGTCACGCAGGCTTCCTCGGCGTCGAGCGAATCCGCGAATACCTCGCGGGCGGCCTGGATTTCGATACCGCGCTGGCCGCCGTCCGGGCCGGGACGGTGTTCACAACGCACACCCCGGTCCCCGCGGGCATCGACCGGTTTCCGATGCCGCTGGTTCGCCGCTATTTCGGCGGCGGGCACGGCGAGACCGAATCCGCCATGCTGCCCGGCCTTTCCGTTGACCGCATCGTGGCGCTCGGCCGTGAATCCGATCCGTCGGTGTTCAACATGGCGAACATGGGACTGCGGCTGGCCCAGCGCGCCAACGGTGTGTCCCAGCTGCACGGCGAGGTGAGCCGGGGGATGTTCGCGCCGCTGTGGCCGGGCTTCGATGCGGCGGAGGTGCCGATCGGCTCGGTGACCAACGGCGTGCACGCGCCGACCTGGGCCGCGCGCGAATGGCTCGACAAGGCGCGCGAACTCATCGGCGCGGAGCTGGTCGAGGAGGCGCGCGGCTGGGAACGGCTGCGCGATGTCGATCTGGGCGAACTGTGGTCGACCCGCAACACCCTGCGGGCCACGCTGGTCGCCGAGGTGCGTCGCCGGATGCGCGCGTCCTGGCTGGAGCGCGGCGCCGCCTCGGCCGAACTGGGCTGGATCGACAAGATCTTCGATCCCGACGTACTCACCGTCGGTTTCGCCCGCCGCGTCCCGACCTACAAGCGCCTCACGCTGATGCTGCGCGATCCGGAGCGGCTGCGCGCCCTGCTGCTGCACCCCGAGCGGCCGATGCAGCTGGTCGTCGCAGGCAAGAGTCACCCGGCCGACGACGGCGGCAAGTCGCTCATCCAGCAGGTCGTGCGGTTCGCCGACGATCCGGAGGTGCGCCACCGCATCGTCTTCCTGCCCGACTACGACATGTCGATGGCCAGGTACCTGTACTGGGGTTGCGATGTGTGGCTGAACAATCCGCTGCGCCCGCTCGAGGCCTGCGGCACCTCGGGCATGAAGTCCGCGCTCAACGGCGGGCTCAACCTCTCCATCCGAGACGGCTGGTGGGACGAGATGTACGACGGCGAGAACGGCTGGTCGATCCCCACCGCCGACGGCGTCGCCGACGAACACCGCCGCGACGATCTGGAGGCCGCCGCGCTCTACGACCTTTTCGAGCGCGCCGTCGCGCCGCGGTTCTACGACCGCGACGGCGCGGGCATGCCGGTGCGCTGGGTCGAGATGGTCCGGCACACCTTGCAGACCCTCGGCCCGAAGGTGCTCGCCTCCCGCATGGTGCGCGACTATGCCGTGCAGTACTACGAGCCCGCCGCGGGCGCCTCGCAGCGCGCGACGGCCGACGACTTCGCGGGTGCGCGAGCGATCGCGGAATACCGCGGCCGAGTGTCGGCGGCGTGGCCCTCGGTGAAGGTGATCCAGGTGGACAGCACAGGCCTGCCGGACACCCCGATCATCGGCGCGCCGGTCTCGCTCACCGCGCGCGTCGAGCTGGGCGGGCTGCACCTGTCGGACGTGGTGGTGCAGGCGGTGTTCGGTCGCGTCTCGCCGACCGACGAGCTGTCCGATGTCACCATCATCCCGATGACGCACGTCGGATCGGATGCGGGCGTGGAGTTCTTCGGGGTCGAGACGCCGCTCCCGGTGTCCGGTGCCGTCGGCTACACCGTCCGCGTGCTGCCGCACAACGAGCTGCTCGCCTCCGACTCGGAGCTCGGTCTGGTGGTCGCGCCGAGCGCCTGATCCGCGGTGGCGATTCCGCACGGGTGAGCATCCTCACGTGTGTCCTCGAGCGGAGGAGCTCGCACCGGCACCATGGTTCAGTGAATCGTCGGTTACCGTGCCTGGGCATCCCTTGCTCGACTGCCAGGACTGGAGAACCCATGGCCACCGACCTGCTGACCAGGACCCGAGGTCGCCTCGACGCGTACTTCGGCGTCAGTCGGACCGGATCGACGATGCGCCGCGAGGTGATGGCGGGCACCGTGACGTTCCTGGCCATGTCGTACATCCTCGCGGTCAATCCCGCGATCCTGGGTGACGAGGGCGCGCTCGGCGACAAGGGAATCCCGATGCAGGCGGTGTTCACCGCCACCGCCGTCGCCGCGCTGGTCGGCACCCTGGTGATGGGCCTGTGGGCGCGGTATCCGATCGCGCTCGCGCCGGGCATGGGACTCAACGCGTTCTTCGCGTTCTCGGTGGTGCTCGGCATGGGCATCCCGTGGCAGGTCGCGCTGTCGGGCACGTTCCTGTCCGGCGTCATCTTCTTCGTGCTGGCCGTGACCAAGGTCCGAGAGAAGATCCTCAACGCGATTCCGCTGCAATTGAAGCTGGCGGTCGGCGCGGGCATCGGCATGTTCGTCGCGTTTCTCGGACTCAAGAACGCGGGCATCGTCACCTCCAGCGAGGCGACCTTCGTCAAGCTGGGCGATTTCACCGAGGGCACCACGCTCCTCGCGCTGTTCGGCCTGACGGTGACCTTGGTGTTCCTGGTGCGTGGCTGGCACGGCGCGGTGCTCTACGGCATCGTGCTCACGGCCGGTCTCGGCATCGTCACCGGGTTGGTCGAGCTGCCCAGCGGCGTCGCGGCGCTACCGCGCGGGCTCGACGAGACCTTCGGGCAGGCCATCGTCCACCTGCCCGACGCGTTCACCGCGCAGATGGCCGTTGTCGTGCTGACGATGTTGTTCGTCGACTTCTTCGACGCCTCAGGCACGCTCATCGGCGTGGCCAACCAGGCCAGGCTGCTGGACATGGACGGCAAGCTGCCGCGCGCCGCGAGCGCGTTCGCCGCCGACTCGGTCGGCACCATGGCGGGCGCGGTCATCGGCACCTCGACCACCACCGCCTATGTGGAATCCACGGCAGGCGTCTCGGCGGGCGGCCGGACCGGCTTGACCGCGGTGACCACGGCGGGGTGGTTCCTCGTCGCGATGTTCTGCTATCCGATCTTCGCGGTCGTCGCGGGATCGACCGAAGTGACCGCGCCCGCGCTGATCGTGGTCGGCATCCTGATGGCGCGCTCGCTCGGCGAGATCGACTGGAACCGGCTCGAGTACTCGGTGCCCGCGTTCATCACCATCATCGTGATGCCGCTGACCTATTCGATCGCGAACGGGCTGGCCATGGGCATGATCTTCTACCCGGTGGTGATGGTCGCGCGCGGCCGGATCAAGGAAGTTCATCCCGCCATGTGGGCGCTGCTGGTGATCTTCCTCGGATACTTCTTCTTCCTCGCGGAGTAGCCGGAATAGATCCCGCGAGCGCGGAGTTGGGACGAACTGCAGGATAATCGGACCACGGTCCGATTAGTTGCCGAAACTGACGATTCACGTTGCAGGGATGAGGAACCAGCATGACCACCAAGCCGGCAGTGCCGAAAATCGAGACCACCAGCCCGCTCGACGCCGTCGCGACCGACATCGGGCTGCTGATCCTGCGGGTCGTCTTCGGCGGCCTGCTCGCCGCGCACGGCGCGCAGAAGCTGTTCGGATGGTTCTCCGGCTACGGCTGGGACGCCACCACCGCCATGTTCGAGAACATGGGCTACAACCCCGGCAAACTGTTCGGCACGCTGGCCGGCCTCACCGAGATCGTCGGCGGTCTGATGCTGGTCCTCGGTGTGCTCACCCCGCTGGCCGCGGCCATCGTCCTCGGCACCATGCTCAACGCGATCAACGCCACCTGGGGTCCCGGCCTGTTCGGCCAGGGCGGCTGGGAGATGCCGCTGCTGTTCGGCACCGTCGCGGCCACGGTGGCCTTCACCGGCTCGGGCCAGTTCTCGCTGGACGCCGGGCGTCCCTGGAAGCGCAAGGGTTTCGTGTGGGGCGCGGGCGCGGTGGGGCTCGCCGTCGCCACCGGCGTCGTCACGCTGATCCTCAAGTGGGTGCTCTGAGCGGGCGGTCCTGATCGGGCGGCGCGGTGATTTCGGTCGCCGCGCCGCCTTCGTTTTCGGCCCACCTGGGTTTTGTCACACCGCGCGCCGCCACGTCGTCGTCTCGGTGCGGCCCGAGTAGAGATTCAGGAGAGAAGATGACCATCGAGATCAGCAACCCCGCCGAACTGCACGACCCGACCGGATTCGGCTACAGCCACGTCGCGCGGGTATCCGGCGAGCTGGTTCTCATCGCAGGCCAATACGACTCCGACGCCGAGGGGCACACCACCACCGAGGACTTCGCGCGTCAGGTGGACCGGGCCTTCGCCAACCTCGGCATCGCGTTGCGCTCGGCGGGATTGGACTACCCGGACGTCGCGCAGCTGCGTACTTTCATCGTCGACCACGATCTGGACAAGCTGACGGTCCTCGGCAAGAAGATCGCCGAGATCTGGGGCGAGCGGCCGCCGACGCAGACGTTGCTCGGCGTCGCGGCGTTGGCGTTGCCGGGGATGCTCTTCGAGGTGGACGCGCTCGCGGTGCGGGGGTGAGCCGAGGGGCGGATGCCACATAGGCGTACCTCCGCCTCCGCCGGGCTGCGCGTGGCTGTCGACGGGACTGCGTCCGGCTGTGCCGACGCGCGTACCTCCCGCTTTCGCCCGCCGTTGTCGACGGACCCACGCCCACTGAGATCATGAGATCGTGAGCGTGGGTATCGAGCTGGTGGCCGTCGCGGCGGGCCGGGTGGCGTTGTCGGACCGGCGCACCGAGCGGAGCTGGTCGGTCGATCTCGCGCCGTACCGGATCGGTGCGGTCGCTGTCACCCAGGCGCAATACGCGGCGGTCACGGGGCTGCGGCCGAGCTCCGTCGCGGGGGATCGGCTTCCTGTGGAGAGCGTTTCGTGGATCGACGCCATCGGTTTCTGCAATGCCCTCTCGAGACGCGAGGGGTTCGCTCCCGCCTATCGCGTCGAGGGGTTGGCCGTGGAATGGGATGCCGCGGCAGCGGGATATCGCTTGCCCACCGAAGCCGAGTGGGAACATGCCTGCCGGGCAGGCACTTCCGGGCCTCGCTACGGCGAGCTCGACGAGATCGCCTGGTACCGCGACAATTCCGCCGGGCACGCGCACGAGGTCGGCCGGAAGGCGCCCAATTCCTGGGGGCTGTACGACATGCTCGGCAACACGTGGGATTGGTGCTGGGACGTCTACGACGCCGAGGTGTACGGGGAGTACCGGGTGCTGCGCGGAGGCGGGTGGTCCGATCGGCACTGGAGTTGCCGTGCGTCGGTGCGGCGGCGCAGTCACCCGACGTTTCGGAT
Source organism: Nocardia xishanensis NBRC 101358 (assembly GCF_001613365.1). Taxonomy (GTDB): domain Bacteria; phylum Actinomycetota; class Actinomycetes; order Mycobacteriales; family Mycobacteriaceae; genus Nocardia; species Nocardia xishanensis. The sequence goes on from NZ_BDCF01000023.1 coordinate 17,637, forward strand.
CGATGACGTGGGGTTCCGGGTCGCGCGCTCGGAGTGAATCGAAACAGGTTGCCGCCGAAAGTGATTTGCCTGCCTTGCACGGCGGCTTCGACCTGGGACAGACGTTCCCGACGCAGGTGGTGCCGCGCCCCGCTCCGTAGTGGCGTTAGAGCGGGTGCACTAGCATCGGCTCGCTTGCCGGTGGAGACGAAGGAGGGGGCGGCGTGCTGTACGAGGGGGAGGTCTTCGCGGGCTACGTCATCGAGCGACAGCTCGGACGCGGCGGCATGGGATCGGTGTACCTGGCCAGGCATCCGCGCCTGCCGCGGCGTACCGCGCTCAAGCTGCTGAATCGGGAGATGTTCGCCGACAACGAGATTCGCGCCCGCTTCGAACGCGAAGCCGATGTCGTCGCGCGGCTGGACCATCCGAACATCGTGACCGTCTACGACCGCGGGGTCGAGGACGAGCAGCTGTGGATCTCGATGCAGTACGTCGACGGTTCCGATGCCGCCGAAATCGACACCAACTCGTTCACGCCCGAACGCGCCGTCCGTATCGTCGCCGAAACCGCGAATGCGCTGGACTACGCGCACAGCATGGGCATCCTGCATCGCGACGTCAAACCCGCCAACATCCTGCTCGCCCATCCGGGCGCGGGTCAGGAACGAATCTTTCTGACCGACTTCGGCATAGCCCGTCTCCGCGACGACGCGGTCCACCTCACCCGGACCGGCACCTTCACCGCCACCCTCACCTACGCCTCCCCGGAGCAGCTCACCGGCGCGCCGCTCGACGGCCGCACCGACCAGTACTCGCTGGCCTGCACGCTGTACTGGCTGCTCGCGGGCGTGGTGCCGTTCGAATCCACCAACCCCACGGTGGTCATTCAAGGGCATCTACAGCAGCCGCCGCCTCCGCTGAGCGGCGTTCGGTACGGAATGCCTGCCGCGCTGGACGGCGTGCTTGCGCGAGCGCTGTCCAAGCGGGCCGAGGAAAGATTCGGCAGTTGTGCGGAATTCGCCGAGGCGGCGCGGCGGGCGCTGGCAGGCGTGCCGGTGGGCGCGTCGGCTGCGGCGATGACTCCGCCCGGGCCGTACGTCGCGGCCGCTGGCGCGCCCAACTCGCACGCTCCCGCACTCGGCTTGCCGCAGGGTATTTCAGCGCCGATGGGTCAAGGGCAGGCCTCGCCAGTTCCGACGGCGCACGGACAGGGTTCGTCAGCGCCGATGGCGCACGTTCCTCCAGCGCCGATGGGACAAGTTCCTTTGGTTCCGATCGCGCTGGGGCCGCTGACGCCGATGGCGCATGGGCCGGTCGGCGCTCCGCGCGGCGGCATGATGCCCGGAGCAGCACCACCACAACGGCGTTCGCCGCTCGTCCTTCTCGCCGTCCTGTGCGCAGTCGCGGTGCTCACCATCAGCGGTGTCGCCGTCGCGTTGGTGCTCACCAGCTCGAATGCCGCCGCCGACGTCGACCTCATCCACCGGGAATTTCCTGGCATGGTGCCCGCCGACCCGATCGGCGCCGGCTATCGAAACGCGCGGTGCGACAAACGAACCACCCACACCGCGGAAGCCTCCGACTTGCAACAGCGCCCCGACTTCGGCAACTGGACCGAAGCCTGGTTCTGCTACAGCGGCGACGGCGTCGGCCCCAACAGCCTCAACCCGCCCTACTACGAGTTCTACCGATACCGCTCCGCCGCCGACGCCCGCGCGGTCGTCACCGGACTCCCCGCCAACAAGCGCTCAGAGGACGCACACGGATCGAAGAACTACACCAACTACACCCTCGACCGCCGAAAAGACGGCTTCACCTACACCCGCATCGTCACCGTCTTCACCGGCGACACCCACCGCGAAACCCTCCTCATGTACACCCACAGCATGGAAGGTTCCCTCCACCTCGACCTGGAAGGTGTGCGGCAATGGTGGCGGGGAGCGCCACTCGGGTGAGAACGACGACCGGTCGCGGATCCACGAGCTGCCGATCGCTGTACCGGCAACTGCGAGGCCGAAGCCAGCACCATCCGGCTTGGTCCGCAACCCGATCATCGTCGCCGACGCACGATTCGCCAACGAATACTCCACGTGCAGTAAGCTTTCGGAGAATCACGAGGGGAGTGATCGCGGTGGCGGGGTGGGATGTCGATTCGGCGGGCGGTGGACAGGCGCTCGGGGTGATGCGGCTTGGCGCCGAAATCCACGGCTTCTCGTTCTACTGCCGATGGCCGCTACCTCCAACCACCCTCGTGGAGTTCATTTTGGCATCGGAATGCCCCGGGCTCACGTCCTCACTGCCGCATGCCGAGTCGAGGTCTCGCACCCATGGCCACCTAGCCGCACGCCAGACGCACCTCCCGGCCGCGAATGTACGGGACTTCGCAGTGACGCGCGAATCTCGCCACATCTTACAGAAAGTCAGAGAATGACCTACGAATTCAAGGTTGCCCCGGACGACATCGACAAGGCGGCAGACCAGCTGGGGGAAATCGCTACGGGAAGCGCGAAGGCCGTCGAGTACGCCAAGAAGTGGCTCGATCTGGAAAGTAATGCCGGTCTGGTCCTGAAACCTCTCATGGACGTTCTTCAAGAAGCCTGTGACGAGCTGGCGGTAAATTATACCCGGCTGGGCTCCAAGACGAGCGAAGCCGCTACGGAGTTGGAGAAGGCCGCGGACATGTACCGAACTATCGACAAAGCGCGGGCCGAAGCGCTCGACAAGACCTACCCGACGAAGGCTGATAAATGACCGACAGTACTGCTGCACCTGATCCGACCGAGAAGCTCGTCGCACCGGAGGTCGAGGCTTGGTTGTCGACCGGAGGAACTCTGGTCGACTTCGTGCTGGGAAACGCGTACAGCGTCACCTACTACTTGAATCTCATCGTCTCGTTGACTGGATTCAACCCGGTCGGAGAGGTGCAGGAGTACTTCGGAGGAGATTGGCAAAAGCTCCTCGAATCCGCCAAGGCGGTCGAGAATCTGGCCGCGTACAACACTGCCTACGCTGACGCGGTCGAGTCGGCGATGAAAAACATGGAGTCGTCCTGGCAGGGCAATGCAGCCACCAGCGCGGACGACTACTTCTCCAAACTGACGACGGCTGTCGACGGGCAGGTCGATCCCTTGACAGAGGTCGCTAACGCGATCGCCGCCTTTGCGTGGGCATCGTTCGGCATCGCGCAGACCGTCCAAGCGATTCTTCTGGAAATCGGCGACCAAATTGTTCAGTGGGTGCTGACTAAAATAGCAGCAGCTGCTGCCAGGGCGACTGGCTATGGCGCTGCGGCTGCAGCCGCACTGGAAGTCGTCTGTGTCGCCATCGTCATCGCAATGAATTTCAATACCGTGAAGCTGATAAAAAATCTAGGAGCCGCGCTGGCTGCCGCACAAGCAGCCGTCGGTACGATCACCGCATTCATAGGGACCGCGATGGAATTCCGAATTCCCAGCCTGGGCGGGAGCTACGATCATCCCGGGGTGATCTGATGAGTCGCGAAGAACCGATGCTGGACCTCGTCGGCGGCGACATCGGCATGTCACGTCATCTTGCGAAAGCTATGAACATCATCGTCGGCAGCGCGGGCGTTGACGCAGATCTGAAGGCGCAAATACAGGGCATCCTGCAGGGGAAGGGCACGCTTCGCGATCTCGCCCACAGCGAGGCATTCGCGCGACTTGGCGACGCCGTCATCCCCCAGGCGCTCGCGGATTTCGCGGCGACTTCGCCCGAGGAAATCCAGCGAAAGGCCGAACTGGGAAATGCAATCCTCGAGAGCTACCGGAAACAGGATTCCGAGACTCCGCCACCCGCTGAACCCTCCCGGGGTACGTCACCCGACCAATCGCCGACCAGCGCTCCCCAATCGACTCCCTCCGCGTCCGCTGCCAACATCTCGAGTAGCGGTGACCGCCCAGCGAGCCATGTGATTCCAGGAACTCGGAAGCCCAATCGCGACCGGATCGTCACGCCCGACGATCTGGATGACGACGATCTGTACTTCCAGGACCGCAACCAGCGTGGCTGGCTCCAGTGAGGCGACTGCGCCTGGCTGGCGAGTACTACAGCCCCAATAGTGGTGGCTTCGAACCGAACCCGCTACCGCCGACCCCGTTGGTGCACCAGCGGCAGTGGACTCACCAGGACGATGTGACGATCCGGCTGCGTCGGTGTCGAAAAGCTTTGCCGAATACTGGTTCCCTTTGGCGGAAGACGGACCGGCGGCTACACGTCGAACCACTCGAACTGGAAGTCGCGCAACCTCTGCCCGATGTGTGTGCCAGGCACGGTCGCCCGGCGGTGTCCCGAAGCGAGGTGCGAGCCTGCTTCTACGACACCGACCTGCATCCTCGGTTTCATCGCTCGGCCTTCGAGCGAGACCTGGCCAAGCTCGTGTGGCTGAGAATGGTCACGGGCGCACCGGTTTCGACGATCCTCGACGGCGAGTGGCCTGTCTGTGATCGATGCGTCCGCACCACCCGGCGATACCGCTGGCTCGCCCGCGCGCTGCTGTGGGTGATGGCCGTCAATCTCGTCGCTGTGGTGATAGTCAGCGTGGCGAACATCGATCTTCTGCTCGTCCCGCTAGTACTCGCTCTATTCCCGGGTTCGATTCCGCTGGGTTTGGTTGTGTTCATTCTGCTGGCCAACAAGGGCACTCAGCGGGTGACCTACCGTCCGATCTATGACGAAAGATTCGCCTTCGTCCAAGCCCATTCCCGTTTCCGCGCGGCGATCGAACAAGACCCTCGCTATCGCCCTCCGCTCGACGAAGAGCCCGACACGACATGATGATCAGCGGCGGTGGTGGGGAAGCGCCAACTCTCCTGAGCTGTTGGGCGCTTGGCCGCCGTCGGATAAGATGACCGTGCCCGAGTGGGAACCGTGGGGGATCCATCTACGTCTTATCCTGTGAGGGCTCGTCGGCGCTGGATGTCAGGAGGGGTATGCGAGCCATGGGGATGTCGAGCAGGTTCGCGGTGCGTCTGGCTGTTGGTGCGGCTGCCGTGAGTTCCGTGCTGGCGAGTTGCACGTCGACCGTTGGCGGGAACGCGACGGAGGAGGGGAGTAGTCCGTTCTCGCACAATGAGTCGGTTCCGCTGTTCAATCCGTGTACAGATCTGTCGAATGACGTGTTGCGGGGGGACAAGTTGGATCCGGCGACCAAGCAAGTGAGCGCGGACAGTGAGTCCAACGATGAGGCTTGGTGGAAAGTCTGCAACTGGAGATCGACCGAGGGACCGTATGCCGTCAGCATCTTCTCGACGAGGCGCACGGTCCCTGAACGTCGAGCGAATGATCAAAGTCTCGTGATCGAAGACGTCGCCGTAGGATCCAGGGCCGGCGTGGTGCACACCAAGAGGCACGATCCTGACAAGCTGACCTGTTATGTCAGTGTTCCCGCCGCGCAGGGGATGTTCGAGGTGGGAATCGCCTGGCGGTACAGCGAGCGTGGTTCTATGCCACAATCACCGCCCTGTGACTTGGCCGAGCGGCATATGAGGTACTTCGAACCGATTCTGCCGAAATGAGAACTCTGCTTTCGGAGGCCGGTGCGGCGCGTTTCGCGCGTCACGGTCTCCAACGTCACGGTTCGGCTCGGAGAATTGGTCGGAGAGGGAGGGGCTGATGTCGAACGCAAACGAACCTGCGGGAAGCCAGCAAAACCCAGCGTCGCTAGACGACGCTTTGGCCCAGTGGCGCGGGTACAAGCAGAAAGCTGAAGCGGGCGAGTTCCGAATGGATCATCAGATCGGTGATGCGCTGCGCAACCGCGCCGAGGTAATGCTCAAAGGACTAGAGGATTACCTCCTCGTCAAGGCATCCGACCTGGGGCAGATAAGTGGTTTCGGAACCCTGCCTTCCGCCGAGGCTCTGAAGAAAAAATTCGAGAACAAGGCGGTCAACGACTCCGACTCTGCGGTCAATCAGTTGAAGAAGCACATCGACGTTGTCACGTTGATGCGCGATACCTACGCCTTGTCGATTCGCAAGCTTTCCGACACCGATCAGGCCAATGCCAGTCAGTTCAACAACACGGATGTATAAGCAGGCGTAATGGGGACTCCTCCGCACGAGTGGCTGGCCAACGTCGCCAGCTATGGCGTTCCAGTGATCGCGGTTCCGCGTCACGTGTACAACTTCTTCCACGCGCGTTCCGAGGCGCAGACGCAAGAAGAGAACTTCAACGATCGGCAGTCCAAAGCACAGAATCAGTGGAATACCGACCGGCAGTTCGTCAACAAGACGTGGTCGGATCTGCAGTCGCAATACGACGGCCGATACGCGGATCGGGTCCTGGTGGGGGACAAAAAGGAATCTTTCCTTTCGCAGTCTCACGAGTGGATCTACAACCAACTGAAGGACATCAAGCAACCCGAGATCAACAAGGCCGCCGACGGTTGGCGCGACATGGTCCGTGAAGCCGAACGTCTCGTCAACGACTTCTCCACCGGCGTGCAACGCGACATTGATGACTTCATGGAAGGCAAGACCGCCAACGCGGTCATCGAATCCACCAAGTCCTACGCAGACGAGATGAAGAAGCTGATCGTCACGTTCAACATGGTCGCTCGCGGACTGGATCTCACCGAGGGATATCTGACCCAGGCCCAGCAGACCGTCGACGAGCCGCACAGTTTGTCGCTCATCGATCAAGTCATCGGTCACATCCCCGGCAACGGGGTTTTCAAGAGCGCCCAGTACCGCGCCGACGAAGCCGAGAATCGGGTCCGCGACTTCATGGATCGGGTGTATCAGCCCGGTGTCGTGGACGAGGTGGATCCGTACACGCCGATCCTTCCCGAGCCGAAGAGCACGATCGACGACAAGAAGGAAGAGCCGAAGATTCCCGGTCCTGGTCCCGGCCCTGGTCCCGGTCCGGGGCCAGGGCCAGGGCCAGGACCGGGTAATCCGGGCACTGACGACCCGACGGACACGGAAACCCCCGAGGATCCGACGACGGGCGACCCGCAGAGCACGACTCCGCAAAGCACGACTCCGACTGATCCGACGTCGACCACGCCGACCTCCACGACGCCAGCCGCGACGGTCCCCGACACCAAGCTGCCGAATGCGGGTCTGCCGACGCCTACGGGGCCGGGACCGGGGTCGCCCGGACCGGGCGTGCCGACGATCCCATCGCCCGGGCGGTCAGTGCCCGGCGGGAATGTTCCGGGGCAGTCCGGGCCGTCGGGCGGGTTGGCCAACAGCCGCCCGGCAGGCAGCGGCCGGGCGGGCATGCCCGGAATGGGTGCGCCGGCGGCGCGCGGTAAGGGTGATGACGACGATGAGCACAAGACACCCGACTATTTGATCTATGACCATGGAGATGAATTGCTCGGGAGTCAGCCGCCCGCGCTTCCGCCGGGTGGAGTGATCGGCGGGTGAGCGAAAACCATTGGCGTCTGGATGGTTTCATGTTCCAGCTGGCGCTGGAGGCGTTCGGGCGTGACCGGCTGCCGTATCCGTTGCGCTACACGGTCGAGGGCATCGAGGCGCACGACGACTATCTCCGTGCGCGCGCCGAAGCCGGGCAGCGACTTGGCCGGATCGCCGATCATCGCCTGCATGGCGCATTGCAGGTGCTGCTCGAGCCGCAAGTCCGCGTCGAGGTGCACGGCTTCTTCGGGCGCGATTTCGCTCAGGTCGTTCGCATTCACGCGGGCGTGGAGGGTGATCGGGCGACCGTCGCGGTCCAGTTGCCGGGGCCGACCCAGCAGTACGGCCGCGACGTGCTGCTCTCGCACTGTCCCGCACGAGCCGTCGCTCGGCATGTCGTGGTCCAGCTGCCGAGGTGCGTGGAAGGTCGGCATGCTCCCATCCGGGGACGTCGCTCTGATCTGGGGCGGACGGATTACGCGCAGCACCCGACGCGCTTGTCCCACACCGAGGAATTGAACCGCATTCTGCGGCGTCCCCGGTCCGGTCTCGGAGAGATCACCGTCTATCGGGGCGCGGCGTACGACAGCAGGCCGACGAACGACGGGCGTGGATTCCATTGGCTGGATTACCTTCCCGCGGACGGCAGGTATCTGCTCTATCACCAGGGCGGTGAGGATTTCACCGTCACGCCCGGTGCCCCCGAGGAGATCGAGCGTCAGTTGACCACTCTGATCGAGTCGACGCACCGCCCGGTTGCCCGTCGCTGGTGAGGCCCGGCTATCGGTGACGATAACCCTGAGCCGACTCGGCATCGAGCGGATTCGGTCGGCCGCGGCTCATCGCCGGTTCGGTCGCAACACCAGCATCTCGGTCGCTCCACGGTGGAATTCGTAGTGCGTGGGGCGCAGCTCGGTGGGAATGCCCTTGTCGTGTACCTCTTTTCGGAGGCGAGCGATCAGGTCGTCCTGGGGCCGCCCGCTGTGGTCGACGAGTGGGTAGAGGCGGATTTCACCCGTGGTGACGCGGGCGAGTTCGAGTAGCGCGGCGAGGTGGAAGTCGGCGTCGAGGCGGTCGGCGTAGGTGAAAAGCAGGTGGGAGCTGAGGGCTAAGTCGAAGGTGTTGTCGGGGAAGGGGAGTACGGGGAGCTGGGCGGCGATGTAGTGGCCGGGGTTGGCGAGCAGGTCGTCGCCGAAGCGGGTCGCGGCGGTCAGCCGGATGGCCTGGAGGCGGTCCGGGTCGCCGTAGAAGTCCCAGCGGTAGCGTTCGTGATGAGATCCGGCGTAAGCGCTTCCGCGTTCGGTTTCGGTGCGGGCGAGCTCGCGGAGTTCGGCTGGGGGGTTGGCGTAGACCGGGTCGGCAGCGAGGACATGAGCGCCGAGTTCGGCGGCTTCGGCGACGAAACTCGCTGCGCCGCCGGGGCAGTCGAGGATGCGGCCGCGCAGGTCGGCGTCGATGAGCTCGAAGATGGCACGATACTCGGTCAATGATCTTGCGCTGATCAGGAATTCACCGAGTACGTCGTTTTCGGTGGGGCGCTTCATCCGGATACCGTCTCACACGCCGCTGCGGCGCGACATCCAAATTTCGCGCCGCGGAATTGTTTTAGGGACATCCCCGCACCGAGTGCAGGGGCTTGGCACGGGGATATCACCGATACATTCGGTGTGGGAATTGGGGTCCACCGAAGCATCAAGGCCAAACTTACTTCCACGCGGAATCAATTGTGCGCGTTTGTGAGTGGTATCACAGATGGGATCGGCGGCGGGCGGTTCGTGGTCGCGCGGGTTCGCATCGAACGTCGTCCTCGGTCAGCTTGCGTTCGCGGTCAACCGTTTCAGCGCCTTCACGACCACCTCCGGATCGGCGGTCTCCCAATACGGCGGGAGGGTGGCGCGCAGGTAGCCGCCGTAGCGTGCGGTGGCCAACCGGGAGTCGAGGATGGCGACGACGCCGCGATCGTCCACGCTGCGCAGCAGCCTGCCGGTGCCTTGGGCGAGCAGCAGCGCCGCGTGATTGGCCGCGACAGTGAGAAAGCCATTGCCGCCGCGGGATTCGACCGCCCGCTGCCGCGCCGCCAGCAGCGGGTCGTCCGGGCGGGGGAACGGAATGCGGTCCAGGATCACCAGACTCAGCGACGGGCCGGGAACGTCGACGCCCTGCCACAGCGACAAGGTGCCGAACAGCGAGGTCTCCGGATCGTCGGCGAACTTGCGCACCAGCGCGCCCGTCGAGTCCTCGCCCTGGCACAGCACCGGGGTGTTCAACCGGTCGCGCAGCGCGTCGGTGGCGGCGCGGGCGGCGCGCATCGAGGAGAACAGGCCGAGTGTCCGTCCGCCCGCAGCATCGATCAGGCGCTCGATCTCGTCGAGGTAGGCGGGCGGCAGACCGTCGCGGCCCGGCGGCGGCAGATGTTTGGCCACGTAGAGGATGCCCGATTTGGCGTGGTCGAAGGGAGATCCGACGTCGAGCGAGCTCCAGCGCACGGTCTCGTTGTCCGAGGGCGCCTGCGCGCCGTTGGCGGTTCCGGTGTCGGGGCGGTTCGCGGACTGGGCGGGCAGTCCCCAGGTGACCGCGAGCCCGTCGAAGGATCCGCCGATCTGCAGGGTGGCCGAGGTGAGCACCACGGTGGCGGTGCCGAACAGCCGTGAGCGCAGCAGTCCGCCGACCGAGAGCGGCGCCATGCGCAGCGTCTTGCGCGGCACGCCGCCGCGCGCGTCCTCGGCCGCCAGCCAGATGACGTCGCGCCGGGTCGCCGGATCGGGTTCGTCGAACGCGGTGAGCGCGCGGACGGCGCTGTCGTGTATTTCATCGATCGCGGCAAGCGCCAGTGTGCGGGCGGCCGCGGTGTCCGGATCACCCTGCGGATTGCCGCTGCCTGGCGGCGCGAGTTCGGTGCGCGCGTTCCACGCGGCGTCGCGTACCAGCGCCAGCGCCTGGGGGACGCCGTCGGGCATGACGTCCCAGCGGGCGGGCGGCAGTTCGTCGAGGATCTGATGCCAGGCCTCCGCCGCGCCCTCCAGCCGGTCCACCTCGCGCTCGTCGACGAGTTTGGCGCAGCGGCGGGCGGCGGCGCTGATCGCGGACGGCGCCAGTTCGGCGGTGGCCACGCCGGTGACTCGGTCGACCAGTTCGTGCGCTTCGTCGATCACCACGACGTCGTGTTCGGGCAGCACCTGGATGCCGCTGATGGCGTCGATGGCGAGCAAGGCGTGGTTGGTCACCACCACATCGGCCTGGGCCGACTCGGCGCGGGCGCGCTCGGCGTAGCAGTCCTGCCCGAACGGGCAGCGTGATTTGCCGAGGCACTCGCGTGAGGACACGCTGACCTGACGCCAGGCGCGATCGGTGACGCCGGGCGCGAGCTCGTCGCGGTCGCCGGTCTCGGTGTTGGAGGCCCAGTCGTTGAGGCGCTGCACCTCGCGGCCGAGGCGGGAGATCGCGAACGCGTCGAACAGCTCGGCCTCCGCGGGCTCGTCGGGGATGGCGCTGTTTATCTTGTTGAGACACAGATAGTTGTTGCGGCCCTTGAGGATCGCGAAACGGGCCGGGCGACCGAGCGGCTTGGCCAGCGCCTCGGCAAGGCGGGGCAGGTCGCGGTCGACCAGCTGACGCTGGAGCGCGATCGTCGCGGTCGACACCACCACCGTGCGGCCGGTGCGCACCGCGTGCCGCAGGCTCGGGACCAGGTAGGCCAGCGACTTGCCGGTACCGGTCCCGGCCTGCACGGCCAGGTGCTCCTTGGTGTCGATCGCGTGGTCGACGGCCGACGCCATCGTCACCTGCCCGGACCGTTCCTTACCGCCCAGCGCGTGCACGGCGGTGGCCAGAAGGTCGGAGACTGGGGGCAGTTCGGGCACGCGTGCAGCCTACTGCCCGCCACCGACACGGTTCACCGGTCGGGCCGGACGAAGTCGTCGAGGTTGGCGCGCGCGTACTCGAGCACGCGCCGCTGGAAATCGGCGGGCTCGTTGGCGTCGTAGAGCGCGTCGGCGCGGTTCTTCCGGGTGCCGTCCCGCGGCTGCCTGATCTGGTCGGGGTTGTCGAGCACGGCGTACTCGTCGTCCCAGAGCCGGTCCAGGTCGGCGTTGTCGTGCGATTCCGCCAGCGCCTCGTATGCGGCGACCACCACCGCTGCGGCCAGTCCCGGCATTCCCGCGGCCCGCAGCGCGCCCGGCAGCCAGGGGAGTTCGTCGGCCCGCCGCGCGAGGAAACGGCCGAAGCCGCCCGCATCCACGTGATCGTTCAGCGAGGCGAGCACCATCAGATTGGCGAACGCGGGCGGCAGGGCGGTGCGGCGGCGGACCGGGTCGGCGCGCAGTTCCTCGGTCGCCGGGTTGGACCAGAAGACGATGTCCGCCGCGCGGTCGATGTCCTCGGCGTCGGCCAGTGCCCGGGCGACGGCGGCGCGGGCGCTCGCCGGAAATCGGTAGTCCACGGGGGTGGACCCTAACGGGCGACCTCGACGCCGGCGGCCTCGAGTTCGCCGAGCGCCTTCTCGATGGTCGCCTGCGCCACGCCCGCGGTCAGGCCGAGCAGCACGCGCGTCTCGAATCCGGCCGCTCTCGCGTCGAGCGCCGTGGCGCGCACGCAGTGGTCGGTGGCGATGCCGACGACGTCGACCGCGTCGATGTCGCGCTCGCGCAGCCACTCGGCGAGGTCGGTGCCGTCGGCGGTCGCGGCCTCGAAACCCGAATAGGCGGCGCTGTATTCGCCCTTGGAGAAGACCTCGTGGATCGGCGTGGTGTCCAGGTTCGGGTGGAAGTCGGCGCCGGGGGTGCCGACGCGGCAGTGCGGAGGCCAGCTGTCCACATAGTCCGGTTCGGTGGAGAAGTGCGCGCCCGGATCGATGTGGTGATCGCGGGTGGCCACGACGGCGGCGTAGTCACCGGCGATCGCGTGCTCGCTGATGCGACCCGCGACCCCCGCGCCCCCGTCGACGGCGAGTGAACCGCCTTCGCAGAAATCGTTCTGCACGTCGACGATGATCAGCGCCCGCTTCATCTCATGACACCTTTCGGGTGATGTAAACGAAGATTACCCCGCCGGTGATTACCTCTTGCCGCCCTTGTTGTCCGGGCGGATCGGTTCGACATGGAGGTGGGTATGAGTCCTGTGGCCAAGCTGGCGACCGGGGTGTCTGTCGGGACGGCGGCGGGCTACACCGGGTTCTCGCTGGCGCAGCGCGCGTCCGACGGCGAGTGGCCGGTGGGCGCCGAGTGGTTCTCCGTGGTGATCAGCGGGGTTGTGGTCGGCGTGATCGCGCTGCTCGTCGTGTTGGTGCTCGTGGCTTTCACGGGTATCGGGCGGCGCTCCGGCGGACTGTCGGGGAAATGAGGCCGATCAGCTCAGGAACGTCGTCGGGATGGCGGGATCGCCGTCGGAGAGCTTCAGGCCTTCCCACGGCAGGCTGACCAACCCGCGCGACACCAGCGCGCGACTCTCGGCCAAAGTCGGAAGCCCGTCCAGCGCTTTGCCATCGCGCACCAGCGGGACCGACAGCGGACGGGACTGGAACTCGCCGCTCGCGGGCTCGGGGCCCGCCGCGAGGTAGACGATCTCCTCGACGACGGTGCCGGTGTCGCGCGCGAGGCGCACCGCCTTCTTCGCGCCGCCGCGAGATTCCTTGTGGCTGCTGCGCTTGGCGACCGGAAGCCCGTCCACCTCCACCAGCTTGAAGACCATGCCCGCCGTCGGCGCGCCGGACCCGGTGACCAGTGCGGTGCCCACGCCGTACACGTCGACGGGGTCGCCGTGCAGCGCGGCGATCGCGTACTCGTCCAGGTCACCGGAGACCACGATGCGGGTCTTGGTCGCGCCGAGCTCGTCGAGTTGCACGCGTACCTGCCTGGCCAGCACGCCGAGATCGCCGGAATCGATGCGCACGCCACCGAGTTCCGTGCCGGCGACCTCTATCGCGTTGGCTACGCCGCGGGTGATGTCGAACGTGTCGACCAGCAGGGTGGTGCCGACGCCGAGCGCCTCGACCTGACTGCGGAAGGCCGCGGCCTCGTGCGCGCCGTCGGCGCCGCTGTGCAGCAGCGTGAAGGCGTGCGCGCTGGTGCCAGCGCCAGGCACGCCGTAGGTGCGCACCGCCTCCAGGTTCGAGGTGGCGTCGAAGCCCGCGAGGTAGGCGGCCCGCGATGCCGAGGGCGCGGCCAGTTCGTGGGCGCGCCGCGAGCCCATCTCGATCATCCTGCGGCCCGCGGCGGCGCTCACCATGCGCGCCGCGGCCGAGGCGATCGCGCTGTCGTGATTGAGGATCGACAGGATCAGCGTCTCCAGCACGACGCACTCGGCGAAGCTGCCGCGTACCGAAAGGATCGGGGAGCCAGGGAAGTACAGCTCGCCCTCGGCGTAGCCGTCGATCTCGCCGGTGAAGCGGTAAGCGCGCAGCCAGTCCAGGGTGCGGTCGTCCAGGAATCCGGCGACGATCGCCAGCTCCTCTTCACCGAAACGGAAGTTCGCCAGCGCCTCGAGCAACCGGCCCGTTCCGGCGACGACGCCGTAGCGGCGACCGTGTGGCAACCGCCTGGCGAACACCTCGAAGGTGCACGCGCGGTGCGCGGAGCCGTCGGCGAGCGCGGCCGCCAGCATGGTCAGTTCGTACTGGTCGGTCAGCAGCGCGGTGCTGGCGACCCCATCGTGCTGGTCCACATCGGCCACTGTAGCCAGCGGGACTCGCGGGGCTGCCGTGCACGGGTGTTGTATCCCCGGGGGCGAGTCGTACCCTGGACGTTATGAGCTTGTGCGAAACGAAAACGACACTGTCGGCGGCACAGGCGACCCCGGAAGCGGTCGAGTACACCGAGATCCTGGAGGCGGAGGACCGTCCGTGGGTAACTGTGGTGTGGGACGACCCGGTCAATCTCATGCACTACGTGGCCTACATCTTTCAGAAGCTTTTCGGCTACAGCAAAGCCAAGGCGACCGAATTGATGTTGCAGGTGCACAACGAAGGAAAGGCCGTGGTGTCGTCCGGCTCGCGCGACAAGATGGAGCACGACGTCCGCAGGCTGCACGCCGCGGGCCTGTGGGCGACCATGCAACGGGACGACTGATCGGTACGACTACCCTGGCGCTCGTGCGTGAATGGAGCGGGCTCCGTGCGTAAGTGGAGCCGGAAGAACTCACTGAGCGGCCTCAAGCTGCGGTCCGAGATGGACGCGAGAGAGGCCGGAGTCCTGCGCTCTCTCGTCGGCGCGGTGTCCGGGTTGCTCGTCGAGCGCTCGCGGTCGGCGCCCGAGGACGAGCTCGCCGCGCTCACCGGCCTGCGCACCGGCAACACCACCCCGCCGGACGACCCGCGGCTACTACGGCTGTTGCCGGATTTCCACCGCGCCGAGCCCGGTTCCCCCGACGCTGAGCGCGCGGGCCTGAACAGCGCACTGCGCGGGCTGCACGAACCGGAGATCATCGACAGCAAGCTCGCCGCGGGCGCGGTGGTGCTCGACACCGTCCCGCCGGACGGCGGCAAGATCGTGCTCACGCCGGAACAGGCCGACGCGTGGCTCGCCGCGCTCACCGATGTCCGCCTCGCGCTCGGCACGGTGCTGGAGATCGACGCCGACACGCCCGACCACCTCGATCCCGATGATCCGCGCGGTCCGCACCTGGACGTCTACCACTGGCTGACCTGGATGCAGGACACGCTGCTGCAAGCGCTCGCGCCCTGATCGAAGCTGCGTGCCGCCATGCACCGAACCCGGGCGAGAATGAAGCGGGTCGTCCCGCAATTTCTGGAGGGCAGCGGATGAATGCAGTGCCGGGACCACGCGATTCGCTCACCGACGTCGCGGGTCTTCTCGTCGGACACCATCACGACCTCGATCCCGACGCGACCCTCGGTTCGGGCGCCGCCACCGGCTGCACCGTGGTACGCGCGCCGGGCGGTGCCGTCGCCTCTGTCGATGTGCGCGGCGGCGGGCCGGGCACCCGCGAGACCGATCTGCTCGATCCCGCCAACACCGTTCGCCAGGTCCATTCGATCCTGCTCACCGGCGGCAGCGCGTACGGTCTCGCCGCCGCCGACGGTGTCATGCGGTGGCTGGAGGAGCAGGGCGAAGGCATTCCGATGGACCCGGAGGATGCCGACCGGGTCGTGCCGATCGTGCCGGGCGCGGTGATCTTCGACCTGCCGGTCGGCGACTGGTACGTGCGGCCGACCGCCGAGTTCGGCTATCGAGCCGCCGCCGTGGCGGCCGCCGATTTCGAGCGCGGTTCGGTCGGCGCGGGCGTCGGAGCGCGCGCCGGATCGATCAAGGGTGGCGTCGGCAGCGCGAGCCTCGTGCTCGGCGAAGGCCCGGCCGCGGGCGTCACGGTGGCAGCGCTGGTGGTGGCGAACCCGGTCGGTTCGGTGTTCGATCCGCGCACCGGTCTGCCGTGGGGAGCGGGCACCGACGGCCCCGGCCGGTTCGGGCTGCGACCGGCCGATCCGGAGCGCCTGGCCCACGCCAACGCGTTGCCCGTCAAGGGCACCGTCCTCAACACCACGATCGGTGTCGTCGCCACCGACGCGCCGCTCGATCCTTCCGGCTGCCGCCGGATGGCGGCAACGGCCCACGACGGCTTGGCCCGCGCGGTCCGCCCCGCGCATTCGCCTCTCGATGGCGACACGTTGTTCGCCGTGGCCACCGGCACCGCCCGGCCCGCTCGCGTTCCGCTCCCGCCCGCCTTCCCGGACGACCTGCTGCTCCTCGACGCGCTCTGCACCGCGGCCGCCCTCTGCGTCGAACGCGCCATCGTCGACGCGGTCCTCACGGCGACCCCCGTCGCGGGCATCCCTACCTACACCGACCTCTTCCTGGATTGACCCACACACCTTGCGCGCTCCCACACCGGCAAGCCGCGCGACGCCCAGCCGGTGACCAGAAGCTGTGTGCAGGTGAACCGCGGAAACCGGGACCGGGGAGTGGAGCGGGGGGAATAGGCGAATAGGCTGGCTCGTTGTCGGCTGTGGATCAGGTCGGCGAAGGTATGCGGAAGGGTTTGACTCGTGTTGGTGATCAGAGCCGACCTCGTGGAGGCGATGGTGGCGCACGCCCGCGCCGACCACCCGGACGAGGCCTGCGGGGTCATCGCGGGGCCCGAGGGTTCGGATCGGCCGGAGCGGTTCATCGCGATGGTCAACGCCGAACGCTCGCCGACTTTCTACCGCTTCGATTCCGGCGAACAGCTGAAGGTGTGGCGCGAGATGGACGCGGCCGACGAGGAGCCGGTGGTGATCTATCACTCGCACACCGCCACCGAGGCTTACCCCAGCCGCACGGACATCTCCTACGCGTCCGAGCCCAACGCGCACTACGTGCTGGTCTCGACCCGCGACCCCGAAAAGCACGAGCTGCGCAGCTACCGGATCCTCGACGGCGATGTCACCGAGGAGCCGGTGCGGATCGTCGACGACTACGAGACCGCCTGACCCCCGAGCCCTGACGAGAACCGAGGAGTACCCATGTCGGTAACCGTGTCCATCCCGACCATCATGCGCGGCCTCACCGGAGGCGAGAAGCGCGTGCAAGCCGAGGGCCAGACGCTGTCCGCGCTGATCGAGAACCTCGACGCCAACCACCCCGGGCTTGCCGAGCGCCTGCTCAAGGACGGCAAGCTGAACCGCTTCGTCAACATCTACGTCGACGACGAGGACGTGCGCTTCGCGGGCGGTCTTGCCGCCGAGGTGCCCGCGGGCGCGAGCGTCACCATCCTGCCCGCTGTCGCCGGTGGCGCGCGGACGCATGTCGACGGGATTCGCTGATTCCGTGGCGCGCTACGAATCGCTGATCGCGACCCTCGGCGACACCCCGCTGGTCGGCCTGCGCACGCTGTCCCCGAAGTGGGACGGCGACGACCACGTGCGGCTGTGGGCGAAGCTGGAGGACCGCAACCCCACCGGATCGATCAAGGACCGCCCCGCGCTGCGCATGATCGAACAGGCCGAAGCCGACGGTCTGCTGCGGCCTGGCTGCACCATCCTGGAGCCGACCAGCGGCAACACCGGTATCTCGCTGGCCATGGCCGCCAAGCTCAAGGGCTACCGGCTGGTCTGCGTGATGCCGGAGAACACCTCGGTCGAGCGACGTCAGCTGCTCACCATGTTCGGCGCGGAGATCATCGACTCGCCTGCCGCCGGCGGCTCCAATCAAGCGGTGGCCAAGGCGAAGGAGATCGCCGCGGCCAACCCCGACTGGGTGATGCTCTACCAATACGGCAACCCCGCCAACGCGCTGGCGCACTACGAGGGCACCGGTCCCGAACTGCTCGCCGATCTGCCCGAGATCACGCACTTCGTCGCGGGACTCGGCACCACCGGCACGCTGATGGGTACGGGGCGCTTCCTGCGCGAGAAGGTTCCGAGCATCGAAATCGTCGCTGCCGAACCGCGATACGGCGAACTCGTCTACGGCCTGCGCAACATCGACGAGGGCTTCATCCCCGAGCTGTACGACGAGTCGGTGCTGACCTCCCGCTTCTCGGTAGGTCCGTTCGACGCGGTCAAGCGCACCCGTGAGCTGGTGCTCGAGGAGGGCATCTTCGCGGGCATCTCGACCGGAGCCATCCTGCACGCGGCGCTCGGCGTCGCGCGCAAGGCGGTCAAGGCTGGCACGCGGGCCGACATCGCGTTCGTGGTGGCCGACGGCGGCTGGAAGTACCTGTCGACCGGTGCGTACGACGGAACGCTCGAGGAAGCGGAGGAGCGGTTGGAAGGCCAGCTCTGGGCGTGAGCTCCGTGGCGCCGGGTGGGTGACCCGGCGCCGTGCGGGCGGGGGCGTCGCGTCCGGATCGGTACGCTCGAAGGACGAGCTGTGGCATCGATCAGGAGGTTGCCATGACCGGCGGACTCGGGCCCTCGTTCGACCCGGATCGGATCGCGGCCCTGCGGGCGCGGTCGGGGACTCCGCGCTCGGTCACACCTGGCGCCGCGCCGCCGGGATCGAAGCCCGCGCCGCGCTCGGGCGATTTCGCGACGATGAAGCAGTTGTGGCTGCGCGCCGGTGTGCTGATCACCGGATTCGTGCTGCTGCTCTACGCCATCGAGGGCTTCGACGCCATCGACAGCCGCCAGCTCGATCGCGCGGGCATCGAGCCGCGCGAAGCGGACGGGCTGTGGGGCATCCTCTGGGCTCCGCTGTTGCACAGCGGCTGGGACCATCTGATCGGCAATACGCTGCCGGTTCTCGTCCTCGGCTTCCTCGTCCTTGCGGCGGGGATCGGGCGCGGGCTGGCGGCCACCGCGATCATCTGGGTGCTGGCCGGAATCGGCACTTGGCTCACCGGAGGCGACGGCACCGTGCACGTCGGTGCTTCCTCGCTGGTCTTCGGGTGGCTCACTTTCCTCATCCTGCGCGGCTGGTTCGCCAAGCAGATCGGACATATCGTGCTCGGCTTCGTGGTCCTGGTGCTGTACGGCTCGCTGCTGTGGGGCGTACTGCCCGGGCAGTACGGAATCTCTTGGCAGGGCCATCTTTTCGGCGCGATCGGCGGTGTCGTCGCGGCTTGGTTGCTGGCCCCGCGACAACGGCGCGCGCCCGCGTCGAGCGCCGCCTGAGACCACCCGGAAACTCTTGGCGGGAGGATGATTTCGCGGGGGGCGCATGAGCCGCCCGGCCGCTGGGTACGCTCTGATAATGGACGTCGACGCGGTTGGCAGGATCGAGCGGGGATCCTCGGCACACTACGGTGCGAGTGCAGCCCGTCGGAGATATTGGGGGATCGTTTCGTGACCGATAATTCGTCGTGGCAGCATGAGGGCATGCGCCTTACCGTCCTCGGGTGCTCGGGCAGTGTGTCCGGCCCGGACTCCCCAGCGTCGGGATACTTGTTGAGCGGTCCGGATATGAATCCGACCGTCATCGATTTCGGTCCCGGTGTGCTCGGCGCGCTGCAGCGCTACGCCGACCCCGGCGAGGTCGACGTCTTCCTGACCCACCTGCACGCGGACCACTGCCTCGATCTGCCCGGTCTGCTGGTGTGGCGGCGCTACCACCCGACCCCGCCCGTCGGGCGGGCCATCGTGCGTGGGCCTTCGGACGCCGCGCTGCGCATCGGCAACGCCTCCGCCGAGATCGGCGGCGAATGCGACGACTGGTCCGACGTGATCGACATGCAGCAGTGGGCCGAGGGCGAACAGATCGAGTTCGGCCCCGGGCACACGGTCGTTGCGCGGCGGATGTACCACCCGCCGGAGTCCTACGGCCTGCGCATCACCACCAAGTCGGGCCGCACCTTCGTCTACACCGGCGACACCGCGATGTGCGACGCCGTACAGGAACTCGCCCAGGGCGCCGACGTCTTGATGTCGGAGGCGTCCTGGACCCATGATCCGGCGAATCGTCCGCCCGGCATCCACCTTTCGGGCACCGAGGCGGGCCAGATCGCGGCGCGCGCAGGAGTGAAGGAACTACTGCTGACCCATATTCCGCCGTGGACGTCGCGCGAGGACGTCATCGCCGAGGCCAAGGCCGAATTCACCGGTCCGGTGCACGCCGTCGCGCCGGGGGAGAGCTTCGACATCTGACGGGTCGCCGGGGTTGCGGTCGGACGGCATAGTGCGTGTCCACTAGGCTGGCCCCGTGTCGAGACGAGCCGATGGCAGGGCGGACGATGAGCTCCGCGAGGTACGGATCACGCGTGGATTCACCACGCATCCAGCCGGTTCGGTGCTGGTGGAGTTCGGTCAGACCCGGGTGATGTGCACGGCCAGCGTGACCGAAGGCGTGCCGCCGTGGCGGCGCGATTCCGGACTCGGCTGGCTCACCGCCGAATACGCGATGCTGCCCGCTGCCACGCACACCCGCTCCGGCCGGGAGTCGGTGAAGGGCAAGATCGGCGGGCGCACCCAGGAGATCAGCAGGCTGATCGGCCGGTCGCTGCGCGCCTGCATCGATCTCGCGGCCATCGGCGAGAACACCATCGCCATCGACTGCGACGTGCTCCAGGCCGACGGCGGCACCCGCACCGCGGCCATCACCGGCGCGTACGTAGCGCTCGCCGACGCGGTGACCTGGCTCGGCGCCTCCGGACGGCTGGCCGACCCGCAGCCCATCTCGTGCGCGATCGCCGCGGTGAGCGTCGGCGTCGTCGACGGCCGGGTGCGGCTCGACCTACCTTACGAAGAGGATTCGCGCGCGGAGGTCGACATGAACGTGGTCGCCACCGACACCGGAACCCTGGTGGAGATCCAGGGCACCGGCGAGGGCGCCACCTTCCCGCGCTCCACCCTGGACAAGCTCCTCGATTCCGCGCTCGCCGGATGCGAGCAGCTGTTCACGGTGCAGAAGGAGGCGCTGGCGCTGCCGTATCCCGGCGCGCTGCCCGAGCCCGTCGAGACGTCGAAGAAGAAGTGATGAGCCGCGTCCTGGTCGCCAGCCGCAATGCCAAGAAACTGAAGGAACTGCGCCGCATTCTGGACGAGGCGGGCGTCGCAGGGGTGGAGATCGTCGGCCTGGACGACGTGCCCCCGTACGACGAGGCGCCCGAGACCGGAGCGACCTTCGAGGAGAACGCGCTGGCCAAGGCCCGCGACGGCGCCGCGGCGACCGGATTACCCTGTGTCGCGGACGATTCCGGTATCGAGGTGGACGCGTTGAACGGTATGCCCGGCGTGCTGTCCGCTCGCTGGGCCGGGCGGCACGGCGACGATGCCGCCAACAACGCGCTGCTGCTCGGCCAGCTCGGCGATGTCCCCGACGAGCGGCGCGGCGCGCGCTTCGTCTCGACCTGCGCGCTGGTGGTGCCCGGCGGCGCGGAACTCGTGGTGCGCGGCGAGTGGCCCGGCGTCATCGCCCGGAAACCGATGGGAGAGGGCGGTTTCGGTTACGACCCGCTGTTCGTGCCGGAGGGCGGCGAGGTCTCGGCCGCCCAGCTCACGCCCGCCGAGAAGGACGCGGCCTCGCATCGCGGCCGCGCGCTGCGGCAGTTGCTGCCGGCGCTGGCCGAGCTAGCAGGCTGACGTCCGCGCGGCTCAGACGCCGAAGTCGTTCTTGACCTGCTTGGCGTTGACGTGCTCGACGAAGAACGACAGCAGCGGGACGGTGCCGGCGATGAGGGTGCCGACGGTGCGGCCGATCGGCCAGCGCACCTTGACCGCGAGGTCGGCGGTGGCGATCAGGTAGATGAAGTAGACCCAGCCGTGCACGACCGCGATCCAGCTCGGGGTGCTCGCGCCGAAGCCGTACTTGGCGATCATCTCGCCGGTGAGCAGCAGCAGCCACAGGCCGGTGGTCCAGGCGAGCACCCGGTAGCGCAGCAGCGCCGAGGCGATCTTGGCGGTGTTCGCCGCCTTGACGGGCGCGGCCGCGGCCTCGGTGGCGACGGTGGTCTCGTTCTCGCTGGCGCTCAACCGGCGCTCCTCTCGGTGTTGCGGGTGTCGAGGCCTGCCCGGCGAACCCGGTCGTCGAACTCGTCGGCGTTGAGCGCGGCCAGGTACTTGTTGTATTCGGCGAGCACCGGATCGTCGTCGCGCGCGGCCTTCGGTCGCTCGGGCAGGATGCCCGCCGGAATCTCGCGCGGCGCGGTCTTCGGGGCGGCTTCGGTCCGCTGCGGCGCGGCGCCCGGCGTGTGCCGGTCTTCGGTTTCGGTCTCCAGTCGCACGAACCGGAAATAGGCGAACACCGCGAACCCGGCGAACAACGGCCACTGCAGCGCGTACCCGAGATTCTGCCCGGTTCCGCTGGACGACTCGAATCGCTCCCACTGCCACCAGCCGAGCGCAAGGCAGGCCAGGGCGGCCACGATCACCAGCGCGATCAGGGCCGGGCGATTGTGTGCCGAGCGGCGGGGAGAGGCGGACACGCTTACTACGGTACCTGTCTACTACAGGGTGCGTAGGAGCAGGTCGGCCTCGGCTCTCCCCGCCGCGAGCATGGTCAGAACCGGTAGGTGATCCCGGTCATCCGCTCCGATTCCGACCACAGCCGCCGCTGCAATTCGGGGTTCTTCGAGAGCCTGCTGGAGGACGAGGGCCGCACCGGTCCCTGGCTGCCGAACAGCCGGGTCGGTCCCCAGTAGATGTCAGGGTCTGCGTCGGGCATGGTCGCGGCGAACAGCGTCGAGTGCGCGGCTTTCGCCGGAGCGTGCCCGATCAGGCGGATGAACGGCTTGCTCACGTGGTCGAGCGGGGTCTCGGTCCTGGCGAACAGATCGGTGGCCGAGACACCGGGATGCACGGCGTAGGAGCGCTTCTTCGAGCCGGACTCGGCCAGGCGGCGCTGCAACTCCCGCGCGAACATCAGGTTCGCCAGCTTGGCCTGCGCGTAGGCGAGATTGCGCTGGTAGCGGCGGTTCTCGTAGTTGAGGTCGTCGATCCACAGCTTCGGGGTCTGCTTGTGCGCGATGCTCGCGAGCGTGACGACCCGGTCGCGGACGCGGTCGAGCAGCAGGCCGGTCAGCGCGAAGTGGCCGAGATGGTTGACGCCGAACTGGGTCTCGAAGCCGTCCGCGGTCCGGGAGAACGGGATGTTCATCAGGCCCGCGTTGTTGACGAGCACGTCGATCTCGCCGGACTGGTCGGCGAACGCGCGCACCGAGGTCAGGTCGGCGAGGTCGAGCGCGGCGACTCGCACGTCACCGGGGATCTCGGCCGCCACCTCCTTCGCTTTCGCGGCGTTGCGGCAGGCCATGACCACGGTCGCGCCCTTTGCGGCCAGCACCTTGGTCGTCTCCGCGCCGAGGCCGCCATTGGCGCCGGTGATGACATAAGTGCGCCCGGTCTGGTCCGGGATTTCGGTAGGTTTCCACGCCATGCGGCAACCTTACTCTGGAGTAAGTTTCGAGGGAAGGAACCGCGCCGACCCAGACGGGTTCGCTACCGGCGCGTATCCCGGATTCGGTGACCTTACCTCGCCATTGCGTTGGATACGGTGAAGGCGTGACGACGACGGTGGGGCGGCAATACGGCGGGCGCGCCGTGGCCGAGCGCAAGGCGGAAAGGCGGCTGCGGTTCCTGGAGGCCGCAACGCGCCTCTTCGCCGAACGCGGGTACACGGAATGCTCGCTGGCCGACGTGTGCGCGGGCGCCGGACTTTCCAAGCGTCAGTTCTACGAGGAGTTCCAGACCAGGGAGGATGTGCTCGCCGCGGCATACGACCGTATCCAGGGCGACGCGGTCACCGCGGTCGCTGACGCACTCGCCGTGCTCGATCCGCGCCTCGATCCGAGCGCCGCGATGACGGCCGTGCTCAGCGCCTACCTCGGCTCGCTCGACGCCGATCCGTACCGCGCCAAGGTGGCGTTCATCGAGGTGGTCGGGGTGAGCGAGCGCATGGAGCGGCACCGGCGCGAGCGCAGGCATGCCTGGGCGAGCGTGCTCGAAACGGCGGTGGTGCCGAGGGTGGTGCTCGGCGGCCGGATTCGCGGCAACCCCAGTCTCGCGGCGAGCGCGCTCATCGGCGCGATCAACGGACTCACCCACGAGTGGCTGCTCTGCGACCCGCGGCCTCCGGTGTCCGAGCTGGTCGAGCTGCTGGTTCCGGTGGCCATCGCCCTTATCGAAACTCCCTGAGCAGCAACGGAACTCGGTGACCGTTGGGTCATCGAGTCAGGCCAGCATGCCGGCCAGCCGCCGTGCGCGATGGGGTTGGCGCAGCTTGCCCATGGCCTTCGCCTCGAGCTGACGGACCCGCTCGCGGGAGACGCCGAGCGCGGTGCCGACCTCCGCGAGCGTGCGCGGTTCGTCCCGGTCCAGGCCGAAGCGCAACAGGATCACCGTGCGTTCCCGGTCGGTGAGCGTGGCGAGCACCGCGTCGAGCCTGCCGCGGATCATGGTCGCCGCGACTACGTCGGCAGGGTCGGGGGCATCGTCCGGAATCAGGCCGCCGAATTCGGTCTCGCCGTCGCCGACGGGAGCGTGCAGCGAGATCGGCTCGCGTCCGTGGCCCAGCACCTCCTCGACCTGGGATACCGGGAGTTCCAGCTCGGCGGCCATCTCGGCCGCGGTGGCTTCACGGCCCAGTCGCTGAGCGAGCTCGCGCCCGGTTCGGGTCACCCGGTTGAGCACCTCGACCACGTGCACCGGGATGCGGATGGTCCGGCCCTGGTCGGCGATGGCGCGGCCGACGGCTTGGCGGATCCACCAGGTGGCGTAGGTGGACAGCTTCAGGCCGAGCCGGTGATCGAACTTCTCGATCGCGCGAATCAGGCCGAAAGTGCCCTCCTGGACCAAGTCGAGCAGCGACATCCCCGTCGGCGTCGGATAGCGCTTGGCGATGGAGACCACCAATCGCAGATTGGCGCGGATCATGTGGTCCTTGGCGCACCGGCCCTCGGCGGCGGCGCTGTGCAGCTCGCGCCGCTCGGCCGCCGCGAGTTCGATTCCGGCCGAAGCGCTTTCGTCGATGCGCCGCTGCGCGAGCGCGCCCGCCTCGATGCGGACGGCGAGCGCGACCTCCTCGGCGGGCGTGAGCAGCGGGGTGCGGCCGATGTGGCGCAGGTAGTCCCGCATCGGATCGTCGGAGAGGGGAGCGGTGTCGAGCTGGGGCACGGGTGGTCCTTCCGGTCGATCGGCGAGGCGGAGATAAACTTAGATACAGCCTAAAAATATGTCAACTACAAATTTATGCCGAGATCGGATACGCTCGCGGCCATGGCCGAACAGGGACTTCGTGCGCGCAAGAAGCAGCAGACGCGCGAGAACATCTCGCACCAAGCGACGCTGCTGTTCCTGGAGCGCGGATTCGACAAGGTGACGATCGCCGAGGTGGCGGCCGCCGCCGACGTCGCCAAGATGACGGTGACCAACTACTTCCCACGCAAAGAGGACCTCGCCCTCGACCTCGGGGAGGTCTTCGTCGATCAACTCGCCCGCATCGTGCGCGAGCGCGAACCGGGAGAGTCCGCGCTGGCCGCGCTGCGCCGCGCCTACCTCGCTGCCGCCGCGGACCGCGACCCGGTGGTGGGCTTCTCCGGTCCCGAGTTCGCCAGGATGATCGCCGAGAGTCCGGCGCTGACGGCGCGCCTACGCGAGTTCCACGATGACAGGGAGGCGGCGCTGGCCAGCACGCTGGCCGCGGAAACCGGCGCCGCGCCCGACGACATCACGCCCCGGGTGGCCGCGGCCCAGCTCGGCGGCGTGCACCGCGTGCTGTTCGAGGAGACGGTGCGCCGAACTCTCGCGGGCGAATCGAACGACGAGATCGCCGGAGCGCTCACCGAATACATCCGGGTGGCCTTCGACGCCCTGGAGCCGGGGTTGCGAAAGTACGCGGTCCGCGCGGGCTGACGCGCGGGCGGGCGTTCGCTGCCGTGTCGCTGGCCCTGCGCCGGGTGGCCATCGGACGATACTGGCACGATGACCGGTGCCGTCGCTGTTGCCGAGAAATCCAGCCGGGAGCCGCTCGGTCGCGGGCGGACCAACGTCGTCTTCGCCACCATCGTGCTCGGCATGCTGATGGCGGCACTGGATCAGACCATCGTCTCCACCGCACTGCCGACCATCGTCGCCGATCTCGGCGGAGCCGGGCACATGGCCTGGGTGGTCACCTCGTATCTGCTCGCCGAGGCGGTGGCCACCGGGGTGGCGCTGGCCGGGTTCGTGGTGGCCTGGTTCCTGAAGGAGGTGCCGTTGCGTGACAGCGCTCGGGCGGGCGCTTCCGATGTGGGCGAAGGGTTTTCGGTGCCCGACAACGCCGACCGGGAGGGTCTGCTCGAACGTGCCGTCGCGGTGACCATGAGCAAGGCGCGCGCCGAAGGTCCGGTGTTCCCCGCCGTTCTCGCCGACGCGCACAGCCCGCTCAGCCGCGGTCAAGCTTGGGCGCTGGGACAGGTATACCTGCACAACAGGATTCGTGGTGTTGCGACGATGCACACCATCGCGCAGGCGCACCGGGTGCCCGACGAGGTGATCGAGCCGGTCGTGTCGAAGGTCATCGGCGGTGGCTATGTCTACGCCGATGACGGCGTACTGCACCTCACCGATTCCGGTGTCGCCGAGGTGGATCGGGTGAAGGCGGCATGGCGTCGCTGGCTCGGCGCCCGCCTCGACACCTGGAACGACCGCGGCCCCGCCGACCGTGCGCTGCTCGACCGGGCCCTCATGAGTGTCGCCGCCAAGTTGCTGGAAGAACATCTGGACGAGGTCGAACCCGCAGGAGTCGGTTGAACCGGTACCAGGTGGGAGCCTGTCCGGATTCTGGCCATCGATACCGAGCTCCATCGAGTGAGCCTGGCCGCCGCTGACATCCGGTTGAGCGGGGCGTGCGGAGGCGGACTCCACCTGCCTCCGCACGCCCTCAGCCAGGCGACTTCAGATACTTGCGCCCGAATACTCGCGTACGTATATTCGTAGACGAGTAAGGAGGTGTCATGGCCACGAAACGCAAGGTGAACAACCTGCTGGCGCTCGCCATTCTCACGGTGATCATCGAACGGCCGATGCACCGCTACGAGATCGCCTCGAAGCTGCGCGAGCGCGGCAAAGACCAGGACATGGACATCAAGTGGGGTTCGCTCTACACGGTGGTCGAGAACATGGTCAAAGCCGGTTTCCTCGAACCCGTCGGCAGCGAACGCGACGGCGCACGCCCGGAACGGGTCATATACCGCGTCACCGACGCCGGTCGCGCCGAAATGTCCGACTGGACAAGGGAATTGATTGCCACTCCGGTTCGGGAGCGCGACGCGTTCACGGCGGGGCTCTCGGTGGCCAGCGTGCTGTCGCCGGACGAGGTGATCGAACTGCTCGGCGTCAGAATCGGCGCGCTGGAGGCGATCGCCGCGGGCGTCCGCGGTGAGCTGGCGAAGCTCGCGGGCACCCTGCCCCGCCTGTTCCTGATCGAGACCGAATACGGGCTGGCGATGCTGGAGGCCGAGGCCGCGTGGGCCCGCTCCTGGCGCGCCGAGCTGGTCGACGGCACCTTCCCCGACCTGCCCATGTGGCGGCAGTTCCATGACGGCGCCATGGCGGCGTCCGACGTCGTCGAGATGGTCGAGAGGGGAATGCGGGAACCGAAGTAGCCACCATCGCCCGGCGGTAGCCGGGAGGGACGCAATAGAGACCGGGCCCGGCGGCGGTGCGGCAACACCGCCGCCGAGCCCGATGAAACCGTCTCGAACCGTGCCCGCACGAGCGCACCCGGCCACGAGGCTGGCAACCACAGGATAGCTGGGTGCGCGGTACGCGGATCGGTTCGGGGAAACCGACAACTCACCTCGGGAGATACCCCATGTCCAGAATCCGTTCCGCGCTCGTCATCGGCGGCGGCATCGCCGGGCCCGTCGCGGCCACCGCCCTGCTGAAGGCGGGCATCGACGCCCGCGTCTACGAGGCCTACCCCGGCACCTCCTACGGCATCGGCAGCGGGCTCGCGCTCGCCCCCAACGGCGTCGCCGCCCTCGACATCATCGGCGCGGGCGATCCGGTGCGCGCCATCGCGCAGCCGGTGTCGAAGATGATCCTCTCGGTGGGCGGCAACCAGCACCACCTGCCCGCCGTGCCCGGCGAACCGCCGCTGCAATTGGTCGACCGCGCCGAACTGCACCAGACGCTGCACGATCACGCGGTGGCCGCCGGCGTCCATGTCGAGTTCGACAAGCGCCTGGTCGGCGTCGATGAGCACCCCGACGGCGTCACCGCGCGATTCGCGGACGGCAGCACCGCCACCGCGGACGTGCTGATCGGCGCGGACGGCATCCGCTCGACCGTGCGCGGCCTGATCGATCCGAACGCGCCAGGCCCGAAGTACACCGGCATGCTCGGCTTCGGCGCGTCGACCTTCTGCGATGCCGAAGTGCCCGCGGACACCATGGTTTTCGCGTTCGGCAAGCAGGCGTACTACCTGTACTGGTCGGCCGGTGACGGGCAGGTCTTCTGGGGCGCGAACCTGCCGTCCAAGCAGTACCTGACGCTCACCGAGGCCCGCGCGATCCCGGCCGAGCAGTGGCTGACGATCCTGCGCGACACCTACGCCGAGGACACCCCCGGCGGCATGCTGGCCCGCAGCACCACTCCCGAACAGCTGGAGGTCACCGGCGGGCTGCACATCATGCCGCCGGTGCCGCACTGGTACCGCGGACGCATGGTGCTGGTCGGCGACGCGGTACACGCGCCGTCCAACAGTTCGGGACAGGGGGCGTCGCTGGCCGTCGAGAGCGCGGTGCAGTTGGCCAGGTGCCTGCGGGATCTGCCCGACCCCGCAGCGGCGTTCGCGGCCTATGAGCTGCTGCGCCGGGAGCGGGTGGAGGGCGTCGCGGCGCGCGCCGCGAAGATCAACAGCAGCAAGACGCCCGGTCCGGTGGCGCGCAAGATGATGAATCTGCTGATGCCGCTGATGGTGAAGACGGTGATGAACCCCGAGAAGACCGTAGGCGCCGAGCGGCGCTACCGCATCGACTGGGATGCCGAGGTCCAATCCGCCTGATATATTCCGCCCGTACCTCGAACCGCCGGTCGCGAGTCCCATTGCGGCCGGCGGTTCGCGCGTTCCCCCTTGGGTGGGGAATCGTTCACCCTCGGAGGTCGGGAGGCAGCCTTGGGGTTCCTGTCGGCAATGGCCTCGGACGACGAGATTGGAAGGCACAAAGAAAACGCCGCAATCCGAGGAGCATCGCAATGTCGACCGAAACCATCGCACCTTCCGTTCCGGCCCGGACGGGCGCGCTCGCGTCGGTCGACCACTTCGACCCGAACGCGATCGCGGTGTCCACCGCCGACTACGTCCTCACCTACGGCGAACTGGACTCCTGGTCGAATCGGCTCGCCCGGGTGCTGCTCGCCAAGGGCGCCGGACCGGGCGCGACGGTCGCCATGGCGGTGGAGCCTGCCATCGAAGCGGCGGTCACCCGCTGGGCCATCGCCAAGTCCGGCGCGACCCCCGTGCTCGTCACGTCGCGCGGACCGGGTTCGAGCGAGGTCGAGACGGCCACGATCGGCGTCACCACCACCGCGCTGCGCGGCGAACTGACCGAGGCCATCGGCTGGCTGGTACTCGACGACCGATCGATGCTCGTTCGTTACCTCACCGGATCGGACGGCCCGATCACCGACGGCGAGCGCGCCCCACTGCGGCAGGCGTCCTGACGACGCACCGTATCCCGCGTCGGGAAATCCTTCCCTGACATGCGGATTTCGAGTTGTCGACCAGCGTGCGGAGCTAAACTCTCCAGGGGAAGTACTCCTATGCGCACGCTGGTCGACTCATCCGCGGGAAGGCTCGTTCCCACACGAGTCGAGGCCCGCCGCGGGCGACAGCGCGCTCACCCCTCGCGGGCACCGCGCGCGTCCTGACTTGTTCTCTCCGTCTTTTTTCTGAGCCAGCAGGGACTTTGTATGCCTCAGCCGTCTCTCACCCCAGTGGCCGCGGCCGGCCGCCTGCCCGCGGGAGCGTTTCCGCTCTCCGCGGCCCAGCGCGGCATCTGGTTCGCGCAGCACTTCGCGGGTGACACCCCGATCTCGATCGCGCAGTACGTGGAGTTCCGCGGCGCGCTCGACCTCGATCTGCTCGCCGACGTAGCGCGCCAGGCCGCGCGCGAATTCGGCAGCGGCTACCTGCGGCTGATCGAAGTGGACGGCTTCCCTTACCAGGTGATCGACACCTCGCTGGAGGATGAGACGTTGCTCGTCGACCTGCGCGACGAGACCGATCCGACGGCCGCCGCGCAGGCGTGGATGCGAGCGGAGTACACCGCCCCGCTGGATCTGCTGCGCGACCGGCTCGGCAAGTCCGCCATGCTGCGGCTCGGCGACGATCACTGGTACTGGTATCAGCGCATCCACCACATCCTGCTGGACGGCTTCGGCGCCATGACCATCGTGCAGCGGACCGCCGAGCTGTACAACGCCAGGCTGGCGGGCGGCGAGCCGCCGCCGAGCAAGGCCGCCGATCTGCGCACCATTCTCGACGCGGACGTGGCCTACCGGGACTCGGAGCGCTTCGTCGCCGACGCGCAGTACTGGCGCGAGCATCTTTCGGGCATGGCCGAACCGGTCGGCCTGGCCGGGCGGGCGGCCGACGTGGACGCGCACCCCAGCCTGGTGGCGGGCGAATTGCCTTCCGCCACAGCGAAATTGCTGGACGATTTCGCCAAAGCCCGCTCGACCAGTATCGCGCCTGTCGTGGTGGCCGCGTTCGGCGCCTACCTCGGCGCGATGACCGGCGCGCCCGAGGTGATGCTGAGCCTGCCGGTCTCCGGGCGCACCACCGCGGTGCTGCGGCGCTCCGGCGGCATGATCGCCAACGTGGTGCCGCTGCGGCTGCCTCTCGGCGCCGAGGCCACCGTCGGCGGGTTGATCCATGCCGCGCAGCGCGAGCTGACCTCGGCGCTGCGCAGGCAGCGGTACCGCCAGGAGGACATCGTCCGCGATCTGGGCTGGTCGGTGGACGAGGCGGCCTCGTTCGGCCCGACGGTCAATCTCATGATGGTGGACACCAGGATTCGGCTCGGCGAGGTCACCGGCCGGATGCACGTGCTGACCTCCGGGTTGATCGAGGACCTGTTCCTGAATCTGTATCCGGGCATGGGCGCGGAGAACACCCACATCGATTTCCAGGCCAATCCCAACCTCTACGACGACCAGGAACTGGCCGCGCAGCACCGTAGGTTTCTCGACTTCCTGCACCGTTTCCTGGCGGCGGGGGAGGAGGCGCCGCTGTCGGCGGTGTCGGTGCTCTCGCCTGAGGAGCGCGACGAACTGGCCCCCGCCCGCGGTCCCGGCTCGGTGCCGCCGCGCACGCTGACCGAGATTCTCTCCGACGGCGCGGCCATCGACCCGGACGCGATCGCCGTCCGCGCCGATGATGGCACGGCGCTGACGTATCGGGAGGTCGACGCCTATTCCCACCGCCTCGCGCGATTGCTCATCGCGGCGGGAGCGGGCCCGGAAACCGCGGTGGCCGTCGCCATTCCGCGCTCACTGCGGTCGGTCCTCGCGGTCTGGGCTGTGGCGCGGACCGGCGCCGCGTTCGTGCCGATCGATCCCGGCTATCCCGCCGATCGCATCGAGTACATGATCGCGGACAGCGGCGTCGTCGCCGGGCTCACGGTGTCCGGCGCGCGGCCCGCGCTGCCCGACCGCATCACCTGGCTGACGCTCGATGATCCCGAGACGGACGAGATGGTGCGGCACCAGGATTCGACGCCGGTCACGGACGCCGACCGGTCGGCCGCGATCCATCTGGACCAGCCCGCCTACCTCATCTACACCTCCGGGTCGACGGGTATGCCCAAGGGCGTCACCGTGACCCATCGCGGGCTCGCGAACCTGGTCGCGGGCTCCGGCGCGTCGTTCGGCGTCGACGCGAGTGCCGTAGTGGCGCACGCGGTCTCGCCCAGCTTCGACATCTCGGTCGAGGAGCTGCTCGTCGCGTTCGCGGTGGGCGCGTCGATCGCCGTCGTGCCGCCCGCCGCCTACGCGGGCGAGGACTTGGCGCGGGTGTTGCGCGAGAACCGGGTCACCCATCTGAACGTCACACCGGCCGTTGTCGGTTCGCTCGACCCTGAGACGCTGCCCGACCTGAGCACCGTCGTGGTCGGCGGTGACGCGTGCCCGCCGGAGCTGGTGTCGAAATGGGCGGGCCGCACGCTGCTCAACGGGTACGGCCCCACCGAGACCACAGTCACCGTCACGGTGAGCGCGCCGCTGACGCCGGAAGGACCGGTGAGCATCGGCAGCCTCGCGCGCGGGGTCGTCGGCCTCGTGCTCGACCCGTGGCTGCGGCCGGTCGCGCCCGGCGTGGTCGGTGAGCTGTATTTGGGCGGGCCCGCCGTCGCGCGCGGCTACCACCAGCGCACCGGACTCACCGCAAGCAGGTTCGTCGCGGACCCGTACGAGCCGGGGGCGCGCATGTACCGCACTGGCGACCTCGTGCGATGGCGGCGCCGCGGGGGCCGGCTGGAGCTGGACTACGTCGGCCGCGGCGACTTCCAGGTGAAGGTGCGTGGCTACCGCATCGAGCTCGGCGAGGTCGACGCCGCGCTGGAGCGGCTGCCCGAGATCGAATTCGCCCTCACCATCGGGGCGACCACCCCGAGCGGGGCCACCGCGCTGGTGTCTTACGTGCTCGGCGCAGCGGGCGTGGAAGTGCAGCCGGAGGCGCTGAAAGCAGCTGTCGGCGAACGTCTTCCGTCCTACATGGTGCCGACGGTGATCATGGTGCTCGACAGCGTGCCGCTGACGCCGGTCGGCAAGGTCGACCGCAGGGCGCTGCCCGCACCCGATTTCGGCATGCGTACCGCCGTGCGCCGCCCGCCCTCCACCCCGCGCGAGGAGACTCTCGCTGGGCTCTACGCCGAGGTGCTCGGCTTGGACGCGGTGGGCGTCGACGAGAACTTCTTCGCACTCGGCGGCGACAGCATCATCTCCATCCAGCTGGTCTCCCGCGCCCGCGCCGCCGGGCTGCGATTCAGCGCGCGCGATGTGTTCGAGCGCAAGACGGTGGCCGCGCTGGCCGCCGTCGCCACCGACGCGGCCGATACCGCCGTGCTCGAATTGCCCGGCGGCGGTGTGGGTCCGGTGGAGATCACGCCGATCGTGCACGCGATGCTCGACCAGGGCGAGACCTGGAACCGATACAGCCAGGCCGTCCTGATCGCGCTGCCGCCGGACGGCGACCGTGCCCGCCTGACCGCCGCGGTGCAGGCGCTGCTCGACCACCACGACGTGCTGCGCAGCAGCTTGCGCAAGGCCGAGGACGGCTGGGAATGGATTGTCGCCGAACCCGGTTCGGTGCGCGCGGCCGATTGCATCGATTCGGTGATCGCAGGCGAAGATCCCGAGGCGAGCTGCGAGTACGCCTTGCAGCGCGCCGCCGATCGGCTGGATCCGGGCGCGGGCGTCGTCGCCCGGTTCGTCCTGGTGGAGCCGAATTCTGTTGCGGGCGCACCTGTCGCCGCCGCCGGTACGACCGACGTTGCCGTCCCTGGCGCTGCCAGTGGTGACGGGATCGACGCCGGCGTGGACGCTGCCAGTAGCGGTGGAATCGACAGGGGTGCCACAGACTCGACCGACGTGCGCGGCACCGATGGTGTCGGGACCGACGACGGTCGTGGCATCGCCGAGGGGACCCGGCTCTGGTTGGTACTGCACCACTTGGTCACCGACGGCGTCTCCTGGCGAATCCTTCTGCCCGACTTGGCCACTGCCTTCTCCGGCGGCGAGTTGGAGCCCGTCGGCACCTCCTACCGCCGCTGGGCGCACGCGAACATCGAGCAGGCCGAGTCGCGCGCGAGCGAACTGCCCGTGTGGCAGCGTGTGCTGGCCACCCCGGACGCGCCGCTCGGCGGGCGGGCGGCGGATCCGGCGGTGGACACCGTGGGCAGCGCGGCCGAGGTGCGGACCACCGTGCCGGTGGATGTCGCTACCGCCGTGCTCGACCAAGCCCCCGCGCTGTTCCACTGCGGCGCCGACGACGTGCTGCTGGCCGCGCTCACCATGGCGGTCGCGCGCTGGCGGGCCAGGACCGGCGCGTTGTTCACCCTCGAGGGCCACGGCCGCGAGGAGTCGGTGCTGCCCGGCGCCGATCTGGCCCGCACGGTCGGCTGGTTCACCAGCGTGTACCCGGTGGCGATCGATCTCGCCGGCATCGACCTGGACGAGGCATTCGCGGGCGGACCCGCTGCCGGTCTGGCGATCAAGGCCGCCAAGGAGCAGCTGCGCGCCATTCCCGACCGTGGCGTCGGATACGGCATGCTGCGGTATCTGAACCCGCGGACCGCGGCCGAGCTGGCCGCGGGGCCGACCCCGCAGATCAGCTTCAACTATCTGGGCCGCGCCGCAGGCGGTACCGAAGGACCTTGGCTGCCAAGGCGATTCGCCGCGACACAGGACGACCTCGCGCCGCTGCCCGCCGTCGTGGACGTCAACGCCATCATGGGCGCCGACGGCCTCGAGGTCACCTGGGCCTACGCCACGGAACTGCTCGACGCGGACGACGTCCGCGCGTTCGCCGAACACTGGGCCGACGCGCTGGCCGCCCTCGCCGATCACGCGCGCACGACCGGAGCCGGTGGGCACACACCGTCGGACTTCCCCCTCGCCACGGTGACTCAGTCGCAGATCGAGGGCTGGGAGCGCACCTACCCGAACCTGTCCGACGTGTGGCCGCTGTCGCCGCTGCAATACGGGCTGCTCTTCCACGCCTGGTACGACACCGACACCGCCGACGGCTACACCGTGCAGACCAGGCTCACCCTCGCGGGCCGGGTGGATGCCGTCCGCTTGCGAGCCGCGGCCCAAGTGCTGGTGGACCGGCACGAGAACCTGCGCGTCGCGTTCGTCGAGACGCAAGACGGACCCCGCCAGCTGGTGCTCGACGACGCCGAAGTGCGCTGGCACGAACAGGATCTCAGGGACATCGCCGAGCCGGTCGAGCGCACGAGAGAACTGGACCGGATCCTGGCGCTCGACGCGAACACCCGCTTCGACCTGACCCGTCCGCCGCTGCTGCGCTTCCAGCTCATCCGCACCGCCGACGACACCTACACCCTGCTGATGACCAATCACCACCTGGTGCTGGACGGCTGGTCGACGCCGCTGCTGGTGCGCGAGCTGCTGACCGTGTACATCGCCTCCGGTGCGGGTGCGAGCGCCGCGGACGTGCTCGCCCCCGCACCGTCCTATCGCGGCTTCCTCGCTTGGCTCGCCGAACAGGATGGCGCCGAAAGCGCCGCGGCCGCAACGGGAATCGCCGCAGCTGTCGTCGAGCCCGCGCCCGGCGAATCCGCGGGCGTCGTGGCCGCGGAGCGGCAGGCCGAGGCCGGACGGCCGACGGCCGAACCCGCCGAGGCATCCGCCGCGCCCGGCTCTGTCACCGAGATGATCACCGGCGCAGCGGGTTCCGCGTCGCTCGACGCCTGGCGCGAGGCGCTGGCCGGGATCGATGCCCCGACCCGTGCGGTGCCGACGCTGGCCGGGATCGAGTCCACCGAGTCCGGCATGGTGTCGGTCGATCTGTCCGCCGAGGCGGTCGCGCGCTTGGAGGCGACCACCCGCGCGGCGGGCGCGACCGTGAACACGGCCGTGCAGGCGGCGTGGGCGCTGCTGCTCGCCATGCTGACCGGACGCACCGACGTGGTGTTCGGCGGCACCGTGTCCGGCAGGCCGCCGCAGCTGGCTGGCGTCGAGGACATGGTCGGCCTGTTCATCAACACCCTCCCGGTGCGCGTCCGGCTCGATCCGGCGGAGCGGGTGGCCGACCTGCTGGCCAGGGTGCAGACCGAGCAGGCGCGGCTGCTCGATCACCAGCACGTGGGTCTCGCGGCCATCCACCAGGCGGTCGGTCTGGCCGAATTGTTCGACACCCTCACCGTTTTCGAGTCGTACCCGATCGACCGGGAGGCGCTGTCGCAGTCGCTGGACATCGCGGGCATGCGGGTGCTCGACATCGAAGGCACCGACGCCACGCCGTATCCGTTGAACCTGATGGTGATTCCGCTGCACGGGCTGCCCGGCGAGGCGGGCGACAAGCTGCGGGTCACGGTGAAGTTCATGGCCGACCAGCTGGCGGAGCGGGACGCGCGCAGGCTGCTCGACCGGTTCGTCCTGCTGCTCGAGCAGATCACCGAGCACCCCGAGTTCGGCGTCGCGCGATTGCAACACTGCGATGCCGTCGAGCGCGCCGCCCTGCTGCCCGTGCACGGCATCGACTCGGTGCCGCAGCGCACGCTACCCGAGATCCTCGCCGCCGGCGCCGCGGTGAATCCCGATGCCCTCGCGGTCAGCGCGAACGGCGACAGCATGACCTACCGGGAGCTGGACGCCTGGTCGAACCGATTCGCCAGGGTGCTGCTGCGCCGCGGCATCGGCGCCGAGGTGTTCGTCGTGCTCGCCCTCACCCGCTCGGTGGAGTCGGTGATGGCGGTGTGGGCGCTGGTAAAGACGGGCGCGGCCTTCCTGCCGCTGGATCCGAACTACCCGGTGGAACGGATCGAGCACATCCTCACCGACTCCAAAGCGCCCATCGGCGTGACCGTTCGCGCCACCGGCGAGACGCTGCCGAGCACCATCGACTGGCTGCTGCTCGACGACCTCAACACCATCCGCAGGGCGATGACGGTCCCGGACGGCCCCATCACCGACGAGGAGCGCGGCGGTGCCATCCGGATGGACCAGACCGCCTACCTGATCTACACCTCCGGCTCGACCGGCAAGCCGAAGGCGGTGCTGCTCAGCCATCGCGGCGTCGCGAATCTGACCACGGCGCAACGTGAATCGCTCGACCTGGATCCCACCGCCAAGGCGCTGCAAGTCGCCTCGCCGAGCTTCGACGCCTCGGTATTCGAACTGCTCACCGCGCACGCGACGGGCGGGCACCTTGTCCTGTCGCCGCCCGAGGTGTACGGCGGCGCCGAACTCGAACATCTGCTGCGCGCCGAGCGGGTCACGCACGCGGTGATCACACCGTCGGTGCTGGCAACCATGGATCCGAGCGGCCTGCCCGATCTGCGCGTCCTGTCGGTCGCGGGCGAAGCCGCCGGGCCGGAGTTGACCGCGCAGTGGTCCGTCGGCAGGCGCATGCTGAACCTCTACGGCCCGACGGAATTCAGCATCTGGGCCACCGGGCCGGGCGAACTGGAGGCCGGGAGGCCGATCACCATGGGCGGACCGATTCGCGGCGCCGCCGTCATGGTGCTCGACACCTGGCTGCGTCCGGTGCCGGTCGGTGTGGAGGGCGAGCTGTACCTCGCAGGTCCCGCCATCGCGCGCGGCTACTTCAATCGGTTCGCGATGACCGCGGGCCGCTTCGTCGCCAATCCGTACGGCGCGCACGGGGAGCGGATGTACCGTACCGGCGACATGGTGCGCTGGGTCGAATCCGACCGCCCGGGTGGAACGGCGCTGGAGCTGGAGTACCTGGGCCGCAGCGATTTCCAGGTCAAGATCCGTGGCCTGCGCATCGAACTCGGCGAGATCGACGGCGTGCTCGCGGCCGACGACCACGTGGAATACGCCGCGACCGTCGGCATGCCGGGCCCGGCCGGGGAGACCGTGCTCGTCTCCTACGTGGTGCTCAGCGACGCGGGCCGCGAATCCTTGGGCGATGAACCGGAATACGACACCGAACGGCTGCGCTCGCGCATCGCGGGCGCGCTGCCAGGCTACATGGTGCCCGGCTATCTCGTCGTGCTGGACGAGGTGCCGCTGACACCGGTCGGCAAGCTGGATCGCAATGCGCTGCCAGTGCCGGATTTCGCCGCCTTCCTGCGCCGGTATCTGGCGCCGCGCACACCGGTGGAGCAAGCGGTCGCCGAGGTGTTCGCTGAAGTGCTCGGCGCCGAGCGGGTCAGCATCGACCACTCGTTCTTCGAACTGGGCGGCAACTCGCTCAGCGCGACCAAGGTGGTGGCCAGGGTCAACGCGGCGCTCGGCGCCACGATCGCGCTGCGCGATCTGTTCGACGCCCCGACCGTCGCGCAACTGTCGGCGCGGGTGGTTCC
This sequence comes from Nocardia xishanensis NBRC 101358, assembly GCF_001613365.1. Classification (GTDB taxonomy): domain Bacteria; phylum Actinomycetota; class Actinomycetes; order Mycobacteriales; family Mycobacteriaceae; genus Nocardia; species Nocardia xishanensis. The sequence goes on from NZ_BDCF01000023.1 coordinate 55,362, forward strand.
CGCCGCGGCCGGGGCCCGCGCCCGCTTCGCGTTGGCGCCGCGGATCCGGCCGGACCGGATCCCGCTCTCGCCCGCTCAGCAGCGGATGTGGGTGCTCAACCGGCTCGACCCCAGCTCGCCGGCCTACAACATCGCCGTCGCGCTGCGCCTCACCGGCGAACTCGACGTGCCTGCCATGCGGCGGGCATTGCGTGCGGTGATCGACCGGCACGAAAGCCTGCGCACCATGTATCCCGCCGATGCCGAGGGGCTGCGTCAGGTGGTCATGGGCGCGGATGCCGTTGCGCCCGAGCTCCAAGCGATCGTCACCGAACCCGGTGCGCCGCTGCGTGATCGGATCGTCGAACTGGCCGGTGTCGGATTCGACCTGGTGACCGAGCCGCCGCTGCGGGTCGGACTGTTCCGGTTGCACACGGCCGAAGGCAACGGCCGCGCGACGCCGGTGCACGTCGTTGTCCTGGTGGTGCACCACATCAGCGCGGACGGCGCGTCCATGGCGCCGCTGGCCACCGACCTGATGACCGCTTACGCCGCGGCCACGATGGGCAAGGAGGCGGCGCTGGCCGCGCTGCCGGTGCAGTACACCGATTTCGCGCTGTGGCACCGGGAACTGCTCGGCGACGAGTCCGACCCGGACTCGCTGGCCGCGAGCCAGATCCGCTTCTGGACCGAATCGCTCTCGGGCGCACCCGATCTGCTGGAGTTGCCCGCCGACCGGCCCCGCCCCGCGGTGCAGTCGATGCGCAGCGCGGACCTGGATTTCGCGGTCGAGCAGGGCTTGCATCGGGCCATGGCCGAGCTGGCCGCCGACACCGAGGTCAGCATGTTCATGGTGGTGCACGCCGCCCTCGCGGTGCTGCTCGCGCGGCTCGGCGGCGCCGAGGACGTGGTGATCGGCACCGCGGTCGCCGGGCGCGGTGAGGCCGCGCTGGACGAGATGGTCGGCATGTTCGTGAACACCCTCGCGCTGCGCACGCCGGTCGACCCGAACCTGACCTTCCGCGAATTCCTCACCGCCGTTCGCTCATCGGATCTGGACGCGTTCGCCAACGCCGACGTTCCCTTCGAACGCCTCGTGCAGGTGCTGAACCCGACCAGGTCCACCGCGCACCATCCGATCTTCCAGGTCTCGCTCTCGTTGCAGAACTTCGTCGAACCGGCGCTCGAGCTGCCCGGCCTGCGCATCGACGTGGAGGATCTGGATCGCGACGCGGCACAGTTCGACCTCACCCTCGACCTGCGCGAGCGCTTCGACGGCGCCGAGCGGGCGGGCATCGACGCCACGCTGACCTACGCCACCGACCTCTTCGACGCGCCGACGGCCGACACCATGGCCCGCCGGTGGCTCGGTGTGCTCGGCGCGGTCGTCGCCGATCCGGGACAGCGCCTCGGCGACATCGACCTGCTGGTGCCGCTGGAGCGCGCCGAACTGGTGCCAGCGCGCGGTCCGGAATCCGCCGGGGTGCACACCCTGCCCGAGTTGTTCGCGGCGACGGCGGACGCGCATCCGGAGCGCGCCGCGGTGGTCGCCGCGGGCGTGACGCTGACCTATCGCGAATTGGCCTCCCGCGCGGCGCAACTCGCCCGCCTACTGATCGAGGCGGGCGCCGGACCGGAGACGGTGGTGGCGCTCGGACTGACCAGGGGCGCGGAGCTGCTGGTCGGCATGTGGGCGGCCGCCGCGGCGGGCGCGGCGTTCCTGCCGGTCGACCCGAAGCATCCGGTGGACCGCATCGAGCACATGCTCACCGATTCCGGTGCGGTGCTCGGCCTCACCGTCGCCGCGCACCGCGCGCAGCTGCCCGAGGACACGCGGTGGCTGGTGCTGGACGACACGACCTTCGCCGCCCGCTGGCGCGCGGCCGACGATTCGCCGCTGCGCAATGACGACTCGTCGCCGCGCGAAGACTATTCGCGCATGCCGATCCTGCCGGACCACCCGGCGTGGATGATCTACACCTCGGGCTCCACCGGTACGCCGAAGGGCGTCACGGTCTCGCACCGCGGCATCGCCGATCTCGTCGCCGCGCAGCGCGAGTCGCTCGCGCTGGACGAGCACGCGCGCGTATTGCAGGTCGCCTCACCGAGTTTCGACGCGTCGGTGTTCGAGGCGATCATGGCGTTCGGCGCGGGCGGCGCCGCGGTGGTCGCACCGCCCGAAGTGTTCGGCGGCGACGCGCTGGCCGAACTGATCGAGGCCGAACGCGTCACGCACGCGGTGATCACGCCGTCGGCGCTGGCTACGGTGGATCCGGCGCGGGTGTCGAGTCTGCGGGTGCTCGCGGTGGCGGGCGAGGCCGTCGGCGCGGAGCTGGTGGAACGCTGGGCGCGGGACCGGACCATGGTGAACCTTTACGGCCCCACCGAATCCACCATCTGGGCGACGGGTTCGGCTGCGCTGTCGGTGGACGCGCCCGTGACCATCGGCGGTCCGATTCGCGGCGCGGCGGTGCTGGTGCTGGACGGGCGGCTGCGCCCGGTGCCGGTGGGAGTCGCGGGGGAGTTGTATCTCGCCGGTCCCGCACTGGCCCGCGGCTATCACGCACGACCGGATCTGAACGCCACCCGCTTCGTCGCGAATCCCTATGGGGCGCAGGGCGAGCGGATGTATCGCACCGGCGACCTGGTGCGCTGGGGCGGCGACGGCGAACTGGAATACGTGGGCCGCACCGATTTCCAGGTGAAGGTGCGCGGCCAGCGCATCGAGCTCGGCGAGATCGACGCCGTGCTCGGCCGGGCCGAAGGCGTGGAGTTCGCCGTGACGCTCGGCGTCCGCGGCCCGTCCGGCGCCACCGCGCTGGCCGCCTACGTGGTCCACGAATCCGGCGTCGAACTGGACGTGGATGAGCTGCGCGCGCACGCCGCCGCGGCGCTGCCGGGCTACATGGTGCCCGCGGCCTTCGTCGTGCTCGACGCGATTCCGCTCAACGCCGTCGGCAAGCTCGACCGGAAAGCCCTTCCTGAACCGGTGTTCGCCGACGAACGGACCGAGTACGTCGCGCCGCGCACACCCACCGAGCAGACGCTCGCGGCCGTCTTCGCCGAACTCCTCGGCCGCGAGCGAGTCGGCGCCGATGACTCCTTCTTCGCGCTCGGCGGCGACAGCATCCTCGCCATCCAACTGGTCTCCCGCGCCAGGCAGGGCGGCGTGACCGTGACCCCGCTCCAGGTGTTCGAGCACCGCACCGTCGCGGCGCTGGCCGCGGCGGCCGACGCGGCGGGTGAGCAGGTGGTGCTCGAGGAGCTGCCCGGCGGCGGGGTCGGCGAGATGCCGCTGCCGCCCATCGTGCGGTACATGATCGAACGCGGCGGGGACTACGACCGTTTCGCGCAGACCGCGGTGCTCGAACTACCCGTCGGCATCCGCGCCGAGCAGCTGGCGACGACGATCGCGGCCGTGGTCGACCGCCACGACATGCTGCGCGCCAGGTTGCTGCGCGATCCCGACGTGCGGCTCGAGGTGTCCGAACCGGGCAGCGTCGACGTGGCGAGCCTGATCCGCCGCATCGAGTTCGCCGCCGACGCGGACACGGTCGACCTGCGCGAATACGCGCTCATCGAAATGGATTCCGCGATGAACCGGCTCGAGCCGGCGCGTGGTGTGGTGTTGCAGTTCCTCTGGCTCGATCCGGTCGGCGAGGCCGGAGACCGCAGCCGCTCCGGCCGCCTCATCGTGATCGCGCACCACCTCGTCGTGGACGGCGTGTCCTGGCGCATCCTGGTGCCCGACTTGATGGCCGCGTGGGCGCAGGTATCGGCGGGCGCGACGCCGGTGCTCGCCGAGACCGGTACGTCGATGCGGCGCTGGGCGCACGCGCTGGCCGAGGAAGCGCACAGCGCGGCGCGGGTCGCCGAACTCGACTACTGGCGCAGCCTGATCGACGGACCCGATCCGCTGATCGGTGGCCGCGAGCTCGATCCGGCCGTGGATCAGGCAGGGCAGCTGCGCATGGTGGAGGCGGAGGTGTCCGAGGAGGTCACCGGCGCGCTGCTGACCACGCTGCCCGCGTTGTTCCACGGCGGCGTCGAGGACGCCCTGCTCACCACGCTGGCCCTCGCCCTGCACAAGTGGCGGGCCGGCCAGGAGCGCAGCGTCCTGGTGCGATTGGAAGGGCACGGCCGTCAGCAGGAGGTGATCCCCGGCGCCGACCTCTCCCGGACCGTCGGGTGGTTCACCAGCATCTACCCGGTGCGGCTCGACCTCGGGACGGTGGACGTCGACGAGGCATGGGCCGGTGGCCCCGCGCTCGGCCAGGCGATCCGCGCGATCAAGCACCAATTGCTCGCCGTGCCGGACAAGGGCATCGGTTTCGGCCTGCTGCGCTACCTGAATCAGCAGACCGCCGAACAGCTTCCGCGCCGCCTGCCCGGCCGCGTCGCCTTCAACTATCTGGGCCGATACGCCACCGGCGAGATCCCGCCCGGCCTGGAAGGACTCGGCTGGCTGCCCACCGACGAGCTCGGCGACCTGCCGGCGACCGAATGCCGGGACGTGCCGCTGCAAGCCGAGGTCGACGTCAACGCCGTGGTCATCGGCGACCGGCTGCGCGCGACCTTCGGCTTCCCCGCGACGCTGCTGGATCGCGCCGACGTCGCCGAGCTCTCCCGCCTGTGGATCGAAGCGCTCGGTGCCGCAGCCGAATTCGCCATGACACCGGAGGCGCGCGCGGCGGGCGCGGAGGAGGAGCGCGCCATGGCCGAACTCGCGGCCGCGGCGGCGCCGCCCGCGCCTGGCACGGCCCTCGGTCTCGACGTGCTGCTCCCGATCCGGCTCGGCGGCGACGGGCCCGCGCTGTTCTGCATCCATCCGTCGTCCGGAATGTCGTGGACCTACCTGGGTCTCGCGGAGGCGCTCGCGCCGGGCCGCCCGATCTACGGCCTGCAAGCGCCGGATCTGAGCGGTCGCGAACCGTCCGTGCGCAGCATCGAGGAATTCGCCGACCGCTACATCCGCGAGATCCGCGCCGTGCAACCGGAAGGCCCGTATCACCTGCTCGGCTGGTCGTTCGGCGGGCTCATCGCGCACGCCATGGCCGCCCGGCTCGAGCAGGAGGGCGCGCCGGTCGGTGTGCTCGCGCTGCTGGACGCCGACACCGCCGACATCGACGGCGACAGCATCGAGCCGCTCACCGCGGGCTCGTTCGTCAGCACCTTCGGCGCGGTGTTCGGCATCGAGGACGTCCCCGCCGGCGCCACGGCGCAGGACGCGGCCGCGTTGATCGCCGAGCGAACCGGCGGCGTCGCCTTGGTGGACGCCGACACGCTCGAGCGCATGGCAGGCTCCTACAACGCGTCGGCGCGCACCAGAACCGGATATCAGCGTCCCGTCTACCACGGCGACGCCCTGTATTTCAGTGCCACCGTCGACAGTTCGGACATCTTCGGCCCCGAGGGCTGGCGCCCGTACGTCACCGGCGCGATCACCGACTACGACGTCGAGGTCACCCACGACGAAATGACCGCACCACACGTGCTTCCGATCATCGCGCGTGTGCTCGACGAGCATCTTGGAGGCATGCAGTGAACGACAGCGGAGTTGTGGTGGAAGGCGTGGAGAAGTCCTTCGGGGAGGTGCACGCGCTGCGCGGCGTGGACTTCACCGCCGCGCAGGGCGAGGTGCTCGGCATTCTCGGCCCGAACGGCGCGGGCAAGACCACCATGGTGAACATCCTTTCCACGCTCATCGCGCCGGATCGCGGCCGCGCGCAGGTCGCGGGCTACGACGTGGTCGCCGACCCGGCGGCGGTGCGCCGCTCGATCATGCTGACCGGGCAGTTCGCGGCGCTGGACGACATGCTCAGCGGTTACGAGAACCTGGTCATGTTCGGCAGGCTGATGGGTCTGCGCAAACCCGCCGCGCGGGCGCGCGCCGACGAACTGCTCGCCGAGTTCGACCTGGTCGACGCCGCCGACCGGCGAGTGGGCACGTATTCCGGCGGTATGCGCAGGCGCATCGATATCGCGTGCGGGCTCGTCGTAAGGCCCGACGTGGTGTTCCTCGACGAGCCGACCACGGGCCTTGATCCGCGCAGCCGCCAGGGCGTGTGGGATCTGGTGTCCGGCTTCCGCAAGCACGGCATCACCACGCTGCTCACCACGCAGTATCTGGAAGAGGCCGACGCGCTGTGCGACCGGATCATCGTCATCGATCACGGCGTCGTCATCGCCGAAGGCACCGCCGACGAACTGAAGTCGCGCACCGGCGGCAGCTACTGCGAGGTGGTGCCGCTGCGGATGGAGGATCTGCCCGCCATCGCGGCCGCGCTGGGTTCGCTGCTGCCCGAGGAGAATCGGGCCGCGCTCACACCGGAGTCCGACCGCATCGCGATCCCCGCCACCGAGGGCGCGAAGACGCTCGCCGAGGCGCTGCGCAGGCTGGACTCGGCCGGCATCCAGCTGGTCGACATCGCCCTGCGCCGTCCCTCCCTCGACGACGTGTTCCTCCAGCTCACCGGCCACCTGGCGGCCACAGAGACGGGAGCGGCCGGATGACCGCCGGCGCCTGGCTGACCGAGACCCGCGCCACGCCGGTCCGCGCGCAACAGTGGTGGGTGCTCACCACGAGGCTGGTGACGCCCGCGATCAAGAGCGGTGAGGTGCTCAGCTCCATCGTCGCGCCCGCTGCCTTCACCGCCAGCTTCTACATTCCGCTGAAGACGGTGATGACCGTCATCGGCACCGGATTCAGCAGCTACGCGCAGTTCATGATGCCCATCGTCATCCTGCAGGCCTGTGCGTTCACCGCGATCGGCGCCGCGTTCCGGTCGGCCACCGACGCCGTCGCCGGGATCGACCGCCGCTTCGGCTCGATGCCGATCGGTCCGCTGGTTCCGGTCGCGGCGCGCATGTCCGGCAATGTTTTCCGGCTGTGCATCGCGATATCGGCGGGTCTGGTCTGCGGGCACATCATAGGTTTCCGCTTCGTCCTCGACGGCTGGCACACGCTCGGTTTCCTGGGCTTCTCGTTGCTCATCGGCATCGTGTTCACGCTGGGCGCCGACGTCATCGGGACGCTGACCAAGAGTCCGGAGGCGACCACCCAGGCGCTGGTGCTGCCGCCGTTGATCCTCGGCATGCTGTCGACGGGCTTGGCTCCGGCGGAGCAATTCCCCAGCTGGATCCAGCCTTTCGTGCGCAACCAGCCGGTATCGCAGTTCGTCATCGCGTTGCGCGCGCTGGCGGGCGACACGAAAGGCAGTGCGGGCGAGGTGAGCTGGGCGCTGATGACACCGCCGTTGCTGTGGGCCGCGGCGATCCTGATCGTCTGCGTGCCGACAGCGGTCCGGCTTAGCTCGAGGAGGGCGTGATGATCGTGACGACCCAACGCGCGACGCTGTCGCACGGCGAGAGCTCGCCGGCCTCGTTGCTGCGGCACACCGCGATCCAGACCCAGCGCCTGCTGCTGCGCTGGTCCCGCAATCCCGTGGCGCTGCTGGAGACGCTGATCATCCCGTGCCTGCTGCTGTTGATGCTCGACATCGTCATCGGCAATCAGATCGCGAAGTTCTCCGGTACCGACGCGCTGTACGGGTCCGTGCCGATGGTCGCCGTCGTCGGCGCGCTGAGCGGCGCGGTGGCCAGCGGGGTGATGCTCGGCAGGGAACGTGACGCGGGGCTGCTCGCCCGCTTCTGGGTGCTGCCGGTGCACCGGTCCTCCGGGCTGATCGCCCGAATCCTGGCCGAGGGCTGCCGGATTCTGCTCGGCACGATCGTGGTCCTGGTCGTGGGCCATGCGCTCGGCTTCCGCTTCCACCAAGGATTCCTGGCCGCGTTGCTGTTCGTGGTCATTCCGGTGATCTTCGGTTTGGCCTTCGCCACCATGGTCACCGCCGTCGCGGTGTTCACCGCGAAAGCCACACTGGTGGAGGGCATCACCATCCTCACCTCGCTGCTGATGTTCTTCAGCACCGGCTTCGTCCCGCTGATCGCCTTCCCGCAGTGGATCCAGCCCGTTGTCCGAAACCAGCCGATGTCGGTCGCGGTGGACACCATGAAGGCGCTCTCACTGGGCGGTCCGCTGGCCCACCCGCTCACGATGACCTTCGTCTGGTCGATCGGCGGCGTCATCGTGTTCTCGGTGCCCGCCGTGATCGGCTACCGGCGCGCCAGCCGCCGGTGAGCTGTTCCCACACACCGTTTCCACGCTTCACAGGGCTTGGCGCTGTGTGAGGCGTGTGGTGGCTGTGTGCGGTGTCAGCGGTCGGTGCGGGTGCGGAGGATGGCTGCGGTGTGGTCGTCGGCGGGGAGGAACGCCTCCAGGTGTAGCTCGGAGAGGGTAACGTCGACGGCGGTCGCGAAGGATGTGATGGTGGTGATCAGCCGCAATTCGCCCGCGTCGCTGCGCAACCGCAGCGGGACGGCGAACCCGAGATGGTCGGGGCCGGGTTCGGCGGCCGGGAGATAGCCCGCCAACTCGGCGATGAAAGCGTCCAACTCGGGATCGGGACTGCGCAGCGCCCGCCCGCGCAGCGATTCGATCACGTGCCTGCCCCACTCCGGCATGTTCAGCACCCGGCGGGCGAGGCCATCGGGATGCAGCGCCAGCCGCAGCACATTGACCGGCGGCGCCAGCAGTTCGGGCGCCGCGCCCTCGGTGAGCAGCTCGAAGGCGGCGTTGGCGGCGACCAGCACGCCGTACGGGCGCACCACGACCGCGGGGTAGGGCATGTGACCATCGAGTATGCGGTCGAGCGCTTCCCTGACGGGCGCCAATTCCGGTGTGTCCAATCGTGATTCGGCGAAGACGGGCGCGTAGCCCGCGGCGAGGAGCAGACCGTTGCGTTCCCGCAGTGAGAGGTCCAGAGATTCGGCCAGGCGCACGACCATGGTGCGGCCGGGGCGGGAGCGGCCCTGTTCGAGAAAGCTGAGGTAGCGCTGGGTGGTGTCGGCGCGGATGGCCAGGTCCAGCTGACTCACCCGGCGTGTGGTGCGCCAGCGTTTGAGCTGATGCGCGAACGCGCCGGGTTGGGTCTCCGCGTCGACGGGGGACTGGGCCACGGTGTTCGTCTGTGGCCGGGCCACGGTGTTCGTTCGTGGCTGGGCCACGGTGTACCTGGGTGACTGCGCCACGGTGCTCATCGGTCTTTGATATCGAACCCGGTGCGGCCGCGCCATACCCTGCGGGGAATCGCGGCGCCGCATCGTTCTCGCCAAACTCGGTGCCATGAGCACTCAGCACGAAGACAAAGAACCGGCCCGCTTCGCCGAGCGGTACATCGCACTCTGGAACGAGCCCGATCCCACGCTGCGCCGCAACCTGATCGACGAACTCTGGGCCGTCGACGGCGCGCAGGTGCTGGTCGATCCCCCCGAAGCAATCCGCGACGCCGCGACGAACCTGGCTTTCCCGATCCCGCCGCTCGAGGTGCGCGGCGCCGAAGCCCTGGAGCGGCGCGTGAGCCGCGCCTACGAGATGTTCGTCGCCCCCGGCGAGCACCTCTTCGAAACGCACGGTCCCGCCACCCAGCTCACCGCGAACCTGATCGGCTTCGGCTGGGCGATGGTGACCAGGGCCGACGGCGCCGTGGTCGGCGGCGGCTACGAGGTGATCGCGCTGGACGGCGAGGGCCGGATCCGCCTCGACCAGCAGTACATCGGTATCGACGCCTAGCCGGTCACGTCGCGGCGGTTCGGCGTCAGCAGGACGCGCGCGAACTCGTCACGCCTCGAAGAACACCAGGTTGCCCGCCGCGTCGCGGGCGCCGCGTCCGGCTTCGATGGCGGCGGCGAGTTCGGCGGTCGTCGACCAGGTGCGCGGGGGATTGCCGTCGAGATTACCGATGGTCAGCCATGTCTCGGTGTCGCGGTAGCGGACGAGTCCCTTGCCCGTCGCATCGACGGTGACATCGAGATCGCCGGACACCGTCCCTTCCTCCTCGGTCATGACGGCGGCCTTGCCGGAGATCTCGATGATGTCGATTATCTGAACCCTCCTCGGCTGACACAGTCGTCGACTGCGGTACGCAGGGCGGACTGTTCGGCGGAATCGATGGTCAAGCCGTATTTTACTTTGATCTGGAGGTAGCGACCGATATAGCCACACCGGAAGTTTCCCGGCGGCAGGTAGTTCGCGGCGTCCTGATCGCCCTTGGACCGGTTGGCCGAGGGGTCGGAGGCGACGAGGTTGATCGCGTCGTTGGCGATGCGGCGTCGCGTGTCCTCGTCGCGCGTGGCCGCACCGGATCGCCACGCCTCGGCCAGCGGGACGATGTGCTCGGCGTCGACGCCGGACGGGTCGGTGATCCACTTGTACTCTTTGAGCTGTCCGGTCTTGCCGTCCAGCACGCCGTACTGATCGCGCCAGCCGCCGTCGGAACCGACCGTGAGCGCACAGGTTTTGGGGTCGAGCCGGACCGAGCCGACGGCGTCGCGCAGCAGCATCACTTCCCGCGTGGTGCAGCGACTGTATTGCGTGAAGTCGGCGCCGAAACCGTGTTCGGGCTTGTTGGTGTCCCAGTGCGGGAACTTCTCGCGGCTGTACCCCGTCATCGCGGCTTCCTGCGCGACAGCGAGTTTCGCGAGCAGGTCACGAACTTCCTTGGCGGACGTCGAAGTCTGCTGTCCTGGCGAGGTCTGCGGTTTGCTGTCGGTGCCGCGAGAAACGGTGCATGCCGCGGTCAGCGAGAGACTGAAGACGATCGGTGCGATCACGGCCAGCACTTTGCGGTTCACAGCGATCCTCCGTCGAACGAGATCGCCGCGTCGCCGATGACTCTCCCGGCCGCCGGGTGCCAGAGGGACGATTGCCGCGCCGTGAGCTTCATCGAGTTGTTTCCTAACGCCTACCTCGTGCAATTATCGCGGGCGCCAAAGTACCTTGTCCCGGCTATGCCGGAATGCCAACGCCGAGTATGACGTTCGGCACACTCGTCGGCGACGGGTTGTGCCGCACGGGGAACCGGGGAATGCCGGACCACCCCTGAGCCGTCGTGCCGGCGCCGGCTCAGGGGGCGGATCACGAACGAATTCGTCCGCGTGCGTGCGGGCGTGCGGTTGTCCAGGCCGCAGTCGCACCGCGCGACGCCACGGGGCTGATGAGGGGTAGGTCCCGAGGTGAAGCTTCGCGCGGGACGTTCGCCTGGGGGCGGCGCTTTGTGGCGGCCGTCACGTGCGGGCCGTAATCCGCCTTCGGACAAGTCGATCGGTCGTCCGGACGTGCGACCCGCAGTGGTACGCGACTGTTGGTCGCCCTCAGTCCTCGTCCAGCTCGGAGTCCGGCGGCTGGGCCATCGGCGGTACCCCGGTGTCCAGGAATCGAATCAGGCGCTCGATGCGCGTGGTGTGGTCGACGCAACGCTCCAGGTAATTGCCGAGCAGTGCGAGGTCGATGGCCGCGGTGGCGGGCTGCGATCGCTCCGGATCGATCAACGCCGCGTGCAGGCGCTCGCGCAGACCGGTGAGCGCCGCGGTGACCTGCTGGGCGTCGGCGGACTGGTGGGCGGTGGCAACGGCCTGCCCGGCGAGCGCCGTGCGGTGCGCCGCGAACCTGCCGAGTTCGGTCAGCACGTCCAGGATGAGTTGCGGCGCTACGTGATTGGGATGACTTCGGTAGACCTGGTCGGCAACGCGGCTGGTCAGCCAGCCGATGCGGGACAGCTCGTTGGCGATCTGGATCGCCGTCACCACGTGGCGCAGATCCCTGGCCACCGGCGCCTGGAGTGCGAGCAGCACCACCGTCCGCGCCTCGCACGCGCCGTACATCTTCTGTAGCTGCTCGTCGAGGGCGAAGACCTCGTAGGTGACTGCGAGGTCGGCGCCCGCGACGGCGTCGGTGACGCGCTCGACGGCGTCGTGGGCGAGTCGGCACATCAGCGTCAGATCGTTCGTCAACGCGTTGAGCTCGTGGGTGAACTGGGTCCGCACCGGCAAATTCTCGCTTATGGCGGGGCGAGCGGGGAAACGATTCGCACTGCCCGGTATGGACATGGCGTCCGCGCTGCGTCACATGATCCGTGAAAGTCGCGGTGTACAGCGGAAATAGCGATCTGGTATCGCGCCGCCGTGTGCGGCGTGCCGCTCGTCCTTCGCGGTGTTACGGTCGGCGTATGCCGAAGAGGGACGATGTGCAACACCGTCTGGTGACCACCTTCCAGCGCTGGGTCGGCAACCCGATCCTGCGCAGGCTGCCGAATCAGCAGCTGCTCGAGACGAAAGGCAGGGTGAGCGGCGAACCGCGCATCACCCCGATCGGCGGCCGCCGGTCCGGCGACCAGTTCTGGCTGGTCTCCGAGTTCGGCGAGCGCTCGCAGTACGTCCGGAACATCAAAGCCGACAACCGGGTTCGCGTGCGGCTGCACGGCCGCTGGCACACCGGAACCGCGCACCTGCTCCCCGAAGACGACGCCCGCGCGCGCCTGCGCGAGCTGCCGCGCGCCAACAGCGCCGCCGTCCGGCTGGTCGGCACCGACCTGCTCACCGTCCGCGTCGACCTGAACGACTGAGCGGTGGCCGACTACATTCGCTGGCTGCGCGAGCGGGTCGGCCACGACCACATTCAACTGGCGTACGCCGCGGCGTGCGTGGTGTCCGACGGGCGCGTCCTCATGCAACGTCGCAGCGACGATGGTCAATGGGGCCTGCCCGGTGGAGCCATCGAGCTGGGGGAGTCGGCCGCGTCGGCCGTGGTGCGGGAGGTCACCGAAGAGACCGGCCTGCGGGTGGAAATCGAAGCGCTCCAGGGCATCTATACCGGCTACCGGCACGTGTACCCGAACGGCGACGTGGTGCAGCCGATCACCGTGTTCTTTCGTTGCGCGCCGATCGGCGGGCGTCTCGGTGGCGACGCGGAATCGCTCGAACTGCGCTACTTCGATCTGGACGCCACGCCCGCGCTGACCAACCAGCTCTACCTCGACGCCCTCGACGACCTGCGAGCCGGGCGCCTCGGCATGTACCGCTGAGGGCGCCTGCGCTCTCACTCGTATGACGAACCGCGCCGCCTATGCGGGCTGCTTGTCCAGCACCTCGACCAGCCGCCACGTCACCGATGACGCGTCGGCGGGCGGGTTCGCCACCGGGGTCTGTTCGATGCGCAGGCGGTAGCGGTAGCCAGGCTGGAACTCGAAATCGGTGATCGAGCCGTAGAACAACTCCCACGGGCCGTCGTGGTCGCGGCGGATCTGCAGACAGTCCATCGGCGCGGCGCCGGTGCATCGCATGGTCTGCGGCGCGACATCGATCACGAAGGTTCCGTCGCGTTCCACGGATTCGCTGGTCGTGGCCGCGGCGAGCACTGGTTGGGCCTGCGGTGCGGTGGTGCACGCGGCCAGCAGCGGGACGAGCAGGATGCTCGCTGCGACGGCCTCGCGGAGTCGTTGCTGCATCCCCCCGATGATACCGATCTGGGTGCCCGGAGATAGCTGGGACGATGGAAGGCATGATCCGTGCGTTGACAACCCGCTGGACCGTGTTCATCCCTCTCCTCGCCGCAGTCGCTTTGGTCGCCACGTGGGGCCGGAGTCTGCCGACAGCGGGGGTGATCGTGGTCGCGGTGTTCCTCGCGGGATCGGTGCTCGCCGCGGTGCATCACGCCGAGGTCGTCGCGCACCGGGTGGGAGAGCCGTTCGGATCGTTGGTGCTCGCGGTCGCCGTGACGGTGATCGAGGTCGCGCTCATCGTGACGCTGATGATCTCCGGCGGGGAGAAGTCCGCCACCCTGGCTCGCGACACCGTCTTCGCCGCGGTGATGATCACCTGCAACGGCATCTTCGGTCTGGCACTGCTGGTCGGCGCCCTGCGCAGACGCCTGGCCGTGTTCAACGCGGAAGGCACCGGCGCGGCGCTGGCCACGGTGACGACGCTGGCCACGCTGAGCCTGGTGCTGCCTACCTTCACCTCGAGCGTGCCGGGCCCGGAGTTCTCGCCCGCGCAGCTCGCTTTCGCCGCGGTCGCCTCGCTCGCGCTGTACGGCCTGTTCGTCATGGTGCAGACGGTGCGCCACCGCGACGACTTCCTCCCGGTGGAAGCGGACGGCGTTGTCACCGACGACGACGCGCGTGACAAGCGCCCCTCGGTCCGCGCGACGCTCGCCAGTCTCGGGTTGTTGCTGGTCGCGCTGGTCGGCGTGGTGGGACTGGCGAAAGTGGTCTCGCCGACCATCGAATCGGCGGTGGCGAACGCGGGCATGCCGCCCGCGGCGGTGGGCGTGGCGATCGCGCTGCTCGTGCTGCTGCCCGAGACGCTGGCCGCGGTGCGCGCCGCCCGCCGCGATCAGGTGCAGATCAGCCTGAACCTGGCGTTGGGTTCGGCGATGGCGAGCATCGGCCTGACCATCCCCGCCATCGCTGTGGCAACTATCTGGCTACAGGGTCCATTGGTGCTGGGACTGGGCGCGACGCAGATGGTGCTGCTCGCGCTGACGGTTGTCGTCGGCGTGCTGACCGTGGTTCCCGGTCGCGCCACGCTGCTGCAAGGCGGCGTCCATCTGGCTCTGTTCTCGGCTTTTGTGTTCCTCGCCGCTAGTCCGTAGTCGTCGTGATGCGTCTCACGAATAGCGGAGAGTGGTTACTTGGACAGTTATCGAGTGGCCAGCGTCACAGCAACCGAATTTTGTTGTGACGCGGAGTACCGATTAGCTTGACGGATGTTGGCATTGACGCCGGATTCGGAGAGCGCCATGAATTTCGACATCTCCCGTGCGGAAAGCGCGGCACGCGGGCCCCGGCTATGACCACGGAAATCCGCACCGCGGACCGCGAATCCGCGACCGCGATCGTTCGCGAGAATTTCTCCGAGACGATGGTGTCGTCGTTGCGGACGTTCGGTCGTGCGGTGGGCATCGCGCAGGAGTCGGTGACCGGAACGGTCGGTGACATCGCGCGCCGGGAGTTCCAGTGGCGCGAGGCGATCGTGCAGGCGTGGCGGTTGGTCACGGTGACGACGGTGCCCGCGATCTTGATGGCGATCCCGTTCGGAGTGATCGTCTCGATCCAGGTGGGGAACCTGATCCACACGCTCGGCGCGGATTCGCTGCTCGGCGCGACCGGTGGGTTGGGCGTGATCAAGCAGGGTGCGCCGATGGCCACCGGGTTCTTGCTGGGTGGTGCCGGAGCCGCGGCGATCGCCGCGGATCTGGGTGCGCGCACGATTCGGGAGGAGATCGATGCGCTGCACACGATGGGCATCTCTCCGGTGCACCGGTTGGTGATTCCGCGAATGGTGGCGATGTTGGTGGTCGCCCCGCTGCTGAACGTGCTGATCATCTTCGTCGGTGTGCTGGCGGGCTACGCGGTGGCGATCGGCGGACAAGGGGTGACGCCGGGTAGCTACTGGGCGACGTTCGGGTCGTTCACCACGGCCGCCGATGTATGGATCTCGCTGGTGAAGGCGTTGATCTTCGGGTTCGTGGTGGTGATCATCGCGTGTCAGCGGGGGCTGGAGGCCAAGGGCGGCCCGCGGGGCGTGGCTGACGCGGTGAACGCGGCGGTGGTGCTGTCGGTGGTGTCGATCGTGTGCGTGAATCTGGTGTTGACGCAGGTGACCGCGATGTTCCTGCCAACCAGGCTGGCATGATGGCGGTCTCGTCCTACGTCCCGAAGGGATTCGCTCCCGTCGCGCGCTACTTCCGGCGCGGCAGCCGCGTCCTGCGCGCGGTCGATTCGCTCGGCTTCGTCGCGGTGTTCGTCTGGCAGGTGCTCTCGTCGATTCCGCTGACGTTGCAGCGCTACCGCGCGGAGACCATGCGCGCCATCACGAACATGACGTGGGGCCGCGGCTCCATCGTGGTCGGCGGCGGCACGGTGCCGATGATGGTCGTGCTCGGCCTGGTCATGGGCGCCTCGGTGGGCGTCGAATCCTTCGCCACCCTGGACATGCTCGGCATGGGACCGGTCACCGGCATCGTCTCGGCCTACGCGACGACTCGCGAATTGGCCCCGATCGCGGCCGCGGTCGGCTTCGCCGCACAGGCGGGTTGCCGGATCACCGCGGAGATCGGCTCCATGCGCATCTCCGAGGAGATCGACGCGATCGAATCGCTCGGCCTGCGCTCGGTCCCGTTCGTGGTGACCACCCGGGTGATCGCGGGCGCGCTGGCCATCGTGCCGACCTTCTTGATCGCGCTGATCCTGTCCTACCTCGCCTGCCGAGGCCTCATCACGCTGGTGCACGGCCAGTCAGCGGGCGTCTACGACCACTACTTCTTCCAGTTCGTGTCCGGGTTCGACGTGATCGCCGCGGTGATCAAGGTCGCCATCTTCGGCACCGTGGTGATTCTCGTGCACAGCTATTACGGCTTCTTCGCCACCGGCGGCCCGGAGGGCGTCGGTATCGCGTCGGGTCGTGCGGTGCGCACCAGTTTCGTGGCGATCATCGCCATCGACATGGTGCTGTCCATCGTGCTGTGGGGTTTCGACACGGCGATCAGCTTCACGGGGTGAACATTGCCTGAGTACGGCTTGCCCGGCGTCGCCGCGGACAAGAAACGTTCGCGCACGATCGGATTGGTGATCGTCGCGCTCATCGCGGTGGTCGCGCTGACCACCGCGCTCTACCGCACGGTGCGCTCGGAAGACGGCCTGCGCATCGCGCTGCGCACCGAGCAGATCGGCGACGGCGTCGCCGAGGGCACCCAGGTGCGCTTGGACGGCGTGCTGGTCGGCGAGGTGGCGCGGATCGCGCCCGGCCAGCGCGGCACCCAGCGAATCACCTTGCGGCTGGACGACTCCCGGCTGTACGGCATCGACGACTCGCTGCTGGTCGACTACGCGCCCGCCAATCTGTTCGGCATCAGCGAACTCGAACTGCGCCGTGGCCCTGGCGGTTCACCGCTCCGCCAAGACACCGAGATCGACCTGACCGGCCCGCGCGCCGCGGGCGTCTACGACGCGACGATGGGCAGTATCCTGCGCAGCCTGTCGCAGGTGGGCGCCTCGGTCTTCAGCCCGCAGCTGGCGACCGTCATCGCGCAGGTCTCGGCGGACTTCAAGGCGTTCACGCCGCTGGTGCAGGCGCTGATCACGGTGGCGCGCACCATCGCCGACAACCAGACCATGCCCGCCTCCGAGCTGATGGGCAGGCTGGGCCCGGCCTTCGACGGCGGCGGGGACTTCGCGGGCGCGACCATCCAAATCCTGGATCAGATTCACGACATCCGGATCGTGCAGACCGGCAAGGACCGCTACGACATCGGCGTAGCCGCACTCACCGGACAGATCCTGCCCGGCCTCGCCACCACGGTGAGCACCGCGGGCGGGCAGCTGGCCGAGGCCACCGACATGCTGGCGCCGCTGCTGAGCGTGCTCGCCCAGATGGTGCCGCGTCCGCAGCAGTCAGCAGCCGAATTACGTCTGCTGCTGGAGCATTTGCGCGCGGCGATGCCGGAAACGCCGGACGGGCCGGTGCTGAATTCGGAGGTCGACCTGCGGGGCGTGCCCGGTATCGCGGTGCCGCTGCTCGGCCAGGGCGGTGTGCGATGACGGTGCTCGGCGCGGCTTGGCGCCTCGGTGTTTTCGCCTCGGTGATGGCGGTGGTGCTCGCGCTGGTGCTCACCGCGATCGAGCGGCCGGTGTCCGGCGAGACCCAGGCGCACGACGCGCTGTTCACCGACGCGAACGGACTGAAGGTCGGCGACGACGTGCGCATGTACGGCGTGCAGGTGGGCAAGGTCGAGAAGATCTCGCTCGACGGGGTGAAGGCGAAGATCCATCTCACGGTGCGCACGGCGACCCCGATCTACGACAACAGCACGCTGGCCATCCGGTACCAGAACCTGACGGGGCAGCGGTACATCGATCTCCAGCAGCAGCCGAATCCCGGTGTGCGCCTGGCCGAGGGCGCGCTGATCGGCACCGACATGACAGTTCCTTCGTTCGACGTGACCAGCCTGTTCAACGGTCTGAAGCCGGTGCTCGCGACGCTGTCCCCCGAGGCTGTCAACCAGTTCACCGAGAGCATGCTCGCGGTGATCGAGGGCGACGGCACCGGCATCGGCCCTGCCATGGCGGCCATCGGCAAGCTCAGCGAGTATGTGGGCGACCGCCAGCAGGTGATCGGTCAGCTGGTGAAGAACATGTCCGACATCGCCGACCGGGTCGGCGGACGGGTGCACTACCTGGTGCCGCTGCTGGCCCGGCTCAGCGACGTCTTCCAGTCGTTGCAGGCCAACATCGGCGGGCTCGCCGATTTCGCGATGTCCGCGCCCGCGGTGCTCGGTCCGCTGGACCGGCTGCTGGCCACGCTCGGGCTGGACCCGCACGGCGACCAGGACATCGACGCGATGATCCGCGGCCTGTTCCCCGATCCGCAGCAGGCGGTCGAGGTCTTCGGCAGGCTGCCCGGCCTGCTGCAGTCGGTGGACAACGCGCTGCCGCGCACCGTCGCCGGCTGGCGACCGGAGTGCAGCAAGGGCGCCGCCGAACTGCCTGCCCCGGTGCGCGTCCTCGTAGCCGGACAGAAGGTGGCGATATGCCAGGCGTGATTTCCCGCTGGTTCGGCGGTAACCGGCCGATCCTCGACGACGCGGCCAAGCGGCGCAAGGAGATTCGTCTCGGCGTCAGCGGCGCTGCGCTCGTCGTGCTCGGCATGGTCGCGGCGGGCGTGCTGTACGCGGTGCCGTTCGGCAAGGCCACCTACACGGCCGAACTGTCGGAGGCGCAGTCGGTGAAGGTAGGGGACGACGTGCGCCTCGCCGGTGTCCCGGTGGGTTCGGTGGAATCGCTGGATCTGAAGCCGGACCGGGTGGTCATGAAGTTCACCGTGAAATCCGAGGTGTTCCTCGGTGACAAGACCTCGCTGGACATCCGCATGCTCACGGTGGTGGGCGGCCACTACGTCGCGCTGTTCCCCGCGGGAGACGCGCCGCTCGGCGAGAAGCCGATCCCCGCGGATCGAGTCCGCCTGCCCTACAGCCTGATCCAGACCTTCCAGGACGCCGCGACGCCGCTGAAGGAGCTCGACGGCGACACGCTGCGGCGCAACCTGTCCGCGCTGGACGATTCGCTCACCTCCGCGCCCGACACCCTGCGCACCACGCTGGACATGGTCGGCGGCTACATCGACGCCATCGACCGCCAGCGCGCCCAGGTCTCCAATGCCATCGCGGTGGCGGACGAATACGTCACCATGTACGACGGCGCGAAGACCGACCTGGGCAGGCTGATGGACAACGTCAACCTGCTCGAGACCGTGCTCATCGACAAGCGCGCGGAACTGCGCGAGTCCGTCGCGCTGATCAACAGCGTGGTGCAGCGGCTCGCCGCGCTCGCGCCAGCCTGGAATTCCACGCTGAAGCCGAGGACGCAGCAGCTGGCCGACGCGCTGCCGCGGCTGGAGGAGATGGGCGGCAAGCTCGAACCGATGATCGCGAGCACCGAGCGGCTCGGCGAGAAGTTGCGTTCGCTGGTGATCCCGGAGGAGGGCATCGTGCTCGACCACTCGGGTGCGACGGTGCGCGCCCCCGCGGGT
This sequence comes from Nocardia xishanensis NBRC 101358, assembly GCF_001613365.1. Taxonomy (GTDB): domain Bacteria; phylum Actinomycetota; class Actinomycetes; order Mycobacteriales; family Mycobacteriaceae; genus Nocardia; species Nocardia xishanensis. The sequence goes on from NZ_BDCF01000023.1 coordinate 74,763, forward strand.
CTGGATCTGTCGTCGGTGTGCGTGCCGGTGCCGGGGAAGGAGTGCTGATGCTGAAGAAGCTGCTCGGCACCCAGGCGTTCATGTCGATCGCGGGCGTCGCGGTCATCGCGCTGCTCGGGGTGGCCGGTTATTTCGTCGTCTTCGATCCGATGAAGAAGACCGAATCCTATTGCGCGATCATGCCCGACAGCATCGGCCTGTACGAGGGCAACCAGGTGACCATGCGCGGCATCACGGTCGGCAGCGTCACCTCCGTGCGTAACCAGGGCCCGAACGTGCGGGTCGATTTCGAGGTCGACGCCGACCATCCGGTGTACGCCGACGCCTCGGCCACCACCGTGTCCGACACCGTCGTCGCCGACCGCGAACTCGCCGTGCTGGCCAGCGGCACGAACCTGGAGCGCTGGAACAGTTCTCGGTGCATCACCAAGACACTGACACCGAAGAGTCTCACCGAGACCCTCACGGCGCTCGCGCAACTCTCCGACCAGATCGTGGGACCAGATCCGTCCCAGCCGAATTCACTGGCGGACGGGCTCGGCTCGCTGGACAGGGCGACGGCCGGCACCGGCCCGCAGATCAACGAGCTGATCCGCAAGCTCGGATCGGCGCTGAAATCGCCGGACGCCGACATCGGCCACCTCGCGGGTATTTTCGACGCGTTCGCCTCGGTGTCGCAGAAGGTGAACCGGTACTGGGGCGATCTGCAGAGCATGCTGGTGCGCGTCGGACCGGTGCTGAACCAGGCGAGCGATGACCTGCTGATCCCCGGCGCGCAGCTGTTCGACGGCTTGGCCGAGGTGCTGCCGATGATCGACGACCTCACGAACTCGTTCGGCGACCAGATCCTCGCCCTGCTCGATCGGGCGGTGCCGATGCTGAAGCTGTTGCGCGCCAACGTCGGCTCGTTGCGCGAGATCGTGCTCACCACACCGGTGTTCGCCTCCGCGCTGCGCAGCGTCGCCGATCCTGACACCGGCGCGGCGAGCTTGACCTACGCCCCACCGAAGGTGGCGATCCCGCAGCAGAACGCCGAGCAGGTGTGCGCGGCCATGAACACGGTGTCGCCAGGCCGGTGCGCCGGCGTCGAGAACGGCATGGTGAACGTGGAGCTGGTGCAGTTGGTGCTGGGATTGGCGGGTGCTCGATGAGCGAACGCAGTGAGCGATTCATGTGCCGGCGTGTCTCGCGCATGCCGGGGCCGAGCGTCAGCGAGGCGCGGGCATGAGTGAGCGGAGTGTGCCGCTGAGGCGGCCGAAAACCCTGCGCCGCACCGCGATCGCGCTGGCGCTTGCGGCCTCCGTTCTGCTCGGCGGCTGTGCCTTCGACCCGTCCTCGGTGCCGGTGCCAGGCACCTCGGTGTCCGGCCCGACCTATCGCGTGCGGATCGAGTTCGCGAACGCGCTGAACCTGCCCGCCCGCGCGAAGGTCATCGCCAACGGCGCGCAGGTCGGCGCCGTCGAGAAGGTCATCGTGGTGCCTGCGGCCGAGTCGCCGCAGGGCCGTGGCGGGTACGTCGTCGTGGACATCGAGATCGCGAAATCGGTACGGTTGCCGTCCGACACGATCGCGGAGCTGCGCCAGAACACGGTGCTCGGCGACATCCACATCGCACTGACCACCCCGCCGGACGGTTTCGGCTCGCTGCTGGAACCAGGCGGCACCATCGATCTCGACCACACGAAACCTCCTGTGCAACTCGAGGACACGATGGCCGCGATGGCGTTCTTCGTGCAGGGCGGCGCGGTAGGCCAGTTGCAGGACATCGTCAACCGGTTCAATTCGGTGCTGCCGCAGGATCCGAAGGAGACCGCGCGGATCGCTGGCGTGATGGGCGCCGACGCCGCCGACCTGGCCGCCAACCTCGACCAGGTGGACAAGCTGCTCTACGGCCTCGCCAACAACGCCGATGTGTTGCACAAGGTGCAGCCGGAGCTGGACAACGTCCTCAGCGCGGCCTCGGTGGATCGCCTCGGCGCCGCAACGCGATCCATCGACGGCGTGACGAAGATCTTCGGCGGGCTCGGCCCGGTCGGCCAGTCGCTGGTGTGGCTCGCGCCGCTTGTACAGTCCGGCGACGCGGCGGCCAGGGCGTTCGTGCCGTTGGCCACCGGAGGACCGCTCGATCTGCGCAACCCCTCGAACCTGGCCATGCTGGTCGCGCTGTTGCGGGACAAGATCATTCCGTTCGTCGAGCGCGGGCCGAAGGTGAACATCACCGGCGTGCGGGCGGAGGCCGGTCCCGTCGCGGAACAGGAGCAGGTCGATCGCATCGTCGAGACCCTGCGCATGATCGGAGCCGTCCGATGAAGATCGGTTCGCTTGCCTCGCTCGGCGGCATCGCCGCCATCATGATCCTGGGCGCGGCCTACCTGACATTCGGCGTGGTGCGGTTCGATCCGTTCGCCGACTACACCCACGCCACCATGGTGCTGAAGAACTCGGGCGGGCTCGGTGTCGGTTCGCCGATCCTGTTGACCGGCATCGAGATCGGTGACGTCACCTCGGTGGACAACACCGCCGCCGGCGTCGAGGTCGGCTTCCGTGTCGACGCCGCGCACAAGGTGCCCACCCGCAGCGTCGTCACCATCGAACATCTCTCGGCGCTCGGCGAGCCGTACGTGCAGTTCGTGCCGAAGGGCGAGGGCGGACCGTACCTGCGCGACGGCCAGCGCCTCGACACCGAGGACGTGCGGACGCCGCTGTCCGTCGCCGAGGTGGCGCGCATGGTCACCAAGACCATGAACCAGCTCGATCCCGCTGTCGTCGGCTCGCTGGTGGAGACCATGAGCGAGTCCGTGACCGGCACCGAGTCGGTGATGCCCGAGCTGGCCAGGTCCGGTGATCTGCTCGCCTCGACCATCATGACCAGGTCACCGAAGATCGCCGAGCTGCTCGACAGTTTTCAGCTCGCCGCCGCGGACATCGAATGGGCGGGCCCGGCCACCGCGGCGGGCGCGCCCGGCCTGGTGCGGTTCGGTCAGGCGCTCGACGAGCTGGTCGAGGCGGTCGGTCGCCTGGTCACCGCGCAGGGCAGTCCGGAGATGTACCTCGAGGGCGACGGCGTCGTGCCGTTCCTCGAGAAGCTCACCGCCTGGCTCCGCGAAGCGGGTCCCGAACTGCGCGCACTCGTCCCGGGCCTGCGACCGCTAGCGGACGCGGGCGCCTCCGCCGCGCCCCGGCTCGACCTCAGCACCCTGATCGGTCAAGCGCTGCACAGCACCGACGACGACGCGATCCAGGTCCGCGTCGCCATCAAATAGGCCGCCTCGCAACGGGTCTCGCAGACTTACCACTCGCTTCGCAGCGCGTACAAGCTCTGTGAAGCGTGCGGAGGGTCTGCGTGGCTACCGGCGAATCGGTTGCTGGGTGGCTGATGAGCAGTGGGAACACGGGATTCGGGTGGATGGTCTTCGTGACAGCGACCTTCGGGTAACCTGCCGGGAAAGATCGGCTACTCGTGACGGTGTTCTCTGTTCGGCAGCGAAGGCGGTGCGATGGTGGAGTCCGGCGGCGGCCCTGCGCCTCATGACAAGGACGAAGGGGCGAACAACACTCACGTTCTCATGATCGCCGCGGCCATCGCCGCGGCGCTCGCGGTGGTGGTGGCGATCGGACTCGTGCTGCGGTCGAATCCGGATCCCGACGCCGGGCCGACGCCCGCGTTCGCCACCAAATCGACGGCCGCGGCCCCCACCGCGCGCACCGTGCCGATGACCACGACCGCCCGTCCGGCCGCGCCGGCCGTCCCGCAGGCACGCAGGATCGGCGACGACTGCTCGGCGGGCGGCATCACCGCGCAGTGGGATCTGCGCGATGACCAGTGGACGTGCGTGCCGCTGGGACAGGGCCGCGAACCGCACCGCGTCGGCGACGACTGCTCGCACGACGGGATCACCGCGCAGTGGGGCCACGCCCCGGACGGCCAGTGGATCTGCCTGCCGCAAGAGCAGGCCCGCGAGGACCACCAGGTCGGCGACGACTGCTCGCACGACGGCATCACCGCCCACTGGGGCCTGTCCCCGGACGGCCGGTGGATCTGCGTCCAGCAGGAACAGGGCGCGGGCGCGCCGGTACCGCCGGTCTTCCCCGCACCGCCGGTCGTGCCTCCCGCACCTCCAGTCGCCCCCGCCGGCCCTCCGTTCGCACCGCCACCCGCCGCACCCCCGGTCGCCCCCGCCGGCCCGCCGTTCGCACCCCCGCCGCCGGCCGCCCCAGCACCGCCGATCGTGCCCCAGTTCTTCCCACTCCCGGTCCCGCCTCCGCCACCGGCCGAACCAGCACCGCCCGCGGACGCCTGAGCGAGACGCCGTTGCTGATGCGTTGTGGCGAGGATGCGATAGTGCGCTACGCGGCTAGGCGGGGGTGAAGACCGGGACGACGAATCGTTCGACCAGGGCCCGCTCGGTGGCGTAATCGCCTGCGGGCCAGAACAACAGGGAGAGGACCACGCGGACTATCCACTGTCCGGCGGTTGGGTTGTCGCCGGTGGCTGTGAGGGCGGAGGCTGCCTGTGCGAGCCGCGGGTTGCCTGCCAGGAACCGCTCGATCTCGTGCGGGGCCGCGCCGTTGAGGAAGGCGATGGCGACGCGGTCGGCTCGCACCGCTTCGAGCGCGGCGAGGATCGCGGCCGCGACGCGCTCGCCGCCCGTCGTTCCTGCGATCGCGGCGGCGATGGTCTCCCCGGCTCGGGCCGCCGCGGCGGCGAAACCTAATGTGCGACATTGCTGTCGGAGTACGAGAGGCGGAGCGGATGACCCGCGCAGTGGACGAAATCGACCTGTTCGACCCGGGCTCGCTCGACGACCCGTATCCCCTCTACGACCGGCTGCGCCGTACGGCGCCGGTGCACCGGGTCGACGGCACCGATTTCTACCTGGTGAGCCGCTGGGATCTCGTCGTGGAGGCGGCCACCCGCTCCGCCGATTTCTCCTCGCACCTGACCGCCGCTCTGGTACACCAGCCCGACGGCTCGGCGTCGGTCTTCGACATGGACGGCGAAGAGCAGGCGGTGCACGTGCTCGCCACCGCCGACGATCCGGAGCACCTGCGCCAGCGCAAACTGGTGCTACCCGCGCTCGTCGCGAAACGTATTCGCGCACTGGAGCCCACGATGCAGGCAAACGTCCGGCGGCTATGGGCCGAGGGCGTGGAGGGCGACCGCATCGAGTGGATGACGGCGATGGCCGACCGCCTTCCGATGACCATGGTCGCGGGTCTGATCGGGCTGCCCGACGCGGATGTCCCGCGCTTGGTCGAGTGGGGCTACGCCTCCACCGAGCTGCTCGGCGGGGTGGTCACCACCGATCGGCTCGGGATCGTGATCACCGCGGCGACCGAGCTCGCCGGTCATCTGCACCGGGCGTTCACCGCGGCGTGCGAGGCCCCCGGCGACGACCTGCTCGGCGATCTGGCGAGGGCCTGCGCGGCGGGCGAGCTCGAGCCGCAGGTCGCGGTGCTGATGCTGGTGCAGCTGGTCGGCGCGGGCGGGGAATCGACCGCTGGCCTGATCGGCAACGCCGTCCGCTTGCTCGCCACCGATTCGGTTCTGCAACAACGACTCCGGGAGGATCCGGAGCTGCTACCGGTTTTCTTGGAAGAGGCGCTGCGACTGGAATCGCCTTTCCGCGCCCACCATCGGCACGTCGTCGCCGACACCACGCTCGGCGGCGTCGACCTGCCCGCGGGCACGCACCTGCTCCTGCTCTGGGGTGCGGCCAACCGCGACCCGGCCGTCTTTCCCGACGCCGACCGGCTCCGCTTGGATCGCACCGTCCAGCGCGGTCATCTCGCGTTCGGCAAGGGCGTCCACTTCTGTGTCGGGGCCGCACTCGCCCGGCTGGAGGCGCGAGTCGCGCTCGGGGCGCTGCTCGCCGCTACCCAGTCGTTCGAGCTGGCCCCGGAACGGGATGCGGCCCAATGGGTCCCGAGCATCTTCGTGCGCAGGCACGCGCGCCTCGCGCTCGTCCTCCGTTGAGCTTGTTCAGTGCGGATGCTGCGCGGCGTAGCGGGCGCGTTCCAGCGCGCGCCTGCGCGCCCGCTCCGGGTTCTCCAGATCGGCGGGCAGCCCGTGCTTGGTCAACCGGTGCGCGCGGTTCATCGGCATGAACGCCGCGGTGTAGAACACCGCGAGCAGCATCGCGAGCAGCACCATCGACCCGCGCAACCACAGCTCGCCGGGGAAGAACAGGAACACCACGAACAGCGGTGTGAACGGAACCATGCCGCGCACCAAATGGCGTGCCACGGCGTGCTTTCCGGTCAGGTCGTCGCGCACCCAGTCGCGCAACGAATCGGGCAGCCCGCGCCCGAAGGCGTAGCCGATCCACTCGACGGGATTGGGGCGGCGGCGGGCGCGGGTCATGCGTCGGCTCCTGTCGATGCGGGGTCGGCGAGCACCGACCGGCGGGCGGCCTCGTTGACCCGGGTCAGCACCTCGCGCAGTTCCTCGAGGTCGGCCAAGGTGACGCCGAGGCGCTGCACCACCGCGGGCGGAATCCGCTCGGCCTGTGCGCGCAGCGCGGCGCCCGTGTCGGTCAGATCGATGACCAGGTTTCGTTCGTCGCGCGGGTCGCGGCCCCTGCTGATCAGTCCGGCCGACTCGAGGCGCTTGAGCAGCGGCGAGAGGGTCGGCGAATCGAGCTGGATGGCCTCGGCGATCTCCTTCACCGACATCGGCGCTTCACCCCACAGCGCGAGCATCACCAGGTACTGCGGGTGCGTGAGCCCGAGCGGTTCCAGCAGCGGGCGGTAGACGGCGAGCACCGCGCGATTGGCCACGGCCAGCGCGAAGCACACCTGCCGGTCCAGGCGCAGCGGGTCCTCGATCTCGGTCTCCACGGTTCCTCCTCGGGTCCCGGCTAGGTTAACGCACAAATAGTTAGCGCGTGAAGTGTATGTGTGCGACATCTCCCGCACCTTCGCTTTCGCGCCGGCCATGTGCAGGTCGGTTGACGGAATTCCGCCGACCTGGCGGTTACTGTCGGAACATGTACGACGTCGCCCCGCGTGAGCGCATTCACGAACTGGACGCCGTCCGCGGATTCGCCCTGTGCGGCATCCCGGTGGTCATCATCTGGCAGATGACCGACATGACGGCCACCGTTCCCTCGGGCGAGGCGATGGACCCGCTCCGGCACGCGCTCTCGGTGCTGGTCGAGGGGCGCTTCTTCCCGATCTTCGCGTTCCTGTTCGGCCTGAGCTTCGCGCTGTTCCTGGACAGCGCCACCGAACGGACCGCGCGCCCACGACTCGTGCTGGCGCGCAGGCTGATCGCGCTCGGCGTGCTCGGGCTGGTCCACCAGCGGTTCCAGCCAGGGGAGGCGCTGCTGCCGTACGCGGTCGCTGGAGCGGTGATCTTGCTGCCCGCATCCGCGTTGCCGCCGTGGCTGATTCTGACCGCGGGCCTGGTCGGCACGGTGGGCGTGGCGCTCACCCTCGGCGGCGGCCTCGCCCTGGTGCCCGGTCTGTTCCTGCTCGGCTTGTCCGCGGGCCGTTACGATCTCGTCGTCGACCTACACGGCCGCAACTGGCAGCTCGCTGCGGTCTTCGCGCTCGCACTGCCCGCCGCGCTCGTGACCGCCGTATGGCAGTGGCGCACACCGTATCTGGATTTGTGGACCAGTCCGATCGAGGCGATCGCGGGACTGTTCGGCGCACTCGCCTACGTCAGCGGCTTGCTGCTCGTGCTGCGCACCGGATACTTCGAGGTGCTCACCGAGGTGCTCGCGTCGATGGGGCGCATGTCGCTGACGAACTACGTGTCGGCCACGGCGCTGATCCTGGTCGCGGAATCGCACCTGCGTCTCGGCGGCACCACGCGCTACCCCGCGCTGCTCGGACTCGCCGCCGGAATCGTTGTCTTCCAAGCGTTTGTCAGCTATCTGTGGCTGTCCTGGTTTCGATACGGCCCGCTGGAATGGGTGTGGCGGTGCGTCACCTGGTGGCGCATCGTCCCACTCGGCAAGCCGGAACCGGAAGGCGTGGCCTCGATCGGACTGCCGCGCAGGTGATCCGAGGTTGTCGCGTTCGAAGCCCGAGCGCTCAGGCGAGTGCCACCGGCAGGATCAGCGGACCGCGGTGCCGGAAACCGGAGCGCCACGGGATTTCTCGCGGCGGTTTGGTCAGCGTGGTCTCCGGCCAGCGGTCGCAGAAGTGGGTGAGCACCGCCCCGGCGACGCCGTGCACGAGGGCGGTGCCGAGACAGGAGTGCGGGCCGTGGCCGAGACCGAGCTGGGCGTTGCGGGTGCGGTTCGGGTCGAACCGATCGGGCCGGTCGAACGCCGCCGGATCGCGATTGGCGCCCGCCAGGCACAGCAGAACGGTCTGCCCGGCCTTGACGGTGTAGCCGCCGATGTCCAGATCCGTTGTCGCGAAACGGGGCCCGGCGAGCACCTGCGGTGAGAGGTAGCGCAGCAGCTCGTCCACCGCGCGCCGCCGGTCGGTTGCGGCGCGGAAAGCCCTGCGGTGCGCGGGCTCGGCGACGAGTGTGAGCAGCGCGCCCGCGATCAGGTCGGCGAGCACCTCGTACCAGACGAACAGCAGGTAGAACAGCACACCGGTGAGCTCGTCGTCCGACGGCGAACCGGTCTGGTCGCGCGCGGCGACCAGCCGCCCGACCGCGGTGCCCGCGCCTGCCCGCGCGACCACGGCGTCGACGAGTGTGCGCATGGTGGCGAGCGTGTCCCTGGCGCGCGGCGCCGTCGCGCCGGGAAGCAGCGTCGAATTCGCCCAGGCCAGGAGGGCTTCGCGTTCAGCGTCGGCCAAGCCGAGCAGCTCGCCGAGCACTGCGGCGGGTAGCGGGATCGCCAGCCGCGCGACCAGATCCGCCTTCGGGTCCGTATCGGTGTCCCGCAGCAGCGTGTCGACCAGATCGCTTGCGCGCTCATCCCATTCGGCGGACTTGCGCGGTGCGATCTCGGCCGTGATCAGGCGGCGCAGCCGCGCGTGGTCGTCGGGGGCGGCGACGAGCAGCGTGTCCATCGGGGGCGGGACGGCGAATCCCGCGTAGTCGATCGGCCCGGCCTTGGTGACGTCGGCGGTCAAGCGCTCGTCGGAGAGCGCGGCGCGCACGTCGGCATGCCTGGTCACGAGCCACGCGGGAGGGCCGTCGGGCGTGCGGACCCGGTGCATGCCGCCCTCGCGACGCAGCGCGCTCAGCACCGGCCACGGATCCGCCGCGAAACCGGCATCGAAGATCTGTCGCACCCCAGCCCCCATCAGCTTGTCCGCCAACACTTCTCGGCACCGTTCGGTCCGCACCAAAGTACTCCGCTCGCGGCGCGTGCGCCGTTCGGGCTGGTGTCGGCTCCGTCGCGGTTGCCGCCGCTGCTGACACGGCTGCGCGCCGGATACTCGTGGTGGCGGTCAGGCTCGCGCTGGGATTCGTCGGCAGCAGGCTGACGGACTACTCGGCGGAGGCTTCGTGGCAGTCGCGCCGAGCCTGCTGCTGCCGTTCACGGCCTTCGCCACCCGTGGCTGTTCGCCCCCTGCTGCTTCAGGGCCCGACGCAACGGCTGACGGGCAGGCACGCCGACATGAAGGAGCGCGACCTGGAGCGTCCGTTGTGGGGCCGCGAGGCGGCGCCGGCCGCGCGGCGCGAATCCCGGCATACCGCCGGATCGTCGACCGGATGACCGAACGCCTCGATATCGGCCCGACTCGCTGAGCGCGCTACTTGGCGGGAACGCCCGCCTGCCGGATCGCGCTCAGAACCTCGCCGTAGGTGAGGCTGGTCGAGTTCACCGTGATCGTCTCCGCGACGCGGTCCACGTCGACGTAATCGACTCCGCCGAGTCCGCGCAGCGCGTTCTCGGCGACGACGGCGGACTCGTCCGAGTAATCGGTGAGATCGAAGGTGTAGGTCATGTTCCCGACTCTCCTTGGTGCTGATTCGACCGGTTGCGGTCAGTTCAGCGGATACACCGGAACCGGGCGGCGCAAACGTCCGCGATCGCGGTGAGTTTGATCCCGCCGGAACCGGGAATAGCGGATTCGTAATACAACTTTTCAGCGCACCAGGATTGTCATGATCATTCTCATAGGGCTGATCGTCCTGATCGGCGCGGTGATCGTCGGCGTCGCCGCTGTGGCGGCGAATACCGGCGAGCTGCACACGTCGACGGGCGATTTCGCCGTTTTCGACTATCACTTCACAGCGTCCGCGGGAGAGGTGTTCCTGTACGGCACGGTGATCGGCGCTGCGGGCGCGCTCGGGCTGCTCCTAGTGCTGACCGGGCTGTGGCGCACCTCCCGCCGCGGCAGCGAGGCGCGCAGGGAACTGCGCAGGTCACGCCAGGAGATAGCGGCCACTCGCCGCGATGCTCCCCCGCCGCAGGCGCCGTCCGTCGCGCCGCCGCCCGGCCGCAAGCCGGCTTGGAGCGCGAGTCGATTCCTGCGCCGACCGTCCGGAACCGCGCCGATGGCCGGCGCTCCGGGCGGCAAGACACAGGCTCCTACTGCCGGCTGACAAGTCAACGGTTTACCAAGAAGAAAGGGATGAGACCGTGATTATTCTCGGATTGATACTTCTGATCGTGGGCTGGTTGCTCGGGATCGGATGGCTGACCACGGCGGGCATCATCGTGCTGATCATCGGCGCGGCGCTCTGGATTGCCGGATCGGTGGGCCGTCCGGTCGGCGGCCGCAGGCATTATTACTGAGGTCAGCGATGCGTGACGAAAATTACCGCAGGAACGGTCGTTTCGAGCATCGAGTTCAGGCCGCACGTGGTCAGGTGAAGAAATTCTTCGGCCGTGCGACCGATAATCCGCGACTGTCGGCGGAAGGCAGGCGCGACCAGGTCTTCGGCAATCTGAAACAGGCCGCAGGCAAAGTGCGGGACGCGTTCCGGCGCTGACCGATCGACCGATGTCGGCCGAGATCATCGAGTCTCGGCCGACATCGGCATGCCCGGGACCGGATGCCGCCGAGCGGTCTAGCGGCCGCCGGAACGCTGGCGCAGGTCGGCCGCCGCGCTGTCCAGCAGGTCGCACACCTGGGCGTCGTCCACCGGGGTGAAATCGCCGTACCACCTGGCGATCGACGTGACCACTTCCGCGCCCTCGAGGCACACGAGCTGGTCGACCCGCCCGCCCAGCGCGCGGATGGCCGAAGCCGCTCCGACAGGCGCGGCGAGCGCGACGCGTTCCGCACCCGCCGCCCGGACCACCTCGACGGCCGCGCGGGCCGTGACGCCCGTCGCGATGCCGTCGTCCACGATCACCGCCGTCCGGCCGTGCAGCGCGAGACCGGACGCACCGCCCCGGTAGCGGATAGCGCTGCGGGCCAGGTCGGCTCGCTCTTCCGCCTCCAGCTCGGCCCGCCCCGTTTCGGAAATGAACGCGCGCGCCAGAATCTTGTCGTCGATCACGCCGACCCCGCCCTCGCCGACCGCGCCGAACGCCAGCTCCGGCCGGTAGGGCACCCGTAGCCTGCGCACCATCACCACCGTGAGAGGCGCGCGTAACGCGCCCGCCACCTCGTAGGCGACCGGAACGCCACCGTGGGGCACCCCGAGCACCACCGCGTCGGCGTCGCGAAAGTGGGTCAACCGCAGGGCGAGTCGCCGACCCGCCGCCCGGCGATCGCGGAAGGGCATGCTGGGCCTCCGGACTCGGACTTCGGAAAGCACCGAAGTCTACGCCGCCCGGCCGAAACCATTGCGGCGGCTGGGAGCTCGGGCCCCCTTCAGATGCCGGCGACGTCGGCCAGCTGCCCGATGCCGTAGGTGACCAGCATGGCCAGCGCGCCACCCAGCGCGACCCGCATCATCGCGCGGACGGGATCGCTGCCGCCGAGCCTCGCGCTGATCGAACCGGTGAGCGCCAGCGCCAGCAGCACCGCGGCGACGGTCACCGGGATGCGCGCGGTGACCGGCGGCAGCAGGATCGCCAGCAGCGGCAGCAGCGCACCAAGGGTGAACGCGACCGCCGAGGAAAACGCGGCCTGCCACGGATTGGTGAGTGCGTGCGGATTCAAGCCGAGTTCGGCCTCCGCGTGCGCGGTGAAGGCGTCGTAGGCGGTGAGCTCCTCGGCGACCTTGCGCGCGGTGTCGAGCGAGAGCCCCTTGGCGCGGTAGATGTCGGTGAGTTCCGCGAGCTCGTACTCGGGCACCTCGCTGAGCTCCCTGCGCTCCTTGGCGAGCAGCGCGCGCTCGGAATCCCGCTGGGTGCTGACCGACACGTACTCGCCGACCGCCATCGACAGCGCACCGGCCGAGACACCCGCGATGCCCGCTGTGAAGATCGCGCTCGTGGTCGTGGTCGCGGCGGCGACGCCGACCACGAGCCCGGCCGTCGACACGATGCCGTCGTTCGCGCCGAGCACGCCGGCGCGCAACCAGTTCAGCCTGGTCGCGAATCCGCCCGCGTGCGGTTCGTGCGGATGAGAACCGCTGATCGTCGAGTCCTCCATATCTCGTACCCTAATGGACCCGGTGGGACGACGTGGTGCGCCTAACCGGCAGTGCCGACCTTCGTGCGGAGGTGATCGGCCAAGCGGACGGCCAGCGCGACGATCGTGAGCGTCGGATTGGCGTGGCCCGTGGTGGGAAACACCGAGCTGCCCGCGACGAACAGGTTGTCCATTCCGTGCACCAGGCAGTCGGCGTCGACGACGCCGTCGCGCGGGTCGGCCGACATCCGTGTGGTGCCGGTCGGATGCGCCCAGTCGGTGAGTTCCAGCGGCAGAGCGCTGTCCGGTGCGACCCAGTCGAACAGGGTCGGCGCCGCGAATCCCAACCTGGCGAACTCCGCGACTGCCAGCCCGGCGGCGCGGCGCACCGTGACGTCCTCCTGGTCGTGCACCCGCCAGTCGACCCGCGCCGTCGGCATCCCGAGCCGGTCGGCGCGATCGGTGAGGGTGACCCGGCTGTCCCGGTTCGGCGCCTGTTCGACCATGCAGCGCAACTCGATTCGGTCCAGCTTGTGCGGCAGTCCGGTGTGCTGGAGGAGGCGCCGTCGCGCACCGGCGAGCAGCAGTCCGGAATTGGCGAGGGCGACCCTGGCGTCGTGGCGGTCGCCGCGGCCGCGCAGCAGTTGTTTCACCGAGTCCCACGGATCGTCCGCGGCGGGCACCTCCTGTAACCACAACGCGCAGTTCAGCAGACCCTCACGAGCTTGGATCTCGGGTGCGAGGGCCACGCCGTGCATGAAGGTGTGACGGCCGTGCGGCGTCCTGACCACGTACTTGCCGAAGCGCTGTGTGATCGCGTCGGCCGCAGCCGGTTCCAGCGCGCCGACCGCTCCGCAGCGGTGATCCATGAGATAGCGCCCGACCTGGTCGTTCCGGTTGCCGAGTCCTTCGGGCCGTGCCCGGCGCGAGGCGAGCAGCAGGCGGGGATTGCCGATGCCGCCGGTCGCGAGCACCACCGCGCGGGCGCGCACGGTTCGCGGTCGCGGGTCGGCGCCCGCCACTTGCAGCGTCTCGACGTGCGTGCCGTCCGTGTTGGTATCGAGATGGGTAGCGGTCGCGCCGACGATCACCAGAACATCGGGCGTGCTCTGGCTTTCGACGTGCGCGCCGAAGCGCTTGCAGTCGAAGGGGTCGGCGGGGTCGCGGCTGATCTGCCAGAAGTAGGGGCGCAACCGCCGCGGGTCGAGCGCCTCGGCGGGGCGGGCTCTTCCGGCCAGTTCCCAGAAGCCGTCGTCGGTGAAGCCGCTGCCGTGACCGATGCCGATGTGGCAGGCGGCGCGGGGCAGGTAGGGCTCCAGATCGGTTGGGCCGATCGGCCATCCGGAGCCGGGAACCCAAGGGCGGTGACGGAAGTCGAGTTCGTCCAGCAGCGCGCAGCGCCCGCTCCACGAGTGCGAATTGCCGCCGAGGATCCGGTCGCCCGCGATCCGATCAGGCTGCGCCCGGCGTGCGCCGACGTTGTCGTAGTCGTCGAGTGCGTTTGCCTCGTCGGAGGATTCGCGTCCCCCGCTCTCCAGCACCAGCACGCGCAACGCGGAATTCGCCAGTTCGGCCGCGATCGTCAGTCCGGCGGGACCCGAACCCACCACGCAGACATCCGCGGCCAGTTCTTCGTCCCTGACCGCTGCCAGTTCTTCGATCCGCATGGTCGCTCTCCCCGCAAGCCAGAAACCCCGACCGCGGGTCGTCGACCGGTCCGCAGGCCACGTTCACTGTACGAGGCGTGTACCGATCACATGCCGAAAAGCGTTGGCGGCGACGAAGTTAGGAAATTTTCAGGATCGGACTCGGCGGGCGCGCCTGATGGGCGCCGGGTGCGGGATCAGTTTGCGATGCGCGAACTGCATGCCGCCGAGCAGCGCGAGCGCGAGAAGTGCGGCGACATAGTCACCGAGAGCCAGTGATAGCACCGCGAAGCCGCCGAGCAGCGGTAGTTCCAGCAGGGCGCACCAGCCGAGAATCCGTAGTCGAGTGGCATTGGCGTCCAGCCAGCGCACGCCGTCGTCGATGATCTCGCCCGCCGTGACCGAACAGATCATTCCGTCCCCCACCTGAACGAAGCGATGCACCGCGTCGTCGCGAGTGAGTTCGCCGAGCCAGGCCAGGTCGATGAGCCGCTTGCCCTCTTCGGCAACCTCTCGGACCGTGTCCATGCGACCCCTTCCGAGTCGATATTCGGGCCGAAGTCTATGCCGACGGAACCCGGCTTCCTAGAGGTGATCCCCGCCGCCTGACCTTGTCCGCGCCGCGCCGTGCCGAACCGGGCGATGGAGTCGGCGGACCGAGGGCGATGAGTTTGTAGCCGAGAAGGTTTCGCGCCGGATGTCCTCGCGCGCGTAGCACGGGGTGGACCGGTGCGGGCGTGCGGGACGGGTACTGGCATGCTGACCGGCATGATCACACTGCGGTACTCAGGGGCACGCCTGCTGGCGGGGATTTCGGCGGGCGTCATGCTGCTCGCCGGTTGCGGCGGGAACGACGAAGCGGCGACGAGTTCGGCCGCGCCCAGCACCCCACGTGACCAGCTACTGCTGTCGGAGTCCGAATTCCCGGCAGGCACCAAGAAAGTGGACCTGCCGAAGGACCGCCTGGAGACCGCGGCCGCCGATCTGGCGGGTACGCAACAGAATTCCACCATCACCCCCGCGGACTGCGTGAGCACCCAGCAGGATATGGGCACCGCGACCAAGAACCTGCTCGGCGAGGCGGCGGTCGCGGGCGCCACCGACGACAAGGCCGGACTGATGTTCGTGGAGTTCGTCGCGGGCCGTACCGCCGACCTGGCGCAGATCACCGACGGGAACAAGAAGTGCGGTGAGGTCAGCGCGACCTCGACGGTGGAGGGCAAGCAGATCACCTCGGTGGTCAAGGTGGAGAACCTGGCCGCTCCCGCGGGGCTGAAGGGCGCCGAGGCCATCGTCTACCGCTCGGTCAGCACCTCGACCGTCGGTACCGGCAAGCCGCTCACCTCCACCGCCTACCAGGGCATGGCCGTGCTGCGCGGCACCACCGTCGTGGTGCGCGTCGCCGCGCTGAAGGATTCGCTGGACGAGGCCGCGTTCGAGAAGTTCTTCGTGGACGCCGTGGAGAAGGTGCGCAAGGCCGCGTAGTCAGCCCGCGCGGCGCTGTCTCGACTGTTCCGCTCGGCGGAGTGTCGGCTGTTCCGTGCGGCGGAGCGCGGTGGGCGTGCGTCCCCACCAGCGACGGCAGGATCGGGTGAAGGTCGCCTGTTCGGCGAAGCCGAGCAGCGAGGCGACCTGGCTCATCGGTATGTCGGTGGTGGTGAGGTAGCGGTGGGCCTCCTCGCGGCGCACGTCGTCGAGCAGCGCAGCGAAGGTGGCGCCCTCGGCGGCGAGCCTGCGCTGTAGCGTGCGCGGATGCGTGCTCAAAATCCTCGCCACCGCGGCGATTTCGGGTGGCGTCGTGCCGAGCAGCTGGCGCAGCGCGGCGCGCACCCGCGGCGTGATCGAGGTGCCGGTCTCCGCGGTCTGCTCGGCGAGGAAGGCCATGGCAAGCCGGTGCAGCTGCTGGTCGCCGCCGGAGAGCGGGCGATCGGCCAGACCGCACGGCATCCGCAGGATGGCCGCTGACCGGCCCACCCGCACCGGTGCGCCGAAGAATTCCTCGTAGGCGCGCAGCGGGGCGGGTGGGTGGTACGGCAGCTCCACCGACCGCAGCCCGTAGCGTTCGCCGACCAGCCGTTGGATGGCGCGGTGCAGGAAGCCGAGGCCGAGATCGGTGCCCTGGACCGGGGCGGGCATGTCCGGGGGTCCGTCGTAGTGCAGTGCGACCACACCGGGATCGCCGTACGGGTCGGCGGCCAGGCCGAGGCTGAGCGAGCGGGCGTGCACGAACAGGTAGCGCGAGGAGCATGCGAGTGCGTCGGCCAGCGTGGGGGAGTTGCGGATCGCCAGCGCCAGCGGGCCGAGCATGTCCAGGTCCTGGCGGTAGGAGATGCGCAGTCCGAGGTCGGGGCAGTCGAGGCGGTGGGCGGCCAGTTCCAGCGCCGCCGCGACGGCATGGTCGGGGACGAGCAGATCGTCGGCGTCCAGCGCGGCCGTCGGCAGGCCCACCGCGGTCGCGTACTCCTCGGCGTTGCCGCCCAGCTCGGCCACCGTGGCGCGGAAACCGCGCAAGCCTGCGGATCGGATGACGGACATGTCGTACAGAGTCAAATAGTTGTCGCGTGAAGTCAAGAAAGCCGTCGACCGGATCCGCACACTGGAATCCATGACCGCAGCAGTACCGGAGGACAGCGATGTCCGAAACCGCGATATCCGGGACCACCTCGATGTGGTGATCATCGGGGCGGGCCTGTCCGGCATCGGCGCCGCGTATCGGCTCCAGACCGAATGCCCCGGCAAGAGCTACGCCGTGCTGGAGGCGCGCGACGCGCTCGGTGGCACCTGGGACCTGTTCCGCTATCCGGGCATTCGCTCCGACTCGGACATGTTCACCCTCGGTTACCCCTTCAAGCCCTGGCGCGACGCGAAGGCGATCGCCGACGGATCATCGATCCTGCGCTACATCGAGGAGACGGCGACCGAGCACGGCATCGACCGGCACATTCGCTTCCGCACCAAGGTGCTCTCCGCCGACTGGTCGAGCGCCGCATGCCGATGGACGTTGACCCTCGCCGAGCGCGACGCGGCGGGCCGCACCGTCGAGCGCACGCTCACCTGTGACTTCCTTTACGCCTGCGCGGGCTACTACGACTACGACCGCGGTCACGCGCCGGAATTCGCCGGCGCGGACAGCTTCGCCGGACGGATCGTGCACCCGCAGTTCTGGCCGGAGGATCTCGATTACGCGGGCAAGCGGGTCGCGGTGATCGGCAGCGGCGCCACCGCCGTCACGCTGGTGCCGTCGATGGCCGAGCAGGCCGAACTGGTGACGATGGTGCAGCGCAGCCCGACCTGGATCAGCGCTGTCCCCGGCCGCGACAAGCAGGCCGACGCGATCCGCCGTCTGCTGCCGCCGCGCCTGGCGCACCGGGTGATCCGCACCAAGAAGATCTTGTTCGGTATCGGCTTCTACCAGTACTGTCGCCGCTTTCCCGGGGCCGCGCGCAAACTGCTGACCGGCCTCACCACGCGGATGCTGAAGGACGAGCAGGCCGTCGCCGAGCACTTCACACCCAGCTACGACCCGTGGGATCAGCGCTTGTGCGCGGTGCCGGACGCCGACTTCTTCAAGGCGATGAAGAAGGGCAAGGCGCAGGTCGTCACCGATCACATCGACCGCTTCGTGCCCGAGGGCATCCGGCTGAAGTCGGGACGGGTGGTCGAGGCCGACGTCATCGTCACGGCCACCGGGCTGCGACTGCTCGCGTTCGGCGGCATCACCCCGCACATCGACGGCGTGCCGGTCCAGCTGTCGGAGCAGTTCGTCTGGCAGGGCGCGATGCTCACCGACGTGCCCAACTTCGCGGTCTGCATCGGCTACACAAACGCCTCCTGGACGTTGCGCGCCGACCTCAGCTCCCGCCTGGTCTGCAAGGTGCTACGGCACATGGACGCCAACGACTACGCGGCGGTCGTCCCCGAGCCGGACGGCGAACTCGTCGAGCACCCGCTGCTCGACCTGGCCTCCGGCTACGTCCAGCGCTCCATCGGCGACTTCCCTCGCCAGGGCGAGCGTCACCCGTGGAAGGTCCGCCAGAACTATCTGCTGGATTCGGCGACGACGCTGCGCACCGACCTGAACAAGACGCTGAAGCCGACGCCGCGCGCACACCTGCGCGCTCCGGTGTCCGCCGCGGCGCGCTGATCGCGAATCCTCACCCGAAACGGGTGAGGTTTTCCGCGGGTGCACCGGTTGGGATGGAAATCCAGGTTTCTCCTTCGCGGAAGGGAATGCAGATGACCACACCGACACCGGAAACCAGGCACCCGGTCCGCCAGGGCATCGCGGCGGGCACCTCGATCGGCGCCGCGATCCTGCTGCTGACCGTTGGCGTATTGCAGATCTTCGAGGGCATCTCGGCCGTCGTCAAGGACGATCTGTTCGTCGTCGGCCCCGAGTACGTGTACCAGTTCGACATCTCGACCTGGGGCTGGATCCACATCGTGCTCGGCGTTGTCCTGGTGATCTGCTCGATCGGGCTGATGACGGGGAGTACCTGGGGCAAGGTCGCGGCCATCGTCATCGCGGCGCTCGCGATCATCCTCAATTTCCTCTCGCTGCCCTACTACCCGTACTGGTCGATCCTGATCATCGCCCTGAGCATCGTGGTGATCTGGGCGGTATCGACCTGGCGGCCTGCCGACGAATACTGAGGGCGGCGAGGTCGCCACAGTGGGCCGATGACCGAGACGATCGCCGTCGGCCGTGCGCAGTGGCTCGGTCACCGCTGGCGCCGCCACGGCCTGAACGGGCGAACGAACGGCGGGGCGCTGGACGACCTGCTGCTGCTCGGATTGCAGGACGGCCGGTTCGGCGGCGCCGCGTACTCGCTACGTCAGCGCACCGAGCGCATCGGCTCCACCCCGCTCGGCCGGGCGATCGCTCCGGCCGGGCCCTTGGTGAGCTGGTGGTCGATGCGCGGCGCCCCGCACGCGCATCGGCTGGCCCAGCTGGACGTGGTGCGCGACGCGCTGGCGCCGCGGCCCTCGGACGAGGACGGTGCGGCCCAGGCCGGCGCCGTCGCCGAGGTCGCCGCGGCGCTGCGCGCTGTTGTCACCCGGCCGATGCCGAAGGCCGAGGTCAGCACAGCCGTGACCGCGCGGGTCTCGCGCGCGTTGGTGCGCTGGTGCGAGCGCTGCGAAGCGGAGCACGTGCCGGACGGGCTGTTCCGCGCGGCCGGGTGCCAGGCGCAGATCGTGCTCGGGCCGGAGGCGAACCGGGCGACGATGCTGTACCCGACGCCGGATCATCCTGCCGTCGGCGTGCGACAGCCGCGCCTCGCGCTGTTGCGGGCCTTCTTCCGGGTGAACGGTCCGACCACCCGTCCGCTGTTCCGCGACTGGCTCGGCGTCGGCGCCGACGAGCCGTGGCGAGCGGTGGCGAGCACATTGGTGCGAGTACGGGTGGACGACCGGAAATGCGATCTGCCCGAATCGATGCTGGACGAGGTGCGCGGTGCGCCGCCGCCGGAGGGGGTTCTGCTGGTTCCGCCGGGCGATCCCTATCTGCGCCAAGCGGATCGGTCGCTGCTCGTCCCCGACCGGGCTCGGAGAGAACAGGTGTGGCGGGCCTTGTCCGCGCCGGGCGCGGTGCTCGTCGACGGCGAGGTGGTGGGTGTGTGGCGGTACCGCCGTGCTCAGCACCGGATGGCGGTGCGTTTCTTCGAGGCGCTTCCGCGCGGACGTCGCGAGGAGATGGAGCGGAACGCGCAATGGCTGACCGGAGACGAGCGGTTGCGCTTCGAGTTCGATGGCGTCGGCTAGCGATCAGGGAAGGCCGTGCGGCTAGCGAAGCCACCGCAGAGCCGCGTCGGCGCAGTCATCGGGGCTGCTGTTGAAGGCGATGGCCGCGCCGGACGCGTACTGCCTGACACGGTTGACCACCTTTTCGAACAATTCGAGCAATGGCTCCTGCGTGCGGATGCCACCGCCGATCACCACGCAGACGTAGTCTTTGCGGGTCAGCGCGTCGACGATCGTCGTCTCGGCGTTCTCGTCGAGTGCTACCAGGCAATAGTCGGCCTCGATACCGAGTTCCTCGAAGCGGTCCCGACCGCGCGCTATCGCCGCCAGGACCGGTTCCGGGTCCCAATCGGGGAGCTTGGCGGGGTCGACGCCGACCACCAGTACTGGTCCCGATGTCACGCGTCCTCCTTCTCGCAGAACATTTCCATCCCGTCGCGGTTGTCGACGGTAGTGCCCGGGTCCATCGTCCTCGTCGAGCTGTTCCGATGTGGGCCACGACATCCCGATCGTGCACGCGTCTCCGGCGTGCTGTCGTCACAGTGACAGATCCTCGAGCTGGCGTGAGGTTGGGCGAGGCGGGCACCGCAATCGCCTCGGCGTGAGTGCGGAAGTGCCGGAACCGGATTCAGCTGGACTCTGCTGTTTCCCGAGGCAAGCAGGCACTCGGCTCAGCGGCGGGTCTCGCGTCGCGCGCTGTACGCGGTGGTCAGCTGGGTGCGGACGCTCGTGGTTCGGTGCGGCCGTCCCGGATCGCTTGTGCTACCTCCTCCACCGCCGTGCGCACCATCGCGCCGTACGCGTCGTTTCCGAGCGTGTGCAGGCAGGCGCGGGCGGCGTCGATCTGACGCTCGGCGGCCTCGAACGAGCCGAGGCGGCGGTAGTTGTCGGCGAGGTTGAGGTGTAGCGACGGGTAGAAGCCGCGCACGTTCAGGTCCGCGTGGTGGCGGCGGACGCGTTCGTCGGTGAGGCTGTCGGCGGCGTCGAGTGCGCGGACGTCCCAGGTGAGGGCCTGTGCGGCGTCGTCGTGCAGGTCGGCGAGGTAGTGCGCGAGGGTGCAGCGGTGCAGTGGATCGCCCTGCGGGCCGAGTTCGGTCCACAGGTCGGTCAGCAGTGTGCGGGCCGTGTCGCGGTCGCCCGCGCGCCCGAGTCCGACCGCGTGGGTGATGGCGTCCATGGTGGTATCGGTTCGATCGGTCATCGGCCGTCCTTCGTGTTCGGAACGAATGTGGGCATGACGAGGGTGGTGAGATCGCCGTCGATCGCCGAACGGACGACGACGGGTTGATCGGGGGCGGCGAGATCGAACATGAGCTCCGGCCCGATCGCGCTCGTGACCGCGGGGCGCAAGACCGTCGATCGGAACGCGAGATCCATTGGGGCGCCGGTGATCACGGCGGGCAGACGGGTGGCGGTGACCGCTCCGGAGACCGCGAGACCCGACCCGTCGACGGCGCAGACCACGCTGTCGTCGGCGGCCGTCTCCAGCAGCTCGAGCAACGCTGCGCGGGCAACCAGTACCCGGGTGCGCACCGCGGGCAGTCCGTCGAGCACCGCGCGGTAGTCCGGGAAGGGTTCCTCGATTCCAGCGCAGTCGTGCTCGGTGTCGCCGGAGGTGAGCGCGACGCCGGATCCGCGCGGCGCGAGCACGACCTCTTCGATCGAGTCCAGCCACGGACGCAGCGAGGCCAGCGTCGCGGCCGCGACCACGGCCGACCACTCACCGCCGTCCCGCAGCGGCGCGACAGTGCGGGTCGACAGCCGGTACCGGTCGGTGGCGGTCAACGTCAGCGCGCTCGAATCCGCCTCGACCAGGATGCCGGTGAGCACCGGAGCCGAGTCGTCGACAGCCGCGGCCAGGCCGACTTGCGCTATGGCGCGCGCCAATTCGGCCGCGGGCACCGCCGTGCCGTGCACCGCGCCGAGAGCCCGCTTGACCTGCGCCGCGACTCGCGCGGCCTCATTCGCACGGCGCTCCAGCTCGGCGACGTGCGCGTCCAGCAACCGTTCGGCGCGGTCCGGATCGGCCGCGAGCACCTCGGTGATGGCCTCCAATGACAGGTCGATGCCGCGCAGCCGGCGGATCAGCACCGCCCGCTCGCACTGCGAGCGCGTGTAATACCGGTATCCGGTCGCCGCGTCGATCTCGGCGGGCGCGAGCAGCCCGCAGTCGGCGTAGAACCGCAGCGCGCTCGCGGTCAGGCCGCTGGCCCGCGCCAGCGCCCCGATGGTGATCAACTCCTCGACCCTGGAACTCCGCACCGGGCAATCATGGAGTCTCAACCAACATGAAGGTCAACCCAGGCCGGGGACGGCTCCCGGCGCGCCGAGCACCGTCAGGAGACCTCTGGCACCCAATTTCCGTGGAAGCCGGACGGAATTCGAACCGGCAGGTGCACTTCCGCGATAGGCGGGTTGTCCATATCGGCGGCGTCGAGGATGGCCAGATAGCTGGTGCCGCGTGCGCGGTCGTGGACGAAGGTCATCAGATATCCGTCGTCACCGCCCGAAGAGCCGTGGCGCGGGACGAAAACCGCTTCGCCGCAAGTGTGTCCGGCGGGCAGCCGATGTACTCGGCGCGAAACTTCCGCGCTGAAGTCGTATTTGTAGACTTCCGAGCGGTTCGGCTCGGCCTCCAGCGAGAAGCTGGTGACATACCCGAAGCGGTTGTGCCGCCCGACCTCGGCGTCCGCGACCCGAGGATACTCGATCGCCGCGTCGTCGAGCGCCTGCTCGGTAGCGGCGCCCGTCCGCAGATCCAGCCGCCAGCGGTGCAGTCGCGGTAGTCCGCCACCGATGTCGTCGGCACCACCTCGCCACAGCGTAGGCACCCGGCAGCCGGTGACCGTGATGGCGCCGGCGGCCTCGAACGCGTTCATGGTGTGCCACACGTAGCAGGGTTCGACGTCGAACCAGCGCACGCGTCCGCCTTGCCGGGGCATGACGCCGAAACGAGCGCCGTGCCGGTCGTCCCATCGCCAAGGCATGCCCGTGCCGGCCGGATCGAAGACCACGGGAAGGTCCATGAAGATCGCGTAGGTCTCGGTGATGGCGAAGTCGTGCATCATCGTCGCGCGCGGAACGGGCACCACCTGGGCGTGGAGCAGCTCGCCGGTCGCCGCGGCCCGGTAGTACGTCAAGTACGGCGGGCGCAGCTGGACGCCGAAGAACAACAGCTCCCCGGTCCTCGGGCAGATCTTGGGATGGGCGGTCATGGGAGTACGCAGCGCGTCCGCGAAAGTGAACGGTCCGACGGTCTCCAATTCCGGGCTGATCTCATAGGGAAAGCCGCCCTCCTCGAGCGCGAGCAGCCGTCCCGCGTGCGCGACCACGTGGGTGTTGGCAGCGGTGACGCGGTAGTCCAGCTTCCCGGTGTCGCCGTCGAGGGTCAGCGAGAGCCTGGACTGCCCGGGATGCGCGAACAAGGGGGTTCGCACGTACCGGTTGCGATACCAGCGAGCCTGTCCGTCCCGCAGCGCCACGGCGTGGATCATGCCGTCGCCGGCGAAGTAGTGCGGCGACCAACCCGTGCGCGGATTGGGGCCGTTGCGCAGATACGCCCCGTTCAAATCTTCGGGAACGGTCCCGATCACCGTGGCCGGTCGCACTGTCACTTCGTCGGTGATCGGCGCATTGTTTCCCGAAAGGTGCAAAGGCAGATCGGTGTTGGGCGCGGTCGTCATGAGCTGCTCTCCTGTTCTCAGTAGGCGGCCCAAGCTTGCGGCGACGATCCGCGAAGAAACAGTCTTGTTCTTGCCGCAGCCCTCAGCCGGTCGAAGAACCCGCAGCGCAACAACGATGAAATTGACACCGCGCCGATCTCATGCCCGGTGCACCGGACCGTGCGGCTCGGCGCAGTGCAGATCGGCGCGCGGCGCATCCGGATCGGACACGTGGTCCACCTGCAATGTCGTGTGCTCCAGTCCGAACTCCGCCAGCAGCACCCGCTCGACCCCCAGCCGGACGGCGTGGCAGTCGGCTCGGTCGTCGACCAGGATGTGCGCCGACAGCGAGGGCTCGCCCGAGGTGATCACCCAGACGTGCAGATCGTGCACCTCGCATACATGCGGGACTGTGACGATGCGCGCGCCGATGGCGTCGGGATCGAGGTGTGCCGGCGCGGCCTCCAGGAAGATCCGCCCCGATTCGCGGACCAGCGCCCAGCCCGCCTTCAGCATCAGCGCGGCGACCACGAGCGCCGCTATGGCGTCGGCGCGGGGATAACCGGCCAGCCACACCACCGCGCCCGCGATGGCCGTGCCGATGAAGGCGTACATGTCGTTGAGGATGTGCTGGAAGGCGCCTTCGACATTGAGGCTGGTGCGGTTGGCGCGGCTGATGCACCACGCGGCGGCGATGTTGACGACTATGCCGACCAGCGCGGTGACGAAGACCAGCGGACCTGCCACGTCCGGCGGGTGGATCAGCCGGTTCACGCCCTCGTAGACGAACCACGCCGCGAGCAGCAGCAGGGTGATGCCGTTGGCCTGCGCCGACAGGATCTCCGCGCGCTTGTAGCCGTAGGTGTACCGGCCACGCGCGGGTCGCTTGGACAGCCGGATGGCGATGAGCGCGAGGACGATCGACGCGGCGTCGGTGAGCATGTGCGCGGCGTCGGTGATCAGCGCCAGCGACTGCGCGAGCAGGCCGACCACCACCTCGGCCGCCATGAACGCCACGATCAGTGCGAGCGCGATGCTCAGCCAGCGCGGGTCCGAGTCCGCGGACACGCCGTGATCGTGGTGGTGCCCGTCGCCGTGCTCGTGGCTGTGATCATGGGAATGCCGCAGCTCGTCGGCGCGGTCGTGTTCCCGCGCCGCGCTGTTCGCCGGTCGCGCCGGTTGCCGCGGCGACACGCATTGATCTCCCATGAGCGAACGTCCCTTCCCTGTCGGATGGCTGCCGCGCCACAGCCTAGCCTATCTTGCAGACATGCGCATGTCTGCATTTATTTCGAGGTGTAAGAGGGTCGAAGGGCGGGTATCCGCATCCGGCGCACCGCGGTGCGCAACTGTGATCTTGTGCGGTGCACTGTCGTTCGTACCTGCGGTTACGATGCGGACGGCGCCTGGCGGGTGATCGGCGAGACCATCCGTTCGGCGCGAGCCTCCCGGTCGCGGAAGACCGGCTCGTGGACACAAAGGGGTATGCGATGGACAGGCCGGCGTGGGCGCCCGAGGGCGTGGATATGCAGCAGGCGAGCCCGGCACGGATGTACGACGCGTTGCTGGGCGGCTCGCACAATTTCGAGGTCGACCGCAAGGCCGCCGACTTGGGCAAACAGCTGGTGCCCGATCTGCCGCTGGTCGCGCTGAGCAACCGCGCGTTCCTGCGCAGGGCGGTGCGCTATCTGGTGAACGCCGGGGTCCGCCAGTTCCTCGACATCGGCTCCGGCATCCCGACGGCGGGCAACGTGCACGAGGTGGCGCAGCGGTTGGACCCGGAGATCCGGGTGCTCTACGTCGACATCGATCCGGTCGCCGTCGCGCACTCGAAGGCGATCCTGCGCGACAACGACCGCGCCGCGGCGATCGAAGCGGACCTGCGCAAGCCCGAGGAACTGCTCGCCAAGGTCCGCGCGACCGGGTCGATCGATTTCGATCGACCCGTCGGTCTGCTGCTCGTCGCGGTGTTGCACCTGCTTTCCGACGAGGACGCGCCCGGCGAGAAGGTCGCCGCGCTGCGCGAAGCCGTGCCGAGCGGTTCCTATCTCGCGATCTCCCACCTGACCTCGGAGCTGCGGCCGGAAGACGCCGCGCAGCTCGGTGCGAACGCGGCGCAGCAGAGCAAGGTCGGAATTCACTTCCGTTCCGCCGCGGCCATCGCGGCTATGTTCGACGGATGGGATCTGGTGGAGCCGGGTGTCGTGGAACTACCCGCCTGGCGACCGGAATCCGAGCGCGATCTACACGAGGCGCCCGGCCGCTCGCTCGGCCTGGCCGGGCTCGGTCGCAAGGGCTGAGGCCGGAATCGTCGAGGGCGCCGGTCGGACGGGCAGGAGGTCGCGGTAGTGGGTCTGCGTGAGCTGGCGTTGCGGTGGGCGGACGCGCTGGACGGCGTCGTCGCCCCCACGCTCACGCGAACCGAGACCGAGGCGATGCTCGCCGATCTGTCCGAGCTGCTCGTCGCCGCCATTCGCGGCGACGGAGACCTGCGCGACGCCCACGACGCGGCCGTTGTGCTGGTGGCCGCGAACTATCGCGACCCGCTGATGGTCAGCCGTTCGATCGCGGTGATCTGCCACGACATGGTCGCGGAGGTCTGCCCGCCGGGCAGCGCGGAATACGAACGCGTGCGCGATCGCGCGGTGGCCGTGGCGGCCGAGTTCGCCGCGGGTTGCACCGGCGCGTTGCGTGCGGCCGCGCTGGCCGAACAGGAGACGACGCTCGGCGCGGCGCTGGCCACGGCGCGGGATGCCGAGGCGCGACGCCAGCTCTCGGAGGCCAGGTTCGAGGCCGTGTTCGCGGGCGCGTCGGTCGGGATCGGCACCGTGGACGTCACCGGGCGGGTGCTCGCGGTGAACGCCGCCTTCGCCGAGATGCTCGGACTGCCGCAGGAACAGATGCCGGGGCGCATGGTCGCCGAACTGCTCGGACCCGCCAACATCGGGCACGCCTACGGACGGTTCAGGAGCATGCTGGCCGGGGAGACGGATCGATTTCGCCTGGAGACCACGCACGTGCGCCCGGACGGCGGCCTGGCCCATATCGACCTGTCGATGTCGGCGGTGCGCGACGCGGATGGGCGGATTCAGTTCCTGATCGGCGTGGCCGTCGACGTCACCGAGCGCAAGCAGCTGGCCGACCGGCTCTGGCACGACGCCCACCACGACAACCTGACCGGGCTGCCCAACAGGCTGCTCTTCTTCGATCGGCTCGCGAGCGCTGTGCCGCCGATCGGCCTGTGCTACCTGGATCTGGACGGCTTCAAGACGGTCAACGACGAGTGGGGACACACCGTCGGCGACCGGGTGCTGCACGAGGTGGCCCAGCGCCTGCGCGCCGCAGCCGAATCGCTCGGCGGCTTGGCCGCCCGCGTCGGCGGTGACGAGTTCATCGTCCTGGTCGAGCGCTGCGCGGGGGAGCCGCAGCTCACCTCGGTCGCCGACGAACTGCGCGGCGCACTGGCGACGCCGTTGCGGGTGGCCGGTCATCCGGTGTACGTCGGTGCCAGCGTCGGCACCGTGTACGTGGTGGACCGGCCGAGCGCGATCGACGCGCTCATGCACGCGGTGGACACCGCCATGTACCGCGACAAGACGGGTCGTTCGCCGCGCGGCCCCCGGACGGCCTGAGGTCTCAGGCGATATCGGCGACGGGTTCCGCCAGCGAGCTGTCGCCGGCCGCGGCGATCACCGCCCCGTCCTCGCTGACCAGCCAGCGCCCGCACACGCAACGCAGATAGCGGATCGCGCCGTGCGCGGAAACGACCGTGGGGGAGGACCAGGAGCAGGAAGGGCAGATGGCGGACATGTGCTCAGCCTGATGTAATGGCTTTGTGCATTTCAACCCTTACGGCGGCACGGCCGCCGAGCTGGCCGCACGACTGGTGAACGCCGACCAGGACGCGAATCTGCTCGACGTGCTCGACGCGGTGGGATACAAGCCGTTGGGGTCGCTCGACGCACGGCAGACCGCCGAATTGCGCCGCTGGATCGCGCGGCTCGCCGACGTCTTCGACGATCCTTCGGTGCCGCGGCTCAACGCTCTGCTGGCGGAAACGACCAGCCGCCCTTACATTTCGACGCACGACGGCCGCGCGCCGCATCTGCACTACGCCGACGAGGAGGCGCCGACCGACGAGCGGGTGAAGGCCTACACCGCCGCCGGGCTCGCGGCACTGTACTGCGAAGACCCGAACCGCATCGGGCGCTGCGCGCGACCGGGGTGCGCGCAGGTGTTCGTGGACACCTCGCGCAACGGCCGGCGGCGCTTCTGCACGACGCGGTGCTCGAATCGAGTGCATGTCGCCGACCACCGGACGCGGCGCTCGGCCTGAGCCGGCCGAATCACGCGGTCCGGTGCGTCGTCGAGCTCAGTTGGTGCCGATGGGTCCGTGCAGCTGGAACTGCGGATGCTCCTCGGCGCGCATCCAGCGCCCGTAGGTCGCCTGGCCCGTATCGTCGTCGCGCTGGATCGGGCTGACCCAGGTGCGGCGCGGAATCTGGCCGCCGCTGCGCGGGCCGTGCGCGACAAGCGGTACCTGCCTGGCCACGAGGTAGTAGTCCTCGTCGGAGCGGGTCTCGGGCAGATATTCACACAGTTGCTCGGCGGCGTCGCCGAGATCGGCGCCCGCGACCACACCGTGGCGCGGACTGGGGCCGTCGGCTTCGACGACGACGGCGGAGACCGTCCACATGCGATTGCCCGGCAACCGGGCGGCGGGCCCGTCCGGGTCGGCGGCGGTGCGATGACGCGGTTCGGTGGTGTCTGCCGCCTCGGCCGCGTACGCGCTCTCGATCATCCTGCACCTCCGGGTGGGCCGCGGGTCGGCGGGACCGAAGGGGCTGTGATCGATCATCTTGCCTCCCAACGTAATCAGAAGAGAACAGCCGGTCATAGGTCGGGACATCTTGTGTCCGAGGTCAATTCGGCAATTGAGAGGAGAACTGACCTACAAAACAGTGTATAGCCCCCGAGCGGACATCGTGGCCGAACGGTCCGGTCCACCTGGTGAAACGCATTACCTCGCACGATGATTCAACTGCCGAGCGGCTTTCCGGTGTTACCTCCGGCCCGGAAGCGCCGAATTGGCAAATCGCGGGCAATTGGCGCGGATGACCGAATGTGTTCGGTTCGCTGCGCGTTCGTGCGCGTTCATGCGGTGCCGTTGAGCCGCCCGGCCACCGCGGGAAGCCGATCGATCATCGCGATAGTGAAATCCGCGAGCAGATCGATCAGGCCGTCTCGGTCGACGTCCAATCCGCCGTCCAGCCAGACGAGCACCAGTTCGGCGGCTCCGCCGGTGATGAGCTGGGAGGTTGCCGCGACCGCCGCGTCATGGCCCTCGGGTAGGTCGAGCACGATGCGGGTTTGCTCGATGATCGTCGCGGCGACGGTGCGCATGCCCGCGAAGCGTGTGCGCATCAGCGCCTCGTTGCCGTAAGCCTGCGCGAAGACGAGCTTGGCCCGGCGCGGGTCGTCGGTGAGTTCGGTGATCAGGGCGGCCACCCCGGCGCGGATGCGCTGCGCGGGCGTGCCCTCGGTCTCGGCGATGGCCGCGCGGGCTTTGTCGAGCGCGGAACGCTGCACGGCGAGCAGCAGTTCGGCGGCCAGCGCACCCAGATCGGGGAACGCCTCGTAGAAGAACCGCGGCCCGACTTTGGCCTGTTCGCAGACCCCGCGCACGGTCAATGCCGCGAGCCCCTGGGTGCCGACTATGGCCAGCCCCGCGTCGAGCAGGCGCCTGCGCCGATCCTCGCGGCGCTCGGCGCTGGACACCCCGCGGTAGGTGCCGGTGAATGCTCGGGTCACCCGGTCAGCTTGGCACAGCACAAGTTGGGAAACAATCGTATACGGAAACGTCTGTTTCCGATATGGTCGATGCATCGCAGCGTCGCGAAGGGAACAGGACCATGAGTCTTCTCGTGCCACAACGAGTCAGTGCGGTGTCCGAAGGGGCCAGACAGCTGCGGACGCGGCTGTCGTGGCGGGTGCAACGGGTCAGCGTCCGGTTGGTGCGGCACTATCCGGCGAAGGCGCGGCCGCTGGCCGAACCGCCGGCGGGCAGCGGGCTGCGCCCGACCCTCGGCGACTTCGGGCCGCCCGGCATCGGATACACCCTGCACACCCTCGCCGATCCGATCGAGTTCGCCCGCAAGCGTTTCGAACAGTTCGGTCCGGTGCAGTGGATGGGCGTGCTCGGCAAGCCGGTGGTCACCGTCGCGAGCCCGGAGGCGTTCGAGGTCGTCATGCTGGACCGGGACAAGGTCTTCTCCGCGCAACGTGGCTGGGAGTTCTTCATCGGCCCGTTCTTCCGCGGCGGACTGCTGCTGCGCGATTTCGACGACCACCTGTTCCATCGCCGGATCATGCAGCAGGCGTTCACCCGGCCACGGCTGGTCGGCTACCTCGACCTGACCACGCCGTTGCTGCGCGAGGGGATCGAGAAGTGGCGGCCCGCCCCGGATTTCCCGGTCTACAGCGCCATCAAGAAGCTGCTGTTGCAACAGGCCACCGAGGTGTTCGCGGGCGCCGAGTTCAGCCGGCAGGGCGACCGGCTGGAGCGGGCCTTCGAGGACGCGGTGCACGGCGGGACGGCGCTGGTGCGCGCCAACCTGCCCGGCGGGGTATGGGCGCGCGGGCTGCGCGGGCGCCGGGTGCTCGAGGAATACTTCCGCCGCGAACTCCCGGTCAAGCGCGCGGGAGAGGGCAACGACCTGTTCAGCGTGCTGTGCCGGGCCAGCACCGTCGATGGCCACACCTTCACCGACGACGAGGTCGTCCAGCACATGATCTTCGTGATGATGGCCGCCCACGACACCAGCACCATCGCCTCGGCCATGCTGGTCGGCGAACTGGGCAGGCATCCCGAGTGGCAGGAGCGGCTGCGCGCCGAATCCCGTGCGCTGGGCAAGGTCTCGCTCGACTACGACGATCTCGATCGGCTGCCCGCGCTGGACATGGCGTTCAAGGAGGCGCTGCGGATGTACGCGCCGGTCGCCCAGCAGGCTCGGGAAACCCTGCGCGACACCGAGATCCTCGGCCACTACGTGCCGCGCGGGACGCTGGTCATGTGCGGTCCGTACACCATGATGCGCACCGAGGAATTCTGGCGCGACGCGGACGCTTTCGATCCCGAGCGATTCGCGCCGGAACGCCGCGAGGACAAGGCGCACCGCTTCGCATGGTCGCCGTTCGGCGGCGGGGCACACAAGTGCATCGGCCTCTACTTCGGCGGGATGACGGTAAAAGCCGTGCTGCACCAGATGCTGCTCGAGTACCGCTGGACGGTGCCCGCCGGCTACCAGGTGCCGTTGGTGGCCGGCACCGGACCGACGCCGGCCGACGGATTGCCCATCCGGCTCGAACGGATCGGGCGGTGAAGCTCATGGCCGACCGCGGCCGGTGCGAGGGGCACGGCATGTGCGAGGCGCTCGCGCCCGCGCTGTTCCGCGTCGGCGCGGACGGTGTCGTCGCGCCGCTGGTCGAGTCGGTTTCTCCGGCGGACGCCGAGGTCGTCGCGCTGGCCGTCGACAGCTGTCCGGTCAAGGCGCTACGGTGGGCAGAGGATCGAATGTGATCGACGAATAAGTGGCTGAACTCGCGAAACCGTCCCTCGAACGTTCGCACGAGGAGACTCATGAGCGAGCCGGATGACGCTGCGTCGTCGAGTGCCGGACGCGTGATCACGCGCCGCACGATGCTCGGCTGGGCGACGGCTACCGCGCTCGGCTTTGCCGCGTGCGGCCGCGACGACGAGGACGCGGCCGTCACGGGCGAGTCCGCCGCCATCGCGAACGAGGCCTACGTCTTCGGTTATCCGCTGCTGCTGATGCACGAGACGCGCAAGGCGGCGCTGGAGAGCACGCCGGTCAACCATTTCCAGCATTCCGATGTGCTGCCGACGCCGGATCGGCGCGACATCGTGCGGTTGAACGTGGACACCCTGTATTCCAGCGCCTGGCTCGATCTCTCGCACGGCCCCGTCGCGTTGCAGGTCCCGGCGATGGACCGGGACCGCTTCTGGCTGATGCAGATCATGGACGCCTGGACCAACACCGTGCACAATCCGGGCAGCGTGCACCCTCAGGTGCGGGCCGGGGTACGCACGCCGCCGTTCGGCTACGTGATCACCGGACCGAACTGGTCCGGCGCGCTGCCCGACGAGCTGACCCCGCTACCGATGCCGACGCCGACGGTGTGGGTGCTCGGCCGCATCCAGGTCGACGGCCCCGACGACATCCCGGCCGTGCGCGCGATCCAGCGGGACGTGCGGCTGGTCTCGCTGGACGACTGGGTCGCTCGTCGGCCCTCGTCCGCCGAGCCGTTGCGGCCGCCACCGTCGCGGCCGCCCGCCGAGCAGGTCACCGAGATGGACGCCAGGCGCTTCTACGACCGGCTCTGCGCGCTGATGAGCATCGATCCGCCCGCACCCGCCGACGCACCGGCGATGGAGCGGTTCGCCCGCATCGGTATCGAGCCGGGCGGCCGGGTCGAGGGACTCTCGAACGCGGCCCTCACCACCGCGGCCGACGACGCGAGACGGACGATCGGCGTCTACGTCGACCCGCAGACCCGGATGGACAACGGCTGGACCTTCGATCCGGCAGCAGGTGTCTACGGCACCGACTATCTGCACCGAGCCGCGGTGGCGGACAAGGGATTGGGCACCAACTTGCCCCAGGACGCGATCTATCCCACCTATTTCGGCACCGCGGACACCTACGGCACGCCCAAGCGGTTCCGGCTGCGTTTCGAGCCGCGGCAGACCCCGCCCGTCGACGCGTTCTGGTCGATCACCGCGTACGGTGCGGACGGCTACCTGGTGCCCAATCCGGCGAACATCTATTCCATCGGCCATCAGGAGCCGGTGGTGCCGAGCCCGGACGGTGCGGTCGAGCTGGCGATTCAGCACCGGAATCCGGGACCCGCTGTGCCGCAGCACAATTGGCTGCCCATTCCGGCGGAGGGCGAGTTCTCGCTCATCATGCGGCTGTACGCGCCGCGGCCCGAGGCCATCGACGGTCGATGGCAACTGCCCGCCGTCACGCCCGTTCCGTGAGCGAGAGCGCTTCGCGCCGAACAGCGCCCTGGCTGCGTAGGCTGGTCGAGACCCGTCCGCCGATTCGCGACCGGAGCGCCCAGTGACCGATCCCAGTCCTTTCCCGTTGCGCGTCAGCGAGCGTGCTGCGCTCGATCGCGTCACCGAGCTGTCCGCCGAATTCGCGTCTGTCGCTGCCGATTACGACGAACGCGCGGAGATCGCAGTCGACCATCTGACGGCGCTGCGCGAGGCCGAGGTCGATCGCGCGGTGCTGCCGGAGCGCGTCGGCGGGACCGGACTGAGCTACCGGGCGTTCGGGCGGCTGGTGCGCACGCTGGCGAAGGCCGATCCCTCCACCGCGACCATCTGGACCATGCACGCGGGCGCGGGCGTCGCGCTGGCCGAGATCACCGCGGACACGCTCGGCTCGTTCTTCGCCCAGGAGTTCCTGGCGGGCAAGCGATTCGCGAACGCGCTCTCCGAACCCGCCAGCGGCAACCGGTTCCTCCAGCCGCAACAGGAGGCCGTGCCCGCGCCCGGCGGATGGGAACTGACCGGCGCGAAGCGCTTCGTCTCCGGCGCGGAGATCGCCGACTATCTCTTGGTCAACGCCCTGGTCGACGGAGAGCCGACCTTCTTCGGGCTCGCGCCGGACGCGACGGTGTCGATAATCCCGATCTGGGACACCCTCGGGTTGCGCGCCACCCGCAGTCAACTGCTGTCCTTCGAACGGACCGTGCTGCGCGCCGAATACCGCGGCAGGCGGCCCGACGCAGGCGATTT
Source organism: Nocardia xishanensis NBRC 101358 (assembly GCF_001613365.1). Taxonomy (GTDB): domain Bacteria; phylum Actinomycetota; class Actinomycetes; order Mycobacteriales; family Mycobacteriaceae; genus Nocardia; species Nocardia xishanensis. Next base: position 108,032 of record NZ_BDCF01000023.1, read on the forward strand.
CGCGGTGATACCCGCCGGGCTGCCAGCCCTCTCGCTCGGCATCGCCGACGCTGCGCTGGACGCCCTCGTCGAGCACGCCACATCGCGGGTGATCCTCGGCGCTCCGCTGTCGCACCAACAGTGGGTGCAGCACGAGGTCGCCGACGCGCAGACCAGGCTGGCCGCGGCGCACGCGCTGTACGAGCAGGCGCTGTGGCAGGCGGACAACGGGCTTCCCGCGTTCCTGCCGACGCTGGGACGCTCCAAGTACCTCGCCAACAAGGTCGCCGTCGACGTCGCGCAGCTCGGCGTCCGGGTCGGCGGCGCGTCCGGATACCTCAGGCGCTCGCCCATCCAGCGGCACCTGCGCGACGCCGAAGCCGGTCAGCTCATGGCGTATTCGACCGAGGTGCTGGCCGGCGTGATCGGCAAGGAAGTCCTCGGCGTCATCGACTGATCCGCCCGCGAGCCACCCTCATTCGCGTCACGGTGTGACGATGGCGAAGCCGGGATCCGGCTTGTCGAACAGTCCTGGCAGCTGCGCGAGCGCCGCCGCGTTGCCCTCTATCGCGATCTCGCCGTCGCGCACCGCCGCCCGCAGATCGCCGCCCGCGACGAACGATCGCAGCAGCGCGGCGCGGGTGAGCGTGATCGTGGCGTCCGGTGCGGGCAGTCCGTCGCCGGGGTGACGGTCGTAGTGCACGAGCACACCGTTGCGAAGTTCGGCGCGGTGCGTGCGATCGCCCTCGTCGCGGAAACGCCAGTCGATGACCAACCTGGTGTCCCACGCCTTCGGCCCGTCCAGGCGCAGCGACATCGCGTCGAACGCCTGCTCCACGCTGAGCGCGCTCAGCAGGTTGCCGGAATTCGCCTGGGTGGGCGTGCCGAACGAGCCGTTGCGGAGTTCGTGCGCGCCGCTGAGGAAGAAATTGCGCCAGGTGGCGTTCTCCGATCCGTACGCCAGCTGCTCGAAAGCACTGGCCTGCAAGAGTTTCGCTGTCGTGTCCGCCGGATCGGCGAAGATGGCGTAGTCGAGCAGCTGCACCGCCCATCGGTAGTCGCCCGCGTCGTAGGCCCGCTGCGCCTTCTTCCGCACTTCCTTCGCGCCGCCCATCGCCTCGACGTGGCGCTTGGCGGACTCGACCGGCGGATGCTGCCACAGGTGCGCGGGATTGCCGTCGAACCAGCCCATGTACCGCTGGTAGATGGCCTTGACGTTGTGGCTGACCGAACCGTAGTAGCCGTGCGTCGACCAGGACTTCGTCAGGCCGGGCGGCAGCTGCATCATCTCGGCGATCTCGGCCCCGACGTAGCCCTTGTTCAGCAGCCGCAGCGTCTGGTCGTTCAGGTAGCCGTACAGATCTCGTTGCGCGGAAAGGAATTCCACGATCCGGTCGGTGCCCCAGACCGGCCAGTGGTGGGAGGAGAACACCACGTCGCTGGCGCGGCCGTAGCGATTGATCGATTCGGTGAGGTACTTCGACCACACGTGCGGATCACGGACCAACGCTCCGCGCAAGGTCAGCAGGTTGTGCATGGTGTGGGTGGCGTTCTCGGCCATGCACAGCGCCCTGCGGCCGGGGAACCACAAGTTCATCTCCGAGGGCGCCTCGGTGCCCGGCGTCAGCTGGAACACCATGCGCACCCCGTCGATCGTCTCCTCTTGGTCGGTGCGGACGATCTCGACGGTGGGCGCGATCAGGGTGACGGTGCCGAGCGAGGTGGTCTGGCCGAGCCCGGCGCCGATCTGCCCCTTCCGGCCGCGCGGCAGTGCGGCGCCGTACATGTACGCCGCGCGCCGCGCCATCGCCGTTCCGGCGTAGATGTTCTCGGCGACAGCGTGTTCCAGGAAGCCGACGGGCGCGAGCACCGGGCAGCGACCGGCGGCGACGTCCTGTTCGGTGGTCACGCCGAGCGCGCCGCCGAAGTGGTCGACGTGGGAGTGGCTGTAGATCAATCCCGTGACGGGGCGGTTCCCGCGATGCGCGCGGTAGAGCGCCAGTCCGGCGGCCGCGGTCTCGGCCGAGATCAGCGGATCGATCACGACGACGCCCGTGTCGCCCTCGACCAGCGTCATGTTCGACAGGTCGAGGCCGCGGATCTGGTAGAAGCCGGGCGCGATCTCGTACAGGCCCTGCTTCACGGTGAGCTGGGCCTGCCGCCACAGGCTCGGATGCGCCGACTGCGGGCAGGGCTCCCGCAGGAAACCGTAGGAGTCGTTGTCCCACACGACCTTTCCCTGCGCATCGGTGACGACGCCCGGGTCGAGCGCCGCGCGGAAGCCGCGGTCGGCGTCGGCGAAGTCTTCGGTGTCGGAGAAGGGCATGGTCTCGGCGGCCCGCTGGTTCGCGGCCAGGATGTGCTCGCTGGGCTCGGTCGGGGTGGCCGAGGGACGCACCTCGTCGTCGTCCGCGCAGCCGCCGAGTCCGACGCCGGCGGCGGCCAGCGCGGCGGCGCCGACGCCGAAGACGCCGCGCCGGGACACTCGCCGCGCGGTCTCCCCGTTCTCCCGCTCGACCATGCACGCTCCTCGCTCGTCCCGCGGGCAAGCGCCCGGCAGCCGCCGTCCGTCGGCGGTCGGTCGACCATACGCACTATTGCAGCGATACTGCAATAGTGCTCTGCCCGCCGAAATCCGCCCGCGCCTTCGGGACCGGTCGCCGACCGACCGGGCGACCTGTGATCGGATGCGGTCATGGGTGAGGGCACAACCGGCGCGCGGCGGCGCCGCAATCCGGAGCAGACCAGGACCGCGATCATCGACGCTCTGCTGGCCGCGGTGAAGGAGGGCGTCTTCGCGCCGACGGCCAAGGACATCGCGCAGCGCGCCGGCGCATCCGAGCGCAGCATCTTCGTCCACTTTCCCGGCATCGACGAATTGCGCGTCGCCGCTGTCGACCGGCAGTCCGAACAGGTCGAGGCCCTGATCCGGACCATCGATCCCGAGCTGCCGCTTGACGCGCGCATCGATCTGGTCGTCGAGCAGAGCGCCGACATCTTCGCGCTACAGCGCAACCCTCGGGTGCTCGGCCTGCTCGAATCGCACAGCCTGCCCGCCGTCGACGCGCGAATGCGACTGACCGACAGCCGGATTCGCGCCGCACTCGGGCACGCCTTCCGCACCGAGCTGACCAGGACCGGCGAATCCGACGAGGAACTGCTCGACACGATCGACGCCACCGTCGGCTGGCCGTTCCGGCACCACCTGGTGGAACGGCGCGGGCTTTCCCGCGCGGCCGCCTCCGCCGCCGTCCGACGCGCCCTCGCGGCGCTGCTGCACGCGGATCATCCTGGGCGGTCCGATTTCGGGTAGTCGACTACTCAAGCGATCGCGGCTCCGGTGAGCAGAATCGGCTAGCGACAAGCTGTCCGAGTTCAGGGGGTGCCGGATGTCCGACGATCACAAGGCGTTGTCGCCTGCTCCGCACAACGAGCCGCCGCTGCGCGGCTTCCACGCGCCGCCGCGACCCCGGCCGTGCCGGGTGCGCACGCGCGGCG
>NZ_BDCF01000024.1 GCF_001613365.1 Nocardia xishanensis NBRC 101358
GCACCGGCCGGCACCGGTGCTCCCGCGCAGGCCAGGGCGAGCAGCCCGCCGAGCAGGGGTTCGCGGCCGTGGACGCGGGCCGCGCGATCGTCGGCGCACATCTCGAGCAACCGGCCGATCTCCACGCTGCCCACGGTGAGCAGCCGCAGACCGGGCAGGGTGGTCGCCGTCGCGCGCAGCACGGCGGTGAGCGCGGCGTGCCTGCCGCGCAGGTGGGCGTGTTCGTGGGCGAGCACGGCGGCCAGCTGTTCGCGGGTCAGCGCGTCGAGCGCACACCGAGTAGCACGCGCGCAGCGCCTCGCTCGGATGCCGCCAATAGGTGGCGAACTCGACGACCAGCAGGCCTGCCGCGAGCACCCAGGCGCCGAGCGCCCCGGCGATGGCGACCAGCCAGGCCAGCACCCCCAGCCGCGGCGCGACGCCGCGGCGGGTGAGCCGGTGCAACACCGGCGGTCCGAAGACCGCGACGGTGCTGCCGTAGGCCATCAGGCACAGGGCGACGTTCACGGGGCCTCGGGCGTCCGTCGGGCGGTCAGCCTGCGCAGCGCCGCGCGCAGCCCCGCCGATTCCTCGGCGCTGATCCGGTCCACGAAGTGACTGAGCACCAGGTCCGAGCGGCCGCCGGAGCCGAGCGCCTCCAGCATCAGCCGGGCGCTGTGCTCCTCGCGGGTGAGCGTCGGCCAATACCGGTAGGCCTTGCCTGCTCGTTCCCGTGCCAGCCACCCCTTGCGGTGCAGATTGTCCATGGTCGACATCACCGTGGTGTACGCGATACCACGCTCGGCGGAGAGTTCCTCGAAAATCTCCCGTACCGTCGTGGATTCCACGTCCCTGTCCCAGATACGGTCCATGATCACCGCCTCCAGGTCTCCGAATCCGCGCACCGTACCGACTCCCTCATCGTCGTCCGATCTACCGTCGCCACAGCGTACCGAGCATCGACCCTGACTACGTAGGCGAAACGTAGATCGGTCGAATCAGGATTCCCGAATCCCGCTGTGCCACCTGGGTCGGCGAGGGATCACGCTTCCTTCGCAGTTTCGGGACAGGTACCGCCGGTCAGTGCGGCCGCGGTCAGAGTGAGGTGCCGCGTCAGCGCCTCGGCCGCGGCGTCGGCGTCGCGGGCCAGCGCCGCTTCCTCCAGCCTGCGGTGTTCGTCGGCGCCGTCCCGGCCGGGGTTGCGGTGTGTCGACCATCGGCGAGCCAGCTCGCTCGCGGTCCACATCCGGTCGAAGGTCTCCAGCAGGACGGGATTGCCGCAGCCCTCCAGCAGGGTGCGGTGGAAGACCCGATGGGCTTCGGACCACGCCTCGGTGTAGTACTCGCCCTCCTCCGGCACGAATGCCGGTGTGCGGGCCAGTCGGTGGTGGGCGGCTCGTACCCGGGCCTCCCATTCGACGTCGCCGCGCTCGATCGACATGCGCAGCAGGACCGGTTCGATGGTCCGGCGGGCCTCCGCGATCTCTTGCCAGCGGCGGTCGGAGAACTCCGGGACGGCGAAGCCCCGGTTCGGCAGCCGGTCGGCGAGGCCATCGCCGACCACCCGCACGAGAGCTTCGCGCACGACGGCCAGGCTCACACCCTGCTCCTTGGCGAGGTCCTGCGGTTTGAGTGCGTCACCGGGGGCGTAGTCCCCGCGCATGATCGCGTCCCGCAGATGGGCGTAGATCTGCTCGGTGAGCATCTGCTTCCCTCCGGTCGGGGCCGTCCGGGTCATGCAAGCAGCATAGACGATCCGGCCAATAATCGATTATTGTTGTTGCGGTCGATCTTTCGGTTCAGTTGTCTCATACGACGCCCCTATCGGCCGTCTCACCGCCACTCACCACACGGCCCGAAAGGAACGACACAATGAGTGCCAACAACCCCTTCGCTCGCCTCCCAGAGGCGGCCTCCTTCACCGTTACCAGCGCTACCGTCAGCGATTGCGCAGCCTGGCCGCCCGAACAGTTCTCCGCCGAAATCCCCGGCGGGAAGGATGTTTCCCCGCAGCTGTCCTGGAGCGGCGCCCCGGAAGCCACCAAGAGCTACGCCGTCACCGTCTACGACCCCGACGCGCCCACCGGGTCCGGATTCTGGCACTGGGCGGTCGCCGACATCCCCGCCGACGTCACCGAACTGCCCGAGGGCGCGGGAGACGACATCGGCTCTGGCCTGCCAAAGGGCGCCTTCCAGTTGCCCAACGACGCCCGCGCAGCACGGTTCCTCGGCGCGGCCCCGCCGCCCGGGCACGGCCCGCACCGCTACTTCGTCGTGGTGCATGCCCTCGACGTCGAGTCCATCGGCGTCCCGGCCGACGCCACCCCGGCCGTTCTCGGCTTCACCATGGCGTCACACACCCTCGGTCGCGCGGTCATGACCGTGACGGCGGAAACGCCGCCCGTGCGGGAAAGCGCCGAAAGGATCGAGGTTTCCCGACTTGTCCCCGCCTCCGCAGGCGCTGTCTTCGCGGTCCTGACCGACCCGAAAGGCCACGTGGATATCGACGCGTCGGGAATGCTCATCGACGCCGAGGGGGAACCGGTCACACAGCCCGGTGACCGATTCCTGGTTCATATGGACAGGGAAGCCCTCGGGGACGTCCCGCTCGGCAAGTACGACGTCGAGGTCGTCATCACCAAACTCGCCCCGGAGCAGGAGATCGCCTGGACCGTCGAAGCCCGGATCCGGCCTCACGTCCGCCATATCTACGGCTATCGGCTGGAGCCGGCCGAGGGCGGCACCCTCGTCACGTCGTACTACGACTGGTCGGAGGTCGATGAGCAGACCAAACGGCGCTTCGCCTTCCCGGTGGTCCCCGAATCCGCCCTCAAGGCCACGCTCGGGATCCTCGAGCGCACCGTACGCCGAAGGGCTGCCTGACCATACGCCGCCGCGACCACGCTGCGACCGAAACGGCCTCGCCAGTAGGTCCGACGCACCGACCGCCACCCTGCGTCGAGAGGCCGGCGGGCTGCGGTCGCCGGTTCGGTTACGCGGAGCGTCGGCCGGTCCTGCCCGCGTGCGGTGCGTGCACCGATGAATTTCGGGTGGATCCGTCGTCGATTCCTCTGGATAGACCGAACGACAGGAGTCCAGACATGACGAGACCGTTTCGGTTCGGGGTCGTTGCCCCGCTCAGAACCGACCTGCCGACGTGGCGAGATCGTGTGCGCCGCATCGCCGACAGCGGCTACTCGACGCTGTTGATGCCCGACTTCCCTCAGATGCAACCGGCGCCAGGTCCCATGCTGGCCACCGTCGCGGCCTTGACCGACCTGCGCGTCGGAACCTGGGTGTACGCCTCTCCGCTACGCCCGGCCTGGCTGACGGCGTGGGAAGCGCACTCGCTGTCGCTGGTGACCGAGGGTCGTTCGCCCCGGTCATAGCCGAGCTCGCCGGACGTTAGCCGGGCGGCGAGGGAACCTGGCCCTGGCCACCATGCCAGGAAGTTCGACGCGGGACACGCCGCGTATGCGAACATATGTTCGTGTCCGATCTCCGCGCCTCGCCCGCCGCCGCACCGCCGCGCGGCCGCGGAAGGCCGCGGATCGAGGCGCGGGCCGAGGCGTCGATCCTGCACGCGGACCTGGACTCCTTCTACGCCTCCGTCGAACAGCGCGACGATCCCCGGCTGCGCGGCAAGCCGGTGATCGTGGGCGGCGGGGTCGTGCTCGCGGCGTCCTACGAGGCCAAGGCGTTCGGGGTGCGCACGCCGATGAACGGCGCGCGGGCGCGGCGGTTGTGCCCGGACGCGATCGTGGTGCCGCCGCGCATGAGCGCCTATTCGGAGGCGAGCAAGGCGGTGTTCGAGGTCTTTCGCGACACCACACCCGTAGTCGAGGGCATCTCGATCGATGAGGCGTTCCTCGACGTCGGCGGGTTGCGCCGCATCGCGGGCCTACCGCTGGACATCGCCCAGCGACTGCGGGCGCGGGTGCGCGACGAGGTGGGCCTGCCCATTTCGGTCGGTATCGCGCGCACCAAATTCCTGGCCAAGGTCGCAAGCGCGGTCGCCAAGCCCGACGGACTTCGCCTGGTGCCGCCGTCGGCCGAACTCGACTTCCTGCATCCGCTCCCGGTCGAAAGGCTGTGGGGCGTAGGCGAAGTCACGGCCCGCACGCTGCACGAGCACGGTGTCACCCGGATCGGTCAGCTGGCTGATCTCGGCGAGGGCGCGCTGCGCGGATTCCTGGGTCCGGCCGCCGCACGCCACCTGTTCGCCCTCTCGATGGCCAGGGACCCGCGCCGCGTCGAGACCGGGCGCCGCCGCCGCTCCATCGGCGCGCAACGCGCACTCGGTCGCCGCGCCCGCCCCGCCGACGAGATCGAGGCCTACCTGCACGGGCTCACCGACCGGCTCGGCCGCAGGCTGCGCACCGCCGACCGGGTCTGCCGAACGGTCGTGCTACGCATGCGTTTCGACGATTTCAGCCGCGCCACCCGGTCCCGCACGCTGGCCGAGGCGACCGACCACACCGACACCCTGCTGCTCGCCGCGCGCCTGCTGCTCACCGAGGCCATGCCGATGATTCAGGAGCGCGGTCTCACCCTCATCGGCCTGGCCCTGACCAACCTCGACGACGCGGACGCGGTCCAGCTCACCCTCCCGCTGGAACCCCGCGCCGACAACACCCTCGACGCCACGCTCGACGACCTGCGCCGCCGCTTCGGCTCGGCGGCCGTCACCCGCGCGGCGCTGATCAGCCGCGGCGAGGGCCTCTCGGTTCCGTTGCTGCCCGACTGATTCACCGGCTTCGCTTGGGCCGCTTGTCCATCAGCCGCAGGATCAGCGGCGTGAAGATCAGCTGCATCGCCAGTTCCATCTTCCCGCCGGGCACCACGATGCAGTTCGGCCGCGACATGAACGAGTCGTGCAGCATCGACAGCAGGTAGGGAAAGTCGATGACCTTCGGATCGGCGAACCGGATCACCACGAAACTCTCGTCCGCGGTCGGAATGCTGCGAGCGGTGAACGGATTCGAGGTGTCCACGGTGGGCACCCGCTGGAAGTTGACGTAGGTGCGAGAGAACTGCGGGCAGATGTAGGTCACGTAGTCCGGCATGCGGCGCAGGATGGTGTCGATCACCGCCTCGCTGGAGTAGCCGCGCTGGGTCTTGTCGCGGTAAACCTTCTGAATCCATTCGAGATTGATGATCGGCACCACCCCGACGAGCAGATCGGTGTACTGCGCGACATCCACCGTCGAGGTGACCGCCGCACCGTGCAGACCCTCGTAGAACAGCAGATCGCTGCCGGGCGTGAGTTCCTCCCACGGCGTGAAGGTGCCCGGCGGCTGGCCGTACGGCTTGGCCTCGGCCTCGTCGTGCAGGTAGCGGCGCACCTGGCCGACGCCGGTCTCGCCGTAGTCGCGGAACAGCGTCTCGAGTTCCTTCAGCAGATTCGCTTCCTCGCCGAAATGCGAGAACCGCACGTTGCGGCTCTGTTCGGCCTCGGCCATGGCGAGTTTCATCTCGTTGCGGTCGTAGCGATGGAAGGAATCGCCCTCCACGATCGCCGCGTTGATCCCCTCGCGGCGGAAGATCTCCTGAAAGGTCCTGGTGACGCTGGTCGTCCCAGCACCGGACGAACCGGTGATCGCGACCACGGGATGTTTGACCGACATGGCACCTCCTGAATTGCCGGACAACGGCGTCGACGCGCGGTCAGCGACCGGCGGGGCGGAACAGCGACCGGTTGCCGAACAGGGAACTGTCGAAACTCGGGCCTTCGTCGGGCTCCTGGTGGTAGCGCTCGATGCGCTCGACCTCGTTTCGGGAACCGAAGATCAACGGCACCCGCTGGTGCACGTCGTCGGGCGTCACCTGGAGCACCCGCTCGTTGCCGGTGGTCGCCGCCCCGCCCGCCTGCTCCACGATGAACGCGATCGGACTGGCTCCGTACAGCAGCGCCACCCGACCGGGCCGCGCGGGCGGGCGGGTGTCGTGCGGATACAGGTACACCCCGCCGCGGGTGAGGATGTGGAATGTGTCGGCGACCAGCGAAGCCACCCAGCGCATGTTGAAATCCCGCCCGCGCGGCCCGTCGACGCCGTCCAGGCATTCGTGCACGTATCGCCGCACGGGGCGTTCCCAGAACCGCTCGTTCGCGGCGTTGATCGCGAAACCCGAAGTGTCCTCGGGGATTCGCATGCGCGGGTGGGTCAGCACGAACGCGCCGATCTCACGGTCCAGGGTGAAACCGTCCACTCCGCGCCCGGTGGTCAGCACCAGCATGGTGGCCGGACCGTAGAGCGTGAAGCCCGCGCACACCTGCTCGGCGCCCGCCTGGAGGAAATCCGCCGCCGTCGGCTCGCGGCCGGGCCGCCCCCACACCCGCTCCGGCGCCCGCAGGATGCTGAAGATCGTGCCGACGGGCAGGTTCACGTCGATATTGCTCGAACCGTCCAACGGGTCGAAGGCCAGCAGGTACTTCCCGCGCCGATGCGTGTCCGGCACCGGATGGACCTCGGACATCTGCTCGGAGAGCAGTGCCGAGAGATGGCCCGTCCATTGGGTTTCCGACACCATGATGTCGTTGGTGATGGCGTCGAGCTTGCGGTGCACGGTGGGCGGGAGATTGTCCGGTTCCGAAGCGCCGAGCGACCCGACGATCGCGCCGCGGGTGACCTGATTGGCGATGATCTTCGTCGCGGTCGCCACGACGTTCACCAGGGCGGAGAACTCACCGGACGAGCCGGGATGCCGATGCTCCTCCTCGATCGTGTAGCGGGTGAGGGTCTTCAGTCCTTCTGGCATGGCGGCTCATTCGGTCATGCGGGGGCCCTCGCGGTCGGCCCGTCCGGCTGCTCGGTGGTGTTCGACGAGCGGCGCTCCGCTGCACCGTCGCTCGCACCGCTCTCGGTGAACACGCTGCTGCCGTATACGTCCCGGTCGGTCAGCGTGATCAGATCGGTTCTCGTCAGCGGTCGCCGCAGCTCCACGAGGCGTTTGGCCTGGCGCAGCCTGCACCGGTCGAGCGCGTTGCGGACGCTGCGGGCATTGGAGAAGCGCGGGCGGGTCATCCGGAGCTCCAGATACTCCGAGAACGCCGCGGCCGCGGCCGGATCGAAACGGAAGTTCTCCCGCGCGACCATCAGCTCGGCGATGGCCATGAGCTCGGCGTGGGTGTAGTCGACGAACTCGAGGTGATGCGCCACCCGGGACGACAGGCCGGGATTGGCCGAGAAGAACCGCTCCATCCGATCCGGATAGCCGGCGAAGATCACCACCAGGCTGCCGCGTTCGCTCTCCATCTCCTGTAGCAGGATCTCGATGACCTCCTGCCCGTAATCCCGCTCGTTCTCCGGCCGGAACAGGTAGTAGGCCTCGTCGATGAACAGCACCCCGCCAGCGGCCTTGGCCAGCGCTTCCTTGGTCTTCGGCGCGGTGTGCCCGATGAACTGACCCACCAGATCGTCGCGGGTCACGGTGTGCACCTTGGGCTTTCGAATATAACCGAGCGCGTGCAGCATCTCGGCCATGCGCAGCGCCACCGTCGTCTTCCCGGTCCCTGGACCGCCGGTGAAGCTCATGTGCATGGTGGGCCGCGAGGCGTCGAGCCCGAACCGCTGCCTGGCCCGGTCGATCAAGAGCAGCGCGGCGATCTCGCGCACCCGCAGCTTCACATTGGCCAGGCCGACCAGCTCGGCGTCCAGCCTGCCCAGCGTGTCCTCGACATCGTTGCCCGCGATATCGGTCGACAGATCCAGCGTCGCGTCCGGGCCGAGGACGGGCGCCTCGGGTTCGGACCCGGACGCGGCGCGCACCGGCCGGGGGTCGTCGACACCCGGCCGGTGCAGGCGGAAACCGGAGCCGTTCCGATCAACCGCCATACCGCTGTCCCTGGCGGTGATCGGTGGCGTAGGCGCGCAGTCCGTAGGTCTGCACGCGGTCGGGGCCCTCGGTGCGGGTGAGGGTGAAGCCGGGCTCGTCCGGCGGGCGCTGCACCAGAAAGCTCAGCGCCGTGGTCTGCCTGGTATAGCCCGCGTCGTAGGCGAGCACTCGAATGTAGTGCCGCGGGAAGGTCGCCCGGCACGCGTCGATCTCGGCGAGCACGCCGTCGGGCTCGTCCAGATCGAACAGCGGCAGACCCCACATCTCCCAGTACGCGTTGCGCGGGTGCGGGTCGTCGGTGTACTCGATCGACACCGGCCACCCGTTGAGCAGCGCGTAGCGCACTTGCGCGGCGATCTCGGCGTCGGTGAGATCCGGCAGATACGAGAAGGTTCCGTGACGCAGATACATGCGAACGCCTTTCAGCGGCTGGCCGTCGGCACCGCGTCGGGTGCGTCGGTGGAGGTGTAGTCGAAGGTGACGTCGCCCCAGGTCGCCAGCGCGACGTCGAGCGGACGGCAGATCTCGGCCGCCTTGCGCAGCACGTCCGGCCCCTCCTTCAGCAGGTCGCGACCCTCGTTGCGCGCCTTCACCACGGCTTCCAGCGCCACCCGGTTGGCCTCGGCGCCCGCCGCGATGCCGAGCGGATGGCCGATGGTTCCGCCGCCGAACTGGAGCACCACGTCGTCGCCGAACAGGTCGAGCAGCTGGTGCATCTGGCCGGCGTGGATGCCGCCGGAGGCCACCGGCATCACGCCGGGCAGGCTCGCCCAGTGCTGATCGAAGAAGATGCCGTTGCGCGGTTCGGTGCGAATGTGGTTCTCCCGCAGGGTGTCGTAGAACCCCTTGGTGGTCGCCGGATCGCCCTCCAGCTTGCCGACCACGGTGCCCGCGTGCAGGTGATCGACGCCGATGAGCCTGCACCACTTGGCCAGGACGCGGAAGCTCACGCCGTGCGTCTTCTGCCGGGTGAAGGTGGAGTGGCCCGCCCGGTGCAGGTGCAGCAGCACGCCGTTGCGTCGCGCCCAGTGCGACATGGACTGCATGGCCGTGTAACCGACGGTCAGGTCCATCATGATGACCACGCTGCCGAGTTCCTTGGCGAACTCGGCCCGCTCGTACATCTGCTCCATGGTGGCGGCGGTGACGTTGAGGTAGTGGCCCTTGATCTCGCCGGTCTCGCACATGGCGCGGTTCACGCCCTCCATGGCGAACAGGTACCGGTCGCGCCAGCGCATGAACGGCTGCGAGTTGATGTTCTCGTCGTCCTTGGTGAAATCGAGCCCGCCCTTGCACGCCTCGTAGACAACCCGGCCGTAATTGCGCGCGGACAGACCCAATTTCGGCTTCACCGTCGCGCCGAGCAGCGGCCTGCCGTATTTGTTGAGATATTCGCGCTCCATCACCGTGCCGTGCGGCGGACCCTGGAAGGTCTTGACATACGCCACCGGAATGCGCATGTCCTCCAGTCGCAGCGCGAGCAACGGTTTGAAACCGAACACATTTCCGATGACCGAGGAGGTCAGATTCGTGATCGAGCCTTCCTCGAACAAATCGATGTCGTAGGCGATGTAGGCGAAGTACTCCCCCGGCCTGCCAGGAACCTCGTCGATCCGGTAGCACTTGGCCTGATACCGCGAATGCGCGGTGAGCCGGTCCGTCCACACCACTGTCCAAGTGGCCGTTGATGATTCACCCGCCACTGCGGCCGCGGCCTCGATCGGATCGACGCCGCGCTGCGGCGTCACCCGGAACACGGCGAGCACATCGGTGTCCGACGGCTGGTAGTCCGGTGCGTAATATCCCATCGACGCGTAGGACTGGACGCCCGGATCCCATCGATCCCGTTCGGTCTCTTCGGCCATCGTTCCTCCTGGAGCGTTGTGCGCCTTGCGAATTCCAGGATGACCGGGCCACCGACCACAAACAATTTGAATGTTTCTGGTAATCCTCAACGTTTTCGTTGAGTTTGCTACCGTCGATAGATGGGTATGGTGAGCGCGGCGCGGATGGAAACATTCCTGGTCGTCGCCCGCCAGGGCAGCATCCGGCGCGCGGCGACCCAGCTGCACGTCACCGAGGCGGCGGTGTCGGCCGCGGTCGCTCACGTCGAGAAACAGCTGGGCGCGAAGCTCGTCAGGAAGGCGGGCCGAGGCATCGCGCTCACCGAAGCGGGCCGCGTCTACGCCGAATACTGCCGCAGCATCCTGGGACTCATGAAAGAGGCGCACGCCGCGGTGCGGCAGGCAGAGATCGGACGTCTGCGCATCGGCGTGGTGGCCACCGCGGGCGAATCTGTGCTGCTGCGGCCGCTGGCCAAGTTCCGCAATCGCTATCCGGACATCGAGCTGAGCTTGAGCATCCATCCGCGCGACGTCCTGTTCGTCGAATTGCAGCACCACGAAACGGATCTCGTCATCGCGGGCCGCCCGCCGCGGGACGCGGGCCTGGTCACCCGAGCGCGGCGCGCCAGCCAGCTCGTCGTAGTCGGCGCGCCCGACCGCTGCCGCGACCCGCTGCGCTCCACTTGGCTGCTGCGCGGACGCGGTTCGGGTACCCGCGACGCCACCCTCGCCCTGCTCGACCAACTCCAGATCACCCCGCCCACCCTCACCCTCGGCTCACACGGCGCGGTCCTCGCCGCGGCCCGAGAAGGCTTGGGCGTCACCCTGATCCACAACGACGCGGTCGAACATCACGTCGAATCCGGCGCCCTGTGCGTGCTACCCGTGGACGGCACCCCCCTCGACCGACCCTGGCACGCCATCACCACCCGCACCCCGACCCCTACCACCCTCCTGTTCCTCGCGCACATCATGGACCGTGCCGAGGTCGGCGAAGACGCCTTCCACCCCGGCTGACCGTCACACCTGCCCGTGCTGGGAGTCGAAGGTGGCGGTGCGGCCGCCGAGGAGGATTTGCGCGCCGGGCTGAAGGATCACCGGGTGGCCGGGAATGGCGCGGGTCCAGTCCTGGCCCGGTTGACGGATGTGGGTGCCGTTCGCGGAGCCACTGTCCACCACGGTGACATCCCAGTCCTTCAAACGGATCTCGGCGTGGGTGCGGGACATGCCGCCGGAGGCGTCGTCCAGGCGGATGGGGCGGGCGCCGCGGCACACCGCCTCGGAGTGGTCCGGTTCACGACCCAGTACGCAGTCGGAGTCGAGGACGTAGGAAGTGCCGTCGTCGAGCAGCAGCAGACCCAGCGGCGGGCGAACGCCGTCGGTGAGGACGCAGGTGAGCTGGTCCATGCGGATGCCGCAGACCGCGCAGAACGAGACCCTGGGATCGTTGTGGTGGCGGCGAGCGCACTTGTACCCCTTGACAATCGCCTGCCCCGGCGATGGCGCCGACCCACGACTCGGTGGAGGTACGGTTTCGCGGCGCGGTTCCGAGACCGCCCGCCCGCGCGTGCCGTCGATCAACCCGGATCCGCCTTGGCCGGACGTTCGCGGCACCGCGGTCTCGTCGTCGATCGCGGCGCTCGGCGCCATCGTCTCCTCGAGGTCGATGTCCGTGGTCGGCGGCGCAGGCGGGTTCCGCGGCACGGAACGCGGCGGCACCGGCCGGGCGCCGTCGGCCCCGGGAAGCGCCGACGGCCGGCCTCGTTTCACCACGGGCACTTTCCGCACCGGTTGCCCGTACCAGAGCACAGCACCCGAGCCAGGAACGGAACCCGCCGCCAGCGTGCACAGTCCGCGAATCCCCGGCAACTCGCTCGCCGCATCCGCCTCGTCGACGAACAATCCCGCCCCGATCGCGGGCGCGGGAATCACCACCCGGTCGACGGTGAAACCGGCATCGCTGCCGCGCAGCACCTCCGAGCGGTCTCCGACAGTCAACACCGCGCTGACGCCGCCGTGCAGGAACACCGCCAGCCCGCTCGCGCACGGGGTGAGCACACCGAACTCGACGGCGTCCTCGTCGTCGAGCCCCATCAGCCAGGTGGTGGCAAGCCGCGCGAACATGCGCCCGGTGCGTTTGTTCTCCGTGGCGGCGGCCTCGTCGACCAGGCCGCACAGCGCGGTCAACACCGCACCGGCCGCCGTGTCCCCGGTCGCCGTCACGTCGTCCCGATTGGCCACCACGACGACCACTCCGTCGCGGCACGCCACCAGATGCGTGCCGGGCAGCACCTCGACCTGCGGATCCGTCACCGCCACCCTCCTTCGCGGCGTCCGTTCCCGTTCGGGCCGGCGCGCCGCCCCTTACAGGAACCTGCCTCCGTTGTACCGCCAGCGGTGGAAGAACAACCGGATCGGCCCGTTCACGAAGAGCCAGAACACGATCCAGGTGACCACGAAGTGGATCAGGAACGCCGCCGCCGAAGGCCGCAGATGCTCGGGCAGCACGATCGTTGTGGTGCGCAGCAGGAGCCAGATCAGCAGCCCCTCGTTCACGATCGTCAGCAGCCCGAACAACGTCGGCCAGTCCTTCTCCCATCGGAATTGCTGGAGAAAGTGGTACAGCAGCTCCCAGAGCACGCCGACCAGGATCACCGCGAGCAGCACCGACAGCGTCACCCGATACGACTGCCCGAGCGAGAGCGACCCGGTCGGCAGCAGCGGCGTGATGAACAGCGCCACCAGCAGGCCGAGCGCACCGAGCACGAACACACGGGTCTGGATTCGCCCGTTCAATGTGGGAGTCATCGGTCAGATCTTCTTGTCGTTGACCCACAGCCACCACTGCCGCGCCGAGCGCAGCGGGCCGAGGCGCGGGCAGAATCCGAGCGCGGCGAGGTCGTCCGCCATTTCCAGTGCGGCGTATTGCAGGCCCAGGAACGAGTCGACGCCCGCGTAGTAGCCGCCGAGCGTCGCGCTGCCCGCGGCATACATCCGCCCCGCGCCGCTGCGGGTGCCGATCAGCTCGAACGTGCGGTCCACGTCCAGCCTGCCGACCGGGTTGCGGCCCGCCCCCGCATGGTCGAGCAGGTCTGCGAGCAGCCGGTGTTCGCGGATGTCGGCCTCTAGACCGGTGCAGTCGATGATGTAGTCGGCGTGGGTCTCGAACGGTTGCGTCGGCGGCCGAAAAGGCAAGGGAGCCTGCGCGTCCGGCTCGATGGTGGTCACCACGCCCGCCCTCCCCTCGGCAGGGCGCAGATCGCGGGCGCTCCCCGCCATTACCTGGTACCAGCCCTGGGCCCGGCCGCGCTTCAGTTGCTCCTGCCAGCTCTTGCGCACCGGAGTGTTGGTGCCGCCGAGCATCTTGTACAGCGCGGCGCGCTCCTCCCCTTCCAGTCCGCGCAGCTTCGCTTTGAGCTGTCCGCCCCAGGCGCCCTTCGGCCAGTTGAATCCCTGGTAGGCCCATCCGTCGGCGCCCTTACGACGCATGAACACGCTCGGCCCGTGCGAACCGGCGACGTAGGTGCGGAACAGATGCAGAATCTGGGTGTTGAGCCGGTGCTTGTCGCGATCGTCGATCAATCGCTGTAAGACGCGGCTCGCCACGATCCCGGCACCACGGATCATGACCGTCCCCGGTCTTCGCTGCAACGCCTGATACACGTGCTCGTGCGGTTCGTACGCGTTCACCACCCGGGTGGGGTCGCGGAAGCGCTCACGGTAGGCCTGCAGGTCGGGCAGCAACCGCAGGCCAGGATAGCCGACGGCCACATGGACATACGTGCTGCGGAAGGCCACCCGCTTGGTCGGAGTCGCACCGTCGGGCGGCGTCAGGATGGTGTAGTAGCCGCCGCCGTGGCGCTTGCGCACCATCCTGACCTGACCTTTGTAGAGCGAACGCGGGTAGTCGACGCGGTGGTACTCGCGCTCCATCGCGGCGAACACCTGCCCGGCACGCGGCGTGTAGTAGTTGGTGAGAATCGGCTCGGTGAGCACGTTCCACAGCGCAGCCGGCGACTTGTCGGCAATCGCCTCGCGCACCGCGTACGACGGGAAGCCCCAGATGTTCTCGGGAGTGCTGCCGGAATCGCTGCGCAGTCGCTCGGCGCGCGGAATCTGCGACACCCGCGTCAAATACTCGTATCCGGACCACGGCACGTCCTGCGGGCCGAGCACCGCGATCGACCGCGCGGGGACGCCGTAGATCCGGAGGGTGTCGAAGGCGATGAACGACCCGATTCCGCTGCCGATCGTCACGAACGGTACGTCGATGACCGGTATCCCGGCCTGGCCAAGCATGTCGTCGGTCCAGACGTCGGTGTCGACGAGGACCGGGGTGAGATCTCCCCGCATTCGCCGGATGCTACCGCCAAATTCTTATGGGCCGCTTGCGATTACCTTGTCCTCTCATGGCTCGTTCGCGACGACGCGGGCACCGATCTGCGCGAACCTGCCACGGCGCGGACCGCACCGGACGTACCATCCCTGCGTGGCCGACGCGACTCGTTCCACCCCGCTGCGGGTGCTGGTCTACAGCAACGACGCCGATACCCGGCGCCAGGTGATGCTGGCGCTGGGCAGACACCCGCACCCAGAGCTACCCGATCTCGACTACCTCGAGGTGGCCACCGCACCGGTGGTCATCGAGCGGATGGACGAGGGCGGCATCGACCTCGCCATCCTCGACGGCGAATCGACGCCCGCGGGCGGGCTCGGCATCGCCAAGCAGCTCAAGGACGAGATCACGCAGTGCCCTCCGGTGCTGGTGCTCACCGGTCGTCCCGACGACGCCTGGCTGGCGACCTGGTCGCGGGCCGAGGCCGCGGTCGCGCATCCGATCGATCCGATCCGGCTCACCGAGGCCGTCGTCACGCTGCTGCGCAACCGCACCGCCGCCTGATTCATCGATGAACGTCATCATCGGGTTGCCAGAGCGCGCGTACGCCCGCCCGGCGACCGATTAGCAATCGTCACCAATAGCGTCCGGCAATCACCGCGGACGCGAGTTCGTCGAACGGGGCGCCGCCACCGGCGCGAGCAACTCATCGGCACTGTCGATACCCGTCGGTAGCTTCGCCGTGCCCGCGCAGCTGGGACAACGGTCCCGTTCGTCACGTGACGAAGGCGGTCGATTACCCCACATCAGTCATAAATCGTAGTTCTGAATTCGATCAAACATTCGGGCCCAAAGGAGTCGCGGCCAGTCGTATCAGTTGTAGGCTGTGCCGTAGCTCACATGGGCGAGAGCGCAGGTATGAGACCGGCCGAGTCCGATCTCCCTGGCGCACGGCCCGCCGAGCGAGGCCATGGGGCGAGTCTGGCCAAGGCGGACAACGACGTCAGCCCGCCTCGGAAGCTGCCACCAGCCGCCGTCGAGGGAGCCCCGGGCTCGCAGGAGGGGAAGTGCAGTCGTGAACATGGAGTTGCCGACCCTGGTGCTCGGCGCGGTCGCCGCGGCATTCGCGGTCTTTTCCATCCTCTTGGCCGCTCTGATCGGGCCGAAGCGCTACAACAGGGCCAAGCTGGAGGCCTACGAGTGCGGCATCGAGCCCACTCCGCACGCCGTCGCGGGCGGGCCGGGAAACGTTACCGGACAGCGCTTTCCGGTGAAGTACTACCTCACCGCCATGCTGTTCATCATCTTCGACATCGAGATCGTGTTCCTCTACCCGTGGGCCGTCCACTTCGACGCGCTCGGTGTCTTCGGTCTCGCCGCGATGGCGCTGTTCATCTTCAACGTCTCGGTCGCCTACGCCTACGAGTGGCGCCGCGGCGGACTCAGCTGGGACTGATCGCCACCAGGTTTCACCCGCACAGTGGAAGTGAGAGTTAGTCGGAAATGGGTCTCGAGGAAAAACTGCCCAGCGGCTTTCTGCTGAGCACGGTGGAGGATTTCGCCGGATATCTGCGCAAGGGTTCGTTGTGGCCTGCCACTTTCGGTCTCGCCTGCTGCGCCATCGAGATGATGGCCACCGGCGCAGGACGATTCGACATCGCCCGCTTCGGCATGGAGGCCTTCCGCGCCTCGCCGCGCCAGGCCGATCTGATGATCGTCGCGGGCCGCGTCAGCCAGAAGATGGCGCCGGTGCTCCGGCAGGTCTACGACCAGATGACCGAGCCGAAATGGGTGCTCGCCATGGGCGTCTGCGCCTCCTCCGGCGGCATGTTCAACAACTACGCCATCGTGCAGGGCGTCGACCATGTGGTGCCGGTCGACATCTACCTGCCCGGCTGCCCACCGCGCCCGGAAATGCTGTTGAACGCGATCCTGGCACTGCACGCGAAGATTCAGCAGATGCCGCTCGGCGTCAACCGCGAAGAGGCGATCCGCGCCGCCGAGCAAGCGGCGCTCGCATCGACCCCGACCATTCGGATGGAGGGTCTGCTGCGATGACCTTCGACTCCCCCGAGAACACCGAAACCAGCACGCCTCAGTCGGAAATCGACGCCGCCGCGACCGCGGGGCCCGAGGGCACGCTGCCACCGGAGGCCGAACCCGAGCCGGCGGGCGAGGAGGTCATCGGCGTGCGCCGCGGCATGTTCGGGATCTCCGGCACCGGCGACACGTCCGGTTACGGTCGCCTGGTCCGTCCCGTCACCCTCCCCGGCAGCACGCCGGCGCCCTACGGCGGCTACTTCGACGAACTCGTCGACGCGCTGCGGACCGCGCTGGCAGCCACCGGAACCCCGTTCGAGACCGCGATCGAGAAGATCGTCGTCTTCCGCGGCGAACTCACCCTGCACGTGCGCAGGGAGCACCTGCCGCGCGTCGCGCAGGCGTTGCGCGACGACGCCGCACTGCGTTTCGAACTGTGCCTCGGCGTCAACGGCGTGCACTACCCGCACGACACCGGCCGCGAACTGCACGCGGTGTACCACCTGATGTCGGTCACCCACAGCCGAAGGCTGCGCGTCGAAGCCTCGGCGCCCGACGCCGATCCGCACATCCCGTCGCTGTACTCGGTGTACCCCACCACCGACTGGCACGAGCGGGAGACCTACGACTTCTTCGGCATCCTCTTCGACGGTCATCCGTCGCTGACCCGCATCGCCATGCCCGACGACTGGCGTGGCCACCCCCAGCGCAAGGACTACCCGCTCGGCGGGATCCCGGTCGAATACAAGGGCGCGCGCATCCCGCCGCCCGACGAGCGGAGGGCGTACAGCTAGTGAACGACATCGATACTCAGCCCGGCGTCGACACCACGGACTCCGGGCGCGAACCCGCTGCTGACCGAAAGCGGGAGCACGCCGTGAACCCATCGGAGCCGACCGTCGTCACCGTCGCCGGTCAGGACTGGGACACCGTCACCGAAACCCTCGAGGGCGCGGGCGAAGAACGCATCGTCGTCAACATGGGGCCGCAGCACCCGTCAACGCACGGCGTGCTGCGCATCATCCTGGAGATCGAGGGCGAGACCGTCACCGAGGCTCGCTGCGGCATCGGCTACCTGCACACCGGCATCGAGAAGAATCTCGAGTTCCGCAACTGGACGCAGGGCGTCACCTTCGTGACCCGGATGGACTATCTGTCCCCGTTCTTCAACGAGACGGCGTACTGCCTCGGCGTGGAGAAGCTGCTCGACGTCACCGAGCAGATCCCCGAACGCGCCACCGTCATCCGGGTGCTGCTGATGGAGCTGAACCGGATCTCCTCGCACCTGGTCGCGCTGGCCACCGGCGGCATGGAACTGGGCGCGCTCACCCCGATGCTGTTCGGATTCAGGGAGCGCGAACTCATCCTGGACGTCTTCGAGACCATCACCGGTCTGCGGATGAACCACGCCTACATCCGCCCCGGCGGCCTGGCCCAGGACCTGCCGGAGGACGGCGTCACCAAGGTCCGCGAGCTGCTTGCCCTCTTGCCGAAACGCTTGCGCGACATGGAGCATCTGCTCACCCAGAACCCCATCTGGAAGGCGCGCACCCAGGACATCGGCTACCTCGACCTGACCGGATGCATGGCTCTCGGCATCACCGGCCCGGTGCTGCGCGCCACCGGCCTGCCGCTGGACCTGCGCAAGGCGCAGCCCTATTGCGGTTACGAGAACTACGAATTCGACGTTCCCACCACCACCGGCTGCGACTGCTACGGCCGCTACCTGATCCGGGTGGAGGAGATGAAGGAATCGCTCAAGATCGTCGAGCAGTGCCTGGACAAGCTGCGGCCCGGACCGGTGATGATCGAGGACAAGAAGCTGGCCTGGCCCGCCGACCTGCAGCTGGGCCCCGACGGACTCGGCAACTCCCCCAAGCACATCGGCCGCATCATGGGCACGTCGATGGAGGGCCTCATCCACCACTTCAAGCTGGTCACCGAGGGCATCCGCGTGCCGGCGGGTCAGGTGTACATCGCGGTCGAATCGCCGCGCGGCGAGCTGGGCGTGCACATGGTCAGCGACGGGGGCACCCGGCCCTACCGCGTGCACTACCGCGATCCCTCGTTCACGAATCTGCAAGCGGTGGCGGCGATGTGCGAGGGCGGCATGGTCGCCGACGTCATCGCCTCCGTCGCCAGCATCGACCCGGTGATGGGTGGTGTCGACCGATGACCGAAATCCTGCTGAAGCTCTCCGCGCGGCCGGAGCCCTTCCCGCCCTACGTGCGCGAGCGGCTGGCGACCGACGCGGCGGAGATCATCGCCCGCTACCCGCACCCGCGCTCGGCGCTGCTGCCGCTGCTGCACCTGGTGCAGGCCGAAGAGGGTCACGTCTCGGGCACGGGCATCGAGTTCTGCGCCGACCAGCTCGGCCTCACCGGCGCGGAGGTGACCGCGGTGGCCACCTTCTACTCCATGTTCCGGCGCATGCCCACCGGCGACTACCACGTCGGCGTGTGCACCAACACGCTCTGCGCGGTCATGGGCGGCGACGCGATCCTGGCAGCGCTGGAGACCCACCTCGGCCTGCGCCACGGCGAGACCACCGAGGACGGGTCGATCACCCTCGAGCACATCGAGTGCAACGCCGCCTGCGATTTCGCGCCGGTCGTGATGGTGAACTGGGAGTTCTTCGACAACCAGACGCCGGAATCGGCCCGCGCTCTGGTCGACGCGCTGCGTGCGGGGAAGCAGGTGACACCGACCCGCGGCGCGCCGCTGTGCACATTCCGGGAGACCGCGCGAATCCTGGCGGGCTTCCCCGACGAACGTCCCGGCGTGCTCGACGGGGCGGCGGGCGCGCCGACCGTGGCCGGTCTGCGGGTGGCCAACGACCTCGAGATGCACGCGCCGCGGCCGGACGGGGAGGAGCTGCGATGACCGCACTGACACCGGTGCTCACCAAGCACTGGGACGACCCGCGGTCCTGGACCATCGACACCTACCGCAGGCACGACGGCTACCAGGCGCTGCGCAAGGCGTTGCGCATGGAACCGGACCAGGTCATCCAGACCGTCAAGGACGCCGGACTGCGCGGCCGCGGCGGCGCGGGCTTCCCGACCGGTATGAAGTGGAGCTTCATCCCGCAGGGTCCCGGCCCCGACGGCGCGGTGAAACCGCACTACCTGGTCGTGAACGCCGACGAGTCGGAACCCGGCACCTGCAAAGACATTCCGCTCATGCTGGCCACGCCGCACGCGCTGATCGAGGGCGTCGTCATCGCCGCCTACGCCATCCGCGCCGCGACCGCCTTCATCTACGTACGCGGCGAAGTGGTTCCGGTGCTGCGCCGGTTGCAGGCCGCGGTCGCCCAGGCGTACGAAGCGGGCTATCTGGGCCGCGACATCCTCGGCTCCGGGTACAGCCTGAATCTGATCGTGCACGCCGGCGCCGGCGCTTACATCTGCGGCGAGGAGACCGCGCTGCTCGACTCGCTGGAGGGTCGCCGCGGCCAGCCGAGGCTGCGGCCGCCGTTCCCGGCCGTCGCCGGCCTCTACGCCTGCCCGACAGTGGTCAACAACGTGGAGTCGATCGCCAGCGTGCCGCCCATCATCCTCAACGGCACGAGCTG
Organism: Nocardia xishanensis NBRC 101358; assembly: GCF_001613365.1. Classification (GTDB taxonomy): domain Bacteria; phylum Actinomycetota; class Actinomycetes; order Mycobacteriales; family Mycobacteriaceae; genus Nocardia; species Nocardia xishanensis. The sequence goes on from NZ_BDCF01000024.1 coordinate 19,610, forward strand.
GTTCCGCTCGATGGGCAGCGAGAAGTCGCCCGGCTTCACCCTGTATTCGTTGTCCGGCCACGTGGCCAGGCCAGGCCAGTACGAGGCGCCGCTCGGCATCACGCTGCGTGAGCTGCTCGACTACGCGGGCGGCGTACGCGTCGGCCACCGGGTGAAGTTCTGGACGCCGGGCGGCTCGTCCACCCCGCTGTTCACCGAGGAGCACCTGGACGTGCCGCTCGACTACGAGGGCGTCATGGGCGCCGGATCCATGTTGGGCACCAAGGCTTTACAGATCTTCGACGACACCACCTGCGTGGTGCGCGCGGTGCTGCGCTGGACCGAGTTCTACGCCCACGAGTCCTGCGGCAAATGCACGCCCTGCCGTGAGGGCACCTACTGGCTCGTCCAGCTGCTGAAGCGAGTGGAGGAGGGCCGCGGCACCGAATCGGATCTGGACAAGCTGCTCGACATCAGCGACAGCATCAACGGCAAATCGTTCTGCGCGCTCGGCGACGGCGCGGCCAGCCCGATTCTCTCCTCGCTGAAGTACTTCCGCGACGAGTACATCGAACATCTGCGCTCGGGCGGCTGCCCGTTCGATCCCGCGCGCTCGACGGCCTGGGCCGAGGCAGGAGAAGGGGCACGATGACGGCGACAGTGAACAGCGATACCAGCGAGCTCGCGAACGCCGAGCTCGTCACCGTCGTCATCGACGGCACGTCCGTGAGCGTGCCCGCGGGGACCCTGGTGATCCGCGCCGCGGAATTGATCGGCATCCAGATTCCGCGCTTCTGCGACCATCCGCTGCTGGAACCGGTCGGCGCCTGCCGCCAATGCCTCGTCGACGTGGAAGGCCAGCGCAAGCCGGTCGCGTCCTGCACCCAGACCGTGGCCGACGGCATGATCGTGCGCACCCAGCTCACCTCGCCCGCCGCCGAGCGCGCGCAGGAGGGGGTGATGGAGCTGCTGCTGATCAACCATCCCCTGGACTGCCCGGTCTGCGACAAGGGCGGCGAGTGTCCGCTGCAGAACCAGGCCATGTCCTCCGGCCGCCCGGAGACCCGGTTCGACGGCGTGAAACGCACCTATCCCAAGCCGATTCCGTTGTCCACGGCCGTGCTGCTCGACCGGGAACGCTGCGTGCTGTGCGCCCGCTGCACCCGGTTCTCCCAGCAGGTCGCGGGCGACCCGTTCATCGAGCTGATGGACCGCGGCGCGCTCGAACAGGTCGGCACCGCCCAGGCCGAGCCGTTCGACTCGTACTTCTCCGGCAACGCGGTGCAGATCTGCCCGGTCGGCGCGCTCACCGGCACCAGCTACCGGTTCCGCGCCCGCCCCTTCGATCTGGTCTCCAGTCCCAGCGTGTGCGAGCACTGCGCCTCGGGCTGCGCGCAGCGCACCGATCACCGCCGCGGCAAAGTGCTGCGCAGGCTCGCGGGCGACGACCCTCAGGTCAACGAGGAATGGAACTGCGACAAGGGGCGCTGGGCCTTCGCCTACGCCACCGAGCGCGATCGCCTCACCACCCCGCTGGTGCGCGGATGGGACGGCAGTCTGCATCCCGCGTCCTGGTCCGAAGCGCTCGCCGCGGCCGCCGAGGGGCTGGCGGCCGCGCACGGCAGCGCCGGTGTGCTCGTCGGCGGGCGGGTGACCGAGGAGGACGCCTACGCCTACTCGAAGTTCGCGCGAATCGCCTTGGGCACCAACGACATCGACTTCCGTAGCCGCGCGCACTCGGCGGAGGAGGCCGATTTCCTCGCGGCCAGGGTGGCGGGCCAGGGCGTCACCGTCGACTACGACCGCCTGGAGCGGGCATCGATCGTGCTGCTCGTCGGCTTCGAGCCGGAGGAGGAGTCCCCGATCGTCTACCTGCGGCTGCGCAAGGCCGCCCGCAAGAGCGGCGTGCCCGTCTACTCGCTGGCGCCGTACGCCTCGCGCGGACTGGAACGCATGTCGGGCACGCTGATCCCGGCTGTGCCCGGAGCCGAGCCGCACCTCATGGATGCGCTGCGCACGGGCGAGATCCCGTTCGGCGGACCGGAATTCGAGGCCGTGGTCGCGGCCGCGGGCAGGCTGCGCACGCCGGGCGCGGTGATCATGATCGGTGAGCGCATGGCGGGCGTGCCCGGTGCGCTGTCGGCCGCCGTCCGGTTGGCCGAGGAGACGGGCGCCGCACTGGCCTGGGTGCCGCGGCGCGCCGGCGAGCGCGGCGCGGTCGAAGCGGGTGCGCTCCCCGGCTTGCTGCCCGGTGGGCGGCCGGTGGCGGATCCTTCCGCCAGACAACAGGTTCGCACGATCTGGAACGTGGACGAGCTGCCGGTGACCGCGGGGCGCGACACCGCCGCCATCCTGGACGCCGCACCCACACTCGGCGCGCTCGTCGTCGGTGGCGTCGACATCGCCGATCTGCCCGACTCCAACGCCGCGCTGACCGCCATCGACGCGGCCCGCTTCGTGGTCAGCCTGGAATTGCGGCACAGCGCCGTCACCGAGCGCGCCGACGTGGTCTTCCCGGTGGCCACGGCCATGGAGAAGTCAGGCACCTTCCGCACCTGGGAGGGCAGGCCGCGCCGGTTCGACGCCGCGCTCGGCGAATCCACCGTGCGCCGCACCGCCGCGCCGCTCTCCGATCAACGGGTGCTGCACGCCATCGCCGACGAGATGGGAGTGCGCCTCGGCCTGCCCGACACCGCGGCGGCCCGCGCCGAGCTCGCGGAGCTCGGCGCATGGGACGGACAGCCCGTCGCGCCGCCCGCGCACCGGCCGCATCCGATCACCCAGCCCGGGCAAGGCGCCGCGGTGCTGGCGAGCTGGCGCATGCTGCTCGACCGGGGCCGGATGCAGGACGGCGAGCCGAATCTGGCGGGTGTCGCCCGTCCGCCGGTGATCCGGCTCTCGCCCGCGACCGCCGCCGAAATCGGCGCGGCCGACCACGATCCGGTGACCGTCAGCTCCGAGCGCGGCACCCTCACGCTCCCGCTGCTCATCACCGAGATGCCCGATCGGGTGGTCTGGCTGCCGCTGAATTCGCCCGGCAGCTCGGTGCCCGAACAACTGGCCACCCAGCCGGGCGGCGTCGTGCAGGTACGCCGCGCCGACGAGAGGATGAAGGAACACCGCCATGAGTGATCCGGCTCTGTTCGTCACGGCGACCGTGGGGCCCTCCGTGGCTACGCAAGCTACCGCCGCCGGTTCTGACACGCTCGCCCTCTTCGGCCACGATCCCCTGTGGCTCGTCATCGCGAAATCCGTGGCGATCTTCGTCTTCTTGCTGCTCACCCCGATGATCGCGGTGCTGGCGGAACGAAAGATCGTGGCGCGCATGCAGATGCGCATCGGCCCGAACCGGGTCGGTCCCAAAGGCTCGCTGCAGAGCATCGCCGACGGCGTGAAGATGGCACTGAAAGAGGACATCGTCCCCGCCATCGTGGACAAACCGATCTACATCCTGGCGCCGATCATCGCGGCCATCCCGGCCTTCATGGCCTTCGCGGTGATCCCGTTCGGTGGTGAGGTCTCCATCCTCGGCGAGCGCACCGCGCTGCAACTGACCGACTTGCCGGTCGGCGTGCTGTACATCCTCGCCATCACCTCGATCGGCGTGTACGGCATCGTGCTGGCGGGCTGGGCGTCCGGCTCGACCTACCCGCTGCTCGGCGGCCTGCGTTCGACGGCGCAGGTCATCTCGTACGAGATCGCGATGGCGCTGTGCTTCGCCGCGGTGTTCCTGCACGCGGGCACCATGGCCACCTCCGGCATCGTCGCCGCCCAGTACGGCACCTGGTACGTCTTCCTGCTGCTGCCCTCGTTCCTGATCTACTGCGTGTCGATGGTCGGCGAGACCAACCGTGCCCCGTTCGACCTTCCCGAGGCCGAGGGCGAACTGGTCGGCGGCTTCCACACCGAGTACTCCTCGCTCAAGTTCGCCATGTTCATGCTGGCCGAATACGTCAACATGGCAACGGTTTCGGCGCTGGCGACCACGCTGTTCCTCGGCGGCTGGCACGCGCCGTGGCCGATCAACATGTGGCCGGGCGCGAACACGGGATGGTGGGGCCTGCTGTGGTTCACCGCCAAGGTGTGGACGTTCCTGTTCGTGTTCATCTGGCTGCGCGGCACGCTGCCCCGGCTGCGCTACGACCAGTTCATGGGTCTGGGCTGGAAACTGCTCATTCCGGTGTCGCTGCTGTGGGTGATGCTCGTCGCCGCGGCACGGATGCTCGATAACGAGGGCTTCGCCTGGGCGACCGCCGCCATGATCGTCGCGGGCGTACTGATCACCGCCATGATGATCGGCATGTTCCTGCGGGCCGGGCGTCGCCCCGGTGCCGCGCCGCTGGTCGACGAGCACGCGACGGACGAGCACGCGCCGAGCGGCCACGGCGTCTTCCTCGGCTTCCCGACACCGCCGATGCCTGCCGACGTCCGCCACATCGACGCGACGAAGGGCCATCCGCTGGAACCGCTTTCGGGTTTCGCGGTCACGGCGCTCACCATGTTCAAGAAGCCGAACACCGAGTTCTACCCGGAGCACAAGGTGCCGACCGCGCCCCGCTATCACGGTCGCCACCAGCTCAACCGTCATCCCGACGGGCTGGAGAAGTGCATCGGCTGCGAACTGTGCGCTTGGGCATGCCCCGCCGACGCGATCTACGTCGAAGGCGCCGACAACACCGAGACCGAGCGCTTCTCCCCCGGAGAACGCTACGGCCGCGTGTATCAGATCAACTACCTGCGCTGCATCGGCTGCGGACTGTGCATCGAGGCCTGCCCCACCAGGGCGCTCACCATGACCAACGAGTACGAACTCGCCGACGACAACCGGGCCGACCTCATCTACGAGAAGGACCGGTTGCTCGCGCCGCTGGAGCCTGGCATGACCGCGCCGCCGCACGCCATGCACCCCGGCACGACCGAGGGCGACTACTACCGCGGCACCGTCCCCGGCGCGGCCACCGAATCCGACGAGAAGCAGCCCGCGACAGCAGGCGCGGAAGGAGGGGCGCGGTGACGATACTGATGGCCGCCGAGCCACTGACCCGCACATCCACGGGTGAGGCCGTGCAGTTCTGGATACTGGCCCCGCTCGCTGTGCTCGGCGCGCTCGGCATGGTTTTCGCGGCCAAGGCCGTGCACTCCGCGATCTGCCTGGCCGCGACCATGATCACGCTGGCCGTGTTCTACATCGCCCAGGACGCGCTGTTCCTGGGTGTGGTGCAGATCGTGGTCTACACCGGCGCGGTGATGATGCTGTTCCTGTTCGTGCTCATGCTGGTGGGCGTCGACTCCGCGGAATCGCTGAAGGAAACCCTGCGCGGCCAGCGTTTCGCCGCCGCCGCGGTGGGGCTCGGCTTCGGCATCCTGTTCGTCACCGGCATCGCCACCGGCGTCCGCAACTCCGGAATCCGCTTCCCCGCCACGGGTTTCGCCGGGCGCGACGTGATCGGCGAACTCGCCGAGCTGATCTTCGTCCGGTACGTGTGGGCCTTCGAGCTCACCGGCGCGCTGCTCATCACCGCCACCATCGGCGCCATGGTGCTCGCGCACCGGGAACGCTTCGGCCCGCGGTTGGATCAGCGCGAACTGTCCCGCAGGCGGTTCCGTGACGGCACGAGCCGCGCCACCCCGCTGCCGACGCCCGGCGTCTACGCCAGGCACAACGCCGTGGACATCCCCGCCCGGCTGCCGGACGGCTCGTTCGAGGAGCTGTCGGTCAGCACCATCCTGCGGCACCGCCGCACCAGGGCGCTGACCGAGGCCGCCGTCATCTCGGTCGGCTCCGGCTCCGGCGACGCGAAGACCGACGGCCACGACCACGCCGACGAGGAAGGCACCCGGTGAACCCCGAGAACTATCTGTTCCTGTCCGCCCTGCTGTTCACGATCGGCGCGGCCGGAGTGCTGTTGCGGCGCAACGCGATCGTGGTGTTCATGTGCATCGAGCTGATGCTCAACGCGGTGAACCTCGCGTTCGTCACGTTCGCCAGGATGCACGCGAACCTGGACGGCCAGGTGTTCGCGTTCTTCACGATGGTGGTCGCCGCGGCCGAGGTGGTCGTCGGCCTGGCCATCATCATGACCATCTTCCGCGCCCGCCGTTCGACCTCGGTCGACGACGCCAACCTGCTGAAGTTCTGACGTGGATACCGCGATACTGACGCTGCTGCCCACGCTGCCGCTGGCCGGGGCCGTCGTACTGCTGCTGCTCGGGCGCACCGCCGACAAATCGGGCCATCTGCTCGGTTGCCTGGCCGCGCTGGCCTCCTTCGGCGTGGCCGTGTGGGCGTTCGTGGTCATGCTCGGGCGCGAGAGCGCCGAGCGAGCCGTGCACGCCGACCTGTTCAGCTGGGTGCCGGTGACCGGCCTCCAGGTGGACTTCGGTCTCCAGATCGACCAGCTGTCCATGTGTTTCGCGCTGTTGATCACCGGTGTCGGCTCGCTGATCCACCTGTATTCGATCGGGTACATGAGCCACGATCCGGATCGGCGGCGGTTCTTCGCCTACCTCAACCTGTTCCTCGCGGCGATGCTGCTGCTGGTGCTGGCCAACAACTACCTGGTGCTCTACCTCGGCTGGGAGGGCGTCGGTCTCGCGTCCTACCTGCTGATCGGCTTCTGGTACGAAAAGCCTTCCGCCGCAACGGCCGCCAAGAAGGCCTTCGTGGTGAACCGGGTCGGCGACATGGGCCTTGCGCTGGCCATGATGACGATGTTCGCCACGTTCGGCTCGATCGGCTTCGGCGAGGTCTTCGCCGCCGCGCCGGGCGCGAGCGAGGGCACGCTCACCGCGATCGGCCTGTTCCTGCTGCTGGCCGCGTGCGGCAAATCGGCGCAGGTGCCGCTGCAGTCCTGGCTCGGTGACGCGATGGAGGGCCCGACACCGGTCTCGGCGCTCATCCACGCCGCCACCATGGTCACCGCGGGCGTCTACCTGATCGCGCGGTCCAACGCGATCTTCGATCTCGCGCCGAACGCCCAGCTGGCAGTGGTGCTGGTCGGCGCGGTGACGCTGCTGTTCGGCGCGATCGTCGGCTGCGCCAAGGACGACATCAAGAAGGCGCTGGCCGCGTCCACCATGAGCCAGATCGGGTACATGGTCCTCGCCGCGGGCCTCGGCCCGGCCGGCTACGCCTTCGCGATCATGCACCTGCTCACCCACGGCTTCTTCAAGGCGGGACTCTTCCTCGGCGCGGGTTCGGTGATGCACGCGATGAACGACGAAGTCGACATGCGCCACTACGGCGGACTGCGCAAGCTGCTCCCGATCACCTACGTCACCTTCGGTATCGGCTACCTCGCCATCATCGGCGTGCCGCCGTTCGCGGGCTTCTTCTCCAAGGACAAGATCATCGAGGTGGCCTTCGGCGAGGGCGGCGCGGCTGGTCTGGCGCTCGGCACGGCCGCCCTGCTGGGCGCGGGACTCACCGCGTTCTACATGACGCGGGTGATGCTGATGACCTTCTTCGGCGAGCGCCGCTGGAAGCCGGACACCCATCCGCACGAGGCGCCGATGGTCATGACCGGTCCGATGATCCTGCTCGCCATCGGCTCGCTCGCCTCCGGCCTGGTGTTCGTGTTCGGCGACGCGCTGGTGAACTGGCTGGAGCCGGTGGTCGGCGCGCACCACGGCGAGGAGGTCGTGCCCGCGGGCGTGGTCACCGCCCTCGCGCTCGGCGTCGTCGTGGTCGGCGTCGCCGTCGCCTACAACCAGTACGTGCAGCGTGAGATCCCGGAAACCGCGCCGGAGGACGTGTCCGTGCTGACCGTCGCGGCTCGCAACGATCTCTACGGCGACGCGGTCAACGAGGGCGTGTTCATGCGGCCCGGCCAGCACCTCACCCGGTCGCTGGTGTTCGTCGACAACCGCGGCATCGACGGCATCGTCAACGGTACGGCCGCGCTGATCGGCGGGCTCTCGGCCCGCGTCCGCCGGGTCCAGTCCGGATTCGTGCGGTCCTACGCCCTGTCCATGTTCACCGGCGCGGCCCTGGTGGCCGCCGCCCTGCTGGCGGTGAGGATCTGGTGACTACATATCCCTGGTTGAGCACCCTCTGGCTGCTTCCGGTCGTCGGCGCGGTCGTCGTGCTGGTGTTGCCCGCGACGCGGCGGGTACTGGCGCGCGGTGTGGCACTGACCTTCTCGCTGGCGGCGCTGGTGGTGGCCGTCGCGCTCGCGGTGCGTTTCGATCCAGGCGGGGAGCAGTACCAGTTCGTCGAATCGCACGAGTGGATCCCGTCTTTCGGCGCCGGATACACCCTCGGCCTCGACGGCATCGCGCTGGTTCTGGTGCTGCTCACCGCCGCGCTGATGCCGCTGCTGATCTTGGCGGGCTGGCACGACGATCGCGCGGCGGGCTCCGGCAAGCGGGTGGCGCACACCTATATGGCGCTGATCCTGCTCGTCGAGGCGATGGTGCTGGTCTCCTTCGTGGCGCTGGACATCCTGCTGTTCTACGTGTTCTTCGAGGCGATGCTCATCCCGATGTACTTCCTCATCGGCGGCTTCGGACCGCGGACGGCGGATGTGCAGCTGCGCCAGCAGCGCTCGCGGGCGGCGGTGAAGTTCCTGCTGTACAACCTGTTCGGCGGGCTGATCATGCTGGCCGCGGTGATCGGTCTCTACGTGGTGACGGCGCGCGACAGCCTCGGCGCCAACGGTGCGGGCACTTTCGACTTCCGCACCGTGGTCGCGGCCGCCAACTCCGGTGCGCTCGGTGCGGGTCCCGCGGTGCTCAACGCGCTGTTCCTCGGGTTCATGTTCGCCTTCGCCGTGAAGGCTCCGCTCTGGCCGCTGCACACCTGGCTGCCCGACGCCGCTGTCGCCGCCACACCGTCCAGCGCGGTGCTGATGATGGCGGTGGTCGACAAGGTGGGCACCTTCGGCATGCTGCGCTACTGCCTGCCGCTGTTCCCCGACGCATCGGGAACCTATGCGCCGCTGGTGATCACGCTCGCGGTGATCGGCATCGTCTACGGTGCGCTGCTGGCGATCGGCCAGACCGATGTGATGCGGCTGATCGCCTACACCTCGATCTCGCACTTCGGCTTCATCATCCTCGGCATCTTCGCCATGACCAGTCAGGGGCAGACCGGCGCCACGCTCTACATGATCAACCACGGCATCTCCACGGCCGCGCTGTTCTTGATCGCCGGGTTCCTCGTCTCGCGGCGCGGCACCAGGGTCATCGCCGAGTACGGCGGGGTGCAGAAGGTGGCGCCGGTACTCGCCGGAACGTTCCTGATCGCCGGTCTGGCGACGCTGTCGCTGCCCGGCCTTGCTCCTTTCGTCAGCGAATTCCTCGTGCTGATCGGCACTTTCACCCGCTACCAGGTGGCCGCGATCGTCGCTGTCAGCGCGCTGGTGCTCGCCGCGGTCTACGTGCTCTGGCTGTACCAGCGGATGATGACCGGCCCGGTCAAGAAGGGCAACGAGAACCTCTACGATCTGGTGCCCCGTGAGCTGGCCGTCGTCGCGCCGCTCATCGCGGCCCTGCTGTTCCTCGGCCTCTATCCGAAACCGGTGCTGGACTTCATCGATCCGGCGGTGAGCCAGACCCTGACCACCATCGGCCGCCACGATCCCGCGCCGACGGTTCCGGCGCCCGAGGCAGGCGCGGCGAATCTTCAGGAAGGCGGGCACAAGTGACCACGCATCCGATCCCCCTCGCCGCGACCGTGGCCACGCCGAGCATCGAATACGGCTTGCTCTCCCCGATGCTCATCGTGTTCGGTGTCGGCGTCGCCGCGGTGCTGGTCGAGGCGTTCGTCGCGCGCCGGTATCGCTACGGCACCCAGCTGATACTGAGCCTGGCCGGTCTCGCCGCCGCACTGGCGGCCGTCGTCCGCCTGGCGGGCACGGAGTCCACCGCAGTAGCGGGCGCCGTGGCGGTCGACGGTGTGACCTTGTTCCTGCAGGGCACCATTTTGGTGGTGTCGATCCTCGGGGTGCTGTTCATCGCGGAACGCGGCGGGCAGCCACGCACGCAGGCGCGATCGGGGCCGGGCACCTGGAGCCTGGCCGCGGCGACCGTGGGGCGCGGCGCGGACGCGTTCACGCCGCAGGCGTCGGCGGTTCCCGGCAGCGCCGACGAGCGGGCCGCGATCCGCGCGGGTATCGCAACCACCGAGGTCTTCCCGCTCACGCTGCTCGCGGTCGGCGGCCTCATGCTCTTCCCCGCCTCGAACGACCTGCTGACCATGTTCGTCGCGCTGGAGGTGCTGTCGCTCCCGCTGTACCTGTTGTGCGGACTGGCGCGGCGCCAGCGGCTGCTCTCGCAGGAGGCGGCGCTGAAATACTTCCTGCTCGGGGCGTTTTCGTCGGCGTTCTTCCTCTACGGCGTCGCGCTGCTGTACGGCCAGGCGGGCACCGTGCGGCTCGGCGGGATCGCCGACGCGATCGCCGCGCATCCGTCCGAGGCGATGCTGGCCCTGCTCGGCCTGGCGATGCTGGCGGTCGGACTGCTGTTCAAGATCGGCGCGGTGCCGTTCCAGTCCTGGGTGCCCGACGTCTATCAGGGCGCACCGACGCCGATCACCGCGTTCATGGCGGCCGCGACCAAGATCGCGGCGGTCGGCGCGATGCTGCGCATTCTGCAGATCGCGGTGCCGGGGTTGCGGGACGACTGGCGGCCGGTGCTCGCGGCGGTCGCGATCGCGACGATGGTCGTCGGCGCGGTGCTCGCGGTGACCCAGACCGATGTGAAGCGGATGCTGGCGTATTCGTCGGTCGCACACGCCGGTTTCATCATCGTCGGCCTGGTGGCCGCCAACGAGGCGGGCATCGCGGCGGTGCTGTTCTATCTGGTCGCCTACGGCTTGGGCACCCTCGGCGCGTTCGCGGTGGTGAGCCTGGTCCGCGAAACCGATGGTGAGGAGGCGACGGCGCTGGCGCGGTGGTCCGGGCTCGGCCGTCGTTCCCCGTGGCTGGGCGCGGTGTTCGCGCTGCTGCTGCTTTCCTTCGCCGGTCTGCCGCTCACCAGCGGGTTCGTCAGCAAGTTCGCCGTGTTCGAGGCGGCCGTGTCCGGCGATGCCGTCACGCTGGTGATCATCGGCGTCATCTCGAGTGCCATCGCGGCGTTCTTCTATATCCGCGTGATCGTGCTGATGTTCTTCACCGATTCCCCGTCCGACGCCCCGGTGGTGGTCACTCCCCCGCTCACCCGGGCGATCGTTCTGCTCACCGCCGCGGCCACCATCGTGCTCGGTCTGTTGCCGCAGTGGCTGCTCGATCTGGCCGAGCAAGCGTCCACCCTCGTGCGCTGATCGTCCGACGCGTGGGGCCCCGGCCGAATGATCGGCCGGGGCCCCCTTCTCGTGCGCTGCTTGTCGAGCTTCGTCCGGAACGGACCGCCGATGCTGTTGAACAGCCGGTCGCCGTTCGGGAACGCCTCGATGATGGCGTACGCGCCGTTGCCGTAGTTCGACGGCCCGAAGATGGTGCGGTCACTCGTCGGTCCGCAGGGATCGGCTCACGCGCCGACGCGCGCGAACAACCGTCCCCCGAGGTCGATGCCGACGACCGCGCCGCTCTCGTCGCGGGAGAAGTAACCGAGGTGTCCGCGCAGCCCTCCGGCGGTGACGATGTATTCGTCGCCGGGCAGCAGGCCGATGGCGGCCGCCGGGTAGTCCGGCGGCACTTCCTGGTCCGATGCCGCGCGAATCTCCGGTTTCACGCGACGGCGAGGTTCAGTCCCGTCTCGTCGGCGGCGATGGTGAGGGTCATCGCGTCGATGGCGTAGGCGCCGATCAGTTCCGCGGCGCGCGACGGGTCGTAGGGCAACGGTTCGGGGTCGCGGTCGAGGATCCCTAGGTGGTGCTCGAGCGCCCAGCGCACGATCGCCTGTTGCAGGCGATGCCCTCCGGTCCCGCGTTCGACATCACGACGAGCGCGAAGTCCCGTTCGGGGACGATGAGCAGTTCGGCGAATTGCCCGTTGCCGGATCCGCCGTGACCGATGGTCCGCACGCCGTCGATGTCGCGCAGGAACCAGCCGATGCCGATGGCGTCGCCGAGTGTGCTCGCCCGCAGCGCGACCGTCGGACGACGCATGGCGAGCAGGGCATCGGTGGGCAGTGCCGCGCCGCCGTCACCGAGATGGAAACGAGCCCAACGCAATTGGTCGGTTACCGAGGATGCCAGTCCCCCGCCGGCGTTGTTCGCTCGCGACGGCCGCCACAGCCGCGCGACCGTCAGCGAACCGTCGGCTTCGGCATTGTGGCCCTCGGCGAACCGACGGGCGGTGATCTCGTGCTGCGCGAAGAAACTGTTCGTCAGCCCGAGCGGCGCGAGGATCAGCTCCGCGAGAGCCTGTTCGGGCGAAGACGTCCCGGCCGTCGACCAGCACCCCGACCGCGACACCGGGGATACCGAACTGCGTGGCGGTCACTTCGACGAACTCGGACAGCGTGACACCGGACATTGGGCGTTTCCTTCCCGCTTCGTGGAACGCCCATGACGATGCCGACCGGCGCTGACAGCGCACCGACAGCGGGCTGACAGCCTGTCAGCCCGCGCGCAACACGCCGCGCAAGTAGGTGGCGAATGCCGAAGTTTCCCCGATGAATCCGGTGTGATCGCCGGGGAACAGGGTGGGTGTGAGGCCGAGCGCCGCGGCCAGCGCGCGGCTGCTGCGGTCGCAGAGCTGTCCGGCGGAGTCGGCGCCGATGCCGATGATGATGCGCGTCGCGCTCGTACGCAGCGTGTCCAGATCGGGCCGCCAACCGACGGTGCCGAGCAGTTCGTGGTCGAACCAGTAGCGCTCGGAAGCCGCCTGGGCCGGATCGCGGTCGCCGCCGAACATTTGCACGAGCACCGGTTCCGGCAGGTGAATGTTCGCCTGCGCGAGGAACTTCCGGAATGCGCCGAGTACATCGCCCGCGCCGTAGGTGGCGATCATGTCCTCGGTGCCTGCGCGCAGCTCGGCGCGGTCGTCGAGCAGCTCGATCAGCGGCGGCTCGTGCGCGACCACGGTGGTGACCAGATCGGGATGGGCCTCGACCAGGGCCAGCGCGCTCACCGCGCCGCCGCTCGACCCGAGGACCACCGCCGGTCCGATGCCGAGGTGCTCGATCAGCCGGGCCAGATCCTCGCCGCGCAGTTCGGGCGTGGAGTCCCGGTGCGGATCGGTGAGCGCGCTGCCGCCGTGTCCGCGCGGGTCGAGGGTGAGCACGGTGTGGTCGGTGGCGAGCAGGTCGGCCAGCGGCGCGAAATCCGCGGCGGCCATCGGCGCACCGGCCAGGACGATGAGCGGACCGTCCCCTCGGACCTCGTAGTAGAGGCTGACGTCGGGAAAATCGACGGTGCGGGCGACGGAAGCGGGGCTGACGGTCATGAGGTCTCCTTGATGTGGACGCGTCCTTCGCCTGTGTGGACGGCGGGGGCACGGGAAACTCATCGCGGCCGCGGAGACAAGGTGCGCGTCGGGTGTCACAACCGGCGCAGCCGTGCTGTCCACTGGGTGTCGTCGCGCCCGCCGACGCCTTCTCAGACCAGCTCGACCTCGTCGAATCCGACGGTCATGCGGTGCCGCCGCTCCCGCAGGACCCCTCCTTCGCGATGAACGATCCCCTCGCCGAAGTCGATGCGTAGTTCTTCACGGCGGGCGTCGACTTCCCGCACGACCCCACAGACACCGCTGAACGGCCCCTCCGGAAAATAGACGACATCACCCGGACCGTATTCCGCACACCCCACGACGCCACAGTAATGAAGCCCGGCGACCTTCGACCGCCGGTGTGATCGGGATTTCACAAGAATCGGCACCCCGGTGGCGTGAATTCGGCTCCGGGGATACTAGTGGCGAGCACCGTAGGAATTTTGATGAGGAGCGGCTTGGTGGAAGCAACGTTCGACGTGGCTGAGCTCGTGGGATATCGCTATCGCACGGATGACTACTACGAAGTGGGACGCGAGAAGATTCGCGAGTACGCGCGCGCCGTGCAGGACTTCCACCCTGCGCATTGGAGCGAAGCCGCTGCCGACGAACTCGGATACGCCGGTTTGGTCGCGCCGACCACGTTCATCTCGACCGCCGCCATGCTGGCCAACCGCCGGATACTCGAGACCATCATGGTCGGCTACGACGTGTTCGTGCAGACCGATCAGGTCTTCGAGATATACAAGCCCGTGCTCACCGGCGACCGGTTGGTCAGTGACGTCGAACTCACCTCGGTTCGCCGTATCGCGGGCAAGGACCTGCTCACGATCACCAACACCTTCACCGATCGAAGCGGTGACGTCGTGCAGATCATGCACACGACCGTCGTCGGCATCACCGGTGAGGATGTCGACGCGGGCATCACCGACGCGATCGACCGGGTGATCATGCACGGAATGGACGCGGCCTCTCGAAACGCGACCGCGCCCGCCGATGGGGACGGGCCGCTGGTGACGGCTCCGGAGACCGGCCTTCAGCTCTCCCAGTTCTCCCGGACGCGTACGCCACGCACCGCACTCCGATTCGACGACATCGCGGTCGGTGACGAGCTTCCCGTGCGAACCGCTCGTGTGACACGGGGGGATCTGGTGAATTACGCCGGAGTCTCCGGTGACGCGAACCCGATTCACTGGCACGATCAGGTCGCCGCGCTCGCCGGTCTTCCCGATGTGATCGCGCACGGCATGCTCACCATGGGCCTGGGAGCGGGATTCGTCACCGGATGGCTCGGTGACCCGGGCGCGATCACCCGCTACGGTGTCCGGCTTTCGAACTACACGGTCGTCGAATCCGCCGCCTCCGGGAACGTGGAGTTCACCGGCCGAATCAAGTCGGTCGACCCCGAGACCAGGACCGCTGTCGTCGTGATCGTCGCGAAGTCCGCCGGGCGCAAAATCTTCGGCCTCGCCACCGCGGACGTGCGTCTCGCATAGTCTCGGGGCGGAATGCCGATCCGCGCGAACGATCGTCCTCCCCTGGCCCGGGCACATCGAGGCACGCGGCGGTAGGCGCATCCGTGATGACGGTGCGCCAGGTGGCGCAGATCGCGCGGATCACCGATCAGTTCATGACAGCGGCTACCACCGGTGACACGCACGGGCTGCTCGCGCTCCTCGCTCCCGGCGCCACCTGGATCGCCGACAGCGGCGGCAAGGTCACCGCGGCGCGCAGGCGCCTGATCGAGATCTTCGGCGGGAAGATCACCGATCTCTACGCCGTCCGCCACCCGGACAAACTCGCCACCGTGGCGGTTCCGCGCCGGATCAGCCGGTGAAGGAAGAACCGAAGCGCCACGGTAAGCCCGTACCGGGATGCGGGCGTCAGCGGAACCGGTCGGCGCGGAACGGTGTCAGCACCGGCGGACGGACTCCGTCGAGGATGTAGCCGGTCAACGCTTCGGCGGCGGGCGCGGCCAGGGTCATGCCGAGCATGGACAACCCCGTGAGGAGATAGGTGCCGGGGTGGCCGGGCAGGCGGTCGACGATCGGCAGCCCGTCGGGTGTGAGCGGTCGCCGCCCGCTCCAGAGGTGCTGCCGATCGGTCCAATCGATGCCGTCGAGCATGACCGCCACGTTCCGCGCGATCGGCGCCAGACGCTCGGCGCTCAGCCGCGCCGACGGCCCGAAGTCCATGCCGGCGGCGATGCGAAGGCGGCCGCCGATCGGCGACAGGGCGATGTGCGCGTCGAGCAGCAGGATGGACCGCCGCACCGCGGTGGCGACGGGGACGTCGAAGCTGTAGCCGCGGCCGCCGATGAGCGGGAATCGCTTGCCGATCAGCGCGGTGCTCGCACCGGTCGCGACGATCACCACATCGGCGTAGCGGCGGTCGTCGCGCATTGCGACGCCGGCACGTGGACCGGGCTCGGTCAATCCGGCGACCGCGCTGCCTTCCTCGATGCGCACCTCTTGTGACCGCAGGTAGCCGGCCAGCGCGGCGAGGAAGGCGCCCGGGTCGATCTGCACGTGATCGCGCAGCTCCACCCCGTGGCGCACCTGCTCGGACAGCGCCGGTTCCCGCGCGCGCAAAGCGTCGGCATCCAGGACGGTTTTCGAGACGGCGAATCCGGCGGTACGGAAAGGCTCGCGGGCGCGGATGAACGTCTCGACGGCGCGGACGTCACGCGCCACGGCGAGCAAACCGGCGTCGTCACGGGTGAATTCGACGCCGTCGGCCGCGAGCTGATCGAGCAGCGGGAAACAGCGGGCGCCGAGCTCGGCCAACGCCAGCGTGCCGTCGCGGTAGCGGTCGGCGGTGGCGTGGCGCGCGAAGGACACCAGCCAAGGCATGAGACGCGGGTAGTCGCGGAGCGCGATATGGGTCGCCGATTCGGCAGAGCGCATGTGCCGCAACCCATCCCGCAGCAGTCCCGGTTCGGGCAGCGGTCCGGTCTGGACCGGGTCGACCCACCCGGCGTTGCCGTGCGAAGCCCCGGCGCCGACGTGCTCGGCTTCCAGTACGGTGACCTCGACTCCGCGCCGCGCCAGGTGATAGGCGGCGCTGAGCCCGGCGATCCCGGCGCCGACGACCAGTGCGGTACGTGGCGGATTCACCGGCGCACCGGTTCCCCGATCGGGCGCCTCTCACGCGACCGGTGGCCGTCCGGCGAGAGATCGAGACGCAAGGGCTTTCCTTTCAGTAGACCCAGGCAGCATGTGGTGATCGATCAGCGGTGCGGTGACGGTGTTTCGATGGCGCCGGTTCCGGCGCGGGTTCCGAACACCGCGAAACCTCGCGGCAGCGGTCGCCGACGCCGGTCGATCAGCGCGGCGCTCAGTAGCGTCTCGACGGCTTCGGCGACGAGGTGGCCGACCCGCCGATGCCATGCCCTGGGCGGCCGAGGGCATACCTGATCCGCCGTGCTGGACTGGTATAGCCCAGGTTCGCCGGGAAGTCCAGCATCATCGCACGAGCGCCGGGTCGGTCTCGGCTCGCTCAGCGGCTCGGATCAGCCGAGGACTTTCTCCGGCAAGCCCCAGCACGGATACTCGCGGGCGGCGTCGACGAGGCCGACGCTCTGTGGCGTGCGGCAGACGACGTGCGGTTTGTGCCGATAGTCGACGACCAGGTGTAGGTTCGCCGCTTTCTCGCCGGTGAATGTCTGGTGGCATTGGGAGCAGTGGCATACGTTGTGCGCGCTCAACGGCCACCAGGACTCGCATCCCCGGCATTTCACCGTCTCCGCCGATTTCGTCTTCATGGTCACTCACCCACTCGCGCCGCCGCGCCGCGGTCCGCCATCACCTTGGCCGTACCCGCGTCGTGCTGCGTCACACCCTTCGTCATCGATCACCGAGCGGGGTCCCGGCACTGTCGACCACGAAGTCGATACCGCCGTGACGTCGTCATCCTCGCTGTCCGGCTCGGCGACCCCGACGGTAGCGTACGCGTCGAATTCGGTCTTCGCGGATTGTGTTGGCCGGTCCGTGATCTGATGGGGCGGTCAGTGAACCCCGATGCGTCCGGCAGCGATTCGGCGCGTACTTCGCCAAGCTCTTGACCGCGAGCGCGGTGCCCGATGTGGGCGACGGCTTGGCATGCCTGAGAGACGTTATAGCCGACGGATCAGTCAATTCATCGGTCCAGCGCGAGCAGATCCCGGCTTTCGGGCGTGCCGTCGAGGGCGCGCGTGACGCGGCGCTGAATCTTCCATCCGTCGGCGGTGCGGGTCAGCTCGAAGCGGTTGGCTGCGGCCCTCGCGACGACGAAGCGGCCGGCGCGGTGCACGATCAGCAGCGACTCGCACACCACCGTGGCGCGGTCGCTTCGATGACGGTCGCGACCGGGCCGAGGAAATGCGTGCAGCCCCGCTCGACGAGTCCGCGGTGTTCGGCGGAGCGAACCATCGCGCGCACCTCGTCGCGGCCGTTCATGAACCAGCCCTCGACGTCGTGGCTTCCGTCTTCGGTCCACAACTCCGCCGCGGCGTCGGCGTCGGCGGCGTCGACCGCGGGACCGTAGCGGGCGACGAGTTTGCCGATCGCCAGTTCGTCTTCGACTCGCCGGAGACGTCGCTCCCATTCCGCCGGGACGAAGGGGGTTGATGTCATGAGTGGCCGTTCCTCTCGGTGATGGCGCGCAACGCTGCCAATTGCTCGCAGTAATTTGCGGCGGACGTCGCCTGAACGGTGCAGGTCACGGCGGTCGCTCCGGCCTCGCGAAGGCGTTCGAGGGCCCGCTCGGTGGCGCGGGGATCGCTCAGCGGGTCGAGCGGGCGGCCGGTGCCGAGCACGACGTCGAAGCCCGCCGGCAACTCGACGCGATCGAGCATGGCCCGGATGCGCTCGGCGCTCAGGCCGAACGGCATCCAGCCGTCGCCCAGTTCGACCGCGCGCCGCAACGATCTCGGCGTCCGGCCGCCGACCCAGAGCCGTACGTGACCCCGCGGCGCCGACGGCGACACGACCATCCCCGACACCTCGGAACGGCCCCAGACCGAACGCAATTCACGCATCCGCGCATCGGTGACCGCGCCGCGGTCGTCCCACGGCGCTCCCAGGAGGTCGAACTCTTCGCGCAACGAACCCACACCGACGCCGAGCACGACTCGCCCGCCGCTGAGCCGGTCGAGGGTGCCGTACCGCTTCGCTATCTCCAGCGGGCGGTGATACGGCAGCACGATGACCGAGGTGACCAAGCGGATTCTTCGTGAGCGCGCGGCTAGAAAAGACAACGTCGCCAACGGATCCCAGTAGGTGCCGCCGCGCGTCGCCGCGGCGTCGATCGGCACGGCCACGTGCTCGGAGCAGGTGATGTGGTCGAAACCGAGTTCGTCCGCGCACGACGCGATCCGACCGAGTTCGTCCGGTCCAGCCCCGGCCTCCCAGGCCGAGGCCATCCCCGGGACCGCGGTGACCACTGGAGCCGACAAGCCGATGCGCATGGCAGCAGTTATACGCGCGTCGCCGCGGCGGGCATCGACCTCGTTCTGCTCGCCAGGCGCGCCGATCCGCTGCACGAGACGGCAGAGGCCTGCCGGGCTTCGGGCGTGCAGGTTTCGGCGCGCGCGGTGGACCTCGCGTATCGCACGGCGGCCGATGTCGTCGTGGGCCTGGTCGCCGACATAGACATCGGCCTGCTCGTCTACAACGCGGGCCGCCAACACCCACAGCGCGCGGTTCCTGGACGGCGAGCTGGTCGCCTTCGACCGGGTCATCGACCTGAACGTGACGACCCCGCTCGGGCTGGTGCACCGCTTGACGCCCGGCATGGTGGCGCGGGGCCGGGGCGGAGCGATCCTGGTCGGCGGGCTATCTCGGGTCGAGTCATCACACCGTGTACGGCGGCGTCAAAGCGTCCGGTCGCATCTGGGCCTGTGGCTGGAACTGCGCGGGTGGGGGTCGGCGTCCTGGAACTCGTCCGCGGCGTCACCCGTACGCCTGTGATGCGCGAGCCGGGCTGAACTTCGACGTGCCGGGTCTGCCCGGTCGCCGAGCCCGACCGCGTCGCCGTCGAGGGCTTGCGGCTGGACAGAAACTTTCCCCGAGGCGAGGGTGGCGGCGTGTCCAGCGGACGACGCCGCGCGTCACGGACGATCGCGAACGGACTTCAGCAGACCGTAGAGGGCGACAAGGGGTTTCAGCGGCATCCAATCGCCGAACCGGTACTCCGCTCCCCTGACCAGGCGGGCTGCCAGACGGGGCGACTGCTGCGCGAGATAGTGCCTGGCTTTCGCGGCATGGGACGGCAGCGAGACGATCTTGATTCGATCGACGTCCCTGAGGTACGGGATCGCGAAAGCGATATTCTCCCAAGTGGTCCGGCTCCGCTCCTCCAGGACGAGCTCGCCGCGGTATCCGCGAGCTCGCGTCGCGTACTCGGCCATCAGCGACGCCTCGGTGCGCGGACCCGCGCACGGGCCCCCGCACAGCACGAGCCTGCTCTCGGCCACCGCCGGGTCGATGGACCGCAGGCCCGCACGTACGCGCCACCGGTTCATGGCGTTGGCGCGCACGCCCGCGTTGCGATACCCGAGGACCACGACGGCCTCCGAGGTCCCCGGCGCGTATCCGACGAGCGTGCGCGAGGCACGCCAGTTCGCCCACTCGCCCCACAGCATCAGCAGCGCGAGACCGGCGGTCGTCAGCCAGGTTCGTTTCCGCACGACTCCAGCCAAGCACACACGTCAAGAGAGATCAGCGCTCTCAGCCAACGCGTGCTGACGTGGGAGCCGCCGCATCGGCTCGTGGTCACCTGGCAGATCAACGGGCATTGGCAGTACGACCTCGACCCCGCGCACGCCAGTGAGATCGAATTCCTCGTCACCGGCTGATCATTCCGCGGTGGACGATCGCGCGCCGAGGCCGAGTTCGCTCCGTCCTCGGCTCGCGTACGCGACGACGGGCACGACGGCCACCGCAAGGACGCCGCCGGTCAACGCGAGAGCGGGGTAACTGGCCGCGGCGACCACGAGACCGGAACCCAAGCCACCGGCGGCTCCCGCGATGGCGATCGAGACATCCACCACTCCTTGGGTTTTCGCGCGAGTGGCGACCGGGACGGCGTCGGCGACGATCGCGGTGCCCGCGAGAAGGCCGAAGTTCCAGCCCAGTCCGAGCAGCGCCAAGGCAAGCGCGAGGAGCGCGACGGAGTCCCCAGGCGCGGTTGCCGCGAGCAGCCCGGCCGCGAGCAGGGTCAGTCCGGCGGCCGCCGCGACGGGCAGGCGGCCGTAGCGGTCGACGAGCCAACCGGTCAGCGGCGAAGGCAGGTACATGGCGCCGACGTGAATGGCGATGACCAGCCCGGATGCGGCGGTGCCGTGACCGTGGTCGTGGATGTGCACCGGCGTCATCGTCATGATCGCCACCATCACCAGCTGGGTCACGCCCATGACCAACGCGCCCACCGCGACACCGCCGCCGGAGCGAGTGGCCGGGTTCGCGGTCCCGTTCTCGGGGGCGGACGCGTCGCCGTCGACGGGCAAGCTTCTGGCCAGCAACAGCGGGTCGGGCCGCAGCCACAGGGTCAGCACGAGGGCGGCCATCGCGTAGGCGGCAGCGGCGAGGAGGAACGGTCCGGCCAAGGTCGGGATGCCGAGCGATTCGGCGAGCGCGCCGGTCGGGGCGGCGAGGTTGGGGCCGACGACGCCGCCGAGGGTGGTGGCGACCAGCACGGTCGCGACCGCGCGCCCGCGATGCGAAGCGTCGGCCAAATCGGCTCCGGCATAACGGGCTTGCAGGTTGGTGGCGTTGCCCGCGCCGTAGACGAAGAGCGCGACGAACAACAGCACCGGATCGTCCACCACGGCCGCGGCCACGACGCCGAGGCTGCCGACCGCTCCGATCAGGTACCCGGCGGCCAAGCCGGGACGGCGGCCGCGGGCTTGCGACATGCGCCCGACGGCGACGGCGGCCAGCGCCGAGCCCGCGGTGAGCAAGGCGCTCGGCAGTCCGGCCAGGCCGGTGGAGTCGAGCATGTCCTTGGCCAGTAGGGCGCCCACGGTGACGCCCGCGGCCAGTCCCGCCCCGCTGAGAATCTGCGCGGCGACGAGCACCCGCACCATGCGGCGCTGGAGCTCCGGGATATCGCGCAGCTCGGGGCCGGACGAGATGGTGGTGTCGGTGCTGAACACAGAGCTTCTTCCTTCGACTTGCCCGCCCGCTCCGCTGTGCTCGACGAGCGCCGCGTCCACAACAGCCGACGCGAATAAACTAGCTATCACGTTGTTCCAAAGATGTTTGGAACACTATTCCATGAATCATTGGAGAAGCAAGGTGAGTGAGCTGACCGGCCGCAAAGCCGCCCTCTACGACCAGATCGCCCGCGTCGGCAAAGCGCTCGGCAACGGCCGCCGCCTGCAGATCCTCGACCTGCTCGCCCAGGGCGAGCGCACCGTCGAGTCGATCGCGACCGCGACCGGCATGAACCTCACCACCGCGTCGGCCAACCTACAGACCCTGAAGAACGGCGGACTCGTCGAAGCGCGCCGCGACGGCACCCGCCAGTACTACCGTCTCGCCGGAGAGGACATCGCCCGGCTCTTCTCACTCGTGCAAAGCGTCGCCGAAGCCCACCTCGCCGATGTCGCCGTCGCGGCCGCCGCGGCGCTCGGCGCTCCCGACGACGTGATCACCCGCGACGAACTGATCCGCCGCCGCGACAACGGCGACATCATCCTCGTCGACGTCCGCCCGCACGAGGAATACGAAGCCGGGCATATTCCCGGCGCGATCAACATCCCCCTCGCCGAACTCGCCGACCGGCTCGCCGAGCTGCCCGCCGACCGTGACATCGTCGCCTACTGCCGCGGCGCCTACTGCGTCATGGCGCCCGAGGCGATTCGCATCGCGGGCGAAGGGGGCCGATCGGTCAAGCGCTTCGACGAAGGCATGCTCGAATGGCGTTTGGCTGGGCTGCCCGTCACCTGAGCGCTGCCCGTCGATTCAAGCGCTGCCGGTCATCCGATCGCCGTCATTCACCCGAGGGCTGTCGTCCATCCGAGCCCGGGGCCGGCGAGAACGCCGGCCCGCGCCCGACCGTGCACTTTTCAGGACCTGCCTGTTACGAGGCGGCTTTCTCGTACGCCGCAACGAGATCGGACGGCACCCGTCCGCGACTCGGCACCGCGAGACCGTTCGCCCGCGCCCACTGTCGAACCACGCCGGCCTCGGGTCCGCGCGTATTCGTCGGCACGATGGTGGCGCTGCGCCGACGTGTCGCTTTCCCGACCTGACGACCGAACGGAATCCACTCGCCGAACACTTCTCGCAAGCGAGCGGCATTCTCCTCGGACAAGTCGATTTCGTAGCCGACTCCGTCGACAGCGAACGACACCGTTTCCACGGCGGGTGAACGTCCGTCGAAATCATCGATCACTGTGACAACCACTCTGCGTGCCATCGACATCCACTCCCAACTCATCGAATCGACCGGACCGTCCCCTGCCGAACCGGAGAGCAACGCGATCCAGACAGCTCGAAACCGTCGCTGTTCTGGGACTCTCCGTCCAGACGCAGGATGGTACGCCCGTTCGGTCCGAACGCGGAATCGATGTCCGCTCCGGCACTTCCGAGCTCTCGACGCGAAAACGAGTACCGTTCCCGAAAATCGGCGACGCACGACCCGACGACGCGGCAGACGCCGAACGCCTCCTCACCGCCGTGGCGAAGTCCCTCGCTCCTCCGACGCCGATGACGCGTCACGGGCCGGTTCGTGGAGAATTCTCCCGACGGTGTCACAAAACGACGAATCCCGGTGTCTCGTGAGTGAACTGGCGACAGCGATGAACAGGAGCCACCGATGACCAGTACGTTCCGCACCGGCGACGCGCGAGCCGACATGCGGTCCTGGCCGGAGTCGGCGGCCGGCCCGCAGCGTCCCGCGGACCCGGCGACGGAGGCGTTCGTCACTCACCGCAACCTGCTGTTCACCGTCGCCTACGAATTGCTCGGCTCGGCCGCCGACGCGGAGGACGTGCTGCAGGAGACCTGGCTGCGCTGGGCGGACGTCGATCTCGACGCGGTGCGGGATCAGCGTGCGTACCTGATCAGGATCACCACCCGCCAAGCGCTCAATCGGATGCGCGCACTTGGCAGGCGCAAGGAGTCCTACGTCGGGCCCTGGCTGCCCGAACCGCTGCTCACCTCACCCGACGTGGCCGAGGACGTCGAGCTGGCCGACAGCGTCTCGATGGCGATGCTGCTGGTGCTCGAGACGCTCACACCGACCGAGCGGGCGGTGTTCGTGCTGCGCGAGGTCTTCGATCTGGGATACGACGAGATCGCACGAGCCGTCGGCAAGAGCTCGGCCGCGGTCCGTCAGATCGCCCACCGGGCACGGGAACACGTCGCGGCGCGGCGGCCGCGCGGTGTCGTATCGCCCGCCGAGACGCGGGATGCGCTCGCGGCGTTTCAGCGGGCGGTCGAAACAGGTGATCTCCAGGGCTTGCTCGACCTGCTCGCGCCGGACGTCGTGCTGGTCGGCGACGGCGGCGGAGTCGTGCAGGCCGTGCCGCGCCCCATCGTGGGAGCCGACCGGGTGGCTCGTCTGCTGGCGGCCGGCGTGCCGAAGATCGCGGGCGAGATATCGGCCGAACCGGTGCAGCTCAATGGGCGCCCGGCGCTGATCGTGCGGATCGACGGGGTGATCGACGACGTCGTGGCGGTGCGCATCGACGACGGCTTGATCACCGCGCTCTATGTCGTGCGCAATCCCGAGAAGCTGTCGCGCGTGCAGCGGGAGACCGCGGTGAGCCGCTGAGCTCGGGCGCGGTGTTCGATGGCCGGATCTGACAGAGATACGTCGTTGCGGCCACCGGCGCGCGCCTCGAGGATGGACGCATGAGTTCGAGCCACCGCGTCGTCATCGCGACGTTCCCCGATGTCGACCTGCTCGATGTGACCGGGCCCGCCGAGGTTTTCGCGCTGGCGAACCGCGAGGGCGGCGGGCGGGTGCGCTACGACGTGCGGCTGGCGAGCCCGGTCCGCGGCGAAGTGCGCACCTCGGCGGGGGTGCGCGTCGTCACCGACGTGGGCTTCGACGAGGTCGAGCCGACGATCGACACGTTGATCGTCCCCGGCGCGGTCGACACCCCACCCGGCGGGCCGGTCGCGCGCATCGATCGGGAGGTGGTGGCGTGGATCGAGTCCGTGGCGCCGTACGCGAGGCGGATAGCCTCGGTGTGCGTAGGCGCGCATCTGCTCGCCGCCGCGGGTTTGCTGGACGGAAGAACGGCCACCACGCACTGGTCGACGGCCGGCCAGCTCGCCGCCGAGCATCCGCACATCGTCGTCGACCCCGACCCGATCTTCATTCGCTCCGGCCGGATCTGGACCGGCGCGGGGATCAGCGCGTGCCTCGACCTCTCCCTGGCATTGGTGGCCGAGGATCACGGCGAGGACTTGGCGTTGCAGATCGCGCGCCAACTGGTGGTCTACCTCAAACGGCAAGGCGGGCAAAGTCAATTCAGCGTGCCGCTGAGCAGTCCCGCGACCGCGCGCCGCGATATCGATGACCTGCGGCTCTTCATCACCGAGAACTTGGACGGGGATCTGTCCACCGCGACGCTCGCGGCCAAGATGTGCCTGAGCGAGCGCCATTTCACCCGTGTCTTCCAGCAGGAGACCGGCGCAAGCGCCGCGGTCTATGTGGAGGCGTGCCGGGTGGAAGCGGCGCGCCGTCTGCTCGAAACCACCGACCAGCCCCTCGAACGGATCGCCGCGACGGTCGGGCTCGGCTCGGTCGAGACACTGCACCGCGCCTTCCGCAGGCAACTCTCCGCCACACCCGGCGACTACCGGAAGCGATTCCGCGTAACCACCTGAATATCGAGCGGAGATTCCGCTCGAATTTCCCTTTCCCACACAGAAAGTAGCAACACATGTCGATGAATGCTGTCTCCAGCACCCTGCGCGAGGTGATCGGTCTCGACGATCGGCTGCCGCGACTGGCAGAAGCCACGGTGATCATGATCGATTTCCAGAACACCTATCTGCGCGGTGTCATGGCCGTGGACGGGGCTGCGGACGCGCTGGCAGCAGGCGCCCGATTGCTCACGGCCGCGAGAGAATCGGGCCGACCGGTGGTGCACATCGTGAACGACGGCGGACCGGACACGCCCTATGACATTCGCGCCGAGATCGGCGCGATCAGCGATCCGGTCGCGCCACAAGCGGGAGAACCGGTGGTGGTCAAGCAATTCCCGAACGCGTTCCACGGCACCGATCTCGAGCAGACCTTGAAAGAGCTCGGCGCTGGACGGGAATTGGTGCTCGCCGGGTTCATGACCCACATGTGCGTGAGCTACACCGCCCAGGGTGCGTTCGATCTCGGCTACCGCCCGACCGTCGTCGCGGAAGCGACAGCCACTCGGTCCCTGCCGAATCCCGTGGGCGACCCGGTGTCCTCGGCCGCGCTCCAGAACGCGGCCCTGACCACCATCGCCGACCTGTTCGGTGTCATCGCCCCGACGGTGGACGACATCCTGTCCTAGGCCGGACCGCACGCGCACAGGTGTCGGTCCGAGTTGCTACCTTGCGCGGCATGACGATCGATCGGGGCGCGAGCTCCGCACACGGGGCGGCTCTGACGGAGCGCGTGCTCGAGGTGGTGCGGCGGGCGCCGGAAGCGTCCGCGCTGGAGTACCAGCACGTGCCTTGGGTGGCGGATATCCCGCGGCCGATGGCGGCGGATGTCTTGGCGGACATTGTTTTTCCGTCGGGACGTCCACTGTCGCCCAGCCTGCGGGCGTGGCTGGCGTTCGATGTGAGCCTGCTGGAGCGTTACGGCTGGTTCGGCCCGGATGGCGAGTTCACACCACGGACGCTGGACGAGTTGGTGGGTGACGAACTCGGCGGACCATGGGGAGAGTGTTACCTTCCGCTGGCCGACCGCTTCGATGAATGCTTCCTGCTGCCCGGTGGTTCGGACTCCCGGCGAGTCATTGCAGTAGGCGAGCCCGACACCGAGGGCGAATACCCCGTACTCGCTGTCGATGTCGACGACCTACCTTTCGTGGGCCTGATGTACCCCGGTTTCGACGTCTACCTGGCCGATACCGCGAAGCTCGTTCGTATGGAATTCCCTACCTACACGGCGCTTTTCGATCACGCGACCTACGGTCCGCGCATGCGGCGGCACGCCCGTCACTGGTTCGGGGGAGATGCTTGCGCCGAGTTTCCGTTCTGAGTCCGGAGATCACCGGCCCGGAACGCTGGTGACGCCGGGCTGTGAACGGGCTGAGCTCGTCGCCGCACCAGTCCAGCCCAGCCCCGGCCGCAGCCGAGGCGCGTCGCCGTCACGGCCGCAAGAGATGTTCTCCGGCGAGCTGGATGGCTTCGAGTGTGGTGTAGCCGGGATGGTCCGCGACGATGAAGTGGCGGCCGATGGCGAGCGCGAAGGTCAGCATGCTGCGCGCCTCGATTTCGTCGGGATCGGCAAGGAAAGCGCCGAACATTGTGCGCAGGAACGTCATCCGCTCGTTGTCGACGCGCCGCAGGCGCGTCGCGACCGACCGGTCGTGGTTGGCCCAGGCACGGATGGCCAGATCGATCCGGTGCAGGTCCTCCGAGAACGTCATCCGGCCCACGCGCCGGATGCGGTCGGCGGCGTCGCCGCCTCCGGCGTTCGCTTGGGCGATGACCTCCGTGGTGCAGCGACGCTCCCACTCGTCGAGCATCTCCGCGAGAAACGCGGCACGCCCGTCGAAGTGCCCGTAGAACCCGCCCTTGGTCACGCCGAGCGCGGCGGCGAGCGTCTCGACACGGACGGCGTCCGGCCCTCCTTCGGCGAGTGCTTCGAGACCCGCCGCTATCCAGCGGGCTCGGGTCGTTCGGGCCACGGCGGGAATCCCGGTCACCTCCATTGATCGACTGCCTTTTATACGGTACCGTACAAATATTCTGTACGGTACCGTATAAATGGAGGCGAACCGTGCCACGAACCATCAACTCCCCCAAGCGATCGCTGCGCTGGGCCGCCGGAATCATGGTCGTCCTCGGAGCAGGGCATCTCCTGTTGCTGGCGCTCATGGCTTGGGGCGACATCACCGGCTGGGTGGATCGCGGGATATGGGCAGCGGTCCCGCTCGCCGTGAACGAAGGCAGCGACGGGCCGACGGTGGACTCGTTGCAGAACGAGGTCACGTTCTGGGCCGGGCCGGGGAGTTTCGCCGTACCGTTCATCCTTTTGGGTTGTCTGACATGGCATCTCGCCGAGCGCGGGATCGCCGTGCCCGCCGGGATCGGTTGGGGCCTCGCGGCCTACAGCGCGTTCAGCGGCGTTCTGCTCGTGCCGTCCCCGTACTTCGCCGGAGTCGTCGCGGGCATACTCGTCGTCGTGGCGGCTCGGAAAGGCGTTCGGGTGGGAGCCGATCGAGAGCGGGACAGTGACGTCATCGCCGGGCACCGATAGGCGGGCCGGATGTCGGAGCACATGATCGAGGACCTCGTCGAAGGGTCGACCCACCCCATCTCTACTGTGACGCCGGGACGGCGCTGTGGCGGCGACCCACTCGAATCCTGGTGGATCGGAGCCGACTCAGCGGAATTCGACGACCAGTTCGCGTAGCGACAGGCGACTCCCCTCACCGGCCATCCCACGATGCCTGGTCGAGGGAGAAGTATTCCGACTGACGGGGACGCGCGGCCAAGGCGAGGACGGCGGCGACCTCGTCGATGCCGTCGGCGAGCGGGGCGATGGTGACGCGCACCGCTTCGGGATGCCCGCGGGAGGCCACGAAGAAGGGGCCGCCGGGAGCGACCCGTATTCCGTTGGCGGCCAAATGGATCAGTGCTGTGCGCTCGTCGGCGACCGACAGCCAGGCGTTGAGGCCCTGCCCATCGGCGAGGTGCAGACCGTGGCTGCGCAGCGCGTCGGCGAGAGCGCGACGGCGGACCTGATACTGCGCGCGGGCGTGTTCGACGGTGCGGGTGACGGTTTCGTCGCGCAGCATCTCGTGCAGCAGGCGCTGCAGGATGCGCGGCGTCCAGCCGGGACCGAGGACGCGGGTGGCGACGATGCGGTCGATGATCTCCTCCGGACCGGAGAGCGCCGCGATCCGCAGGTCGGGGCCGTGCGATTTGGAGTAGCTGCGCACATGCAGCACCTGGTCGGGCAGCCAGCGGCCGAGGCTGATGTCCTCGGCGGGGACGACCGCGCCGGAATGATCGTCCTCGATGATCATGCACCGGCGCTCGCCGCGCCGCAGGATCGCGACGAGTTCCTCGGCGCGCTCGACGCTCATCGACGCGCCGGTGGGGTTCTGCGCGCGCGGTTGCAGGACCGCCGCGCTCGCCCCGCTGGCCACCGCGCGCGCGAAATCGTCCGGCAGCACGCCCTCTTCGTCCATGTGTACCGGAACTATCTGCGCACCAATGGATTCCAAATAGTCGAGGATGTACGGGAAGGTGGGGTCCTCGACGATCACCCGGTCGCCGAAGCGGACGACGGCCTGCAAGCTGCGGACGATGGCGTCCATCGCGCCGTCGACGACGGTCAGCGCGCCCGACCGAGCCGGCCAGTCCGCCTGCAGTAGCCGTCCGAGCTCGGGCACCACCGGCGCCTGGTGGTAGTCGGTGGTCTCGGCGCCGAGGGCGAGCCGGGACAAGATCGACCCGATCTCGGGCAGCAGCGCCGGGTCTGGCGTGCCGAGCGACAGGTCGAGCCGGGCGCCGGTCGCGCCGCGGGTCATGCTGTCGGTCCGCGACGACGCGGGCCTGGCCCCACCCTCGGCGACGAAGGTCCCGCTGCGACCGCGTGACACCACCAGCCCGGCCTGCGCCAACGCCCGCCATCCGTGACTCACGGTCGCGGGGCTGACCCCGAGGCGGCGCGAGAGCTCGCGCACCGTGGGCAGCCGGTCCCCAGCGCGCAGCTCGCCGCTGGTGATGAGCCTGGCGATGGCGCCCGCGATGCCCGCGGGAGTCGGGTCATCGATCCGGATCCGGTCGTTCGTTTCCACGCCTCGAACACCTCGCGAGATTTACACTTTCGGCACTGACTGAAATATTCAGGAAATGTTTACCTTCGAAGATAACATAACCAACTTCGGTAGGGAGATCGACAGGTGACGACAATCAAGGCCGCTATCACCCAGGCGACATGGACCGGTGACAAGAAGTCGATGCTGGCCAAGCACGAGGGTTTCGTCGAGCAGGCCGCCGCGGCGGGCGTGCAGGTCATCTGCTTCCAAGAGCTGTTCTACGGACCGTATTTCGGCAACGTGCAGGACAAGAAGTATTACGAGTACGCCGAATCCGTACCGGGGCCGACGACCGAGCGGTTCGCGGAACTGGCCAAGGAGCACCGGATGGTGATCGTGCTCCCGGTGTACGAGGAAGACCAGCCCGGCGTGCTCTACAACACCGCCGCGGTGATCGACGCCGACGGCAGTTACCTGGGCAAATACCGCAAGCACCACATTCCGCAGCTGTCGGGCTTCTGGGAGAAGTTCTATTTCCGGCCGGGCAACCTGGGCTACCCCGTGTTCGACACCGCCGTGGGCAAGGTCGGTGTCTACATCTGCTACGACCGGCACTTCCCGGAAGGCTGGCGCGCCTACGGATTGGCGGGGGCCGAGCTCGTTTTCAATCCTTCGGCGACCAAACCCGGCTTGTCCGAGCGGCTTTGGGAGTTGGAGCAGCCCGCCGCGGCGGCCGCGAACCAGTACTTCGTCGGCGCGAACAACCGCATCGGCACGGAGACCGAGGAGTTCGGCGATGACGCCGTGACCTTCTACGGCAGTTCGTATTTCGTCGATCCGCGCGGCTGCTACGTCGGCGAGCGCGCCTCCGCCGACACCGACGAACTGCTGATCCGCGACCTCGATCTGGATGTGGTGCGCGAAGTCCGCGGCGACTGGCAGTTCTATCGCGACCGCAGGCCGGATTCCTACGACGCCATCGTGGCGCCCTGATCAGGGAGGAAACATGGCCACCACACTGATCACCGGAGGAACGGTCGTCTCGTCGACCGGACGCGGGCCCGCCGATATCCTCGTCGACGGCGAACGCATTGTCGCGCTGCTGTATCCCGGCACGACCGCGCTCGGCGCGAATCTGGCCGAGACGGTGGACACCGTCATCGACGCGTCCGGCAAGTATGTCGTCCCCGGCGGCATCGACGCGCACACGCACATGTCCATGCCGTTCGGCGGCACCACGGCGTCCGACGATTTCGAGACCGGGACGAGGGCCGCCGCGTGGGGCGGCACCACCATGATCATCGACTTCGCGGTGCAGAAGTTCGGTGAGCGCGTGCAGGATTCCCTGCAAACCTGGCACAAGATGGCGTCGGGCCAGTGCGCCGTCGACTACTCGTTCCACCAGATCGTCGGCGACGTGAACGACGAGTCGCTGGCCGCGCTGCGCAGACTACCGGACGAGGGCATCACCAGCTACAAGCTCTTCATGGCCTATCCCGGCGTCTTCTACAGCGACGACGCGCAGATCTTGCGCGCCATGCAGATCGGCGCGAACACCGGGCTGCTCACCATGATGCACGCCGAGAACGGCCCCGCCATCGACGTTCTCGTCGCGCAGCTGCTGGCCGAGGGCAAGACCGATCCGTACTACCACGGCATCGCGCGCGCCTGGCAGCTCGAGGAGGAGGCGACCCACCGGGCGATCATGCTCGCCGATCTGACCGGCGCGCCGCTGTACGTGGTGCACGTGTCGGCGAAGCAGGCCGTCGCGCAGCTGGCCGCGGCGCGCGACCGGGGCCGCAACGTCTTCGGCGAGACTTGTCCGCAGTACCTGTATCTCTCCCTGGAGGACAACCTCGGCGCAGCGGGTTTCGAGGGCGCGAAATGGGTGTGCTCGACGCCGCTGCGCTCCCGGCAGGAAGAGCATCAGGACCAGGTGTGGCAGGCGTTGCGAACCAACGACCTCCAGATGGTGTCCACCGATCACTGTCCCTTCTGCATGAAGGGACAGAAGGACATGGGTATCGGCGATTTCTCCAAGATTCCCAACGGAATCGGGACGATCGAGCACCGGATGGACCTGATGTACCAGGGCGTGGTCGACGGCCGGATCACCTTGGAGCGCTGGGTGGAGATCACCTCGACCACACCGGCCCGCATGTTCGGCCTCTACGGACGCAAAGGCGTGCTCGCGCCCGGCGCCGACGCCGACATCGTGGTGTACGACCCGAACGGCCACACCTCCATCGGTCTCGGCAAGACCCACCACATGAACATGGATCACTCGGCATGGGAGGGCTACGAGATCGACGGCCACGTCGACACCGTGCTCTCCCGCGGCAAGGTCGTGGTCGCGGACGGCGAGTATCGCGGCCGCAAGGGCGACGGGCAGTTCGTGCGCCGCGATCCGTGTCAGTACTTGATCTGAGGAGACGCCATGCAATTCGGAGCGGTACTACAGTGCGATCCCCCGGCGGCGCGCACCGTCCAGTTGGCGAAACTGGCCGAAGCGCACGGGTTCAGCCACCTGTGGACCTTCGATTCGCACCTGCTCTGGCAGGAGCCGTACGTGCTGTACAGCCAGATCCTGCACGAGACGAACCGAATCATGGTGGGGCCCATGGTGACCAATCCGGCGACCAGGGACTGGACCGTCACCGCGTCGCTGTTCGCCACGCTCAACGAGGCCTACGGCAATCGCACCATCTGCGGGATCGGGCGCGGTGATTCGGCGGTGCGTGTCGGCGGCGGCAAACCCACTACGCTGAAGACGCTGCGCGAGTCGATTCACGTGATCCGGGAGCTGGCCAATTCGCGGCCGGTCGAATACGGCGGCGGCACCGTGCAGTTCCCGTGGAGCGTCGGTTCCACGCTGGATGTGTGGGTGGCGGCCTACGGACCGAAGGCGCTGGCGTTGACCGGCGAGGTGGCCGACGGCTACATCCTGCAACTGGCCGACCTGGACATCGCCGAGTGGATGATCGCCTCCGTGCGCGAGGCGGCGGCCGCGGCGGGCCGCGACCCGGATTCGATCAGGATGTGCGTGGCCGCGCCGATGTACATCGGCACCGACCGCAAGCACATGCGCGATCAGTGCCGCTGGTTCGGCGGGATGGTCGGCAACCACGTCGCCGACATCGTCGCCCGCTACGGCGCCGACGGTGCGGTGCCGCAGGCGCTCACCGAATACATCGACGGCCGAGCGGGTTACGACTACAACCTGCACGGCCGCGCCGGAAACGTGCACGCCGACTTCGTCTCCGACGACATCGTCGAGCGGTTCTGCGTGCTCGGCACCGCCGACGAGCACATCGCCAAACTCCGGCGGCTCGCCGACCTCGGCGTCGATCAGTTCGCGGGCTACCTGCAACACGACAACAAAGAGGAGACCATGCGCGTCTACGGCGAGACCATCATTCCGCAACTGCGGCAATCCTTCACGGCGACGAAGGTGACGGCATGACCGCCGTGCGCGTCGATCTGGACGCGCGCGCCTACGAACTCGACCGCAACCACGTGTTCCACTCCTGGTCGGCGCAGGCCGCGCTGAACCCGGTGGTGCTCGCGGGCGGCCGCGGCTGCCGGGTCTGGGATCACGCGGGCCGCGAATACCTCGATTTCGCCAGCCAGATGGTCAACGTGAACATCGGCCATCAGCATCCGGTGGTCACGGCCGCGATCGCCGATCAGGCCGCCCGCCTGACCACCATCGGACCGGCCGCCGCGAATCTGCAACGCGGCGAGGCGGCGCAGCGGATCGCCGCGCTCGCGCCGGAGGGGCTCGAGAAGGTGTTCTTCACCAACGGCGGCGCCGACGCCAACGAGAACGCCATCCGGATGGCGCGGCTGCACACCGGCCGCGACAAGGTGCTCTCGACCTACCGCTCCTACCACGGCAACACGGGCGCGGCGGTGGTCGCGACCGGCGACTGGCGGCGAATTCCGAACGAATACGCCCGCGGCCACGTGCATTTCTTCGGCCCCTACCTGTATCGCAGCGAGTTCTGGGCGAGCAGCGCCGAGGAGGAGAGCGAGCGAGCGCTGCGGCATCTGGAGCGAGTCGTGCAGTGCGAAGGGCCGTCGAGTATCGCCGCGATCCTGCTGGAGACGGTGCCCGGCACCGCGGGCATCCTGGTGCCGCCGCCCGGCTATCTCGCCGGCGTCCGCGCCATCGCCGACCGGTACGGGATCGTGCTGATCCTCGACGAGGTGATGTGCGGATTCGGCCGCACCGGGCGGTGGTTCGCGTTCGACGGCTACGACGTGCGGCCCGACCTGATCACCTTCGCCAAGGGCGTCAACTCCGGCTACGTTCCCGTCGGCGGCGTCGTCATCTCCGAGCCGATCGCCCGCACCTTCGACCACACCGTCTTTCCCGGCGGACTCACCTACAGCGGGCATCCGCTGGCCGCGGCGTCGATCGTGGCCGCACTCGACGTGATGGCCGACGAGGGCATCGTCGCCAACGCCGAACGCGTCGGCCGCATCGTGCTCGGCCCGGCGCTGGCGCGATTGGCCGATGAGTGCCCGGTGATCGGTGAGGTGCGCGGCGAGGGCGTGTTCTGGGCGCTGGAACTCGTCGCCGATCGCGCCACCCGCGAACCCGTTTCGGCCGCGACCATGGCCAGGGTCAAGAACGACCTGGTCGCCCGCGGGCTGCTTCCGTTCCTGGCCGACAACCGTATTCATGTCACGCCACCGTGCGTGGTCACCGAGACCGAGGTCGCCGAGGCCGCCGCCATCCTGCGTGACGTATTGACCGCCCTGCCCGCCGAGGAGATCCGATGACGAATCCCGCGACCACCGACATCGTCGACCACTGGGTCGACGGCAAGCCGTGGACCGGCGAATCCACCCGCACCGCACCGGTTTTCGATCCCGCGCTGGGCATCGCGCAGCGCAGCGTCCGGATGGCGACCGGCGAGGACGTCGGCGTGGCCGTCGCCGCCGCGGCGGCGGCATTGCCCGCCTGGGCGGATTCCTCCGTCGCCACCAGGCACCGGTTCCTGCTGGACTTCCGGGAACTGCTCAACGCGCGCAAGGACGAACTGGCGAGCATCCTCACCGCCGAGCACGGCAAGGTGCTCGCCGACGCTGCGGGCGAGATCGCCCGGGGGCTCGAGGTCGTCGAGTTCGCGCTGTCCATGCCGCACCTGCTCAAGGGCGAGTTCAGCCAGAACGCCTCCACCGGGATCGACGTGTACTCGGTGCGCGAACCGGTCGGCGTCGTCGGCATCGTCAGCCCGTTCAACTTCCCGGCCATGGTGCCGCTCTGGTTCTTCCCGATCGCGATCGCCGCCGGGAACACGGTGGTGCTCAAGCCGAGCGAGAAGGATCCGTCGGCGGCGAACTGGCTGGCCGCGCTGGCGGCCGACGCCGGACTGCCCGCGGGCGTGCTCAACGTCGTGCACGGCGACAAGGAGGCGGTGGACGCGTTGCTGACCCACCCGCAGGTCGCGGCGATCTCGTTCGTCGGCTCGACGCCGATCGCCGAACACGTGTACCGGACCGCGACCGCGCACGGCAAGCGGGTGCAGGCGCTCGGCGGGGCCAAGAACCACATGCTCGTGCTGCCGGACGCCGATCTCGATCTGGCCGCGGACGCCGCCGTCAACGCGGGTTTCGGCTCGGCGGGTGAACGCTGTATGGCGGTGAGCGTGGTGCTCGCGGTCGACTCCATCGCCGACGATCTGGTGGCTCGCGTCGCCGCGCGGATGACCGGCCTGCGCACCGGCGACGGCCGCCGCGGCTGCGATATGGGACCGTTGATCACCCGGGAGCACCGGGACCGGGTGGCCGGCTACCTCGACACCGCGGTCGCCGACCGGGCCCGCCTCGTGGTCGACGGCCGCGACAGCGCCGTCGACGGCGACCCCAACGGGTTCTGGCTCGGTCCCACCCTGATCGACCGGGTGCCGATCACCTCGGCGGTCTATCGCGACGAGATCTTCGGTCCCGTGCTGTCGGTGGTGCGGGTCGAGGGCTTCGAGCACGCCGTCGAGATCGTCAACGCCTCCCCCTACGGCAACGGCACCGCGATCTTCACCAACGACGGCGGCGCGGCGCGGCGCTTCCAGCGGCAGGTGCACGTCGGCATGATCGGCGTGAACGTGCCGATCCCGGTCCCGGTGGCTTACCACAGTTTCGGCGGCTGGAAGGCGTCGCTGTTCGGCGACGCGAAAGCCTACGGCCCCAACGGTTTCGCGTTCTTCACCAGGGAGAAGGCGATCACCTCGCGCTGGCTCGATCCCAGCCACGGCGGTATAGACCTCGGTTTTCCGCGCAACAGATAACTCGCACCGATGCACGAAGGACATCAGATGACCGAAACTCGGGTACGGCCGCTCGACGGCGCGCCGGGCAGTTCCACGCTGGTCAACGACGATTTGGCGCCGACAACCAAGGAGACCGCGACCTGGCGTACCTGGGACATCTTCTGTCTGTGGATGACCTCGGCGCACAGCATCGCCAGCTACGGCTTCGCGGTCGGCATGCTCGCGCTCGGCATGACCGGGTGGCAGACCATGCTCGCCCTGTTCACCGGCGTGCTGGTGCTGTGGCTCGGCAGCAATCTGGTCGGCGTCGCGGGCCAGAAGGTCGGGGTGCCGTTCCCGGTCTTCGCCCGCGCGGCGTTCGGCGTCTTCGGCGCCAACGTTCCGGCGCTGCTGCGGGCCATCGTCGCGGTGTTCTGGTACGGCATTCAGACCTACCTGGCCTCCACCGCGCTGATGGTGTTGCTGCTGCGCGTGTCGCCGGGCTTGGCGTCCTGGACCGAATCCAGCTTCCTCGGCCTGTCGGCCTTGGGCTGGATCGCGTTCCTCGTGTTGTGGACCGTGCAGCTGGCGATCATCAACTACGGCATGGAAGTCGTGCGCAAGGCCTCGGATTTCGCCGGGCCCGCCGTCTGGCTCGGCATGATCGCGCTGGCGATCTGGATTCTGGGCAAGGCCGAGTGGAGCATCGACTTCGACGCGCGGGCCGGTGCGCCGCTCTCGGGCGGCGCCACCGTCGCGGCGTTCGTCGGCGTCGCTTTTCTCATGGTGTCGTTCATGGCGGGTCCACTCGTCAACTACGCCGACTTCGCGCGCTTCGCGCCGAGCAAGCGTGCGGTGTTGCGCGGGAACGCGTGGGGCATCCCGTTCAACGAGACGGCGTTCGTGATCCTGTCGATCGTCATCTCGCTCGCCACGCTGAAGGTCTATGGGAAGGTGCTCAGCGACCCGGTGGAGTTGGTCGCCGACATCGACAGCGATGCGGTGGTGATCGTCGCGGCGGTGCTCTTCGCGACGGCGACCGTCGGCATCAACGTGGTCCTCAACTTCGTGTCCCCGTCCTACGACTTCTCCAATGCCGCACCGCGATACATCTCGTTCCGCACCGGCGGCATCATCACCGCCGTGCTGTCCATCCTGGTGATGCCGTGGAAGCTCTGGCAGAACCAGGATTTCATCATCTACTTCCTCGGCGGCGTCGGCGCGCTGATGGGTCCGGTGTTCGGCATCCTGATCGTCGACTACTACCTGACGCGACGTCAGCGCACCGCGGTCGCCGACCTGTACGCCGACACACCGGAGGGGCGCTACTGGTTCTCCCGCGGATTCAACCCGAAAGCGCTGACAGCGCTGGCGCTTTCGGGCACGGTCGCGGTGATCGTCGCGCTCGCGCCCGACTCCAGGGAGGTGACGGCGCTGTCCTGGCCGGTCGGCGCGGCGCTGGGAGCGCTGCTCATGTACGCGTTCGAGTTGGCTCGGCCGTCCGTATCGAGGACTGAGAGCGCTTCCCGATCCGCGACTGGTTAGCCGAGCGCGGTGACGATGTCGCCCGCGAGCCGGTCGAGCGCCTGGCAGGCGTCGGGCCGCGGTGCGGCACCCGTGCGATCGATGTCGACGCCGATGGTGATCAGCTGCGCGGAATTCGGGATAGACGGGTTCGATGGGCGGTACACCAGCGCCGCGGAGCAGCCGACCGTCACACCAGGATCGGCGCTGTGGACCGTCCTGGTCTCGGTGCCGGTCAGACCGGCGCGAGCCTGGTAGCGGCCGGTGACGACGAGCTGTCCACCGTCGAGTCCCGCGGGCAACCGGGTCTCGCCTTCGGAGGGCACCTGTTCGGCGTTGGCTTGCAAGCGCACCGAGACCTCCACCTTCCCGTAGGCGTCGTCACGGCGCAGCGTGAGCTTGCACTCGTAGGCGTTGACCAGGCCGGTGGACTTCACCTTCCATTCCGGGAACGCCGCGGTGAGCGGCCCCTCGGCGGGGCACGGATCCTTCTGGATCAGCGAGCGACCGTCCTCTATGCCGATCGGACGCGGCGGCAAGGTGACGAGGTTGCCGAGGATCGCGGTCAGGTACTCGCGCGTGAAGGTGCAGGCCTGATCCCACGGGATCGGGCTGTTCTTCGGCGGAGCCAGCCGCGACACCTTCAGAGTCGCGGCGAATCCGGTGTCGCCGTGCGCGATTCGCATCGAGCACGACCAGGCGCCTGGATGATCGTTGTCGAAGCGCATGAAAACGGTCCGGCCAGCGAGCTGATCGGGCTTGTAGAGCGAGCCGCGGTCGGCAGCCAGGAAATCGTCGACCAGATCGAGGTCGAACCGGAAGAAGCCGGCGGGGTCCCCGGCATCGGCGACGAACATGCGGCAGCGAGTCCAGCTGCCGTCACGGTCGAATCGCTGGAACGCGCCGACGCGTGCCGCGAGCGCGGGGTCGTGCATGGCGCACGCATCGGTGGCGCGCACCTTCGTCATCAGCTCTCGGGTGCCCGGCGCGAGCGCCGCCTGGTCGATCGTGGACGGAACCGGCGCGGGCTGCTGCGACGCCGAGCTGCTCGTGGCGGCCGTGGCGCCGCCGTAGTTGTTCTGCGCTGTCCCGCATCGGTTTCGCCGCACCCGGCGACCGTCGCCATGGTGATCAGCGCCAGTGCGGTCGCCGCCGCCCGGCGAAATTCCCCCGCCATCGGTATCTCCTCATCCGACCGTCGATCTCTGGGCTCGTAGGGTATCCCGTTGTCGGCTCGGCCGTCCGTATCGAGGAGTGCGCGGGCTTCCCGATCCGATGCGCGCCGGGCTGGTGTTCGCGACCGACCGCTGGGCTCGCCGTTCGAGCACCCGCGGCCGGAAGCGAACCATCCCTTTGCGCGAATCCCGTTCCGGCGAATGCTTTTCGAGCCGGATCGCGGACTCGGGATCGACCGAGCCCGATCAGTCGGCGAGCCGGAAACCCGCCCGCTCGACCGCGGCCGCCACCGTCTCGCGCTCGACCGGGCCGCCGCCTTCGACGGTCACCGTGCCGCCCTCGAGATCGACGCTCACTTCCGTGACGCCGGGGATCGAGCCGACCTTGTCGCGCACCTTGCCGACGCAGCAGCCGCATGTCATCCCGGTGACGGCGAAGGTAGTGGTCGTGGATGCCGCGGTGCTCATGTCTTCTCCTCGTTCCATGCGGCGGCACATCCGCCGCTCGCTATTACCCTACCCCCCTAGAGTATTCTGAGCAACGCGCCCGTTCGCCGTCTGCGTGTGGGCACGCGCCCGCCATCGCGCAGTGGGCGGCGACCGTGCGCGGGATGAGTGGGAAATCGAGGTGACAAACCACGCACCGTCGATGATGCTGGCGCCATGCTGATTCGGACCGGCAGCGCGGCGGACGCGCACGCGATCGCGGCGCTGCACACCGCGAGCTGGCGCACGGCGTACGCGGGCATCATGCCGGACGATTACCTCGCCGGGCCGCTCGACGCGGACCGGTCGACGCTGTGGCGGCGACGCCTGACCGACGCGGTCACGCCCGGACTGTTCGTTGCCGAGGATGCCACGACATTGCTCGGCTTCGCCTACCTGCTGCCAACGGATGACGGACGGGTGCTCCTGGACAATCTGCACACCCGGCCGGGCAGCCTCGGGCGCGGGATCGGCAGCCGCCTGTTCGAGCGTGGTCTCACCTGGGCGGCGACCGAATTCCCTGGCCGTCCGGTGTATCTCGAGGTGCTGCGCGACAATGTCGCGGCCATCGCCTTCTACGAGCGGCGCGGCGGGCGGCGCACCGACGCGCGGATGGGGCGTTTCGACGCGGGCTTCGAACTGCCGGAGTACGAATACACCTGGGAGCCTGAGGCTTTCGATCGCTCCTAGCTCGCCTCCGAGCGACGGCGGACCGTCGA
The DNA here is from genome assembly GCF_001613365.1 of Nocardia xishanensis NBRC 101358. Taxonomy (GTDB): domain Bacteria; phylum Actinomycetota; class Actinomycetes; order Mycobacteriales; family Mycobacteriaceae; genus Nocardia; species Nocardia xishanensis. The sequence goes on from NZ_BDCF01000024.1 coordinate 59,042, forward strand.
CCTGCGCACCGACGCGATTCGCCGGGGGCAGACGGCCGCGCTCGAGCGAGCCGACTCGTCGTACCCGGCACCCCCATTTGCCCAGCCTCGGACAACTCGCGTCCGATGATCCCGTTCGAGTCCCCCGGCTCGTCAGGAGCCCCCAGTAGCCGCGACCGATTCGGCCTCCCCGCGCGAACCCCCGATCGGCCGACGCGTCCGACGCTTCCCGCTGGAATACACTCCACCTCGATGGTTAACCGGAGCATAGCTGGAGCGAGCGAGGAGTCAGCCATGAGCGTGCGTCCGCGGTGGTATCGCGACCAGCAGGCGTGGCGGGACCTGCAGCGGTTCATGCCCGAGCGACTGCGGCTGACCGGCGACACCGCGCCCGCCGAGGAGTACTGGGACTGGCGCGGTCACCACGTGCACCTGGACCGGTATCCCCTGCCCGACGCTCCCGCCAAGATCGTGCTGCACCACGGGGTCGGCACCAACGGCAGGCAGATGAGCATGGTCGCCGGGGCGACGCTGGCCCAGCGCGGCTTCGAGACCGTCGCCCTGGACAACCTCGGCTACGGACTGACCCGGGTCGCCGACGGCGCCGCCTTCGGCTACCGCGACTGGATCCAGCTCACCACCGACTTCCTCGCCTACGAAAGCACCCGCGACGACCGGCCGATCGTGCTCTACGGCCTCAGCGCGGGCGGCATGCTGACCTACCACGTCGCGGCGCGCGCACCGCGCGGCACTTTGCGCGGCATCGTCGGCACGACCTTCCTCGACCCGCGCGACAAGAACGTCTGGCGCGCGGTCTCCCACGACACGTTCCACGCCACCTTCGGTACCGCCGTGTTCAACCTGGTCGCCCGCACTCCACTGCGCGGCGTGCGCTACCCGATGTCGCTGGCTTCGAAGATGAGCGCACTGTGCAACAACCCGGACGCGTTGAAAGTCTTCCTGCGCGACAAGACCTCGGCGGGCAGCTGGGTCTCGGCGAAGTTCTTCAGCGAATTCGGTTCCTACACCCCCGAAGTCGAACCAGCGGCCTTCGACATCTGCCCTGTCCTGCACACGCAACCGGCGGAAGATCACTGGACGCCACTCGAACTCAGCCAGCCGGTGACCGGCGCGATCACGAAGGTGCCTGTCACCACCGTCATGCTCGGCAACGCCGGGCACTACCCGCTCGAAGAGCCGGGCCTGAGCCAGATGCACGACGCCATCACCGAGTTCGTCACGGAGCACACACGATGACAGTCGATGTGTGCGCGAGGGCGACGCTCGCCCGATCGCCCGCATGCCGCGACCCCGGTGGCAGCATCGATGATGTCGGTACTCGACCCGCCCCGGGGCCGATCCGTCGCGGCACGTCATGACGTGCCGCGAGTCAGAACCGCACAAGAGAGGTGTTCCCGTGCCGGTCGATCCCACCATCCCAATGCCCGAGGTGCCCGCGGGCACGCGGACGGCCGCGGCGGCAGTCCGCGGCTTGCTCCGATTGCCGCCGCGCGCCAAACGCGCGCTCGCCGGTCCCGCGGTGCACCGCGACGGCAACGAACTCGACCTCGACGCCCACTTGCTCCTGCGCATCACCAAGGCGTTGCCGAGACAGGCGCCGGAGCCGATGCGGCTGCGACGCCAGGCGCGGCGAATGGCTGCGATCGGCGCGGGTCGGCGCGCACCCGTGCGCGTCGAGGACATCACGGTCGCGGGCGCCGCCGGTTCGCTGCGGGCCCGGCTGTACGACCCCGGTGCGACCGACGCGTTGCTCGTCTACTTCCACGGCGGCGGCTGGGTCATCGGCGATCTCGACACGCACGACGCGCTCTGCCGGACCATCGCGCACACCGCGCGGATTCGGATGGTCGCGGTCGACTACCGGCTCGCACCCGAGCATCCCTATCCTGCGGCCGTCGATGACGCCGTCGCCGCGTTCCGCGACATCGTCGCGCGCGCAGGCGAATTCGGTGTCGGGGCCGAACGCGTCGCGGTGGGAGGCGACAGCGCGGGCGGTCATCTGGCCGCGGTGCTGTGCCAGCGGACCCGCCGCGACGGCGGACCCGCTCCCCTGCTCCAGCTGCTGATCTATCCGCCGACTGACCTGACCGGAAAAGCCGAGTCCCGCACGACGTTCGCCGAGGGATTCGCACTCACCCGCACCGACATCGACTTCTTCGACCGCTGCTTCCTGCCGCCCGATCTCGATCGCACCCGGCCGGATGTGTCACCGCTCTACGCCGAGACCACCGCCGGGCTCCCCCGCGCCGTCGTGATCACCGCGGGCTTCGACCCGCTGCGCGACGAGGGCGAGGCCTACGCGGCCCGCCTGCGCGCCGACGGCGTGCCCGTGGCGGCGCGGCGATTCGCCGGCTACATGCACGGCTTCGTCAACAACGCGCTCGCCTTCGACCCCGCGGTCGGAGAGATCGCCGCGATGCTCGCCGACGCGCTGGCCGCGGCTCCCGGCTCCCCCGCCGACTCGGAGCCGGACAGCGGGCGGAGCCAGATCGCCACATCCTGAGCCCGGCAGGCAACCGAGCTTCTGGCGTCGGCACGCAGTTCGCGTCCACGGCAAAAGGTTTCGTCCCCAACACGCTGCGGCACGTCAGGGTGCGAGATAGACTCCGGCACACCGTGGTACGGGAGGTTCGGCCCTGGACACACTGTGGACGTTCGTCGTCAACCGACGGCACCAGCTGCTCGTCGACTCGTATTTGCATGTCTCGGCGGTGATCCAGTCGCTGCTGGTCGCCGCGCTCATCGCGGTGGCGCTCGGCGTGCTCGTCTACCGCAGCCCGTTCGGTTCGGCGGCGGCGACGGCCGCGGCGAGCGCGATCCTGACGGTGCCCTCGTTCGCGCTGCTCGGTCTGCTGATCCCGATCCTCGGGCTCGGCGTCGGGCCGACCGTCACGGCGCTCGTGCTCTACGCGCTGCTGCCGATCCTGCGCAACACCATCGTCGGGCTGGCCGCGGTGGATCCGTCGGTGGTGGACGCCGCCCGCGGTGTCGGGATGAACCGGATGCGAGTGCTCGCCGCGGTCGAGCTGCCGCTGGCCTGGCCATCGATCCTGACCGGTATGCGGGTCAGCACCCAGATGATCATGGGCATACTGGCGCTCGCCGCCTACGCCAAGGGCCCTGGCCTCGGCAATCTGATCTTCTCCGGGCTGTCCCGGCTCGGCAGCCCCAACGCCGTGCCGCAGGCATTGACGGGCACGGTGCTGATCATCGTGCTCGCCCTGCTGCTGGACGGCCTGTTCGTCCTCGTGGGGCGACTGACCACATCGAAGGGGATTCGTGACTGACACCGAGACCGTGTCCGGCGTAGAGATCGTGCTCGACGCCGTAACCAAACGGTATCCGGGACAACACGATCCGGCCGTGGACGAGGTGTCGCTGACCATACCGGCCGGCGAGATCGTCGTCCTCGTCGGCCCATCGGGCTGCGGCAAGACCACGACCATGCGCATGATCAACCGGCTGATCGAACCGACCTCGGGCGCCATCACCATCGGCGGCCGCGACGCCGCCGCGATGAATCCCGATCAGCTGCGCCGCGGCATCGGCTACTCGATCCAGCAGGCCGGCCTCTTCCCGCACATGACGGTGGCCAAGAACATCGCGACCGTGCCCGGGTTGCTCGGCTGGGACCGCGCGCGCATCGCCGCGCGCGTCGACGCGATGCTCGACCTCGTCGGTCTCGACCCGGACACCTTCCGCGGCCGCTACCCGCGTCAGCTCTCCGGCGGACAGCAGCAGCGCGTGGGGGTGGCGCGCGCACTGGCCGCCGACCCGCCCGTGCTGCTGATGGACGAACCGTTCGGCGCGGTCGACCCGATCACCCGTGGGCTGTTGCAGGACGAATTGCTGCGATTGCAGGCGGAACTCGGCAAGACCATCGTCTTCGTCACCCACGATTTCGCCGAGGCGGTGAAACTCGGCGACCGGATCGCCGTGCTCGGCGACCGGTCCAAGATCCTCCAGTACGACACCCCGGCCGCGATCCTCGCCGATCCCGCCGACGACACCGTGGCCGGGTTCGTCGGCGCCGACGCCTCGCTCAAGCAGCTGACGCTGACCAGGGTCGGCGACGTGGACCTAGGCGACTGCCCGAGCGCGAGGCAAGACGAACCGGCGGAGACCTTGCGCGCTGCGCTGGCGGGCCGGGAATGGCCGTGGGCGCTGATCCTCGACGCACGGCGACGGCCGCTGCGCTGGGTGTCGGCCGAGCAACTGACGAACGCGGAGACGCTGCGCGATATCGGCAGCCCGATCGGTCAGGCGCTGTCGCTGCGATCGACGCTGCAGGACGCGCTGGAGGCCCTGCTCGCCGAGCAGACCGCGACCGCGGTGGTCACCGACGCGCGCGGTGAATACGCGGGCCTGATCACGATCGACACGCTGGTCGGGCACCTGTCGGCCATGCGGGCTCGCCACGGCGGCGAGCGGCCCGCCGAGGCGACATCGTGACCGCCGCCGTCGCCGCGTCCGCACCGGTCGCCGCGCGCCGAGCCGAGCGGCTGCGGTTGCTCGTCCAGCCCGCGCTGGTCCTGGCGCTGACGGTCGGCGTCCTGGTGTGGGCGTTCCGGCGCGATCTCACAGCCACCCAGCGCGCGAGCATCAACGCGAGCAACATCGCCACCGTCACCTGGCAGCACGTTGTGCTCACCGCGACGGTGGTGCTGATCGTCGTCGCGGTGGCGGTGCCGCTGGGCACCCTGCTCACCAGGCCCGGATATCGCCGTCTCGCACCGGTTTTCGTCGGTATCGCCAATGTCGGCGCGGCCGCGCCCGCCATCGGGTTGATCGTGCTGTGCTATCTGGCGACCCGGACGACCGGTTTCTGGATCGGCGTCGCGCCGATCGCCTTCTACACACTGCTTCCGGTGCTGCGCAACACGATCCTGGGGTATCAACAGGTGGATCGGACGCTGGTCGACGCGGGCCGCGGCCAGGGAATGTCGGCGGCGACGGTGTTGCGGCGCATCGAGTTTCCGCTCGCGGTCCCCTACATCCTCGCTGGTCTGCGGACCTCGCTGGTGCTGGCCGTCGGCACCGTGACGCTCTCGTTCCTGGTGAGCGCGGGCGGGCTGGGAATTCTCATCGACACCGGATACAAGCTGCGCGACAACGTCACCCTGGTCGTCGGCGCCGTGCTGGCGGTGGCGTTGGCGCTGCTCGTCGATTGGCTCGGCGCGCTGGCCGAACGCTTCCTCGGACCGAGGGGGTTGACGTGATGCGCGGCGGACGGCTGCGGGCGCTGGTCGCGGCGGCGCTGCTGCTGATGCTGAGCGGCTGCGGTCTGGAGTCGGGCGGCGCGGTGCCGCTGCGCGTCGGGCCGGGCAGCATCCAGCCCTCACCCGAACTCGACGGCGTCACGATCACGGTGGGCTCCAAGGACTTCACCGAACAGAACATCCTGGGCTACCTCGTCGAATTCGCGATGACCGCGGCCGGTGCGAACGTGCGGGACCTGACCAACATCCAGGGCTCCAACAGCCTGCGCGACGCGCAGCTGCACGGCCAGATCGACGTCGCCTACGACTACACCGGCACCGGCTGGATCAATTACCTCGGCAACGAAACCCCGGTGCCGAGCGAGCTCGGACAGTTCGAGGCGGTGCGCGACGCCGACCGCGCCGCGCACGGCATGGTGTGGACGGCGATGGCGCCGATGAACAACACCTACGCCCTGGTGACCAGCAGCCGCACCGCCGAGGAGACCGGCGTACGGACGCTGTCGGACTACGCCAGGCTCGTCGCCACCGACCCGGCCGCCGCGGCCACCTGCGTCGGCACCGAATTCAATGTTCGCCAGGACGGCTACCCTGGCCTGGCCCGCAAATACGGTATCGACGTCGGCAAGGTGCGCAAGCAGATCATGCAGGATCCCCTCGTCTACCAGGCCACCGCCGACGCCCGCCAGTGCCGCTTCGGCTCGGTCGCCGCCACCGACGGACGTATACCGGCACTGAATCTCGTTCTGCTGCAAGACGATCTGGCGTTCTTCCCGAAGTACAACGCGGCATTGGTGCTGCGCGCCGACTTTCACGACGCGCACCCGCGGATCGCCGAGATCATGGCTCCGATCTCCGCGCTGCTCACCAACGAGGTGATCACCGATCTGAACCGCCAGGTCGACGTGGACGGACGCGAGCCCGCCGAGGTCGCCCGTGACTGGCTCGTCACCAGGGGCTTCGTCACCGCGGAATAGCCGTGTTCGCAGGCTTTTCGCACGCCGCGCACAGGGCGTGACCGCTGCGACGCGTGCGGTAGGTGTGCGAGGATTACCGGCAGGGTGGCGCGGATGATCTTGACCTGTAGTGCGGTTGAGGTTTGATGATGGTGCGGTGACTGATGACGGAATCACTTTGATAGATGTGTGGGAGCTGCCCGAGGACCGGATCGACGAGTCCGTGGCGCGCTGGCGGGAGCGCGTCGCCCTGATCCGCACCGCCCCCGGTTTCCGGGACGCGCGGATGCACCGCAGACTGGACCCGGAGGCCCGGCTCGGCCTGGTCAACGTGGCGCACTGGGACAGCATCGAAGCCAGGGACGAGGCGCTGGCGAATCCCGGCTTCACCGCGTCGGTGCGGCCACCGCGACGAACTATGCCACCGTGCGAGGCGGCTGGTATCGGGTAGCGGCCGAATTCCACGCGGCGGGAAACGATTCGGGGGACGGGCCGGGAATCACCTTCGTCAACGCCTTCGAGCTGCCCGTCGAGCGGATCGAGGAATACCTGCCGCATTGGCTCGGCCACGCGGAGCTGATCAGCAAGGCGCCCGGCTTCCGGGACAACCGGCTGCACCGCGCGGTGGACGCGGACACTCGCTTTCAGCTGGTCGATATCGCGCACTGGGACAGCGCCGAAGCGTGGCGCGCGGCGGCCGACGATCCCAGCTTCCAGCAACGCCTGTCCGACTCTCCCGAGTTCGCCATCGCCAACCCCGCGCTCTTCCGGGTCGCCGCCGCGTTCTGAGCGCCGACAACCCTGTAAATCAAGCGCTTTCGGCCAGCACCGGCGCGTACTCCCGCCGCGCCATGGACATTTGACGTTGGTCGACATCGGCATCGGCCAACGCATCTTCGCTCTCGGTGCGCGCGGCGATCAGCTCGCCCTCGGCTAGGCGGCGCGTGATCGACCCGGCGAGCGCCAGGGCGAGCCGGGGGGCGGTGTTGCGCACCGCGATTCCGGATCGGGTCGCAGGAAGCAACATTGCGCGGGCGAAGCGGAAGCTCTGCTGCTTGGCGTCGACCATCGGCCGATGCCCGGTCTCGTACCGGCGCAGCGCGGCCTGGATATCGCCGGGTGACCGGCACAGTTCGTCGGCGAGCCGGGTCCGAATCCGCACGGACACCTCGACGATGGCGCAGTCCGCGAGCGCGCTCGAAAGGAAGAATCTCGTCAGACGCACCGTCAACCCGTCGGACAAGAGCGAACAGCGGATCACGTTGACGCGCACCGGCCGTCGCGAGTACGCCGAACTGCTCGGGAAAGCCGATGAGGTGCAACGGATACTGTTCTCCGCCCTGCATCCCGACGGGCATGCGGCCGCTCTCGCGGTGCTCCGCGACCTTGCCGGAGTCCATGCCGATCCGGAGGAGCGTGATGTCGCACCGCCGCCACGTCCTGCGTCGTGAAGCGCGCCCGGCCAGCTCGTCCGCTGAAAAGCCCAACGTCCATGGTCAGTACACCTAGGTCAGTCGGCTGATCGGCCAGTCGCCGGGGAGTTCGAGCCAGGCGCCGATCATGCGGATCGCGGTGAGCAACGCCTGGATTTCGTCGAGACCGGAGGCTACGGCGTGGCGGCTGCCGTCGATACGGAAGGGGCACACGTAGAACTGGCTGTCGGACGAGCAAACCGGGCGGCCGATCGTGATGGTGTGCGGGCCGTCGGCGGCGCTCACCGTGCGGATCGCGAGCAGATCGCCCAGCGCGTACTCGATTCCGGGATCATGGTCGACGTCGCCGCGGGCCGGCGGTGCGGGGAAGCCGAGCTCGGCGGGTCCGGCGACGGCGAACTGCGCGCCCGCCTCGTTCGCCCGAGTCAGCTGCGTACCGATTTCCACCAGCGCGCGATACAACGCCGCCAGCGCGTCCACCCCGGTCGCCCTCGACTCGCCCCACCCCTCGATGCGGAAGCCGCACACGTCACCACCGGCGCCCGCCGCGGGCCGCGGTCTGCCGACTTCGATGAGGACCGACCGATTCCCGTCCGCGACCATCCGTTTCGCAATCACCTCACCCAGGCGATCGATCACCGGTACACCTCCCACCTTCCGGCCGATCCGCCGGACCGGTCTCGCCTTCCGCGCCGTAGCGACGTGTCCACGCGATACCCACCCGCGGGCGCGCCTAACGGCGACCGCCGCTTCGACGCCGAACGAGGATGCGGCAGTCACGTTTTGATCACGCGCGCGACGGGTAACACCACCGGCATGACTCCGATGAACGATCGACCTGCACAGATCGTCGGCATCGAGCGCGGAACCGCTGGACTCAGCGGCCTCATCGCGGTCGCGCTGGGGTGCGGGGTAGCGGTCCTGACCGGGTCGCTATCGGCAGCCATCGGCTCCTTTGCCGCGGTGTGCTTCGGCATGATCGCGCTGGTGCCCTCCATCGGCCGGCTTACACGCCGGCCGACCAGTTCCCTTCGCCTGCTCTGATTTTCGCCCCCAACACCCGACCACCATGCGACTACCCTTGGTAGCGAGAGGAATTGACGGCAGTCGCGTGGTGGTCTCGAGCACTTCCCGTCGGCTCGGCTCGGTGCGGTCAGGGAGTTTCTGCTCAGCACAGGTAGGTCGACCTCTCGTACACGGGCTCACCAGGCACGAACTGACTGAAGTTGCCACGAGAAAGCAACCACAGCAAGCCGAATCGAGCCCGAAACAGCGCTATGCCGATCCCTCGGGAGATCCGCTCGTGACAGTCAGTGATCGCGTAGACCGCACCCCTTGTCGGCACTGGATCCGACACGTCGGCGGACAACAGACTTCCCGTCGAGGTCGTGCGGCAGCGGGTGAGTTCAGTTCGCCGGACACGGAAGCGCGGTCATGCCGAGCGCTTCGAGCACAGGGCGTGGGCGGAGTCGCGAGTGGTCGACACACAATTTGCGGAGGCCCTCTTCAGCCCGCCGCGAGCGATCCAGTCGATGAGGTGGTGCACCCGATCGGAGGTCCATACATCGTGCGGTCAGTCACGTTCTGGCCGAGGGCGGAACGCGGCCAGAGCCCGGTCGGCGCGACGAGCCGAGGGCGACCGAGGTGAACCCGTTGGCGTAATAGGGCCGCAGTGAATCGCTGGTCCCGATCCCGGCGCGGTCGGGCAGGACGAAACCTTCCCGTTCACGCGTTCTTCGGTGACCAGAGCTGAACGATCGCGACACGCTTCCTGGTGTCGTGCACCGGCGTCGCCCGGATCCGACCCAGCCGGCCGATCAGGTCGCGGCCGGAACCCTCGATCGCGGCATCGCCTGGTTCGGGGACCAGGGCGGCGAGGCGACCCGAGCTTCGGTGTCGCGCCCGCCGCCCGGCGAGGCGGTGTTCAATGCGATCCCTCACCGGCTCCCTCCGGCGTTCGCGCCGGCGTTCGGTCGGCCGGTGGTGGCATCGGCCCGGCGTTCGAGAACGGGTTGCGTTTGGCGCGGAGCTTCCGGTTGACGAGCGTGAGGTCGCCGCCGTAGTGGTCCATCACCCGGTGGTCCATGACCGCGCGCCACAGCGGTGGCACGGCGGCCAGCACGACCATGGTTGCGTACCCCGCGGGCAGCTGCGGCGCCTGCATCGAGCTGCGCAAGGTCTGGTACCGGCGGCCGGGGTTCGCGTGATGGTCGCTGTGCCGCTGCAGGTGGAACAGGAAGATGTTGGTAACCAGGCGGTCGCTGTTCCAGCTGTCACGCGGCGTGCAACGCACGTAGTTGCCGTTGGAGCGGCGCCGGCGCAGCAGGCCGTAGTGCTCGACGTAGTTCACCGTCTCCAGCAGCCCGGCGCCGATCAGCGCTTGCAGCGCCAGGAACGGAATCACCAGAGGCCCGAAGACGACGATCATCGTGCCGAACAGCGCGATGCTCATCGACCACGCCTGCAGCAGGTGGTTTTCCAGGCTGAAGAAGCCCTTTCCCCTGCGGCTCAGGCGTTCTTGCTCCAGCGCGAGAGCCGAGCGGAACCCGCCGACCATGCTGCGCGGCAAGAACTCCCACAGCGACTCGCCGAATCGCGCGCTCGCCGGATCCTCCGGCGTGGCGACTCGCACGTGGTGGCCGCGGTTGTGCTCGACGAAGAAGTGCCCGTAGCCCGACTGCGCCAGAGCTACTTTCGCGAACCATCGCTCCATGTGCTCGACGCGATGGCCGAGCTCGTGCGCGGCATTGATGCCGATGCCGGACACGACACCGAGCGTCACCGCGAGCCCGAGCTTGTCCACGAGGCTCAATTCGGTTCTGGACCACAGATAACCTGCGATCAGCAGACCGACGAACTGCATCGGCAGGAAAAGGTAAGTGCACCAACGATAATAACGATCGTTGGACAGTACCTCGTAGTCCTCGTCGCGTGGATTGCTTCCGTCGTCACCCACCGCCCAGTCGAGCAGGGGGATGACCACGAACACGATGATCGGACCGATCCACCAAAACAGTTCCAGCCCAGTATGGGCCACCAGTTGTGAGGGGAGGAGGGCGCAACCCGGGGCAATCAGACCGAAAATCCAGAGGTACCGCTTGGGGTCACGCGCTTGCGTATTTTTGAAGACCGTCATAGCCGTCCCGCTGATCCAACAGAACACCACCTGTCGTCAAGTGTGGCCGCCGAAAACGGTGCGCTGAGTTGCCGCTCCAGAATAACCGTTTGCTCCCGGCAATCCAGGGTTCCGCGAAAATAGTTCCCTGACCGGGCGGCTTCACGGGCCAACTCGCCCACCCCGCATCGGTCGACCCGGACTTCTCGAGGAGTTCGGTGCGGCAGATGGGTTCTCGTCGATTGACACCATCGAGTACTGACACTCGGTAGTGGGCCGGATTCGTCCCATTACCCAAGACCCGGTCACGCGAACTCCGCGACCGGAGATGCGCCGTCGGCGCGGGTCGGCCGAGAGACCGACCCGCCGCCGGGCACCATGCGATAGGCGATTACCGCATCACAGCGACGAACCACCGCGCCGCGGATCCGCGATCACGGCAGCCCCCCGCAGTTGGACGGGGCGGGAGCACCGGCCAGCCGGTCCGTCACCCACTGCTGCGAAGCCGCCAGCGCTGGGAAGAACGCCATCACGTGCGTGCCGACCAGGCCGGACATGCTGGGAATTTCGGCGTTCGAGTCCAGCTGAACCGGCACGCCACGACTGCACCAGCTCGACGCCACACCGTGAATCGGCGCGAAGGGCGCGCCCTCGTCGTTCTGCGCCGAGGAGATGAGCACGGGCATATCCGGGGTGAGTCCCCCGAGACGCTGCTCGTCGAACACCGCTTTCAGCGTCGGGGACTGATCGATCACGGCGGCGAGCGGAAGTCCGCTCGCGGTCCACTGGGATGTGTGCTGGTACTGCTGCGCCATCCCCATCGGCACCGCGCACTTGCCCGCCGATTCGTTCAGGATCGCCTTGCCGGTGTCGTTGAGCTCGGCGTCGAGCACCGGGCCGACGCTCGGGTAGTTCGCCGCCATCCCGTTGAGAATCCAGGCGTAGGTGGGAGCGATATCGGCTCGGCCGTCGTTGTATCCGATGAAGTACTGGTCGTCCACCACCGGTCCGCCGACGTAGGCGCCTCGGACGTTCAAGTCGGGAGCGTAGCTCGGGTGGAGTTCGGCGGCGCCACCGGAGGCCATGCCGCCCTGCGAGTATCCGTAGAGGATGACCGGGGCGCTCGGCGCGAGCCCGTTGCCGGGCAACTGCAGCACGGCGCGCGCGGAGTCGAGCACCGAGTGGGCCTGCGCCTTGCGGTTGAGGTAGTCGTGCATCGCGGGCGTGCCGAGGCCGTGGTAGTCGGTCACCATCACCGCCATGCCGCGCGCCAGCAGCGTGAAGATCGCGACCAGGTCGTATTCGAAGATCACATCGGCGGGCGGCTCGAACTGGACGATCTGCGAGAGCAGCTTCGAGGGCGCGCACTGATCGCCCTGGCCTTTCGTGCCGCCCGCGTACGCGATCAACGGCCGCTCACCCGGACCGGTCCACGGCACGATGGGATCCAAATACGTTCCCACGACAGCGGTCATCGCGTCCTGTGCGTCGGTGCTGAGGTACATCAGGCGCGTCGCGCGCGCCGGAATGACTCCTGGCTGTCCGGGAGCCGACAGCGCCACCTGCGTCGGCTCGGCGCGAAGGATGTTGCCCGGGGCTCCACCCGGGAGCGGAGCGGGCGGAATGTAGAAATCGGTGGCATCGGCTTGCACCACCGGGTCCGTCCACGCGTGCGGTGCGGTAATCGCCCCGCCGCCGACAAAGGTGAGGGTTCCGGTCAAAACTGCGGCCCAGCTGAGTATTCGACTCCTCACGTTCCGTCCTTCCTTCGAGATGGGGAAGAGCCACGACATCTAGAATCGGATACCGAGATTATCGGTATCGCGGCCGATGGACAGCGAAAACCAAATATCGTAATTCCACTCGACTGTCGAAAAGCAGTTCGAAACGCCGATATCCGTGTCACATTTTCGACGAGTCCGGCGCGACCGACTGTTTCGTCGCGCCGCCCGAGTTCCCTTGTTCCGCGGCCATAAACGCGCGGCCCGTCCACCGATCGTCGAGGCGCCGGATGCGCGAGGTCGCGCGCTGCTGTGAGCAGATCTGCCGAGGGCAGCGAAGGGCCGATTCCACCGCTGCCCTGAGGCACGGTGAGAGCATGGCTCACGACGACAAGACTCCCCTGTTCAGCTGGCGCGCCAGAGAGCAACTGCTCGGCCGCCGCATCCTGGTGCTCGACGGACCGCTCGACGACGACAACGGCACCCTGCTTGCCACACAGTTGCTGACGCTCGCCGCCGAGAACGGCGATGCGGGCATCTCGCTGTGGATCCACTCGCCAGGCGGCTCGGTTCCCGCGATGCTCGCGATCCGCGACGTCATGCGGCTCGTGCCCTGCGAAGTGTCCACACTGGCGCTCGGATTGGCGTGCAGCGCGGGTCAATTCCTGCTGTCCTCGGGCAGCCCGGGCAAGCGCTACGCCCTGCCGCACGCCAGGATCCTGATGCACCAGGGCTCGGCGGGAATCGGCGGCACGGCCGTCGACGTGGAAGTTCAGGCCGACGACCTGCGCCACACCGTGGAAACGGTGCTCGGCCTCATCGCCGCCGACACTGGCCAGCCCTTCGACCGCATCTACGAGGACTCCCTGCACGACCGCTGGTTCACCGCGGCACAGGCCAAGGAATACGGCTTCATCGATCACATAGTGGACGACTTCGGACAGGTCGTTCCCCAACGCCAGCGAATCGGGATCTCGGCATGAGCGAACGAAGTGAGCGAATCAATGTGCCAGCGCGCCGCGCGCGTGCCGCAGCCGAGCGCCAGCGAGGCGAAGGCATGAGCGAACGAAGTGAGCGAATCATGTGCCAGCGCGCCGCGCGCGTGCCGCAGCCGAGCGCCAGCGAGGCGAAGGCATGAGCACCTACACCATCCCCAATGTCATCGCCCAGCATCCGCGCGGCGGCGAGCGCATCACCGACATCTACTCGCACCTGCTCGCGGAGCGCATCGTCTACCTGGGCACGCCGATCGACTCCGGCGTCGCCAACGCGCTGATCGCCCAGCTGCTGCACCTGGAATCGGAGAGCCCGGAGCAGGAGATCCAGTTCTACATCAATTGCGAAGGCGGCGACCTGACCTCGATGCTCGCGATCTACGACACCATCCAGCACATCGGCGCGCCCGTGCACACCACTTGCGTCGGGCAGGCCATCGCCGTGGGCGCGGTGCTGCTCGCGGGCGGCGCGCCTGGTCGCCGCGCGATGCTCCCGCACGCCAGGGTGGTGCTGCACCAGCCGGCCGCGCGCGGGCAGGGGGCGATTCCCGATCTCATCCTGCAGGCCGACGAGCTGGTCCGGATGCGCGCGGAGATCGAGGCGATCCTGTCCAGGCATACCGGGCAGACGGTGGAGCGGCTGCGCCACGACACCGACCGGGACCGGGTCTTCACCGCGCAGGCCGCGATCGACTACGGGCTCGTCGACACCGTGCTCGAGCCGCGGGGCTGAACGACCGGCTCAGGCCGCGCGGAGCAGCATGGTCGGCACGGCCTGCGAGCGTCGCACCGGGGCGCGGCGGGCGCGCAGTTCCTCGGCGACCTGCTCGGTCAGCCCGCCGAGTGTGGTGCCGAGCGCGCCCGCCAACGCCGCGATCATCTCGCTGGACGGCTCCTTGCGCCCACGCTCCACCTCCGACAGGTACTGCGGCGAGATACCCGCGCGTCCGGCGGTTTCCACCAGCGTCTCGCGCTGTTCTCTTCGCAGTGAGCGCAAGCGCTCGCCGAGCACCTCACGCCACAACGGTTCCGGAGCGGGCTCGGGACGCCTGGGGCGGTCGTCGCGGCCACCGGGGATCGAGTGCAGTCTCGGATGCTCGGTCATGAAACGAAGCGTACGTTTCGCCCCGCGGTGCGCGACTAGTCATTACGCTGTCGGCGTACGTCTCGGCGGTGCCGCCGTCGCCGGGACGTGATGCTTGACCTGAACCTCCGTTGAGGGTGCAGGCTGGGAGCATGACTCAGGCTCCGCAATTCTGGAACACCGTGTACGACAACGACACAGCCCCGTGGGTGATCGGGGAACCGCAGCCTGCGATCCTCGCCCTGGAACGGGACGGATGGATTCGCGGCAGGGTGCTCGATCCCGGTACCGGTGCGGGCGAGCACACGATCGCGTTGACGAAGCTGGGCTACGACGTGCTCGGTGTCGACCTGTCGCCCAGCGCGATCGCCTACGCCAAGCGCAACGCCGCGGACAAAGACGTCCCCGGCGCCCGGTTCGACGTGGTCGACATGCTCGCGCTCGCCGACGCGGACCACGACCGGCTCGGCGTCTTCGACACCGTCGTCGACAGCGCCCTGTTCCATGTCTTCGGCACCGAGCCCGAGGCGCGGGCCGCTTACGTCCGCGGTCTGCACCGGATATGCAAGCCGGGCGGTCTCGTGCACGTTCTCGCGCTGTCGGACACCGAGCCGGGTTTCGGCCCGCGCATCAGCGATTCGCTCATCCGTGGGTCGTTCGCGGGCGAGGGCTGGGAACTCGAGGATCTCGTCCCGTCCACCTATCGCGGCCGGGTCACCGAAGTGGTGGCCGAGGAAGTGGCGCGCCTCGGCATGCCCTCCGAAGGACTGGTCGACATGGTCGCCTGGCTGGCGCGGATCCGGCGCGTCTGAGCGCCGGGCTCACCGGCTCGGGTTCATCACGGGCCCGTCGAGGACGTCCCATACCGCGATCAGTCCGACGACGGTCGCGGACGGGGACGTGGGCCGATCTGATCGAGCAGCGTGTTGACCTCGTCCGGGAAACCGTTGGTGACCGGCTTCGGCGTCTTGTTGGGAAACCGCCGCGTGACATGCTCCTCCGCGGCGGAGCCCGGCAGCACGTAGACGGGTTCGGATTTGCTCTGCAACGGACGTACGACCTCGTCGAGGTGCCCCTTCCGGTCGTCTATGAACCCGCCGATCACGTCCTCGCCCGCGGGGCAGACGGCCATGCAGTAGCCGGCCTTGTAGTTGGGCTTGAACGACAGGCTCTGCCACATGGAGAAAGATTCGCCCGTGGTCACTCGCGCGCGGTACTCGTCGCGGTCGGCGCTGTCGGCGACGGTCTCGGCCCAATCGGTGAAGCCGCCCATGAACTCTCGATAATTGTGCGTGTAGCAGGCTTGGAAGTCGAAGCCTCCGTCCGTGGTGATGGCGCCGACCGGGCACGCGGACACGCACAGCTTGCACTCCAGGCACGGATTGAATTCCAGCGCCGCGCTCGGCTCGTCGACCACAGCGTCGGTGACCACCGTGCCGAGCAGGATGAAGTTGCCGAACTTCGGGTGAATGACGTTGCGGTGGATGCCCATAACGCCCAACCCCGCCGCCTGTGCCACCACTTTGTGCGCGATGACCCAGATGCGGCCGGGAAACCGGTCGACCTCCATCGGATATCCCGGCGCTGGATAGACGGCGCGGTAGCCCGCGTCCTGCAGCGCCCTGGTGATGCGGCGCGAGACCTCGTTTGTCTCGTCGTCGGCGTGGTTGAATTCGGTATTCGCCAGGCTGCGTTGCGGACTGCGCAGGTTGTCGCGGTTCATCCGCACACAGAAGGATACGAATGTCCTTGCCGCGGGCAGTATTCCGCGCGCGTGGTCGAATTCCTCCGCGACCCTTGGATCCTCGACGGGCACGAAGCCCACATCGTCGGCGCCCGCGGCCAGGCAGATCTCGCGCAGCCGCGCGGCTTTCAGCACCGGCTCGGGTTTCGTGCGTGCCCGCTCGGCGATTCGCTTGACGGTCGGATGATCGGCCAGCCGCCCCGTTGATTCCTGGTCGTTTGTCGACATCGGGCCCTCCTACCCCATCGTGAGGCCGAGACAGCCTCGAAAAGGTAGACCCCGCCGAGCGTCGAAATTCATCGGCCCGCGGCGTTCTCTCGCCTGCTCACGGCGGTCACGGGAGTTGCGGAACCGTTGCCGAGCGGCCGATCGGAGTTATCCTCGGGGGGCACGATTCGACCGACCAGGGCCATCGGAGAGCTCGCCCAGAATCGAGGCCGACAATGGCCGACATACTGCCGACACAGCGCAGCCCGTCCTCCGGCATCGACGCGGACCTGAACGCCGAAGGGTTCGAACAGGCGGAGGAGATCGGGCGCGGGGGCTTCGGCGTCGTCTATCGCTGCAGGCAGCCGGACCTGGACCGCACGGTTGCCGTGAAGGTGCTGACCTCGAATCTCGACGCGGAGGGCATGCAAAGGTTCATCCGCGAGCAGCAGGCCATGGGACGGCTATCAGGCCACCCGCACATCGTCGACGTCTTCCAGGTCGGCACCACCGGCTCCGGGCACCCGTATCTGGTCATGCCGTATCACCCCCGCGGCTCGCTGGAACAGCGGATCAGGCACTACGGTCCGCTCGACTGGACCGCGACGCTGCGGCTCGGCGTCAAGATGGCGGGTGCGCTCGAGGCGGCCCACCGGGTCGGGACCCTGCACCGCGACGTGAAGCCGGGCAACATCCTGATCACCGACTACGGCGAGCCGCAGTTGACCGATTTCGGCATCGCGCGGACCGTGGGCGGCTTCCGCACCACGACCGGAATCATCACGGGCTCACCGGCATTCACCGCTCCGGAAGTGCTACGCGGCGAACCGTCGACGCCCGCGTCCGATGTGTACGGGCTCGGTGCGACGCTGTTCTGCGGGCTCACGGGCCACGTCGCCTACGAGCGCCGCAGCGGCGAGCAGGTGCTCGCCCATTTCCTCCGGGTCGCCGCGCAGCCGGTCCCCGATCTTCGGACGGAGGGCGTGCCCGACGACGTCTGCACGGTGATCGAGCACGCGATGGCGGGCGAGGCGGCCGAGCGACCGGAATCGGCCGCCGCCCTCGGCGAGGAATTGCGCGCGGTGCAGCGGCAGCACGGCGTGCCGATCGACGTCATGGTGCTGCCGATCGCACCGGGACCCCGGACGCCGCCGCCCGCCGCGACGGTCCGTCACCGCGAACGCCCCACCGCTCCCCCGACCCCGGCGACGAAGTACCGTCCGCCGACGCCTGCGCGCACGCCTGTCATCAGAAAACGACTGCTGGATCAGCTCCGCTCTGGTTCGCGCAAGCGATTGACCTTCGTCCACGCGCCGAGCGGCTTCGGCAAGACCACGCTCGCGGCCCAGTGGCGCGACGAGCTCGCCGGAGCGGGCGCGCCGGTCGCCTGGTTGACCGTGGACGAGGACGACAACAACGTCGCCTGGTTCCTCGCCCACCTCGTGGAGGCGATACGCGGTGCGCGCCCCCACCTCGCGGACGAACTCGATCGGGTGCTGGAGGCGCACCCCGACGACGCCGAACGCTACGTGCTCACCTCGCTGATCGACGATCTGCACACCCACGACGACCGGGTCACGGTCGTGCTCGACGATTGGCAGCGCGTAACCGACGCCTCTTCCGTGGCGGTCGTCCGGTTCCTGCTCGAACACGGCTGCCACCACCTGCCGATCATCGTGACGAGCACCTCCAGATCCGGACTTCCGTTGAGCCGGTTGCGCATCGACGGAGAGCTGGAGGAAATCGACTCGGCGACATTACGTTTCGATGCCGACGAGGTGCGATCCTTCCTGGACGAGGCGGGCGGGCCGCGGCTGGCGGATGCCGACATCGACGCGTTGACCGGAACCACGGACGGCTGGGCGGCGGCGCTTCAGCTGGCGGTGTTGTCGTTGCGTGCGGGCGACGATCCCGCGCGACTGATCGAAAGCCTGTCCGCGCACGCCGACATCGGCGAGTTCCTGGCGGAGAACGTGCTCGACGCACTGGAGCCGGACGTCCTCGAATTCCTCACCAAAACGTCCATCTGCGAACGCATCTGCGGTGATCTGGCGTCCGCGGTCAGCGGCGAGGAGCACGGGCGCGCGATGCTGGAGGAGATCGAGGACCGCGGTCTGTTCCTGCAGCGCATCGACCCGAATCGCGAATGGTTCCGCTATCACCAGCTTTTCGCGGGGTACCTGTGCCGTCGGCTGGAGCGGGACCGGCCCGAGGAGATCGAGACGCTGCACTACCGCGCGTCGGACTGGTTCGCGCACCACGATCTTCTCAACGAGGCGGTCGATCACGCGCTGGCCGCGGGGAACGTGGAGCGTGCGGTCGACCTCGTCGAGCGAGGCGGGGGCTTCCTGCTGGAGCGGTCCAAGATGACCACGCTGATGGGCATTCTGGCCAAGTTGCCGGCGCGGTCGATCCTGCCGCGCCCCCGCATCCAGCTCTTCATCGCGTGGGTGAATCTCGTGCTGCGCCGTCCCGAACCGACCAGCGCGGCGCTGGCCCGGTTCAGGACGGCGTTCGACGCGGCCGAGCTCACCGAGGCCGATCGAGCGGACATGCGCGCGGAGGCCGACGTGCTCGCCAGCGTGCGGGAGATGTTCGCCGATCGGGTCGCGGAGGGCGACCGGCTCATCCGTGAGGCGCTGTCCCGCCCCGGCGATTTCTCTCCCCGAGTGGCCGGAGTGGCGGCCAACATCGCCTCGTTCGCCGCGATGCATCGCTTCGATTTCGACGCCGCGCGCCGGTGGCAGCAGTGGGCCGAGCCGTATCACGAGGCGACGGGCCCCTTCCTGCGGGTGTACGGCCGCTGCTTCGCGGGCATCGCCGCGAGGGAGCAACTGGACATCCCCGCCGCCGACCAGACGTTCCGGGACGCACTGCGCCTGGCGACCACGACCATGGGTCCGCACTCGCACGCGGCACGGCTCGCTGCCGCCGTGCTCGGCGAACTCCGCTACGAGACAGGCGATCTGGACACCGCGGCGGAGCTGCTGGTGGAGAGCCTGGAACTGGCGGACGAAGGTGGCGGCGGCGTCGATTTCATGATCGCTACCTACGCGGTGGGCGCGCGGGTCGAAGCCGCGCGTGGCAATCTTCGAGCAGCCGCGAAGCGGTTGGCCGACGGGATGGACAAAGCCGAGCGATCGGCGCTGCCGCGGCTGGCGGCCCGGTTGCGCAACGAGCGGGTCCGCTGGGGACTGAGCCTCCCGCCGGGCGAGGCCGAGCGCATGCTGCGACCGCGCGAACTGCGCCACGACGACGGCATCGCCACCCTCATCGCCGAATGGGACGAGGACTCCGCGATCCGGCTGCTGCTCGCGACGCACGCGCCCGAGCGATGCGACGAAGCGTGCGATCGGGCGCGGGCCCTGGTCGCGAGCATCGAGCCCGACCGCCGTCCGCTCGCCGCGCTGCGCGTCCGACTGCTCCTCGGCGCCGCGCTGCGCCGCGCGGGTCGGCAGGAAGAGGCAGAGCAGGTGCTGGCTCCCGCCATGGCGAGATGCGCCGAGACAGGACTGACCCGCCTCCCTCTCGACGCGATGCGTCTGCCGGAGCCCGACGTGATGTGATCACGCGTCAGCGTGCTCGCCGCTCGTGGCGCTTCTCGCCGCGGCGTCGACCCGCACCGGAACCGGGAACGGCGGCGACGGTCGAAGGATCAGAGGCCCGCCTCGCTGAACCGCGCCGCGTCCTTGCGGACACCGAAGGAGGTGATGATCTCCAAGACGCCGAGCACGATCAGCCAGATGCCAGCGACGAGAGTCAGCGTGGCCACCGAGGTGACCGGCCAGACGATCAGCACGATGCCCGCGATCGTGGTGATCACGCCGAAGAATCCCTGCCAGCCGCGCCCCGGCAGTTCGGGATCGGAGATGGCCGCGACCAGCAGGGCCACGCCGCGGAACAGCCAGCCGATACCGATCCACAGTCCGAGCAGCAGGATCGAGGCGAGCTCGTCACGGAAGCAGAAGATGCCGATGATGATCGACAGCACGCCGCTGATGAAGTACAGCACTCGCATGCCGGTGCTCCTGGTCGCGCCGAACGCGGCAACCAGCTGCAGCACGCCTGCGACCACCAGATAGATACCGAAAAGGATGCCGGCGACCAACAGGGTCTTGTCCGGCCACACCAGAATCACCACACCGAGGATCACCGAGAGGACGCCGGTGACCAGAACGGTTTGCCAGGCGGCCCGCATGAGCGCCTGAGCAGGTCCTTCGACCACGCTGTTTGTCGTCATGACCAGATGTTATGCCTTGCAGCATAGGTTCTCTGGAAATTTGCTATATAGCGTGCCGCGGACCGGTCCCGCGCCGCGGCGCCGGTCAGTCCCCGGACGCGACGATGTTCACCATCCACGCGACGCCGAACTTGTCGCGGCACATGCCGAACTCGTCGCCCCACATCTGCTTCTCCAGCGGCACGGTGACAACGCCGCCCGCGACCAGCTTGTCCCAGTAGCCGCGCAGTTCCTCGGCGTCGTCACCGCTGAGGCTGATCGAAATGCTGCTGCCGGGAAGGTATTCCATGCCGGGCGGGGTGTCCGCCGCCATCAGCGTGAACCCGCTCGGCGTCTCCAGCTGGCCGTGCATGACCAGTTCGGCGCCGGGCGAATCCTTATCGCCGAACTCGCCGAAGGTGTTCACCGCGAGGGTGCCGCCGAATACATCGCGATAGAACTCGAGGGCAGGGCGCGCGTTGTCGCCGAAGCCGAGATACGGGTTGAGCTTGGAGACCATCGGATGCTCCTTAGCTGTCGTTGCCGCCACACGCGAGGGTACTGCCGCACCGCGAAAAGTGGCGTAGATAACGCCGCACCCGATCCACGTTTACCGCTCGAGCGGCATGGGAAGTCATCCCTAAGTGGCTCTCGCCGTAAGCACCTGTGGAGCGGGGGTCGCATTCTGTGAGTCTCGGGTTGCTAGGGAGAAGAGGGTGGCGGTTGTACTCGTGCTGCAGGCACGCGGACTCGGTGATCTGCTCACCGCGGTCCCGGCCCTTCGTGCGCTGCGCCGCGCCGAGCCGAGCGACCAGATCGTGCTCGCCGCCCCCCATCGGCTCAAACCGATCGTCGACCTGATCACTTCGGTAGACACTATGGTGCCCACCGCCGACGTGAGCGCGCTGCGATGGGACGGCCCAGCGCCGAAGCTCGCGGTGAACCTGAACGGGCCGAGCGCCGAGAGCATCGTCGAACTGGTCAAGACCGACCCAGGACGGATACTGACCTACCGCAACCCGGCTTTTCCCGAATTGGAAGGACCGGACTGGCAGCCGGAGATGCACCACGTGGAGCGGTGGTGTCACCTGCTCGAATCCGACGGCATCGTGGCCGACCGCCGCAATCTCGGGCTGGTGCCGCCCGTCTCGACCAACAGCCGCCGCGACTGCGTCGTCGTGCACGTCGGGGCGGGCGCGCCCGCACGGCGCTGGCCGCCGGACCGGTTCGCCGCGGTGGTGCGGCACCTGCTGGTACTCGGGCGCGAGGTGGTGCTCACCGGCGACGAATTCGAGCGTGACATCGCCTTGAACGTCGCGGCGCGGGCCGGGCTCACCCAGACGAACGTCCTCGCGGGTAAGCAGAACCTCATCGATCTCGCCGCCACCGTCGCCGAGGCCGCCCTGGTGATCAGCGGCGACACCGGCGTCGCGCGACTGGCCACGGCCTTCGGCACCAGGACGGTGCTGCTGTTCGGGCCGACGCCGCCGCGCTGGGGCGGTCCGCCGCCGCACCTGCTCGCAAGGCACATCGTGCTTTGGGCTGGTCAGACGGGGGATCCCGCGGCCGACACTCCCGACCCCGGCCTGTTGCGCATCGGCGTCGCCGATGTGGTCGCCGCGGTCGAGAAGCAGCTGAACCAGCGCAACTCGGCTGCGGCCCGTCGTCCCGCCTATCGCAGGGTCGGCTGACCTCTCACCCTTCGGCGCGCGCCTCCGTCAGCGCGGCCGAGTAGGCCGCGAGCGCGCTCGGCCAGAACTGTTCGAGGTAGTCGCGCGCATCGCCGAGCCCGCGCGGATCGAGCGTGTAGAGCCGCCGGGTGCCCTCGGGACGAGCCATGACCAGCCGTGCCGCTCGCAGCACCTTCAGATGCTGGGAGACCGCCGAGCTGCTCACGCCGACGATTTCGGCCAGCTCACCCACCGATCTCGGCGCCTGCGGTAACGCCTCGAAAATCGCCCGCCTGGTCGGCTCGGCCAGCGCCTCCAGGGCCCGAACTCCGTTAGTCGCCACTTAAACATTGTGATCAACTAGCGATTAACTAGTCAAGATCGGCTATTACCCAGTTTTCGCAGGTCGATAACGGATGCCCGCTTCGTCGTTATCTATCCGTGACACACGAGCTGGGCTTTTATCGATCTGTGATGGTAGCCACAAGATAACAAAACGACTATCACGGTCCCGTACGTTCAAGTCATGCCCGTGACCGATCTGTTATCTGTTCTTCGGCCCGGCGCGACTCGCTCTCGCCGGCACCGTGTCGCCACCCGTGCGGTGGCCGTCTCCGCCGCCGTAGGCGCCACCCTCGGCGTCCTCGCCGCAGCCAACCCCGACGACCAGCCCGCGGCGCCCGCGGTCACCGCCGAGGCCGCCGCCGACTCGAGCGTCCAGTACGCCGCGTTCACCGGCGAGGGCCAAGAGCCGCAGGCCGGTCCCGAGTGGGAACAGCACCGCCCGGCCCAGGAAGCAGCCCTGCCTCCCCCGCCGCCCCCTCGCCCGACGACCGTCCGCCCGGTCGCTGGTCGACTCACCTCTTACTTCGGCAGCCGCTGGGGAGCCCAGCACAACGGCCTCGACTTCGGCGACCCGCTGGGTGCGCCCATCTTCTCCGTCACCGACGGCGTGGTGATCGAGGCGGGCCCCGCCTCCGGCTTCGGCCTGTGGGTGCGCGTCCAGCAGGACGACGGCACTGTCGGAGTCTACGGGCACGTCAACGACATTCTCGTCAACGTCGGCCAGCCGGTTCTCGCGGGCGATGTGATCGCCACCGTCGGCAACCGGGGCCAGTCCACCGGACCGCACCTGCACTACGAAGTGCACGATCCCAACGTGGGCCCGATCGACCCGTGGCCGTGGCTCGCCGCCCGAGGCATCAACGTAGGTACCGCCGACGAGTGATCCCGTCCGGGGTTTCGCGAGCACGATGAGGGGCTCGTGAAACCCCGCCGGTCGTCACTCCCGGCAGCCATGCCCGCGAACAGCGCCGTTCGCGGGCATGCGCGTTTCCGCTCGCCGCTCCCCCGCTCCGGGGCGAGCGGCGGCGCCGTCTGATACTGCGGTACGAGACGCGAATGGCGCTGCGGCGGGACGTGTTCCGGCGTCGCCGGTCCCTAGTTTCGGGACATGCCGACGACCGAACTCGCCACCGCCACCGGACGCCACCGCCGTCGCCTCGATTTACGTCACGGGATCGACCTGCCGCGCGGCGCGCGACGCGCGCACCGACCGCTGCTGTGGTCCGCGGCCGCGATGACCGCGCTCGCCGTGTTCTCCCTCGGTGGGATGGTCGTCGACGACCGCACGTTGCTCGGGGAATCGGTGTGGTTGAAGACCTTCGAGTTCGGGGTTGCGTTCGCGGTTTACGAAGTCACGCTGGCATGGTTGTTGTCCTTGCCGCACAAAGGATCTCGCGCCACGTGGTGGCTCGGCACGGTGTTCGCGGCGACCGGTGCGATCGATGTCGGCTTCATCGCGCTGCAGGCGGCCCGCGGCACCTTCAGCCACTTCAATTCCGCCGACGACCCGGTCAACTCCATCGGTCAGACGGTGTTCGCCTCCGGCGTGCCCGGGCTGTTCCTCGCGAATCTGCTGATCGTGGTGATCCTGTCCTGGCAGCGGTTGGTGGACCGCCCCACCGCGCGCGCCATCCACGCCGGGCTCGCGCTGGCCGTTGCGGGCATGGCCCTCGGCTATCTGATGGGGTTCACCGGCGGACAACTCGTCCGCGACGCCAACGGACGGGTCGTGGAACTCGTGGCAGGGCACACCGTGCTGCGGGACGCCCCCGCTGCCGAGCTCGCGGTCCGCGACGCCGCCGAAGGCATGCCGCTCACCCACTGGAGCACCATCGGCGGCGACCTGCGCATCCCCCACTTCCTCGGCCTGCACGGCATCCAGATCCTTCTCCTGGCCGCGTTCCTGCTCACCCGCTCGGCCCGCCGTCACGCCTGGCTGCGCCCCGAATCCACCCGCGCCGCCCTCGTCGGCATCCTCGCTCTCGCCTACACCGGCCTATTGGCCGTCAGCTTCTCGCAAGCGATGCGCGCCCAGTCCCTCGTCCACCCGGACGCCGCGACCCTCATCTCCTACGCCTGCCTCGTCGCCTTCGCCCTCGGCGCGACCCTCGCCGTCCGCCGCCGCGGACGACGTCTCGTCGCCGAAGCGCGATCAGCCGTGTAGTGGGTCGCGCGCTAGCGCAACAGCTTGCGACGGCAAGTCGATACCGAGGCGCCCGCGGCGGCTAGCGCAGCCGTTCCGCTTCGCGGGCGAGGGTGACGAGGGTCGCGCTGAGGGAGGCCAGCTCGTCGGTGTCGGCGCCTTCGCCGATCGCGGTCGCGATGTCCTCGGCGGCGCAGCGGGCGGCGAACCAGCGGTCCGCCAAGTCGGCGGCCTCCTGGGCGCTGAGCACGACGGAGTCTTCCGGGATCCCGGTGCCTTTGAGGCTGTTGCGGTGTTCGTAGGCCCGTTGACGGCAGGACTGGCGGCAGTACCGGCGACGACGCCCGGCCTCCGACTCGACGATCTCCCGCCCACACCACAGGCAGGACAGCAAGCGGCGCGACATGAGGCAGAACACTAGTGTGTCGCTCGCGGGGTTCGCCCGCAGACCCCCCGCCGTGGCCGGACCGCAACACAGCACACCGCACCGCCGCCCGCGTGGCGAGGAGTTACTTCGCTACCGACTACAATGGAACGGTTCACCGTCGCCGTATCGGGAACTATTGACGCAGGCCCGTTCGTTGCACTAAAGGTCCAGCGAACGCAGGACGCGTTCGCCCGGGCACGGTCGCAGCGCAACAAAGACTCGAGCACAGGGAGAGGCACACCATGGCAGATCGCGTACTCCGGGGCAGTCGGCTCGGAGCGGTGAGCTACGAGACCGATCGCGACCACGACCTGGCCCCGCGTCGGATCGCCCGGTACCGCACCGACAACGGCGAAGAGTTCGACGTGCCCTTCGCCGACGACGCCGAGATCCCCCCGACCTGGCTGTGCCGCAACGGTCAGGAGGGCATCCTGGTCGAGGGCACCACGCAGGAGACCAAGAAGGTCAAGCCGCCGCGCACCCACTGGGACATGCTGCTGGAGCGCCGCAGCAAGGAAGAGCTCGAGGAGCTGCTCAAGGAGCGCCTCGAACTGCTCAAGACCCGCCGCCGCGCCTGACGCAGCAGACCGAAAAGGCCGCCTCCCCTTCGGGAGGCGGCCTTTTGTCATGGGGCCTGGCGCGTCAGTGGCTGGCGACCTTGCGATAACGCAGCAGCGCCAGCGGCATCGCCACGCCCAGGATCGCGACCGAGCAGATGATCGCGTATTCCACGCAGTGGTCGGCAGCCCAGCCCGACGGCGGCACGAACGACGGCGGCGAATCGTTCTCGAAGAGCTTGCGGCCGGACGCCGAGACGGCGGTGATCGGATTCCATTCCGCGACGGTGCGCAGCGGACCCGGCAGCGTCTCGGCGGAGATGAAGGCCGAGGAGATGAAGCTGAGCGGGAACAGCCAGATCAGGCCCGCGCTCTGCGCCACCTCGACGTTCGGCGAGAACAGACCGGTGACCGCGCCCACCCAGGACATCGCGAACGCGAACAGCAGGATGATCCCGAAGGCCAAGGCGGCGTCGGCGATTCCGCCGTTGATTCGCCAGCCGACGATGTAACCGCAGCCCACCATGACGGCCACGCTCAGGATGTTCACCACCAGATCCGAGAGCGTACGGCCCATGAGCACCGCCAGCCGCGACATCGGCAGCGTGCGCATCCGGTCGATGATGCCCTTCTGCAGGTCTCCCGCCAAGCCGACGGTGGTGAACGCGGCGTTGAAGGCCACCGTCTGCGCGAAGATTCCGGCGAGCAGGAACTCGCGGTACTGACTGCCGCCAAGGGTGGCGCCGAAGATGTAGGCGAACAGGAACACGAACATCAGCGGCTGGATCGTCGCCGTCACCAGCAGCGTCGGCACCCGCAGGATGGTCAGCAGATTGCGGTGCGCGACGATCGCGCTGTCACGGAAGATCCGCAGCTTCGGAGGTTTGATCTCCAGGGCCACAGCCGGTTTCGGCTCCGGCCGGGGGGCTTCCTCGGTCTGGTCGAGCTCTGCGCGTTCCACGGTCGATGCACTCGTCACAGGTTCACCTCACTCGCGTGCGCTGCACGGTGGTCGTCGTCGATTCGCGTCGCTGACTCACGACATGATCTCCTCGGGTACGTCGTCGGTTTCCGATTCGGCGTCGGGCGTTGGCGCCGGTGTGCCGGTGAGAGACAGGAATACGTCGTCGAGACTCGGACGGTGCACGCTCGCGTCGACCACGCACACCCCGGCGTCATCGAGCCTGCGCAGCGCCTGAACCATCGTGCGCGAGCCGTCGCCGACCACCACTGTCACCTCCTCGGTGCCGATGTCGTGGCTCGGCTCGCCAACGCCGATCTGGGCGAGCACTCTCATCGCGGGCTTCGCCTCCTGCCCCGGGGCCAGGGTGACGGTGAGCCGGTCGCCGCCGATCGAGGTCTTCAGCTCGTCGGCCGAGCCGCGCGCGATGACCCGCCCTCGATCGATGACGGTGATGCGGTCGGCGAGCAGATCGGCCTCTTCCAGGTACTGGGTGGTGAGCAGCACGGTGGTGCCGTCGTCGACGAGATCGCCGATGACCCGCCACATGTCGAGCCTGCCGCGCGGATCGAGACCGGTGGTCGGCTCGTCGAACACCACCACCGTGGGGCGGGCCACCAGCGCGCCCGCCAGATCGAGGCGGCGCGCCATGCCGCCGGAGTAAGTGCCCGCGCGGCGGTGCGCGGCGTGGTCGAGGCCGAGCGCGCTGAGCAGTTCGGTGGCTCTGGCGGTGGCCTGGCGGGGTGACATGCCGTAGAGCCTGGCCACCATACGCAGGTTCTCGTAGCCGGAGAGGTTCGCGTCGACGGCGGCGTATTGGCCGGACAGGCCGATCCGACGTCGCGCGGCCGCCGGATCGCGGAGCACGTCGACCCCGGCCACCCGCACCGAACCAGCGCACGGCTTCAGCAGGGTGGTGACGATCCGGACGGTGGTGGTCTTGCCCGCGCCGTTGGGGCCGAGTAGTCCCATCACCGTTCCCGCCGGAATCTCCAGGTCGATGTCATCGAGCACGCGGACCTTGCCGTAGTTCTTGACGAGGCCGCGCACTTCCACCGCGAGAGTCATGACCGCACCTCACTCACTACGCATCCTCCTTCGTTGTGCCCGCTTCACCCTCGAGATGCCGGTTCAGCACCGGTCCGATCACGGCGAGCGATTCGGGTGCGGTCATCGCCGAATGACGGCAGGACAGTTCGTGGTCGTGGACGGTCCCGGTGACGAACGGCTCCCACGCCGCGGCGCACCGGGTCGGATCGGACCGGTTGACCTCGTCGTCCGCCGCGGTGAAGAACAGCACGTCGCCGTCGAAGGTGCGCGGCCGGAAGCCGTGCGCCAGCACCGTGCCGTTGGCGTAACCCGCGTACAGCCGTTCCAGGTGCTCGATGGTGAGCGCCGAGAACGCGCCGGGCCGCGAGCGCAGCAGTTCCGCCGCGTCGAGCAGGCTCATCGTTGGATCGAGGTCGTCGCCGTCGCCCAGGTCGCTGCCGAATTCCGCGATGATCTCGGCCACGCCCGGGATGGCGTGTTCGAGCAATTCGTCGGAGAGCCGGTAGCTGTCCATCATCGCCAGCAGCGCCACCTCGTCGCCGGACTCCTGCAACCGCACCGCGATCTCGTGCGCGATGAGGCCACCCAGCGACCAGCCGAGCAGGTGGTACGGGCCCTCGGCCTGCACCGACTTGATATGTGCCACATAGTAATCCGCGGCCTCGCCGATGGAGGAGAAGCCGTCCTCCCCCGCGACGTGCGGCGACTGCAACCCGTACACCGGGCGGTCGGGCGACAGGTGCCCGAGCAGGCCCGCGTAGCACCAGGACAACCCGATCGCCGGGTGCACGCAGAACAGCGGCGCCGACCGCCCCGCCGAGGTCGGCCGGATCGGCAGCACCGGCCCGAGCGCACCGGCCATGGCGGCCGCGGCGCCTTCGGAGCCGGTCAGCCTGGCGGCGATCGCGGCGGGTGTCGCCTCGCCGAACATCGCCTGCACCGGCAGGTCGATTCCCTCGGACCGCACCTGTGCGACGACCTTCGTGGCCAGCAGCGAGTTGCCGCCCAGTTCGAAGAACGCGTCGTCGGCGCCCACCGTCTCCACCCCGAGCACCTGCTCGAAGGCCGCGCACAACACCGCCTCGACGGGGTTGCTCGGCGGCCGGTAGCCGCCGGACGCGCTGAACACCGGCTCGGGCAGCGCCTGCCGGTCGAGCTTGCCGACCGGGCTCAGCGGCACCTCGTCGATGAGCATGATCGACTGCGGCACCATGTAATTCGGTACCAGCGCGGCCACGTGGTCGGTCAGCTCACGCGCGGTGACCTCGGCTCCGTTGCGCGGCTTCACATACGACACCAGCGCCGTGCTGCCCGCCTGCGTGCGGTAGCCGATGGTGGTCGCGAACTCGACGGCGCGGTGGCGGAACAGCGCGCTGTCGATCTCGCCGAGCTCGATGCGGAAGCCGCGGACCTTGACCTGGT
Source organism: Nocardia xishanensis NBRC 101358 (assembly GCF_001613365.1). GTDB lineage: Bacteria > Actinomycetota > Actinomycetes > Mycobacteriales > Mycobacteriaceae > Nocardia > Nocardia xishanensis. Next base: position 88,310 of record NZ_BDCF01000024.1, read on the forward strand.
GGTCGGTGCGGCCGACGTACTCGATCTCGTGCTCGCCCTCCTCGGCGCCGGACCACCACCGCACCAGGTCACCGGTGCGGTACATGCGCTCGCCCGGCTTGCCGTACGGGTTGGCGACGAACCGCTGCGCGGTCAGTCCGGGGCGGTTCAGGTAGCCGCGAGCCAGCACGCTGCCCGCCAGGTGCAGCTCTCCGGTGACGCCGACCGGCGACGGGTGCAGCCTGTGGTCGAGGACGGTCGCGGCGACGCCGCGGATCGGGCCGCCGATGGTGATCGGACCGCCCGGCTCCATGGGCTGCGAGATCACCGTGACGATGGTGGTCTCGGTGGGGCCGTACACGTTGTACAGGTTGCGACCCGGCGCCCAGCGGGTGACCAGATCGGGCGGCAACGCCTCGCCGCCGACCAGCACGTGCGCCAGATCGGTGACGCCCGTCGGGTCGACCGTGCCGAGCGCGGAGGTCGTGATGAAGGCGTGGGTGATCTCTTCCTCGATGAACACCTCGGCCAGTTCCGCACCGCCGACCACACCGGACGGCGTGATCACCAGCGTCGCCGCGCCGCCGAGGGCGAGCAGCAGGTCGAGCATCGCGGCGTCGAAGCTCGGCGTCGCGAAATGCAGGACCCGGCTGCCGGGATGGACGTCGAAGCGCTCCGCGGTCTCGGCGGCGAAGTTGGACAGGCCGCCGTGGGTCACCACGACGCCCTTCGGGGTGCCGGTGGAGCCGGAGGTGTAGATCACGTACGCGGGGTTGTCCACCCGCAGCGGACGCACCCGCTCCTCCTGCACGATCGCGTTGTCCGATTCCGCGAGCACGGCCGCGCGGAAGTCCGGATCGTCGAGCACGATCCACTCGATGCCGTCGGGCAGCTCCGCGCGGTACTCGTCGAGCGTGATGCCGAGTGCCGCACCGGAATCGGAGAGCATGTGGCTGATGCGCCCGGACGGGTACAGCGGATCCACCGGCACGAACGCCGCGCCGGCCTTGGCGACCGCGAGCACCGAGGCGACCGACTCGACCGAGCGCGGAATCCCCAGCGCCACCAGTGTTTCCGGTCCGACGCCGCGGCCGATGAGCACGCGGGCCAGCCGGTTGGTCCAGCGGTCGAGCGCGTCGTAGGTCACGTGGGTGCCGTCGGAGCGCAGCGCCACCGCCGTGCGGTCGACGTTCGCCGCGGCCTCGAAGACCTCGGGGAAGACGATCGGACGGTCGGCCGCGGTACCGCGCACCGGGGCCAGACCGGTCCACTCATCGGGATCGAGCAGCTCCAGATCGCCCACGGCCGCGGTCGGCGTCGCGGCGATCGCCGCGAGCAGTCGCAGCAGGCGCTTGCCGAGTCCGTACGCGGTCCGCTCGTCGAACAGATCGCCCGCGTAGTTCACCGCGAGGGTGATGCCCGCGGGCTCGCGCTGCGCGGTCTGCTCCTCGGTGAAGGTGAACTGCAGATCGAACTTGGCGATCCCGGTGTCGCCGTCCTCGGCCTCGATGTGCAGACCCGGCAGTTCCAGCTTCCTGATCGGGCGGTTGCGCACCGAGAGCATGACCTGGAAGAGCGGGTGATGCGACTGCGAGCGGGCCGGGTTGAGCACCTCGACGAGCCGTTCGAACGGCAGGTCGGCGTGGGCGAACGCGTCGAGGTCGGTGTCGCGCACGCCGTGCAGCAGGTCGGTGAACCGCGCGTCGGGATCGATCCGGGTGCGCAGCACTAGCGTGTTCACGAACATGCCGATCATCCGGTCCAGTGCCGGGTGACCGCGGCCGGCGATCGCCGTGCCCACCGCGATGTCGCCGGTGGCCGTCATCCGGTGCAGCAGCACCGCGAGGGCGGCGTGCAGCACCATGAACATGCTGACGTTGTTGGTGGTGGCCACCGTGTGCAGTTCGCGGTGGGTGACCGCGTCGATCGCGCATTCCACCGTGCCGCCGCGATAGGACGGCACCGCGGGCCGCGGCCGGTCCGCGGGCACGTTCAGCAGCTCGGGGACGCCGTCCAGCGTGGTACGCCAGTAGTCGAGCTGCCTGCGCAATACGGAGTCGGGATCGTTCTCGTCGCCGAGCGTATCCCGCTGCCACAGCGTGTAATCCGCGTACTGCAGGGTCAGCTCGTCCCAGTCCGGCGGCTGCCCGGCGCAGGCGGCGCGGTAGGCCGTGGCCACGTCGGCGGCCAGCGGCTCCAGCGACCAGCCGTCCATGGCGATGTGGTGCACGACCAGCACCAGGACGTTGTCGGTGGAGGCGGCCGGCGGCGCCATGCCGTCCGTATCGGGTTCGTCCGACACCGTGATCAGCGCCGCGCGCAGCGGCACGGTCTCGCCGAGATCGAATCCCGGTTCGGCGAAACGCCGCACCGCGTCGTCGATGCCGTCCGGGGTGACGGTCGCGACGAACAAGGTCACCGCGGCGTCGTCCTCGTCGAGGACGACCTGGGCCGGTTCGCCGTCCACCTCGGGGAACACCGTGCGCAGCGACTCGTGCCTCGCCTGCACCGCGTGCAGCGCGTGCACCAGCGCGTCGACGTCGAGCCTGCCGCGCATCCGCAGCACGACCGGAACGTTGTAGGCGCCCGCGCTGCCGTCCGCCCCGTCGGCGGCCGCGCCGACCTCGTTGAACCGGTTCAGGAACCACAGCCGATGCTGAGCGGCGGAGAGCGGAATCCGATCGGGCCGTTCGCGCCGCACCGGCTCCGGTCGCGCGGCCGTGCCCGCGGGTCCGGTGTCGAGCATGGCGGCGAGCTCGGCGACGGTCGGCGCAGCGAAGACGCCGCGCACCTCGAGCCTGTGGTTCGTCGCCGCCTCCAGCCGGGCCACGAGTTGGGTTGCCAGCAGCGAGTTTCCGCCGATCTCGAAGAAGCTGTCGGTGGCGCTGACCGTCTCGGCACCGACCAGTTCGGCCATCACCCGGGCGACAACCTTTTCGGATTCGGTCTCCGGTGCGCGTCCCGGGGACACGGCGGTGAACTCCGGCTCCGGCAGCGCCGCGGTGTCGAGCTTACCCACCGGGGTGAGCGGAATCCGGTCGAGCACCGTGATGCTCACCGGAACCATGTGCGCGGGAAGCTGTTGCGCCGCATGCTCGCGCACCGCGTCGACGTCAACGCCCGCCCGCTCGTCGGACGGTTGGACGAAGGCGACGATCCTGTCCGCACCCGCGATGTGCCTGACCTCGGTGTGCGCGAACCGCACGCTGGGATGCCCGCCGAGCGCGGCGGTGATCTCGCCGAGTTCGATGCGGAATCCGCGGACCTTCACCTGATGGTCGCTGCGGCCGAGGTACACCAGGTCGTGGGACGGGGTCCAGCGCACCACGTCACCCGTTCGGTACATGCGCTCGCCCGGGGGGCCGAACGGGTCGGCGACGAACCGCGCGGCGGTCAGGCCGAAACGCTCGAAATATCCTCGAGACAGACCGAATCCGCCGAGGTACAGATCGCCGGGCACGCCGACCGGGACCGGCCGCAGCCGATCGTCGAGCACCGTGGCTCGCGCTCCGCGCACCAGCGTGCCGATGGTGATCGGCGCGCCGACGGCCACCTCGCCCGCGGTGGCGACGACGGTTGTCTCGGTAGGGCCGTATCCGTTGAACATCAGCCGTCCCGGCGCCCACCGGTCGACCAGTTCCGGCCCCCATGCCTCGCCGCCGATCGTCAGCGAGCGCAGGTGCGGCAGCGGCCAGCGTTCGCTGTCGATGGTGGCCAGCGCCGCGGGGGTCATGAAGGTGTGGGTGACCCGCTCGCGGTCCATGAGCTCGGCGAGCTCGTCGCCGCCGTAGATGTCCGGCGGGCAGATCACCATGGTCGCGCCGGAGCCCACCGCGAGCAGCAGGTCGAACACGGCGGCGTCGAAGCTGGGCGAGGAGAAGTGCAGCGTCCGCGCGTCCGCGTCGACCCGCATCCGGTCCTTGACCTCGTCGGCGAAGTTCGACACTCCGCCGTGGGTGACCGCGACGCCCTTCGGCTTACCGGTCGAGCCCGAGGTGTAGATGATGTAGGCCAGCTCCGCCAGCGGCACGGTACGCAGCCGCTCGTCGTCCTCGATCGGGCTGTCGTCCCACCGATCCAGCTCCGCGATCAGGGCCGGGTCGTCGAGGAGCAGCCAGTCGGTCGCCACTGCCTCTTCGTTCGACGCCGCCCCCTCGTCGGATGCCGCGCCGTCGGTCGCCGCGCGCAGCCGTTCGGCGTGCGTGGTCACTGTGACGCCGACCTCGCAGCCGGAGTCGGCCAGCATGTGCCGGACGCGATCGGCCGGGTAGTTCGGGTCCACCGGCACGAAGGCCGCGCCGGACTTGGTGACCCCGAGCACGGTGAGCACCGACTCGATGGAACGTGTCAGGCCGAGCGCGATCCGATCGCCCGCGCCGAGACCGCGCGCGACGAGGGCACGGGCCAGACGGTTCGAGAGCCGGTCGAGTTCGGCGTAGGTCAGCGAGATACCGCCGGACCGGACCGCTTCGCGCCGTGCGTACCGCCGCGCCGTGGCGGTGAAGTAGTCCGCCAAGGTCAGTTGTGGGGTGGTCGCACCGCCGGTCGCCGGGCAGAGCAGCCTGCGCTCGGACTCGGTGCGCGCATCGATCTCGCGCACCGGCACGCGCGCGTCCTCGGTGACCGCGGTCAGCACGCGCTGGAACCGATCGGCGAGCGTCTCGACCGTCGCTGCGTCGAAAAGCTCGGCCGCGTAGACGAATTCGAAGTCGCGCGCGCCGTCGTCGCGAGTCGCGACGCGCAGTTCCAGATCGAACTTGGCTCGTGCGATGTCGAGTTCCTCGGCGCTCAGCGCCAGACCGGGCAACTCCAGGGTCGGCGCGGGGCCGTCCTGAACGGTCAGCGCCACCTGGAACAGCGGCCGGTTCGCCCCGACGCCCATGACGCGGCCCAGCTCGTCGACGACGCGCTCGAACGGCACGTCGGCGTTGGCCATCGCGCTCAGTTCGGTGTCGCGGTCGGCGCGCAGCTGGTCGGTGAACGGCCGGTCCGGATCCACGGACGAGCGCAGCATCATGGTGTTCACGAACATGCCGACCAACTCGTCGAGCTTGGTGTCGGTGCGTCCGGCGATCGGCGTGCCGATGACGATGTCGCGGCCGCCCGTGACGAACCGCAGCAGCACGGCCAGCGCCGAGCGCAGCACCATGAACAGGCTGACTCCCTGCGCCCGCGCGAGCTCGGCCAGCGCGCGCTGCACCGACTCCGGCACGGTGAACCGCACGGCGCCCGCCTGCTGGGTGGGATCGAGGGGCCGCGGCCGGTCGTACGGCAACGGCAGCTCGGCGGGCAGCTCGGCCAGTTCGTCGCGCCAGTAGGCCAGCTGCGCCGCCGCGACGCTGTCCGGGTCGTTCTCGTCGCCGAGGCAGGCGCGCTGCCAAAGCCCGAAGTCGGCGTACTGCACCGGAAGCGGCGTCCAGCCCGGCGCCTGGCCGTCGCGGCGCGCCGCGTAGGCCACCGCGAGGTCGCGGGTCAGCGGGCCGAGCGACCAGCCGTCGGCCGCGATGTGGTGCAGCACGATGCCGAGCTGATAGCTCTCGGCGCCGGTGCGCAGCAACGCGATTCGCAGCGGCGTGTCCCTGGTCAGGTCGAAGCCGCCGCGCGCGAGCACGCGCAGCGCGTCCTTCGCCGCCGCCTCGTCGACCGCGATGGGCCGCACCGAGGGCAGCGCCCTGCTGATCGGCAGCACCAGCTGCTGGGCGCCGCCGCTGTCGTCCGGGTACACGGTGCGCAGCACCTCGTGCCGCTCCACCAGGTCGGTGAGGGCCGCGCGCAGCGCCGCCACGTCCAGATCGCCGTCGATTCGAATGACGAATGCGATGTTGTAGGCGCTGGATTCGGGCGAGAATCGATTGAGGAACCACAGTCGCTGCTGCGGTAGCGACAGCGGGATGCGTCCCGGACGCGGGGTGTGAACAGCCAGCGGCACCCGTTGCGTCCGGGGCGCTTCCGCTATCCGGAGTGCGACGGCGGCGACCGTCGGCTCCTCGAACAGCGTCCGCACCGGCAGGTCGACGCCGAACTCCGCGTGCAGCGCGGCCGCCAGCCGGGTGGCGAGCAGCGACGTGCCGCCGATGTCGAAGAAGCTGTCCTCGGCGCCCTCGACCGGATGCCCGAGCACCGTGGCGAACACGCCCGCCACCCGGATCTCGTCGTCGGTGCGCGGCGCCCTGGACGGACCCGCGGCCGCGAACACGGGCTGCGGCAGAGCCTTTCGATCCAGCTTGCCGGTCGGCGCGACGGGCAGCTCGTCGAGCACCATCACCGAGGCGGGCACCATGTAGCCGGGCAGCCGCTGCCGCGCGGTCTCCAGGATCTCGGCCTGCGTGATGGACGCGGCGTCCCGCTCGGCCGTCACATAGGACACCAGCCGCGGATCGCCGTGCTCGCCGGTGTGCACCGTCGTCAGCGCGAAACTCACCCCTGGGTGCGCGCGCAACGCATGGTCGATCTCGCTGAGTTCGATGCGGAAGCCGCGGATCTTGACCTGGTCGTCGGCCCTGCCGAGGAAGCGCAGGCGCCCGGTGTGGTCAACGACCACCAGATCGCCTGTGCGGTACATCCTTTCGCCGCGCCTGCCGTGCGGATTCGCCGGGAAGCGTTGCGCCGTCAGGCTGTAACGCCCCAGGTAGCCGCGAGCGATGCCGGGGCCGGAGAGGTACAGCTCCCCCGGTGTGCCCGGCGGAACCGGGTGCAGGCGCGCGTCCAGCACGAACAGGCGCATGCCGCGCACCGGCATGCCGAGCGGCACAGGGCGTCCCGCCACCATCGGGCCGGACGCGGTCGCGGCGACGGTGGCCTCGGACGGCCCGTACATGTTGTGCATGCGGTGCCGCGCCGACCAGGTCTTCACGAGTTCCTCGGAGCACGCCTCGCCGCCGACGATCACGGCCTCGAGCTCGTCGAGTCCCTCGTCCGGCACGGTGGCCAGCGCGGCGGGAGTGATGAAGGCATGGGTGACGTGTTCGGAGCGCAGCAGATCCGCCAGCTCCGCCCCGCCGTACATGCCGGCGGGCGCGATCACGATCGTCGCGCCCGCCGCGAAGCCGAGCAGCAGCTCGAGCACCGAGGCGTCGAAGCTGGGTGACGAGAAGTGCAGTGTGCGTGCGGTATCCGTGACGCCGAACAGATGCTTCTGCTCGCTCGCCAGCGACGCGATGCCCGCGTGGGTCACCACGACGGCCTTCGGTATGCCGGTGGAACCCGAGGTGTAGATCAGGTACGCCGGGTGGCTGGTCCGTAGCGGGTGGTGCCGCTCGACGTCGGTGATCGGCGCGATGGACTGGTCGTCGCATTCGTCGGCCAGTTCCGTCGAGCCGAGCACCAGCCAATCGACGTACGACTTGCGATGCCGCCCGCGCGGCGCGGGCCATTCGGGCATGGCGGCCAGGCATTCCGGGATGGTCAGGCCGAGGAACGCGCCCGAGTCGGCGATCATGTGCCCGATCCGCTCGGCTGGATAACTCGGATCGACGGGCACATACGCCGCACCGGTTTTCGCCACCGCCCAGATCGCGGCGATCGAGTCCAGGCTGCGCGGCAGCGCGATGGCCACAACGACCTCTGGCCCCGCGCCGTGCTCGATCAGCACGCGCGCCAAGCGATTCGACATCTCGTCGAGCTCGCGGTAGGTGGTGTCCTGCCCGAGGTAGCGCACCGCGACGGCGTCGGGCAGCCGTTCGGCGGTGGCGGTGAGCAAGTGCGCCAGCGAGATCTGGGGCTCGGCGGGCGCCGCCGCGATCGGCACCAAGTTGGCCGATTCCTTGCGGTCGAGGATGTCGATGTCGCCGACCGGCATGTCCGGCGCCGCGACCGCCTCGGTGAGCAGCGCGACGAACCGCCGCGCGAACCACTCCACCGTACGCTCGTCGAAAACATCGGTGGCGTAGCCGAATTCGGCGGCGAGCGGTCCCTCTCCGAAGCTGTCGTGCACCTCGAGCTGCAGGTCGAACTTGGCGACGTCGGACGCGAGCGGAAGCACTCGCGCCGTCACGTTCGGCAGATCGATGGCGAGCTCGGGTGTGCCGTCGTAGGAGAGCATCACCTGGAACAGCGGATGCCGCGCGGCGGTCCGCTCCGGATTGACCACCTCGACCAGCCGCTCGAACGGCACGTCGGCGTTGGCGAACGCGTTGAGGTCGGTCTCGCGGGCCACGTCGAGCATCCGGTCGAAGCCCGCCGCCATATCGACCTCGGTGCGCAGCACCAGGGTGTTCACGAACATGCCGACGAGGTTGTCGAGCGCCGGATCGGACCGGCCCGCGATCGGGGTGCCGACGGCGATGTCGGTGCTCGAGCACAGCCGGGCCAGCAGGGTCGCCAGCGCCGCGTGCAGCACCATGAACATGCTGACGCCGCGGCTCGCCGCGAGTTCCGCTGCGGCACGGCGTGTTTCAGCGGAGATCGTGAAGGCGACCCGGCCACCGGAGGTGGAGCGGCGCATCGGGCGCGGGCGGTCGAGCGGCAGGTCGAGCTGATCGGGCATTCCGGTCAGCGCCGAGCGCCAGTAGGTCAGCTGACGGCTCAGCGCACTGGCCGGATCGTTCTCGTCGCCGAGCAGCTCGCGCTGCCAGAGAGCGAAATCGGCGTACTGCACCGGCAGCGGCGTCCACTGCGGTGCGACGCCGTCGACCCGCGCCGTCACCGCGGTCATCAGGTCGGCGGCCAGCGGCGTCACCGACCAGCCGTCACCGCAGATGTGGTGCAGCACGATCAGGAACACGTGCCGCTGCGGGCCGGTCTGCCACAGCGCGACCCGGATCGGGGCCTGGCTGCGCAGATCGAAGCCGTATCCGGCGAACTCGGTGGCCAGCTCGGTGACGTCGGCCCCGACCGCGTCGATCGGGTCGAGGGTGAGCGGGATGTCCGCGGCGGGGTGGATCAACTGATAGGGACCTTCGCCGCTCTCCGGGAAGGTGGTGCGCAGGCTCTCGTGGCGCTCGATCACGTCGACCAGGCCCGCGCGCAGCGCCGCGTGGTCGAGCGGTCCGTCGAGGCGCACCGCCAGCGGCATGTTGTAGGCGGCGGCGTGCTCGGCGAAGCGATTCAGGATCCACAGGCGCTGCTGGGCCAGCGACAGCGGAATCCGTTCCGGCCGTTCGGCGGGAACGAGCCGAGGCGAGCTGGTGTCCGGGGCGTGCGAGGCGAATCGCCGGGTGAGCGCGGCGACCGTCGATGCCTCGAACAGGTCCCTGATGGTCAGCGCCGTGCCGAGCGCGACGTTGATCCGCGCCACGGCGCGCGCGGCGATCAGCGAGTTGCCGCCGAGGTCGAAGAAGCCGTCCTCCAACCCGACCGCCTCGATGCCGAGCACCTCGCTGAAGATCGCGGCGAGGGCCCGCTCCACCTCGGTGCGCGGCGCGGCGGTGACCGGCATCGTGCGTGCGACGAGCGTCGGCGCAGGCAGCGCCTTGCGGTCGATCTTGCCGTTGGCGCTGAGCGGCAGTTCGTCGAGCTCGATCAGCGCCGAAGGCACCATGTAGGCGGGCAGCGTGCGGCGCAGGGAGGCCAGCAGTGTCGTGGTGTCCAGACGTTCGCCCTCGGCGCCGTGCGAGGCGACGACGTAGGCCACCAGTTCGTCGCCGGTGCGGCCCGCCTGCGCGACGCAGACCGCCCGAGCGACGTGATCGTCGTCGAGCAGCGCGGCCTCGATCTCGCCGAGCTCGATGCGCAGGCCGCGGATCTTCACCTGGAAGTCGGTGCGGCCCAGGTACTCCAGCACGCCGCGTCCGTCCGCCGTCGGCTCCAGCTGCCAGCGGGCGAGATCGCCGGTGCGGTACATGCGAGCACCCGGCGTGAACGGGTTGGCCACGAAGCGGTCGGCGGTCAGCCGCGGCTGACCGACGTAGCAGCGCGCCAGCTGGTCGCCTGCCAGGTACAGCTCGCCGACGACGCCGGGCGGCACCGGCCGCAGCCGCGCGTCCAGCACGTAGGTCTGGGTGTTCCAGACCGGCATGCCGATCGGCACCGTCTCCGGCTCCTCCGGGCACGGCCAGTAGGTGACGTCGACGGCGGCCTCCGTGGGGCCGTACAGGTTGTGCAGCCGGGTTCCGCGCAGCACTCCGTGGAAGTCGCGGACGGTCGCGGGGGGCAACGCCTCGCCGCTGCAGAACACCCGGCGCAGGCAGGCGCACTGACGCACATCGGTGTCGGTGACGAACACCGACAGCATGGACGGCACGAAATGCGCCGTGGTGATGCGCTTTTCGGCGATCACGCGGGAGAGGTACGCGGGATCACGGTGACCGTCCGGCGTCGCGACCACCAAGCGCGCGCCGACCTGCAAGGGCCAGAAGAACTCCCAGACCGAGACGTCGAAGGTCGCGGGCGTCTTCTGCAGCACCGCGTCGGTGTGGTCGAGCGGGTACTCGTGCTGCATCCAGCGCAGCCGGTTCACGATGGCCGCGTGCGAGACGGCGACGCCCTTGGGTTTTCCGGTGGATCCCGAGGTGAAGATGACGTAGGCGAGGTGCTCGGGGCGCAACGGCGCCTTCCGGTCGGCGTCGGTCACCGGCGCGGCGTCGAAACGGGAGAGTGCGACGCAGTCGATCATCAGCACCGGCGTCCGCAGCGGCAGCGCGAGCCCGTCGCGTTCGGCGGCGATCAGGCACACGGGCTCGGCCTGGTCGAGGATGCCGCCGATGCGGTCGGCCGGGTGGTCGGGGTCGAGCGGCAGATACGCCGCGCCCGCCTTGACGATCGCGTACATGCCGACGACCAGGTCGATGCTGCGCCGCAGGCAGAGGCCGATTACCGTGTCGGGCCCCGCGCCGCGGGCGATGAGCAGCCGCGCCAAGCGGTTTGCCTGTTCGTCGAGTTCGCGGTAGGTCAGCGCGCGTCCCTCGAACTCGACCGCGATCGCATCGGGGGCGGTCGCGACGCGGTCGGCGAAGAGCCCGGCCAGCGTGTCGTTCTGGACGGGAGCCTCGGTGGCGTTCCACTCGCGCAGCACGAGTTCGCGTTCGGCGTCGGTGATCGCGCACAGCGATTCCGCCGCGGTCTCCGGCTCGGAAGCCAGGAACTCACCGAGGAAGTCGAGAAAACGAGCGTGGTGCATGGTGACTTCGATATCGCCGTACAGCCGCGGGTTGGCCTCGAAGTCGATGTGGATCCGGTCCGCTTCGCCGTTGTAGAGGTTGATCGAGAGGTCTTCCACCGGTCCGGTGGCCAGCACGTGCAGCGAGCCGGTCAGCTCGCCGAACTTCAGCTCGTTGTGGAACAGCATGATGTTGACCATCGGCCCGAAGAACCCGCGAGCATCCCTGGAGTAGCCGCAGTCGCGCCGGATGTCGTCGTGCCGGTAGCGCTGGTGCCGCAGCGCGCCGGTGATCTGTAGTTCCGTCGCGCGCACTACGTCACCGATGGTGGTGCCGGCGTCGAACCGGAGGCGGATGGGCACCACGTTCGACAGCACGCCCGCCGAACGGCGCAGCGCGACGGTGGTCCGCGCCGCGACGGGCAGGCTCAGCACCACATCGGAATCGCCGGTCACCGAGTGCACGTAGCACGCCAGGGCCGCCACGAACAGCGTCGAGTTGTTGGTGTCGAACGACGTCATCGCCGCGGTCACGGCGGCGTCGGCGTGGTCGTCGAGCGTGCCCTTGGCGAGGCGCCTGCCCGAATCGGGAGTCGAGGTGGTGACCGCGACCTGGGACAGGCTCAGCGGCCCGCCCGCGTCCGAGAGCTGCTCGCGCCAGTAGTCGCGGTCGGTGCGGAACCGGTTGGAATCGCGGTAGGCCGACTCGTCGGCGTAGATCTCCGCCAGCCCGGTCGCGCGCGAGACCGACGGCTCCGTGTGGTTCTGCACGGCGGTGTAGATCTCGGCCGTCCTCGTCGTCGCGTTCATCGCGCCGTAGCCGTCGATCACGATGTGATGTCCGCGGGAGTACCAGAAGTACTCGTAATCGCCGACCCGCAGCACCACATTGGTTGTGAGTGGATCGCGTTCCAGATCGATCGGAGAATTGGCGTGCTCGGTCATCCAGCGCACTGCGGCGGCGCGCGGATCGGGCTCGTCACGCATATCGATGCGGCCCCAGCCGGGACGGCGGGACCAGTCGACCATCTGATGCGGAACACCGTCGATCTCCGCCATCCGGACGTGCCCGACCTCGGTCTCGGCACCGAAACGCTCGATCGCGTAGAGCAGGCATCCGACGTCGAGATCTCCGTGGATCTCGACGTACTGAGCGATCGTCAGGGGAACATCGGGCCGAATCCGCTGGGCGTACCACAGGGCCGTCTGCGCTGGGGAGAGAGCGAACGGTTGTGCCGAAAATTCACCCGAAGTGCATTGGTCGACGCGATCGGTGGCCAATGAACTCATTCATCACTCCGTTCTGCCGCAACTGACGCAACTCCCCGACCCCCCGCGGCGGGCGCGCACGCGCGAGCCGTAGGGCGTGTGATCACGCCCTATGATTCGGAGCACCTCAGATGCCGGATGGCCGACGTATTGGATTTGTTTCACATCGAACGACGTTGGCAGAACGTCCTTTTCACCAGCTAAATTTCCGCAAACTTGCGCGCCGAGCGGCGTCGCGGACCACAAACACCGAGGTCCGACGGCTTACGCCGCGGACAGGGTCGACCTCGCGAGGCTCGCTAGCAAACAGCGCGCAACATCACGAACAGGCTACGGAGGTCTCGCCTGCCCCGGAAAAGACCGGATGTTCGGTTGTCGGTGAGATCGTCAGCCAGGTCAGCCGACCGATTGGCCGACCGAAAAGCCCTGGTCGGTCGCGTAGACAGACCGCGACCTCCGCCGGCGGGACCATGCAACGACGACGGCGGCAGCGGTCAGGATAGCGGAGACCCATTCCGGTGCGGCGCCGATTCGGGTAGCCAGCGTGGTGCTGCTGCGCGACGGCAGGTCGGCGACGAGGGCCGCGGGTACGAACAGCTCGGTCTGCTGCGGCACCGCGCCGTCGGCGGTGACGATCGCGCTGACACCGGAGGTCGCCGCGACCACCAGCGCCCTGCCGTGCTCCACGGCGCGTACGCGGGACATGGCCAGCTGCTGGTAGGTCATCTCGCTGTCGCCGAAGGTCGCGTTGTTGGTCGGCACGGTGAGCAGCTGCGCTCCGGCCCGCATCGAATCGCGGAAGGCCCGGTCGAAGGCGACCTCGTAACAGGTCGCCACGCCGATGTCGACGCCGTCCGCGCGCACCACGCCGTCCCCGTTGCCTGGCACGAAATATCCTGCCCGGTCGGCATATTCGGAGAACAGCCGGAAGAAGGACCGCATCGGCAGGTACTCGCCGAACGGCTGGATGATCTTCTTGTCGTGCCGGTCCGCCGGTCCATCGGCGCCGTTCCACACCATCACCGAATTCGTCGTGGTGCGATCACCGTTCACCAGCACGGCGCCCACCAGGATCGGCGCGTGGATCGCCTCGGAGGCGCGCGTGATGACCGCCGCGGCGTCGGCGTTGCGCAGCGGATCGATGTCGGAGGAGTTCTCCGGCCAGATCACCACATCCGGCCGGCGCACCCGCCCAGCGGCGACGTCGTCGGCCAGCTGCTCGGTGCGCCGGACGTGATTGTCCAGCACCGCGCGTCGCTGCGCGTTGAAGTCGAGGCCGAGCCGCGGCACGCTGCCCTGAATCGCGGCGACCGTGATCGTCCGGTCACCGTCCTCAGGGGCGGGCAGCGCGGACCGGAGGATCACTCCGGCGACCGGCATGATAGCCAAAGTCGCTGCCGCGGTGATAATTCCGGTCTTCGACGCGAGTCCCGCCCGGGATCTCGCCGACCCGCTCGGCGCTGACTCGTCCGCCGAGTTCCGCTCGCCCGCGGCGGTCTTCGCCTCGTCGCTGGAAGCGTCCGGCCCCGGCGCACCGGCCGCGCGCGTCGTCGCCAGACGTGCGACCAGCGCCGCCAGCCCGGTGCCGGTGAGCGCCACCGCGAACCCGACCAGCGGCGCGCCTCCGACCGCGGCCAGCGACAGGAACCAGCCGTCAGCCTGCCCGAAAGCCAGCCGCCCCCAGGGGAATCCGCCGAATGGAAAGCTCGAGCGCGCCCATTCCGTCGTCACCCAGGCCAGCGCCACCCACAGCGGCCATCCTGGCAACCGGCCGATCAGGTTGGCCAGCAGGCCGAACAGTCCGATGTAGACCGCGCACACGGTGGACAGCGCCAGCCACGGCGCAGGCCCGACGTAGATCCCTGTCCATGGCAACAGCGGCACGAAAAAGCCGAGCCCCGCGAGCATTCCGTAGCCGAAGCCGCCGCGCAGGCTGCCCGCGCCCCGGACCGTCGCGGTGAGCACGGCGATGCCGACGGGCGCGAGGAACCAGAACGGCCGCGGCGGAAAGCTGCCGAACAGCAGCAGTCCCGCGACCAACGCGGCCACGGCACGCGCGGCCACGCCGCGCAGCTGTTCCGGTGCGACGCGGGTGCGCGCGAGGCCGGGCATCGTCATGCCTCGAACAGGGTGACGCCACGGTGCACGGTGCGCAGGCACCGAGGCAGCGCCGAATCCGGTTCCAGCGGCGGCAGTCCCGGTACCCGCGAGCGCGGATCGGTGGACCAGCGCTGCACCGAGTCGGCGGCCGCCGCGACGACGAGTTCGTCGGCGTCCCACACCGCGTACGAGGCGGGCGCGCCGGGCACGAGGGTGC
>NZ_BDCF01000025.1 GCF_001613365.1 Nocardia xishanensis NBRC 101358
CGTCGAGCGCGGGCTGTCGCACCGGCACGCCCGCCGCGAGCAGCGCGCGCCGCAGCGGTGCGAGGGACAGCGGCACCGAGCGGACGATCACCGCCATCTCGGACCAGGGAACCCCGCCGGTGAGATGGGCACGCCGCAAATGATCGGCGATCAGGGCTGCCTCTTTGGCAGGCGTGGCGAGCACGCGGACGCGGACCGCCGCGCCGTCGTCCTGCTGGGCCGCCTCGGGATCGGGCGGCGAAAGCCGTTGCGGCGCACTGCCCGGCAACCGGGCCGCGACCCGCGCGACGGCCAGCCGCACCTGGGCGCCGGATCGGTGGTTGTGCCGCAACACGATGCGCCGTTCCTCCGGCGCGCCGGGATCGGCGGCGAATCGAGGGTCGGCGCCGCGGAAGGCGAAGACGCCCTGGTCGGGATCGCCCGCGACGACCGCGCAGTGCGCCGCGGCCCCGATGACGCGAACCAGGGTCGCGGCCTGCGGATCGAGATGCTGCGCGTCGTCGACCAGCAGGTAGTCGATCCTGGACCGTTCGGCGGCAAGCAGATTCGGGTCGCCTGCCAGCGCGTCCAGTGCCGCGCCGATCAGTTCCGCGGCGTCCAGCGCGGGCGCGGTCGCCTCCGGCGCCTCGACGCCGACCGACCAGCGCAGCAGCATGGCTTGCTCGTAGCGTTCCGCGAAGCGGCCCGCCGCTACCCACTCCGGCTTGCCGTGTTCGCGGCCGAGCGCTACCAGATCCTCCGGGCCGATACCACGTTCGGTGGCCCGAAGCATGAGATTGCGCAACTGCTCCGCGAACCCGGCGAGGCCGAGCGCGGGCTGCAACCGCTCCGGCCACAGGCCGGTCGCGCCGTCCGCGATGTCGGCGAGGTCGCCGCGCAGCATCTCGCGGAGCACGGCATCCTGCTCGGCACCGGTCAGCAAACGCGGCGGCGGGTTGCCGTGCGCGGCCGCGTGCCTGCGCAGCACGGCGAACGCATAGGAGTGCAGGGTGCGCACCAGCGGCTCCCTGGTGGCTCCCGGCACGCCGCCTTCGTCGTCGGGGTTCGTGCTGATCGATCGCGCCGTGACGCCGTCGCGCACCGCGGCCGCCGCCTGCTTCGAATGGGTCAGGAGCAGTACCGATTCCGGATCGGCCCCGGCCGCGATGCGAGTGGCCGCGAGATCGGTGAGCAGCGCGGTCTTACCGGTCCCAGGACCGCCGAGCACCTGCCACGGTCGCCATCCGGGGCGCGCGGGCGCGGCGCCCGCCATGGCCTCGAGCAGCGGGCGCACCTCGGCGCCCCAGAGCCGCGCCCTGGGTGCCGTCGCGTTCCGGCGAACAAGTCGCACCGCGCTATCCGATCGCACCACGTCGGCTATTGCAACAGACAGGGCCGACACGCCGTAGGCCCGCTCCGGCCGGAAGTTGTCCACGTCACGGCCACCTCCGCGACACCGGGACGTCGACGGCCCCGGCGGACCGAACGAGCGGACGAGCCGCCCGACCCGACAGAATGGGCCGGTGTCGACTCTCCACGTTCACCGCTTCGGTCCCGCCGAAGGACCGGCCGTGCTCGCCCTGCACGGGCTGACCGGGCACGGCCACCGCTGGGCCGCGCTGGCCGCCGAGCACCTGCCCGATATTCGCGTCGTGGCGCCGGACCTGCGCGGACACGGCCGATCGACGGCGCTGCCGCCGTGGGACTTCGAGACCGTGGTCGCGGACCTCGTCGACCTGCTCGCCGCCGAGACCGAAGGACCGGTGCTGGTGGTCGGCCATTCCTTCGGCGGCGCGGTCGCCGTGCACCTGGCCGCCCGGCATCCGGAGCTGGTGCGCGGGCTCGTCCTGCTCGATCCCGCGATCGCGGAGGACGCGGGCCTGCTCGCCGACATCGCGGCAAGGACCGTCACGCATCCCGACTACGCCGATGTCGACGACGCGCGCCGGGACAAACTCGCCAGCGCCTGGCACGACGTGGAACCGCGGCTGCTGGAGGCCGAGCTCGCCGAGCATCTGACGCCCACCGAACACGGCCGGGTCGGCTGGCGGCTGAACCTGCCCGCCGTCATTTCCTATTGGGGCCAGCTGGCCCGCGCGTTCGTGCTGCCGCCCGCCGAGGTGCCGACGGTGCTCGTGCAGGCGATGAAGGTGCAGCCGCCGTTCGTGACGCCCGAGTTCCGTGCCGCGCTCGCCGCGCATCAGGGATCGCGGCTGACCGTGCACGAGTTCGACTGCGACCACATGGTGGCCCAGGCGCGTCCGGCCGAGACCGCCGCCCTGATCCGCGCGGCTCTGTAGTCGTTCCGGTCTCGGGGAGCCCTTCCGGTCCGCTCCTGCTGTTGACGACCACCGCTCGGCAGGGCACATTTGTCCGGTGCCGACCTCCGACGCCGATATCGAGCGGGTCCGCGAGCTCGTCGCGAGCATTCCCTCCGGCAAGGTCGCCACCTACGGCGATATCGCCGCGGCGGTCGGGCTATCCACTCCCCGCACGGTCGGCTGGATCATGCGGACCGACGCCGCGGACCTGCCGTGGCACCGGGTGCTCGGCGCGGGCGGCAGGCCCGCCGCCCACTTGGCCGACCGCCAACTGCGGCTGCTCGCGGCCGAAGGCGTGCCGATCAGGGACGGACTGGTGGATCTTCGCGCGGCTCGTTTCCGGTTTCCCGAACTTCCGAATCCGCCAAGGCGTTAACGTGGAATCATGCCCACCCGCCTGGCGTGTGTCGTCTTCGATGCGCAGCAGCCGCGCGTCGTCGCGGAGTTCTGGGCGCAACTGCTCGGCTGGTCGGTGACCGTCGACCGGGCGGACCGAGTCGACGTCGCGGCGCCCGATCCCGACGGCATGGACATCGCGCTGACGTTCCTGCCCGTCGATACCGCGAAGGGCGGTAAGAACCGCCTGCACCTCGACCTGGCCAGCCGTTCGCTGGACCATCAGCGGGTCCAGGTGGACCGGGCGCTGGTGCTCGGGGCGCGGCACATCGACATCGGGCAGGGCGGGGTGCCGTGGGCGGTGCTCGCCGACCCCGAGGGCAACGAATTCTGCGTCCTCGAGCCGCGGGAGCAGTACGTGGACACCGGCGCGGTGGCGGCGATCGTGATGGACACCCACGAACCGGCGCGGCTCGCTGGCTTCTGGTCGGCCGCCTCTGGCTGGCCGGTCGCGCATTCGGGCCCGCACGTGGCGGGGCTGCGTTCGGCGACAGGGCTGGGGTCCTGGCTGGAGTTCGTCCGCACCCCGGACGCGAAGAGCGGACGCAACCGGCTGCACCTCGATCTCGCGGCGTTTCCCACCGACGATCCCGCGGGCGAGGCGGCGCGGCTGCTGGCGGCGGGCGCCGTCCCGCTCGGCGACGTCGGACCGAAGGCCGTGTTCGCCGACCCCGAGACCAACGAGTTCTGCCTGCTGCGCCATTCGCCCGACCTGTCGCGGGTCTGAGCTCGGGATCGCCCCGCCGACGGGCTGCCTGCGTCGCGGGCCGAGCGCCCGAATTAGCATTTCGGGCATGGTGTACCTCGCTGCGGAGCCAATCCGGTGACAGCCGCCGACGCGATCGTGCTCGCGGGCGGACGCGCCAGCCGCATGGGCGGGGTGGACAAACCCGCCATCGTGATCGGCGGCCGCTCGATGCTGGACGCGGCGCTCGCGGCGGTCGCGGGTCGCGGGCGCACCGTGGTCGTCGGACCGCACCGGCCGGAGCTGAATCCGGAGATCCGTCAGGTCCGCGAGGTACCGCCCGGTTCCGGCCCCGTCGCCGCGATCGATGCGGGGCTGCGCGCGCTGGCCGGTTCCACCGCGCCGCTCGTGGTGGTGCTGGCCGCCGACATGCCGTTCCTCACGCCCTCGACCATCGCCGAATTGCTCAGGCACGAAGCGGAATCCGGCGCCGAGGCGGTGTTCGCCGCCGACGAGTCCGGCCGCCCGCAGTATCTGATCGGCGTCTGGCGGCGCTCCGCCCTCGGTTCCGCACTCGCCGAACTGGATTCGCTGATCAACCAGCCGATGAAGGCGCTGGTGCCCGCCGACACCAGGATCGTCGCCCTGGCCGGTATCGCCGACTGCGACACCGAGGAAGAAGTGCGCATGGCGCGGGCACTGGCCGCGGACACCACGCCCATGACGCTCGACGAGGCGCGAAACACGCTGCGCGACAGTCTCACCCGCCTCACCGCCTATCGGACGAACCTGCCGAGCGTGCGCGGCGCCGCGCTGGCCGCGCCGCTCATCGCTGCGGATGCGCTGCCCCGCTTCGACGTGTCCGCGATGGACGGGTACGCCGTCGCCGGGGACGGACCGTGGCGATTGCGCCGCGATATCGGCTTCGCGGGCGGACAGCGCCCGGTCGGTCTGCTGCCCGGTGAGGCGGTGCGCATCGCCACCGGCGCGCACGTGCCCGACGGCACCACCACCGTGGTGCGCGACGAGTTCGTGCGGGTGGACGCGGGCGGAACCCTGCACCGGCTGCCCGACACGCCGATCCGTGACGACATCCGCCGCCGCGGCGAGGACCGCGGTCCCGGCGATCTCGTCGCGCCGGAGGGCGCCCCGGTGACCGCCGCGCTGATTTCGGCGGCCGCCAGCGTCGAGGTCACCGAGGCGGCGGTGCGCGGTCCGGTCCGCGCGCGAATCGTCATGACCGGCGACGAGATTCGCAGCGAGGGCCCGCTGCGGGCGGGACAGACCAGGGACTCGATCGGTCCGATCCTGCCCGACCTGCTCGCGGGCTCCGGCATCCGCACCCTGGACCGGGTGCATCTGCGCGACACCCCGAACGGCTTCGACGAGGTCCTCGCCGCCGCCGACGATTGCGATCTGCTCGTCATCGTCGGTGCGACGGGCGGCGGCGCGGCCGATCAACTCCGCGGCGCGATCGCGCGCGCCGAGGCCAGGATCCTGGTCCCCCGCCTGCGGCTGCGTCCGGGCGGGTCCACCGTCGTCGCTGAAACACAATGCGGCACAACCATTCTCGGACTTCCAGGCAATCCTTTCGCGGCCGTCGCCACGCTGCTCGCACTCGCGCCGGCCATCGTCGAGGGACGGACCGGAGCGCACCCGGCCCGCCCGCTGACCGGACCGCTGCACAATGCCGCCGACGTCTCGGGACCGGTCGCGCGCATCGTTCCGGCGCGCATCGCGCCCACCGGCGGCTGGATCGGCGATCCGACCGTGCGCACCGCCCATCTGGGCGGCCTCGTCGACCGAGACGGCCTCGTCGTGGTGCCCGCAGAGGCGTCCGACGGGATTTCCGTGGAATTCCTGGTTCTGCCGCTCTGAAAAACGGCCGCCGACCGGGGCATCTCTACATATTTTCACTCTTCTCTTCCCCGATTGATTCCCGCTCGCTATCGTTGTTTGTCGTTAGGCGAAATCAAATCACTTCGGAAAGGACCGAGTGGAGATGGCTGAAAAGTCGAAGAAAACGCCTAAGAAAATGCCCAAGCAGATGCCCAGGCAGCAGCAACAGCAGCGCCAGGAGCAGGGAATGGGCCGCTCAGGGTCGAATCCCAACGAGCGCATGACCGAAGAGCAGCGCGAGCGCGACCGTGATCGGCGCCACGGTCAAAACTGAATGACTCCGAACTGCGTCTGCCGGTTTCTGCGGAACCGGCAGACGCGGTTCTTTTTCGCACAACATTTTCAATTCGGGCGTATCGCCCGGGTACGGCGCTTGTCACACGGGTTTCGCGCACCCTGCGCCAAACCCTGGTGAGCCATACCTTTTCGATCGTCTACTGAAAAGATGGCAGTTCCATCCTCCGCGCGCGGTTACGAATCCTTCAACGGCGCCGTCGGCCGCACCACCGCCGACTCGACACCCGACTGGACGTATCCGCCCACCGCGCCGGAGGGCGCGCCCAACATCGTCGTGGTGCTGGTCGACGACATGGGCTACAGCGACATCGGGCCGTTCGGCTCCGAGATCGATACCCCGACGCTCGACCGGCTGGCCGCCGGCGGCGTGCGCCTCACCAACTACCACACCACACCGCTCTGCTCGCCGTCGCGCGCCTCGCTGCTGACCGGAATCAACGCCCACCGAGCCGGTTTCGGCTTCGTCGCCAACGCCGATCCCGGCTACCCAGGTCTGCGGCTCGAGCTCGCCGACGACGTGCTGACGCTTCCGGAGATCCTGCGCCACAACGGATACGCCACCTACGCGGTGGGCAAATGGCATCTGGTGCGCGACGCCACGATGAACCCCGCGGCGCACCGGGATTCGTGGCCTACCCAGCGCGGGTTCGACCGGTACTACGGTTCGCTGGAGGGGCTGAACTCCTTCTACTACCCGAACCAGCTGGTCTCCGACAGCTCGGTGGTGGACGTCGAGCAGTACCCGGACGGCTACTACCTCACCGACGACCTGACCGACAAGGCGATCGGCTACATCAAGGATCTGCGCGCGCACGACGCGACCAAACCGTTCTTCCTCTACTTCGCGCACGTCGCCATGCACGGGCCTCTGCAAGCCAAGCCCGTGGATCTCGCCAAGTATCGCGGCCGCTACGCCGCGGGCTGGGACGAGTTGCGCCGCAGCAGGTTCGCCGCCCAGCTCGCCGCGGGTATCTTCCCGCCGGGTACCCAGCAGAAGCCGCGCAATACGGAACCGGGTTACGAAGCGGCCGAATGGGATTCGCTCACCGACGACGAGCGCCGCCGATTCGCCAGGTACATGGAGGTCTACGCCGCGATGGTCGACAGCATCGACCAGAGCGTCGGCCGCATCATCGACACACTGGAACAGCTCGGCGAATTGGACAACACCATCGTGGTGTTCACCTCGGACAACGGCGGCACCGCCGAGGGCGGGCCGGAGGGCACCCGCAGCTACTTCGCCGAGTTCGCGCACATCGACGACCCCGACTGGATCGGCGACGTGCCGCACGACGAGGAGCTGATCGGCACCGAACGGCTCGGCGTGCACTACCCGCGCGGCTGGGGCCAAGCCTCCAACACGCCGTTCCGCTTCTACAAGGGCCAGACGTTCGCGGGCGGCGTGCGGGTGCCGCTGCTCGTCTCGTGGCCGAAGGGGCTGCCGCGCGCGGCGGCCGACGACGGCATCCGCCACCAGTACGCCTACGTCACCGATCTGGCGCCGACATTGCTCGAGCTGGCCGGGCTGACCCCGCCCAGCGTGCGCAACGGCCTGCCCGCCAAGGACTTCGACGGCGTATCGGCCGCCGACTTGCTGCGCGATCCACAGGCGACGACGCGGCACACCGAGCAGTACTCGGAGATAACCGGTCACCGCGGCTTCTACCGTGACGGATGGAAACTGCTGTCGCTGCACGAACCCGGCGGCGATATCGACCAGCCGCACTGGCAGCTGTTCGACGTGCGTGCCGATCCGACCGAGCTGCACGACCTTTCCGAGCGTCATCAGGACAAGGTCGCCGAGCTGGCCGCGGCGTGGGACGAATCCGCGTGGGCCAAAACGGTTTTCCCGCTGCTGACCCGCCAGGATCTGGTCGCGCGACGGCCGGAGGAAGCCCGCTTCACCGCGCCGGTGCGGCTGCTGGCGGGCACTCCGACGCTGGAGCGCTACCGATCTCAGCGCCTGATCGCCTACCGCGACTTCGAGATCGCCGTCGAGCTTGGCGGTTACCGGCCGGGCGAGGAGGGCGTGCTTGTGGCGCACGGCGATCCGCTTGGCGGCTACCTGGTCTACATCGAGGACGGACGGGTGGTGTTCGGCGTCAACAGCTACGGCGACTACGCCGAAACCGCCACCGAGCCGCTCGCGCCCGGCGTGGAACGGATCACCGTCACCGCTCGGGTGCGGCCGCGGCTGCGCTGGGACTTCCGCGTCGAGGTACCGGGCGGCCCGCACGCGGAGCTGACCGACCGGGTGCAGCTGGTCGGCATGTCGCCGTGGACCGGCATCTCCGTCGGCGTCGACGCGCGCGGCCCGGTGTCGTGGGACCTGCGCGAACGCCGCGGCCCGTTCCGCTACACCGGCGACCTGCGCGCGGTCACCTACACGCCGGGCCGGGTCGGGGTCGCGCGCAGGACCATCGAGGCCGTCGAGCGCGAGGCGGAGTTCGTCGCGGAATGAAAAGCCCTGCTCCACCGACCTTTCGACGCTCCGTCATTACCTCGCGGGTAATCGACGCGCGGCGCGGACGGCGATACGTTCGGCGCACCGCTCGCCCCGCAGCGGCCCACCGCGTCGCAGGGAACGATCATGTCCGCATATGGCTTCGCCCACCTGCGCAGCCGCCGTCCGCACCCGGACATCCTGGAGTACCTGGAACGCATCCAGGACACCCTGGACCCGTTCGATGGCCGGTTCGTGATCCACGGACCGCCGGTCGAGGTAGTGGAAGGCGACTGGCCGGGCAGCATGGTGCTGATCGAGTTCCCGGACATCGCGCGAGCCAAGGCCTGGTATCACTCCCCCGCGTACCAGGCGATCCTGCGTCTGCGGGCCGATCACATCGACGGGGACCTGCTGCTCATCGAAGGCGTCGGCCCCGATTACGACCCGCGCGAACGTGCCGCGAAGCTGCGCGCGGAGTCGGCCGGGCACTGAGCCGGGTGTCGGCCGCCGGGGCCGGTCGGATACCGTTTACCAGGCAGTATGCAGTTCTTCGCGACAAAGGATGCGCCTGAATGGACGACAGTTCCCTGGTCTGGGACGACGGTGCGCTGGTCACCATCGACCAGCGCGGACTGCCGCACGAGGTGCGGGAGCTGCGCCTCGGCACGGTGGACGAGATCATCGAGGCCATCAAGACGCTGGCCATCCGCGGCGCGCCCGCGATCGGGATCGCCGGAGCGTTCGGCGTGGTCATCGCGACCGCCGCGCACACCGTCGACGGCGTCGTGGACGAGGCGCGAGTGCAGGCCGAGGCCGACCGCATCGCCGCGGCGCGGCCGACCGCGGTGAACCTGGCGTGGGCCGTCGAGCGGGTCCGCACCCGTGTTCCGGCGGGTGCCGACGCGGTGCTCGCCGAGACCCTGGACATGCTGGCCGAGGACGGCCGCGTCAACCGGGCCGCCGCCACGCACGCCGCCGACCTGGTGCAGCGGCTGTGCGAGGACCGACCGCTGCGGGTGCTGACCCATTGCAACACCGGCCGACTGGCGACCAGCGCTTTCGGCACCGCGATCGGCGCGCTTCGGGTGCTCGCCGAGCGCGGCGCGATCGAGAACGTGCTGGTCGACGAGACCCGCCCGCTGCTCCAAGGCGCGCGACTGACGGCGTGGGAGCTGGCCGAGGCGGGCATTCCACACCGGCTGACCATCGACTCGGCCGCCGCGTGGGCGATGGCAACCGGCCAGGTCGACTGCGTGCTGGTCGGCGCGGACCGGGTCACCGCGAACGGCGACGTGGCCAACAAGATCGGCACCTACGCCGTCGCACTGGCCGCCCACCGGCACGGCATTCCGTTCGTCGTGGTGGCTCCGGAATCGACGCGGGACGCGAACACGGCCACCGGCCGCGACATCGTCGTCGAGGAGCGAGCCGCGGCCGAGGTGACCGGATTCGGCGGCGTCGCAACGGCTCCCGGGAACACCGAGGTGTTCAACCCGGCCTTCGACGTGACGCCGAGCGAGCTGGTCACCGCGGTCGTCACCGAGAACGGCGTGGTGTACGGCACGAACGGTGAAGCGGAAGAAGATGATTCGGCACCCGGCGCGGAACTCGCCGCCATCGCGAAGGAACTCTACGTACGCGGCTGGATGCCGGGCACCGCCGGCAACCTCTCGGTGCGCGCGGGCGCGACCGCCGTGGTCACCGGGAGCGGACTGTCGAAGGGCGAGCTGACGCCCGCGGACATGGTGACCGTGTCCGTCGAGGACTCCGCCCCGCTGCCGGGGCAGCGACGGAAACCCTCCGCCGAGACCTCCATTCACACCGCGGTGTACCGCACCACCGACGCCGCGGCCGTCGTCCACGTGCACTCGCCGTACGCGACGGCGCTGGCGACCGAAGCGGGCGCGGCCGAGCGGGAAACCACGCTGCGCATCACCGATTTCGAACTCGTCAAGGGGCTCGGTTCCGTCGATCCGACGGCGATCGATATTCCGGTGTTCCCCAACTGGCGCGACGTCCCGCGCATCGGCGCCGATATCGAACGCTATCTGCGCGACAACCCCACCGCCCCACCCGTGTTGTGCATCGCCGGGCACGGCATCACCACCTGGGGGGAGAATCTCTCCCGGGCACGTGATCGCGCCGAATGCCTGGAAGCCCTGTGCGAGCTGGTGATTCGCACCGGGCGCAGGCACGCCTTCGCCACCCTCGCCGAGCGACTCGAGATTGGACTGACATGACCCTGCTCCAGGTGATGCCCGCCGGCAACGCCGCCGATGTGCGCGTGCGGACCACCGACGACGCCGTGATCGCCGCCGAGCTCGCGGCGCGCGGCATCACGTTCGACCGCTGGCCCGCACTCGTCGACGCCACGGCGACCTCTTCGGACGACCTGCTGGCCCACTACGCCGATCGGGTCGCCCAGCTGAACGACTCCGGCCGCTACAAGCACATCGATATCGCGCGCATCCACCCCGACGACGCCAACCCCGAATGGCCCGCGATCGCCAAGGGCGCCCGCGAGAAGTTCCTGAACGAGCACCGGCACGCCGAGGACGAAGTGCGCTACTTCGCGGCAGGCCGCGGCTGCTTCTACCTGCACCTGGGTGAGGAGGTGCTCGCGGTGGTCTGCGAGGGCGGCGATCTGCTCTCGGTCCCCGCGGGCACGCTGCACTGGTTCGACATGGGCACCCGCCCCGATTTCATCGCCATCCGCTTCTTCGAGGAGGAGGACGGCTGGGTCGGCGACTTCACCGGCGACCGGATCAGCGAGGGCTTCCCCACGCTCGACGAACTGCTCACCGCGTCGTGACCCGCGCGATCGTCCTCGACATCGAGGGCACCACCAGCCCGACCAGTTCGGTGCGCGAGGATCTCTACGGCTACACCCGGGACCGGCTGCCACAGTGGCTGGCCGACAACAGCGCCGGCGCGGCGGCGCCGGTCCTCGCGGGCGCGAGGGAACTGTCCGGACGCCAGGACGCGGACACCACCGAGGTCGCCGAGATCCTGCGCGGCTGGCTCGGCTCGGACGTGAAGGCGGAGCCGCTGAAGACCGCGCAGGGCCTGATCTGTCACGAGGGCTTCCGCAGCGGCGCCCTGCACGGCGAGTTCTTCCCCGACGTCGCGCCCGCGCTGGCGGATTGGAAGGCGGCGGGGCTGACGCTGTACGTGTACTCGTCGGGTTCGGTCCGCAACCAGCGCGATTGGTTCGATTTCGCGCGCGGCGGCGAGCTCGGCTCGTTGATCAGCGGGTATTTCGATCTGTCCACCGCGGGCCCGAAGCGCGATGCCGCGTCCTACGACAAGATCGCGAGCGCGATCGGCGTGCCTGCGGCGGAGATCCTGTTTCTCTCGGACCACCCGGACGAACTCGACGCGGCCGTCGCGGCGGGATGGTCGGCCATCGGGGTGCATCGGCCCGGCGAGCCCAACCCCCCGCGCCCGCCGCATCGGTGGATCGGCTCCTTCGCGGAGATCGCGCCGGCCTGATTCGTCCGTTTCCGGGCCCCTACCACCCGGACGCGAACAGGTGTGCCGGGTGTCAGGCCCCTGACACCCGGACCTGCTGACGCACGGCGCCGATGCGACCGTGCTGGACCGCGGCGAAGATCCGGCGCGCGTGCACCGCCACCGGGCTGGTCGACCACGGCGCCAGCGCGGTGGTGAACATCAGTTCGCACCACGACAGAGCGGGCACGTCGCCCGCGGCCAGCGTGGCGATGAGCGACATCTCGGTGTCGTTTCCGGCCCATGCGGCCAGCAGCCAGGCCGCGTCCAGACGGCCGAGGAACTCGTCCGCGTCCTCCGGCGGGCCGTGCGGCGTGTCCACCGCGAGGTGCACGGCGGCCGCGATCGCGTGCCGCATCTTGGCGTCGAGGCCGACGGCGTCGTGCAGCAACAGCGCCTCGAGCGCGGCCCGCAGCTCCACGCCGGGGTCCACCGTCGGCTTTCCGCCGATCGGACCGATGTCTCCTGCGTTGCGGATCATGGGCAACCCTTCCTCGATGTCGTTGTTCGTAGGGGTGTCGACTGCGCGTAGATGCCTGCCGGACCTCGGGTCGGGCGCCTCGGCGTCGACCAGACTGACCAACGCGCCGGGATTCCAGTCCAGGCTGCCGAAGACATGGCACCAATCGAGGGCCGGATTGTCCTCCGACCAGACCAGATCCAGCACCAGCCCGGATATGGACGCGGTGCACGCCAGGGTGACGGTATCGATATCCGGTTCGGTTACGGTGAGATGCAAGGTCGCCTCGGCGTGGCCCGCGTCGGCGCGAGCACGGCCCGCCAGCCACACCGCCCGGTTGGCGGCGGCCATCGCCCCCGCGAACCGATCGCCGTGCGGATGGTCGGCGTCGCCGTCCAGAAACGGCCCGTACCACAGCGCTCGTCCCTCCTCGCCACACACCGCGAATGTGCCGTTGGCGCAGTTCGCGGCCGCGGCCAGCGAGATATGCGGTACCAAACCGATGTCATCAACCATGAGCACTCACTCCCCGCAATGTTCGCGCAATCCGTTGTCGTCCGAGATCGAAGCACAGTGTTGCGACTAATTGCCCGACCTCGCCGATAAACGGATCAAATACGTTTCCCGAACCGTTGTCCAGGCGAAGTGGGACTTCCCGCGCGCCCTGTGAGGTACCTACACCACCCAGTGGAAGTACCACCACGTCGGTTACCCGTTCACGACCACGGCATTTATCCCGCAACGCATTTCGACAGCGTAACCCGAGCGGCGCCGGATACCGCGCACCTTCGCCCGATCATGTTTCACCCCAATAGATTTCACGCACACGCAGACCCACGGCGCGACGATGCAACGCCGCACCGAGCAGTCGGCGGGCGTACGCGGGCCCTGGCGTGCTACGCGAAAACCGCGCTGCCGCTAGGGTTTCACGGCGGACGGAGCGCCGCGGGAGCCGTTGACCGCGGCCCGTAGGCCCGCACCCCGCGACGCCGGGTACGGCGTGCGGATGCCGAGGAAGAATTGAATGCGGCCGGGGTGGCTCCCGGAATCCACCCGGAACAGCTGTACATCCAGGCTGAAGTGCTCGCCCGTTTCGATATCGCGCAACCGCATTTGCGGGCTTTCCCGGCCGTACGCGGTGCCGCCCGCCGCCCACATCCGGCGAAATTCGGGATACCGCCCGAGTTCGTCGAGCAATTCGGTGGACCAGTCGCTGCCAGCGGACTGCCCGATGAGTCCGCGCAGCCAGTCGACGGTGAGCGCGGCCTCGCGCTCCCATTCGACCATCACCCTCCTGGACAGCTCGTTGCCGAAGAACCAGCGCAGGATGTTCACGTCCTCGACCAGACCTGGGAAGATCGCAGCGTAGGGGCCGTTGCAGGAAAGAACGTTCCATCGGGTGTCCAGGTAGCCCGCCGCGTTCGGCTCGTGCACCACCAGACCGTTGCGCATGTCCTCGGTGATCTCGGCGCGCAGTTCGGCGACCGTCGGAGCCGACGCCTCGGACAGTCCGGCCAGGTCGAACAGGTGCCTGCGCTCGGCCTCGGAGAGCGGCGCGACCCGATGCAGATATCCGATGAGCGCCTCGACCACCACCTTGGTCGGGTGCGCTCGGTCGCCGCCCTCCAGGTGCGTGATGTAGCTCGAACTCACCCCCGCCGCGAATGCCAGCTTTTCCCTGGATACCCGCCGGTCGTCGCGGAATCTGCGCAACAACCCGCCGAAGGTCGGCGGACGCAGCAGATCTCCTGGGCTGACTTCGGTCGACTTGCGTGACACAGCTATTCGCTCCTATGAAACCGTAGATGTATCAACCATCTGGCTACTTCCAGGTGGCAACGGTG
The DNA here is from genome assembly GCF_001613365.1 of Nocardia xishanensis NBRC 101358. Classification (GTDB taxonomy): domain Bacteria; phylum Actinomycetota; class Actinomycetes; order Mycobacteriales; family Mycobacteriaceae; genus Nocardia; species Nocardia xishanensis. Next base: position 13,838 of record NZ_BDCF01000025.1, read on the forward strand.
TCGAATCTCCCGAGATGACAGCACCGCGGCCGCGAAGGGGTTGTCCATGGCTCCAATCGTCAATGATTCCGGCTGTTACCCATAGCGGACGATATTAACTGATATCCCTTCTTTATATTCCGCACAAGCTCCGTGTCATGGCTACAATTTGGCAATCTTCGGGGCCGCGAAAAGTGACCTCCGCCACTGCCATTCACATCCAGCCGCCGATTCGGCAACACGCCGGACGAACGGGCGGGTCGGCCTGCGGAGTGCGATTTCGCGCCATTTCCAACCGGTCGGTTTTCTACGTGCGAAATGCGACCTCGCCCAAAGACATTCGAGCGGATCCGATTTCACCGCACCGGAAAGGCGGCCGAGCCGGGAAAGAATCGAGTGCGCATTTCACCCGGCCGCGGCGACCGCCTCGTCGATCCGCCGAGCGCGCGTCTGCGGTCGCTCGGCGGACTCGATCGCACCGACGCGCTGCCCGCGTCGCGAACAGGGAAACGGATCGAAGGCCGCCCGCCCACCCTCCGCCGGATCCTCGGGCACCTCGACCGTCCACTCGGCCGTGTCACGACCCAGGGTCACCGCGACGGTGTCGCCGGGCCCTTGCCGAGCCGCTCGCGAATCGCCTTCAGCACGCCGAGACACGGGCCGCCGCCCATCGACACGATCGAGCCGGTGCACTCGACGCCCTCGAAAGAGGCACACACCGGAATCCGCCCGCCGCCACCGAGGGCAGCGACTACGTCGGCGGATACCGCGATATACGCGCCGCCGCCGCGCGCGGTCTCGATTTCGGCCTCGAATCGCCGCATACGCGCAGCGTAATCACGCCGCCGAAGACCGGTGTCCGATATCGGCAAACGAATGGCGAACCAGAAGACCCTGGACGAATCGGGGTCCGACATGGTAGCCACGACAGCAGTGGGCGGCGCCACAATTCGGCCAGAACAACCCCGTCCGGTTGTGTTAACGATTGTAAACCGCCCGAGAACCCCCGGTTTCCAAAGCTTCACCGGCAAGGCCCCGAAACGCCTGTCCATTGCCGCATTTGACCCGGTCAGCCGTCATCGGCCCAGGTCACGTGAATGTCATGCGAGGACGATCGCAACCGCCCAGTGACCGCCAGGTTGCCGCGACCTCACAACTCACCGGCGGCCATCGCGCGCTGTGAGAGAATCGTTTGGCCGCGCGTCTTCACCTCCTTACAGTCGGTGCAACAGCCCGATTTCACAGCTCGAAGGGGGCGTCGTGGTTAACTCACGCACTCATGTTTCGGCACCCTCCGATCCGGCGGGCCCGCTTACCTCCGACGCCGGCGACGCATTGCTCCGGCTGGGCAAATACTTTCAGCGCGGTGAGGTCTCCGCGGACCAGCGCAGCCTGCACAAGGTGGGCGGCCGCCAGGCCGACGAGTTCTACCGGGACCGCTGGGCGCACGACAAGGTGGTGCGCTCCACCCACGGCGTGAACTGCACGGGTTCGTGCTCCTGGAAGATCTACGTCAAGGACGGCGTGATCACCTGGGAATCGCAGCAGACCGACTACCCATCGGTCGGCGCGGACAAGCCCGAATACGAACCGCGCGGCTGCCCGCGCGGCGCGTCGTTCTCCTGGTACACCTACTCCCCCGCGCGAGTGCGCTACCCCTACGTGCGCGGCACCCTGCTCGAGCTGTACCGGGAGGCCAAGGAACGGCTCAAGGATCCCGTGCTGGCCTGGGAATCCATCGTCGAGGACCCGGAGAAGGCCAAGCGCTACAAATCCGCCCGCGGCAAGGGTGGTTTCGTGCGCGCCGAGTGGTGGGAGGCCGCCGAGATCGCCGCGGCCGCGCACGTGCACACCATCAAGCGCTACGGCCCCGACCGGGTCGCGGGCTTCTCGCCCATTCCGGCCATGTCGATGGTCAGCCACGCGGTCGGCGCCCGGTTCATCTCGCTGCTCGGCGGATCGATGCTGTCGTTCTACGACTGGTACGCCGACCTGCCGGTGGCCTCGCCGCAGGTGTTCGGCGACCAGACCGACGTGCCGGAATCGGCCGACTGGTTCGACGCGGGCTACCTGATCATGTGGGGCTCCAACGTGCCCGTCACCAGGACCCCGGACGCGCACTACATGACCGAGGCCCGATACCGCGGCCAGAAGGTCGTCGTGGTCTCCCCCGACTACGCCGACAACACCAAGTTCGCCGACGAGTGGGTGCCCGCACGGCCGGGAACCGATGCGGCGCTCGCCATGTCGATGGGTCACGTGATCCTGAAGGAGTTCTTCCTCCAGCGCGACACCCCGCGGTTCCTCGACTACGTCAAGCGCTACACCGATCTGCCGTACCTGGTCTGCCTGGACGATCCGGCGGGCTGGGACGCCGAGGGCGTCTACCACCACGACGGCGCGCTGGCGGGCAAGTTCCTCACCGCCGCCGATCTCGGCGAGACCGCCGAGGGCGCGGCGCACAAGCCGGTGCTGCTGGACGACGCCGGAAATCCCGTGGTACCCAATGGTTCTCTCGGCCACCGCTTCACCGAGCGCGACGCGGGCAAGTGGAACCTGGACCTGGGCGACGTCGACCCGCTGCTGAGCCTCTATGGCGCGGAAGGCAATCAGCCCGTCGCGGTGCGCCTGCCGCGCTTCGACACCGACAAGGCGGGCGTGCTGCTGCGCGGCGTGCCGACGATCACCGTCGCGGGCAGGCGGGTGACGACCGTGTTCGATCTGCTGCTCGCGCAGTACGGCGTCGGGCGCGACGGACTCCCGGGTGAATGGCCGACGGGCTACGACGACGCCTCCACCCCGTACACCCCCGCGTGGCAGGAGACCATCACGGGCGTCCCGGCCAAGCAGGCCGAGCGCATCGCGCGCGAATTCGCCGACAACGCCGACCGTTCCGGCGGACGTTCGATGATCCTGATGGGCGCCGGCACCAACCACTGGTTCCACTCCGATCAGATCTATCGCGCCTTCTTCACCCTCACGCTGCTCACCGGCTGTCAGGGCGTGAACGGCGGCGGCTGGGCGCATTACGTCGGGCAGGAGAAGTGCCGCCCGGTGACAGGTTGGTCCACTTTGGCCTTCGGCCTGGACTGGCAGCGTCCGCCGCGCCAGATGCAGGGCACCGTGTTCTGGTACCTGACCAACGATCAGTGGCGCTACGACCCGTTCACCGCGCAGTCGTTCGCCTCACCGCTCGGTAAGGGCGCGTTCGCGGGTCGCACCGCGGCCGACAACATCGCGCTGGCCAGCAGGCTGGGCTGGATGCCGAGCTACCCGACCTTCAACCGCAACCCACTCGACCTCGTCGACGAGGCCGAGGCCGCCGGCGCCACACCGGCCGAGCACGTGGTGGCCGGGCTCAAGTCGGACGAGCTGCGCTTCGCCTGCGAGGACCCGGACGCGCCGGAGAACTTCCCGCGCTGCCTGACCGTCTGGCGCGCGAACCTGCTCGGCTCCTCCGGCAAGGGCAACGAGTACTTCCACAAGCATCTGCTCGGCGCGGACTCCAACCTGCAGGCCACCGACGCGACCGGCGTGCGGCCGCAGGAGCTGGTCTGGCGTGACGAGGCGCCGTCCGGAAAGCTGGATCTGCTGCTCTCCCTGGACTTCCGGATGACCAGCACCACGCTCTTCTCCGACATCGTGCTGCCCGCGGCCACCTGGTACGAGAAGCACGACCTCTCCTCCACGGATATGCACCCGTTCGTGCACGCCTTCTCTCCCGCCATCTCCCCGCCGTGGGAGGCCAAGACCGATTTCGACGCGTTCCATCGGATCGCCCGCGGCTTCTCCTGGATGGCCGAGAAGCACCTCGGCAAGCGCAAGGACATCGTCGCGGTGCCGTTGCAGCACGACTCGCCGGACGCGCTGGCGCAAGCGGGCGGCCGGGTACTGGACTGGAAAGCCGGTGACTGCGAACCGATTCCGGGCAAGACCATGCCGAAGCTGGTGGTCGTCGAACGCGACTACCCGAAGGTCGCGGAGAAGATGGCCGCGCTCGGCCCGCTGATCGACACTCTCGGCGTCACCACCAAGGGCGTCACCACTTACCCCGAAGCCGAGGTGGAGTACCTGGCCGGGGTGAACGGCACGGTGGTTTCCGGTGTGGCGCAGGGACGTCCGTCGCTGGCCAAGGACACCCACGCCGCCGAAGCCATCCTCGCGCTGTCCGGCACCACCAACGGCCGGCTGGCCGTGGAGGGCTTCGAGGCGCTGGAACGCCGCACCGGCACGAAGCTGGCCGATCTGGCCGCCGAGCACGAGGGCAAGCGAATCACTTTCGCCGACACGCAGTCTCGGCCGGTGCCGGTGATCACCTCGCCGGAATGGTCGGGCAGCGAGACCGGCGGACGCAGGTACTCGCCGTTCACCATCAACACCGAACGGCTCAAGCCCTGGCACACCCTCACCGGACGTCAGCACTTCTACCTCGACCACGACTGGATGATCGAGCTCGGCGAGCAATTGCCGATCTTCCGGCCGCCGCTGGACATGACCGCGCTGTTCAGCGAACCCGGCGTGGGTGAGGTCACCGAGAAGGGCGTCACCGTCCGGTATCTGACGCCGCACTCGAAGTGGTCGATCCACTCCGCCTACCAGGACAACCTGCACATGCTCACGCTCTCGCGCGGCGGTCAGTCGATCTGGATGTCGGACAAGGACGCCGCGAAGATCGGTGTGGCCGACAACGATTGGATCGAGGCGATCAACCGCAACGGCATCGTCGTCGCCCGCGCCATCGTGTCCCACCGCATGCCCGAGGGCACCGTGTTCATGTACCACGCCCAGGACCGCGCGGTGGACGTGCCGCGCATCGAGGGCACGCCCGAGGTGAACGACGCGCGCGGCAAGCGCGGCGGCATTCACAACGCGCTCACCCGGATCATGATCAAGCCCTCGCACCTCATCGGCGGGTACGCGCAGCAGTCCTTCGCGCTGAACTACCACGGCCCCACCGGAAACCAGCGCGACGAGGTGACCACTATTCGCAAGCGGTCGCAGAAGGTGGAGTACTGATATGCGTGTCATGGCACAGCTCGCCATGGTGATGAACCTGGACAAGTGCATCGGCTGTCACACCTGCAGCGTCACCTGCAAGCAGGCGTGGACCAATCGCGGCGGCACCGAGTACGTCTGGTTCAACAACGTGGAAACCCGTCCAGGACAGGGTTATCCGCGCCAGTACCAGGATCAGGAGAAGTGGAAGGGCGGCTGGACGCTCACCAAGCGCGGCAAGCTCACCCTCAAGTCCGGTTCGCGAATGAAGCGGCTGCTCAACATCTTCGCCAACCCGGACCTGCCCACCGTGTCGGACTACTACGACCCGTGGAGCTACGACTACGACAACCTGCTGTCCTCCCCCGCCATCGACACCACGCCGGTGGCGCGGCCGAAATCGCTGATCACCGGCGAGGACACGAAGGTCACCTGGGGCGCGAACTGGGACGACGACCTCGGCTCCGGCCCCGAGCAGGTGGGCAAGGACCCGCTGCTGAACCGGCTCTCGGACAAGGTGAAACTGGAGTTCGAAGAGACCTTCATGTTCTACCTGCCGCGTATCTGCGAGCACTGCCTCAACCCGTCGTGCGCGGCGTCCTGCCCCTCCGGCGCGATCTACAAGCGCGCCGAGGACGGCATCGTGCTGGTGGATCAGGACAAGTGCCGCGGCTGGCGGCAGTGCATCACCGGGTGCCCCTACAAGAAGATCTACTTCAACCACAAGACGGGCAAGGCGGAGAAGTGCACCTTCTGCTACCCGCGCGTGGAGGTCGGCATCCCGACGGTGTGCTCGGAGACCTGCGTCGGACGGCTGCGCTACATCGGCGTCATGCTCTACGACGCGGACAAGGTGCTGGAGGCGGCCTCGGTCACCGACACCAAGGATCTGTACCCGTCGCAGCTCGGCGTCTTCCTGAATCCGCACGACCCGCGCGTCGTCGCGGAGGCCGAGCGCGCCGGGATCTCGCCGGAATGGATTCAAGCGGCCCAGGATTCGCCCGTCTACAAGCTGATCGTCGACTACCAGATCGCGCTGCCGCTGCACCCGGAATACCGCACCATGCCGATGGTCTGGTACGTGCCGCCGCTCTCGCCGGTGGTGGACGTGCTCACCGAGACCGGGCACGACGGGGAGAACCACTCGAACCTGTTCGGCGCCATCGACGCGCTGCGCATTCCGGTGGAGTACCTGGCCGAGCTGTTCACCGCGGGTGAGGTCGGTCCGGTACGCGCGTCGCTGCAACGGCTCGCGGCGATGCGGTCGTTCATGCGGTCGGTGAACCTCGGCGAGGAGCCGGACCCCTCGATCGCGCCATCGGTGCGGTTGGAGCCCGAGGAGATCGAGTCGCTGTACCGGCTGCTCGCCATCGCGAAGTACGAGCACCGCTACGTGATCCCGCAGGGCGCGACTTCGCAGGCGCACGAACTGGATTCGCTGGCCACCGGATGCAGCCTCGACACCGACGGCGGGCCTGGCATGACGGCGTTCGACCAGATGGTGGAGAAATTCCATCTGACCGACAGCAATGGCGCTGCGCCGGAGGAGAAGTCGAACCGGATCAATCTGCTCAACTGGGATGGGAAGAGCACCAAGGGATTGGTGCCGTCCGGCAACGGCGCTGGTTCCAACGGCTCTGCATCGAACGGCTCGGCGGCCGACGGCGCCGGGCACAACGGCGCGAAAGCGAACGGCAGCAACGGCGCTGCCGCGGGAGGGGCCGCGAACGGCAGCAACGGCGCTGCCGGGACCGGTTCGTCCGACGTGTCTGCGGCGTCCAGCGGGGCGGCCCGATGAGTCTGCTGAAGCTGCGCCGACGGCCCGAGCCCGCCGTGCGGATGGCCGAGCGGGACCGCCGCCTGGTGTGGCGGCTCGCCGCGCTGCTGCTGGACTACCCGAGCCGGGACACGCTCGCCATGGTGGACCAGTTGTCCAGTGCGGCAGACGAATTACCCGACGAGGTGCGGCCGGGGCTGGCCGGGATGCTGACCCACCTGCGCACGACCTCGCCGATCGACCTGGCCGCCGACTACGTCGCGACCTTCGACATGCGGCGGCGCGCCAGCCTGCACCTGACCTTCTACGCCTACGGCGACACCCGCAAGCGAGGGATGGCGCTGCTGCGTTTCAAGCACGCCTACCGGCACGCCGGGGTGGAGCTGGGCGATCAGGAGCTGCCCGACCACCTGCCCGTGCTGCTCGAGTTCGCCGCGACGGTGGACCCGATCGGCGGTGAGCGCCTGCTCGGGGAACACCTTCCGGTGATCGAGCTGCTGCGGCTTTCGTTGTCCGACAGCGGTTCTCCGTACGCCGGGGCGCTGGGCGCGGTGGTGGCTACGCTGCCGCCGCTCACCACGGCCGATCGCCGGCGCATCGCCGAGCTCGCGGCCGAGGGCCCGCCGGAGGAAGAGGTCGGCCTCGAGCCCTTCTCCATGGACCCCACGATGTTCGCTCAATCGGAAGGCCGTCGATGAACGCCGTCCCGCACCTGCCCGTCGAATTGTGGCTGATCCTGCCGTACGTCGCGTTCACCTCGTTCGTGCTCGGCCACATCTGGCGCTACCGCAACGACCAGTTCGGCTGGACCACCCGGTCCTCGCAGATCTACGAGAGCAAGCTGCTGCGGCTGGGCAGCCCGCTGTTCCACTTCGGCATGCTCGGGGTGTTCTTCGGGCACGTGCTCGGCGTGCTGATCCCGGAGTCATGGACCGCGGCAGTCGGCATCGACGAGCACACCTATCACCTGATCGCCGTCGGCGCCGGTTCGGTCGCGGGGCTTTCCGTGCTGGCGGGTGTCGGCATTCTGCTGTACCGCCGGTTCACGGTCACTGCGGTGCGCAAAGCGACCACCGCCAACGACAAGCTGATGTACGCCCTGCTCACCGCCGCGCTGGTCACCGGCCTGACCAACACCTGGGGCGCCAACCTGCTGTTCGGCACCTACAACTACCGCGAAACCGTCTCCCCCTGGTTCCGCAGCTTGTTCACCCTGAACCCGCAACCGGAACTGATGGTCGACACCCCGTGGCCGTTCCAGCTGCACGGGCTGGTCGTGCTGACCTTGGTCGCCCTGTGGCCCTACACCCGGCTGGTCCACATGTTCAGCGCCCCCATCGGCTACCTCACCCGCCCCTACATCGTCTACCGCCACAAGCAGACCAACGCCGCCGACACCCGCCGCTACGCGCGCGCCTGGGACTCCCCGGTCACCCCGGAACGCTGGCGCTGAACTCCGATTCCCCTCGCCCCCACCGCGATCCGGTGGGGGCGAATTCTTTTGCAATTGAACTAGCCACCACTCCGCCTAGTTCACTAGCAGAAATTTTGCCTAGACTGCTAGCATGAAATCATGATTGCGGAGCAGCCGACCAGGAAGGTCCTGAAGGCCCTCAAAGCTGCGGGCTGGTCGAAACTCCGCGACGGAGCCGGCAGCCACACGATCTACGGATGCCGCACCGGCAAGCACGACGTGAGCGTCCCGGACGGACACACCACCATCTCGCCGGGTGTGGCCAGGTCGATCAGCAAGGCCGTAGCGTCCTGCGACTGCCCGGAGGAGGAAGAGCAGCAGTGAGCAAGGCAATCACCTACAACGTTCACGCGAGCCGTGTGGGGCGGTGGTGGGAGATCACCATTCCCGATGTCTACGGAGAAGATCCCTGCGGCCAGGCGCGCCATCTGACCGATGTCGGATACGAAGCGCGCACCATCATCGCCGCGAAGCTCGATGTGCCGCTGTCGCGGGTGGAATCGCGATTGATCGTCGACGACTTCGGAGACGCGCACGATGTCAACGAGCGGGTAGAGCACATAGCGGAGCTCCGCTCGACCATCGAACGACTGACCGAGGAACTGAACGCGAAGCAGCGCTCGCTCGTCAAAGAGCTTCGGCGGGAAGACGTTCCCGACGTCGACGTTGCCACGTTGCTGAACGTGGCGCGTCAGCGAATCAGCCAACTGGCGAAATAGGCGTCCAGGGTCAGGAGCCGTGTGGGCCGCACCGGCACCGAATGAATTCGCCCCCACCGCGATCCGGTGGGGGCGAATTCTTCTGGTGGAGAGGTGCTTTGCGCTCAGGCGTTGTCGTAGGCGTCGCGGAGGACCTTCAGGTCCAGTTTGGACATGGTGCGCAGGGCGGTGCCGACGGCGGCGGTTTTGGCGGAGTCGGTGCCGGACATCAGGTCGAGGAGGGGTGTGGGGACGACCTGCCAGTGCATGCCGTAGCGGTCGACGAGCCAGCCGCACTCGCCGGGAGCGCCGCCTTCGACGAGCGCGTCCCAGAGGCGGTCGACCTCGTCTTGGGTGTCGACGGTGACCTGGATGGAGGCGGCGTCGGTCTGCGGGTGGCCGGGGCCGCCGTTCATGAATGTGACCGACTGGCCGTCGAGTTCGAGGGCGACCACGAAGGCCGAGCCGTCGGGGTTACGGGTGACGTCGGTGACGCGGGAGCGGGGCACCAGCTCGACGTAGCGGGCGGCGGCCTGCTCGGCCTCGGACTCGAACCAGAAGAAAGTGGTGACGGCCATGATGGGCTCCTTTGGGTTGTTCGACCTTGCTGTCACCCTTCGGTCGGAGCCGATTCGACGGCTTCGACATACTTCGGCGGAAATCTCGAAAGTTTTTTCCGGCGGATCAGGCGCAGTCCGGAGCCGGTGCGTCCCGGAAGAGCGGATCGCCCGTCGGCGGAGCGTAGACGACGTCGAGTACCAGCGGCTCCGTACCGAGGTTCTGGCCGATGTGCACGTTCCACTCCCCCGCCGGTTCGTAGATGAAATCCCCGGCGCGATACACCGGCGCCACACAATCCGGTCCGGGATGAGTGAGCGTGCCGGACCGGACGAACCCGAACACCGGCCCGTCGTGAAAGTGCCACCCGGTGGACCCACCGGGCCCGATGGTGATCTCCCGAACCACCAGATCGGTCCCCGCCACGAACGGCACCACCCCCGCCGGAATCTGCGCCTGCCCAAGGGTGACCGCCGTGATATCCGACCCGGGCGTAGCCTCCGCCCGCCCCACCCCGGCCAGCAACCCGCCGAGCACCGCCCCAACCACGACCCCGCGCGCAATGGGCATCATCGCCGCAGCGTATCGACCGCGAACCGGCAGCGGAAGATTACGCGACGATCTCGCCCGGACTGTCCGTTTCGGGACGGTGGAAGCGCAGCTCGGGGCGGCGAGCGGTCAGCGCTTGGCGGGGAGGGAGCGGGCGTAGCCGACGCCGCGGTCGACCCATTCGCGCAGGGTGGTGTCGTTGGGAAGGGCGGCGGAGGTTACGCGGAGCCAGCCGTTCATTTCGCGCCCGCCCATGATCATTGGTGTCACGGCGTCGCCGTCGATCAAGGCGTCGCCCTCGGCGGGATCGATGCGGACGAGAAGTCCGCCCTGGCGGCTGGCCGCCACCGCCATGTTGCCGCCGATCAGGAAGGCGAGGCCGCCGAACATCTTCTTCTCGGTCACGTCGGGGCCGGGCTCGATCAGGTCGCGAATCCGCTCGGCCAGTTCCTCGTCGTATGCCATGTGTCTCAGTGTGGACCCGGGGACCGACAGGTTCGCGCGAGAACCGCCGGTGCGTGGCAAGCACCTTGCCCGGCGGCCAGCAGCGGCCCGAGTTCTGAATCGAGCCGCGCCACGAGCGGATTCGCTGCATCCTGCGGCGCGGGAAGGGGCAATGGATCCGACTCGGGCTCGGCCTCCACGCCGAACGGGATCAACGGTCCATCGACGTCGAGGAAGGGCAGGGGACGGTGCGGCATGTCCATCACCATCGCACGCCGGACGCAGGACTCGGCCGACGAACGATCAGGTCAGGGCCACCTCCCTCAGCGGCCCTGACCGAAGTCGCGCTCAGCGCACGTGGATGTTGGCCAGTTCAGGGACGGCCGCGCGGTAGCGGTCGGCGATGAGCCGGACCACCGCGGGGTGGACGCCGATGGGTTCGGCGACGCCGTCGGCGCCCGCGTCATGCAGGCGCTGCTGGAACAGGCCGTGCGCGAGCAGGTAGGACGCGATGAACACGCGCCGCGCGCCGGAGGAACGGAGTTCCGCGACCACCTCGGGGACGCGGGGCGCGCCGGTGGCGACGTAGCCGATGCGCACGGGCGCATCGAGGTGCTCGGCCAGCATCGCGGCCGCGCGCCGAACGTCTTGGCGCGCACGGGCATCCGAGGAGCCAGCCGCCGCGAAGACCACCGCGTCGCCGGGCCGCCGTCCCGCCGCACGCAGCCGCATCGCCATGATCCTGGCCAGCGCCGGGTCCGGACCCATGGCCGGGGTGACGGCCACCGCGGCGTGGCCGCTCTCGGCGACCTCGCGCGGCACGTCCTGGTAGACGTGGTAGCCGGACGCGAGGAAGGCCGGAACCACCACGGCGGGACCGGATTCCGTCACACCGAGGAGGTCGCGCAGCACCTCCGACGGCGACGGGCCGAGCACGTCGACGAAGGCGGTGCGGACAACGGGCGCGCCGGTGCCGGCGCCGCGCCCCGAAATCGCGGCGACCAGCTCCGGAACGGCCTGCGCCGCACCGAGTTCACGGGTGACCGCCTCGGCCAGCGCGGCGATCATCTCCACACCCCTGGTGCTCCGGGTGCCGTGCGCCACCAGCACCAGGGCAGGCGCGCTCACCAGCTCCCCATCGCTTGCGGGGCGTACTTGGGAGCACGGAAGGGCGCGCCGACTCCTGGCACCTGCGGCCGCGTCTGCGGCAGCTGGCGTGGATTGTTGTCGATGCACTCGGCCGGATCGAGAGCGAGCCGGTAACCGCGCTTGACCACGGTCTGGATCGCCTTCGGCGTGCCGAGCCCGGCACGCAGCCGGGCGATCGCCGTCTCCACGGCGTGTGTGTCGTCACCACCACCGGGCAGCGCCGCGAGCAAGTCCTCGCGGGAGACCACCCGGCCGGGCTGACGAGCCAGCGAACGCATCAGCGCCATCGGCGCCGGCGCCAGCTGACGCACCTGACCGTCGACGACGACGCAGGCGCCGCGCACGCTGATGTTGTGTCCCGCGGCGTGAATCCGGTTGGCGCGCCGAGGGAGTTCCTCCGCCACGTGCCTGGCCAGCGCACCGAGCCGTGCGCGTCCCGGCATCGAGGTCGGCACGCCGAGCTCTTCCAGCGGGGCCGCGGTGATCGGGCCGACGCACGCCGCGAGCACCCGGCCGCGCAGGGCGTGCAGTACGCCCTCCAGCAGCCCGGTTTCCTTGGCGCGCATCAACAGCGACGCGACAGCGGGCGCGCTGGTGAAGGTCACGCAGTCCATGCTCGCGGTGACGATGGCCTCGATCAGCTGGTCCATCGGCCCCTGATCGGAGGGCGGAGTCCAGCGGTACACCGGCACCGGAACGACATCCGCTCCGGCACAACGCAATACCTCGCAGAAGTCGGGAACCGGCTCCCACTCGGTGGTCGCGCCGTGCAGCTGAACCGCGATGCGAACGCCCTCCACGCCCTCGGCGAGCAGGTGATCGAGCACCTCGGCCGAGGATTCGGAAGCGGGCGACCATTCCTCGCGCAGTTCCGCGGCGCGGATGGCGCCCTTGGCTTTCGGGCCGCGGGCCAGCATGCGAGTGGCGGCCAGCGTGCTGCGCAGGTCTTCGGCCAGCCCCCAGCCTTCGGCCGCCTCCATCCAGCCGCGGAACCCGATGCCGGTGGTGGCCACGGTGATCTGCGGCGGCTCGGCGACCAGCGTCCTGGTGACCCGCTCCAGTTCGGTGTCGTCGGCCAGCGGAATGATCCGGATGGCGGGCGCCGACACGACGGTGGCTCCCCTTCTGACCAGCAGGGTGGCGAACTCCTCGGCCCGCCGCGCCGCCGTGATGCCCACCGTGAATCCGGCGAGACAGGCGCCCGCTTCAGTTGTCGTCATGGATGTTCACCCGTCCGAGGAATCGAGCGTCGCCGGCTCGTTGGAAACCGAAACGATGCCGTCGTCGACACGCACCGCGTACACCGGCAGCGCCGCCGATTCGTCGTCAAGGCATCGCCCGTCGAGCAACGAGAACGCCTGCTTCAGCAGCGGCGAGGCGACAACGGGCACGCCGCCGCGATCACCGACGATCCCGCGCGACATGACGGCCGCGCGACCGAAAGGATCGATATTGCCGACGGCGTACACACTGCCGTCGATCAGTCGGAACAGAGCGGCCTGCTGGCCACCCTTCAGCAACACCGCAACGCCGCGGCCAGGGATCAAATAGTCGAGTCGGCAAGCCTGCGTCCAACCGGTGGCCGTAGCTGGCGAGATGCTGGGTGTATCGATCACGGTCATCGGGTTCCTCCTCCGAACGCCATACTCATTGGTACCGGCGCCCTGTTTCCGCACGGTTAAGTCGTTATTTCCCGTGCGTGGCGGCCGGCATTTGTGGCACACCCAACAGCACCGGCACTTTGCGTTCGCCGCTGTCGTCGAACGAGATGGTCGGGTCGGCCTCTTCCGGCGCGTTGACGAAAGAGACGAAGCGCGACAGCTTCTCCTCGTCGTCGAGCACCGCGGCCCACTCGTCCTTGTAGCCGTCGACGTGCTTGGCCATCGCGGCCTCGAGCTCGTCGGCGATGCCGAGGCTGTCCTCGCAGACGACCGCCTTGAGGTAATCCAGGCCACCCTCGAGCGCCTCCTGCCACGGCGCGGTGCGCTGCAGCCGGTCGGCGGTGCGGATGTAGAACATCAGGTAGCGGTCGATGTACTTGATCAGCGTCTCGTCGTCGAGGTCACCGGCGAGCAGGACCGCGTGCTTCGGGGTCAGACCGCCGTTGCCGCCGACGTAGAGGTTCCAGCCGTGCTCGGTGGCGATCACGCCGACGTCCTTGCCGCGCGCCTCGGCGCATTCGCGCGCGCAGCCGGAGACGGCCAGCTTCAGCTTGTGCGGGGAACGCAGTCCGCGGTAACGCTTTTCGAGCAGCACGGCCATGCCGACCGAATCCTGCTGACCGTAGCGGCACCAGGTGGAGCCGACACAGCTCTTGACGGTGCGCAGCGACTTGCCGTACGCGTGGCCGGATTCCATGCCCGCGTCGACCAGGCGCTGCCAGATCTTCGGCAGCTGTTCGACGCGCGCGCCGAACAGGTCGATGCGCTGGCCGCCGGTGACCTTGACGTAGAGGCCGAACTCCTTGGCCACCTCGCCGATGGTGATCAGCTGCTCGGCGGTGACCTCGCCGCCCGGCATCCGCGGCACCACCGAGTAGGTGCCGTTCTTCTGCAGGTTGGCCAGGAAGTGGTCGTTGGTGTCCTGCAGTGCGGCCTGCTCGCCGTCGAGGATGTGGTCGCTGGAGGTGGAGGCCAGGATCGAGGCGACGGTCGGCTTGCAGATGTCGCAGCCGGTTCCCTTGCCGTACTTGGCGATCAGGCCGGAGAAGGTACGGATGCCGGTGACCTGGACGATCTGGAACAGCTCGGCGCGCGACTGGGAGAAGTGCTCGCACAGCGACTTGGAGACCTCGACGCCGGACTGCTCGAGCAGTTTCTTGAGCATCGGCACGCAGCCACCGCAGGAGGTGCCCGCGTTGGTGCAGCTCTTGATGGCGGGCACATCGCAAGCGCCCTCCGCGATCGCGCCGCAGATCGCGCCCTTGCTGACGTTGTTGCAGGAGCAGATCTGCGCGTCGTCGGGCAGCGCGTCCGCGCCGAGTTCCGCGCCCGCCGGGGAGATCAGCGAGGCGGGATCGGCGGGCAGCGGGCGGCCGACCAGCGGACGCAGCGCGGAGTACGCGGAGGCGTCGCCGACCAGGATGCCGCCCAGCAGGATCTGCGCGTCGTCGGAGACGACGAGCTTGGCGTAGGTGCCCTTGGCCGCGTCGTGCAGCACGACCGACAGCGCGCCCTCGGTGGTGCCGTGCGCGTCACCGAAGCTGGCCACGTCGACGCCGAGCAGCTTCAGCTTGGTGGACATATCGGCGCCGGGGAATTCGCCCGCGCCGCCGAGCAGCCGGTCGGCCACCACCTCGGCGGTGCTGTAGCCGGGGGCGACCAGGCCGTAGCAGACGCCCTCGACCGCGGCGCACTCGCCGATGGCCCAGATGTTCGGGTCCGAGGTCTGCAGGCCCAGGTCGGTGATGATGCCGCCGCGCGGACCGACCTCGAGGCCCGCGTCGCGGGCGATCTGGTCGCGCGGACGGATGCCCGCGGAGAACACCACGAGCGAGGCGTCGATGGTCGACTCGTCGGAGAGGGTCAGCTTCAGCTTGCCCGCACCCGCTTCCTCGATCGACTGGGTGCCGACGCCGGTGTGCACGTTCAGGCCGAGGTCGCTGACCAGGCGCTCCAGGATGGCGCCGCCGCCCGCGTCGACCTGGGCGGGCATCAGCCGGTCGTTGAATTCGATGACGTGCGGGGTCATGCCGAGCAGGCGCAGCGCGTTGGCCGCTTCCAGGCCGAGGAGACCGCCGCCGATCACCACGCCGACCGCACCGGGACCCGCCGCCTCGGCGGTGGCCCGGATGCCGTCCAAGTCCTCGATCGTCCGGTAGACGAAGCAGCCGTCCAGGTCGTGGCCCGGCACCGGCGGCACGAACGCGTAGGAACCGGTGGCCAGCACCAGCGCGTCGTAGGCGATGGTGTCGCCCGCCGAGGTGACGACCTTGCGCGCCGCGCGGTCGATGCTCTCGGCGCGCTGGCCGAGGCGCAGCTCCACCACCGCGTCGCCCGCGTACTCGTTGCCGGGCAGCGCGAGAGCGCTGGCGTCCCAGCTGCCGACGTACGAGGACAGGCCGACCCGGTCGTAGGCGGGCAGTTGCTCCTCGCTGAGGATGACGATCTGCCACTGGTCGGCCTCGTCACGCGAGCGCAGTGCCTCGACGAAACGGTGCCCGACCATGCCGTGGCCGACGACCACCGCGGTCTTGCGCTGGGCGGGATCGACTGTGGGGTTCATGGTGACCTCCCTGGGAATGGTTCGGGCGTCAGGCGCGAGCCGACGAGTTGGACTTGGTTGCGGCAGCTTCGGCTTCGAGGACCAGCGCCTCGGCCTCCTGCACGACACCGGCGTCGGCGGCCATGGAGGGACGGCGGAGGAAGACCAGCCAGGTCACCGCGGCGCAGGCCACGTAGAAGGCCACGAACACCCAGAAGGCGGCGGTAGCCGAGTTGGTCGAGGCGTAGGAGGTGCGCAGCACCAGGTTGATGCCGACGCCGCCGAGCGCGCCGATCGCGCCGACGAAGCCGATGAGCGCGCCGGAGGTGTTCTGCGACCAGGCGGCCTGCTCGGCCGGACCGGCGTCCAGGCTCTTGGACTTGGCGTCGAAGACCGACGGGATGATCTTGGTGACCGCGCCGTTGCCGATGCCGGAGAGCACGAACAGGGCGATGAAGCCGATGACCAGCGCGGTCATCACGCCGCCGGTGGCGACGCCGTTGTTGCCGTCGGCGGCCGTGCTGGCCACGCCGACCAGCAGCGCGGCGGCCATCATGGAACCGAAGACGTACATGCTGACCTTGCTGCCGCCGATCCGGTCGGCCCACTTGCCGCCGTACGGGCGGGCCAGCGAGCCGAGCAGCGGGCCGATGAACGCGATCTGCGCGGCGTGCAGCGCGGCCTGCGCGGCGGTGTCGCCACCGGCCTTGAAGCTGATCTGCAGGATCTGGCCGAAGGCGAAGCTGTAGCCGATGAACGATCCGAAGGTGCCGATGTAGAGGAAGGCGATGGCCCAGGACTGCGGCACCTTCAGCGCCGTGATCATGTAGGAGAGATCGGCCTTCTGGTTCTTCAGGTTGTCCATGTAGAGCGCGGCGCCGATACCGGCCAGCGCGACGAGCACCAGGTAGATCGCGCAGATCAGCGAGGCGTAGCCGTTGCCGAGCGTCGCGATGACCAGCAGACCGAGCAGCTGGATGACCGGGACGCCGATGTTGCCGCCGCCCGCGTTCAGGCCGAGGGCCCAGCCCTTGAGCCGCTGCGGGTAGAAGGCGTTGATGTTGGTCATCGAGGAGGCGAAGTTGCCGCCGCCGAAGCCCGCGAACGCCGCCACGATCATGAACGTGGTGTAGGACGTGCCGGGCTGGTTGATGAAGTACAGCGTCAGCAGCGTTGGGATCAGCAGCATGAACGCGCTGAAGATCGTCCAATTGCGTCCGCCGAACCGGGCGGTGGCCACGGTGTAGGGGATTCGCAGGAACGCGCCGACCAGTGTCGGCATCGCGACGAGGAAGAACTTGCCCGCGGCGTCGATGCCGAACTTGTCGGTGGGCATGAACAGCACCATCACCGACCAGATCGACCACACCGAGAAACCGACATGCTCGGCGAAGACCGACCAGATCAGGTTGCGCTTGGCGATGTCCTTGCCGCCCGCCTCCCAGGCCGCGACGTCCTCGGCATCCCAGTCCTCGATGTTGTGGTTACGCGTCAGCGTGCTCAACAGGGGCCTCCCAAAATCCGGTTGGCCCCAACGGTAGGTAACAGGTATTGCCGAAATGCTGCGGTAAATGACCGCTGAATCAACGGTTGCTCACGATTACCCCGATATCGGGGTGAGTTTCAACCGAATGTTTCACCCGTGTGACACAAGGGTTTCCGCGGGTGACAAACAGCCGATCTCGCGCAAAGCGGCCGGTGAGGTGTGACGCGCACAGCATGCGCCGCACCGCCCCGGCCCGCAACTCGAAACAGTGCCCTTCGCGGAGATCAGGCCCAGCTGTCCTCGAGCACGCGCGGTTTGCACGCCTGCCACGCGCCCGCGAGCAAGATCAGCACCGCGACGCTCAGCGTCGCGAACGGCGCGAGCCAGCCGCCCGTCGCCGAGTGCAGCATGCCGAACAGCAACGGTCCCGCACACGCCACGGCGTAACCGACGCCCTGGGTGAAGCCGGACAGCGCCGCCGAACCGCGCGGCGTCCTGGTGCGCAGATTGATGAGAGTGAGCGCCATCGGGAAGGTGCTCGGGCCGAGGCCGAGGATCACCACCCAGAGCACCGGCGCGCTCATCGGCGCGATCAACAGACCCGCGAACGCGACGAAGAACAGGGACGCGCAAACCACGACCACGGGGAACGGGTTGCGAAAACGCGCGACCAGGGTCGGCGCCGAGAGCGCGGCCACCAACCCGACGAGGGCGAACAGACCGACCATGGTGCCGCCGAACGCGGCGCTCGCGCCCGCTTCGCTGAGTATCTTGGGCAGCCACGCGAAGATCGCGTAGGTGGTCAGCGAGGTCATGCCGAACATGCCCGCCATCCCCCACGCCACCGGCGACCGCCAGACCTGCCCCGCGGGCTCGGTGTGTTCCGCGTCCACACCGGTGGTGTCGGCCAGGTCGCGACCGCGCCGAGCGCGCAGCACCGCGAGCCACGGCACCGCGGCGGCGAAACCGAGCAGCGCCCACAGGCCGATCGAGATCCGCCAGCCGTGCGACTCCGCCACCGGCACGGCGATCAAGGCGGGCACCACGGTGCCCAGCTGCACCATGGTGATGTAGAGCGAGCTGATGACCGCGAGCCGGTCCGGGAAGTACCGCTTGACCAGCGGCGGGATCACCACGTTTCCGATGCCCATGCCGCCGAGCGCGAGCGCGGAGAAGATCAGCAGTTCGGCGGTGCCGTGCACCGAAGCACGGATCAGCATGCCTGCGCCGGCCATCAGCATCGCGGTCAGCGCGGTGCGTTCCAGGCCGAGACGGCGCACCAGCAGCGGCGTCAGCAGGCCCGAGAGGGCGAACATCGCGGTCGGAATCATGCCGAAGACGCCGACGACGGCGGCCGAGTAACCGATGTCGGCGCCGATCCGCTCGGCCAGGGGGCTGAACGCCGTGACGGCGACGCGCAGGACCAGTGCGGACATCACGATCGCGGTGAGAACGAGCAGCCTGCCCTCGACGAGCCCGTGCTGACGCCGCTCGGGGGCGGCGGATTCGTGGCGGGTCGCGGTGTCCGCAAGGGTCGCTGTCACCGAGAAATCATAGGATGACCCGATGATCAGCGGCAACAATTTGTGACGGGCGGTACTCTGTTCCGGTGCAACCCGTCCGGCGCACCAGCCTCATCGCCCAGGTAACCGAACAGCTGCGTGCCGAAATCCGTTCCGGCCGTTGGGCTATCGGCTCCCGCATCCCGACCGAACCGGAGCTCACCGAGCTCACCGGCACGGGACGAAATACCGTGCGCGAGGCCGTCCAGGCACTGGTGCACGCGGGCATGCTGGAACGACGCCAGGGCTCGGGCACCTACGTGATCGCCGCCTCGGAAGTCGGTGGCACGCTGGGCAAATACTTCGCCGATGCCGAGGAGCGCGACGTCCTCGAGTTGCGCCTCGCCCTGGACACCACGGCCGCCGCACTGGCCGCACGTCGCCGCGACGACGCCGACATCGCGAACCTGCGCCGTTTGCTAGAGGAACGCAGCCACCACTGGGACGAGGACACCCGTACCGCCGTCGCGGCCGATGTGGCGCTGCACCGCGCGATCGTGGTCGCCAGCCACAACGCGGTGTACCTCGAGTTCTACGACTCACTGCTGCCCACCATCGAACAGGTGATCCGCTCGCGGACTTCGAAATCCGACGACTCCTACGACGCGGAGCACAATGAATTGGTGCAAGCCGTCGTCGACGGCGACGCCGATCGCGCGGCGCAGGCCGCGCGGTGCTTTCTCGGATCGCTCATCGCGGAATACCCGGACGCCCGATAATTCCAGCCGGTTCTATAGCGGGCGACCAGGTAACCAACCGGTCACCGAGGGCGTTTCCGCCGTGTGAGTCGGATTTGCCCGGAACGTCACGGAACGCCATTGGCGCGCAACAACCGGCTTCTACCTTTGTCTCGACCGTACAAGGCAACTCGACGGCCCCTCTGTCGAATAGAGGGGCGTCCCGAGACGAACAACGTCGCAACGGCGCGACGATTGCCGCGATGAGGGTCGGTCGAGACAGATCGGAAGGAAGCCGATGACTGCCACAGTTGCTGCCACCGGCCAGCAGTCGGAATCGTTCAGCCACCAGAAGCGTGGCCGCTGGCTCGAGCACTGGGAACCGGACAATGCGAAATTCTGGGAGTCGGGCGGAAAACTGACCGCGCGGAAAAACCTGGCCTTCTCGGTATTCGCCGAGAATCTCGGCTTCAGCGTGTGGGTCATCTGGGGCACCGTGGTGACCAGCATGGGCGCGGCGGGCTTCGACTTCCTCGCCGGGCTCGGCAAGGGCAACCCCACCGCGGTCAGCAACGCGCTGCTGCTCACCTCCACCCCGACGCTCGTCGGTGCGGCACTGCGCATTCCGTACACCTTCGCCATTCCGAAATTCGGCGGCCGCGCCTTCACCGCGTTCAGCGCGGCCATGCTGCTCGTCCCGACACTCGGCCTGGCCTACTTCGTGAACCAGCCCGGCACGCCGATGTGGGTGTTCATGCTGCTCGCGGCGCTGGCCGGCTTCGGCGGCGGCAACTTCTCCTCGTCGATGGCCAACATCTCGTTCTTCTTCCCGGAAGGGAAAAAGGGTGCGGCCCTCGGAATCAACGCCGCGGGCGGCAATCTCGGCGTCGCGCAGACCCAGCTGGTGCTGCCGCTGCTGATCACCCTCGGCACCCATCTCACGGCCAAGGATCCGGCGGGCTACCGCTTCGGCATCACGCTCTCGGTGCTGGTCTGGGTGCCGTTCATCCTGATCGCCACCTTCGGCGCGCTGCGCTACATGGACAGCATCAGCACCGCCAAGTCCGACGGCAAGTCCTACAAGCTGGCGCTCACCAACCGCCACACCTGGGTGATGTCGTTCCTCTACATCGGCACCTTCGGCTCGTTCATCGGGTTCTCCTTCGCCTTCCCCACCCTCATCAAGGCGAACTTCCCCGACCTGGCCAAGATCGGCTGGATCACCACGCTCGGCAACCTCGCCTTCCTCGGCGCGCTGGTCGGCTCGTTCAGCCGTCCGTTCGGCGGATGGATCTCCGACAAGGTCGGCGGCGCCAGGATGACCCTGCTCGTCTTCGGCGGCATGTCCGTCGCGGTCGCCGGGATCATGGCAGCGCTGGAGCTGAAGAGCTTCCCGCTCTACCTGACGGCCTTCCTCGCGCTGTTCATCCTCACCGGCATCGGCAACGGCTCCACCTACCGGATGATCCCGTCCATCTTCAACGCGGAAGCCAAGAAGTACGCCTCCGAGCACGGCATGGACATCGCCGAAGCCGCGGCGTCGGCGAAGCGACAGGCGGGCGCGGCGATCGGCGTCATCGGCGCGATCGGCGCCTCCGGCGGCTACCTGCTGCAGCAGGCGCTTCGCCTGTCCAACATCAACTTCGGCAGCATGGCGCCCGCCTTCTGGACCTACGCGGCGGCCTTCATCGTGATGGCGGCCGTCACCTGGTTCTTCTACCTGCGCTCCTCCTTCGCCATCGGCCGCATCCCCTCGCTGGCCTACGCGAAGGTGTAAACCGCACCCGCCGTCCGGTATTCGAACCCGAACCCCGAATACCGGCCCGGGCCGGGCAGCCCGAAACCCTTTCCGGGCCTGCCCGGCCCCCGAATGCCGCTGGGAAAAAGGGCCTCCCAGCGGCATTCGGCGTTGCCGCGCCGCCCACACCGTTGGCCCGGTCCGCGCGAAATCGTGAAAGTTTCAGCGTCTACGGCGAATGCCTACTGCGCAAGATGTCACTCGACGGCAACGGCGTCCGGCCAATCGTTTTCTGTCGATCGGCTTTTCGGGCGCTGACGCATTGCGGCGGAACCCTCCTGTCAGAGCATCAGCCGGACCATGTCCGCGGTGCGGGCAAGGCCGGGGAAGGCTTCAGGTGTGGAGCGGGGATGGAGGGCGTGCACGGCCAAGCGGAATATGACTGCGCGAAGCAGCATTTGGGGCCATTCGGGAAGGTCGGACCAGCGGTCGACCAGGCCGTTGTCGGCGCCACCCCAGGAGAGGGCGTCGATGACGATGACGCCCGCGGCCCATGCGGCGGGGCGCCAGTACGGAGTGATGTCGGTGAGGCCGGGGGTGAAGGCGCCCGCGAAAAGAACGGTGCCGAACAGGTCGCCGTGAACCAACTGGGCCGGGGTATGGACCGGCTTGCGCAGAGTGGCCAGCTGGCCGATGAGTTCCATGCTTCGCCTGCCGTCGGGCGAGGTGGCGGGCATCGCGCCGCCCGCGCGCAGGCTGCGCAGCGGCACCGCCTCCCAGGCGGCGCGGTCGGCGGCCACGAAGACGTCGACGTCGACCCACGGCGCGACCGGTGGTTGCACCAGGAAGCGAGGCCGCTCGAGTTGGGTGGTCGCCTGGTGCAGGCGCAGCGAGATCGAGACGACCTCGTCGTGGCGCGGCTCGGGACTGCCTTCCAGGTAGGTGTCGGCGCGCCAGCCGGAGACCACGTAGCGCCCGTCTGTGGCGCGCACCGGACGGGCGATGCGCAACCCGTCGACCTTCAGCGTCTCGCGGATCTTGGCCGACCACGCCGCCCTGGCATGATCGGCGACCGGGGTCAGCACCACCTCACCGCAGCGCCAACCACCGTCCCAGTCTCCTAGCGGGACCGGCGTCACCTCGCGCAAACCGAACGTGGCGCGCACGTGCTCGGGAGGTTCCACAGAAGTCACGGCCGTACGGTACCGCCGGTGAAGGGCCGGATTCAGACGCCGCGCCGGTCAGGGCGCGCACCTGGTTACCGCACGGATACGGGTCTTGTACGGCGTTTATCCGTCGTATCGCTCCCCTGCGCGTCCGCCAAGCGAACTCGACAGCTCACCGGAAGAGATGCGAAGTCAGCCCGATGCCCGCATCCGGGTCGATCCCGGAGCAGAGGTGCGCCCGACCAAACATCCCCAACCCATACATTCCGCCGGTTGGCGCGCAGCCCGGATGACCAATGCCGAGGCCCGCCGGACCGCGCAAGCGAAACGAAGACCCAGCTGTGCGAAGCCCCACCGCACCTCGCACAGCTGGAACGAAGCCGCTCAGTAAACCGGCAGACTAGTGTCGACCTGGTTGGCCCAGGCGACGATTCCACCCTGCACATGGGTGGCGTCGGAGAAGCCCGCGTTCTTCAGCACCGCGAGCGCCGCGGCGGAACGGACGCCGGTCTTGCAGTGCAGCACGATCGGACGGTTCTGCGGCAGCTCGGACAGCGCCTCGCCGGAGAGGATGCGGTCCTTCGGGATGAGCCGCGCGCCCTCGATGTGCACGATGTCCCATTCGACCGGCTCTCGCACGTCGATGAGCTCGATCTCCTTGCCCGCGTCGATCAGTTCCTTCAGCTCGCGCGCGGTGATGGTCGACCCGGCCGCGGCGGCCTGGCCCTCCTCGGACACCACACCGCAGAACGCTTCGTAGTCGATCAGTTCGGTGATCGGCTGGCGCTCCGGGTCGCGGCGCAGCTTGATGGTCCGGTAGCTCATGTCCAGTGCGTCGTAGACCATGAGCCGGCCGAGCAGCGGGTCGCCGATGCCGGTGATCAGCTTGATCGCCTCGGTCACCATGATCGAGCCGATGGACGCGCACAGCACGCCGAGCACGCCGCCCTCGGCGCAGGACGGGACCATGCCGGGCGGCGGCGCCTCGGGGTAGAGGTCGCGGTAGTTCAGGCCGCGGCCGTCGGGGGCGTCCTCCCAGAAGACCGAGACCTGGCCTTCGAAGCGGTAGATGGAACCCCACACGTACGGCTTGCCAGCCAGCACCGCGGCGTCGTTCACCAGGTAGCGGGTGGCGAAGTTGTCGGTGCCGTCGAGGATCAGGTCGTAGTCGCGGAACAGCTCGACCGCGTTCTCCGGCTCCAGGCGGAGCTTGTGCAGTCGCACCTCGATGCCGGAGTTGATCTCCAGGATGGAATCGCGCGCGCTGTCGGCCTTCGGACGGCCGATATCGGATTCACCGTGAATGATCTGGCGCTGCAAGTTCGAGGAGTCGACCTCGTCGAACTCCACGATGCCGAGGGTGCCCACCCCCGCGGCGGCCAGGTACAGCAGGGCCGGCGAGCCGAGCCCGCCCGCGCCGATCACGAGCACCTTGGCGTTCTTCAGACGTTTCTGCCCGTCCACACCCACGTCGGGAATGATCAGGTGACGGCTGTAGCGGGCGATCTCGTCCTTGCTCAGCTCCGCGGCCGGCTCGACCAGCGGCGGCAGGGACTTCGGTGATGACACGTCCAGGACTCCTCGAATCGAATTGACCGATCGCGATATGCAACGCCGACGATCGAACCGTTCTTCCCACTATCGTCGCGCACCGCTCCGGCGATCAGCCGCGCGGGTACGGCCACGGGTTGAACCGACAGCTCTTGCCGTCCATCGGGACGAGGCCGTCGGGGTCGAGCGCGGCGATGTCGTTGTTCTTGGTGCCGAAGGTCTGCTGCATCATGATCGGCGCGAGACCGCCGTCGGTCTCGCACGGCTGATGCTGGTGGTAGCCGATGGCGTGGCCGACCTCGTGGTTGATCTGATACTGCCGGTAGGAGCCGATGTCGCCTTCGAAGGCGAGCGCGCCGCGCACCCAGCGCACTTCGGAGAGCACCACCCGGTCGAGGTCGGCGTTGAAGCACGAGGAGTCGATCGGGATGTCGAAACCGCAGGATTTCCTGGTGGTCTGGCGCGAGGTGAGCGAGATCCGGAAATCCGGCTTGCCCTGATCGACGCGGCGGAAGGCGAACTTCTTGTCGTGCGCCCAGCTCTTGGGGTTGGCCAGGGTGCTGTCGATCATCTTGGCCACCGACTCGTCGCCGCCGAAGCCGGAGGTGTCGACGCCGTCCTCGATCTCGACGGTGTAGCTGAAGTGGTATTCCGCGCCCGTGCCGAACTCGGCGGTCGCGCCGGGGACCACTCGCCAGGTGCCCGCGCCGTTCTCGGTGAACGGGCCGCCCTCCGGCAGCGCTCCGGTGGGCAGATCGGCGGGGAACTGTCCGTCGCCGGGCGGTGCGCCGATGATGCCCGCGGTCGCGGCGCGCGGACTGAGCCGTCCGAAGCTGGGGGCCACGTTCGAACCACCGCCGGTTCCGCCGCCGCGGACCGCGTCGACAATCACCAGCACGGTGACCACGAACAGCACGGGAAGGGCGTACGCGCGCCAGCCGTAGGTGGAGACGAAACGACCGAGCGCGCTCTGCTTCTTGGTGTTGCGCTCGGGTCGTGGTCCGCGGGCGCGATTCGGATCGGGTGCCGTGGGGTCCCAGCGTGCCCGCAGGGGCTGGTGGGAGCGGTTGACGGCGCCGGGGTAGAGGCCGAGAGGGTCGTAGATCTCGACGCCGTTGGCGTCACGTGGCGGCAGGGGTGTCGGCGCGGTTTCCGCCTCGTCGCCGTCGGGTTTCCGCGGCCACGGATCGATGCGGCTCCCGCGCTCGGGTCTGGATCGGCCGGGCCGACCTGCGATCCCGGACCGCGGTACAGCGCCCGATCGGGCAGCCGCACCCGAACGCGTTTCGGGACCGGACCTTGCCACGGGTCCAGAGACTACGGAATCGGGCGACCCGGAGCCAGTGGGGTCGAGCGCATCGCGCCCGCCGCCGGACACGATGGACGGGCCGGAATCACGCGCCCGATCCCCGTTTGCACGCAGGGTCACATAAGACAGGTTCTCACAGAGCAGGCGACGGCCGGTCGAGCGCGTCCTGAGCGGGGGTTCCGCGCGATACGCGGCCGCTCGGCTCCGCGCACGCCAGACCAGGACCGGCGTCCGGCTGTGCGTCACGTCTCATTGGCCGGACGAGATCGACGGCCCCGATCGGCATGTGAGCTACAACCGGGTATCGTTCTTTGGATACCCGGTGCACAACCCCTTTTGCCGGGGAATCGACTGGGAGAGCCGAAATGACAGACCTCGTGGACCGGATGACGTCCCGCAGAATGTCGTCCGAGGCCATGGTGCCGGCCAAACGCGGTACGCGGTTGCCGCGTGACGAACGGCGGCAGCAGCTACTCCACGCCGCGAGCGAGGTGTTCGTGCTCCGCGGCTACCACGCGGCGGGCATGGACGAGATCTCGCAGGTCGCCGGTGTGAGCAAACCGGTGCTCTACCAGCACTTCACCAGCAAGCTGGAGCTGTACATCGCGGTCCTGCAGAACTATGTCGACATGCTGGTGTCGAGCGTGCGGCAGGCGCTGCGCTCCACCACCGACAACCGCCAGCGCGTGCGCGCCGCCGTGCAGGCCTACTTCGATTTCGTCGACAACGAGATGCAGGGCTTCCGGCTGGTCTTCGAATCCGACCTGACCAGCGAGCCGCAGGTGCAGCGCCGGGTCGAGCAGGCCACCGAGGCGTGCGTGGACGCCGTCTTCGATCTGGTCGCGCACGACTCGGGCTTGGATCCCTACCGTGCGCGCATCCTGGCCGTCGGCCTGGTCGGCACGAGCCAGTTCACCGCGCGCTACTGGCTGGAGGCGGACCGCCCGATCCCCAAGGACGAGGCCGTCGACACCACCGTCGCGCTGGCCTGGGGTGGTCTGTCGCACGTCCCGCTGCATCCGATCGAGAACTCGGGCAACTCCCGCTTCTGATCGCCCGCGCGGTCGACACACAGCGAACGCGAACGAGCCCTCGGATTCTCCGGTCGATGACCGGGAATCCGAGGGCTCGTCCTCTTCGATGTCGTCAGACGGCGGCGAAACCGACCCGGCCGCTGGTCGCGGTGCCGATCTCGACGTAGGCGACCTTCGAGGCCTGGATCAGGAACTTGCGGCCCTTGTCGTCGGTGAGCGCCACCACGCCGCTCGCGCCGCTCAGCGCGTCGGACACCTTCGCCTCGACCTCTTCCGGGGTCTGCGCGCTGTTGATCACGAGTTCGCGCGGGCTATCCGAAATACCGATCTTGACCTCCACGGCCAACCTCCGAACCTAGAGTCCTGTGCGGCGGTCGGACGTCGCGTCCGCCCGAGCGCTCTTGCTGTCCGGTCCAAGGCTAGTGCAGGGCAACGGCCGCACGGCACCGCACTGCCTACGCTGATCGCGAAACCCGGTCGGCCCGACGGTCGGTCACTTGGGTTCGATCAGCTGGATCTCCAGCTCGATCTTCACGGCGTCGCTGAGCATGCCTGGCATAGGGCCGCCGACGCCGAAGTCGGTGCGCTTGATGGTTCCGGTGGCGGAGAATCCGGCGTGCCGGTCGCCGGTCGGGCCGAAGTCCCGCACGCCGCCCCATTCCACCTCGAGGGTGACGGGCTTGGTGACCGGACCGAGGGTGGCCTCGCCCTCGACGGTGAACGTTTCGGCGACCTGCACCGGCCGTGGCGAGCGGAAGGTCAGCGTCGGCCGGTTGGCCACGTCGAGAAAGTCGGCGGTGCGGATGTGAGCATCGCGGTCGGGGTTGCCGGTGTCGAACGAGTCGAGGTAGATGGTGGCGCCGAGCGTCGCGGCGCCCGCGTCGTCGACCACGAATTCGGTCTCGAAGCGGGTGAATCCGCCGCGCACCTTGGAGATGCCGAGATGGCGGATCGTGAACGCGACCGAGGAGTGGGCGGCGTCCAGTGCCCAGGATCCTGGCTTCAGCTGCTGGGTGTCGGCGCTGGGTGCGGAAGTGTTCGTCATGCCATCGACCTTGTCCGGACCGCGGTCCGGTAGCCAGACCGCGGTTATCCTGGACCTGCCAGGGCGAGGCTGAATATCCGCGGAACGGGCACGATGGTGACATGGCACGCAACGGTTTCGCCGAATTCCTCGTCGCCCGTCGCGGCGAGCTCCGGCCCGCCGACGTCGGAATGCCCGAGGGCGGCAGGCGTCGTACGCCGGGACTGCGCCGCGAAGAGGTCGCGGTGCGGGCAGGGGTGAGCGCCGACTACCTGGCCCGGCTGGAGCAAGGTCGCGACACCAACCCTTCGGTGGCCGTGGTCGACGCGCTCGCCGACGCGCTGTTGCTCGAGGGCGCGCAGCGGCATCACTTCGGCTTGCTCGCGCTCGCCTCCGGCAACGAATCCCGTTGTCCCGGTAGCGAATCACCCACCGAACAGCTCGGCGAGACGATCCGCGCGGTACTCGACGCGCTGCAGCCGACGCCGGCGTTCGTCATCGGCAGGCGGCTGAACGTGCTCGGCTGGAACCACGCCTGGGCCGATTTCGCGACCCCGCTCGGCCTGATCGGCGAGCACGGCGAGGCAAACCCGGCCTGGTACACGTTCACCGATCCGCGGGCGCGGCGGACGCTGCGGAACTGGCCCGCCGCCGCGGACACGATGGCGACCGCGCTGCTGTGGGCGAAGCTGCGCTGGCCCGGCGACGAGGAGTTGCTCGGGATGATCGACGCGCTCCAGCGCGAGCCGCAGTTCCTGGAGCGGTGGAAGCCGCACCGGGTCGGCGGCGAGCCGGTGTCGAGCGTGCTGGAGTTCGATCACCCGGTCTACGGCGAGGTCGACGTGCCGTTCGAGACCATGACGACCGACCGCGACCAGAGCGTCGTCGTCTGGCTGCTCGACCAGGCCGCGACCCGCTCGCAGGGACTGCGCCTGGTGCACAACCGGGCCGCGAACGAATAGGGCGATCTCACGGCCGTGCGCGGGTCGAAGCCCGCGCCTGTTCGGGCCGAGGCTCAGATCCCGAGAACGGCCATCCGCTTGGCGTGGCTGTCCTGCATGCGCTCGAACAGCGCGGCGATGCCGTTGAGATCGCCGGTGGCGGTGAGCACCAGATCGGTGAGTTCGTCGCGCTGCGCCATGACGTACTGGGCCTGGGTGATCGCCTCGCCGAGCAGTCGCCTGCCCCAGAGCGTGAGCCGGTCGCGCTGGGAGCGACTGGCCGACACCGCCCGCCGCACCTCCTCGACCACGAACTCCGAGTGGCTGGTCTCGGCGAGCACGTCGCGGACGACGGTGGCCACGTCGGGCGACAGCGCGCCTGCGATCTCGCTGTAGAAGTCGGCGGCGATGCCGTCACCAACGTAGAACTTCACCATCGACTCGAGCCAGGTCGAGGGGTCGGTGGACGCGTGGTAGGCGTCGAGCGCGCGCACGAACGGCGCCATGGCGTCGAAGACATCGATTCCCCGATCGGCGAGCGCCGCCTCGAGGGTCTTGAAGTGGTCCATCTCCGCGGAGGCCATCTTGGCGACGGCGACCTTCCCGCGCAGGGTCGGCGACAGCTTGGCCTCCTCGGCCAGCCGGTAGAACGCGGAGATCTCACCGTAGGCGAGCACGGCGAACAGCTCGGCCACGCCGGGATGGTCTGCGGCGATGGGCGAAGTTGGATCGAACGAAACGCCAAGCGCTGCAGATGACTGTGCTCCCATGCCGCCTAGCTTAATAGGCTCGGCGGAGCAAAGGCGGCCGACAGCCCGTGCGAGGCCGAAGGAAAGGCAGGCCGATCAGTTCTGTTCCGCGAGGAACTTGTCGAGGTAGGCCCAGGTGGTGTCGCGCGCGGTCTCACCGGCGAGGATACCGAGGTGGCTGCCCGGCGAAGTCTCGTAGCGAACGGACGCCGAGCCGGTCAGCGTGCGAGTGCCCGCCTCGACGGCCGCGGCGGGGGTGATGGCGTCGGCAGGCCCGCCGACGAGAAGCACGGGCGCCGTCACGTCGGCGAGCGCGATGCGCCGATCGCCGAGCCGTACGACACCGCGGCCGATGTCGTTGTTCAGGATCAGGCGACCCCACAGCTGTCCGTAGAAGCGGCCGGGATAACCGGGCATCGCGGCCATGAACCGGTCGATGGACTCCATCTTGGCCAGCGTCTCGGTGCGGGCGATGTTGCTCGCCACGAACCACGGCCTGGTGAGTTCGCGGTCCCACGCGGTGACCCGGTAGGCCGCGCGGGTGAGCCGAGCCGGGATGCCGCCCGCCGCCCTGACCGCGGTCGAGGTGGCGATGCCGCCGGTCAGCTCGGCGACCGCGCGCAGCTGCGGGATGCCGGTCATCTTGTCGTAGTCCAGCGGGGAGCCGACGGCGGTGATGGAGCGGATCGGCAGGTGCGCGTGCGCGGCGGCGGTGAGCAGCGCCAGCGTTCCGCCGATCGACCAGCCGACCAGGTCGACCGGCTTGCCGCCGATATCGGCGGACGTGCGCGTGATCGCCTCCGGCAGGATGTCGTCGATCCAGTCCTCGAAGCCCATCCTGCGGTCGGCGAAGGTGATCTCGCCGTAGTCGACGAGGTAGGTGGCGCGGCCGGAGTCGCGCAGGAAGCGCGCCAGGCTCTGGCCGGGACGCAGGTCGAAGCAGCTGGCGGGCGCCGCGAGCGGCGGCACGAGGAGGACAGCGGACGTGCCGTCCGAGGCGCCTCCGTCGTAGCGGCGCAGCAGGCGGTGCGGCTCGTCCGAAAGCACCGTCGACGGGGCCGGGTCCGGCGCCTCGACACCCGAGCCGAAGGTCAGCGCCCAGGCGTTGCGGGCGGCGATGGTGACGGTCTCTGCGATGCTCACCCCAAGAATGTCTCACAGTGGGGTACCGGCGGTAACAGGCAAGTCCGTTTTGCGAGGTTTCCGCACGTCGGACTCCCGCGGCAGCCGACCGGCCCGACCGGCCGGGCGCGGCGCGCGCGAAGGTCACCGGAACGTAGCTTTTCGGGGGCTGTGACGGATTCCGCGACGACGGTGAATTGTCAAGTCGCGCAGCGTCGGTCGGCGCGCGCGCAACGGAAACCGGACTTTTACCGCACTATAACGGCAACGGCAATTCGAGCCGTGCACAATATCACGCTACAATCGCTGCGGACAACGGAAACTTTCGTTGCCCGCGCGTCCGCCGCTAGGTGTGGCGCTGGGGCTTCCGATGTCCAGGAAAATGTGCGCGCACCAGATCCGCACCGCGACTGCGCTGCGCCGATGTTCCCCGGTAGTTGCTGTCGACAGGCGGCACCCGACGACATCCGGCTGCGGCGAGCATTATCGGCGGATACGTGGTTGTCGCGGACCGGCCGGTCCGCCCCACGCCTCGTGCGCGCGTGACGCGATAACGAGGAAGGCACGAACCTGAGCAAGATCACTGTCGAGCAGGAACCCGGTGTGGCGGACACGCTGTTGACGGCCGAACTGGACGCGACACATACCGCCCCGACATTCGCCGAATTGGGGGTACGCGAGGAAATCGTTCGCGCGCTCGCCGAGATCGGCATCGAACGCACCTTCGCAATTCAGGAACTGACCCTCCCGCTGGCGCTGGCCGGCGAGGATCTCATCGGTCAGGCACGCACCGGCATGGGCAAGACCTTCGGATTCGGCGTGCCGCTGCTGCACCGCATCGCCACCGCCGATTCCGGTACCACGCCGCTGGACGGCACGCCGCGGGCGCTGGTCATCGTGCCGACCCGCGAGCTGTGCATCCAGGTCACCGAGGATCTGGAGAACGCGAGCAAGTACCTGCGCAACCACCAGGGCAAGCTGCAGGTCGCCTCGATCTACGGCGGCCGCCCCTACGAGTCGCAGATCGCGGCGCTGCGGTCGGGCGTCGATGTCGTGGTGGGTACCCCGGGCCGACTACTGGACCTGGCCAAGCAGAACCATCTGATCCTGGGCAAGATCGGCGTGCTCGTGCTGGACGAGGCCGACGAGATGCTCGATCTGGGCTTCCTCCCCGACATCGAGCGCATCCTGACCATGGTGCCGGAGAAGCGCCAGACGATGCTGTTCTCGGCCACCATGCCTGGTCCGATCATCACCCTGGCCCGCACCTTCCTGACCCGCCCGACCCACATCAGGGCCGAGGAGCCGCACGACTCCGCTGTGCACGACCGCACCGCGCAGTTCGTGTACCGGGCGCACGCGCTGGACAAGGCCGAGTTGATCGCGCGGGTGCTGCAGGCCGAGGGCCGCGGCGCCACCATGATCTTCACGCGCACCAAGCGCACGGCGCAGAAGGTCGCCGACGACCTGGCCGAGCGCGGTTTCGCGGTGGGCGCGGTGCACGGCGACCTCGGTCAGATCGCTCGCGAGAAGGCGCTGACCAAGTTCCGCAAGGGCAGCGTCGACGTGCTGGTCGCCACCGACGTGGCCGCCCGCGGCATCGACATCGACGACGTCACGCACGTCGTCAACTACCAGTGCCCCGAGGACGAGAAGACCTACGTGCACCGGATCGGCCGCACCGGCCGTGCAGGCCGCACCGGCGTCGCGGTGACGCTGATCGACTGGGACGAGCTCAACCGCTGGTCCTCCATCGACACCGCGCTCGGCCTCGGCATCCCCGATCCGGTGGAGACCTACTCGCGCTCGCCGCACCTGTTCAGCGACCTCGGCATCCCCGAGGGTGTCACCGGCACGGTGCGCAAGGCGCGCCCGGTCCGCGACGAGGACGACGTGGTGGTCGAGCGCGAGGCGCGATCTCCGCGCAAGCGCAACCGCAGGCGCACACGCGGCGGCAGGCCGGTCGAGGGGGCCGAGGTCGGCGCCGAGTCGACCGTCGAGGGCGAGGGAAGCGACGTCGAGCAGACCGCCGCGCCGAACGCGGAGGAGGGCAAGTCCCGCCGTCGCCGCCGTCGCCGCCGCTCCGGCGGGGCCGAAGGCGCCGACAACGGTGTGACGGAAACGAGCGCCGAAGGCGAGCCGACCGAGAACGCTGGGGAGCGCTTCGAGGCGGAGATCGCCGACAGCGGCGCGGAGGCGGCGACCGCCGAGGCTCCGGCCCGGCGCAGGCGTCGTCGTCGCAAGACCGCGGACGAGAACAGCGCTCCGGAAACCGTCGAGGCGGCCGAGCACGTCGCGGCCGAGAACGCGGCACCTGTCACGGCTGCGAACGCCGCGACCGGCAACGCGACGGCCATCGCGGCTCACACCACGACGGCTGGCACGGCAGAAACCGCGAAAGCGACTGCGGCGGAAACCGCGACGCCTACCGAAGCCGAAACCGCGGCACCCGTCGCGGTCGAGACCGGAGCATCCTTCGCAGCCGTAACCGCGACGTCAGCGGAGGCCGAAACCGCGTCGCCTGTCGCGGCGGAGGTCGCAACGCCCGCGTCAGACGCGACCGCGACATCCGAGGCGACCGCCGAGGAAGCGCCCGCGAAGCCCGTCCGCCGACGTACCCGCAAGTCGGCCACGGCCGAGACCGCGGACAACGGCACCGAGAACGCCAACGGCGAGGCCCCGGCCGAACCGGTCAAACGCCAACGCACCCGCAAAACGGCCACGACCGAAGCCGCGGACAACGGCACCGAGAACGCCAACGGCGAGGCCCCGGCCGAACCGGTCAAGCGTCGACGCACCCGTAAGACGGCCACGGCCGAGAACGGCACCGAGAACGGCAACGGCGAAACCGCAGCCGAACCGGCCAAACGCCAACGCACCCGCAAAACGGCCACGACCGAAACCGCCGACAACGGCACCGAGAACGCCAACGGCGAGGCCCCGGCCGAACCGATCAAGCGTCGACGCACCCGCAAGACGGCCGCGGCGGTCGACGGGAACGGCGACGCTCCCGCGGACGCGGAGGCCGCCGAGAAGCCGGTGCGGCGCCGCAAGCGCAAGGCCGACGAGGCGGAGGTGAGCGAGGCCATCGCGGCCACGGCGGGAACGGCTGCTTCGGCGTAGTTCGGCGGATCCGCTAGTCTCGCAATCGTGCTCGCACCTGAGCGGCGGACGCGCGCCGACATCATCTCCGCAGTCGCGATCGCCGTGCTCGTGGTGGTCGCGGCTCTGGTGGTGTGGGCGCGCGGCGACGCGACGGGCACCGAATCGGTGACGGCGCAGACCCCGGCGACCACCCCGCCGACGGCCGACAAGCTACCCGCGAACCTTCGGGAGCTGTGGCACGCGCCCGACGACGCCTCCGCGCGCACGTTGGTCTCCGGTGGGGCGGTGATCACCGGGACGAACGGCTCCGTCACCGGACGCGACCCGGTCACCGGCGCCGAATTGTGGCGCTACCGGCGGGATATGCCGCTGTGCGGGGTGGAGTCGCAGTTCGGCATGGTGATCGCGGTGTACCGGGACCAGCGCGGTTGCAGTCAGGCCACCCTGCTGGCGGGCGACACCGGGGAACGGCGCACCGCGCGCAGCAGCTACATGGATCCGAGCGTGCGCCTCTCCGTCGACGGCACCTACGTGCTCGCGCAGGGCGAGCGGCGGCTGGAGATGTGGCGCTCGGATCTGGTGCGGACGCTGGAGTACGGCTACGTCGACGCGCCGGTGAACGTGAAAACCCAACCGCGCAAAGGCTGCACGCTGCTCTCGGCCGGTTCCAGCTCGTCCCGCCTCGCCGTGCTCGAGCGCTGCCCCGAGGATCCGGCGACCCGGCTGACGGTGCTCAACCCGGCGCCCAAGGACAACACGGTGCCCGAGGAGTACGGTTCGCACGTGCTGGCGGGTCCCGGCGCCGACGCGCAGGACGTCAGGGTGATCGCGGTGTCGGACAGCCGGATCGTGCTCTACCTGCCCGGCGGAACCGCCTCCGGCACAGGCGAATCCGCGCCACCGCGGCTCGCCGTGTACGACAGCACCGGCAATCCCCTTGTGGTACATCAGCTTTCCGCGCCCCTCTCGGAGAACGCGACCACCACCCGGATCGGCTCGTCCTATCTGGTGTTCACCGGCAACAGCCTGATCGCTTTGAACGCGAGCACTTTCGATCCGCTGTGGGCCGCCCCCAACGCGCTGGGCTCGCCCGCGCTGATGGCCGGACGGCTGCTGATGCCGGTCGCGGACGGCATGGCCGTGCTCGACACGACGTCGGGCGCCGAGGTGGGCCGCATCCCGGTCGAGCGGCCCGGCTACACGGGCGATCCGATCTCCCTTGCCGTACTCGGCACCACGGTGCTCGAGCTGCGCGGCGGGGAGCTGCACGCGCTCGGCTGACGCACCGGGTGAGCGGCGGGGTGACCG
Source organism: Nocardia xishanensis NBRC 101358 (assembly GCF_001613365.1). Taxonomy (GTDB): domain Bacteria; phylum Actinomycetota; class Actinomycetes; order Mycobacteriales; family Mycobacteriaceae; genus Nocardia; species Nocardia xishanensis. The sequence goes on from NZ_BDCF01000025.1 coordinate 48,436, forward strand.
CGTGACCATGATGGAGAACATGTCCGCACACAACCACGCCCGGCTGGTTCTGCTCCGGCACGGCGAGACGACCTGGTCGCGCGAACTGCGGCACACCAGTCGCACCGATCTGCCGCTCACCGAGCACGGCGAGCGGCAGGCCGAGGCCGCGGGACAGGCGCTCGCCGAGCTGAAGCTGCGCGATCCGCTCGTCCTGACCAGCCCGCGGCAGCGGGCGGTGCACACCGCGGCGCTGGCCGGTCTCCCCGAGTCCACCGTCGACGACGACCTCGCCGAATGGGAGTACGGCGACTACGAGGGCACCACCACCAAGGAGATCCGCGAGAGAGCGCCGGGCTGGACCATCTGGACCGGCGTGACGCCCGGCGGCGAGACGGCCGAACAGGTCCGCGCCAGGGCCGACCGGGTCCTCGCGACCGTCGAACCCGTCCTGCCGGAGCGGGATGTGGTGCTGGTCGGCCACGGGCACTTCTCCCGCGTGCTGATCGCGCGCTGGGCCGAGTTCGAGGTCGTCGAGGGCCGCCGCTTCACCATGTCCACCGCCGCGATCAGCTTGCTCGGCTACGAGCACGACGAGCGAACCATCCACGCGCACAACATCGTTTCGACCATCGAGGGAGCCAAGTGACCACCGACCGGATCCGCCGCGCCACCCCCGCCGACGTCCCGGCGCTGGTGGACCTCGTCTACGACCTCGCCGAGTACGAGAAGGCGCGCCACGAGTGCACGCTCACGCTGGGGCAGCTGCGCGCAGCGCTGTTCGGGCCAGCGCCCGCGCTGTTCGCGCACGTGGCGGAGGACGAGACCGGCGTTGTCGGCTGCGCGATCTGGTTCCTGAACTTCTCCACCTGGGACGGCGTGCACGGCATCTATCTGGAGGACCTGTACGTCAAGCCGGAGACGCGGGGCAAGGGCTACGGCAAGGCGCTGATCGCCGCGTTGGCCAAGGAGGCCGTCGACAAGGGCTACAGCCGCGTCTCCTGGTCGGTGCTCACCTGGAACACGCCGTCCATCGACTTCTACCGCTCGCTCGGAGCGGAAGAACAGGACGAGTGGGTCGGGTATCGGCTGTCGGGCGGCGAGCTGGTGAAGCTGGCCGCCGAAGCGTCCTGAGCCGCGCGGAGGACCGGTGCTGATCGACATCCCCGATCGCTGGCCCGCCGACGCCGAGGAGGCGATGGCGATCCAGGACGCGCTACGTCCGCTCGTGGTCGCGGCGAATCCTCGTCCGCCCGCGTTCCAGACGATCGCCGGGCTCGACTCGGCCTACGACGACGAGAGCGGGGTGGTCGCCGCGGCGGCCGTCGCGCTGGACGCCGCGACGCTCACGACCGTCGACACCGCCGTCGCTCACGGCGCGGTGAGCTTCCCGTACGTGCCGGGTCTGCTGGCCTTCCGAGAGTTGCCAACCACCCTCGGCGTGCTCGAACGACTCAGCGCCACACCGGATCTGCTGATCTGCGACGGCCAAGGCTCGGCCCATCCGCGCCGCTTCGGCCTTGCCTGCCACGTCGGCGTGCTGGCCGGGGTGCCGACGATCGGGGTGGCCAAGAACGCGTGGGGCGACTACACCGAGCCCGGGCCGCGACGCGGCGACGCGGCGGATCTGGTCATCGACGGCGAGGTGGTCGGCAGGGCACTGCGCACGCGGACGGGCGTGAAGCCGGTGTTCGTCTCGGTCGGGCATCTGATCGACCTCGACACCGCCTGCGCGCAGGTGCTCGCGCTCACGCCGCAATACCGCCAGCCGGAGACCACCCGGCAGGCCGACGCGCTGTGCAGGCAGGCGTTGCGGGAGGCGATCGCGGCCGCGCGGTAGTGCCGTGCGGCGTCCGGCTAGTCCGGCGCGACCCCGTAGTCCCTGGCCATCCAGCGGGTCGAGGACGGCACGAACAGCAAGATCAGCGCGGCGACCACGACGACGCCGAGCAGCGCGCCGTACACCGGCTGATGCGAATCGGTGAGCAGCGACCACGCCACGGGGAGCAGCAAGATCTGGGCGATGACGGCGATGGCCCGTCCCCAGCGGCGGCCGAGCAGCAGCCCGACGCCCGCAGCCAGCACCGCGCCGCCGAGAATCCCGAACCATGCCGCAGTGCCGTAGCCGCTGGCCTGCGACTGGTCGTGACCGAGCAGCCCGCGCACCACGAGCACGATCGCGACGGTCACCGCGACCGCGCCTTCCAACGCGACCAGTCCGCCCGCACCGCGCACCGTCGCGGGAACCACGTCCGCCGAAACCTCTGTCTTGCCGCTTTCCGCCACGCGCCAAGCCTACGACGCGTCGTAGGGTGTGCCCGGTCACGGCCGCGCCAGCCGACGCCACCCGCCGCGCTCCCTGCGTGGGCCTGCTGCCGGCGAACCCGCTCCGCCGCGCCTACTAGGCTGCGAACGTGCGGACGTTGCTGATCGTGAACCCGAATGCCACCTCGACCACACCGGCGACCCGAGACCTACTGGCGCACGCCCTGGAGAGCCGCACTCAGCTGACCGTTGCGCACACTCAGCATCGCGGCCACGCGGCCGAACTGGCCCAGTGGGCATCGACCAACGAGATGGATCTGATCGTCGTGCACGGTGGCGATGGGACGGTCAACGAGACCATCAACGGTTTCTTGCCGCTGCCCGAACTGAACGACGGGCAGGCGTTCATTCCCCGGCTCGGCGTGATCCCCGGCGGCTCGGCCAACGTGTTCGCCAGAGCGCTCGGCATCTCCCCCGATCCCGTGACCGCGACCAACCAATTGATCGACTTGCTGACGCTGGAACACGACCGCACCATCGGTCTCGGCCTCGCCGACGACCGCTGGTTCACCTTCAGCGCGGGCGTCGGACTCGACGCCGACGTGTGCGAGGCCATCGACGCCAGTCGCGCCAAAGGCAATGCCGCCACTCCCGGTCGTTATATTCGAACAACTGTGCGACAATTCTTTCGCGCGAAGCGCCGGGAACCGGACATTCGCATCGAAATTCCGGGACACGAAGTAGTTGACGGAGTGCACTACGCGTTCGTCACGAACGCCAGTCCGTGGACGTACCTGAACGCCACGCCGGTGCGCACCAACCCCGGCACGAGCTTCGAAACGGGGCTCGGCGTGTTCGCCGTCAAGTCGATGGCGGTGCTGCCGACACTCATGCTCGCCCGGCAACTCCTGTCCGCGAACGGAAATCCCAAGTCCCGCAATTTGTTTCGCGAAGACGACGTGCCTTCGGTGCATATCGAGACCAAGGAGCCCATCGGCCTGCAAATCGATGGCGACTTTATCGGGAAACGCAACGTGGTGGATTTCACGGCGGTCCCCGACGTGCTCGAAGTGGTCGCGCCGCAGCCTCGTCACTGACGAAACGCCGCGAAAAACTCGCGGTTGTGCTGCGAAAACCACCTCGAGCGAGTACAAAGGACCGGGCAGGTCCCCCTCGGGGACACCTCGATGGCGTGAGCTTCCCCACGGTGCACCGGATACCTATTGACATCTACGGTGTTCGTGAAAGCATTCACAAGCAACCGTGCGGAAACATTCGAGTCGCACAAGTGAACGATCCACTAACGACAGGCGCCCTGTGCGGCGCCCAGCAAAGGAGCAGAGGAATGGACTGGCGCCACAAGGCCATCTGTCGCGATGAGGACCCCGAACTGTTCTTCCCGGTGGGTAACAGTGGTCCTGCGCTCGCGCAGATTGCCGATGCCAAGCTGGTCTGCGCTCGCTGCCCCGTTACTGCCGACTGCCTGTCCTGGGCCCTGAAGTCCGGACAAGACGCCGGCGTGTGGGGTGGTATGAGTGAGGACGAGCGTAGGGCGCTCAAGCGTCGCAACGCGCGCACCCGCACCCGCACCGTCGTCTGACAAAGACGACCGGCCTTACCGGGCCCTCTCAGCCCGGCCCGGTAAAGCATTCAGCCCGGCACCCCTGAGGTGCCGGGCTCTATTGTTTTTTTGCCGCGACTTCGTCGCGGTTCGCGGCCTCTTTCACCTCGCGAACGCTCATGGACGGCCCTCCCTGCGCTCGAAACCTGTTGTTGGACAGGCTTATTGTGGTGATTGCGGGGTAACGGACGGTGACGCGCCGAAAGTGCGCAAGGACACGCCGACATGTCGGGAGATCTTCGTCACATGACGGTGGACGGTCGAGGGTCGGGGTGGCCTCGTTTCGCCCTTCGAAGAGGCGCGGTTACGACGGGGAAGGCGCAGGTCAGCGCCCGGAACGACGACCGAGCGGGACGCGAAGGACGGCGTCCGTGCCGACGTCGGCGCCGGGGTGCAGGCCGATGGAGCCGCCGAGTTCCGCGGTCACCAGCGTGCGCACGATCTGCAGGCCGAGGCGATCGGAGGCTTCCAGGCTGAAGCCGGGCGGGAGGCCGCGGCCGTCGTCGCTGATGATCACGTCGAGCCAGCGCGCGGAGCGCTCGGAACGAATCGTCACGGTGCCGGTCTGACCGGAGTCGAAGGCGTGCTCGATGGCGTTCTGCACCAACTCGGTCAGCACCATCACCAGCGGGGTGGCGCGTTCGGCGGAGAAAACGCCCAGCGAGCCCGCGCGGCGCACCTTGATCCGTGTGGTGTGCACGGTCGCGACGTCGGCCATTATCGGCAGCAACCGGTCGACGACCTCGTCCAGATCGACTTCTTCGTCCACCGACATCGACAGCATCTCGTGCACCGAGGCGATCGAGGTCACCCTGCGCACCGACTCCGTCAGCGCGACCTGCGCCTCCTCGTTCTCGGTGCGGCGGGCCTGCAAACGCAGCAGCGCGGCGACGGTCTGGAGATTGTTCTTCACCCGGTGGTGGATTTCGCGGATCGTCGCGTCCTTGGACAGCAGCGCGCGGTCGCGCCGCTTCACCTCGGTGACGTCGCGGACCAGCACCGCGGCGCCGGCGAGTTCACCGTGCGGGCGCAACACGAGGGTCCGCAGCAGCACGGTGGCGCCGCGCGCCTCGACCTCCATGCGTCGTCCGGTGCGTCCGGCCAGCGCGGCCTGGATGTCGCCGACGACCTCTTGGGCGTCGAACGGGTCGGTGATCAGCGAGCGGGTGGTGACGGCCAGATCCTGTCCGGCCAGATCGCTCTGCAGGCCCATCCGGTGATAGGCCGAGAGCGCGTTCGGGCTGGCGTAGACCACCGTGCCGTCGGTGTCGAGCCGGATGAAGCCGTCGCCCGCGCGCGGGCTGGAATGCGTGGCGGCCCGGTCCTCGGTGGTCGGGAAACTGCCGTCGGCGATCATCTGACACAGGTCGTCCGCGCACGCGACGTAGGCGATCTCGAGGGTGCTGCGTACCCGGGAGCGCTGCATGTCGGTGTCGCGGGAAAGCACCGCGATCACGTCGTCGCCGCAGCGCACCGGGATGGCCTCGCGGATGGCGTGCACCGGATGCGGGTGATAGACGCCCTGCGCCTCCACATCGCTGTCGGCGCGCACGATCTTGCCGGTCATCAACGCGTCGAAGACCTGCGGATGATCGGCCTGGACGGCGGTGGTGCCGACCAGGTCCTCCACGTGCACGGTAGCCGCCGTGGTCGGACGGCACTGAGCGACGCACACGATGTCCGCGCCTTCGACAATCGGACCCGCACCGACCCACAGCAGCAGGTCGGCGAAGGACAGATCGGCGAGCAACTGCCAATCTCCAACCACCCGTTGCAGATGATCCACGGCGACGCCGGGCAGGTCGGTGTGTTCGGCAAGAAGCTCGCTCAGTGTCGCCACGTTCGGTCTACCGCTTCGCGCTAGGAGATGACGGCGATGAGATCGCCCTGCTGTAGCACCTGGCCGGGCGCGACCGCGACGGCGGTGACCTCGCCGCCGTGCTCGGCGAGCACCGGGATCTCCATCTTCATCGACTCCAGCAGGATCAGCGTCTGGTCGATCTCGACGTGATCGCCCACGGCCACGTCCACGGTAATGACCGTGGACACCATCTCCGCGCGCACTTCCTCAGCCATGACACCTCATTCACTCGGTTGATCGGGCGGCTCCGCCGGACCTCGGGCGGCGACGCCGCACCGCGCCGTATCCGCTGAAGGTACAGCCAACCACACATGAAAGAATGGCCTTCAATCAGAAGGGAGACTACCTATGGGTAAGCGCGGACGTAAGAAGCGCAGCCGCAAGGGAAACGCGGCCAACCACGGCAAGCGGCCCAACGCCTGAGCCGCAGCGCACGAAACGACCGAGCGGCACGCTCCCCACTGGGAAGAGCGTGCCGCTCGGTCGTTTTCGGGTCTCAGGCCTCGGGGCTGTCGGACCTGATCACCGTGATCGACTTGTGGATCTCCAGAGTCAGCCGGTCGCGCAACGAGTCCGGCGCTCTGTCGCCGCCGCACTTGCGGCTGAGCAGACTCTTGATCTTCTCCTCGATGCCGTACGCCTCGATACACGGCGAGCAGTGATCCATATGATGCTGCAGGCGAGCGCGGGTCGCGTCGTCACATTCGCCGTCCAGCATGAGCCAGACGTCGGCCAGTACCGCCGTGCAGTCGAGGTCCATGTCGGGGTCCCGCTCCACACTCACTGCTTGACCTCCTGGCGCTCGCTGCGGTTGAACCCCCGTTCGCGCGCCACGTCGGCGAGCAAACCTTTCAATTGCTTGCGGCCGCGGTGCAGCCGGGACATCACCGTACCGATGGGAGTGCCCATGATGTCGGCGATCTCCTTGTACGGGAAGCCTTCGACGTCCGCGTAATACACCGCCATACGGAATTCTTCCGGCAGTTCCTGCAGCGCGGCCTTGATGTCGTCGTCCGGCAGTGCGTCGAGCGCCTCGACCTCGGCCGAGCGCAGACCGGTCGAGCTGTGCTCCGCGGTGGCGGCCAGCTGCCAGTCGGTGATCTCGTCGGTCGGGTACTGCGCGGGCTGGCGCTGCTTCTTGCGGTAGGAGTTGATGTAGGTGTTCGTCAGGATCCGGTACAACCAGGCGCGCAGGTTGGTGCCCTCCTTGAAGGACTTGAACCCCTGGAACGCCTTGACGTAGGTCTCCTGCACGAGGTCCTCGGCGTCGGCCGGGTTCCTGGTCATACGCAGCGCCGCGCCGTAGAGCTGGTCGAGCAGCGGGAGCGCGTCCCGCTCGAATCGCCGCGCCAGCTCGGCATCATCGACCGCGGTGCCGACCTCGCCGTCGTCGTGCACCACGCCTTCGTCGCTCGTCACACCTGTCCCTTCGATAGCTGTACCTGCCAAATCTACCGGCAAGTCCAGATCGGAGGGGAACCCGGCATTCGTCGGCGACGCGACGGTCCACACCGGACGTTCGTCGAGCAGAACGGACACCGACATCTCCTTCACGTGGTCCATCGTGCTGTTCGTCCGGCGCGACGGCGGTCCGCCGCGCCTGTTATCGCATGCAACATGCCCGCCTCACGCTGTGTTCCCACGCGCGGCGCTTCGCGGTTTCCCGCACGGGACGAACGGCACGGGGGCGGCTGGAAATCGAGTTGCGGAACGGGCGCCGCGCGCGGCTAATCTGTCGCCCATGGCAGGCGCTTCGACCCCCGCGATCCGCACCCTGACCAAGGCGGGCATAGCGCACCGCGTGCACTCCTACGCCCACGATCCGCGCGCCGACTCCTACGGCGCCGAGGCGGTCGATGCGTTGGCCGCCGAGCTCGGCGTGAGCGCGGCGCAGATCTTCAAGACGTTGGTGGTCGAGTTGTCGACCGGCACGCTCGCGGTCGCGGTGCTTCCGGTGCCGAATACGCTGTCGCTCAAGGCCGCCGCCGCTGCCCTGAGTGCGCCCAAGGCGGCGATGGCCGACAAGACCAAGGCCGAACGCACCACCGGTTACGTACTCGGCGGCATCTCCCCGCTCGGGCAACGCAAGCAGCTGCCGACCGTGGTCGACGACTCGGCGCTGCGCTGGGACCGTGTGCTGTGCAGCGCGGGCAAGCGCGGACTGGAGATCGAACTCGCGCCCGCCGACCTGGTCCGCGCCGCGTCGGCGGTCACCGCGTCCATCACGGCCTGAGGGCAACGCCGAAGGGCGGCACAACCGGCGGCCCTGCGGCGTCGAATTGCTCTGTGTAACGCCTCGGGCGGCACGACCCCGAAACAGCGGGCGCGCCGCCCCTTCTGTGCGTTACTGATCTGTGCGTCACCCGCTCCAAGTCGCTGATTTCTGCGTTACCGAACAAGGTCCGATTCATCCGACCCGAGGATGTGATGCGAAATGTCCCAGCACTACCGTCTGCGCACCGCGATCGTCGCTCTCGCCGGAGCCGCCCTGCTGACCGCAGGCTCCGCCGCGTTGCAGGCGCCCGAGGCCGCCGCCGCGCCGGGCGGCCCGTCCGCGACTCAGGTCGAGGGCCCGTTCGACGGGCTGGCCGGTGACGAGTCCGACGGCGATCCCTTCGCCGGGCTGGCCGGTGGGGATTCCGACAAGAAGTCCGACGACAAGTCCGAGAAGAAGTCCGAACTCGACAAGGAGCTGGACGAGAAGGCGGACAAGGCCGAGAAGAACAGCGGCGGCGTCACCAGCGCGATCATCGATCTGGTGGCCGACGTCATCAAGTGCGGGCTCAACATCGCCACCGACTCGGTGAAATGCAAGCTGTGAGGCACACGAGCCGACGGGAGCGCGAAGGCCGGGCGATCACAAAAGGCTGATCTGCCCGGCTGTCTCCGCGCCGCTGCCACCCGACACCTCGGCGAGCAGTTCGGGACCGTTGTTCTTCACGCTGTTCACCAGCGGCGACACCGGGCGCGCGACGATGCCCGCCACCTCGTCCACGCTCGGTGTCGCGAGCAGTTCCGCCGGGGCCGGGTGGTCCGGGTCCAGCCAGGCGTCCCAGTGCTCGCGCGCCATCGGCAGCGGCATCCGGTCGTGGATGCGGGCCAGGTCGCCGACCGCGTCGGTGGTCAGGATGGTGCAGGAAAGCAGCGGCTCGCTGTCGCGCACCGAGCGGTCCCGCCACACCGACCACAGCCCCGCCATGTACAGCAGGGAGCCGTCCGCGTTGGCCATGAAGTAGGGGTGCTTGACGGCCTTGCCCTTCGCGCCGCCGATCGAATCCGGTTCCGTCAGCCACTCGTACCAGCCGTCCATCGGCACCAGGCAGCGCCGGTATTTCACGGCGTCGCGGAACGAAGGGGTGGTGGCCGCCTTGTCCGCGCGGGCGTTGAAGAGCGGCTTGCCCTTGGCAGGGACGCCGGGTTCGGCGGCCTTGGTCCAGGTGGGGATCAGTCCCCACCGCATTCGCCGGATGCGCAGCTTCGGATCGTCGTCGGGGTGGTCGTGGTCGCGCCGCTCGACCACGGTCAGCACCCGATTCGTCGGCGCCACGTTATAGTTCTCGAAACCACTTGCGCGTGAGTCTTTTTCGCTGCCGGTCTCGTCGATGGCGTCCAGCTCGACCGCGAGCCTGCCCGGGTTCGTCGTCGTCGCATATCGTCCGCACATATCTCCGATACTCCCACCTCACACCGACAAGCTCGGGGACAATCGATACCGAGTGGTGACCTGGTGAGAGTTTTGACCTAGCATTCTCTCAACGGATGGGGCGGCCATCACACCCATCCGCTCCGGCACGCGCACCGACCGGCCACCGTAGAGGCAAGAGGAGAGCCCACGTGACAACCACCGAGACCACCCCCGCCACACCCGACACGCTGCTGAAGTCTGTCGACCCGGCAACGGGCGAGGTCATCGCCACCTACCCGATCGCCGACGAGGACGCGGTGCGCGCGGCCGTCGCCAAGGCCCGCATCGCCGCCACCACCTGGGGCGCGCTGAGCTTCGACGAGCGCCGCAAGCACCTGCTGCGCTGGTCGAGCCGCTTGGTCGCCGACTCCGAGGAATTCACCGCGCTGATCCACAAGGAGAACGGCAAACCGCTCGACGACGCGTTCCTCGAATTGATGCTCGCGCTCGAGCACATCGCGTGGGCGGCCAAGAACGCCAAGAAGCTGCTCGCGCCGAAGAAGGTCTCCCCCGGCGTGCTGATGTCGAACTTCGCCGCCCGTCTCGAGCAGCGCCCGCTCGGCGTCATCGGCGTGATCGGACCGTGGAACTACCCCGTCTACACTCCGAACGGCTCCATCGCCTACGCCCTCGCCGCGGGCAACACCGTGGTGTTCAAGCCGAGCGAATTCTCCACTGGCATCGGCAATTTCCTCGCCGAGGCGTTCAAGAAGGCCAACCCCGAACTGCCCGAGGGCATCTTCGAGACCATCAACGGCTACGGCGCGACCGGCGCGGCGCTGGTGAAGTCCGGCGTCGACAAGATCGCCTTCACCGGCTCCACCGCGACCGGCAAGCGCATCATGGCCGCGGCCGCCGAGACCCTCACCCCGGTCCTGCTGGAGTGCGGCGGCAAGGACGCGGTGATCGTGGCAGGCGACGCCGACGTCAAGGCCGCGGCCGACGCGGTGGCCTGGGGCGCCACCGCCAACAGCGGCCAGACTTGCGCGGGCGTGGAGCGGGTCTACGTCGATCGCTCGGTCCGTGAGGAATTCGTCGCCGAGGTGAAGCGGATCCTGTCCGACATCAAGCCCGGCTCGGACGACAAGGCCGCCTACGGCCCGATGACCATGCCGAGCCAGATCGACATCGTGCGCCGCCACATCGAGGACGCGCTGAAGAAGGGCGGCACCGCGATACTCGGCGGGCCCGAGTCGATCAAAGGCCCGTTCATCGAGCCGGTGGTGCTGGTCGACGTGGACGAGGACTCCGAGGCGGTGGCCGAGGAGACCTTCGGGCCGACCGTCACCATCCGCACCGTCGACGGCGTGGACGAGGCGGTGGAACTGGCCAACAAGTCCAAGTACGGCCTGTCCTCGGCGGTGTACTCGAAGAAGAACGGCCTGGACATCGCGCGCCGGTTGCGCGTCGGCGCCACCTCGGTGAACTCGGTGCTCGCCTTCGCCGCCATCCCCGGACTGCCGTTCGGCGGGGTCGCCGATTCCGGCATCGGCCGCATCCACGGCGAACCCGGCCTGCGTGAGTTCGTGCGGCCGCATTCGATCGCGGTGCAGCGCTTCACGGTTCCCGGTATGGCGCTGCTCAGCTACACCCGCACCGATTCGACCATGAAGCTGCTGCGCAAGCTGGTTCCGTTCCTGCACGGACGGCACAAGTAGACGACGCGGGGTATGCGCGAACCCGCCGCCGCGGACGACGGGTTCGCGCATACCCGCGAGCCCGTCCACCCGGCACCGATTCGGCCGCAGTTCGCGACCGACAGTGTGTCCGATCCTCCGATGGGCCAAGATGGACTGGTGACTTTCTGGCCAGCGCCCCACGTCGATGTCCCGGTACACGCGACCGTCACCCTGCCCGGCTCCAAATCGATCACGAATCGCGCACTGATCCTCGCCGCGCTCGCCGACGGACCCTCCACGATCACGGGGGCGCTGCGCAGCCGCGACACCGATCTCATGATCACCGCGCTCCGCGCGCTGGGCGCGGACATCGCGGGTGACGCCGAGACGCTGCACGTCACCCCGGCGAAGCTGGGCGGCGGCGCGGTCGATTGCGGCCTCGCGGGCACCGTGATGCGGTTCCTGCCGTCGGTCGCGACGCTGGCCGTCGGTGATGTGGCCTTCGACGGCGACGCCCAGGCTCGGGTGCGGCCGCTGCGCACCATCCTGGACGCGCTGCGCGGGCTCGGCGCCGAGATCGACGGCGACGCGCTGCCGTTCACCGTGCACGGCAAGGGCGCGCTGCGCGGCGGCCCGGTCACCATCGACGCCTCGGGATCCTCGCAGTTCGTTTCCGGGCTGCTTCTCTCCGCCGCCCGTTTCGACGAGGGCGTGACCGTGCACCACGACGGCAAAGCGCTGCCGTCCATGCCGCACATCGAGATGACCGTGGAGATGCTGCGCCGCGCCGACGTTCGAGTGCAGGCGCCCACCGACAGCCGCAAGGCGCAGACCTGGGTGGTCGAGCCGGGTCCGATCCGCGCTGTCGACTGGGACGTGGAACCGGACCTCTCCAACGCGACACCGTTCCTGGCCGCGGCGGCGGTCACCGGCGGCGAGGTGCGGATTCCGCACTGGCCGCGACTCACCACCCAGCCCGGTGACGTGATCCGCGAGATCCTCGTGCGCATGGGCGCGGAGGCCAGGGTCTTCGACGGCGTGCTCACCGTGCGCGGGCCGGAACGACTGGCGGGCATCGACATCGATCTGCACGACGTCGGCGAGCTCACCCCGACCGTCGCCGCGCTGGCCGCGCTGGCCGACTCTCCGTCCTGGCTGCGCGGCATCGCGCACCTGCGCGGGCACGAGACCGACCGGCTGGCCGCGCTGTCCACCGAGATCAACCGGCTCGGCGGCAAGGTCACCGAGACCGAGGACGGGCTGGAGATCGTTCCCGCACCGCTGCACGGCGGCGCCTGGCACTCCTACGCCGACCACCGGATGGCCACCGCGGGCGCGATCCTCGGCTTGCGGGTGCCCGGCGTCGAGATCGAGGACATCGGCACCACCGCCAAGACGCTGCCGAATTTCGTCGCGCTGTGGGAGCGGATGCTGAACGACGGAGCCGCGCACTGAGCCGGCCACGACGCTCCGCCGCGGGCTACGACGAATCCGACGTACGGGTTCGTCCCGGCCGAAGTTCGCGTCCGCGCACCAAAACTCGTCCACAGCACAACGACGCCGAGTCCGCCATGGTGGTCTCCGTCGACCGCGGCCGCTGGGGCTGCGTGCTCGACGGCGACCCAGAACGCAGGATCGTGGCCATGCGGGCGCGCGAACTCGGCCGCACCCCGATCGTGGTCGGCGACCAGGTGGACGTCGTCGGCGACCTGTCCGGCAAACCCGACACGCTGGCGCGCATCGTGCGCGTCGGTGAGCGCAGGACGGTACTGCGCCGCACCGCTGACGACACCGACCCGTTCGAGCGGATCGTGGTCGGCAACGCCGAAAAGCTGTTCGTCGTGGTGGCGCTCGCCGACCCGCCGCCGCGCACGGGTTTCGTCGAACGGTGCATGGTCGCCGCGTACGTCGGCGGGCTGCGTCCAGTGCTGTGCCTCACCAAGCACGACTTGGCCGCCGACTCCGAATTCGCCTCCGCCTTCGACGATCTCGATCTCACGATCGTCTACGGCGGCATCGACGATCCGCTCGATCCGGTGCTCGACATGCTGACCGACCACCTCACCGCGTTCATCGGGCACTCCGGCGTCGGCAAGTCGACCCTGGTGAATCGCCTTGTGCCGGATGCCGATCGGGCGGTCGGCGAGGTCTCCGGCGTCGGCAAGGGCAAGCACACCTCCACCCAGTCCATCGCGCTGGCGCTGCCCGGCGGCGGCTGGGTGATCGACACTCCCGGCGTGCGCTCCTTCGGCCTCGCCCACATCACCCCGGACGACGTCATCCTGGCCTTCAGCGATCTCGCCGAGGCGATCGAGGACTGCCCGCGCGGCTGCACCCACCTCGGGCCGCCCGCGGATCCTGAATGCGCGCTGGACACGCTGCCGGACAAGGAACGGCGCGTGGCCGCGATTCGCCGGTTGCTGGTGGCGCTGAACTCCAACGATCCCTGGTAGGACTTGCCGATCGTGCTGGGGTCGGTTGGCGGGAACGATCCGCTTCCCGCGCTGACGTCCCCGGCGCAAGTAGGGTGGAGCGGGTGACCCAGGAAGCCGCCGTCGCCGCTCTGCTCCGCGCCGCACTCGGGCCCCGCTTGCTCGGCGCCTACCGCCACGGTTCGGCCGCGCTCGGCGGGTTGCGGCCACACAGCGATCTCGACATTCTCGTCGTCACCGACGGGCGGCTGGACAATTCGCAGCGGCGGGCGCTGGTCGACGGGTTGCTCACCGTTTCCGGCGATCCGCGCGTACCCGGCGCGCCGCGACCGGTCGAACTCAGCACGGTCGCCCAGGCCGACGTGCGGCCGTGGCAGTTCCCGCCGACCCTCGATTTCCAGTACGGCGAATGGCTGCGTGACGACTACGAACGCGGGATGCTGCCCACGGCGGCGCCGGATCGTGGCCTCGCCGTCCTGGTCACGATGACCCTTCAGGCCGACTCGCCACTGGTCGGCCCGCCGCCCGCCGAGTTGCTCGACCCCGTACCGCCCGAGCATCTGCGCGGCGTGCTGCTCGACGGCGTCACCGACCTGCTCGCCGAGCTCGACAGCGATACTCGCAACGTGCTGCTCCGCCTGGCCCGCGTCTGGATGACATTGGAAACGGGCGAGATTCGCGCCAAACCCGAGGCAGCGAGCTGGGCCGTCGATCGGCTTCCCGCCGAGCACCGCCCCGCGCTCGCACACGCCCGTGCGGTTTACCTCGGGGACGCCGAGGACGTGTGGGCCGATCGGCTTCCGCAGGCGCACGACACCGCTTCCGCGCTCGTCAGCGAAATACTTCAGTACAGCGCGTGAATCGCATCGATCGCGGTGAAACCGAGGGGTCGACCGAAACGACTGCCTGGTGGTCGCGGGTCAGTGACCGTCGGGTTGCCCTGGTGCGAACGGCCACTCCTCGAAGTGCACGCAGCGGCCGGAATCGTCGAAGCGGATGATCCACAGGTCGCGCCAGCGGGCGGGATCGTCGCGCTCGTATTCGACCTGGACCCGGACCACCGCGGTGTCGCCGTCCACCGCGACGAGGTCGGAAATCATGGTGAACAGCTCGTCCGGTCCGTCCCGGCCCGCTTCCCAGAACTCGGCCAGCGCCGTGCGGCCGACGATCGGGTTCGCCCACGGGGACACCACGTAGCGGGTGTCCTCGACGAACAGTTCAGCGAGCGCGTTGGTGCCCGGTGTGCGCCAGGCACGTTCGTAGGCCGCCACCCATGCGCGAACCGTTTCGCGATCCATGCCACGGACGGTACTCCGAGCGATGCGCGGGAACGAAGAATTACGAACACGTTCGACGTGCCGCCGGATTCGGCCGACGCGCTGCGCGGCTTCGGCGCCGTCGATGATGGGCTCTTCTGCGAACTCTGAAATCGAATCACGCACTGCGAGTGATCAATCCCCGCATCCGTGCGCCAAAACCAGGGAGCAGGTACGGAATTGGGAACAGTTCCGAGTGGAGAGTTCGGCCCACCCCCCTTTGCCGGAGAGAAAGCCGATCGCCGTGCCGAATCGGTCAAACGACCTAGATCAATCCGTCTACGGTGTCGGGGAATTCAGAGATTCGTCAACGACGATGCAGTCAGAAGGCGAGGCAGTTGTGGACAGGGATTTCGGAACCCGGTTGACCCTGGCGTTCGAGATGTGGGAGCGCCGGTACGGGCAGCCGCTCTCCGATCAGACCGTCGCGGCGTGGTTGACGGCCATCGGCCGGCAGGTCACCCCCGACTACGTGCAATGCCTGCGCACCGGCCACATCGCCATCGTCCCGGCCGAACTGCGTTCCGCCATCGCACAGGTCTTCGGCGTCGACCCCGGCTTCTTCGCCTATCTTCCCCTCCTGTCGCACGCCGAGGACGCGGCCGTCCTCGCCGACCTCGACAACCCCACCCTGCGCCGCCTCGGCCGCGTCGCCACCGGCCTCTCCATGCGCACGATGCTCTACCTGGAATCGGTCGCCGACACCCTCCGCCGCGCCGACGGTCTTCCCCCGATCAACTGGACCGCCCAAATCTGACCCACAATTCGTGGTGGCCCCTCGCCACGAAATACCTGAGGCGTCCGGGAGAACCCGGGCGCCTCTTTTCGTGTGATCCGGATACGGCACATCCTCCGTGCCGGACGGGCCGCACACTGGCGGACCGCCGCCGTAGAACCAACACAATCGGCTGCAGAGGTCCCCGCCTTTCGGGTCGGATGCCGGTCAGTGCCCTACCCAGCAGACCCTGAGAGGTCGAAACACGCGGGAACAGTTCACGCGCGCAAGACGGTGACCGTTCGTCCTGCGGGTGTGGTCGCTTCGGAGAATGCGGTGCGTTGATCGATCGGCTCGGCTGCGGAGCGGCGGTCGAAGATCACCAGTACTCCGGTGCTCAATTCGAATCGGTCCAGGTAACCGTCGAGCTGGCCGAGCCCGACGGCGAGCGGATCGGTTTCCCTGTCCCGCCAGACTTTCAGCTCCAATGCCTCGCGCTGCCACGCTCGGTGGCCGTCCGCGTCTGTGTAGGGCTGGCGGACGAGCAGATCGATGCGGCCGCGACCCACGCCGTATTCGCGGTCGATGTACCCGCCGCCGTTGACGATTCGGTGCAGGAACGCCATCATCACCAGTTGCGCTGCCGCCTCGTGGTAGCCCTGTTGGGCGGCGAGAACCTCGCCGTTCAGTTTCCAGAATGCGGCGAATTCGGTGAGCAGACGGGGGAAGTCGAGGCGCCCGTCCGGCAGCCGGAAGCTGCTCGGCTCGAGAAGCACGTTGTTCTCGATCGCCGAACCGAGAACCCGGAGGATGACCTCCTTGTAGATCGGATTCGCGATCCTGATCGGCCGGTCGTCGGCGATCAGGCCGAGATCCCGGACGTAGGAGACGGCGTCGTTGAACGTTAGATCCGCATCCAACAACGTGCCCGCGATCAGCGGTTCGATGACCATACGCACGCGATCCTCGCCGAGCTTCGACACCAGCGAGTCCAGGTGGGTGGCGCGCGCGACGATCAACCGTTCCTTGGCTTCGTCGATGTGGTCGTCGGTGATCGTGGTTCGCACTTGCATCTTGTCGACGACCTCGGCCGCAAGGGCGTTGACGAGCCAGGGCTGGCCTTGGGTGTAGAAGTAGGCGAGATCGACTGCGCGGGAGGTGAATTCCTGCCCGGTTTCCTCGGCGTACTGCGAATACAGCTCGGCCACGTCGGCATGGGTGAAGTCACCGAGCCGCATCGACTCGACCTTGATGTTGAACGGGCTGGCGGATCCGAGTCGCGACGGGTCGCCCCCGGAAGCCGCCTTGTAGTCTCTGACGTCGCGCAGCCCGCACAGCACGATCGCGTGTACGAAGCCATCCCGGTTGATGGTGTAGCCGTCCCGCAGTTGCCGTAGTACGCTGCGCAGGCTCTCGCCGCGAATGGCGTCGATCTCATCGAAGAACAACACCAGCGGCCGCGGACAACGAGCAGTCCACGCGGTGAGTGCGGCGTTGAGGCGATTGCCCAGCTTCGCCTCGGGCCACGGGTCGGGGGGCAACAACTCGGGAGCGAACCCACGCGCCATGGCCCGCTTTCCTATCACGTCCAGCAGGACTCGCTCTACGGTGTCGACGTCGTCGGCGAAGGGTTCGGCGGACTCGCAAGAAAAGTGCAGCGCAAGATACTCTCCCTCCTCGGTCAGCTCCCGCGCCAATTCCGCCAGACTGGTCGTCTTCCCCGACTGTCGCGGCGCGTGCAGGACGAAATACTGCCCGCGGTCGATGTGCCTGCGAGCATCGATCAGCCGCTCGGCGGCCGGAAGCATGTAATGCCGTTTCGGGTCGCAGGGCCCCGCGGTATTGAAGTAACGCACTGCAAGTCCTTCCCCTCCGGGCCGCTGGAGTCACCTCGCTCGCGGCTGACCAGCACACACTACTTGTGCGCCCTGACAAGCGGTGACGACGGCATGCCTCGTTGTTCGCGCGACTCCGAATCGAATGAGCAGGTCGAAAACGACGAAGGCGCCCAGGGGAACCCTGGGCGCCTTCGATGTTCGGGTCGATCAGTGCCGACGGCGCGTCTTCGGAGCGCGCTTGCCCTTGCTCTCCGCGCGCGCCGCTTCACGGCGTTCGCGGCGCGTGGTGTGGGCGCCCTCGGAGCCGTACTCTTCAGCGTCGCTGTGGATCTCGGCGCCGCCGCGCTCGTCCGGGCCCGAGTAGCTGAAGCCGCGGGTGGTGCGCTCGTCGATGCCCTTGGCGCGCAAGGCGGCCGGGGCGCCGTTGCCGGCGGGGGCTTCCTGGGTGGGCAGCGGGGCCGGAGCGCCGGACATGGCGCCGACCGGGGAACGCAGGCCGGGGTCGACGGTGACGCCGGTGGGCTGCGGCTGCTGCACCTCGACCTGGAGGTTGAACAGGAAGCCGACCGACTCCTCCTTCAGGCCCTCGAGCATGGCCGCGAACATGTCGAAGCCCTCGCGCTGGTACTCGACCAGCGGATCCCGTTGCGCCATGGCGCGCAGGCCGATGCCCTCCTTGAGGTAGTCCATCTCGTAGAGGTGCTCGCGCCACTTGCGGTCCAGCACCGAAAGCAGCACCTGCCGTTCGAGATTGCGCATGGAGCCCTCGCCGGCCAGGCCGTCGATCTCCTGCTCGCGCTTGTCGTACGCGTCGTGCGCGTCGTCGAGCAGGGCGTCGAGCAGCTCGTCGCGAGTCAGGTCGCCCGCCTCGCCGATGCCGGTCTCACCGGTCAGCTCCTTGTAGTCCACGCCGACCGGGTAGAGGGTCTTCAGCGCGGTCCACAGCTTGTCCAGATCCCAGTCCTCGACGTAGCCGTCGGCGGTGGCGCCGTCCACGTAGGCGGTGATCACGTCGGTGATCATGTTCTGGACCTGGCCCTCCATGTCCTCACCGCGCAGGATCCGGTTGCGCTCGCCGTAGATGACGGTGCGCTGCTGGTTCATCACCTCGTCGTACTTGAGGACGTTCTTGCGGATCTCGAAGTTCTGCTGCTCGACCTGGGTCTGCGCGCTCTTGATCGCCTTGGAGACCATCTTCGCCTCGATCGGCACGTCGTCCGGCAGGTTGAGCCGGGTCATGATCGCCTCGAGCGCCGCGCCGTTGAAGCGCCGCATCAGCTCGTCGCCCAGTGACAGGTAGAAGCGCGACTCGCCCGGATCGCCCTGACGGCCGGAACGACCGCGCAGCTGGTTGTCGATACGCCGGGACTCGTGGCGCTCCGTGCCGAGCACGTACAGACCGCCCGCCTCGCGAACCGCCTCCGCGTCCTCCTCGGTCTGCTGCTTGACCTGCTCCAGGGTCGGATGCCAGGCGGCCTCGTACTCCGCCTGCGTCTCCACCGGGTCGAGGCCCTGCTTGCGCAGCAGGATGTCGGCGATGATGTCCGGGTTGCCGCCGAGCACGATGTCGGTACCGCGGCCCGCCATGTTGGTGGCGACGGTGACCGCGCCCGGCCTGCCCGCCTCGGCGATGATCTCGGCTTCCTTCTCGTGGAACTTCGCGTTCAGCACGTTGTGCGGGATGCCGCGCCTGGTGAACTGCTTGGACAGGTACTCCGAGCGCTCGACGCTGGTGGTGCCGATCAGCACCGGCTGGCCCTTTTCGTGCCGCTCGGTGACGTCGTCGACCACGGCGGAGAACTTGGCCTCTTCGGTCTTGTAGATCAGGTCCGACTGGTCGGCGCGCACCATCGGCTTGTTCGTCGGGATCGGCACGACCCCGAGGCCGTAGATCTGGTGCAGCTCGGCCGCCTCGGTCTCGGCGGTACCGGTCATGCCGGAGAGCTTGTCGTAGAGGCGGAAGTAGTTCTGCAGCGTGATGGTGGCCAGCGTCTGGTTCTCCGGCTGGATCTCGACGCCTTCCTTGGCCTCGATCGCCTGGTGCATGCCCTCGTTGTAGCGACGGCCGACCAGGATGCGCCCGGTGAACTCGTCGACGATGATGACCTCGCCGTCGCGGACGATGTAGTCCTTGTCGCGCTGGTAGAGCTCCTTGGCCTTGACGGCGTTGTTCAGGTAGCTGACCAGCGGCGAGTTGGCGGCCTCGTACAGGTTGTCGATGCCGAGCTGATCCTCGACGAACTCGACGCCCGCCTCGTGCACGCCGATGGTGCGCTTCTTGATGTCGACCTCGTAGTGCACGTCCTTCTTCAGCAGCGGCGCGATGCGCGCGAACTCGGCGTACCACTTCGACGACGCGTCGGCAGGGCCGGAGATGATCAGCGGGGTTCGCGCCTCGTCGATCAGGATGGAGTCGACCTCGTCGACCACGGCGAAGTTGTGCCCGCGCTGCACCAGGTCGTCCAGCGAGTGCGTCATGTTGTCGCGCAGGTAGTCGAAGCCGAACTCGTTGTTGGTGCCGTAGGTGATGTCGGCGTTGTAGGCGGCGCGGCGCTGGGCCGGGCTCATCCCGCCGAGGATGACGCCGACCTCGAGGCCGAGGAAGCGGTGCACGCGGCCCATCCACTCCGCGTCGCGCTTGGCGAGGTAGTCGTTGACGGTGACGACGTGCACGCCGTCGCCGGACAGCGCGTTGAGGTAGGCGGGGAGCACACAGGTCAGCGTCTTGCCCTCACCGGTCTTCATCTCGGCGATGTTGCCGAGGTGCAGCGCGGCGCCGCCCATCACCTGGACCTTGTAGTGCTTCTGGTTGAGCACCCGCCACGACGCCTCGCGCGCTACCGCGAACGCCTCGAGCAGCAGGTCGTCGATGCTCTCGCCGTCGGCGTAGCGCTGCTTGAACTCGTCGGTCTTCGCGCGCAGCTCCCCGTCGGTGAGCTGCTCGTACTCCGCGTCGAGCGCGAGGACCTCGTCGGCCAGATGAGCGAGCCGCTTGACGGTGCGACCCTCACCAATCCGTAGCAACCTCGTCAGTGTCAGCGCAGGCACGGGTCTCGTCAGTCCTCTGGTCGGTGTGTCAAATGTTCGGCCCCCACATCTTCCGCCGGGCACGGCGGAATCCGCAGCACGCCTCATGGTAATGCTGCAACCATGCTAGCGACGTCCGCGTTCGCCCTGGCCATGTGCGTGGGCTCGGAACGCGCCGCGTCCGGCTGTGTGTACTGGGCGCCATCGCCGCGGCGGCCGCGAGGCGTCGCTTCTCACCGTACTCGCCTCGCGGTGCGTGCGACGGCCGTGGCGGACGCGAATCCGCGGGTCAACGCCTCGGCGTCCGTCGGCCGCGCCGCAAACCGGGGGCGAATCACACTCGAGCCGAGCCGCTTCGGAGGAAGGTGCCATACGATGGCAGGGGTCCGACGCGCCGGTGGCAGCGGCATATGCGCGGGACGGCAAGGGCAGTGCGGCTCGTGATCTCCTGATACGGAGCGAGCGAAAGCGACGGTCGCCGACTGTGCAGTCCCCACCCTTCTCGAAACCCCATCCCGCTCGAACGAGCTCGGACAACCCTGCCCCGGGGGCTGCCAAGGGTAAAGATCTGTACCGATTTCGCTGGATATGCCACAGGATCCACCACCTTTTCCTTGTCGCGAACGACAATGGGGCGGGGACACGGCATCGGAAGGAGCACCGGGCAGCGTGATCACGCGTTTGACGCCGCAGGACGCGGCGTTCTATCGGCTCGAGTCGAGCAGCAATCCGATCCACATCGGCTCGCTCGCGATCGTCCGCAACACCGACGGCCTCCTCGACGGCGAATCGCCCCTCGACTACGACCGGCTCGTCGATCTGGTGGAAAGCAGGCTCTCCCTGGTCCCGCGCTACCGGCGCAAGGTGCGCGAGATCCCGTTCGCGCTCGGCAGACCGGTGTGGGTCGAGGACAGCCGCTTCGACATCACCTATCACATCCGCCGCTCCGCGCTGCCGAGTCCCGGCACCGACGAACAGCTGCACGACCTGGTCGCGCGGCTGGCATCGCGGCCGCTCGACCAGAGCAAGCCGCTGTGGGAGATGTATCTGATCGAAGGGCTCAGCGAGGGCCGCAGCGCCATCTTCACCAAGACCCATTCGGCGCTGGTCGACGGCATCGGCGCGCTGGAGATCGGGCACGTCATCCTCGATGCGAGCCCGTCGCCGCGCGGCCTCGCCGACGACGCCTGGGTGGCGCCTCGCGAACCCACCGACGTGGAGCTGCTGGTCGGCGCGCTCACTCATCTGGCTGCCCAGCCACGTGAGGCGCTCGAGGTGGCCCGCGACGCGAGCGCGGACGCCTTCGCGATGATCGGCGCGGCGGGCCGCGCGGTCGACTCGGTCGTCTCCGCGGTGCGCACCGCCGCGATCGGCGCGCCGGACAGCCCGCTCAACGCGCGCACCTCGCGCAGCCGCCGCTTCGACGTGGTGCGCACCGACCTGGACGACTACCGCAAGATCCGCCACCGCTTCGACTGCTCGACCAACGACGCGATCCTCGCCGTGGTCACCGGGGCGCTGCGCAACTGGCTGCTCTCCCGCGGTGAGGCGCTGATCGAATCGACCACGCTGCGCGCGGTGGTGCCGATGTCGGTGTACGTCGAAGGCCCGGACCGGGATCGGCTCGAGCCGGCGAGCGAGGTGTCCTCGTTCCTGCTGGATCTGCCGGTCGGCGAGCCCAATCCGGTGATGCGGCTCTCGCACATCGCACACGCCACCGAGGCCAACAGCAAGGCCCGGCGCGGGGTGCGTGCGCGCACGCTGGTGCACATGGCCGGGTTCGCTCCGGCCAGCCTGCATGCGATGAGCGTGCGGGCGGCGAGTACGTTCGCAGAGCACACGTTCAACTTGGTGATCACCAACGCGCCGGGTCCGCAGACGCCGATGTACATCGGCGGCGCGCGGATGCTGGAGATGTATCCGGTGTCGCCGCTGCTGCGCAATCAGGCCTCGAGCATCGGGATCACGTCCTACGACGGGCGGGTCTTCTACGGACTCAACGCCGACCGCGACGCGATGGCCGATATCGAGGTGCTGGCCGCCGCGGTGCACGAGTCCATGGAGGAGATGCTCGGTGCCTGCGCCTGATCAGAAGAACATACTGCGGGTGTACGTACCCGCGACGGTGCCGATGCTGCGCGCGCTGGTCGAGGAGCGGGAGATCTTCCCGATCGGCGGCACGGCTTTCGCGGTCACGCCCGCGCTGCGCGAGGCCTACGCGTCCGGCGACGACGAGGAGCTGGCCGAGGTCGCGATGCTGGAGGCGGCCCGCGCCTCGCTGCGCCTGCTCGCCGCCGAACGCGAGGCCATCGTCGAGGACATCGAGGACGGCGAACCCGCGGCGGCGCGGCCGTCCGGCGGCCCGGTGTACCGGCGGGCCGTGATCGCCGCGGACGTCACGGGCGCCAAGCTGCGGCCCGACCTCGACGACGCGGTGGTCAAGCTCGCGGGGCCGATCGGCTACGAGCGGATCGCCTCGATCCACGTCGACCTGGCCGAGGCCGAGCCGGAGGTGGCCAAGGCGGTGGACGTCATCGACGCGGCCGATCTCGGTGACGCCGACGCCGAATTCGTGCTCGGCGACGCGGAGGACCACCAGCTCGCCTGGTACGCCGCGCAGGAACTTCCGTTCCTGCTCGAATTGCTCTGAACTCGATCGCGGTCGGGTCGGATGCCCTGCGCGGAACCGCGTTGTGGCGAAGACGCCGGGTCGTATCCTCGGGTCGAATCACGTTGGGCCGGAAGCGTTTCGAAGCCGCGGCGGGAAGCGGGCGCGCGGTCGCCCGTGCCCGCTAACCTACGATGCCGTAACCTAGCCGAGAGCGACCCCGACGGCGGTCGCCACCTCGACAGAAAGACGAACGGCACCGATGGTCTTCAAGAATGTTCGCGACTGGCTCGAAGCGCCCGCGGCGAGCGTCGCCGATCGCGGAGGTCGGCTCAACGTGTTGCGCGGGGCCGTCGCCCGAGTGACCACGCCGCTGCTGCCCGACGACTACCTGCACCTGGCCAATCCGCTCTGGTCGGCGCGCGAACTGCGCGGCCGGATCGTCGACGTGCGCAAGGAGACCGCGGATTCGGCGACCCTGGTGATCAAGCCGGGCTGGGGTTTCGACTTCAAGTTCCAGCCGGGCCAGTACATCGGCATCGGCCTGCTCGTCGACGGCCGCTGGCACTGGCGTTCGTACTCGCTGACCTGCCCGCCGGACTGGAGCGCCCCCGAGCACGGCGGCAAGCGCGTCATCTCGATCGCCGTGAAGGCGATGCCGGAGGGCTTCCTGTCCAGCCACATCGTCGGCGGCGTCAAGCCGGGCACGATCGTCCGGTTGCAGGCGCCGCAGGGCGGTTTCGTGCTGCCCTACCCGCCGCCCGCCAAGGTGCTGTTCCTCACCGCGGGCAGCGGCATCACCCCGGTGATGTCGATGCTGCGGGCGATGGACCGGCGCGGCGTGGTGTCCGACGTGGTGCATCTGCATTCGGCGCGCACCGCCGAGGACGTGATGTTCGCCGGGGAACTGCGCGAGCTGCACGACCGGCACCCGAGCTTCCAGCCGCACCTGCACCTGACCGGCGAACAGGGCAAGTTCGCGCTCGCCGACCTGGACGCGAAGTTCCCGGATTGGCGCGAACGCGACACCTGGGCCTGCGGCCCCGCCGCGATGCTGGACGAGATCGAACAGCACTGGCGCGCGGCGGGCATCGGCGAGCGGCTGCACGTGGAGCGGTTCGAGATCGAACGCTCGGCGATCGGCGAGGGCGGCACCGTCAGCTTCGGCAAGTCCGGCCGCAGCGTCGAGGTCGACGGCGCGACCAGCCTGCTCGAGGCGGGCGAGTCGGCCGGGGTTCAGATGCCGTTCGGCTGCCGGATGGGTATCTGCCAGACCTGTGTGGTGACATTGAGTTCCGGACACGCCCGGGACCTGCGCAACGGCGAGGAGCGCCGCGAGGGCGACAAGGTGCAGACCTGTATCTCGGCCGCCGCCGGTGATTGCACACTCGACGTCTGAGGCGGTCAGGCCCGGAGGCGGTAGCGCAGCGTGACCACGCAGGGCTCCGCCGCAGACAACATCCATATCGTCTGAAGCGCAGGTACCCTCGACCGCATAAGTCGAGCAGAGAAGGGACTCCGGTGGCCATCACCGATATCCAATCGTTCTCCCACCTCACGGCCGCCGATATCGAGACCCTGGGGCAGGAACTCGACAGCATCCGGCGGTCCGTGGAGCTTTCCCGCGGCGAACGCGACGCGAAATACATCCGCCGCACCATCGCGGCCCAGCGCGGCCTCGAGGTCGCCGGGCGCGCGGTGCTGTTCGGCAGCCGCAACCGCTGGGCCTGGCTCGCGGGCACCGCGCTGCTCTCGGTCGCCAAGATCATCGAGAACATGGAGCTCGGGCACAACGTCAGCCACGGGCAGTGGGACTGGATGAACGATCCGGAGATCCACTCCAGCACCTGGGAATGGGATATGACCGGGCCGTCGTCGCAGTGGCGGCGCGCGCACAACTACTCCCATCACACCTACACCAACGTCCTCGGCAAGGACGAGGATCTCGGCTTCGGCATCCTGCGGATGACCCGCGACGAAGAGTGGCGCCCGATCCACCTGGTGCAGCCGCTGGCCAACCTCGTGCTGGCCGCGACCTTCGAGTGGGGCATCGCGCTGCACGACTGGAGCATCGAGAAGGAGCTGTCCGGTGTCCCGCGCCGGGAACTGCTGTCGGCGCCGAACCGGGAGTTCGCCCGCAAGATCGCGCGCCAGGTCGCCAAGGACTTCCTGATCTATCCCGCGCTGACCGGTCCCGCGTGGAAGTCGACGCTGAAGGCCAACGCCACCGCCAACCTGGTGCGCAACCTGTGGGCCTACGCGGTGATCTTCTGCGGCCACTTCCCCGACGGCGCGGAGAAGTTCACCATCGAGCAGCTCGAGGACGAGACCGGCGCGGAGTGGTACCTGCGCCAGATGCTCGGCAGCGCGAACTTCAAGGCAGGGCCCGCGATGGCCTTCATGAGCGGCAACCTCTGCTACCAGATCGAGCACCACCTGTTCCCCGACCTGCCGAGCAACCGGTACCCGGAGATCGCAGCGCGGGTACGCGAACTCTGCGACAAGTACGACCTGCCCTACACCACGGGCTCGCTGGCCAAGCAGTACCTGCTCGCCTTCCGCACCATCCACAAGCTGGCGCTGCCGGACCGATTCCTCAAGCGGACCGCCGACGACGCCCCAGAGACCTCGTCGGAGCGCAAGTTCGCCGGCATCACGCTGCCGAGCACCGAGCGCTGGGCCGACAACAACTGGCTGCTGACCGATCCGGAGACCGGTCAGCGGCGCGGCCTCCGCTCGGCGTTGCACGAGGCGAAGGTTGTGCTGGAGGAGAAAGCTCGGCACGAGAAAGAGGTGTTGCGTGAGGCCAAGCGGGCGCTGAAGGAGAAGGCCACGCAGGAGAAGGAGCTGCTGCGCGAGGCCAAGCTCACCCTGCAGGAGAAGGCGCGCGCCGAGCGGGCGGCGCTGCGGCGGAAGGGCGTGCGGGAGAAGGTCTTCCCCGCGCGCTGGCGACGCGCCTGATATAGCATTCGACGGTCACGACGGCAATGCGGGATTTGCCACAGCAGAGACGCGAATCCCATAACCTACGGTGTCGTAACTTACGGTACTGTAACCACCATGGCGATCTCGGATGTCAAGGAGTACGCGCACCTCACCGCCGCCGATGTGGAGGCGCTCGGCGCGGAATTCGACGCGATCCGGCGGGAAATCGAATCCTCGCGCGGTGAATCGGATGCGCGGTACATCCGCAATGTCATCAGGCTGCAGCGCGCGCTGGAGATCAGCGGGCGCGCCGTGCTCTACGCCGGTTTCCTACCGCCCGCCTGGCTGGCCGGCGTCGCCCTGCTCGGCACCGCCAAGATCATCGAGAACATGGAGATCGGGCACAACGTCATGCACGGGCAGTGGGATTGGATGAACGATCCCGAGGTGCACTCCAGCTCGTGGGAGTGGGACAACACCGGCCCGTCCAAGCACTGGAAGCACACCCACAACTACCTGCACCACAAGTACACCAACGTCCTCGGCATGGACGACGACATCGGCTACGGCCTGCTGCGGGTCACCCGCGACCAGCGTTGGAAGCCGTTCAACATCGGCAACCCGGTCTACAACCTGCTGCTGCAACTGTTCTTCGAGTACGGCGTTGCGATCCAGCACCTCGAGCTCGGCAAGCTGGCCGCGGGCCGGTACAGGGAGGGCAGCCCGGAGCGCGCCGAGTTCGAACGCAAGCGCAGCGAGGTGCTGACCAAGGTCGGCAAACAGGTGCTCAAGGACTACGTGATCTTCCCCGCGCTCACCGGCCCGCTGTTCTTCTCCACGCTCACCGCGAACCTGGCCGCCAACATGATCCGCAACGTGTGGTCCAACGCGGTGATCTTCTGCGGCCACTTCCCCGACGGCGCGGAGAAGTTCACCAAGGCCGACATCGACGGCGAGACCCAGGCCGAGTGGTACCTGCGTCAGATGCTCGGCAGCGCCAACATCTCCGGCGGCCCCGTCATGCATTTCATGACCGGCAACCTGAGCCACCAGATCGAGCACCACCTGTTCCCCGATCTGCCGAGCAACCGCTACGCCGACATCGCGGTGCGGGTGCGCGCGCTGTGCGACAAGTACGACCTGCCCTACACCACCGGATCGCTTCCGGTGCAGTACTTCAAGGCCTGGCGCACGATTCTCAAACTCGCGCTGCCGAACAAGTACCTGCGCCACACGGCCGACGATGCCCCGGAGACCGCCTCCGAGCGCAGGTTCGGCGGCAACGCCGTCACCACCATCGACCCGGTCACCGGCAAGCGCCGCGGGTTGCGTACCGCACTGGCCGAGGGCAAGCGGCGCATCGCGCGCCGCGCGGCACGCCGTGAGCCCGCACTCCGGCTGGCTCGGTGAGGCTGCGCACCGGCAAAGCGTCGCGGACTATCGGCGCGGCGCGCTAGCGAACCTTCGAAGCGGACCGGCGGGTGCAAACCCGCCGGTCCGCTTTGGTTGACTGACCGGGTGAGCGAAGATCGACTGAGCGTCTACGAGGCCATCCGGTTGCGCCGCGACGTGCGCGCCGAATTCACCGGGGCGCCCGTCGACGAGGCCACGCTGTGGCGGATTCTCGATGCCGCGCACCGGGCGCCCAGCGTGGGCAATTCGCAGCCATGGGATTTCGTCGTGGTGCGGAATCCTGCGACGCTGCGCCGCTTCGCCGAACACGTGGCGGACAAGCGTGTCGAGTTTCACGACGCGCTGCCGCCCGAGCGGGCCGCGACCTTTCAGCCGATCAAGATCGAGGGCATCGTCGAGAGCGGCACCGGCATCGTCGTCAGCTACGACCACGACCGTGGCGGCCCGCAGGTGCTCGGCCGCGCCACCGTCCCCGAAACAGGCGTCTACTCGGCCGTTCTCGCGATCCAGAACCTATGGCTGGCCGCCACCGCCGAGGGCATCGGAGTGGGCTGGGTGTCGTTCTACGATCCGGCGTTCCTCGCCGACCTGGTCGGCCTGCCGCCCGGTATCCGCCCCGTCGCATGGCTTTGCGTCGGTCCGGTGCACGAATTCCAAACGGTCCCAGACCTGGAACGCTTCGGCTGGCGCACCGGACGCCCGCTCTCCGAGGCGGTGCACCGAGAAACCTTCGGCGGAACCGGATTTGCGACCGAACCGCCGACGAGCGCGGCGATGGACACGCCGCACCCTGACGAACCGCACCATGGCTCGGTGGCGGCGTTCTGAATCGGATCAGCCGACGGAAGCGCTCCTAACAACCGGACGCAATATCCGCGCTCACCCAACCACCCCAGGGCGAGTCTTACGAGCCCGTTCGCGGCCGTCTCGCTTCTGAGCGGTCGAAGCGCATGCGACGAAGTCGCGAGTCTCGACCGCTCAGAAGCGAGACATAAGAGGCCGCGAACCCGCGCGCGCCAGCGCGCCAAAAACACAGCTCACACTCGCTCGAGCACCGCCGACGCGCCGATGCCGCCCGCCGCGCAGATGCCGAGCAGGGCGGTGTTCTTGCCAGTGCGGGCGAGTTCGTTCGCCATCGTGGTGACCATGCGGGCTCCGGTGGCGCCGAAAGGGTGGCCGAGGGAGACGGAGCCGCCGTGCACGTTGAGCTTGTCGATGTCCACGGTGCCGACGGCGGTGTCGCGGTCCAGCCGGGTCTTGGCCCATTCGTCGCTGGCGAGCGCGCTGAGCACCGAAAGCGTCTGGGCGGCGAAGGCCTCGTGGATGTCGACGAAGTCGATGTCCGACAACGTCATTCCGGCCTTGTCCAGCGCGCGCGGCATGGAGATGGCGGGCCCGATGAGCACCTGGTCGGTGGGGTCGACGCTGACATAGCTCCAGGATCGGAACGCGGCCAGCGGCCGGTAGCCGAGCTCGCGAGCCTTCTGCTCGCTCATCAGCAGCACTGCCGAGGCGCCGTCGGTGAGCGGGCTGGCGTTGCCCGCGGTGACGGTGCCGTCCGCGGCGAACACCGGCTTCAGCTTGGCCAGCTTCTCGACGCTGGTGTCGGCGCGGACGAGTCCGTCGCGCTCGATGTCCGTGCCGTCGGGCGTGCGCACCCGCAGCACCTCGTCGTCGAATCGCCCGGAAGCGATGGCCGCCGCCGCGCGCTGATGCGAGCGGGCCGCGAACTCGTCCTGCTCGGCCCGGCCGACGCCGTGGATGCGGGCCATCTTCTCCGCCGACTCGCCCATCACCTCGCCGGTGGTGCGCTCGGCGATCTTCGGCCTGCTCGGCAGGATGTCGGTGAACGGCGCCAATTGCGCTGCCGCCGAGAGGTAGTCCTTCAGCTTCGGCTTGCCGAGCGCGAGCGGGGCGCCCGCGTGCACCAGCTTCTGCGGCAGTTTCACCTCGGCGTTGCTGGTGGAATCGCTGCCGCCCGCGATCATGATGTCGTATTCGCCGCGCTCGATCGCGGCCGCGGCGGCGGTCACCGCCTGCAGACCGGACGCGCACGCCCTGGTGACCGTGTAGCCCTCGCAGCCGGGGTCGAGGCGCAGGTCGAGGGCGATCTCCCTGGCGATGTTGGGCGCGGCGCTCGGCAGGATCACCCCGCCCCAGACGATGGCCTGCACCTGTGCGCCCGGCAGCCCGGTGCGCTCCAGGAGACCGCGAACGGCGGCGTCGGCAAGCGCGATGGAGTCCATTCGGGTGAAGCCGGTGAACGCCCGCACGAACGGGGTGCGCGCACCGGACACGACAACGGCACGGCGAGCGGCGTCGGAAGCCATGCGAATTCCTTTCCAGAGACGTAGAACACAAACTTACTCCGAAGTAAGTTTTCGCGTCCACGCCAACGGACGGGAAACGGACGGGAAAACGCCTCCCCGCACCCCTCCGGGCGGGCAGGCTTTCCGTCCCCCACGACCCCGGATTCGATGCCACGCGACGAACGTGCGCGCCCCAGAGCGGCTCAGCGATCCCCTCCAGATGCCGCTGAGCCGACCTGCGGCGCGCCGTTGCGCCGCAGGCTGGAGCGCCCGTTCCGTCGAACGCCCCTGCTCGTCCCGGAACCGCGTCGAGTGCCGGCACCGCGCATCCGGCGCAGAAAGAACAGTAGCGTTCTTTCCACTGATTTTTCAAATCTTTTCTATGAAGTTGTCATTCGCCCGGAGTTCGGCATACTATGACGCCCACTATGAGAAGCCCTTCGGAGCTGTCGCGGCAGAAGCGCTTCGGCCGAATCATCAAGGAACGCCGAGACGAGCTCGGCCTCACGCAGCTCCAGATCGGCGATCTGGGTGGGCCCTCCGCGCCGACGATCCGGAAGATCGAGGACGGCGACGCCGCGATCAGCACCCACACGCTGAACAAGCTGGACGCCCCGCTGCGCTGGCTGCCAGGCAGTGCGGCGCGCGCGTACGCGGGCGGCGCGCCCGCGCCGAAGGAAGCAGGGGGCGAGCACGCGGGCGACGAGTCGATCGTGGCCGGCCCCACCTCGATCCGGTTCGACATCTCCGACCTCACCGGACTGCTCGCCGCCACCGGCCGCCTGACCGACGCCGTGGAACGCGGTCAGACCACCGAA
This sequence comes from Nocardia xishanensis NBRC 101358, assembly GCF_001613365.1. GTDB lineage: Bacteria > Actinomycetota > Actinomycetes > Mycobacteriales > Mycobacteriaceae > Nocardia > Nocardia xishanensis. The sequence continues at coordinate 78,867 of NZ_BDCF01000025.1, forward strand.
CCCACGGTGGTGGAGGCGATCTCGGACCTGAACCGGGTGGTGTCCCGGCTCTCCGCCCGGTACGCGACCGTAATGCTGGAGCGCAACGGCGGACCGGGCCGCCAGCTGCACCCGCTGGTGGAAATGGCGTTCGCGCATCTGCTCGAGGTCCCCGCCGACACCGACGACGCGACCGAACTCGAGGAACGCCGCTATCGACGCTGGCTGGCCGGCCGCACCGAGAACGTGAGCCAAGGGACCGAGGCTCAGTTCCGGGCCAGGTGGCTGGCCGCCAACAGCGCAACCGCGCCGAATCGCAACGGCAAGCACTGAGGTGATCGACATGACCGAGGCCACCCGCCTACCGCTGAGCCACAAGATCAACCGGCTCTTCGCGGTGATGCATCCGCGCTCGGCGCCGGAACGCAGCACCGAATCCGTCGCCGAACAGGTCAGCGGCCAGCTGCGGCGCGCGGTCGCCGCCAGCTATCTCGAAGAGCTGCGCGGCGGTCGCTTCGACGACGAACACGACGGCGCGGCAGTCGAATTCGAACTACTGGCGGCGATCGCCTCCTGCTTCGGCGTCGCGCCACGGTATCTGACCACCACCGGACAGGCCGCCGCGAGCATCGACAGGGAGCTCGAGCTGCTGGCCACCATGCGCGACGCCAATGTCGCCAGCATCGCGCTGCGCGGCTCCGACGTGGACCGGGCCATGCTCGCCCGGCTGATCCGCGGCACCGAGGACGTCGCCGCGGGATCGAGCGACCTGCCGCGCTGACCCGCATCGGAAAGCAGGCGCCGACCGCGGGGTCGCCCACCACGCACCATCCTGGGTACCATCGTCAGCTACACGGGGCGGGACCGCGGAACTTGCTGTAGGAGAGCGCATCGCATGGCCGGTATGGACACCCGGTTCCGGGAACTTTCCCGAAACGTACCGATACCGCATCCGTGGAATCTGAATACCTACCTCGACGCCGTCGCCGAGTTCCGCGACCGCCCGATCACCTTGCAGCCGGTGGACACCGCGGTGCTCGCGGGCGCCGGCTGCGGCACCGGCAGCGGGCTGTGGATCGCCAAGCGGGACAGCGATGTCATCGTGTACGGCGCCGACACCACCGAATGGCACGCCGAGCACATCATCGCCCACGAACTCGGACACATGCTGCTCGGGCACGGCCCGGAATCGGAGCCCGCCCCGAGCGACCAGACCACGCACACCCTCGCCGCCGTGGCCGAGCTGCTGCCATCGATCTCGCCGGAATCCATTGCGCACGTGCTCGGTCGCACCGACTACGGCACCAGCAGAGAACGCGACGCCGAGACCTTCGCCGACATGGTGATGCTGCAGGCGATGCGCCCGCCGCGCCGCGACTCCCTGTTGCACCGCACGTTCTTCCGCGACCGACGCAGGTGAACTCGCCCGTCCCCGGCGTCGTCGCGGCGCCGCTGATCGGGTTCGTCGCCATGGTGACGTTCGGCCGTTGGGCGCTGCTGCACCAGACCGTCACCGATCGGCTGTTCAACCGGGCGCTGGCGTGGGCGTGCATCGGAATGCTGCTGCTGGAGCGCGGAATCGCGCCGCGGCACGGCAGCCTGATGCACCAACTCTCCATGGGCTGCATGCTCTTCGCGATCATGAGCGCCTACGGCGCGGCCATGCTGTGGTCGGGCGCCGACCCGAACGGCGCGCGGCGGCGCCAGCGCCGCTACGACCTGATCGCCGCCGCCTGCGGCGCCGTCATCCTGATCGTCGGCACACCCGCCAGGGAGCAAGGCACACTGCTCGGCGAGACGCCCGACGTGTGGTCGGCGGTCTCAGCGCTGGCGTTCTGCCTGCCCGCGATCGCGTGCGGCCGCCGGATGGCGCAGGTGCTGTACCGCGAACTGGTCAGCGAGGACGCTACCCGCCGGGAGCGACTCGTCTACGGCGCGCTGCTCACGGCGTTGGCCGTCGGGGCGAGCAGCTTGCCGTTCTCGGCGCTGTTGTTCGGCGGCTGGGTGCACGTCGAGGACCCGGATCTGATCCGCTGGGCGTGGCCGACCTTCACCGTCATCGTGCTCACCGCCACTTTGCTCGCCGTGCCGCTGTTCGACCTGCTGGCGACACGTGCGGGCTGGGATCGGTCCCGGCGTCTCTGCCATCGGCTCGTCCCGCTCTGGACGGATGTGACGGGCGCGGTGCCGGAGATCGTGCTCGATCCCGCGTCGAACGGACGCGACGAGCCGGAGGTCAAGCTGATCCGGATGACCGTCGAGATCCGCGACGCCTTGCTCCACCTCAACAGGTATGCGCCGCAAGACCTCCCGATACCCGCCGGGGCCGGACCGGTGCAGAGCTACGCGATGCGGATCGCGTACGCGATCAACGCCAAGGCCGAGGGTTGCGGTCCCGTGCACGCCGCGCCTCGGACCGGCGCGCCCGAGTCCCGCGACCTCGATACCGAGCTGCGACAGCTACTGGCGCTGGCCCGCGCGTGGCCTGCCGCGCGGGCCGCGGTCGACGCGGAGACGAATCGGCCGACGCCCTCGAGGGCGTCGGCCGGACTGTTTCGGCGCTTGGCTATGCGAGCCTGATGAGGCCGTAGTCGAAAGCGTGACGACGATAGACGACCGACGGTCGATCGGTCTCTTTGTCTTGGAACAGGAAGAAGTCGTGACCGACGAGCTCCATCTGGTACAGGGCGTCGTCGACGGTCATCGGAGTCGCGGTGTGCACTTTGGTGCGCACGATGTGGCCTGGACCTGCCTCGTATTCGGGCTCCTGCTCGCCGCGCTCACCGGGGTGCTCGTGCACCGCGGAGACGCCGTTCGTCAAAGTGAACAGCTGATCGTCGACCAGCTCGGCCGTGGCCTCGGCGACCGAGACGGGGGTCTTCTCCCCATAGTGGACCCGGCGCCGATCCTTGGTGCGGCGCAGCCGGCTCTCCAGCTTGGCGGTCACCGACTCGAAGGCGGCGTAGAAGCTGTCCGCGCATGCCTCCGCCCGGACGACCGGGCCCTTGCCGCGCGCGGTGATCTCGACGCGCTGGCAGGCTTTGCGCTGACGACGGTTGCGTTCGTGGAACAGCTCGACGTCGAAGAGGAAGATCGACGGATCGAAGCGTTCGAGACGGGAGAGTTTGTCCGCGACATAGATTCGGTAATGATCGGGAACCTCGACATTGCGGCCTTTCACCACGATGTCGGCGCGAGTGGCCCGTGGTTGGTCCGCTGCGGGTTGCTCTGTCGCATCCAAGGCGCCGGCATCCAGCACCGAAGGATCTGCGTCTTTCACTGAAGGACGTGAAGAAGTCGTCACGCGTACCTCCCGGATCTGGCCGCACGGACCGATTTCCCGTGCGGCGGGATTGAGCCGCGCCGTGCGATATCCGGGGTCGAGGGTGCGCGAGAGCCCATTCGTTGTCAGACAGGCTGACGCCTTCGGGCTTGGCTCACACCGGGGAATCGCGCGACACGAAGTTGTCCGAGGCGCCACCTCCAAACTCTCGGTTCGGGTGTGTGATCGCGACGGTAGTACGCCAACGGGCGGTCCGCCAGTGTTCACGCAAATTTCCCGGAGTCAAGCCGAACACGTCACCAGGACGGCACTTGTTTCGACTCCGGCCAGGCCTAGCGCGCGGACCGATTCGCGGACCGTCGCACCGGTCGTCAGCACGTCGTCGACCACGACGACCTCGGCGTTCCCCGCGCCACCCTGTCGCGCGAGTGGCCTGTGCCGCACCGATACCCGGCCACGCAGATTGTGTTGGCGCTCATCGGGTGTCAAGCCCACCGAATCGCGCACACCCCACCACACGCGCAACATCGGCACCATCCGGCAATCCGGTAGCCACCCCGCGGCTGCCCGCGCCGTCCGCAGCACCGGGTCCCCGCCGCGCCGCCGCGCGGAGCCACCGCGGCTCGGCGCAGGAACCAACACCAGGGGACGCCCGGGCGTACGCAAGCGAGCCAGCCCGCGCGCCATCGCCAGCCCGAGCGGTTCGCTCAGATCGCGCCTGCCGCGTTCCTTGACGGCGAGCACCGCCCGGCGCGCTGGACCGGTGTACGGCGCGAGCGCCCAGCAGGGCACGCCGGGATCGGTGCGCGGGCGCACCCGCCTCGGACCGTCCGTCAGCGCCGCGGCACAGCCGGGGCACCATCCGACGCCCGCCGCATCGCAGCCCGCACACGCGGCGGGCAGCACGAAGTCCAGCAGGGCGGCGATGTGCTCGGCGGCTCCCATGGCCGAAGTGTGCACCCGCCCACCGACATTCGTCGGCCGGATCAGCCGGGCAGCACCGGCGCGGTGTCGGATCCGAGGCCGGGAATCTCGGTCCAATAGCGCAGTTCGCTGGTCGGTTTGCTGGTCAGCTCGAGCACTCCACGGGAATCGGCCACGTACTGCGTGGTCGGGGAGGCCGACACCACGCGGACGGGGGCCGTGAGGTTCTGCGAGGTCATCGGGAACTGCTGGGAACCGTCGATGGCCACGGTGATCACCGGGTCGACGTTGCCCTCGCGCGCCACGATGAGCGCGTCGCCGCCGAGCCAGTCCAGCGAGAGCGCGCGGGTGCTCAGATTCACGGCCAGCGGCAACGGTGAGGTGAGTGCGTATTTGCCGTCCGGCCGCCGCTCGACCACCGCCACGTACACCTTGCCGTCGGCGATGAGGGCGGCCCGCACGCCGGTGCGGGAGATGCGCAATTCGGTGATCGGACCGCGGAAGGCCGGACCGGACCAGGATCCGTTCAGCGCCGAGGTGTCCACCTCCTGCACCGAGACATTGCCGGTGCCACGGTCGTTGACCGCCCGGATCACCCGGTCGCCGTCCACGACCGCCCATGCCGCGCTGCCGTCGGCGGTCCAGGACGGCCTGCTGATCGTGTTGCCCTCGGCGACCGGGAAAGCGTTGCCGCCGTAGGTGCCGACCATCAGGGTGCGCGGCGGCTCGGGCGCCGGCCGTCCGTTGGCGGCGACCGCGGCGACCAACTGCCCGTCGGGTGAGAGACCCACCGACTGCAGGTTGTTGACCGACCCGAAGTAGCCGGGCGCGTTCGACACGCCGCTCTCGCTCACCTGGGTCAGCGCACCGCCGCGCAGCGCGTGCAATCCGATCCGGTTCTGCGCGAACAGCGTGGGGCTGAGCTGTTCCACGTCGGCGACCGACCAGCCGTTCGCGGCGAAGCGCTCGTCCAGCGGTTTGCCGTCGGCCAGCAGCATGTAGGGGCCGAGGACGTCGGCGCCCGCCAACGTCAGCACCACCTGCGCGGCCAGCAGCTCGCGGTCGCGCGGGTTGAGCCCGGAGGCGCCCGAGAAGTCGATGCGCACGCCGCCGAGCCCGACGCCGACCTCCTCGGGGTCGCCGTTGGCCTTGGTGATCGGGCCGCGCAGCGAGACCGGCTGCGCCAGCTGGTTGCGCACCACCGGGGCGAGCTCGCGCTGAGCGCCCTCGGTGAGCAGGGTGAGCAGGCGCTGGGGAAGCTGGTTCTTGGACGCCGAGATCCAGCGCATGTCCGGCACCATCGAGGCGCCGCCCGGGTCGGGGAAGTAGAGCACGTAGCGGCGATAGGACTTGGTGAACGCCGTCCGGTCCATGACGACGCCGTCCGGTAGCTCGTCGATGCGCCACTCGCCGTCGACCCGGCTCATCTCGATCTTGTTCTCGACGATCCCCTCGACCGCGCGATAGCCGCCGTCGGGCGCGAGCTCGCCGACCTTCTGCGCGCGGATCACATAGGTGGCCCTGTCGCCGACGCGCGATTCGCGCAGCGTGTCCGGCTTGTCGACGATCGTCGTGCTCGCGCCGTCCTCCCACTGCGCGGAGGCCGCAGGCGTCATGAACTGGCGGGCGGCCAGGTGCCGGTTCGAGGGGTCGGCGGTGGCCTGCAGGAAGTCCCGCAGCAGCAGATCGGGATCGCGGCCCTGAATGGGCGGCGGCGGACCTTCCGAGGTGGGCTCCCGGTTGAGCGTGCCGAGCGCCTGCGGGGCCGACGACTCGGGCAGGCTCGCACATCCGCTGATCGCCAGCAGCGCCGTGACCAGCACCGCGCCTATCGCGGCGAGTCGAGAGGATGTGACGGCCCGCATGCTCATGACTGTACGTCTCCGCGTTCGGTCAGTACCTTGCCGGAGCCGTTCGCATCGGCCGCGTCCGGCCCCTTCTCGGCCTCGCTGACGCCGTCGCGCGCCGCGGTGGGCTCTCCGGTACCGTCCGTCGCCGCGGTGTGCTCAGCGGAGCCTTCCGCGCTCTCGGCGACGCCGTTCACCGCGGCGGTGGCGCCCGGCGATGCGGTCCCGTTCGCCAACGCGCCGATGGGCTCGCCGAACGCGCTCGGATCGCCGTGCGGGAACGGCACAGTCGGCGCATCGTCGGGCTCGGGCGGCCGCGGCGGAGTTCTGCGCAACGCGGGTTCCAGGGGCAGCGGGCTCGGGCCCATCTTGCGGCCGCGCACCAGCGGCAGGGTCAGCCGGAAGCTGGCGCCGACGCCGACCTCGCCCCACGCGTCCAGCCTGCCCTCGTGCAGATTGGCGTCCTCGACGCTGATCGAGAGTCCGAGGCCGGTGCCGCCCGAGCGCCGCATGCGCGACGGGTCCGACCGCCAGAACCGGTTGAAGACCAGTTTCTCCTCGCCGGGCCGCAGGCCGACGCCCTGGTCGCGCACCACGACGGCGACCGCGTTGGCCTCGGCGTCGCCGCGCATCCGGATCAGCACCGGCTTGCCCTCGCTGTGGTCGATGGCGTTCGCGAGCAGGTTGCGCAGCACCCGCTCCACGCGGCGCGGGTCGACCTCGGCGACCAGCGGATCCTCCGGCAGGTCGATGACGACCTCGACACCGGATTCCTTGGCCAGATGACGCACTGTCGAGATGGCGGCCCGCGCGCACATCCGCACGTCCAGCGACTCCACCTGGAGTTCGGCGACGCCCGCGTCGTGGCGGCTGATCTCCAGCAGGTCGTTGAGCAGACCCTCGAACCGGTCCAGCTCGGTGACGAGCAGCTCGGCGCTGCGCGCCAGCGCGGGGTCCAGGTCCTCGCTGCTGCCGTGGATCAGGTCGGCGGCCATCCGCACGGTGGTGAGCGGGGTGCGCAGCTCGTGGCTCACGTCCGAGGTGAAGCGCCGCTGCAGATTGCCGAACTCCTCGAGCTGGGTGATCTGGTTGGACAGGCTCTCGGCCATCTCGTTGAACGCCTGTGCCAGCCGCGCCATGTCGTCCTCGCCGCGCACCAACATGCGCTCCTTGAGGCGACCGTCGGCGAAGCGGCTCGCGATCCGCGCCGCGGACCGGATCGGCAGCACCACCTGCCTGGTGACCAGCGCGGTGATCGCCGCGAGCAGGACCAGCAGCACCAGGCCGCCGATTATCATGGTGCCGCGCATCAGCGCCAGGCTGCGCTCCTCGTTGGCCAACGGGAAGATCAGGTAGATCTCCAGGGTCGGCACCTCGGCGCTCGGGCTGCCGACGATCAGCGCGCGCCCGTGGTAGCCGTCCGGGTCCTCGACCGTGGCGAACTGGTAGCTGACCTGGTTGCGCTGCACGAACCGGCGCAGTTCCTCCGGCACCTCCCCGATCGGGCCGGTCGCGATCTGCTGCTGCGGCATACCGCCGACGATGCTCAGCGCGGAATCGAAACTGCCTGCGGCGCCCGTGGATTGGCCGGTGCCGCCGCGATTGGACAGGGCGTTGCGCGCGTCGATGAGACGCTGCTCCTGGGTGCCCGTGTCCTGCACGCCCGCCAGCTGGCTCTCCACCGTGTTGCGGGCGCGATCCATCTCCTCGACCGCCGCGTTGATCTTCGCGTCGAGCAGCCGGTCGGTGATCTGACTGGTCAGCACGACGCCGAGGATGGTGATCACGATCAGCGAGAGCGTCAGCGTCGAGACGATGACGCGCAGCTGCAGCGACCGCCGCCAGACATGACCCAGCGCGGTGCCCGCCTCCTTGAACCAGGCAACCACCGGGGCGAGCGCGTGTTCCAGACGTGGCAACAACCCGCTCGGTGCGCCCGCGCGGTCACCCGCGGCAGGCGCATCGTCCTGCGGGCGCTGGGCGCCCGCGGGCTGAGCATCGCCTTCGGTCACGGCGGTCCGGCCTTGTAGCCGACGCCTCGGACGGTGAGCACGATCTCGGGATTCTCCGGATCCTTCTCCACCTTGGCGCGCAGCCGCTGCACGTGCACGTTCACCAGGAGGGTGTCGGCCGCGTGGCGGTAGCCCCATACCTGCTCGAGCAACACCTCTCGGGTGAACACCTGGCGCGGCTTGCGGGCCAGCGCCACCAGCAGATCGAACTCGAGCGGAGTCAGCGAGATCTGCGCACCGCCCCTGCTCACCTTGTGCGCGGGCACGTCGATGACGATGTCCGCGATCGACAGCAGCTCCGCTGGTTCTTCCTCGGTGCGGCGCAGGCGGGCGCGCACCCGGGCGACCAACTCCTTCGGCTTGAACGGTTTGACGATGTAATCGTCGGCACCGGACTCCAGACCGAGCACGACGTCGACCGTGTCGGTCTTCGCCGTGAGCATGACGATCGGGACTCCGGAATCGGCCCGCAGCACACGGCATACATCGATGCCGTTCATGCCGGGCAGCATCAGGTCCAGCAACACCAGATCGGGGCGGATCTCGCGAACCGCCGCCAGTGCCTGCGTACCGTCGCCGACCACATGCGGGTCGAACCCTTCCCCGCGCAGGACGATCGTGAGCATCTCAGCGAGTGCCATATCGTCGTCGACGACCAGAATCTTCGGCTTCATAATTACTATGTTGTCATCTCCCAGGCCAGGATCGGGCCGCCACGCCAACACTGGTGCGAACCCGCCGCACATCCAACCCTATCCGGCAATCATTTCGGCGATACGCGCGGCCAGCGATGCCGGATCGTCACCGGATCGGAACGTCCACCACCGGCCGTGCCAGCTCCGTTCGGCCAGCTCACGGTACACCTCCAGGGTGCGGCGCTGAAGCTCGCCGTCGCGTTCGTACGCATCGAGTGCCCGTGACTCGTCGAGTTCGCCGCGCAGGCGCGCACGTTCGGCGGCGACCTCGGTGGAGACGTCCAGCAACACCTGCACGTCCGGCTTCGGCAGACCGAACCGGCCGAACTCCAAATCGGCTGTCCAGCGCGCGATCTCACCGTCCGCGGACTGGTGCAGGCGGGCCGCGTTGTAGGCGGCGTTGGAGGCGACGTAGCGGTCCAGGATGAGGATGTCGTTGTCCGCCAAGAGCTTCGCCAGTTCCGCGCGCGCCTCGGCGCGATCCAGCGCGAAGAGCAAGGCCATCGCGTACACCGAGTCGGCGAGGTCACCGTGCGCGCCGCGCAGCGCCTCCGCGGCGAGATCGGCGTGCACCGATCGCCCGTAGCGCGGGAACGCCAGCGTCGCCGTCCGTAGGCCGCGCTCGGCGAGCGCGGCGATCACGGCGTCGGTCAGCGTGCGCTTCCCGGCGCCGTCCAGACCTTCCACCACGATCAGGGCACCCATGGCAGGTCACAGTACCGATCGCGGCCTCGGCCGGGTCCACCGCCACCGGTGGCGCGCACGCGCGGTGGGTGGGGCCGACGACGACCGGCTCGACCGCCGATCCCGCCGCCGATCGCCGGACCGCACCGTGCGCGGCTACATGCTTGCGCGGCAAAGGCTTACACAGGAAGCGGCCCGGCAACCGCGCGGGTTGCCGGGCCGCTCTGGCCGAGCGAAGGCTCAGTACCGGTAGTGGTCCGGCTTGTAGGGGCCTTCGACGTCGACGCCGATGTACTCGGCCTGGTCCTTGGTGAGCTTGGTCAGCGTGCCGCCGAGCGCCTCGACGTGGATGCGGGCGACCTTCTCGTCCAGGTGCTTGGGCAGGCGGTAGACCTCGTTGTCGTACTCCTCCGGCTTGGTCCACAGCTCGATCTGCGCGATCACCTGGTTGGAGAAGCTGTTCGACATCACGAACGACGGATGTCCTGTCGCGTTGCCCAGATTCAGCAGGCGACCCTCCGAGAGCACCAGGATCGACTTGCCGGTCTCACCGAAGGTCCACTGATCGACCTGCGGCTTGATGTTCAACTTCGTTGCGCCGGAACGCTCCAGCGCCGCCATGTCGATCTCGTTGTCGAAGTGGCCGATGTTGCCGAGGATGGCCTGGTCCTTCATCGCCTTCATGTGCTCGAGGGTGATGATGTCCTTGTTGCCGGTCGAGGTGATCACGATGTCGGCGTTACCGATCGCCTGCTCGACGGTCACCACGTCGTAGCCGTCCATCAGCGCCTGCAGCGCGTTGATCGGGTCGATCTCGGTGACCTGCACCCGAGCGCCCTGTCCCGCAAGCGATTCCGCGCAGCCCTTGCCGACATCGCCGTAACCGCAGATCAGCACCTTCTTGCCGCCGATGAGCACATCGGTGCCGCGGTTGATGCCGTCGATGAGCGAGTGCCTCGTGCCGTACTTGTTGTCGAACTTCGACTTGGTCACCGAGTCGTTGACGTTGATCGCCGGGAACACCAGCTCACCGGCGGCGGCGAACTGATACAGGCGCAGCACGCCGGTGGTGGTCTCCTCGGTGACGCCCTTGACGCTCTCGGCGATCGCGCTCCACTTGCCCTTGTCGGTCTCGAAGCGCTCGCGCAGCAGGTTCAGGAAGACCGTGTACTCCGCGGAGTGGTCCTCGTCGGCGGGCGGCACCACACCGGCCTTCTCGAACTGCGCGCCGCGCAGCACGAGCATGGTGGCGTCGCCGCCGTCGTCGAGGATCATGTTGGCGGGCTCGCCCGGCCAGGTCAGCATCTGCTCGGCCGCCCACCAGTACTCCTCCAGGGTCTCGCCCTTCCAGGCGAAGACCGGGGTGCCCTTGGGCTCGTCGACGGTGCCGTGCGGGCCGACGACGACCGCGGCGGCGGCGTGGTCCTGGGTGGAGAAGATGTTGCAGGAGGCCCAGCGCACCTGCGCGCCGAGCGCGGTGAGGGTCTCGATCAGCACGGCGGTCTGCACCGTCATGTGCAGCGAGCCGGAGATGCGCGCGCCCTTCAGCGGCAGCACGTCGGCGTACTCGCGGCGCAGCGCCATCAGACCCGGCATCTCGTGCTCGGCCAGACGGATCTCCTTGCGGCCGAACTCGGCCAGCGACAGGTCCGCCACCTTGTAGTCGATGCCATTGCGGACATCGGGTGTCAGGGACGTGCGTGCGGGAAGTTCTGAGGTCGTCATCTGCCTCTCCATGGTCGGCTGTACCGATGCAAGGCTAGTCGCTGAACGCCCGTGGACGCACCGCGCGCCCGTCCCGGCCTCGCCGCCGTGACCGACGGCACCGCTCAGGCCGTCGCCCGGTAGCTCGCGAGGATCCGGGTGCGCTTGCGCGGCTGGATGTTCGCGCGGGTGATGTCGCCGTCGTAGTGGGCGAGCACCCTGTGGTCCATGATCGAGCGCCACAGCGGAGGAATGGCCGCGAAGACGATCATGCTCGCGTAGCCTGCCGGCAGCTGCGGCGCCTGGTCCGAGCTGCGCAGCGTCTGGTACCGCCGTCCCGGGTTGGCGTGGTGGTCGCTGTGCCGCTGGAGGTGGAACAGGAAGATGTTGGTGACGAGCCGGTCGCTGTTCCAGCTGTCGCGCGGCGAGCAACGAGCCCAGCTGCCGTTCGGCCTGCGCTCGCGCAGCAGGCCGTAGTGCTCGACGTAGTTCACCGTCTCCAGCAGGGCCGCGCCGATCGCGGCCTGCAACAGCAGCCATGGCAGCACCGCGATACCGAAGGCGGCGATCAACGCGCCGAACAGACCCAGCGTCATGGACCACGCCTGCAGCACGTGGTTGTGCACGGTCCACCATGGCAGGCCCTTGCGCGCCAGCCGTTCCTTCTCCAGCGCCAGCGCGGAACGGAAGCCGCCCGCGACGCTGCGCGGCAGGAACTCCCACAGCGACTCACCCATCCGCGCGCTCGCCGGGTCGTCCGGCGTCGCGACGCGCACGTGGTGGCCGCGGTTGTGTTCGACGAAGAAGTGCCCGTACCCGGACTGCGCGAGCGCGATCTTGGCCAGCCAGCGCTCCAGGTGCTCGACGCGGTGGCCGAGTTCGTGCGCGGCGTTGATGCCGATGCCGCTGACGAAGCCGAGGGTGGCGGCGAGGCCGAGCTTGTCGAGCACGCTCAGTTCGTCGCCCGCCCACATGTAGGCGGCGATGATCAAGCCGATCAGCTGGATCGGCAGGAACAGGTAGGTGCACCACCGGTAGTAGCGATCGTTGGACAGCAGCTCGTAGTCCTCGTCGCGCGGATTGCTGCCGTCCTCGCCGACCACCCAGTCCAGCACCGGGATGATCGCCAGCACGATGATCGGCCCGATCCACCAGAACACCGCGGCGCCCGTGTGCAACACGAGTTGCGAGGGCAGCAACGCGGAGGCCGGCGCGATCAAGCCGAGTACCCACAGATGGCGTTTGGGATCGGCCGATCCCGACGGTTTGCCAACCGATTGCACGTTTGCCCCGCTAATTATGAAACCCGACTCCGATGCATGAGAATACTTACAGGCGCGACCTCCGTTACACCGGAGTTCGCAAACGAAACGTGTCGACCGTTACAAGCGTGGTGGTCGGTTTTTCAGTGACTTCACATGTGATACCAGTCACCGCACACCGCTAGCAAATCGGGGGTGCGCCCCTAAGCATCCCCTAACCAGCATGGCCGGGGCCCCCATTTCCCTGGGCGCGATCCCCTATCCGAGCGAATCGGGGGCAGCCGTTCAGCCCACTTCGCGAGCGGCCAGGATCGCCTCGACGTAGGGACCGAGCAGCTGGGCCAGGTCGGCGGGCGCGTTGCGGCCCGGCGCGGGCGGTGTCGGAATGTAGCTGAGCGCGATGCGGACCAGCGCGCCCGCCAGCACCAGCGACTCCTCCTCCGTGGCGTCCACCCAGCTGTGCTGGAACACCGCGGCGAGGCGCTCGGTGGCGTGTTCGACGAGCGGCGCGGCGTCCAGGGTGATCAGGCGCAGCAGGTCGAGCTTCACCTCGCCCGCGATCAGCGACTGCACCAGCGGATCGGCGCCCGCGTCCAGGAAGAAGCCGGACAGCGCTTCCCGGAAGGCGGCGCGGACATCGCCCTCGTTGCCCGCGATGGCGCTGCGGACGTGGTCGACCAGGTCGTCGGCCAGCCGCAGCGCGTACGCCTGCGAAAGACCCGCGCGCGAACCGAACTCGTTGTAGAGCGTCTGCCTGCTCACCCCGGCTCTGCCCGCGACATCGCCGAGCGTGATCTTGGACCAGTCCCGCTCGGTCAGCAGTTCGCGCATGGCGTCGAGGACGGAGGTGCGCAGGAGTTCCCGCGCCGCCTCCTGATAGGGAACCCTCGGTCCAGTGCGCGGCATACCCGCGAGGTTGTCACGGGCGTCCGCCGCAGTCAAAATCTCACGACCGCTCGATCTCGACCATGAAGAAGTCGGCCTTGGCCGCGCCGCAGTCCGGGCAGGTCCAGTTGTCGGGGATGTCGTCCCATCGGGTGCCCGGCGCGATGCCGTCCTCGGGCCACCCCTTCGCCTCGTCGTATTCGAAGCCGCACTGGATGCACTGGTACAGCTTGTATTCGGTCACTTGGTCACCTCTGCCGGTTCGAAGTCGATCTTTTCGCGCACGCCGCAGTCCGGGCAACACCAGTCGTCGGGCACATCGGTCCACGGGGTGCCTGCCGGAAAGCCTTCGTGCGGAGCGCCTTTGGCCTCATCGAAGATGTAATCACAGACAGGACAACGATATGCGCTCATGCCTGCGCCTCGCTGACGCTCGGCTCCGGCATGCGCGAAGCGCGCTGGCACATGATTCGCTCTCTCCGTTCGCTCATGCCCGCGCCTCGCTGACGCTCGGCTCCGGCATGCGCGAAGCGCGCTGGCACATGATTCGCTCTCTCCGTTCGCTCATGACCCATCCCCCGCCCCGTACCGCGCGAGGACCCGGTCCCGCTTGCCCGGGTGAATGTTGGCGCGCGTGATGTCGCCGCCGTAGTGCGCGAGCACCCGCTTGTCCATCACCTTGCGCCACAGCGGCGGGAAGTAGGCGAGCAGGATCATGCTCGCGTAACCGCTCGGCAGGTTCGGCGCGCCGTCCCAGCTGCGCAGCGTCTGGTAGCGACGGGTGGGATAGGCGTGATGATCGCTGTGCCGCTGCAGGTGGTACAGGAAGATGTTGGTGACGATGTGGTCGCTGTTCCAGCTGTGCACCGGGGCAGGCCGCTCGTAGCGACCGGTGGCGGTGCGCTGCCTGACCAGCCCGTAGTGCTCGAGGTAGTTGACCGCCTCCAGCAGGCTGAAGCCGATCAATGCCTGCAACGCCAGGTACGGCAGCACGACGGGACCGAACGCCGCGACCAGCGCCGCGTAGAGCACCACCGACATCAGCCAGGCCGAGAGCACCTCGTTGCGCAGCGACCACGGCTTCTTGCCCAGCCGCTCCAGCCGCACCTTCTCCAGCCGCCACGAGGACTTCAGGCCGCCCCACACGGTGCGCGGCCAGAAGCCCCAGAACGTCTCGCCCACACGGGAACTCGCCGGATCCTCGGGGGTGGCGACGCGGACGTGATGGCCGCGGTTGTGCTCGATGTAGAAGTGACCGTAGAACGACTGGGCCAGCGCGATGCGGGAGAGCCACCGCTCCAGATCGACCTTCTTGTGACCGAGTTCGTGCGCGGTGTTGATGCCGATGCCGCCGATGATGCCGACCGTGATGGCCAGGCCGATCTTGTCGACGATGTGCAGTCCGCCGTCGATGCCGAGCCAGCTCACGTCGTCGGCGCTGATCAAGTAGCAGGCCATGATCAGCGAGGCGTACTGGAACGGCAGGTACAGGTAGGTCAGGTAGCGGTAGTACCTGTCGTTCTCCAGGTACTCCATCACCTCGTCGGGCGGGTTCTCGCCGTCCGGGCCGAAGAAGATGTCGGCCAGCGGGATCACCACGTAGACCAGGATCGTGCCGAGCCAGAACGGCACATGCGCCAGCCGATGCCAGCCGAGTTCGTTGAACGCCCAGACCAGCGGAAGCCCGATCGTGAACAAGCCGGTCGGCGCGAACAGTCCCCAGAGCCAGAGGTAGCGCTTGCGATCCCGCCAGGCCGGAGCCTCGACCGGGCGCAGCGGCGCGTCGGCATCAGTAGACATCGATGTCTCCCATCAGCGCGGCGCACACCGAGGTGTGACGCACAGTACTTCTGATGTGGACACTAGAACGACAACTGTCTCTTGTCTATACAAAACAAGCTATTTGTAAAGATGTTATGTCATAACGAAAAGACACCCGATCGGAACGAAGTACCGACCGGGCGCCTTTGCGCGGAGCCACCTTTCACGCAAGGCGGAGTCGTTGGAAAGCCTCGGTCGTGAAGGCCTCAGTACAGCAGGACTTCGGCATCCTCGGGTAGCGCGTCCACCGGCCACCATCGCAGGTCCGTCGACTCCGCGCTGCGCACCGGGACCGCGCCCGCGGGCGCGGTGACCCGGAACAGCAGATCCAGATGACGGGTCGGCACGCCGAGCGAACAGGTGATCGGATGCGCCTGCGCGCCGTAGAGGCCAGGCTCGATCCGCAGCCCCGGAATGCCCGACTCCTCGGTCGCCTCGCGCAGCGCGGCATCGGCGACCGTCTCGTCGCCCTCCTCGCAGTGCCCGCCGAGCTGAATCCAGCGTCCCACCTTCGGATGCAGGGTCAGCAGCACCTCGGCCGCGTCGTGCGAGAACACCACCGCCGAGGCGGTGATGTGTCCCGCGGCGTGCTCACGCAGACAGCCGCGCGGCGCCGAACCGAGAAACGCGAGCATGGCCTCGCGCAGCGACCGATCGTGATCCGCCGCGGGAGTCCAGGTCGTGAGCAGATCGGTGGCCGACGCGTGCAGCGACTCGGCGGTCACAGTTCCACCAGACCGCCGCCTGGACCGGACACCGGACGCGGGGTCAGCTCCTCCAGCGGATGACCGATGGCGATGGCGCCCAACGGATTCCAGTCCGCCTCCAGGCCGAGCACGTCCCTGGCGACCTCCGGGGCGAAGATGGTCGAGCCGATCCAGCAGCTGCCGATCCCCTCGGTGGCCAGCGCGACGAGCAGGCCCTGCACCGCCGCGCCCACGGCGACGGTGAACATGGTCCGCTCGGCGGCGCGACGGCGCTCGTCCGGATAGTCGTGCGCGCCGTCGGGCACGCAGAACGGGATGATCACCTCGGGGGCGTCGAACAGGATCCGGCCGCGCGCCACCCGCCGCTCCACCCGCTCGGGGCCGAGGCCGTCGGCCGCGAGATCGGCGCGCCACTTGTCGGCCATCGCGTCGAGCAGTTGGTCCCGCAGGCCCCGCTCGCGCACCCACACGAACCGGACCGGCCGGGTGTGGTGCGGCGCGGGCGCGGTCAGCGCGACGGCGACGGCCGCGCGGATACGCTCCGGATCGACCGGGGTGTCGGCGAATCGGCGCACCGAACGCCGCAGCAGCAATGCATCGCGCCGCCCGCGCTCGATGGCTTCCGCGGTGCCGAGCCAGAACAGGTCGTCGGTGCCGCGGCGCAGCAGATCCGTCGCGCCAGAACCGTCGTCGACGACCGGCAGGCCGCGCACCACCGCGACCGGAACGCCGCCCAGCTTGCCCTTCACCAGATCGGCCGCGGCGGCCAGCTCGTCGGCGACGGCCACCTGGGTCACGTGCAGTTCGTTGCCCTGCCCGTCCACCGAACCCGCGTAGTCGTGCAGCACCCGCAGCCCGGCCGCGCCGATCGCGGCGTCGGTCTGGCCGTTGCGCCAGGCCCTGCCCATGGTGTCGGTGATGACGACGGCGACGGTCACGCCGAGCCGTTCGGCCAGCGCGGACCGCAGCGCCTTGGCGCTGCCGTCGGGATCGGCGGGCAGCAGCACCAGCTCGCCCTGCTCGACATTGGAGCCGTCGACGCCGGAGGCGGCCTGGACGATGCCGAGCTTGTTCTCGGTGATCAAGGTGCGGCCTTTGCGGGCGAGCACCCGCACGGCCTCCTGGTCGACCAGTGCGCGGCGCACGGCGTCGCGCTCCTCGGGATCCGATGGCGCGGCGACGATCCGGCCCTCGGCCTTGGCGACGATCTTGCTCGTCACCACGAGGATGTCGCCGTCGGTGAGCCACGGCGCGCGGGCGGCGATCCGCTCGGCGAGGTCGTCGCCGGGACGGAATTCCGGCAGGCCGGTGATGGGCAGAATGCTCAGCTCGCCTGCGGCGTGGTCGATCGAGGTCACGGCTTCACCCCCGCGAGATCCAATGCCTCGCGCACGATTTCGGCGGTCGTCGGCGGGTCGGTCATGAGCAGCGGGACGCTGCGCACCTCGACGCCTGGCACGTCGGCGGTGTCGGTGGTGTGGATGAGCCAGCCGTCCAGGATGCCGGTGGCCGAGCGCGCGCCGTAGTAGCGGCCGACCGCCTCGGCCGTCGTCTCGACGCCGATCACCGAGAGGCACTCGTCGGCCATGCCGCGCAACGGTTTTCCGTCGATGACGCCGGACACTCCGATCACCTTCGCCTCGGTCGTGCGCAGCGCGCCGCGGATGCCGGGCACCGCGAGGATGGCGCCGATGCTCACCACGGGATTGGACGGGGCCAGCAGCACCGCGTCGGCGGACGATATGATATCGGTCACATTTGGCGCCGGTTTTGCTTCATCCGCACCGATTGTGGCGAATCCATGGGTGTCGATGTTCGCGCGGTATCGAACCCACCACTCTTGAAAATGGATCGCGCGGCGTTCGCCAGGGTTCTCCGCGTCACTGACAACCACATGTGTTTCACACCGATCGTCGGTTGCCGGGATGAGTTTCACGCCGGGCTGCCACCTGTTGCAGAGCGCTTCGGTGACCGCGGAGAGCGGATACCCGGCGCGCAACATTTCGGTGCGAATCAAGTGCGTCGCGATATCGCGATCGCCCAAGCCGAACCAGTCCGGCTGCGCGTGATATTTCGCGAGCTCTTCCTTGGCGTGCCAGGTCTCGCCGACCCGGCCCCAGCCGCGTTCGGTGTCGATCCCTCCGCCGAGGGTGTACATGCAGGTATCGAGGTCGGGGCAGATGCGGAGGCCGTGCATCCAGACGTCGTCGCCGACGTTCACGATCGCGGAAACGTCGGCTTCCGGCAGCAGTTCCCGCACGCCCTGCAGGAAGCGCGCGCCGCCGACTCCGCCGACGAGGACGGCGATCTTGGGTCCCTTCGCGGGCGCGATGTCCGCTTGTTGTCCAGTCACATCCGCACAGCCTATGCGCTGGCGAACAGAGCGGTGCCAGGGATGTATTTGCTGCTCATTTGCTATGCCATACACCAAGATCAGCACGGAAAACCGTCGCGGATAGTAACGGAATAGCGACGACGGCTTGACCATCGACGCGTCCGGCGTGTCTAATCACAGTCGTGTCATTCCGGGTTCGCGCGAGAGTCCAAGGCGCGGACAGCTTTTCGAACAGACGTTCGAGCCGGGGTGGCGAGCTCGGGGATGTCCGCGGGACAACGTCGCGGGGTAGGGCCGTCGGTGTGCGTGTTGGTCCGACGGAAAGAATCATTCTGCGCTAACACACAGTGAGGAGGCGGAGCGATGGCCAACGATATGGTCTCGCAACCCGATTCCACAGCAGGCGCAGCACGTGGCGTCTGCGCAGACATCGGCCGGAGCGAGCAAGACGGCGGTGACGCGGTGTCGACACCCCGGCTCAGCCTGGTCGTGACGGGCTTCGACGAGATGTTCGAATCCATCGAAGAGCAGTGGCAAGAGCGTGCCCTGTGCGCGCAGACCGATCCGGAGGCGTTCTTCCCCGAGAAGGGCGGCTCGACCCGCGAGGCGAAACGGATCTGCATGGGCTGCGAGGTGCGCGACGAGTGCCTGGAGTACGCACTCGCACACGATGAGCGCTTCGGCATCTGGGGAGGGCTCTCCGAGCGGGAGCGCCGACGCCTCAAGCGCGGTATCGGCTGACACGTAGGTGTGTCGCACCGACCTCGATGCGCGAGGTCGGTGCGAGTTCACCTAGATTTTGGGTATGTCCCGTTCACGCCATCGACGCCCGCCCACTGCCAGGTCGGTGATCCGACGCGGCCGCGGGGTACGCGGGCCGATGCTGCCGCCGACGGTGCCCGCGTGGCGCACCAGGGGTCAGCAGTTCGACCGGCTCGTGCTGGAGGCGTTCGCCCCGCTCGACAGCCGCTGGCACGATCGGCTCACCAAACTCGACATCGCCGTCGACGATGTGCCGAAAATCCGTCCGCTGCACCCTGATTCGGTCACCTGGCCGGACGAGGTCGTGGCCGACGGACCGGTCCCGCTCTCCCGGCTCATCCCCGCGGGCGTCGACCGGCACGGTCAGGCGACCCGCGCGCGGGTCGTCCTGTTCCGCAAACCGCTCGAACTCCGTGCCAGCGATCCGGACGATCTCGTCGATCTGCTCCGCGAGGTGCTCGTGCAGCAGATCGCCACGTATCTCGGCGTCGATCCCGACGTCATCGATCCGGAGGCCGAGGAGTAAGGGCGGCCCACCCGACGGACGCAGCCGGACGAACGCCGCCCGGAGACCGCGCATGGCCGGAGCGAAGGCGGCGGGTACACACGTGTGAGCCGTGACTCTTAGCGCGTGTCTATCCACATCCGGAGGCCAGGGGGGTTACTCTCATCGGCGTGATCCCCATGCGTCGTTGCTGCCGACCCGGCTGCAAGAATCCGGCCGTCGCGACGCTCACGTATGTCTACTCCGACTCCACCGCGGTGGTCGGTCCGCTCGCGACGGTGGCCGAGCCCCACTCGTGGGACCTATGTGAAACTCACGCGTCCCGGATCACCGCGCCGAAGGGGTGGGAACTGGTTCGCCACGAAGGCGGCTTCTCCACGACGCCGGACGACGACGATCTCACCGCGCTGGCCGAAGCCGTCCGCGAGGCCGGTCTGCGTCGGCGTCCCCCCGAACCCGAGCAGCGCGGCTATCGCGACTACGCGCCTGCGCCGCAGCGCACCCCCCGCACTGGCAGGCGCGGGCATCTGCGCGTGCTGCCCGATCCGCCGAACTGAACCGGCCTCGGGCGCCGCGCCGCCGAGTCGAGCCTTGGGCACGGCCGGTTCCGAGTTCCCGACACGTCCTCGATCGGGCGGCCGTCCCGCCCGGCGTACAGAACGAAACCGTTTGTCCGCGGCGAGGATCCGAACCGTGATCGGCCGTCGCGTCCAGCGCGCCGTACCGAGCCCACGCGCGGAAATCGGGCCCATGGGTAGGGAGCGGTCCCGCGGTCGCGCAGGGGCACACTAGGGTAGGGGCCATGACAGTCGCCCGCTCTGCCGAATTCGTGAACGCGGTGATCAAGGCCTACGACGTTCGCGGTGTGGTCGGTGAACAGATCGACGCGCAATTCGTCAGGGACGTGGGCGCTTCCTTCGCGAGGCTGATGCGCGACGAGGGCGCGAGCCGCGTGGTCATCGGCCACGACATGCGCGAGTCCTCCCCCGAGCTGGCCGCCGCCTTCGCCGACGGCGTGCTGGCGCAGGGCCTCGACGTGACGCACATCGGCCTCGCCTCCACCGACCAGCTGTACTTCGCCTCCGGCCATCTCGGCTGCCCCGGCGCCATGTTCACCGCGAGCCACAACCCCGCCCGCTACAACGGCATCAAGCTGTGCCGCGCCAACGCGCTGCCGGTCGGCCAGGACACCGGCCTCGGCGCCATCAAGGACGAACTCGTCACCGGCGTCCTGGAATTCGACGGACCGCGCGGCAGCGCCACCGAGGTGGACCTGCTCGCCGATTACGCGAAGTTCCTGCGCGGGCTGGTGGACCTGGACAGCATCCGCCCGCTCACCATCGCGGTGGACGCGGGCAACGGCATGGGCGGGCACACGGTGCCCGAGGTGCTCGGCACGCTGCCGCAGGTGACCGTCATCCCGCTCTACTTCGAGCTGGACGGCTGGTTCCCCAACCACGAGGCCAACCCGCTGGACCCGAAGAACCTGGTCGACCTCCAGCAGCTGGTGCGCAGCTCCGGCGCCGACATCGGCCTCGCCTTCGACGGCGACGCCGACCGCTGCTTCGTGGTGGACGAGAACGGCGAGCCCGTCTCCCCCTCGGCCATCACCGCGCTGGTCGCCGAGCGCGAACTCGCCAAGGAACCTGGCGCGACCATCATCCACAACCTGATCACCTCGCGGGCGGTGCCCGAGCTGGTGCACGAGCTCGGCGGCACCCCGGTGCGCACCAGGGTCGGCCACTCGTTCATCAAGCAGCAGATGGCCGCCACCGGCGCGGTGTTCGGCGGCGAGCACTCCGCGCACTACTATTTCCGCGATTTCTGGGGCGCCGACTCCGGCATGCTCGCGGCGCTGCACGTGCTGGCCGCGCTCGGCGAGAAGGACCGGCCGATCTCCGAGCTGATGTCGTCGTACGAGACGTATGCCGCCTCGGGCGAGATCAATTCGACGGTGGCCGACGCGAAGGCGCGGACGCTGGCGGTGGTCGAGGCATTCGAGGATCGCGCCAAGTCGGTGGACCGGCTCGACGGGGTGACCGTTCAGCTCGCCGACAACGCCTGGTTCAACCTGCGCGCCTCGAACACCGAGCCGTTGCTGCGGCTGAACGTCGAGGCCCGATCGCAGGAGGAAGTAGACGCACTCGTAACCGAGATTCTGACCATCGTCCGGTCCTGACTGGGATAGTGGAGATACGACGGAATGGAATCACACGCTCAGGATTCGACCGGGAAAGCAGACGATTCTGCTCGACGCGAGATCCCGGGCATCGTCCACTCCCGACTGGAATAGTGGAAGCACAGTGGACGATCCGGACGCAGCGCGATGAGGGGAGGTGGGACGCCCGATGATCGCTGGAACACCGGTGCTCGACCTCGACGATGCCGCTTCGCTCGAGGCGGCGGATAGCGGCGGCGCCCTGCGCTCCGCCGCCTCCGGTGGCGCCCAGGTGCGCGCCACCGCGGCGGCCATCGGCGAACACGCGCTGGCCCGTCTCGCCGGACTGCGCCCGCGCAGCGTGGTGCTGGTCTCCGGTTCCGGCCGCGCCGCGCGCGCCGCGAGTCTGCTCGTCGCCGCGCTCGGCGACCGCGCTGGCCTGCCCGTGGTGCCCGCTTCCGCGCTGCCGCCCTGGGTGGGGCCGCTGGACGTGGTGCTCGTCGCGGGAGACGACGCGGGCGATCCCCGCCTGATCGACGCGGTGGACCGCGCGCTGCGCCGCGGCGCC
>NZ_BDCF01000026.1 GCF_001613365.1 Nocardia xishanensis NBRC 101358
CGTCTCGGCGACTGAGTGTGTCCGCTGAACGCGCGCTCGTGCCGATGACAGCTAGTCATGAACTTCAGCGGTGCGAGCCCAATCGCGATGCGAGAATGAAGCCCCTCAGCTGCATGCGTTTTCAGGAGCAGGTATGGGTAGCACGGGGGGCGATCCTCAACGCGGTCAGGAGCCGGATTCTGGGACAGCGGGTGGTACCGTACCGCTGCCGAGCCAAGACCTTGGCCCCCGCCAGCCCTGTTCTGGCCGAGCACCCACCCTCGGTCAACCTGCGCGAAGACCACCTCGTCGCACCGATCGACCGCTGACTGGCCACCCTGTTCCATCGGCCCCATCGCGACCGCACCATCGCCAGCCTCCTCTCAGCCCAAGACGACAACGACCACGACACACACCGCGCACTGCTTCGCCGCCGTATCGCCGACGCCGAAGCCAAACTCGAACGCCACCTCGCCGCCATCGAAGCAGGAGTAGATCCCCAAGTCCTCGTCACCGCGATGAACACCGCCCACGCCGACAAAGCCGCAGCACAAACAGAGCTACAAAACCTGCCCACCATCCCCCGACTGACCGAGACCGAGATACGCCAGCTCATCGAATCCCTCGGCGATATTTCAGCTGTCCTCGCCGCAGGTGCCCGATCCGACAAAGCCGAGCTCTACCAGGCCCTCCACCTCGACATACGATATCGGCCCCGACAGCAGCTCGCTGCTGTCGGGGCCGACTTTGGGTTTAACACTGGTGTCCGGAGGGGGACACATGCCTTAACCACAGAGATTCACCTGGGGAAACGGTGACCCTCCGCGTGTTCACTCTGTCTGCCGCGCCTACCTCGACGCAACGGTCGTCGGCGATTTGCCTGACGTGTTACTCGTGCTGTCGACCGCGCTCGACATCGGAGATGATGGGGGGGCGCCCATGAGAGGCTGGAAGGGGTTCTGCAGTCGGGCTGACAGGATTTGAACCTGCGACCACTTGACACCGGTTCCAGTTTTCTGGATGCTCCTCAAAAGCTCCCATTGGTACTGGGCGACAAGACATTCGAGCTCTCGCCGCGTACTGGGCAGCCCCCATCAGACCCGGTTGAATCCCATCAAAAATGTGAGATTTTGGTGAGACGGTCCCGTGAGCGCGAGGAGTGGCCAGACCGTCCGATGCGCACGGTGGACCGATCTAGGGGATTTGGGCGAGGGCGACGATATCGGGCCGGTGACGTGTCGAGCCGGACCGCCTTGGGTAGCCTCGTTCGGTTCCTTTGATCGGCGTGTCGATTCGCGACGCGCCGATCGATGTACAACGATAGCTACTTCTTGGCAAACTGTGAGTCTGCGGCGGAACTTGCGCGTTCGCAGCAAGGAGCGGAACCAGTAACCGTGCTGTCGGATGAGGGACCGGTGGCGCCCTCTCGCATAGCGGCCGCCCTGCAGATGGCCCCCTCCACGCTGAGCAATCTGCTCAAGGCGATGACCGACGCCGGGTTGATCGAACGCGCCCAACGA
This sequence comes from Nocardia xishanensis NBRC 101358, assembly GCF_001613365.1. Lineage (GTDB taxonomy): Bacteria > Actinomycetota > Actinomycetes > Mycobacteriales > Mycobacteriaceae > Nocardia > Nocardia xishanensis. Next base: position 1,500 of record NZ_BDCF01000026.1, read on the forward strand.
GCCGACGATCTGCGACGAGTCGACGGCGCGATTTCGTCACTCGCCCGGGAACTGATGGAAACCTACGACGCGACCAGCCTGCGAACCATCGAGAACTTCCTCGACGACCTCGCCGACCATGAGCAGGCGGCCTTCGAGGCGGCTGTCCCGATCTTGCGCCGCAAGTGCGCCACCTTCGCCACCACCCCCGAACACGTCGCGAACCACGACTAGAGCCCCCACGTGCTTGGATTCCGAAGTATGCGGCAGTGCCCCGGCGCAGCAGCCCGCGGACACCGCAGGGAACAGGAGGAACTGGGACGCGATTCTGCCGCCGCCGACCGACGTGCAGGCAAGCGCGCATACGGAGCTTCGAATCACTCCGACCACACAGACGTGACGACTTTGGGCGCCACCGTGGTCGGCCTGGATCAATTCGTGGAGTACAACTTCGCCTTCATCGATGCCATCCCCGACTGGCGTTACGACCCGATTCCGGGACAGTCCTACATCGACGTCACACCGGAGGGCGAGGTACGCATGGTCGTCCGCTACTACGGCAGTGGTCACCTCGCCGACCCACTGGAACTGGACCCCTACGGCGACGACGCCGTCGCCATCCCGGGCAACGGCGCCTTGATCCAATGCACGGCGGTGGACCGAAAGTGAATGTTCCTGTCGACGTCACTTTTTCGGGATTGTCGCCGTTGTTGGTGGAAGCGGTGAGCGACGAGGGCTGCTCGATCGGGGTGCGGGCTCGAACACCAGGCGATCCGGCGGCCTGCCCGGGCTGCGGTGCGGCTTCGGACAATGTGCACAGCTATCAGCACCGCACTGTCACCGACTTGCCGATCGACGGGCGCACGGTGCGTGTCCGCGTGCAGGTGCGGCGGTCGGTCTGCCCAACCATGGGTTGCCGCAACACATTTCGCGAACAGGTGCTCGGAGTGCTGGAACGCTACCAGAGGCGCACCACGCGCCCTATCACACGTGACCACGGCGTGCCGATCCTATAACTGACCGCCGAGATCAAGCACTCGGCTACCGGCGGGCAGAACCTGCTCTACCGCCGTATCAACACACCGCGCCTACAACCCTGCCCGTGATCTCGACGACCACGAGATTCGAGCCGTCGGCCTGCACGGTCTTCCTCACTTCCTTTCGCGGCCCGACACCGCGAGCAGTTCCTTCAGCGGAACCGCCGGATCTGACAGTCGTGCCGGGTCGACCCGAACCTGCGTGGCAACCATCTTCTTCGCGAACATGAAATCCCGAGGGTTGCTGACGACATTGGCGGCACGGACGGTCCCGTCCTTGAGATAGAACAGGCTGAAGCTGCGGCCTTCATCGATACATCCGCGGACGACGATCTCGTCATGGCTCGGGCAGAGCCCCACTGCTTGCAGCTTCACGTCGTACTGATCGGACCAGAACCACGGCACTGCGTCGTGGGGCCGTGCGTCGCCGGTCAGGGTGGCAGCGGCGACCTTCGCCTGTTCCAGGGCATTGGGCACGGACTCCACCCGCCGCAAACCGCCGTTCTGGGCACAGGGATGCTTGGTGCAGTCGCCGATCGCGAGGATGCGGAGGTCGGTCGTGCGACAGAACTCGTCGACCACGACACCTCCGTCGACAGCGAGTCCGGCCTCATGGGCCAGCTCATCGTTCGCCTCCATGCCGATCCCGACGACGACCACATCAGCCGACAGCGTCACGCCATCGGTCAGCTTCACGGCCATGGCCCTGCCGTCCGCCCCGACCTCCACCGAATCCACCGAGGAACTGGTCCGGATGTCGACGCCATGCTGCTTGTGAACCCGTTCATAGAACTCGCTCACGACGGGTACGGTGACTCGTGCCAGCACTCGCGGCGCCGCCTCGATGACGGTTACGTCGAGCCCGGACTTTCGGGCGACGGCAGCCACCTCGAGCCCGACGTAGCCCCCGCCGAGTACGACGAGCCGCGCTCCAGGGGTGAACTGCGAACGCATCTCGTCGATGTCGGCGAGTCGGCGGAGCGTGTGGACGTTGGGGGCGGCGTGCACCGTCGCATCCGGCAGCAGTCGCGCTCGGCCACCTGTTGCCAGGACGAGCCAGTCGTACGACACGTCGTGGACACCGTCAGGGCCCTCGGTGCGGACGGTCTGCGTCGCTCGGTCGATTCCTGTCACCCGAGTCTCGAGCCTGACATCGACCCGCTGGTCGTCGTACGTCGCCGGCGGTCGGATGTGCAGGTCGGCCGAGGCGACGTCGCCCAACAGATAGCCCTTGGACAAGGGCGGTCTGCTGTAGGGGTGCGTCGACTCCTCGGCGAGAATCGTGATCGGTCCGGCGAAGCCGAGCATTCGCAAGGTGACAGCGCACTCCGCGCCGGCCTGGCCACCGCCGACGATCACCACTCGATCGTCGGAGCGTGCGGATTCGATGTTCGGGAGTTTCATGCTTATCTCCTATTGCACATCCGGCACGGTCACCACGATGCCGTCGATGTCGGACGAGAACTTCACCTGGCATGAGAGTCGGCTGCACTCGGTCGGTTCGGCCGCAGCGACCTCCAGCATGTCCTCCTCCTCCTCCGATCGCGGCGGCAGGAGCGAGACCCATCGCTCGTCCACGAACACATGGCAGGTGGCACAGGACAACTCGCCACCGCATTCGGCCTGGATTCCCGGCACCAGGTTGGCGCGCGCCACCTGCATCAAAGACTGCCCATCTTCGGCGGTGGCGTCCGTCTTGGTGCCGTCGGCGCGGATGAAGACCACATGTCCCATAGCGTCACTTTCCTTTTACTGCGAAATCTGCGAGGGCGCCTGTCAGCGGGCGCCCATGAACGGGCACGTCCCGACGTCACCGGATCCGTCATGGGCGTGCTCGCCAGGGGCTTCGACGAGAGGCAACTCCTGCACGTCGATCATGAGCGCACGGGCGTGTTCCATTGCGAATGCCCGGCTGAAGGGGTTCGTCGCGATGACGCGAGTGCCCCCGAGGAAGCCGTCGAACGCCTTCGCCGCGACAACCGACGACTCCTGCGCGAAGGGCAGGATCGCTTGCGCTACCGCCGGATCGGCGTCCACAGCGGCTTGGACCTTCTCGGTCAGCGTCCATCCAGGCGCAAGCATCGAGACGCCGACACCCCAGTCGGCCAGATCGCGATGTGCTGTGAGGGTCAATCCCAGGGTCGCGAACTTGGTGGTGGTGTAGACGCTGAAGGGCTCGACATGCGGGGGGACGCCGAGCGAATGCTCGGAGCCGGTGTTGAGCAGATACGACGGTCGACCGGCCGCCGCGGCGTCGCGCAGGAACGGCGCAAAGACGTGAACGATGTTGATGGCGCCCTCGACGTTGACTCGCACCACGCGGCCTGCGAGCTCGGGGTCCGTCTCCTGCAGTGTGCCCGGCACGGCGAAGACCGCGTTGTTGCACACCACGTTTACTTCACCGAATCGCTCGACGGTCTCGTTTGCCAGGCGTCGCACGTCCTCGATATTCGAGATATCGGACACGACGGAAGCAGCGTCGCCACCGGCCTCACGGAGCTCGTCGACCGCGGCCGTCGCGTCGTCGATGTCCGCGATCATGACCTTCGCACCGCGGTTGACCGCTTCGCGCGCCAGCGCCAGACCGATACCCGTGGCACCGCCGGTCACCACGACCACCGCGTTGCTCAGATCACTCATTCTGGCTGTCTTTCTACTTGGGGCCGTGACGGCCATCACTTTGTATGACGGTATCCCGTAGACTATTTTTCGTCAACTGCCTCGGATAGCCGGAACCCGTTGGCCACACTCCGGCGCGCACCACAGGGCACGACAGGCGGCAACGGGACCGACCGACACCCGAAGAGATCGGCGCATGTCAGAAGACCGGGAAAGAGCCACGACCGCCTGACTGCACGGGCCCGCTGACGCGGGTTCAGATGGCCGCGCCTCAAGGTGGCGAGCCATTGTGCAGCACGGCCGGGATCCGCCTGGCAGCGGCAACAGCGACCCGACCGGCACGAGGCCCTGGGCACCCGAGCCGGTCCAATTGCAAGAGTTCAGTGGCGCCCGAACGTTTGCTGGTTACCCTCATCGATGTACACGGATTTGACCTCGGTGTAAGCATCGAGCGCATTCACCCCGAGCTCGCGCCCGAGTCCGCTCTGCTTGAAGCCGCCGAACGGGGTGGCGTAGTGGACGACCCGGTAGGTGTTGACCCACACGGTTCCGGCCCGCAGGCGCTTGACCATGCGATGGGCGCGGGCGACGTCGGAGGTCCACACAGCAGCCGCGAGGCCGAAATCGACGTCGTTGGCCAGGCGCACAGCCTCGTCCTCGCCGCTGAACCGGACGAGACTCGCCACAGGACCGAAAATCTCCTCCTGGGCAAGGCGCGAACGGTTCTCGACACCAGAGAAGACAGTGGGGCGGACGAACAGCCCCCGCTCGGTCTCCGGAGTGTTCTCGCGTGCGCCGCCGGCGGCAACCACGGCGCCTTCGTCCTGACCGATCTGGATGTACTCGAGCACACGATCGAACTGGTTACGACTGGCCACGGGACCGACATCGACTGTTGGATCCAAGGGGTCGCCGAGCTTGAGGTTCGACGCCGCCTCGGACAGCCGCGCCACGACGTCGTCGTACACCTCGTCCTCGACCAGGACGCGAGATCCCGCCATGCAGGTCTGCCCGGTGGCCGCAAAGATCCCTGCCATCACGCCGTGGACCGCGTTGTCCAGATCGGCATCACGGAAGATGATGTTGGGCGACTTGCCGCCGAGCTCGAGGGTGACGCGCCCGATGCGCGGCGCCGCCGCAGCCAGCATGGCTTTCCCCGCAGCGGTCGACCCGGTGAAGCCGATCTTGTCGACGTCCGGGTGCGAAGCGAGCGCCGCACCAGTGGGCTGACCGAACCCGGTGACGACGTTGACGACGCCGGCAGGGAAGCCCGCCTCCTCGCAGAGCTCGGCAAGGCGAAGAGTGGAGGTGGGCGTCACCTCGGAGGGCTTGATGACGATGGTGCATCCGGCCGCGAGAGCCGGAAACAGCTTCCAGCACAGGAGCATGAGCGGAGAGTTCCACGGCGTGATCGCCGCGACGACTCCGACCGGTTCCCGGACGTTGTAGACAGTGTGACCGGGAACCCCCTGGACAGTCGACCCACCCATTGTTTCTGCCAGCCCCGCAACGAACCGAGCCGTTGCGGCCATGCCGTGCGAGCCGCCGGTCATCTCGCCGATGAGCTTGCCGTTTTCGTGGATCTGGATGCGAGCCAACTCGTCGGCGTTCGCCTCGATCAAGTCGGCGAGCCTACGCAGCATGGTGGCGCGGGTGACAGCTGACGTCTGCGGCCAACCGCCCTCGTCGAAGGCGTGCCGTGCGGCGGCGACGGCACGGTCGACATCCTCGACGGTCCCCACGGGCACACGCCCCCAGGGTTGGTTGTCGAATGGATCGACACAGGTGAATGTGTCGCGCTCCCCGATCTCGATCCACTCGCCACCGATGTACATCGCGTAGTCGCGATCAGTTTCTGCCGGAAATCGGGTCGCCGTGGATTTCACTGGTGCGGTCACACTGAATCAGTCCCTTCGATTGCGGGTCGCCGGCCGCTGGTTCACACGCCGCAGGCAGGCATCTCAGACCTCCCGGCGGCGAAAGACGTTTGTACGACGGTATCCCGTCCGACATTACGTGTCAACGGTCACAAGTTGTGGTCGGCCTCCACTTCGACGTACACGTCGCGCCCAATCCTCGACACTGTCGAGGATGATGACTTCCGACCTGGTGACCGGATCGCCAGGATCGCCCATCGGGACGAGACCACCGGCGCGGACCACGGCGATGCGATGCCGGCTCACCCATCCGATCTCGGCGAACAGCGAGCCCGAGAAGAGCGGCCGTCGCCCGACGACCCCGCCCTCACAGCCCTCGACAGCGACGATGCCCCAGTCGGCCGCCGCCTCCGGCGAGGCCACGGCCAACCCCGCCACGTCGGCCGCCGGTGCGGATGAACTCACCCGGCTCGCGTGTGCCACCGACCCCGGCGATCCGTCACTGACGACACCGTCGCCAGCCGCTCGTTGACAAGTGTATGACATAGGCCCATACTACGAACGTGAGTGAGCAGGGTCACATGACTGCGACTCTGGCTGTGCCATACGGAGATACAACCCTCCGTGGACGGTGGGCCGTTCGCCCGTCGAATGCCGACGCGACAACTCATAGGCGCAGGTGAATAGCAATCCCAGCTGTGCGCGCCGAAGAAGTCTCCAGCCCTGCGGATCAGGCCACTGTGGCCACATTCGGTGGGCTATGTAATGAACAGGATCAATTGCGATGGTGACAAGCAATCAGAACGACCTTCTACAGAGGCTCGGCTCGGACGGGCGCCTGCACATGCTGCTTGCCGGCTTCGATGGAATCGCCGATTTCCGGTTGGGCGGAGATCCGCTCCGCCTGCGAATCCGCGATGGCGCCATCGAGGCGGACTCGAGCGTCGCCGATCCAGACGTGCTGGTTGAGTTCCCGCCGGAACTGTGGGCTGCTGCGACACAGTTGGAGGCACCCCCGGGGACGGAGAGCCTGTCGAGTGCGCTGTCACACGGAGCGACCCTGACCGGTGACTGGCGGGCCGTCATCGCACCGTACCTGGCGGCGTGGAGCCGCATTGTGCGAATCGCGTCGGATGCAGCCGCCGGCCGCAGGGAGGTACATGTGGCGTGCGATCCTTTCGTCGACTCGGACGACGCGGTGGGTCGATACGTCCGCTACTCGGTCGGGTCGGAGAATTACCGCGTCTACTACGAACAGTCGGGCCATGGCGAGATTCCGGTGCTGTTCATGCACACGGCGGGCGGTGATGGCCGGCAGTACCGCAACGTTCTGGCGCATCCCCGGTTGCAGGAGAAGTACACACTTGTCGCGATAGACCTTCCCTACCATGGCAAATCACTGCCGCCGGTCGGTACCTCGTGGTGGGAACGGCCGCTGGAGATCACGAAAGACCTTCTGATGGATTGGATTACCGGGTTCATCAAGGCGACGGGGCTGGACCGGCCCATCTTCGTCGGATGCTCGGTCGGCGGACAACTTGCGTCGGATCTGTGTGCCCACCACCCGGAGTCGATTCGCGGCGCGATCGGCGTGAACGGGCTGTACGACATGCGAGGCCTGACCGAACTCGCAGCCATGAACGCGATGTACCACAATCCGGCGATATCGCCGAATGTGGTGCCGGCGATCATGTATGACGCGAGTGGCCCCGGCGCACCCGAGGAGTTTCGTCACGAGTTGGCCTGGATCTACGCGTCCAACCAACGCGACACGTACCCATCGGACTGCGACTACTACTATTTCGGCCACGACCTGAGTGAGAACGGACATCTGATCGACACCAGCCGAACGCCGTTGACGATGCTCACCGGCGAGTACGACCTCAGTGCTGTCATCCCCGAGCATGGTGGTGAGGCGATCGCTCAGACGATCCCGGGAGCTACTCACCGGGTGATGAAGGGTCTGTCACATTTCGCGCCATCTGATGATCCGGTGCGATTCACCGCGGAACTCGAGCGCGCCCTGGACGAGACAGTCGCCCAATGTACTCCGACACGGGTGTCAGCATGACCTGTCCTGATGTCAGGTGATCAGTGTGCGGAAAAGAGTGTGATGAGCAGACATTCTGAGACCTCGACTGTCCGGCATTACATCGAAGGACAGTGGTCGGGCGCCGACGGATCCGATTTCGCCGAGTTGACGAATCCGGCGACCGGCGGAGTCAGCGGACTACTCCAACTCGGCACTCAGAGCGATGTCGACCGCGCGGTGGAGGCGGCGCAACGGGCCTTCATCTCGTACTCGTCGACGTCGCTCGATGAGCGAGTCGACTTGTTGCGCGCGGTCATCGCAGAAATCGAGAAGCGTGGCGACGACCTCGCCGAGGCAGTCACCACCGATATGGGCATGCCTATCGAGCTCAGCAAGCTGGTGATCGGCTCGGCAGTCCAGTCGTTCCAGGTGCTCGTCGACGAATTGCCGTCGTATCCTTTCGAGAAGCGGCACGGGGACTACCTGGTTGTTCGGGAACCGATCGGTGTTGCCGCGCTGATCCCCCCATGGAACTACCCCTCCAGGCAGATTGCCGGCAAGGTGGCGCCCGCGATCGCGGTCGGATGCACCGCCGTCCTCAAACCGGCCGAACTCGCCGCGCACAGCGGGGCCGTCTTTGCCGAGATCTTCCACAGTGCCGGGGTGCCCGCCGGCGTGGTCAACGTGGTGAACGGGTTCGGGTCCGTCGTCGGTTCGGCCTTGAGCAGGCACAACCACATCGACGTGGTCTCGTTCACGGGATCTACGACGGTGGGAGTGCAGGTGCAAAGAGACGCTGCCGACACCGTGAAGCGGGTGAGCCAGGAACTGGGAGGGAAGTCCGCGCACATCGTCTTGCCCGATGCAGACTTCGAGGCAGCGGTGAAGACGTCGGTGGACGGGGTCATGCGCAACTCCGGCCAGACGTGCTACGCGCCGACACGAACCATCATTCCGCGAGCCGAACGTGACCGGTTCGTCGAACTCGTGCGAAAAGCGGTCGACGCCATCACCGTTGGTGATCCTTCCTCGCCCGTCGCGATGGGTCCGGTCGCATCCGAGAAGCAGTGGCAAACGGTGCAGCGGTACATCGAGACCGGCATCCGAGAAGGCGCAACTCTCGTCGTCGGCGGAACGGGCCGCCCCGAGGGCCTTCCGGACAGGGGCTGGTTCGTACGGCCGACCGTGTTTGCAGACGTCAGCAACGACATGACCATCGCCAGGGAAGAGATCTTCGGACCGGTGATGTCGATAATCGGTTACGACACAATCGAGGAGGCAATCGACATCGCCAATGACACCCCCTACGGTCTGGCCGCTTTCGTCGACGGCGCAGACGTCGAGAAAGCGAAGCAGGTGGCACGTCGGATACGAGCCGGGCAGGTATCGGTCAACGCATCGGCCCTGAACCCGAACGCTCCGTTCGGCGGCTACAAGCGGTCAGGTAACGGACGCGCTTGGGGGATATGGGCCATCGAGGAGTTCCTGGAAACGAAAGCGCTCGTCGGCGCGGTGTGAAAATGACCGAGCGCACATGAGCGGGGAACACAATACCACCTGAGTTCGGCGTCTGCGCTCTCGGCGCAGACGCCGAACTCTCTGCGCGAGAGAGAGAATCATGACGGATACACCCAGCGGCGCCCAAGGCAATGCAGAAAAGTTGCAATGGATGTGGGACATTCTGAGTATCCAACAGATCATCGCGCGGTATGTGCCTGCGCTCGACGGTGAGGTAGGCGAGGTAGTCGCAGGCGACTTCATCGAACATGGTGTTTTCGATCTGGGAACCATAGGTCGATTCGAGGGCCGCGACGAGATCCGCGCGTTCGCCACGCGTGAAACCTGGCAACCCGAGCAACTGGCGACGATCGCCCGGGGCGGCGGACACTTTCTCAGCCCACCCATGATCGAGATCGACCGGGACGAGGCGGTTGCGACGTGTTCTTCCCTTTTCTTCCTCCGCGACGGTGACTACTACACGTTGACCAGGCTGACCGCGGTGCGCCTCGAACTACGCAGGATCGAGGACGAATGGAAGATCGTGCGCCGATTCAATCGGCTGATCGACGAGACCGGCGACGGGGTCGCACTGTACCGGCAAGCGTTCGAGCGTCCGTCGACACGGTAACGTGCGCGCGATCGACCAGCAGACGACACAAATCATGGTCGGCATCGGCAGCGAGCGCCTGTCGCCGAGTCTCCGGCAGGAGTCACTAGTTGCCTACGAACAGGTCATCGGGTAGCTGGAAGCCCCCGGTCTCCCACCACCATGACGACCACGACACCGGCGAGTATCACCATGGTGCATGCGATTCCGGTCAGCCCTGCATCGTTGGCGCCGACTGGATACCAGAATGCGATCACGCCGCTCGAAACGATCGCCGCAACATTGGCGCCCGCTCTCATCGCTCCCGCCGCATTGCCCATGCGCTCGCGTGGCGCCTGCATCAACAGGGCCGACTGGTTGGCCACCGTGGTCAACCCGGTCATGAGCCCCACTCCGATCGCCGTGGGCAGCGCCCACCACAGCGACCCGGAAAGCCCTATTCCGGCCAGCGCTGCGGTTCCGGCCACACCGAGCACGGCGCCGACTACTAGAGGACGGCGGATGCGCGCACTGCGTGCAGCCAAGCCCGCGGTCGCAATCGAGATCAGTGTCGTCGGCGCGACCACTGCGGCTGCCACAAGGCTGCTCGCAGTGCGCATATCCTGCAGCCATTGGACGAAACCGTAGAGGTAGCAGTACATCACGACAGAGGTCAACGCGTTACGCATGAGTGTCATCGCCAGGGCAGGATGAAGCCTGATCATCGTCACGTCCAGGAAAGGCGATCGGGCTCGACTTTCCCGAAATGCGAACAGGATCGCCGCTGCGCCCGCCACCGAGTACATTTCCCAACCTCCGCGAGGGTCGGGTATCAGTGCCAGCGACAACGCCGTCACCACGCCGGCGAACAGGGTCACTCCCCCGATGTCGAGCTGACCGAACACCGATCGCAGTTCGAGATTTTGGCCGCGGTGATCGTCGCGCGGGAACCACGCCAGGCCCGCCAATGCCAAGGCCACTCCCAGTGGAGCGTTGACCCAGAAAACGGCGCGCCAGCCCCACATCGCGGTGAGCACACCTCCCACCGGGAGCCCGAGTGCGCTCGTCACCTGGACCGCGATCGCGATCGCTCCGAGGATGCTCGACGGCACCCTGACACCCGTACTCGACTCACGTTGACGTAGCAGCACCATCGCGGTCGGATATCCAGCAGCGGTTCCGATGCCGGCGAGAACACGCGCCGCCAGAAGCCCGGCAAGGGATCCGGCAGTACCCCCCACCAGCCCGGCAACTGCGACGACGCACATTCCGGCAACGAAAGTGCGCCGCGGACCGACCAGATCGGCCACAGCCCCCAACATCGGCTGCGCGATGGCACTGGCCACATACAGTGTCGACACGAGCGCTATCGCAGCACTAGGCGCGACGCCGAGGTCATCACCGAGGGGCACCAACGCCGTCGCGATCATCGAGGTGTTCAACGCATTCACCGAGGCGCCCCCGACCACCGGCCAGACGATCACACGCGGGTAGGCCCCCGTATGCCACCCCGACTTCATGAGGCGCGCTCACTGCAGGGGTGACCGCTCCGAGAGGCGACCGCTCGTCTCCAAGGCAATGGTGAAGTCACCTCACTGTCTCCATTTCTCGACTGCATCGACGAGGAGGCGACCTCCTCGGCACGACGCAAGCCCAGAAACAACCTCACCCACAAGACATTTCGGGCTGACCAGCCTGTCTTGTCGCGAAGCCTCGGTCACGGGAGAGCGTTGTTCCCCTCACCCGCCTGGACCGAAGCGCGATGGTTTAGTATTACATACTACAAGTCGCATCAGGTCTGTGACTCGAGAGGCCACCGAGGGACACTCCGCGGCGACCGGCCCCTCAGCGCCCTGTCTGGATGCCGCGCCAGGTACTCCCGTCCCCACACCAGAAAGAAGCGGAATGACGCACGATGAACACCTCCCGCCTCTCGTCGAAGACAAAGCCGGGGTTCTCTCCATCACTGTCTCCACGTCGCGAGCAGGTGGCTCCCTCTCGCCCGAAGCAGTCAGCGACGGAACGGTCGCGCTCAAGGAGCTGGCACGTGGCGAGCGAACGTCCGGCGCGATCCTTCTGCTCGGTTCCGGACCGAATTTCTGCGCTGGCGGCAACGTGAAAGTCTTCGCCGACCCCGGCGATCGTCCGCCCCGAACGCGTAAGGCGGCCGACGACTTTCACGACTTCATCTCGGCCCTGGTCGAAGCCCGCCGGCCAATTGTCGCCGCGATTCGCGGTTGGGCGGCGGGTGCAGGCATGAGCGTCGCACTGCATGCCGACATTGCCATCGGGGGCACGTCCACTCGTCTTCGGCCCGCGTACCGCGGCATTGGACTCTCTCCCGACGGTGGGCTGACGTGGACACTGCCACGGGTGGTCGGTGACGCACGTGCGCGGCGGATCATCCTCACCGACGAGATCATCGATTCCGACGAAGCCTTGACCCTCGGACTTCTCGCACGAGTCGTCGAAGACGACGAGGTTCATGCGGCAGCAAGTGCGATCGCAGCCGATCTGGCCGCCGGGCCTCGGGACGCGCTGTCGGCGACCCGAGGCCTCCTCTCGGATTCGGCAACATCCAGCCTCAGTGACCACCTGGCCGCCGAAGCACGGTCGATCTCGCGGCTTGCCGGGCTACCGGACGGGATCGAAGGAGTGGATGCATTCGTCGCGAAACGTCCCGCGCAATTTGGCCGGTAGAGGCCGCGTGGGTGCATGACCTCGCTCCGCGATCGACCGACCCGGCTCACCAGAGGTGAGTACGGCCGGGTCGGCTGAGCTGCTTCTCACGACATGACACGGCGAACCGGAAGTTCCGTCAGCTGGTTGATGAAATTGGAGTAGCCGCGCCGCGGTTCTCCGTCCAGTTCCAGCTTGATTCCGCGCGCCCGCAGTTCTTGCCACAAAATCTGCAACTCGAGCATGGCCAGGTGCGCACCGATGCACCGGTGCGGACCTGTGCCGAACGTCAAGGAATCGACCTCTGCACGCCACGGGTCGAAACGGTCGGGATCGGAGTACACGGCAGGATCGCGATTCGCTGCGACGTAGTACATGACGACCACGTCGTTCTCGCGAATCTGCTGACCCGAGATGACCACGTCTCGCGTCGCGGTCCGAGCCATCTGCATCGGCGGAGTGATGAGCCTCAGGTACTCCTCGACCAAGCGCTCCGTGTGCCCCTCGTCGATGGCCCGGTCTGTGAGCGCCGCGATCTCTGGATCTTCGAGGTACATCCGCATCGACTGACCGATTGCGGTGTGCGTGGTCTCGAAGCCGGCGGCGATCATCACGTGCATCCATTGCAGATACTCGGACTGGTTGATCTCGCCGCGCTCGCGGACTCGAGCCAGTTCCGTGAACATGTCGTCGCCGGGCTCGGCAAGCTTGACCTTCTGCATCTTCTCGGCGTACCGCATCAGCTCCTCGAGGTGCGGGAGCACACTCTGCGCGCCGCCTTCACCCTCCTCGAGGTCCTCGGTCACCATCAGCGCGTCGAAATACGCAGTCACGGTGTCGACGATGTACTTGCGATCCTCGCGCGGGCTTCCGAGCACGGTGGCGATCACATACGCAGGGATGGTCCGAGCGAACTCTTCGACGAAATCGAACTGAGCACGGTCCGCGATCCCGTCGATGACCTCGGTGACGATCTCACGAATCCACGGCTCGAACTTGGCGACGATGCGTGGCGCGAACCCCTTCGCCGCCGCGCGACGCAGATAGTTGTGCCTCGGCGGATCGGTGAACATGATCTCGTCGAGATACGGATGATCACCCGTGATGTTCGTGAGCGGGTACGCCATCCCCTTCATCGATGTGAAGGTCGCCGGATCCTTCTCGATCTCGACGATCTCATCGTAGCGAGTGACGGCCCAGAATCCGCCGTTCGCGGTCGCCACTGTGGTCGGCACCCAGTGCAAGCCGGGCCTCCGGACCAATTCGGCGAAAGCGTCATGAGGTACGGCGGTGCCGAAGCTCGCCGGATCACTCAAATCTGGGATTTCGACGACGTCGGCGTGGTCGAGGGTTTGCGACATCAGTTCACCTTCGTTCGGCTCAGCACCGAGGCACGGGTACCGTTGGTGTCAATTGCCAATTGCCAATTGCCAGAATCTGTTTCGTGCGAGGGCTCAGCGTCCGTCCTGAGGCCGACGGGCCGATGATGATCGGCTATCTGAGGTTCGGCACTCTTTTCGGAACGCCGCGGCCACGATTGTCTGCTGTATCACCGTACCTCGTATGACGAAGCTTACAGGCGAGGTCCCTCACTTGCAAGACGAAAAGTGATGCTGCTCACCGCTATTCGCCAAACGCTTCACCTGACACGCCCCCGTCACGTGCCGCTAGAGGCTGCTATAGCCCTTGCGCGCCGTCACCGTTGATGAGCTATGGCGCCACGGGATATCGCCTTACAACCTGCGATGTCTTCAACGTGACCGAGTTCGGGTGGCGGTGCGGCGAAGTCGCGACAGGGAAACGCAGCGCAATGACCACGTCGAACACGACCGCCGGTTCCTTCCTGGCGAAGACCAGCGAGGGACTGGTCCCGGCCGAAGACCATGACGACTATCGGAGTAGCCTCCCGGCCAGCAGCTCCAACGACAGCGGTGAGACGGCTTCGGGAATCTGCTGCGCGAACTGCAGGATTGCCAGCGGACTGACCGCACTCGCCCCGCGCCGATCGATCAGCCACGCGGTCTCAGAACGGGTGCCGGAGCTGCTCGATTGTGATGCGTGCGTTGGCGATCCATTCACGGACCACGCCTTGACTCGCAAGGGGCGTCTGATTGCCACGCGCTTGCCTGCTCACTCCAAGAGCCTGCCGATCGGCACCTTTGCGAATCCGACCGGAACTGTCTCGCAGGTCGGAGACCAGGGTTTCAGCATCGCCCGCACTGCGACCCTTGTCGCCGGCTTCCCCGAGTCCGTGCCCGCGACCACGATTGACAGGCAATGTGGCTCGAGCCAGCAGGCCGCGCACTTCGCCGCTCCGGCTGTCATGGCCGGAGTCAACGACATAGTCATCGCCTGCGGCGTGGAGTCCATGAGCCGAATCCCTCTGGGCAGCGCCAAAGTCGACGGTGACCCGTTCGGCCCGCTGTCCGTGCGCTATCCCGATGGCCAAGCCAATCAGGGAATCGGTGCCGAACTCATCACAGCACGCTGGAATCTCACCCGCCCCGAACTCGACGAGTTCGCCGCGACCTCCCATGAACGCGCCGCGAAGACAGCAGCGAACGGCGGCTTCGACAACGAGATCATCCCGGTGAATGTGACTCAACCGGACGGATCGACCGCCCCGCACACCGTCGACCAGACCGTACGGGCCGGTTCCACTGTCGAAAGCCTGGCCGGTTTGCGCCCCTTGTTCCGCACAGACGAGTTCGATGCTCGCTTCCCCGAGGTCAACTGGTCCATCACAGCCGGAAACTCGTCACCGTTGACCGACGGTGCCTCGGCCGCGCTGATCATGAGCCGGGCGAAGGCGACAGCACTCGGACTGCGTCCACGCGCCCGCTTTTCTAGGAATCGCCAGTAGTGCCCGTCACGACCCGTTCGGGTAGTGATTGCAGCTACTTGCCGGAATTGCTCGCCTAGCCAGCTCCCACCCGGCGGGCGCCGCGGCATCGACTGCACACACTCGGGGTGGGTCGGGGTGATGACGTGTGGCAGCTCGGCGATTGAGCCGGCGTGTTGGTGGCGTCGGGCGCAGGCGCGCGCAACGCGCCATGCATTCCGGCGCCAGACCGGAGCGGCTGCCGGTGTCCGGTCGTGGGTGTCTGCAACACACTTCGCTGCATGATCGAGACACCGTGAACTCGAGCCCGACCGGAGCCACCACATCTTCCGATCACCCACCGACCAGGGCTTGCCGAGCACCTGCCTGAACTCGGCATCACCGCCCTGTCCGCGCCACGGGGTGGGGCCATCCGGGCGGTTCGACTGTGGTACAGCGTTTCTCAGTCGTCGGTCTTCCGGAGCTCTGCCTTGGCCAGAGTGCGCAGGTGCACCTCGTCGGGTCCGTCGAAGATTCGCATCGCGCGGTGCCAGCCGTACATCGCCGCGAGCGGCACGTCATCACTGACTCCGGCACCGCCGTAAACCTGGATCGCACGGTCGATGACGTCGAGGGCCACGCGGGGAACCGCGACCTTCGCGGCCGACACCAGCGTTGCCGCGGCCTTGTTGCCATGGACATCGATGGTCCGGGACGCAAGCTGGCAGAGTAGCCGCGCCTGATCGATGGCCACTCGGGACTCGGCGATCTGTTGCTGAACCACACCTTGATCCGCGAGCGGCTTGCCGAACGCCACGCGAGACTTCGCGCGTGTCGTGAGCAGGCTCAGAGCCCGCTCCGCCGCGCCCAGCGCGCGCATGCAATGGTGAATCCGCCCAGGACCCAACCGCGCTTGAGCGAGCGCGAAGCCCGCACCCTCCTCCCCCAGCATGTTGCTCACCGGGACACGGACGTCCTCGTAGACCACCTCGCAGTGACCGTGCTGGTCGTAACGGCCGAAAACCGGCACGTCCCGAACTACGGTCACGCCAGGCGTATCCATCGGCACGAGAACCATCGATTGCTGACGATGACGCTCCGCATTGGGATCGGTCTTGCCCATGACGACAAGAAGGGCGCACCGCGGATCGGCGGCGCCGCTCGTCCACCACTTGCGGCCATTGATGACGTACGAGTCACCGTCGCGGACGATCCGAGTCTCGATGTTCGTGGCGTCCGAACTCGCCACCCCGATCTCGGTCATCGAGAACGCCGAGCGGATTCTTCCGTCCAGCAGGGGCTCGAGCCACTGCTTCCGCTGCTCCTGAGTCGCGAACAGGTGCAGCAACTCCATGTTCCCCGTGTCCGGCGCTTGTCCGTTCGTCGCTTCGGGCGCCAGATGGAGACTCCAGCCGGTGATCTCGGCAAGTCCGGCGTAGTCCAGCTGGCTGATGCCGGACTCGGCGGGGAGGAACAGGTTCCACAGTCCCCGTTTGCGCGCCTCTCGCTTGAGCTCTTCGACGACCGGGGGAACTGTGCTGTCGTGCGGCCCTGCCTTTGCGCGGTAGTCCTCGTACACCTGTTCAGCCGGGAAGACGTGCGTGTGCATGAAGTCGACCAGCGCGTCATGCAACTCCAGCGCTCGCGCAGTGGGCCGGAGATCGAGCGATTCGACGTCAGGGATTCCAGACAAGGTGGCAGTGCTCGCGATGTGGTTCATCGAGTCCTCAGATCGTTACGACACAGCAGTATTGAGATATTCCCGAACCGGTTTCGTGGGCCGGCCGACAACAGACCAGCGCGGTTCGGTGGCCTGTTGATCGTGACCACCGAACCGCGCCGCTTCGCCTGACTCTCAGGCCCTCCGCACCGGGAGCTCGGTCAGTAGATTGATGTAGTTGGACCAGCCCCGCTTTGGCTCTCCCGCGAGCTCGAGCTTCACTCCGCGCTTGTGCAACTCTTCCCACAAGATTTGCAGCTCCAGCTTGGCCAAGTGGTAGCCGATGCAGCGATGCACCCCCGACCCGAAGGCCAGCGAGTCTGTCTCCGAACGGGAGGGATTGAACCGATCGGGCTCCGAGAACACCGCCGGATCACGGTTGGCGGCAACGTAATACAGCACCATCACATCGTTCCTACGAATTTGCTCGCCGGCGAACGTCAGATCGCGCGTGGCAGTGCGAGCCATCTGATATACGGGAGTGATGTATCGGAGCAGTTCGGCCACCATCCGCTCCGTCTGCCCGGACTTGACGGCGCTGTCGATTGCTTCGGCAGCTTCGGGATCCTGCAAGTACATCCGCATCGACTGCGCGATCATGGTGTGTGTGGTCTCGTAACCCGCAGCCATCATGACCCACATCCACTGCAGATACTCGTCCTGGTTGATCTCCCCTCGCTCGACACACCGCGCAAGCTCGGTGAACATGTCGTTCTCGGGTTCGGCCAGCTTCTGCTGCTGCATTTTGCGGGCATAGTCGGTGAGTTGCTCGATGATCGGCACGGCGCTGTCGAAGCCTGAGGCACCGTCATCGAGGCCATCGACGTCTTGTTCCGCCTCGAAGTGCTCGGTCACCACCCGGATCATCCACTCGCGGTCTTCGCGAGGACTGCCGAGCACTCTCGCCACGACGTAGGCCGGGATCGTTCGAGCGAATTCATCGATGTAGTCGAACTCGGACTTGCCCTCGACTCCGTCGATCACCTCCGTGACGACCTCGCGGATCCAGGGCTCGAAGTTACTTACGATCCGTGGCGCAAAACCTTTCGCCGCCGCACGGCGCAGATAGTTGTGACGTGGGGGGTCCGTGCACATGATCATGTTCGCCGCCGGATTGTCAGGGCCCATGTTCGTCAACGGAAACGCGGGCCCCTTCGTCGACGTGAAAGCGTCCGGGTCCTTCTCGATCTCGACGATGTCCGAGAATCGGGTGACCGCCCAGATCCCGCCGTTCTCGTTCGCGAGCTTGGTAGGTATCCAATGCAGGCCGGGCCGCTCTCGAACAGCCGCGAAGGCCGAATGCGGCACCTCATCGGCATAGGTGGCGGCATCACTGAAGTCAGGAATGGGCAGTACCTCTGCTTTTTCGTCCAACAACGACACAATGGCTCCTTCTGGGAAATTCGCGAAATAGCGCAGATCGTTCCGGCGGACTGGGATCGAAGCAACAGCGCCGTTTCTGGCGCACGGTCGCGCACTCAAAAGGCGACATACCGATGGTCAACACTTCGACTGGTGTGACCATAACACGTATGACGGTCGACCGTGAAGCGCACCACACTCAATGTATGCTGTATGACAGTGATACCAACTTGGTGACCGCGTCCTCACCAACCTTCAAGGAGAGGCATGATGCGCAGCACAGTCCGATCGAACTACCATGGCCGCCGACTGGGCCAAGGTCTCGACTCATGAGCCGCCAGTCCTACCAGGGACTCACGCTGAGCCGTGAGCATGCCGGCGTTCTTCAGGTGACACTTGATCGGCCTGAGAAGTTCAACGCCCTGACGTTCGACATGTTCGACTCGATCCGCGATCTGTGCGCCGACCTCGAGGGCGACAACGAGACACGTGCCGTCGTGCTCACCGGTGCAGGCCGCGGATTCTGCGGCGGGCTGGACCTCGAGGCGGTGGCCCAGTTGCTCGAAATGTCTCCTTACGAGTTCCTCCGCGGCCAGGAAAAGTGGGCAGGGGCCGCATTGGCGCTGCGCCGACTCACTACCCCGGTCATCGCCGCGGTCAACGGAGCCGCCGCAGGCGCCGGTCTCTCACTCGCCCTCGCGTGTGACATCCGAATCGCCTCGACCCGAGCCAAGTTCAATGCGGCATTCATCCGAGTCGGCCTCACAGGTGGCGACATGGGCAGCTCTTGGCTCCTACCACGCATCGTCGGGGCCGGAATCGCCAATGAGCTATTACTCACTGGACGTTTCGTCGACTCCCAGGAGGCGCTGCGCATCGGTCTCGTCAACCGCGTCTGCGAACCCGATCAGCTGCTCGAGGCCGCATACGAGATCGCGGACGCGATCGCTGCGAACAGCCCGTTCGGCGTCCGATTGACCAAACAGGTCATCCAAGCGAACCTCGGAGCTGGCAGCCTGGAACAGGGTATCGAGCTCGAAAACCGCAACCAGGCGCTCACTGCCGCGACCAACGACATGCGAGAGGCTCTCGAAGCCTTCACCAATCGCCGAACACCGAACTTCACCGGCACCTGAGCACGGTTCGGGCGGACCATAGAGTCCGGAACGTGCGGCCATGGCGATCGTGCGGCTCACCGGCAGCCTGTCGTTGACACAGCCGAACCGCCCTGGAATGTCCGGGGCGGTTGTCCGTATTCGGCCGCGCATCTATCCGGTGAATGTAGAACGCCGCACTCCCTGCTTCCGCAGGCGAACCGCTTCTCCCCGCTGATCAACCACAAGCCCCGCGCTTCGACTGCCGCCTGCAACGGCCGGACCATCCGGACGAACTCCGGATCGTGGATGCCCCACCGACTGCCGACCGACCACTGCCAATTCGACGGAGCTGGTTGTGCCACAAAGTGTCGGGTTGCCTGGGTGATGGCGGAGACACCCCAAGCCAGGGTTCCGGCGACTTGCCACCAGCCGACACGCTCAGGGTCGGGCTGTTCGCCACCAGCCGAAGCGTGCGCGTCGAACAGGTCGGCGAATGAGCCGACGCCGACCACTGGATACCGCTGGCAAGGATCGACCCGGTGGGACGGGCTTGCCGTGACGTGATCTCCCAGCTGGCATCTACGACCCCGGCTGTGAGGCAAGTCGGGTGACCACGTGCGCGTTGACTCTCAGGCCGAGGTGGGCGTCGAATGGAGGGTCCCGCGAGTGTCTTCGGTCATCGAGCGGGCGATGATCGACTTCATGATCTCGTTGGTACCGCCATAGATGCGTTGCACTCGAGCATCCTCATACATCCGACCGATCAGGTATTCGCGCATGTACCCGTATCCGCCGTGGAGCTGAACACACCGATCGACTACCTCACAATGGCGATCGGTGAGCCAGTACTTGGCCATCGCCGCGGTCGTAGCGTCGAGTTCACCACGTAGACGCTGTTCAACGCAGTGGTCGAAGAAGACCCGGCCCGTGTGCGCCATGGTGTGGCATTCGGCCAGCTCGAATGCCGTGTTCTGGAACTCGAACACACTCTGCCCGAATGCTCGACGCTCGGTGGTGTACCGCACTGTTTCCTCGACCGCGCGGCGCATCGCTCCCACCGATTGCGCAGCGATGATCAACCGCTCCTGCCCGAGCTGAGCCATCATCTGCCCGAACCCGCGGCCCTCCTGACCGCCGAGCAGGTTGTCGACAGGCACACGCACATCGGTGAATGACAGCTCCGACGTGTCCGCACCGTGTTGTCCCACCTTGTCCAACACGCGACCGACCGCGAAACCAGGACAATCCCGCACATCGACGAGAATCAACGACACACCCTTGGCTCCCGCTCTGGGGTCTGTCTTGACCGCCAGCACGATCAAGTCCGCGCAGGAACCGTTCGTGATGAACGTCTTGGAACCATTGATCACATAGTGGTCACCGTCGCGCACCGCGCGTGTGGTGATGTTCTTGAGATCCGAACCCGTCCCCGGCTCGGTCATCCCCAGAGCGCCGACGACCTCACCGGCAGCCATCGCCGGCAACCAGGTACTCTTCTGATCCGTTGACCCGTACTCGTTGATGTAATGCGGAACAATCCCGCTGTGAATGCTCAGCCCCAGCGCGAAGTCACCTGAATAGCCTTGTGCTTCGAACACCGCCAGGTCATGCGCAATCGTGCCACCACCGCCGCCGAACTCCTCCGGAATCGAACACAGCAGAAGTCCGAGTTCTCCGGCCCTGCGCCACACCTCTCGCCCCACGTGCCGCTGCGCATCCCAACGCTCCGCATGCGCCACGACCTCGCGCCGAAAGAAGTCGGAAGCGAGTTCGGACACGGCCGCGATCTCGTCATCGTGCCAGGAAGGAGTGTGGGTGATCATCGATATTCTCTCTACGGTCGATCAGGCTGGGCGCCACGTGTACGGACATCGGACGCTGAGTACTCGGCGATATTGGCGCCGAGCGCGATAGCATTGTGCTGCAACTACTTTCGCAATTTCCTGGCACTGTCGGCTGCGCGAAGCAGCTGGCAGTCGCCTCGACCGCTCTCCACAGAGCCGGCCTCGTTCCCCGCGGCACTACAGGTCTGTGGGCCTTCCCACGACGGGTAGCTGCTCGATGTCGGCGATGAGATCTCGCGCCTGCTCCAGCGCGAAGTCCCGGGAGTAGGGATTGGTGGCGATGACCCGTCTGCCTGCCAGCAGGCCGTCGAAAGCCATCAAGGCCACCTCGGCGGTCTCCTGCGCGTAGGGGGCGATTGTCGTCTGTGCTTTCGGATCGGCAGCGATCATCGCCCGGACCCCGTCGGTCAGGGTCCATCCAGGAGCGAGCAACGAAACGCCGACACCGGAGGAGCTCAGATCTCGTGAAGCAGTCCTCGCCAGACCCAGCACCGCATACTTCGTGGCCGTGTAGATGCTGATCGGCTCGACGTGCGGCGGCACTCCGAGCGAGTGCTCGGACCCGGTCAGCATCAGATACGCCGGCCGGCCGGCCGCCGCCGACTTCCGCAATTGATCCGCAAAGACGTGGATCATGTTGAACGTCCCCTCGACGTTCACCCGAATCACTCGTGCGGCGTCCTCCGGCTCGACACTGTCGAGTGGCCCGAAGGCCGCTGCGCCGGCGTTGCTGCAGACGACGTCGACGTTGCCGAAGCGCTGGATCGTCTCATCGAGCACTCGGCGCACATCGGCAACCTCGGAAACGTCGGCCTGCGTCGACTCGACCTCGGCGCCCGACTCCCGCAGGGCCTCAACGGCTTCAGCCGCATCGTTGACGTCGACGATCATCAGCCGTGCCCCGCGTGCCGCGGCTTCCTGCGCCAGTGCGAACCCGATACCCGATGCCCCGCCGGTGACCACCGTTACAGCGTCGCGTAGATCTACGTTGGCCACGCTTCTCCCCATTTCATAAGTCATTTCCAAATACTCTCGTCGACCGTCTTGGACCGGACTAGCCCGACACAGTCGCCAAAGCCCGCCTGATGTCGTCTGCTGTGGTGATCGGAACGACGTTGTGCAGGGTGACGTAGGGATGCGCAAGGGTATGCGGTATCACTTCCTCGACCTGTGCCGCATCGAGCCCGATCTCCGCGAGAGTGGTCGGCATCTCGCACTCGCGCAGCAGATCGAACAAGATCTCGTCAATGGGGTCGTCAGGGCGGCCCATCGCCGCTGCCACCTGCCCGAGCCGCGGATCGCTGTGACCGCGCCACCACCGCGCCTGGGCAAGCATCATGACGCACGCGGTCTCACTGTGTCCGATGTGCGCCCACGGAGCGATCACATGAACCATGAAGTGGCTGAACCCGTGCGGCACCGACATCTGGCACACTCCGCCCAGCCAGGAAGCCTTCTGTAGCGTCGGCATCGCGGTGTCGAGGTCATCTCGCGCTAGAGCACGAATGCCCTTGTGGAACTGCTGGACCGCCTGCAATGCCAGCACGGTGACGATGTCGTTGGGTGCGGTCGTCAACACATTGTTGATCGAGTGGTCCAATCCGCGGATCGCCGTTTTGAGGGCCAGCCCCTTCGGGGTGTGGCGCACTATCGCAGGGTCGAACACGATTGCACGACCGACTCCACGTGGTATCCGCAGGGTGATCTTCTTGTCGGTCTCGTCATCGACGGGCGTTCCTGCGGGCGTCCACTCCGACAGGGAGAACGTGGTCGGGATCGTGATCTGACGCAGCTGCGGATTATCGTCGAGCACCGGCGACTGATCAACCCGTAGCGCACGGAAACAATCGCGGGTCCGGACTCCTTGCGTGACTCCGAGCTGCACGAACTTTCCAAAATCCATGACCGAACCGCCGCCGATACAGATCAGCACGTCCGCGCCGGCGTCGCGAACCTCGTCGATCGCCGCCAGCACATTGGTGATCGGCGCGTGCTCGCCGACCCGGTCACTGACGTTCACCACACTGCCGCCGAGGCCCTCGACGATATCGTTAACCACGTCGGTGGTGCGATTGAGCGTGCGCGAGGTGAACACGAAGGGCCGCTGATATCCGAACTTCTCCACCAGCCGCGGCACATCCCGAGCGGCTGTCGCGCGGAAGAGAACTTCGTCGCAACCGTTGGGAAAGAAGAAGCGTTGCGCCGCGTCTTCGCCTTCGTATGGAAAATAGAAGCGCTCAGAGCGCGCTCTGTCATTAACGGGCACAGTCATTGTTCACCTCTTGCCTGGCCCCGTCTTCGACGAGACCTCGTCATCCCGAGCAACAGCAGCGCCGCCGATCCGTCCGGCGCGGCCCAGACTCTGCCGGTCTGGCCGATGACTACCTGTTGACTTCATTTGTCTCTCGCCGCTCAACTCGGCGCATGGCGCCAAAGCATCAGCCACCTCATCGCCGGTCGGCGCATTTCACCCGCCGGTCGTGCGGCTACCTTGCCTTGTAGACGGGGGGTCGCTTCTCGGCGAATGCACGTCGCCCTTCGATTCGATCCTCGCTGTCCCGGAGCGAGCCCCATAGCAACTGCTCGTAGGAACATCCGTCGTCCAAGTCCAGCATGTCGGCAGCGTCGAGCGCCTTCTTCACGGCGCGCACGGCCAACGGCGCATTCGAGCAAATCTGTTCGGCGAGCACGATCGCCCGCTCCCGCACCGTGCCGACCGGCACCAGCTCTGACACGAGGCCCAACTGCAATGCTGTCTCGGCGTCGATCGGCTCCCCCGTGAGTGCCATACGACGAGCCACGCTCCGCGGGATCGCCCGACCGATCCGCTGGGTACCGCCCGCACCCGGCACCGAACCGATCTTCACCTCCGGCAGCGCGAATCGCGCGGATGAACTCGCAATGTGAAGATCGGCGGACAACATGAGTTCCAAGCCGGCGCCGTAGGCCAATCCGTTCACTGCACAAATCACAGGTTTGAGATACCCGGTGGGAACGGTGAACGGCTCGGCCCCACCGCCCAGAAAGGTACCGGCGAAACTACGTTCCGAGGGAGGCGTCTTGAGGTCGGCACCAGCACTGAACGCACGGGTGCCGACCGCGGTGAGTACGATTACCCACACATCATCATCTGCGGCGAGGCGCGCCCACGCGCTGCGTAACGCGTCACCGAGCGCAGGGTCGACCGCATTCAGCGACTTCGGTCGATTGATGGTCAAGACCGCCGTCTGGCCGACACGCTCCTCCAGCAGCACGTCACCAGTATTCTCGTTTGCTTCTGACACGTCTGCTCCTACCGCTTCGCAGGCATGGCGAAAATACTCTTCCCGCCACACGAATAGATCACCTGACCGGTGATGGAATGGGCACGATCATCAATCAGGAACCGGACCAGATGTGCGATGTCGTCAGCACTTCCCAGAGTCCGTGTCGGCTGCGCGAGGATCAGGTTGTCGAGAATGCTCTGCGGTCCTTTTTCGACTGCGGGCGTGCGGATGAGTCCCGGTGCCACCGCGTTGACCGTGATACCGCTTCGCGCGAGCTCGAGGGCCAACGCCCTGGTCAAGCTCACCACGCCACCCTTGGTCGCCGAGTAGTTCGCCTGGCCCCACCACCCCAGCCATGCTCGCGATGCGATATTGACGATGCGGCCCGACCGCTGCTCACGCATGACCTCCCCGGCGGCCTGACAACCATGGAAGACGCCCGACAGGTTGATACCGGTGACTCGGTCCCACGAGTCGGCCGTAATCTTCCGCAGTGCGGTGTCCTCTCCGATCCCGGCGTTGTTGACGAAGAAGTCCAGGCGGCCCCAGTTGTCGGTCGCTGCTTTGACGAGGGCTCGCACAGCATCCGGATCCCGCACGTCGGCGTGCAGAGCCACCGACTCGGTTCCGTCGTTGGCGCGCAGCGAGTCGGCCACTGCTTCCGCACGCTCCGTGCTGACGTCACTGACGATGACGTGCGCCCCGTCGGACGACAGGCGTCGTGCTATGCCCTCTCCGATGCCGCTACCCGACCCCGTCACAATGGCGACACGACCCGCCAGCCCGCCTTTTCGCGGCGCTCTACGCTCGGAGGCTTGCTCGAGCTTCATGACAATCCTTTCCTGCCGAACGTTTCTTGCACGGCGTCGACTCAGGCACTGAGAGAGCTGAGGACACTGAGTCCGCCGGACACGTGGAGTACCTGGCCGGTGATGTAGCGGGATTCCGGATGCGAGAGAAACTCGACTGCGAATGCGACGTCCTCGGCATCGACCGGTCCCGTGATCGGCGGCGGAGGAGCTGCCCATGGATCGTCGGTGGCCTCGACTGCTCCGAGTTCGTAGGGCGGGCACACGGTGTTCACCGTGAGTCCACGCTGCCCCAGTTCGAGGGCAAGGCTGCGTCCCATGGCCACGATGCCGGCGAGGTCGATCGACGCCTCGGTTCGGCCGGGCCATCCGAGATAGTCACGACCGGACAGCAGGACCACTCGTCCCTCGTCGCGCACCAGGAAGGCTTCGCAGTCGCGCACGATGCGCAATGCGTGCGCTGCGACGCTTCCCGTGTTTCCATCTGGTTCGAACCCCAGAATCAGCGCGGTGATCGCGCACTTGCCATCAGCCGTGAGCTCCGCAACCGCTCGCAGTTGCTCGCTGCGGTCGGCCGACTCGACACGGACGACCGAGTCGCCACGATTGTCGAGCTCTACCTGTACGGCGTTCAGCGCCTGATGATCGCCGATGATGAGTGAGATCGACTCCATTGGACCTCCCAATCTCGTAGTTGCCCCGAGTCGATGTACGCAGCTCGCATGCCACCGCCCGTTGATATTCATGGCCTTCGCCGGGCGGTATGAATCCGCCATATGTCTACCGTATTACATACTATGACATACCGGCAAGGACCCCGCTCTGAATCGATTCGCCTGCGACAGGAGAAGCACCACACAGTTCGAGCGCGCACACGACGTCACCGGAATGGCCACAGGAGAATGTCGATGAGTCCACCGCGCCACCGACACAGTCGATCGCCAGGATCGACTTTGCCGAGAGCAGCTGCGTGGCAATGTGTTTCACCACGACGCCAGCCATTGACCGAATCTCTCCCGCCCACGACGCATCAGGGGCGCCGTCCTGCGGCGGCAAGGTCACATAACGCTTCGCCTCCGCCCCCGCGGCAACGTTGCGAGATCTCACACCGTCAGAACGTGCACTCCGCAAGCACCGTTGTCGACGCCGGAGATGCCGCCTCCGGTCACGTGGGTGACGGCTACGGAGGCATCGGGCACCTGCCGCTTCCCCGCCCGGCCGGTGAGCTGTTCGTACGCTTCGCCGAGTTGCGCGACTCCTGTGGCGCCCACCGGATGGCCGCGGGCGATGAGGCCTCCGCTGGGGTTGACTGCAACATCTCCGCCGATGTGCGCCCTCCCATCTGCAAGGAAGCGTGCTCCTTGGCCTCGTTCACAGAAGCCGAGCGTCTCGTAGTACAGCACTTCGGCGATGCTGAACGCGTCATGCACCTCGGCCAGATCCACATCACCCGGCCCGATATCGGCCTGGGCGTACGCTTCCTTGATCGCTCGAAGCGTGACATCCGGCAGCGTCAGATCGCGCGGCCCGTCGCTGAACAATCCCGACGTGATCACCGACGCTCTCACCTTGATGCTGTCAAGATTCAGTTCACGTGCGGCGTCTTCCGTGCACACGAGTACCGCGCTGGAGCCGTCGCTGTTCGGCGAACACTGCAAGAGGGTCAACGGATCAGCGATGGGCTTCGACTCCAGCACCTCGTCGAGCGTTACCTCGCTTTGGAACCGCGCGATCGGATTGAGCGCACCATTGGCGCGGTTTTTGACCGAAACGCCAGCGATGTCCCGGGGCTTCAGACCGTTCTCCCAGAGGTATCGCGTGGCGCGCATCGCGTACGAAGCCGGCATGATGTTGCCCTGCGCGGCTTCGATGTCGGTGGGATCGAGTCTGAGCGACCCGCCCCCGAACGCGGAAAGTCGCTCGGTGGCCACGACAACGACAACGCGCGCCTGTCCCGACCGCACCATGCTGATGGCGAGATGCGCGGCCGAAGCACCCGAGGCGCACGCGTTCTCCACGTTGAACACCGGAATGCCGGTCATCGACAGACGAGTCAGGATCCGCTGCCCCAGCAGCGTTCCTCCATTGCCACTGGCCGACACGACCGCGTCAACCGCGCCGCGGTCGATGCCGGTGGAGGCGAGTAGCCCGTGAACAGCGCCGGTGCCCAGCGCGACCATGTCGTCGGACTGCTTGACAAAAGGCACGGTGTGCGCCCCGGCGATGACGGGAATCGTCATGAAACTTCCTCTCGTGAATACTCAGTCATCCGCAGGCCTAGAGCGCCGCGACGGTTTCGGTATCGCCGACGGCCGTACGCACCCGGCGAACGATCTTGATGAGCGGGAGGCCCGCATCGGATCTACCCACTTCGGCGACCACGACGGCCGACTCGGGCTGGATAGAACGGTCGTCCTCAACGTCGTACGCAGCCAGGACCCGCAGGCCTACCTCGAGATCGACGTGCGCAAGTCCGTAGGGGAGCTTGCGATCCTTCGGACCGGATCGGACCACCGTGGAGGAGTAGACGATGCCCACGCCGCTGACGGCGTCATCCTCGATGTCTGCACTCATGCAGATCGGACATACCCGTGGTCGAGGAAGTGAGAAATGTGCACAGTCACGACAGCGGCCACCAGAGACGGTAGTTGGACGATCCTCGGTTCCTGGATTGTGTTCGGTCACAGCCGAAAACCTCTCTCCATTTAGCGATGTGTGTTCGACGAGAGCGACACCGCAGTCCGCGGTTGCGACACCACCGCTCTGTCTACGGTATTACATACTACAACAGACCTAGGTATTCGCCGAACGGCAGTAGCGGCCTATCCGCATCACGGAACAGCAGTGGGCGGTGCACGCGATCGGCCATGCTGCGGCGGCTTCCTCACCCTCGACGATGACGCCGCGTTCGAAACAGGCGCGTCTGCGCGCACGGGACCGACCAGGTGCGGCGCGCTGACCGCGCGCCACCGGTTCAGAGCGGCCTCGATCAGCGTGAATGCCATCCCAATGCCGGCGGCGAGTGATCCGAAGACCTCGCCGACCGGACCAATCCTTGAATATATACTGAGTGCTCGCTACATTGATCGGATTACAAACCAGAACCGAGGTAGGTCGTGAGAAGTCCATCCACTGCCAAGCAGGGCCCGCTCGCGGGTATCCGAATTGTCGAACTGGCAGGCATCGGGCCGGGTCCGCACGCCGCACTGCTCCTCGCCGACCTCGGCGCGGACGTAGTGCGGGTACAACGCCTCGGCCAGTTCCCCGGACACACGGAACGTCCGCAGTGGCGCGGGCGGACCATCGTCGAGGCGAACCTGAAGGATCCGGCCGACATCGAGAAGGTGCTCGGGCTGATCGAGAAGGCCGACGTCCTCATCGAGGGCTTCCGCCCCGGCGTCACCGAGCGCATGGGCCTCGGCCCCGACGAGGCGCTGGCGCGCAATCCGCGGCTGGTGTACGGCCGGATGACCGGCTGGGGTCAGGACGGCCCGCTGGCCGACCGCGCGGGCCACGACATCAACTACATCTCGCTGACCGGCGTGCTCAACGCGATCGGCCGCAAGGGCGAGCGGCCGGTGCCGCCGCTGAACATGGTCGGCGACTTCGGCGGCGGCTCGATGTTCCTGGTGTTCGGCATCCTGGCCGCGCTGGTGGAACGGCAGAGCTCGGGCAAGGGTCAGGTGATCGACGCCGCGATGATCGATGGCACGCTTGCCCTTTCGCACATCTTCTGGAGTCTCAAGGGTGTCGGCCTGTGGTCCGACGAGCGCGGCACCAACCTGCTCGACACCGGTATGGCCTTCTACGACACCTACGAGACCTCCGACGGCAAGTACATGGCCGTCGGCGCCATCGAACCGCAGTTCTACGCGCAACTACTCGCGGGACTCGAATTCGATCCCGAGTACCTGCCGCCACAGAACGATCCCGACGGTCAGGAACAGCTGCGCAAGTTGTTCGCGGACAAATTCAAGACCAGGACCCGAGACGAGTGGACGGAAGTGTTCGACGGCACGGACGCCTGCTGCACTCCGGTGTTGACCTGGAGCGAAGCCGAGCAGAACGCTCACATCTCCGCGCGCGACAGCCTGATCGAGCTGGAGGGCGTCGTGCAACACGCGCCCGCGCCGCGCTTCTCACGGACCCCGGCCTACGCTCCGACACCACCGCCGCCGGCGGCCACGACCATCGACCGGATCTGGGTGGACTGAGCGCCCGCCCGGATCGGAATGGCCGACCGGCCCTGTCCCCCATGTTGCCGCGTGCCGATCCGCACGCCGCGCGCCACGGAAAGAACCACTGATGAGCCATTACAAGAGCAACGTCCGAGACATCGAATTCGATCTTTTCGAAGTTCTCCGGATAGGCGAGCTCCTCGACACCGGACACTACGGCGATCTGGACTCGGAGACCGCGCACGATATTCTCGCCGAGGTATCCCGGCTGGCCGAGGGACCGGTCGCGGAATCTTTCGTCCAGGCCGATCGCGACCCGGTGGTCTTCGACGCCACCGCGCACGAGATCCGAGTGCCCGATCCGCTGCGTAAGTCGGTGCTGGCACTCCACGAGGCGGGTTGGTGGCGGCTGGGCCTCCCGGAGGAGCTGGGCGGCGTCCCGGCTCCGATGCCCCTGGTATGGGCCGTGCGGGAGATGTTGTGCGCCGCGAATTCGTCGGCGAAATTCTTCCAGATGGGTCCGCAGATGGCGGAGGTGCTGTTCGAAGTCGGCACACCGCAGCAAAAGCACTGGGCCGCAGCGGGCTTGGAGCGCGGCTGGGCGGGCACCATGGTGCTCACCGAGCCCGACGCCGGGTCCGACGTCGGCGCGGGCCGGACCAAGGCGATCCCACAGCAGGACGGCACCTGGCATATCGAGGGCGTGAAGCGGTTCATCTCGGGGGCGGACGTGGGTGACACGGCGGAGAACGTCTTCCACCTGGTACTGGCCCGTCCGGTCGGCGCGGGACCTGGCACCAAGGGCCTGAGCCTGTTCTATGTTCCGAAGTACCACTTCGACCCGCAGACGCTGGAATTGGGTGAGCGCAACGGCGTTTTCGTCACCGGTGTCGAGCACAAGATGGGCATCAAGTCTTCACCGACCTGCGAGGTCACCTTCGGCAGCACTGACGTGCCCGCCGTCGGCTGGTTGGTCGGCGAGGTCCACAACGGCATCGCTCAGATGTTCAAGGTGATCGAAGGCGCCCGAATGATGGTGGGCAACAAGGCCGCGGGCACTCTTTCCACCGGATATCTGAATGCTCTCGAGTACGCCAAGCAACGCGTCCAGGGCTCGGACCTCATCCAGTTCACCGACAAGACCGCGCCGTGGGTGACCATCACCCGTCATCCCGAGGTGCGCCGCTCCCTCCTGACGCAGAAGGCCTATGCCGAGGGGCTCCGGTCGCTGTATCTGTTCACCGCTGCCCACCAAGGCAACGTTCCGCGTCTGGCAGAGGTCGTTTCGGGTGCGGACGCGGAGCTGGCGGCCCGGGTCAACGACTTCCTCCTGCCGATCGTGAAAGGCGTGGGCTCCGAACGCGCCTACGACACACTCAAACTGAGCCTCCAGACCCTCGGCGGCTCCGGATTTCTGCAGGACTACCCCCATGAGCAGTACATACGCGACACGATGATCGACACCCTCTACGAGGGCACCACCGCCATCCAGGCACAGGACTTCTTCTTCCGCAAGATCGTCCGAGACGGCGGGCGCGCACTCGGCCATGTCTCCGGCTTGATCACCACGTTCCTGGCCACCGGCGATCCGCAGGGGCGCCTCACTACCGAAAGGCGACTGCTGGCAACGGCGCTCGATGATGTGCGGGCGATGGTGGAAACGCTCACCGAGTACCGGAGCGCCGCCGACTCCGATCCGAAACAGATTTACAAGGTCGGCCTCGGCTCGGTGCCGCTGCTGCACGCGGCAGGGGATCTGTTGG
The DNA here is from genome assembly GCF_001613365.1 of Nocardia xishanensis NBRC 101358. Taxonomy (GTDB): domain Bacteria; phylum Actinomycetota; class Actinomycetes; order Mycobacteriales; family Mycobacteriaceae; genus Nocardia; species Nocardia xishanensis. The sequence continues at coordinate 32,669 of NZ_BDCF01000026.1, forward strand.
TCGGCTGGCGACTGCTCGAACAAGCAGCGGTGGCGCTGGAGGCTCTCGCCAGCGGCGCCGAGAACGACGCCTTCTACCACGGCAAGATCATGGTCGCGTCGTTCTTCGCCAAGAACTTTCTGCCGCAACTCACTTCGACTCGCGCGATCCTCGTGTCGCTGGACACCACGGTCATGGAAATGGACGAGGCGGCCTTCTGACGGGAACGTCGGACGGCGTAGGTATGGCAGGCGGTTACTGCCCGCCATCGACCGATAGCGCCCTGTCCCACGAAAGCCCCCGCACACTCTCCGGGGGCTTTCGTCGTCGAACACCATCGGGACAGACGATCAGAACCGCTGGAGCCGCTGACTAGCCCTGAGCTTCGACCGCCACCTCGGCCCAGTCCGCCCAAGTTTTCAGCCGATCGGCGTAGATGCCGGGGATGATCTCCAGCGGCATGGAGCCGAAGAACACCCGCAGCGGAGGTTCGGCGGCGTCGACGATCCTCAGCAGAGCCCGGCCTGCCGCGACCGGGTCACCCAGAACAGCCGATTCGAATTGCTTCGCTACGGCGGCGCGGACACCGTCGTAGACCGGCATCGGTTCGGCCAGCACCGCCGAAGATCCGGCCCAATCGGTCGCGAACCCGCCCGGCTCGACCAAAGTGACCTTGATGCCGAATCCCGCGACCTCCTTGGCCAGCGATTCGGTCAAACCTTCCAGCGCCCACTTCGACGCATGGTATCCGCCGAGAGTCGGAAACGTGGTGACACCGCCGATGGTGGAGATCTGAACGATATGGCCGCTGCCCTGCTCACGCAGCAGCGGCAGCACCGCTTGCGTCACCCACAGCGCACCGAACACGTTCGTTTCGAACTGGTCACGGATATCGGTCTCGCCGAGTTCTTCGACGACACCGAACAAACCGTAGCCCGCGTTGTTCACGACGACGTCCAGACCGCCGAAGTGCGCGTGGGCGCGCTTGACTGCCTCGTTGACGGCCGCCTTGTCGGTGACGTCCAATCGGAGCGGGAGGATCGCGTCGCCATGGTCCGCGACCAGGTCGGCGAGCGATTGGGTGTCGCGCGCGGTCGCGGCGACTTTGTCTCCGCGGTCGAGCGCCGCCTCGACGAACTGGCGGCCGAGACCGCGGGACGAACCAGTGATGAACCAGATCTTGCTCATGTGCCTCCGATACTGATACTTGGATTTCCGATAGAGAGCTGAATTTCGTCATGTGGCGGCCACGCGCAGGCTCCGATCGAGCGGAACGCGAGACAGACCGCCCCAGCAGAGCGTGACCACGGCTTCCACCGCATCCGGCTTGGCGATGACTCGGCCGGTTTCGAGCCAGTACTGCGCCGCCAACCGGCTGGCGCCGACCAATCCCGCGGCGAGCACGCGAGCCCGCTGCGCATCGAGTGCGGATTCCTCCGCGACGAGTTGAGCAACAGCCTCCACACAGGCATCGGTTCCACGCCCCACTCGCCATTGCACCGATGGCTCCCACGTGGCATCCGAGTCGAAGACCAACCGGAAGCGCTGAATGTCCTGGTCGACGAAATCGAAGTACGCCTCGACCGCACCGCGGACCCGCTCCCGATTGCTCACGGGCGAGCTCAGCGCTCGCCTCACGCCCTCGACCAGGATGTCTATGGGGTCGCACAACACCGCCAAGTACAGATCGAGCTTTGTCGAGAAGTGTTCGTAGAGCATCGGTTTGCTATATCCGGCATGCTGGGCGATCTGGTCCATGGTGGCGGCGTGATAGCCGCGTGCGGCGAAGACTTCGGTTGCCGCCGCAAGGGCACGCCGCCGACGGAAGTCGCGCCCGGCGCGGGCATCGCGTCTGCCCATCCCGCCGCGGCCGACCCGTTGCCGGTAGTCGAGTGGCGCTGCCGTCATCGTCATCAATCCTCTCGATCGGCGAAGCGTGGCGCCGGTGTCCGGACTGCTCCGTCACCGCTTCGACCTGTTCGCGCTGCCGATCGCTCCGCCGAGGGATGGACATCGCCTCGAGGCGCGCCTCAGGCGCCAGGTCTTCTCAATATTATTGTAGTGTACGCTCAATACAATTACTTTCCTCGGTAGACCCGGATGCGCCGCAGTACCGGAGGGTTACCGGGACCGCGGCCGCACGACGAGTAAGGAACATCGACCAGTGGAGACAGCGCAGATCGACGACGCGGGGCGCCGTAACCGGCCCCGGGTCGGCGTCGTTCGTGAGACCGATGTCGGAGAGCGCCGGGTGGCCTTGGTGCCCAAGCTCGTGCCGAGCTTGACGCAGCAAGGTGTGGACGTGATCGTCGAGTCCGGTGCCGGTCTGGGAGCCTCGATACCGGACGCGGCGTATGTCGAAGCCGGCGCGGCGATCGGTGATCCATGGGACGCGGACGTGGTCGTGAAGGTTGCGCCACCCAATGACGCCGAGGTGCGGAGGATGTTTATCGGGCAGACGTTGATCGGCTTTCTCGCGCCGCGTAGTGCGGACAACAAGATCAAGGCGTTGTATTCGGCGGGCGTGCGGGCGTTTGCGGTGGAGGCGATTCCGCGGATCTCGCGTGCGCAGGTGATGGACGCGTTGTCCTCCCAGGCGAACGTCTCCGGATACAAGGCCGTCCTCTTGGCGGCGTCGGAGTCCACGCGGTTCTTCCCGATGCTGACCACCGCCGCGGGCACGGTGAAACCGGCGACGGTGCTGGTGCTCGGCGTGGGTGTCGCGGGCCTGCAGGCGCTGGCGACCGCCAAGCGCCTCGGCGCCCGCACCACCGGCTACGACGTGCGCCCGGAAGTCTCCGATCAGGTGCGTTCGGTGGGTGCGCAGTGGCTGGACCTGGGTATCGACGCCGCGGGTGAAGGCGGTTACGCCCGGGAACTGACCGACGAGGAGAAGTCCGAGCAGCAGCAGGCGTTGGAAGAGGCGATCAAAGGTTTCGATGTGGTGATCACCACCGCGCTCGTGCCGGGTCGCCCGGCCCCGCGGCTGGTCACCGCCGCCGCTGTCGAGGGCATGAAGCCGGGCAGCGTCATCGTCGATCTCGCCGGCGAGACCGGCGGTAACTGCGAACTCACCGAGCCGGGCAAAACCATTGTGCGCCACGATGTCACGATCGCCTCGCCGTTGAATCTGCCCGCCACGATGCCCGAGCACGCCTCGGAGCTCTACTCCAAGAACATCATGGCTCTGCTGGAGCTCATGCTGAAAGACGGCGTGCTGCGACCAGATTTCAGTGATCAGATACTGGCCGACTCCTGCGTGACCCGTAACCCGATCGACGGCGAGGTGAGCTGATGTATACCGAACTGCTGGCGAACATCGCGATCCTGGTGCTGTCCGGGTTCGTCGGTTTCGCCGTCATCTCCAAGGTCCCCAACACCCTGCACACCCCACTCATGTCGGGTACCAACGCCATTCACGGCATCGTCGTACTCGGCGCGCTGGTGACGTTGGGCCGGGTGGCCGATCCCTCGATCGGCATCCAGATCATTCTGTTCGTCGCCGTGGTCTTCGGAACCCTGAACGTGATCGGTGGTTTCGTGGTCACCGACCGGATGCTGGGCATGTTCAAGGGCAAGAAGCCGGTCGCCAGCGAAGCCAAGGGCAGCGATGACACTGTGAAGGCGGGCCGCTGAGTCATGGACAACTTGGTCAACATCCTCTACATCGTCGCGTTCTCGCTGTTCATCTACGGTCTGATGGGCCTGACGGGTCCGAAGACCGCGGTGCGCGGCAACTGGATCGCCGCGGTCGGTATGGGCATCGCGGTGGTCGCGACCCTGATCGCGGTGCGCGACACCAGCAACTGGATCATCATCGTCGCGGGCCTGGTAGTCGGTGTCGCGCTCGGTGTGCCACCGGCCCGGTTCACCAAGATGACCGCGATGCCGCAGCTGGTGGCCGCGTTCAACGGTGTCGGCGGTGGCACGGTCGCGCTCATCGCGTGGGCCGAATTCCTCGACACCACCGGGTTCTCGGACTTCCAGCACGGTGAGGAACCGACCGTGCACATCATCGTCGGCTCGCTGTTCGCCGCGATCATCGGCTCGGTGTCGTTCTGGGGTTCGCTGATCGCGTTCGGCAAGCTGCAGGAGATCCTGCCCGGCAAACCGATCGGGATCGGCAAGCTGCAGCAGCCGCTGAACCTGCTGCTGCTGGTGGTCGCGATCGCCGCGGCCGTGGTCATCGGCCTGGGCGCCGCCGACGGTGGCGCACCCTGGTGGTGGATGGTGCTGCTGCTGCTCGCGGCCGGTGTGCTCGGCCTGATGGTGGTGCTGCCCATCGGTGGCGCGGACATGCCCGTCGTCATCTCCCTGCTCAACGCGCTCACCGGTCTGTCCGCCGCGGCCGCCGGTCTGGCGTTGAACAACACCGCGATGATCGTGGCGGGCATGATCGTCGGCGCGTCCGGCACCATCCTGACCAACCTGATGGCCAAGGCCATGAACCGCTCCATCCCGGCCATCGTCGCCGGTGGATTCGGTGGCGGCGGCACCGCACCCGGCGCCGGTGGTGGCGAGCAGAAGCAGGCCAAGGCCACCTCCGCCGCGGACGCCGCGATCCAGATGGCCTACGCCAACCAGGTGATCGTGGTCCCCGGCTACGGCATGGCCGTCGCCCAGGCCCAGCACGCGGTCAAGGAAATGGCCGAGCTGCTCGAGAAGAAGGGTGTGGAGGTCAAATACGCCATCCACCCCGTCGCCGGTCGCATGCCCGGACACATGAACGTGCTGCTCGCCGAGGCCGAAGTCTCCTACGACGCGATGAAGGAAATGGACGACATCAACGGCGAGTTCGGCCGCACCGATGTCGCCCTGGTCATCGGCGCCAACGACGTCACCAACCCCGCCGCCCGCGAGGACGCCTCCAGCCCCATCTACGGCATGCCCGTCCTCAACGTCGACCAAGCCAAGTCCGTGATCGTGCTCAAGCGGTCGATGAACTCCGGCTTCGCCGGCATCGACAACCCGCTGTTCTACGCCGACACCACCTCCATGCTGTTCGGCGACGCCAAGAAATCCGTCAGCACAGTCACCGAAGAACTCAAGGCGCTATAGGAAACGCCTTTCCAAGCCCGCGCCACAACCGTCAATGGCGCGCCGTGCCGCCACCGCGAACACCTCCCTGACTCGCGGTGGCGGCACACCCCAAGAGCCCGCGCCACAGCCGTGCAATCCCCTCCGTGGCGTGCCTGCCGCCACCGCGGTTACCCCCGCGGTGGCGGCAGTTTCTGTTTCCTGTGCCGAGAGCAGGATTGCAGAAGTAAAGTTGAAGAACCGATCGACTCGCGGAGCCATCGCCGAGTCGATGACTGCTGCTGGCGGGCACGATCGTGGCCTCGGGCGTGTCGGCGCTGACCTCGCATACGAGGGCGGGGCAACCGAATTCGGCGCGAATATGCGCACACGTCGATCAACGGTCAGCGCAACTCGCCCGGTGGATACCCCGAGGTCCGATCAGCGTCGACGACTCGCTACCGCGATCTTCCGCGCCTGCCTTATCTGTTCGACGCTGAGCGCCGACGGTTGAAGAGGCAGACCGCGGCCGCGATCCGATCGAATTCCGTTCAGCAGCAAGTTCAGGTATCGCCGCCAGTGGTCCGGGTCCACTGGTTGGGTGAAGACCGCCACGCCATGCACCATCGAGATGACACCGAAGATGTCACCTATCGCTATCTCCGGACGCACCAGCTTGTCGACCCGTGCACGTTCGAGAATTTCGCCGAGCGGGCGGCTGATCATCGCCTCGTGCCGCTCGAAAACGGCTGAGCCCTCTCGCGATCCGGTCATGGCTGCCATGAAGGCTCGGTTGCTGGCGACGAGTTCGCAAGTCTGCTCCAGCATTTGAACCAAACCGCACCACGGATCACGTCGCTGGGCAGCCGATTCAGCGATCTCGCCGATCCACCCGAGGTACTGCTCGAGGATTTCGGTGATGAGATCATGCTTGTTGCCGAAATGCCGATAAGCCGTGCCCACGCCCACTCCTGCGGCCTTGGCTACCTCGTCGAGCGTCACGTGCTCGCCGTACTGCGCCAGCAGTTCGTCGGCCGCTTCGAGGATGCGTCGACGGTTGCGCGCGGCATCTGCCCGCATGGGGCGGGGACTGGACGTCCGTTTGCGGTCGGTCATCGGCTCTCTGCGGTTGGCGAATCTCGGTCGCGGCACCGTAATCGGTCGCCGCCTGCGCGGTCTCTGTGTACCACTGCGGTTTCAGCCCGAACCCATCGAGAAATCCGGCACCGGCACGCCCATCAATGCGTCGGGGTGAGCGCGGCGTGTTTGTCGAGCTCGACCTCTCCGCGGCCCCGATCGCTGGTTGGCGCGACTGCACGGGCCATCACAATGAAGGCCAGAACGAGGAAGATCATCGCCAATCCGAAGGCGATGATCGATGTGAGTATTCGGTAATCGAGACGACGCTTGCGAGATCCATCCGACCGCACCTCGTTGCTGATCAACCCCTCCGATCCTGCGACCGTGAGGGTGTTGGAGATCTGGTCGGGACCGTAGTCGCAGCCGTCGCCGTGCCAGAACGTCACCGAGTTCAGCACCGTGCCGACCGGAAATGCGTCACGGTCGGCGATCCGACCGATGTGAGCGGCTCGTGGATCGGCGTGGCGACGCAGGATCTCGAACAGCAACTCCTCTTCGGAACCTAGGTGGTGGCGGACAGCGCTTCGCCCGACTCGGGAGCGATGTCCGTTCTCGATGCCATCGGACTCGTGAACGCTCGTCTCGCGGAGTCCGATGGTTTCCGCCGCAGGGTGGCATACCCTCTTGGCTATCGATTCCGTCATGGCCGCTCGATCCCACCGGGCCGGCCACACCGAAATCGGCGCGGGAACTCGCGCGCGATTCTGTGGATCGACGCGTCGAGTTCGCCAGGACGCCGCGCGGCAACGATAGCCGTCGAACCGGCGAAGGCGTATCCGATTTCGGTGCAGTTCATGGCCCGAGGCTCCATGTCGGCTCGTGCTCCGCGGAAGGTCTATGCCGTCAATCCACCAGCAGCAGCACCCATTCGGCCACGCAGGCAGGCTTGGCGCCGCCTTCGATCTCGGCGGTCGCCGTGATCGTGACCTGGGTGCCCGCAGGCGTCGAAGCGGCGGCGGTCAGTTCGGCGCCCGCCCGCACCCGATTACCGACCTTCACCACGGAAGGGAAGCGAATCTTGTTGCAGCCGTAGTTGATTCCCATCTTCAGCCCGTCGATACGCCAGATCTGCTCGGTGAGCACCGGCAGCAGCGACAAGGTGAGGAAACCGTGCGCGATAGGCGCACCGAAGGGCCCCTTCGCGGCCGCCTCCGGATCGACGTGGATCCACTGGTGGTCACCGGTGGCGTCGGCGAACAGATCAACCTGCTTCTGGGTGACTTCGTACCAGCCGCTGTAGCCCAGATGGCTGCCGACCGCCTGCTGGAACTCGGCGATTCCGTCGAAAATCTTCATCTTTCGCGTTCCTGTTCGTTCAGACCGCCGGACCGCCGGACACGTACAGTGTCTGGCCCGAAATGAATCCCGCTCCATCTCCCGCCAGGAAGGCCACCGCGCTCGCGATATCCTCGGGCCTGCCCGAGCGGCCGACCGCGATCCCCTTCACCACAGCCTCACGGAACTGCTCGAAGGGCATGCCCATGCGCTCGGCCGTCGCCTGGGTCATCTCGGTTTCGATGAATCCGGGCGCGATCGCGTTCGCGGTGATGCCGAACTTGCCGAGTTCGAGCGCGAGAGTCTTGGTGAACCCCTGCAGTCCGGCTTTCGCCGCGGAGTAGTTCGCCTGGCCTCGGTTACCCAGTGCCGAGGTACTGGACAGGTTGACGATCCGGCCCCATTTGGCCTCGGTCATGTACTTCTGCGCGACCCGGCTCATGAGGAAAGATCCGCGCAGGTGCACGTTCATGACCGTGTCCCAGTCGTTCGCGGTCATCTTGAACAGCAGATTGTCTCGAATAACCCCGGCATTGTTCACCAGCACCAGCGGCGCGCCCAGTTCGTCGGCCACCCGGGACACCGCCGATGCCACACTGCTTTCGTCCGAGACGTCGGCTCCGATGGCAAGTGCGGAACCGCCTGTCGCCTCGATATCGGAAACAACCGTCTTGCAGGCCGATTCGTCCAGATCGAGAACGGCGACGGCGAACCCCTCGGCGGCCAACCGCTTCGCGGTGGCCGCGCCGATGCCACGTGCGGCGCCGGTGACGATAGCTGCCCGGACGGTGTCAGTGCTCATGTGCTTGATCTCCTGAAGATGGCTGGTCGGGTCCGTTTCGCACCCATCAATTGTAGTGAGTGTACACTCTATTAAATTAGACGCACGTGCGGCCTGCCCCGGGGTTCGCCGATCCGATCGGCGACTCGGCACTGTGGCCGCGTGAGCCGCCCTAGGGAGTGTCCTCAAAGCCACATGAGCAGGGTGGCCAGGTCGAGCATGCCTCGGTAGGACTGTGCGGTTTTGTCGTATCTGGTGGCGATAGCTCGATACTGTTTGAGCCGGTTGAAGCAACGCTCGACCACATTGCGGCGGTAAGCGGTCGGGTCGAAAGTGGGTGGGCCGCCAGCCGGGCCGCGGCGACGGCGGTTGTGTTGTTGGTCGACTCGTTCGGGGATCGTGGCGGCGATTCCACGCCGACGCAGGTACTGCCGAATCGCCTTGGAGGAGTAGCCCTTGTCTGCCAGCACCCGCCGCGGCCGCGTCCACGGCCGACCGCGCCCAGGGCGTGGCATTCGGATACCGGCCAGCACGCGGGTGAACATGGTGCAGTCGTTGACGTTGCCGCCGGTCAGCACGATCGACAACGGCCGCCCGAGCCCGTCGCGGGCCAGGTGGATCTTCGTGCTCGGCCCGCCACGGGAACGGCCGATCGCGTGGTCAGCGGGCTCGCCGTCCACCTCGGGGTAGAACCCGGCCTCCGCCGGTGTGAATCACCCGGCCGCGGCGGGCGCCGGCGGCGTGCTGATGCGCACGCACGATCGAGGAATCCACCGACACCTCCCGGTCGAGTTCGGCAACCGCCTCGGCGATTACCCGCACCCGCCCGACCAGCACAGTGAGGGTGCCGTTGCGTGACCAGCGCCAGAACCGGTTGTAGACGGTCTTCCACGGCCCATACCGCTCGGGCAGATCCCGCCACGCGATCCCGGTCTTGGCCTTGTACAACATGCCGTTGACCACCCGCCGGTCATCGACCCGCGGGCGGCCCTTGGCCCCCGACACCGGCAGCAACGCCGCCACGACCTGCCATTGCTCGTCGGTCAACTCATGCCTACGCACCACAACGCGACATCAAAGCAGACCCTCACCGGCCACAAAGCAGATCAGCCACAACAACTTTGAGGACGCACCCTAGCGCGCCAGACCGTCGATGACCATTGCCCGGAACTCGCGCGCGATTTCATCGATACTTTGGCCGCGTCGAGGCCGGTACCACTGCGGCAACGAATTCACCATTCCCAGTAGGCCATTGGCCACGATGCGATTGGCGCGGGTCAACGCGCCTGCGCGATAGCCGTCTTCCAGCACGCCTTCCCAGCAGTCCTGCACTTCTTGCCGCAGTGCCTGCAGCTGCCGCATGTGCTCCGCGCTGAGCGCTTCCGCGTCTCGTAGCTGGATGAGCACTTCGCGCCGATGCCGGGCGATGATGCCGACATGAACGTCGATGAGCTTCCCAAGTTTCTCGACCGGATCGGCGTCCATCGCAACTACGCGTTGCGCGCCGGCCAGCGCGATTTCGGTATAGCGGCGCAGGATCTCCCACAGGAGTTCTTCCTTGGACTTGATGTGGTAATACAGTGCGCCTGCCTGCAGGTCTGTCCGGTTCCCGATCTCCGCGACACTCGCGGCGTGGTAGCCCACCGTGGAGAAGAGCTCGATCGCCACGTCGAGAATCCGTTCGCGCGTCGCCTCGGTATTGCTGGCAACACTCCCCCGCGGCCGGCCCGGACGTCGCGGACCGCTGCTAGTCGACTGATCAGATGCACCCACGACGACACAGTCTAGGGTCAGTCCCCGAGAATCTTTGCCCTCCGCGCGGCTCGCGGCCCTGCGCGATCAGAATCGAGGCCGCTGCTACCGCGGCATGACAAGACCGCTGTGTCGCGGCTACGACGCTGCGGCGTGGGTGCGTGTCGAGGCGAATTCGGGTGCTGCCGACCATAGATACTGGCCGACGCGGCGCCGCCGCGCCCGTAAGCCTCAAATGGCGGACACGAACAGGATCAGCACGGTCGGCTGCTTTATCGCTCGGTGTCTTCCGAAAGCCTGGTGTCGGCAGGTTGCTCGCCGAGTGCGTACGACACGGCTTCGTCCATGCTCATTTCCTGACCGCGCCGGAAGGCCGAATCGAATCGATGTGCCCCGAGGGCAGATCGCGCCAGCCGTTCACATTCGTCGTGATACCGCGGCATTGGGACGATGCTCGCGGGGTTACCCACCGACCGCCATAGTCCTTGCGCGGCACCCAGCAGAACCGCCGCGCGCTCGGCGTCACCGCCGTCGACGACCATCCAAGCCAGCGCCTCGAGGCTCATCGCCGCATTGACCGGGCTTCCCATTCGCCGGTTCAGACGCAGCGCGTTCTCGACCAGCTCGATCGCCCGGGGCCGCTCACCTTGCCGCCAAGCGCCAATGCCGATGTCCCGCAATGCGGAAGACCGGAAGAGCGACTCGCCGCACGCCTCGGTGATGGAGAGGACTTGCTGGTGATACTCCATCGCCCGTTTCGTGTCGCCGGACATTTCGTGCACCCAACCGAGCACGGTCAGAGCAGCAACGTAAAGATATCCTCGTGGATTGGAACTGAATCCTTCGGCGGCTCGTTCGAAACAGGCGGAAGCCTTGGCAAGCCCACCCCAGTAGAACTGCAAGGCGCCGTCGCAGTAAGCGATCAACGCCTGAGCCATCGGGGTGGGAGCCTGCTCGGCCAGCACGCGGGCCTGCTCCGCCAAGGTATCGGCCTCCTGCAAGTCACCCTGCATCGCCGCCAGGACGCAGCCCACATACAGTGCTTTGACACGATCGGGCACTGGTTGTCGCGCAGGATGGTCGAGGACTCGCCGAATCCAGGATCGAGCCTCGCCGTACATGCCTCGGAAATTCCAAAACATGAACAGTGCGGTGGTGGTCTGTAGCCCGGCTTCGGCGGCCTGCTCGCTGTCTTCGGCCAGGCAGTATTCGAGCGTGTCGCGCAGGTTCGTTTGCTCCCTCTGGAGCCTGGCAAGCCAGTATGGCTGCCGGTCGCTGATCCATCCGGCTTCCGCGTCCAGCGCCAACCGCTGGTACCAGTCGCGGTGCCGCTTACGCATATCGGCGTATTCGCCGACCTCCCGCAACTTCTGCCTGCCGTATTCCCGCACCGTCTCCAGCATCCGGAACCGCACCACACCCTTGGCCTCGTTCCGGATCAAGATCGACTTGTCCACCAGCGAGGACAACACATCCAACGGGTCCTCCGGCGCCAGATCAGCACCGCAGACATCTTCGGCGGCATCGAGCTCGAAGCCGCCCGCGAACACCGACAATCGGGCCCACAGCCGCTGCTCAGCCGGGTCGCACAATCCGTAGCTCCAGTCGATACACCACCGCAGCGTCTGCTGCCGCGCGGGCGCGGTACGGCCGCCGCGGGTCAGCAGCGCATACCGGTCGTCGAGACGCTGCAAGATCTGCTCCGACGACATCGCGCGCATCCGAGCCGCCGCCAGCTCGATCGCCAGCGGTAATCCGTCCAGCCGGGCGCAGATGCGGGCGATGGCGGCCTTGTTGTCGTCGGAGAGTTCGAAACCCGGCACGACAGCGGTCGCCCGGTCGGCGAACAAAGTCACCGCGTCATAGCTCGGCAGTCCCCGCGACGACGGCTCCGGATCCGGCACCGTCAGCGGCGGCACCCGAAAGACCGTCTCCCCTGCGATATCCAGCGGTTCGCGGCTGGTGGCCAGGACCCGCAGCCCGGCGCAATCCCGCAACCAGGTCTCGACCACACCCGCCACCGCCGCCACTACCTGCTCACAGTTGTCCAGCACCAACAGCGGCTCCCGGTCGGACAGGAACTCGGACACCAACTCTGGCAGCGGCCGCGTCGACTCGTCGCGCAACCCCAGGGCGGCCGCCACCACCGCGATCAGCAGCGAGGGATCGGACACGTCGGCCAACTCGACCAACCACACCCCGTCGGCGAACTCCCCGCGCACGGCGGACGCGGCACGCAGCGCCAAGCGCGTCTTGCCGACCCCGCCGATCCCCGTCAGCGTCACAAGCCGGGTCGAGGCCAGCAGATTCTTCAGCTCTGCCAACTCAGCGCGACGGCCAACGAAACTGGTCAACTCGAGCGGCAGAGTATTACCGCCACGGCGACCCGCGAACGGCGCGGCAGGCGCGCGCCAGCCCCGCGCGGGCGGCTTCCCATCTCGGCGCAGCGGGCCCGGTTCGGCCTGCAGCGCCATCTCATCGACCGCGAATCCATGCCGGCGCTGCGCCTGTCGGATCATCTCTCCCAGCGCCGCCGCCGAGGGCCGATCGCGCGGATCGCGGCTCATCGCTGTGGCCACCAGCGCCGATACGTCCTCGGCGATGCCGCTCTCACGCAGGTCCGGCGTCGGCTGTGTGGTGATCCGCAGGAACTGGGTCACCACGTTCTCCCCGCTGCGCCGCTCGAACGCCGCGTGCCCGGTCAACGCGCAGAACAGGGTGGCACCCAACCCGTAGACATCCGCAGCCGGGCCCGGAGTATCGCCCTCGAGCACCTCCGGAGCGGTGAACGCAGGCGACCCGGTCAAAGTGCCCGCTTCCGTTTGGAATCCCCCGGCGATGCGCGCGATACCGAAATCGGTCAACGCCGGCTCGCCGTAATCGGTCAGCAGAATGTTTCCCGGCTTGACATCCCGATGCACCATATCGAGGCGATGTGCGCTCTCCAGGGCCCCGGCGATCTTCACCCCGATCCACAACACGGCCTCCACCGGCAGCGGACCCTGTCCGCGGATCCGGGCGTCCAAGGAGTCCAACTGGTGATACGGCATGACCAGAAACGGGCGCCCGCTCACGGTCGCACCCGCCTGCAGCATGGTGACGATGTTCGGATGCCCGGTCAGACGAGCCATCGCTTGCTGTTCCCGAAAAAACCGTGCCCGATTCTCTGTGTCCAGCTCGGCGGTCAGGACTTTGACCGCTACAGTCCGGTCCAGCCCCACCTGGGTGCACCGATACACCACACCGAAACCACCTCGGCCGATCTCCTCGGCATCGGCGAACCCGGCCTCGCGCAACTCCGCGATGACCGGCTCGGACACGTCACGCGCCGTCCGGAATGGGTCATCCTCGGCCATCAGCAGCACACCATCCGACACCGCGTCCCCACGACCGGGAGCACGCGTCAACACTTGGTTAACGACCAGCGTATCCCACTGGACGTCGACGATTGAACTATTCGGAAGGCGAATCGAATCACCGATAGCCGATCAGGATTTCCCCCTCTGAACGACCGTTTTCCAGAATAACATCGCCAGATGCTCTCGACTCGCTATCGAAGAACCAGTTCGTACCCCGCTATCGCAGTATCGCGGCCTGCTAGGTTGAATGAGTGTTCAGCAGCTCCGGTCGCCTTGGTGCGACCGGATGAAACGGGAAAGAGGACCTCATGAGCCGACTCGGCCTGACAATTCCGTTCGGCGATACACCGCTCGCACGGCAACGTGAGCACCTCGACAGCATCGAAGCGAGCGGCTTCACCGATCTGTGGTCGGCGGAGGCATCGGGCGCCGACGCGTTCACCCCGCTGGTGGCCGCAGCGGTCAGCCATCCCTCGTTCCGGCTCGGCACGGCGATCGTTCCCGCGTACACCCGCAGTCCCGCACTGATGGCGATGTCGGCCGCGGCCTTGGCCGACGTCGCGGAGGGCGAGGTGGTACTGGGCATCGGCACCAGTTCCGATGTGATCGTGGAGAAGTGGAACGGTCTGAGTTTCCGCGCGCCCTATCAGCGGGTGCGCGATGTAGCGACCTTCGTACGCCGGGCCCTGTCCGGCGAACGGATCGACATGGCGTGTGCCAGCTTCAGCATCAACGGGTTTCGGCTCGACCGGGCCCCACAGCGGCAACCCAAGATCATGATCGCCGCGCTGCGGCCGGGCATGCTCCGTTTGGCGGGGACCGTCGGTGACGGAGCGATCGTCAACTGGCTGTCTCCCACCGACGTCCACCGGGTGACGCCCTACGTTCTCGAGGCCAATCCGCAAGCCGACATCGTGGCACGGCTGTTCGTCGTTCCCAGCCGAGACCTGACCGCGGTGCGCGCGACCGCCCGGCGGGCGATCGCGGCCTACCTGAACGTGCCGGTTTACGCGGAATTTCACCGCTGGCTCGGCCGGGGCGAACAGTTGGAGCCGATGTGGCAGGCATGGCAGGCCGGTGACCGCTCGGCCGCGCTGGCCGCGATACCCGACGAGCTCGTAGACGAGCTGTTCCTTTACGGCACGCCCGATCAAATCAGCACTCGCATCAGAGATTACGCCGACGCAGGCGTCACCACGCCAGTCCTCGCGATCATGCAGGCCGCCGGAGAAGCGCCTCCCTCCGCCGCATCAATAGCGGAAATCGGACGCGCCTACACCGGCGATCGCTGATCGGCTTCGACGTATCAAATGCGCTCGATGAGCGTGGCGTTGGCCATGCCGCCGCCTTCGCACATCGTCTGCAGTCCGTATCGGCCGCCGGTCTGCTCGAGGTGATTGAGCATTGTCGCGAGCAGTTTGGTCCCGGATCCGCCGAGCGGATGTCCGAGCGCGATCGCCCCGCCCCGCGGATTGACCTTCGCCAGGTCCGCTCCGACCTCACGCGCCCACGCCAGGGGAACCGAAGCAAAGGCTTCGTTGACCTCGAACGCGTCGATCTCGTCGATGCCGAGCCCGGTCCGCTGCAGAATTCGCTGTGTCGCCGGGATGGGACCGGTAAGCATCAACAGCGGGTCGCTGCCGACCACGGCGAAGGAGTGGAATCGCGCACGTGGGCGCAGACCCAGCCGTTCGGCGCGCTCGCGGCTCATGATGAGCACAGCGGATGCCCCGTCCGTCAGCGGCGAGGAGTTCCCCGGTGTGATCGACCATTCGATCTCGGGGAAGCGCTGCGCGAACTGAGGCGTGTAGAACGACGGGTTCAGGCCGGCGAGACCCTCGACAGTAGTGTTCGGCCGGACCGTCTCGTCCAAGTCGTGAACCACTGAGTCTCCGTCGGAGCCGGGCACGGCCACCGGGATGATCTCCGCGTCGAACGCGCCGGCGGCCTGCGCCTCGGCCGCCCGTCGATGCGAGGCCGCGGCATACTCGTCGAGCTCGCTTCGCGACAGCTTCCAACGGCTCGCGATGAGCTCCGCACCGACGCCCTGATTCGCCATGCCATCCGAATACCGTTGCGACAGTGGGGCGAAAGGATCGCCGCCGACCGCGGAGGCCCCCATCGGCACTCTGCTCATAGACTCCACGCCGCAGGCGATGACAATGTCGTTCACTCCCGCCATGATCGACTGGGCGGCGAAATGCGCGGCTTGCTGACTCGAACCACATTGCCTGTCGATCGTGGTGGCCGGGACGGCCTCGGGGAACCCCGCCGTCAACAGGGCAGTACGCGCGACGTTGTAACTCTGATCCCCCACCTGCGAAACGCAGCCGGCGAAGACGTCGTCGACGAGAGCCGGATCGAGCTGGTTGCGATCCGCCAGTGTTCGCAGTGTGCTGCCGAGCAACTCGGCGGGATGGAGGGCAGAGAGCGCTCCGCCCGGCTTGCCGCGTCCGACAGCGGTTCGAACGGCGTCGACGATGACGGCTTCTGACATAGGAAATCTCCGATCGATTGTTCAACTCACGCGCTTCGTAGTCGAAGCGTCTGTTCTGAAACTGCCGTCAAAGAAGCGCCTCTCGCGCAGCGGCGGCCAGCTCGCGAGGTCGGGCGGCGAGCACGTCGAGCGGGGTCGGCGGGCGCCCCATCATTCCCGCCGCGTAGCGCTGATATACGCCCTCGCTGATGCACGCGAGCCGCCACAGCGCGAACGCGATGTAGTACGGGATATCGGACGTGTCGTGGCCGGTCAGTCGCTGGTAGTCGGCGGCGAGCTCCGCGGCGGTGGGGAATCCGTCGGCGCGGTCCGGCGACCAGCCGTCGTCGGTGTCGAGGATCCACCAGGCGGCAAGCCACCCGAGGTCGGCGAGCGGATCGCCGACCGTCCAGAGCTCCCAGTCGAGGACCGCCGCGATCTTCCCTTCCGCCGTCACCAGCATGTTGCCCAAGCGGAAGTCGCCGTGGGTCAGCCCTGTCCATCTCTGCGGTGGCCTGCGCTCGCTGAGGATCTTGTGGACGTCGACGATCTCTCGAGTGCGTGGGCCGCCCGCACCGTCGATCTGGCGCAGCCACAGTCCGAGTTGCTTGGTGACGTAAGAGTCGGTCTGCGTACCGGGCCGCCGACCGACAACGCCGGGATCGACCTGATGCAGTCGCACCAGCGTCGCGACGATGTCGTCGGAAAGGCGGCGCCGCGCGTGCGGGGTGAGGGCCGCCGCGCTCTCCGCGCTGTCGATCACGATCCCCTCAACGTGGTCCATGACGTAGAACTCGGCCCCGGTCACCCCCGGATCAGCGCAGAACGCGGCCGTCGGCGGCACCGGAACGGCGCTCGTTTGCAGGGCTGTGAGAATGCGCCACTCGCGCTCCATGCTGTGCGCACCGGGACGCAGCGGTCCGGCGGGCGGGCGGCGCAGCACCCACGATCGGCCGCGCTGATCGGCGACCCGATACGTGAGGTTCGAATATCCGCCCGCCAGCACGTGGAACGACAGCGGTGGCCTCGTGTCCGGCACCGCGGCACCGAACCACCGCTCGACGGCTTGCAGATCCAGGCCGACCGCCTCGGGGATGGCCGACCGCGAAGGGTGCGCACTCATGCGCTGGCCAGCTCGGACCGGGCGATCGACCGGAGGTGCACCTCGTCGGGTCCATCCGCGATTCGCATGGCACGCGCCGTCGCCCAGAGCAGCGCCAGCGGAGTGTCACCGCTCACCCCGGCGCCGCCGTAGAGTTGCACGGCGTCGTCCAGGATGCGGCACACCCCACGCGGGACAGCCACCTTGATCGCCGAGATCTCCGTGCGGGCCGCGCTCGCTCCGTGCCGGTCGATCAACCACGCCGTCTTCAAGACCAGCAGCCGCAGCTGTTCGACGGTGATGCGCGCGTTGGCGATCCACTCGCCGACCACCCCCTGGCTCGCGAGGGGGCGGCCGAATGTGACCCGCTCCCCCGCCCGCTCCTTCATCAGAGAGATTCCACGCTCGGCCATGCCGATCGCCCGCATGCAGTGGTGGATACGCCCCGGCCCGAGTCGTGCCTGCGCCATGGCGAATCCGGCTCCCGGCTCGCCGATCAGGTTCGCGAGGGGGACCCGTACGTCGGCGAAGCGGACTTCTCCGTGACCGTTCTGGTCGGTGTATCCGTAGTAGCTGAGATCGCGGACCACCGTCACACCGGGGGCATCGGCGGGAACGATCACGAACGAGTGCCGCCTCGACCGATCGGCCTCGGGGTCGCTGACGCCCATCACGATGTAGAACGCGGTGCGCGGATCCAGCGCCCCGGTGGTCCACCACTTGCGTCCGTTGACGACGACCTCGTCGCCCTCGATCCGCACGCTGGTACCGATATTGCTCGCGTCGCTGCTCGCGACGTCCGGCTCGGTCATGGCGAAGGCGCTGCGGATTTCGCCTCGCAGCAGCGGATCCAGCCAGCGCTCACGCTGGGCATCGGTCGCGAAGAGGTCGAGCAGCTCCATGTTGCCGGTGTCGGGCGCGGAGCAGTTCATCGCCTCGGGGGCGAGTTGCGGATACCAGCCCGCCCGCTCGGCGAGCGGCGCGTAGTCGAGCACCGACAGTCCGTGCGCGGGATCCGTCGAGTGCGGGAGGAACAGATTCCACAGCCCCCGCGCGCGGGCCTCGGCCTTGAGCTCCTCGAGAACGCCCGGCACCGCGTGCGGGGTTCCCGCGGCGGCGAGCTCGCGCCGCTGCTGTTCGAAACGCGCCTCCGCGGGGGCGACCCGGCCGTCGATGAAGGCATCGACGCGCTCGAGATAGCCCCGCGCGCGCTCGCTCGGTTCAAAATCCATTGAGAATCCTTCCTTGATCCTGTCAAGCCTGTGCTCGGTCAGGTCGCGGTTGCGACGACGTGCTCCGCCACCTCGCAATCGGACCGCTCGACTACTGGGTCTCGGGGATGGTGACGACCATCCCGTCCAGAGCAACCTCGAACCGAACCTGACAAGAAAGCCTGCTCGACTCCGTCGGCTCCTCCGCAGCCACCTCGAGCATGTCCACCTCCTCGTCCGACGGGCCCGGCAACAACCCAGCCCACTGCCCACCGATGAACACATGACAAGTCGCACAAGACAACTCACCCCCGCACTCGGCCACGATGCCAGGCACCAGATTCGCTCGCGCCACCTGCATCACCGACTGCCCGTCGACCGCCTCGACCTCCTGCTTCGACCCGTCCGGCTGGACGAAAACCACACGACCCATTACCTGTTCCTCACGATTCCTTGTTGATTCACGGCAGCGACCTGGAGAGACCGGCCGCCTCCGTCAGCGACTAACGCCCACCGGCGACCGGGCAAGCGCTCACATCGCCCGAGCCGTCATGGAGGTGATCTTCCGGGGCGTCGACGACGGGAAGCTGCTGGATGTCGATCATCAGATTGCGTGCGTGTTCCATCGCGAACGCTCGACTATGGGGATTGGTGGCGATGACCCTGGTCCCCGCCAGCAGACCGTCGAAGGCCCGCGTGGCGACCTCCGCGGGCTCTTGCGCATACGGCATGATTGCCGCCGCTGATTCAGGATTCGCCTCGATCAAGCCTCGTACGTTCTCGGTGAGGGTCCAGCCCGGAGCCAGCATCGACACACCGATCCCCGCCGGACCCAGATCGCGGTGCGCGGTCATCGTCAACCCGAGGACGGCGTACTTGCTCACTGTGTAGATGCTGATCGGCTCGACAAACGGCGGCACTCCCAGTGAATGCTCCGATCCCGTGTTCAGCAGATAGGCGGGGCGGCCCACGGCGGCAGACTCCAGGAGCGCCGGAGCGAAGACATGGATCACGTGATAGGCGCCCTCCACGTTGACCCGCAGAACGCGGCTCGCGTCCTCCGGCTGCACGTCCTGCAACATGCCGAACGCCGCTGTGCCCGCGTTGTTGCACACGACATCGACGCCACCGAAACGCTCGATGGTCTCGGCCGCTGCCCGCCGGACGTCGGCCACATCGGCCACATTCGCGATCGTCGACTCCACGGTGGCGCCCTCACGACGCAGCGTCGCGACCGTCTCGCTTGCGTCGTCGACATCCACGATCATCACCCGGGCGCCACGCCGCACCGCCTCGCGGACGAGCGCCAGTCCGATTCCCGTGGCACCGCCAGTGACCACGACGACCGCATCGTTGAGATCAGTCACGCCTTGCCTCTCTTTCCGACGGGTCACCCTGCGCCCCGGATCACTTTGTATGACGGTATCCCGTACACGGTCTGCTCGTCAACCATAGGTCCGGTCCGGTCCCCTTACCTTGTTGGTCAGCCCGGCGAGGGCTTGCAGGTCGCCGATCGACCTGACGACCCACTTCGCCGGGGCACGATGCGCTCACCCTTGTTCCTTCATCGAGGGCGCCTGCCAGAACTTCTGTGACGCGGCGGGCGAGGCGCTCGCGGATCGCGGCCATGGCGACGTTCGCACCGCCCGCCGGGCAGTTCGGCCAGCAGTTCCCGCACGCATCAGACGCCTGCACCCATCTCGTCATCGAACGAGGTTTCAACGCATTCCAAGGCGGCCTGCAGTGCACCGCGCCCCACCTTCGAACGATCGTTCAGATCGCTTAGGGTGACAGCATGGTCAACGCCGAGAAGTCGCGCCCCGGCTCCGGGCTGCCTTCCACCACCCTCACGCTGCCGGGCGATGAGCCGACCGCCGCCGCGCTGATCACCGCCGCCGTCGAGGTGATGGGGACGCACGGCTACCACGGCACTTCCGTGCGGGACATCGCCGCAGCCGCCGGCACCAGCCCGGCGATCCTCTACCACCATTTCGGCTCGAAGCAGGTGCTGCTCGCAACCCTGCTCGACCGGGGGCTCGACATGCTCATCGCGGCGACCGAACAGGCGCTCGACCTCGCCGGAGACGATCCGGCCGACCGGCTCAGGGCGATTGTCGAGGCGCACGTGCGGGTGCACTTGGAGGCGCAGCGAGAAAGCTTCTTGGGCAACAGCGAGCTGCGTGCGCTAGAGCCGGGGTGGCGACGGGTCGTGGTGGCCAAGCGGGACGTCCAGCAGCGGATCTTCGATCGGGTCGTGCGAGACGGCGTGCGCCGCGGGGTGTTCGCCGCCCCACACGCCGAGGACGCCGCCCGGTTCGTCACCGCTGCCTGCACCTCCGTCGCTGCCTGGTATCGACCGGGCGGGCCACTCGGCCCGGACGAGATCATCCGACGACACCAGGAGATCGCGCTCGACGCCGTGCGTTATCACCGATGAGCCCGGCGCAGACCCCTTGCCGCTGAGGCAGAATCTCGAGTGCCGAGCACGGCGACCGGGTCGCCACGACCTCCGCGATCTGGGCGTTCATAGAGGTCGTCGCGTCGGCGCGAGCCGGAGGGGCACAACGAGCGGGCGTCACGTACTGCGGGCAGGCGCGAGGTAGCGCGGATTCGCGACGACCACCTGCGCGGTGATCGAACTCCGCACGACCGCAACGATATCGGGGTCGTCGTCCGGCACCGTGCCGTTACGAATGCGAGCGGCCAACTCACCGTCGTCCGCACAGCCAATGGCAGCCAGCCGGGTGCGGTGCGCGGCCCGCTCCTCCCGCCCGAGCCGCATCTCCCGGCGGACGATGGTAAGCGCGTTCGCGGAGACCTTGGCGAGATAGGCGCTGCGCGGGTCCTCGGTCGTCAATTCCTCCCGTAGGAACCCCGTGACGGCGTTCAACAGTTCGTCGATGGTCGGGCGGTCGTACATATCGGGTTGCTCGACGGGAGCGTGCTCGCGGAGGGGGTCCGCGATCACCTCGGCACCGGTGAGGCCGAGGGCGAGCAGGGCGTCGTGCTCGGCCTCCGCGATCCGCCTGCCCAGGACGGCCAGCTCCACGGACTGCTCGGTCCCGCCGAGGTGCCGTTCGGCCTGAATTCGACAGAGCACAGCCCAACGGGCGCAGGCGTAGGCCTCCCACCATCGCACCGCTTCCGGATCGGGGTAGGCCCCCGTGGCCCGTCCATAGCTCGCGAGCAGGTCCTCGAAGGACCCGAAGCCGCCGACCTCTGGTCTTTCGCCGAACCTCCAGGCACGCGCACACAACCAACCGAGGTCCTCGCGCGGATCGCCGATATGGGCAAGCTCCCAGTCGAGCACGGCCCGCACCCCGCCGTCGTCGATGAGCAGGTTGCCGTTGCGGAAGTCGCCGTGCACCAGAGTGGGCGGGACCGGCTCCGGACGCGTCCGTTCCAACCGGCGGAAGATCAGTTCCATCGCAGGCCGGTCCTCGCCGAAGACTGCGTGGCTCTCGCGCAGACGGGTGAGCGGGTCACCATCCTCCTCGAGCCTGGGCACCTCCGCTGGAGCGATCGCATGGATGCGTCCGAGAATCTCGCCGAACTGGTGGACCAGCTTCGGCCTGACCGTGGCCCAGCGGTCTTCCCTGAGCAGCCGGTGCGGAATGGTCTCGCCGTCGAGCCGTTCCATGAGCAGGTACGGGCTGCCCACACCGTCCGTACCGTCGCCATGGGCCACCAAGGCCGGGACGGGTACGCCCGCACGCGCACACGCGCGGAAGCAGTCGGCCTCTCGCGCCATCCCCGCAGCGTCCGGAGCCGCAGGCGGGTCGCGGCGCAGTATCAGCCCGCGGCCCTCGGCATCCATCGCCCACGTCTCGCGGCTGGCCCCGGCCGAAAGCCGGCGCAGACCAGCGATCTGGGCGCCGACCACACGCTCGAGCGAGTCGGCCAGAGCGTTCGCGCCCGCCGTCATCGAGGGCACCTCGAATTCTTGCGCCACGAATCCGCGAGCGCTGCCCGCCCGACGAATCTGATGGACGGCGAGTCGGCCGTCCGTCCCTCTACTTCGAATCCAACCATGAACACACCATAGCTTCCTTGACCAATTGTTCAACCGTTGATTGACAGTCCAGGTGAGGAGTCATACATTGTGTTGAACGCTCGTTCCATCGAGTCGATCGACGACAGGATGCGCGACACAGCGCCACACGGCCTGCTTCGGGTACGCGCTGCGGATCACCAAGCCGGGAGCCGCGCAAACGCTGCTACAGCAACTGGCTCGATGGATCTCGGGCGTACGACGCCGAGCGGCAGGCCGCGGCGGTCTCGACCTTCCACGGGCCATCGGCGAGGGCGTTCTGGGGCCGCCCCTCGCTTCGCAACCCATCACACACCCACATCGAGAAAAGGACGACTGATGATCACTGATCCCACGGCCACCTCGGCCGGACGACGCGCAGCCGGGTGGCAGGCATGAGCAATGCATTGCCACCGGACGTGACCGACCTGCTGCATCGGCTCGACGCGTTCATCGACGCCGAGATCGCTCCGTTGGAGGAGCAGGACGACAACCGCCGCTTCTTCGACCACCGCAGGGAGTGGGCTCGCACGGACTTCGAGAACGACGGCCTGCCCCGGCACGAGTGGGAGGAACTCCTCGACGAAGTCCGTAGGAGGGCAGACGCGGCCGGTTTCTACCGCTATTCGCTGCCGAAGGATCTGGGCGGCAACGACGGCTCCGATACGGCCATGGCCGCTATCCGAGAACATCTCGCCCATCGGGGGCTTGGACTACACAATGACCTCCAGAACGAACACTCGGTCGTGGGCAACCTCGTCTTCGCACACCTGATCCACCTCTTCGGCACGGAGGCGCAGCGCGAGGAGCTCGTGGAAGGTCTGATCACCGGCGGCAAGGGCCTGACGTTCGGGCTGACCGAGCCGGAGCACGGCAGCGACGCGACGTGGCTGGAGACGACCGCCCGTCGTGTTGGGGACGACTGGGTCATCAACGGGGCCAAGCGGTGGAATACCGGAATCCACACGGCTACCCACGCTCTCATCTTCGCGAGGACGTCCGGCGAGCCCGGCTCGGCGAAAGGGATCACAGCCTTCCTCGTCCCCACTCACGCACGGGGCTTTCAGGTCCCGTTCTACTGGTGGACGCTCAACATGCCCACCGACCACGGTGAAGTCGTGCTCCAGGACGTGCGCGTGCCCGCGTCGGCGGTGTTCGGCGCGGAGGGCGAGGCATTGACCATCGCGCAGACCTTCCTGCACGAGAACCGGATTCGGCAAGCCGCTTCCAGTCTCGGAGCCGCGCAGTACTGTATCGACCGCGCGGTCGCCTACGCCAAGGAGCGGCATACCTTCGGGCGCCCCTTGTCCACTCGGCAGGCGATCCAGTGGCCCTTGGTGGAACTGCACACCGAGGCCGAGATGTGCCGGGCGCTGATCCGCCAGACGGCCGCGGACCTCGACGAGTGCCGAGCCGAGGGACGGCCCGCAGTCTCGGTCGGCCACAAGGTTTCGATGTGCAACTACCGGAGTAACAGGCTCGTCTGCGAGGCCGCCGATCGCGCGATGCAGGTGCTTGGCGGCATCGGCTACTCGCGACACGAACCGTTCGAGCACATCTACCGCCATCACCGCCGCTACCGCATCACCGAAGGCGCCGAAGAGGTCCAGATGCGCCGGGTCGCCGGCCAGCTGTTCGGATTTCTCTGAGCGCCATAGACGGTCGACCTCGTTGTGATAAAGGCTGCCCGCTCGATGCTGGGCAGCCTTTATCGATCATCGTTCCTACTTCCGGAGAAGCCGACGGGCGCTTGCCGCGGAATCCCTCTCGACAGGCGTCAGATGTGAACAACTGAAGCTGTCCCCGAGCGCTCGATCGCGAACGCCTGCTCGAGACCCGCCAAGACAGAGCGTTCAGCGTTTCTGCCGGGCGCGACGGTCAGGTTGGCGGCCATGGCCTGACTCAGAGTCGGCCCGCACCTCCCAGACAGCACTGGCGCCGGGGCGGCGAGCACATTGACACGCTGGTCCGAGAAACCGGCCTCGGCAGAGCGGGTGATGGCCTCCACTATCCCGACGGACTCCCGGAAGGCTACGGGTGGTGTCGTCCGCAGACATTGCGCAGCTGAGCCGCCTCGACAAGTCCCGCAACGCATCTGGCGTGCGCGGCCAGCGCATGCGCGGTCGCCGTCATCTCTCCGCTCGCCCTTGGAATCCTGCGCGCGTCACGACGGTCGGGTGCCGCGGACGGCTTCCAGCGCTGCCGCCTTCGCGGCAAGTACATGTCGGCGCGCACTTGCCGCAGCGCCGCTTGCGTCCCGTTCATGTATCAGGCGGGCCATCTGGCGGATCTCGTTCGCGTTCGCGTCGCCGCGACCAGCGATGCGTAGCGAGAGACTGCGGAGCGCAGTGATACGCGCCTCGATCGGCCCGAACATCTTGGCAGCCGTGCACCAACACGTCGGCCTCGGCCAGTAGCTCCAGAAAGTGCGGCGATCGCGAGACCCGCCGCACCAAAGCTGGCGGCGGCCAGGTCCGGTTATCGGGAAGGCGGACTTCAACGCTCGCTCACCGGTGCTCTCCACCCCTGCTCACCTCGACCGGCGCGCTACCGAGCGCTACCCATATCTGGGTGAGCAGGCCCGTGGCCGTGCTTCGCGACGGCGCTCCGATCCCGGCGACCGGCTGGGCCGGTCGCCGGGGCTTATCGCGCCTCCGCTCGTTCCGCCGCTTTGCTGCTGTCTGATCGCATTGACGACAGACCGGGAATTTTCCCGTCCAGCTCGGGCAAAAGATTGGTCAGGAAGGTGGTGTATTCGTTCGACCGCGGATCGGCTACGTCCTCGCCGAGGCCGGGAGCCGGACCCGGATCGGCGGGGGCGAAGCCGCGAAGGATCATCGGGAAGCCCTTCAGCCACCCGCCATCGGCACCGCGCAGAGCGAGGCGCCGCTCGCGGTAGCGCGACTGGATGGCTCGGTCGGCCGCGGTGCACACCGGCACCGCGGGCACACCGGCTGCGCGCAGCTCGGCCACGGCCTGGCCCCTCGTTCGGGTCGACGCCCATTCGGTGATCCGCGCATCGACGTCGTCCTGGTTGTCCCACCACCGCTGTTCGTCTTCAGCGACCGGCAGCCCGGGAACGAGGGTGCCGAGTGCCCGCCGATGCACGTCCTCGGTGCAGGAAAGAGCGATCCACGCCGTCTCCGCGGTCGGGTAGACATCGTGTGGCGTCGCGCCCGGCCTGCGGTTGCCCGTCGGATGCATCGGCCGACCTTCCCAGACGAAGGCAGCGAGCTGGTCGGCGAGCGTCCACGCCACCAGCTCTCGCTGCGACACGTCGAGCCATGTCCCGACGCGGCGCGTCGCGGTAGCGTGCGCCACCAGGGCCGCGCCCGCCAGCGCCACGATCTGGTCGGGAAAATTCACGTCGCCCGACGACCAGATCGGCGCCTCACCGCGATAACCCGTGGCAGCGGCGAGACCGGAGAGCAGATCGAGGGTGGAACCGTAAGAGCTGTATTGGGATTCCGGTCCCACACTGCCCTGACTCGACAGGGACAGATAGATCAGATCGGGGTTCAGTTCCCGGGCGGTGTCCGGGTCGATCCCCATCCGGCGGGTGACTCCGGCCCGGAAGTTTTCGACCAGTACATCGGCCCGCCGGATGAGGTCGTGCACGATCCGCCGCCCACCCTCGCTCTTGAGGTCGACGCACAGGCCGATCTTGCCGACGTTGTTCGAAGCGAACATCGGCGAGACCGTGGGAATCACGCCGGCGTCCGCCCCCGGCATCGCCCACTGGCGGAACCGGTCTGGACGGGCATTCGACTCGATCTTGATGACGGTCGCGCCGTAGTCCGCGAGCAGTCTGCTCGTGGCCGCGCCCGCGGTGATCGTGCCGAAGTCCAGTACGAGCATGCCTGCCAAAGGCGCGTCACCCAGTCGGCCGACTCCCCCCTCGGCTGCAGGCGTCACCCCGGCGACCGCAGCGCGACGGACGATCGCGTCCTCGCCGAGCGCGGGCGCCCGCTCGGCTTCGACGGTCCTCGCATCGGGCAGGAGGAAAGACACCACCGGGGCGTCTCGCCGGCGCCGGTCGGGAGGGATCACGAAACCCCTCTTCGCGAGCTGGTCGGCGGCGAGCAGATCCGCTGCCGTGGCCGCGTAGCCGAACGGAAGTCCCAGGCGCTGGGCCGAGGCGTAGACCTCGGCGGCCTGCCGCCACCTGATCGCGTCGGCGATGACCGGCCACAGTTCCTCCGCCCGTTCGAGCCGGACGCGCGCGTCGAGAAACTCCGGGTCGCCGAGGCGGTCGTCACCGATCAGCTCGACGACCGCGGGCCACTGGTGGTCCAGGAAGATAACACCGACCCAGCCGTCCTTCGCCTCCACAATCCGCCATGACCCGCGCGACGCGCCAGTGCGGCAGGGAACCGCGGCGCCGAGCTCGTATGTCACATCGCTTTTCCAGTCCATATACGCGGCGACATCGCTCAGGGCGACCTCGACGTGGTCGCCGGTTCCGGTTCGAGTGCGTCGGTGCAGGGCGAGCGAGGCGCCGAAGAGACCGACGAACGCGGCCGCATACGCCGCCTGCTCGCCGCCCAGTGTCAACGGCGACCGGTCCGGCTCGCCGACCATCTGCGCCAACCCGCCGTAGGCCTCCGCGAGCAAACTGTCTCCCGCGGTCTCGGCGAACTCTCCCTCCAGACCGAACGCCGTCAGCGAAACGGTAACCAGCTGCGGAAACCGTTGCGCCAGACGCTTGGGGTCCAGCCCGAGTTCCCGTGCTCGGCTCGGGGACAGATCGATGAGCAGCACGTCAGCGGACGTCAGCAAGGCTTCCCAGTCGGCGGGGGCGAGGGCCGGATCGCACACCACGCTGCGCTTGCCCGCTGCTGTCGCGGTGAACGTGAACTCACGCGCCCGGAGCGGGTGCCCGGCTGCGGGCTCACACAGCGTGACCTCGTGCCCCAGCCCGGCGAACAGCCTGCCGCACGCCGCGCCTGCCACCGACCGAGTCAGCTCGATGACCCGAAGAACCTCCGGAACATCCATTCCGCCGTCTCCGGCGAGCTCGCAGTGACGACCGTTGCTGTGGGACTTCGTCATCGCCGATACCTCCTCCCCCGCCTGGCCTGCGCCAGGTAGGACGTGTGCCCGACCCTGGGCGCGCCCCTCGGCGGGCCGACCCTTTGTCACAGGCGCATATGTCGAGATCGATGGCAGGAAAGACGACTACCCGTCGGTACACCCGGCGGAAGGCAGTCGGCTTCGTCATCTATATTTTGTATGACGGTATCCAGTATGCCGTAGATTCGTCAATTTGCGCCGGTTGATCGGACGCGACGACGTGCACCGGCTCTCCGCGGGCGGCACGCAACGACGCCCGGTGCCGCACCCGACCGAAAATGCCGCTGGCGAGGTGGAATTCGGGCGCACCACGAACTCCGTCCTTCCGGCATCGAATCGCGTTTGGGAGTGAAGCGCCCGGCCGACGCTGATCGATAGCAGCGCGACAGCCCGAATCCTCGGTGCAATCAACCGGAAGTCACGAAAATTGTTCCCGTTCTGGGCTCGCGTACCACCGCAAGGTAAACGTGGATTCCGTCGGGGCGCTTGTTCCTCCCTTGCGCATCGCCCCGATTGGACAGCTCGTCGAGCCCCCGGGCAGCCACCGGGTTCAGGCCACCCTCCCGCGCGACCCACTGGCACCGAACATGGCGAGATGCCAGCCCGCGACGGACCGCCAGCCGCTACACCGTTCACGACGGTAGCGGTCACACAAACCGCCCCACGTCAGCCGATGGCCCGGACATCGAGAGCGCGGCATCGAGCCTCGATCGTGACCGATCGCCGATTCGAAGCGTCAGCCGGGGCCGCGCCCGAGCGCCGCCAGTGCCGCAGCCTTCGCCGCGAGCACGTGCGCACGTGCCGCCGCGGCGGCAGCCGGCCCATCTCGCTCGGCGATGAGGTCGATAATCTCCATCAGCTCTCGCCGACTGACCTCGGCACGGCCGCCGATCCGCAGGGAAACCCGGCGCAGCGCATGGATCCGCGCTTCGATCGACCCGAACATCTGCTGAAGAATCGAGTTGCCCGCGGCTTCGAGAAGAAGGTCGTAAAACCTCCGAGTAGCGGCGAGCTCGTCATCGAGCTCACCGGAATCGGCCGACATCATAACGGCGCGGAGGTCCGCCACTTGGGCATCCGAGGCGTTCCGCACGACGAGTTCCACCGCAGCCGCCTCGAGCGGTGCGCGCACGTCGTACAGCTCGTTCACCACCTCCGCGGTCAGCATCGCGACCCGTAATCCCCTCGGGCCGGACCTCTCGACGAGCCCCTCCGCCTGCAGGCTCCGGAGCGCCTCACGCAGGGACGTCCTGCTTACACCGGTCAGCTCGACGAGCTCCCGCTCGGTGAGCCTGCGGCCCGGCTCCAGATCACCCCGCGTAATGGCCTCGCGTACCGCGTCGGTGACCCGCTCCCGCAGCAACCGCTCTGGACGCTCGACCAGGAGTCCGAGATCACCGTCTGCCACTGAGACCTCCTTGGTTTTTGTAGGACCGACACATCATACAGGCCGACAGCCCTGGCGCCGCAATCCCGACCAGGACGAACAGCGACGTTCCAATCGGGTCGGATCACCCATCACCGACACGTTGACAGATTTCGTATTACGTAGTCCAATACTACAACGTGCGGCTAGTGAGAGCGCCGTCACACTCTGCAAAGGAGCATCTTGTGCCGTTGACCTACGAACAGACGGGGAACGTCCACATTCCGGACTTCAGTGACCCGGCCACCTTCACCGAGGAAGTCCCCCGCGCAGCCTTCGCCGAGATCCAGCGCCGACCGGGCCTGCACTGGGTCCCCACGACCGTCGCCAACAAGAACGGCGGGTACTGGGCGGTGACTCGGTTCGCCGACATCGTCGCGGTCGAGAAGGATCCGGCCACGTTCAGCTCTACCGGGGGCCCGTCCTTCCCGTACACGAACCTCTCGCCCGACCACCCGTCGGTGGACATGATCATGTGCACCGACCCGCCGCGGCACAACTACCTGCGCCGAGCGGCAGCGAAAGGGTTCGGCCCGCGTATCGTCGCGAACTTCGAGCCGTGGGTCCGGGAAGTCGTCACCCAGGCGATCGACGCGGTCGAGGGCAGGTCGGAGTTCGACTACGTCGAGGAGTTCGCCCGCACGATTCCCGCGTACGTCATCGCCACGGTGCTCGGCGCGCCGCGCGAGGACCGCGCGTATCTCGTCGAGCTGCTGACCGACTTCTTCGACGCCGCACAGCATTTCGAGGGGCTCGAGGAGGGAGAGGGGACGGCCGACCGTGTGATCCCGTTGCTCGGGCAGCTCACGGAGTACGCCGCGAAGATGCAGCAGGTCAAGCTGGCGAATCCGGGGGACGACATGTTCACCGAGCTGAGCCGGTGCGTCGAGCGTGGCGAGATCAACCAGGCGGAGTACCTCCAGTGGATGTTCGTCATGATCGCCGCGGGCTTCGAGACCACGCACACGACGATCGGTCAGTCGATGCGGATGTATCTGGAGGACCCGGAGATCGCGGCCCTGACCGACAAGGCCGTGGAGGAGGGTCAGGCCGGCCGCGCGGTCGACGAGTTCCTCAGGGTCATCAGCCCGGTGTATCAGATGGCCCGGACCGCCACCCGTGACCTGACCTTCGCCGGGGAACAGATCCGCGAGAACGATGTCATGGTCCTCTACTACACCGCCGCGAACCGGGATCCGGCAGTCTTCTCCGACCCCGATCGCTTCGACCCGTGGCGCCCCGAGAAGGAGATGCTCGCCTTCGGCACCGGCGTGCACCGCTGCATCGGCGCCCACCTGGCGAAACTGGAGCTGACCATCCTCTGGGAGGAACTGCGGGCCCGCAATGTGCGGCTCGAGCTCGCGGGCGAACCGCGCCGCGGCTGGTCCAACTACATCAACCTGCTGACCGAACTCCCGGTACGCCGGGTCTAACGCCAGGGTCGCAGCCGGCGCTGGACCGCCGATCGTCAGGGTGCTGGGCCATTCGATCTGTCCGACGCGCAATCGAATTCCAAGAACAGGACGCTCCGACGCGGCATGACGGTGGCAGCCCGGCTGCCGCGCACTCGACATCAAGGAAGCTCGATTGACCGACCACCCACCCCCCGCGCCGAGGGAGCAGTACGGCCCGGGTTCGTGCGATGGCCTTTGGCACCTCACGCCCGAACCGGCATGGCGCACAGTTCGCGTCATCGAACACAATCCTTCGTCGAAGACCAGGCACGAGGCCCGTCGGTGCGAGCTTCGATAGGACCGCGGACCGAGAAGGGCGCTGCCCCGAGTGCACCGGCTTCCCGATCCAGTGCTCGGCCCGGCCACGGTATTCGCACCCGCGTGCTGGCCATCGCGTTGATTCCGTGCGCGGCCTTTCTTGTCACGGGTACGACATTCGTCGTCACTCTGGCCAACGAGGCACGAGCGGCGGATCGCTGGGCCGAGTACCTGAACGAGCAGCTGGATTCGTTCGTCGGCTTCATCGTCGCGGTGCAGGATGAGCGAACCACCAGCTTCGCCGCCCTCAACGGCGACCCGTCGGCGATGTCCGACCTCGTGGCGCGGCGGGCGAAGACCGATTCGGCGCTCAGTGATGCCGCCCGAATCGCGCCGACGATGCAGGAACTGAATCCCGAGGCCGTCGTGAAGGCCAATCCGGCGTTCATGCGACTCGCGGTCGGCACGCCGATCATGCGGCGAGCCGTAGATGTCCGTCAGGCCACCACCGCAGAGGTGGACGACTTCTATACGCAGCTCGCCGGTGTCGTGGCGACCGGAATCGAGGGGCTGGCACGCCATACTCCGGAAGCATTGACGTCCTCCGAGTTGATGACCGCTTCGGCACTGATGCAGGCGGCCGAACTCCACTCGCGCGCCGCGGGGATCGCGGCCGCGACGGCGGCCGATGGACCGCTCTTCCCCGAGGACCGGCGAATGGTTGCCCAACTCGTCGGCGGCTATCGGCACCAACTCGAGGGACTGGTTTCCCAGCTTGCTGACGACGATCGGGCGCGATACCGGAAACTGATCGAAAGCCCCGAGTGGCACACGGCGACCCAGGGGCAGGATGAGCTGGCCGAGCAGGGGATCCTCGCGGTCCCGTACCCCGAGTGGCAGGCTGCCGAGCGTGCCGTCGACGCCGAACTCGTGGCCATGTTCCGAGACCACTTCGAGTTCGCGACCACGACGGCCGCCGATGCCGCCGACCGGACGCTTGATCGGTTGATCCTGGCCGGTGCGGCCGTGGCGATCGCCGCGACCCTCGCGTTCGTGCCGGCCCTGCTGCTGGCCAACCGCCTTGTCCGGCGCCTGCGGTCGCTGCGTTCGCGAAGCCTGGAACTGGCCAACGAGACACTGCCGTCGATCATCCAGCGCCTCCACGACGGCGAGCTCATCGACCTCGATGCCGAAGTGACGGTGGTCGACAGCGGCAGCGACGAGATCGGGCAGGTGGCGGACGCGTTCAGCACGGCGCAGCGCACGGCCATGACTGTAGCCGCCACCGAGGCGCGGACCCGGAGCGGATTCAACAGGGTCTTCCTCGACATCGCCCGCCGCAACCAGGTCGTGGTTCGCAGACAGCTGGACGTACTGGACATCGCCGAGGCCAAGCAGAACGATCCTGAACACCTCGAATTGCTGTTCCAGCTGGACCATTTGGCGACCAGGGCGCGACGGAACGCCGAGAACCTGCTGATCCTCGGCGGCGGTCAAGCCGGTCGCCGCTGGCGTGATCCGGTCGCGCTGGAGCAGATCGTGCGCAGCGCGGTCTCCGAAACCCACGATCTCACCCGAGTGAGCGCGATACGCCTGCCGGAGGCGTACGTCCTCGGCAACGTTGTCGCGGACCTCATTCACCTGCTGGCTGAGCTGATCGACAACGCGACGACGTTCTCCCCGCCGCAGGCGCTCGTATCGGTGCATGGGAACCTCGTCGGCCGCGGCGTCGTGGTCCAGGTGGAGGACCAAGGCCTCGGCCTGCGGTCCGATGAACGGGAACGACTCAACCAGCTGCTCGCCGACCCGCCCGACTTCCAGAAGATGGCGCTGGCGGGACAGCGGAACCTGGGCTTGTTCGTGGTCGGCAGGCTGGCGCGACGGCACAGCATCGCGGTGAACCTAGAGGATTCGGCGTACGGAGGGATCAAGGCCGTCGTGCTGATTCCGGTCGCCTTGCTGAGCGCCGATCCGTCTGCGGATGACGCCGATCCGAGCGGCGCACCGGGGACGGGCGCGCATCGGCGCATACCGCCCCCGCCTCCGTCCGCGGCCAGCGAGCAAGTGCACCACCTACCCGGCCGTAACGGTCCGCAGGAGCAGCCGCAGCCGTCCGGCGAACCAGTCGGGCTGCCGACAGCAGAGCCCCCCGTCAACGGCGCTTCCCACCGGTTGGAGCCGCCGCGCCCGACCTCGCGCCAGCGGGCACCGCTGCCGCGGCGGCAACGCCTCGCCCACCTCGCACCGGAACTGCAATGGGACGAAGCGAATCCCGACAGGAACCAGCCGCTCCACCAATCCCGGCGCCCCGCTGACGAAATACGAAACTCCATGTCCTCCTTTCAACGAGGAACACACCATGCACGCGAGTCCGCAGCGGACTCCAACCAGTGAAAGTCGACCCTCTGAAGATGAGAAACGAAGTGGCAGACCAGAAGTCCGGTCGGAACGCACTGGACTGGCTCCTCGACGGCCTCGTCACCCGGGTACCGGGAGCCGAGCACGCGATGGTCCTTTCGGCCGACGGACTCCCGGTGGCCCGTTCGAACGAACTGAAACGCGAGGATTCCGAACATCTCGCCGCCATCGCGTCCGCGCTGCACAGCCTGGCTCGCGGTGTGGGTACCCGCTTCGACAAAGGTCAGTTCCGGCAAACGGTCGTCGAACTCGAGGACGGGTACATGGTTGTCACCGAAGCCGGGCAGGGCGCATGTCTAGCGCTGCTGGCGGCGATCGATGCCGACCTCGGCATCGTCGCCTATCAAATGAACGTTATCGTCGGACAGGTCGGCACTCAGCTATCGGCGACGCCCCGCACTCCACAAGGCACACTGCGCGCATCGTCGGTGCGATGAACCGCCACGAAGGCGACTCCTGGGCATTCGCCGACGATCCCGGACCCCTGGTCCGGCCGTTCGCGGTGACCCGCGGCCGAGCCGGGACGAACCTTCACTCCCTCGATATCCTCACCCTGGTCGTGGCCGTACGGACGGACCCCCACGCCGCCACCCTCGATCGGGAGTATGAGGAGATAATGCGGCTGTGCCAGGGCAGGCCGATATCGATCGCCGAGCTCGCCGCCCACCTGAACCTTTTGCTGGCGGCCGTCAAGGTCTTGGTCAGCGACTTGATCGACTCCGGGCACGTAATTTTCAGATCTCCGCCGCCGCCCGCGGACGGCCCCGACCCATTCCTGCTGCAGATGGTGCTCGATGGTATTCGCAAACTTTGATCCCGTGACTGCCGACATCGACGCGGTACAGGTCATCAAACTGCTGATCGCAGGCGGTTTCGGCGTCGGCAAGACGACACTGGTGACCGCGGTCAGCGAGATCACACCGCTGCGCACCGAGGAACGGCTGTCCGAACTCGGCGCCGCGGTCGACGACCTGACCGGTGTCGAGGGCAAGACGACAACCACCGTGGCGCTGGACTTCGGCCGCATCACGATCAATCCGCAGGTGATGGTGTACCTGTTCGGCACACCCGGGCAGGACCGATTCTGGTTCATGTGGAAGGAACTGTCGCTCGGCGCCTTCGGCGCGGTCGTCCTCGCCGATACCCGGCGACTGGAGGACTCGTTCGCCGCGGTGGACTACTTCGAGTCCCGCAAGATCCCGTTCATCGTCGCGGTGAACTGCTTCGCCGGGGCCGATATCTACGAAGCGGACGAAGTCCGCGCCGCCCTCGACCTCCCGTCCCACGTCCCGGTCGTCTTCTGCGACGTACGAAACCGGCAATCAGCGAAGGATGTGCTCGTGCACCTGCTCGAGCACATCGCGACCACATCGCCTGCTGGAAGCCACCGAACCTCTACCCCCTGAGGCGAACAGGCAGTCGTCACGTGACGCGTCGCCGATCATGTGCTTCCTCGACATTCAGCAGCATCCGGATAATCCGATCGCCCACTCCCCCGGGCGATGCGGGCTGCAGCATGACACCGCAAGACTGCGTAATCGAGCGCCCCAGAGCGACTTCGACGCACAGCGGGTCAATGCGAGGCAATTCGCCGGACCCTGCGCCAATCTCGACGCCATCGCTCCATACTGCTCCACATCGTCGCGCAGCCGCTGCACGTCACGACGGCAGGGTCCACAGTCAGCGATTCGATCTCGCAGCATCACCCACAGCTCGAGCCGGCGGTCGGCCGCTTGTCGCATCTGCTCACGCACGAGTTCGTACAGCTTTCTCGGAGGCGCTGAGATCCGAGCACAACCGCTCGGTACCGAGGCGCAGCACGTTCTCGATATGCGCGCGGCAGATCGTGTGAACAGCAACTTCTCCGTGGAGCCGATGCGGTGATACAGCGCGCCGCGGCCGATATCGGCCGAATGGCTGAGTTGCGCGACCCTGGTAAGCGACATAGCCCTGGCGAGCGAAAAGTACGGTCGCCAAGGCGATGATCGATCTCGAGCGTCGCCGGTGCATGGGGTCAGCGCCACCGTCCTCCCCGGGACGCTACAGTGCCACCGCACACGCGCAGTCGATACCCCCGTCCTCGACGTGCTCACCAATCGTGCCTATAATGTAGTGGTCACTCAATACAACGATTGGGCGGATGCGGCAGGAATGCGGCCTGGAAAGGGGTCCTCCCGGGACACCGAACCAACGACGATCCCGAGACCGGAGCACGTCGGCCCGAACACTAAATTCCACTGAATCAACGAGGTCACAATGGAATTCGATGGCAAGGTAGTAGTCGTCACCGGAGGTAGCCGAGGGATGGGCCAGGAGATGGTCCGCGCCTTCGCCGCCGAGGGCGCCCATGTCGTGGTGGCGAGCCGCAAGCTCGCCGATTGCGAGGTGGTGGCGAAGGCGGCCGAAGCACTGCACGATCGCCGGGCGCTAGCCGTACCTTGCAACGTCAGCGACTGGGCGCAGTGCGACGCCCTGATCGATACCGTGTACCAGGAATTCGACCGGGTCGACGTGCTGGTCAACAACGCCGGACTGTCGCCGTTGTACCCGTCGGTCGATCAGATCACCGAGGCGTACTTCGACAAAGTGATCGGCGTGAACCTCAAGGGTCCGTTCCGGTTGGCATCAGTCATCGGTGCCCGGATGGCGGCGACCGGGGGCGGCTCGATCATCAACATCTCCTCGATCGAGGCGATACGCCCGGATCCCAACGCGGTCCCCTACGCGGCCGCCAAGGCCGCGCTCAACAACCTCACCGAGGGCTTGGCGCAGACCTTCGGATCGTCCGGCGTTCGAGTCAACGCGATCCAGTGTGGACCATTCCTCACCGACATCTCTCATGCCTGGACCGAGGAAATGCGCGCGCATTTCGACAGCCAGGCGGCCCTGCGCCGGTGTGGCAACCCCGACGAAATCGTCGGAGCGGCATTGTATTTCGCGAGCGAAAGGGCATCCTTCTGCACTGGTGCCGTACTACGGCTCGACGGCGGGGTCCGATGACCGCCATGTACGCGGACGCGAACGTCGGTGTCCCCGGGGTCGAGCTTTCCGCGCTCACCGACTGGATGGACACCCAGGGCCTCGAGTACGGACCACTGACCGAAGTGCGCGCCATCGGCGGCGGCACCCAGAACATCATGCTGCGATTCACCCGTGGCGCACGGGAGTTCGTACTGCGCCGCGGCCCACTGCATCCGCGTGCCACGACCAATGACAACCTGCGCCGGGAGATGCGGCTGTTGGCGGCGTTGTCCGACACCGCGGTGCCACATGCCCGGCTGATCGCCGCCTGCCTCGACGAATCGGTGCTTGGCGAGTCGGTCTTCTACCTCATGGAGCCGCTGGACGGTTTCAACGCCGCGGTGGAGCTGCCCGCACTGCACGCCACGAACGAAGGCGTTCGCTATCGGATGGGACTCGCGGTCGTCGACGCGCTGGCCACGTTGAGCACGGTCGACTACGAGGCAGCAGGGCTGGCCGATTTCGGACGGCCCGAGGGCTTCCTCGAACGTCAAGTGCCGCGCTGGCTGCACGAGCTGGATTCCTATGCACGGCTCGACAACTACCCCGGCCACGGCCTACCTGTCGAGTTCGTGTCCGAATGGCTCACTCGTAACCGACCGTCCAGCGGGCCGATCGGGATCATGCACGGCGACTACCACCTCGCCAACGTCATGTTCGCACCCGACGGACCGCAGGTGGCAGCGATCGTTGACTGGGAGATGTGCACGATCGGCGATCCGATGCTGGATCTGGGGTGGCTGCTGGCCACCTGGCCGGAATCGGATGAGCGCAGCGACGTCCTTGGCTCCACACTCGCGGGCGCGGGCGGGCTGCCACCGGCACAGGAGCTGGTCCGACGCTACGGCGAACGCACCGGATTCGATGTGTCGGCCGCGGACTGGTACACCGTGCTGGCCTGTTTCAAACTCGGCATCATCCTCGAGGGCACCCACGCGCGGTCCTGCGCCGGATTCGCCCCCGCCGACGTGGGGCAACGGCTGCACACCAGCGCAACAACCCTGTTCGCCCGGGCATGCAACCTGATCAACCGCAACCAATCGTAATCACGAATCGAGGACCGCAATGGCGTGGGATTTCTCTACCGAACCAGAATTTCAGAAGAAGCTGGACTGGATCCAGGATTTCGTCCGCAGCGAGGTAATTCCGCTGGAGACGCTCGATCTGGATTGGACGCAGCTGCGTCGCGCGATCGCGCCACTGCAGCAGCAGGTCAAACAGCAGGATCTGTGGGCCGCACATCTCGACCCGGAACTGGGCGGCCAGGGCTACGGCCAGGTCAAGCTCGGGTTGATGCACGAGATCATCGGCTCGAGCTGGCTGGCGCCGCTGGTTTTCGGCAATCAGGCACCCGATTCGGGCAACAGCGAAATCCTCGCCGCCGCGGGCACGCCCGAGCAGAAGGCGCGGTGGCTCGAGCCGCTGCTGTCCGGCGAGATGTACTCGGCGTTCGCGCTGACCGAGCCCGACTATGCCGGTTCGGACCCGACTCGCTTGTCCACCACGGCCGTGCGCGACGGCGACGACTGGGTCATCAACGGACACAAGTGGTTCGTCTCCAACGCCTCGACAGCGGACTTCATCATCGTCGTGGCCGTGACCGACCCCGAAGCCGAAAAGCACCGGCGCGCATCGCAATTCATCGTCCCGGTCGGCACCCCCGGCGTGCGAATCCTGCGCGACCTGGCCACGATGGAGCACCCGACCATCCAGCCGAACCACTACCCTTCGCACGCCGAGGTACAGTTCGACAACGTCCGGGTGCCGGCGGACGCACTGCTCGGCGGCGTCGGCGACGGCTTCCGCATCGCCCAGAAGCGGCTGGGTCCGGGCCGCATCCATCACTGCATGCGCTGGATCGGGCAGGCCAAGCGCGCCTTCGACATGATGTGCGAACGCGCCGCCTCCCGCGAGCTGCACGCCGGCGTGCTGGCTGACAAGCAGACCATCCGAAACTGGATCGCCGACTCGGCCGCCGAAATTCAGGCCGCCCGCCTGATGACGTTGAACGCGGCCTGGATGATCGACAACCACGGCACCTCGGCAGCACGCAAGGAAATCGCCTTCATCAAGTATTACGGCGCGAAAGTGCTGCACGACGTCATCGACCGCGCCATCCAGACTTGCGGCTCCCTCGGCTACTCCGCCGACCTGCCGTTGGAGGGGATGTACCGGGCGGCCCGCGCGGCCCGCTTCTACGACGGCCCCGACGAGGTGCACCGCGACAGCGTCGCCAAGCTGATCCTGCGCGGCTACACACCCCCGGCGACAGGTGTGCCGACCGAACACGTGCCCACGCGTAGAGCTGCGGCCCAAGAGCGATTCGCGGAACTGCTCACCGCCACAGCCGACGCCTCGTCCGAGAAATCCGACCTGTAACCGCCGCTCGCTGTCCAAGGAGTCAAGCCCATGACCGCAGATGCACCGCTGCCACCCGAAGTCGATGTGCACTTGCGGATCTGGCTTGCCGACATGATGTTCGACTACATCGCTACCGCCAGAGCGGCACGCAATCTGATCGATGACTGGCAGCGGCGGAAACATCAGCATTCGGTCGAACTGATCCGCAGTACGGTCGAGGAGCGTCGACTGTTGCCACGCCTGCCGTGCGAACGATTGTTCGCCTGCCCTTGACGGCCCGCTGCGAAATGCTGAATCAGGTCAGTTCGATCAGGTAGCGCCCCGAGTTCGGTCCATGAGGCAATCGCCCCCGACAGCTCGTTGAGCTGTAGTTTTCCGAATCTGGAGAGCCACAAGTTGCGGGTGTCAGCGTGCTGAAGACTGAGGTTCAGTGCGCGGCGTATGCCACTGACGAAGTGTGGACACACAGATCCAACCCTCCGGTAGCTCCGCGGAAATCCAATGAAGTTCGCGGAGCTACCGGAGCACGGCGGCAGGCTTATTTCCAGGCAGATACCGGACGCGGTTCAGAAAACAGTCGCCAGAGCCGCGATAGACACTGAACCTGCAGGTCTGTCCGGCGGTGTCTGCCCACGAGGCCCACCCTTCGCTGTCGATGTCACCGACAACCCCACCAGGCACCCACCTTCGCGGAAGCCACTGCGGTGGAACGGCCTATGCCACTGGCCGCGCCCGCGACCAGCACGCGCTTGCCATCGAACACACCCATAACTTGCCGTTCCCCATTTCCCCCACGAGCTTTTCGCCCAACGCCTTTATCGCGCACGCTCCAGACCATCTATGAATGCCGAATAGATTTGGCCAGCATGGGCGGCGAATTCATCCTCCGTTACCGGAAATCTGTCGTCCGCAGTAAATTCGGATACTTGAATCCAATGAACCTCGGTGCGACCCGGCCCCGCCCAACGCAAGCGAACTGTGGAAACATAATTCTTCAGAGGAACGTCGGCAGGCGGCAAGATTGTGTAGGCCAAAGTGAATGTCTCTGGATCGCACACGATGCAGAGTTCCGTTGCACTCCCACCGCTGGCGAGCTCGATTGTGCGTACTGCACCAACGCCCCGACCTTCGGAGTGTTTTGTGGTGATAGTTTCGTCGACCAAGTGAGGATTCCCGAAGTCCGACAGGCTCGTCCAGACCTTGTCTATGGAGTTCTCGATGGTCTTTCTTACTTCGACACGCATTTCTTGTCCTATTCTCTTGCTGATCCGACATTCGACACCATTGTCCGCGCCCCGCGGCCGGTTTCAGATCCTTGGTCGACGGCACGACTGGCCGCCCGAAAGACCTGTCACGCCAAATGCGGCTCGCCGAAGATCGCCCTGGCGAAATTTATCAGCCGAGGAGCAGCTCTTGTTGTCACCGCAGCGGATTGATTTGATTCACCGAGCGGCCAGTTCGAGCACATGTCAAACCATCTCAGCGTCGAGCTCTGTTTATTTGCGCGGACCCGATTGCGAGTCGCCGACCACAGCAGACACTACGCGTGTGCGGCATCACACCTGAAGTGTCGGTTGCCTAACGAGAACATGATCTCGTGTGCGGCTGCACAAGTTCTGCGGAGGCTGGCCGGGTCGGCGACTGGGCACGAGCACTCCTTCGAATGATGCGGCGCGCTACGACGTAACCTGCGGCGGACTCGCCCGTCCGCCTCATAGCCCTCCCGTGCGTCTGCGACCGCGCATTCGGCGACCGCCAAGGCCGCGGTCTCGCCGGTAGCGCGGCTCGCTCGTCTGAGTCGGGCACGATTCGTTCCCTCCGCCAGATCCCCGGCGAGGATCCAATGCGGCCGCGATAGTGTGAGCTGATGTCCACCTCGACGCTGGGATGGGAGCCACCGTCGGCGCACGTGTCCGGGTTGATCACTGCGACCGTCGAGGGATTCGTGGCGAATCTGGACGGGCTAGTCGACGAGATGGCGGCAGCTGCCATCGCCGCGGCGCCCGCGCTGGCTGGTGACGCCGCGCTCGAAGAGAGCGTGCGCGCGAGTGTCCGGGCGATGACGTTGCGCTGGGTCGACGCCCAGCGCCGCCGACCGGGCGGGCGGGTTCCCGTCGATGTGCCTCCCGCCGCCCTCGACGTCGCCCGTGACTTGATCCGGCACGGGGTCGACTTCCAGCAGCTGCTGACCGGCTACCGGTGCGCCGAGAATGTCGGGTGCCGACGGTGGGTGCTGGCCGCGGCGCAGGCGGTGCCACCACAGGAGGTCGCCGTGGTAGCCGACTTCGGTCTGCGTTCCATCAACGATTGGGTAGACGCGGCGCTCGCCTTGATCAACCGTCAAATCGAGCGGGAGCGCGACGATTTGATGGGCGGCGTACTCACCCGCCGTCTGGAAACGGTCACGCTGATCATCGACGGTGCGCCGATTCGGGAAGAAGTGGCGCGTGAACGCCTCGCATACGATCTGTCGGCCTGGCACACCGGAATGGTGTTGTGGTCCGCATCGCCGGATCACGAGCAAGGCCTGCTCGAGAAGACGGCTCGTTCGATCGCGATGGAAGCAGGCCTGCGACCACCACTGATTCTTCCGGCCACCACCGCGACGACGTGGGTATGGCTCAGTGGCGACCAGCGGCTCGATGTACGCCTGCTCCGCGAGGTCATGGCCAAGGCGCCGGAGGGAGTGCTGGCGACCGCGGGGTCCAGCAGGGAGCGCATGGCCGGATTCCGCAGAACCCACCGGGAAGCAGTCGCCGCGCGGCGCGTGGCCGAGCGAAACCCCGGCAGGGAACGGTTCACCGCCTACGACGATGTGCGTATCGCGGTGCTGGCGTCGCAGGACGAGGAGACCGCCGGGCAGTTCGTTTCCGACACGCTGGGTGAGCTCGCCGGCGCGGATGCCGACCTGCGCGAGACGTTGCGCGTCTACCTGCAGGAGGACGGCAACACCGCCCGCACCGCGGCGCGGCTGTTCACACATCGCAACACCGTATTGAACCGCCTGGAACGCGCGGAGCGGCTGCTACCGCAACCGCTGTCGGGGCGCCGTCTCAGCGTGGGGTTGGCGCTGGAGCTGGTTCATTGGTCAGGCGGGTGGCGCTAGGCGACCCTCGCCAGGTTGTGCAGACACACAGCAACTGGTTCCTATTCTGTGCAGCGAACACTTCTGGAGTGACGCCGATCACGCGTAGCGTCGGCGGTCGTCGCGAAAGGAGAAATGGTGAGCGACTCAATTGACTTCGACGCTGTGGTTATTGGGGCGGGATTCGGCGGTCTGCGGGCCTTGCACGATCTGACGCAAATGGGATTGTCGACGGTTCTCCTCGAGGCCGGAACGGATGTCGGCGGTGTGTGGTACTGGAATCGCTATCCGGGAGCACGGACCGACAGCGAGGCCTGGTACTACTGCTACTCGTTCTCCAAAGAAGTACTCACTGAATGGGACTGGTCGCAGCGTTATCCCACCCAAGCCGAGATGTCGCGGTACTTTCAGTTCGTCGCGGATCGGCTCGATTTGCGCAAGCACATCCGATTCCAGACCCGCCTGACGGCTGCCGTGTGGGATGAGTCGGCCAATGTTTGGAAGGTTCAGACCGACGACGGGCAATCGCTCACGTGCCGGTATCTGGTTTCGGCGGCAGGTCCGCTCTCCAAGCCCTTCCTGCCCGACATCCCGGGATTGGATTCCTTCACTGGCGAGTGGTACCAAACCGCGTTCTGGCCGAAGCACGACATCGATTTCACCGGCAAGCGAGTCGCCGTAATAGGCACCGGCGCCTCCGGCGTTCAGGTCGTACCGGTGGTCGCACTGTCCGCGACGGAGGTCACCGTATTCCAGCGGACGCCGAACTACGTGCTGCCGGCGCGGAACCGACCGCTCGATGAGGCCGAGCGTGCGGCGATCAAGGCCGATTACGAGAACATCTGGGCGCGCGCCCGTCGCCAGTTCTATGCGATGGACTTGCCGGTGTGCGAGCAGAGCGCGGCCGACTTCAGCCCGGCAGACCAGCAGCGGGTACTCGAACGAGCCTGGGAGGTAGGTGGATTCCGCTTCCTGTTCGACACATTCAATGATCTGTGGCTCGACGGCGAGGCCAATGAGATCGCCTCGGAGTTCATCCGATCCAAGATCCGGGCGATCGTCAAGGACCCCACCACCGCGGAACTGCTGTGCCCGCAGTACCCGCTGGCCGCCAAGCGTCCCCCGTGCGGGCACGGATACTACGAGGCGTACAACCGCGAGAACGTCTCGCTCGTGGATGTCAGCAAGAACCCGATCACGGAGATCCTCCCGACGGGCCTGCGCACGGCCACCGATGTCTACGAGGCCGATGTCATCATCTTCGCTACGGGCTTCGACGCCATCACCGGACCCGCGCAGGGTGTCGATATCCGCGGCCGTGGCGGTCGGCGCCTGAGCGAAGTGTGGGAGACCGTCCCGCGCAGCTACCTCGGAATGGCAGTCGACGGGTTCCCCAACATGTTCACCGTGGCAGGTCCGCTGGGCCCCTTCGCCAATGGCCCGACCATGGTGGAGGGGCAGGTCGAATGGGTCACCGCCGCCATTTCGCATATGCAGCGACGCGGCGCGGTCGCGCTGGAACCGATCCCTGACGCCGTCGATTCCTGGGTCCGTCATGCCGAGGAGATCCTCGAGGGCACGGTCTTGGCCAACGCCGCGACAGCCAACTCCTGGTTCCTGGGAGCGAACATCCCTGGTAAACCGCGTGGCATTCTGGCCTACTTCGGCGGCGCGGGAACGTATTTCGACCGACTCGAGAGCGAAGTCGAGTCGGATTTCCCTGGGTTCGCCTTCACGGCACAAGCCGAATCCGCGCAGCAGGCCGTCGCCGTCAACAGCTGAGGCCTCACGTCCGCCCGCCCGCGATGAATGAAGTCACGGACCGGAAGGCCCGATCACATCGGGCTTTTCGGTAGCGGGTGCGACCGGAGTCCGGCAATCGGTTCAGAAAGGAATGTGCAGATGAACGAAGTCGAGTTCATCAGCGGCGGCCAGCGTTGCGCCGCCTGGTATTTGCGTGGCGTGGACTCGGA
Organism: Nocardia xishanensis NBRC 101358; assembly: GCF_001613365.1. Lineage (GTDB taxonomy): Bacteria > Actinomycetota > Actinomycetes > Mycobacteriales > Mycobacteriaceae > Nocardia > Nocardia xishanensis. The sequence continues at coordinate 75,859 of NZ_BDCF01000026.1, forward strand.
GCTGGACGTCGGCAGAGGACGGCCCTGCGTGGTGATGGCACATGGGTTCGGCGGAACACGCGACAGCGGTTTGTTGCCGTTCGCTCGAGCCTTCGCCGACGCCGGAATCGACGTTCTCGTTTTCGATTACCGTGGTTTCGGTGATTCGGCGGGCACTCCGCGTCAGCTGGTCTCATTCCGACGCCATCGCCGCGATTACGCCGCGGCCATCGAGTTCGCGCGCGCGCTCGACGGCGTCGACCCCGACCGAATCGCGCTGTGGGGGACCTCCTACGGCGGTGGTCATGTTCTTGCGGTCGCGGCTCACGATCCCCGGATCGCCGCGGTTGTGGCGCAGGTGGCCGCCGTCGACGGCATGGCGTCGCTGGCCGGCACCGTCAAAGCGAACGGTCTCGGTTTCGTACTGAAGGTCAGCGTCGCGGCATTGCGTGACCTCGCGAGATCCCTGACGGGCCGGCCGCCGTTGCTGGTACCCGTCGTCGGATCGCCCGGTACTGTCGCGGCGATGAACTCGCCCGACGCCGTGTCCGGCATGCGGGCCTTCGCCGGGCCCATGTGGCGCAACGAGTTCGCGGCCCGAGAGCTGCTCGCGATACCCCTGAATCGCCCGATCACCAAGGTCGGCCGAGTGAAGTGTCCGGTGCTGCTGCAGATCGGAGAGCACGATGCGGTGGCGCCGCCGGCGACCCTCGAGCGCGTCGCGCGACGAGTCGGCAGCCGTGCCGAGGTGTGCCGTTACCCGGTAGGACATTTCGACGTCTACGTCGAGCCATGGCTGACACCGAACGCAGACGACCAAGTCGCCTTTCTCAGAAAACATTTGACGCCGACGGCGGTCGGCACCGCGGAGATGCAATGATCACGACATCCGGTCAACACCCGACGGCCGAGGCGAACATCGACCTCGCGCGCGCACGGCGGCGCCATTGGAACAACCAGGTTCGCCGCCACGCTCAGATGATTCCCGACCGTCCCGCACTGCGGTATCTGGGCCGCACCGTGACCTGGAAAGAACTCCACGATCAGTCGACCGCACTGGCGCGCGCCCTGCGGCAGCGTGGAGTCGAGCCCGGCGATCGCGTCATGGTCCTCATGCTCAATCGGCCCGAATACGTCGAAACGCTTCTCGCGGTCACAGCCGTCGGCGCCATCGCAGTACCTGTCAACATCAGGATGAGTCCGGCCGAGGCCGTCTTCGTAGCCACCGATGTCGGCGCGAAGGCGGTCGTCACGGACCGAGCCATGACCGAACTGGCAGCCGCTGTCGCCGCGGACTCTCCCGCCGTCGAGTTCGTTGTCACCGTCGATGACGCAGAGCAGGGGCAACTGAGTTCCCAGCAGTTGATCGCCGACAATATTGGCGAGCTGCCCGATGTCGACGTGCCCGATGAATCCACCGCCTTGATCCTCTACACATCGGGCACCACGGGAAGACCCAAGGGCGCGATGATCTCCCACGCGAATCTCAACGCGATCTGCATGGCGTTCATCGATTCCCTGTCCTGCCGACGCGGCGATGTGGTTTCGGTCGCGGTACCGCTCTTTCACATCGGGGGCATCGCATCGGTCCTGCCGCAGTTGTACTTCGGCGGTCCATCGGTGATCCATCCGCTCGGTGAGTTCGATGGCGACCGCACCCTCGACGTCTTCGAGCAAGAGGGGACGACGTGGGTGTTTCTGGTGCCCGCCCAATGGCAGGCGGTGGCGGACGCCCAGTTGCGACGACCGCGCCCAGTAAGTCTGCGTGTGCTGAGCTGGGGCGCGGCCCCCGCTTCCGACACCCTGCTGCGGGCGATGGGCGACGCCTTCCCCGCCGCCGAAACGGTGGCGGTGTTCGGGCAAACCGAAAGCACCGGTTTCGCCTGCTATCTGGACGGTCGCTACAGCCTGAGCAAACTCGGCTCCGTGGGGGTGGCGACGTCAGCGCTCGAAGTGCGCGTGGTCGACGACGAGATGCGTGATGTACCCGTGGGTGAAGTCGGTGAGATCGTCTTCCGAGGGCCGACGGTGATGGCCGGCTACTGGCAGCGGCCGGACGCTACGGCCGATGCGTTCGCCGGAGGCTGGCTGCACTCCGGCGACCTCGGCCGTCAGGACTTCGAGGGATTCCTGTACATCGTGGACAGGAAGAAGGACATGATCATCTCCGGCGGCGAGAACATCTACTGCGCCGAAGTCGAGAACGCGCTGATGGACCACCCCGACATCGCCGAGGTCGCCGTCATCGGGCGCGCCGACGAACGCTGGGGCGAGATCGCCGTAGCGGTACTGGCGCTGCACGAAGACCGGCCGCTGGAGTTGCACGAGATCGTCGAGTTCCTCGGACCTCGACTCGCGCGGTTCAAGCACCCCAAGGATCTCGTCGTGGTCGACGAGCTACCCCGCAATGTGGGCGGAAAGGTTCTCAAGACCGTTCTGCGCGACACGTTCGGCAGCAAGGATCACGGCCTGTCCCAGCCCACCGCTTGACGGTTGGGCCCCAGTACGACATTACGGAGTTACTTCATGCCCGAGGCATACATCGTCGACGCCATCCGGACACCGGTCGGCGTCGGCAAGCTCACCGGTGGCTTCGCCGCCATTCATCCCGCTGATCTCGGCGCGCATCCGATCGACACCCTCGTACAGCGCGGCGACTTCGACCCGGCCGCAATCGACGATGTCGTCTACGGCTGTCTCGACACCATCGGTTCGCAAGCGGGGAATATCGCCCGCACCTGCGCTCTGGTCGCCGGGTTACCGCTGACCGTGCCGGGTGTGACCATCGATCGACAGTGCGGATCCTCGCAGCAGGCAGTGCATTTCGCGGCGCAGGCGGTCATGAGTGGCACGGCCGATCTGATCGTCGCCGGCGGCGTCCAGAAGATGAGCCAGTTCCCGATCGGTTCGTCCTACTCCGCGGGCGACCCCTACGGCGCGACCGATCCTTGGAGCGGCTCGCCGGGGTGGATCCGACGTTTCGGCGCCGGTGAGGTCTCCCAGTTCGCCAGCGCCGAACGCATCGCATCCGACTGGGGCTTCTCCCGGCTGGATATGGAGGAGTTCGCACTGACCAGCCACCAGCGGGCGGCCGTCGCGCAACAAGAGGGCCGCTTCGACCGCGAGATCACCCCGTTCGCCGGTGTCACCGCGGACGAGGGCCCCCGACCGGGCACCACCCTGGAGAAGATGGCCCGCCTCGGGACATTGCGTCCAAACGGACAGCTCACCGCAGCCGTTTCCAGTCAGATCTCCGATGGCGCCTCCGCCGTCCTGATCGCCTCGGAGCACGCCGTCGAAACGCACGGCCTGACCCCGCGGGCGCGAATCCACCACATCTCGGTACTCGGCGACGACGCGGTCAACATCCTCACCGCTCCCCTACCCGCCACCGAACACGCGCTGCGCCGCGCAGGCATGACAATCTCCGACATCGACCTCTACGAGGTCAACGAGGCCTTCGCCAGCGTCCCCATGGCGTGGCTGAAACACATCGGCGCCGACCCGGACAAACTCAACGTCAACGGCGGCGCCATCGCGCTCGGACATCCTCTTGGCGCCTCCGGCGCGCGGCTGATGATCACGCTTCTGCACGAACTCGAACGCACCGGCGGTCGCTATGGTCTGCAAACCATGTGCGAAGGCGGCGGCGTGGCCAACGTGACCATCGTCGAACGCCTGTAGGAGGCCACGGCAGGCTCCTCGGGACCGAGTAGCCGCATATCGACCGGCACGAGCCAACACATTGCTCTCGCCCACCGATTTCGTTGCACCGCAGGTGTCTCCGTGGTGACCCTGTGTCACCACGGAGACCGCGCGGAGTAGGAGATTCGCTCCTGGTTTGACCCATTTACGACAGCATTTTAATATAGTGTCCACTCAATACATTCGAGCGAACCTCGAAGCGAGTGCGAAGGGGAGATCACGCCATGGTGCGAGCCGAGATCGATGAGCTGTTGGCCGAACGCTCGATGAGTGCCGACGACTACTGGGCGGTGGTGGAGAATCGCCTGGACCGTCCGATCGCGGACGGCTTCAACTCCGCGCACGAGGCCTGTGACCGATGGGCTCGTGACCGCGGGCGGCTCGCCATGATCGTTCGGCATCCCGACGGCAGTAGCGAACGCTGGACTTTCGCCGATATGGCCGAGGCATCCCGCCGGCTGGCCAATGCACTACACGAGGCCGGACTGAAGCGCGGCGACAGGTTCGCGGCGCTGCTGAACCAGGGCGTCGATGCGTATATCTGCGCACTCGCCGCGTGGCGCTCCGGGATGGTCTACATGCCGTTGTTCGTCGGTTTCGGCCGCGACGCCTTGGCGGAGCGCCTCAACGGCGGCGAGCCTGCTGCCATCGTGGTCGACCACCGGCACCGAGACACCTTCGAGGCCACCCGCGAGTTGCTCACCTGCGATCCCGCCGTGTACACCGTCGCCGGGTCACAAGGGCGTGGCCTCATGGCGGGAGATCGCAGCTTGTGGGCCGAGATCGATCGGCACCCCGCTGATCACGAAATGGCCGATACGTCGGTCTCGGACCCGGCGACGCTCATCTATACCAGCGGGACCACCGGAGCTCCGAAAGGCTGCATTCAGCCGCACGGCATGCTTCTGACGCTGCTCCCCTTCGTACGTCACACCTTTGCGCTGCGACCGCACGACATGCTGTTCACGGGGGCGAGTCCCGGCTGGGCGTACGGCCTGTACACGACCGGCTTCGCAGTCATGGCGCAGGGCTCGCCACGAGTCGTCTATACCGGCGACTTCGATCCCGCGGTCTGGCTGAGCATTATGGACGAAGAACGGGTGACCTACCTGGCCGCTGCCCCCAGTGCGTACCGGCAACTCGTTCGAACCGCTCAGCGTCGCGGTCTTCCCGAACAGCTCCGCGGTGCAACCAGCGCGGGCGAGCCCCTCGACGCTCCGCTTGTGGAGGCCTGGCGGGCATTGGGACGGCAGAGCGGCCGTGAGGTAGGCGATATACAAGATGGATACGGCCAGAGCGAGGGCGCGATGGCGCTGGCCAACCTGGCATATCCCGATGAACCGGTCGTGCCGGGAGCCTTGGCGTCGACCGTTCCGGGCTTCGATGTCGGACTCGTCGACGAGGATGGCAACGAGCAATCCGAACAGGGGATCATCGCTCTGCGGAACCCTCGATACCTCGGCAGTATCGGATATCGGAACGCACAGCAGAAGTGGGATGCGCGGTGGCGCGGTGAGTGGTTTCTCACCGGCGATGTGGCCCGCCGCGACGACAAGGGGCGCTATTGGTTCGTCGGCCGCGACGACGACCTGATCGTCACCTCCGGTTACAACGTCGGACCGACCGAGGTGGAGAACATCGTTCTCGCCCAGCCCGGGGTCGCCGACGCCGCTGTGGTCGCCGCCCCGGACCAGATGCGCGGTGCCGTGGTGCGCGCCGTCGTTGTCGCCGACGGAACCGTTCCACAGACAACGCTCACACGTGACATCCAAGCCGCGGTCAAGGAAAGACTCGGCAGGCACGCGTATCCGCGCATCATCGACTTCGTCGAAGCGCTACCGCGCACCGAGACCGGGAAGATCCGGCGCAACGTACTCAGATCTACCCAAAGCGAAGACTCGTAACGTCTCTCAACACAACGTCGTGTGCTGCAACACCTTTGAACACCCCCGCTAACTCGGAGAACAACAATATGAATACGCCGTTGCATGGACACACGACCGCAGAAACCCCTCACCACGAACCAGGAACGACCGCTCCTGTCAGCGCAACGGTCGTCTCTCCACGCCGACGTCCGGAACCTCCGGCATGGCGGCAGGCGTTCAACCAGGTGGAAGTCTTTGTCGGACGGCCCCTGGAGTCGGTGACCAATTCGCCCGAAGCCGCAGCGATCCTGATCGTGACCGACCGGCTCGCTCGCGGGGTATTCCAGCAGATCGATGCGCTCGCGTCGTGGGGCATACATCAGCTACATCTGCCCTCCCAACGCGATGTGCGGATGCTTCAGCGTCAATTGAGCGCAATTCAGCGCCAGCTCAGCGATGTTCACGCGGAGCTCTACGATCTTCGGGGCCGTGATGACAGGCCGGGCCGATGATCTCCTGGCTTCCCGGCGCAGACACCCTCCGGTCGATGGGCCTGGAAATCGATCGCACACGAGTGCGCGCGCTGAATGGGATCAAGATCGTAGCCGGCGTCAATCCGCCGCCGCGCATCGGAACAACACCGAAAGAACTTGTCTGGTCCAGAGGTAAAGCGCGGGTCTGGCGCTATCGGTCCGACAATATCCGTTTTCGCGAGCCGGTAGTGTTGTTCATCGGGCTCATGTCCCGCTCCTACATCTTCGACCTGCGTCCGGGAAATTCCTTCGTCGAACGTTTGGTGGACGCCGGATTCGACGTCTACCTCATCGATTGGGGGGTTCCCGACGCGGCCGAGGGAAACCACACCCTCGACACCTATGTCGACGACTACCTCGCACCGGCACTCGAGGCGATCCACCGGTCCTCCGATGACGCCGAGCTCAGCGTCCTCGGGTACTGCATGGGAGCGATGATGGCTCTGCTGCTGTTGGGCAGCCGCGACGCCCCGGTCGCGAATCTGATCGCCGTCACCGCACCAGTCGACTTCACCCACGTCCCGGAGCCGCTGAAATCGATCGCCGAAGGAAGTCTCGACGCCGATGACCTGATAGACGAGCCAACCGAAACGGTGCCGCCCGATGTACTCGAAGCCTTTTTCAAACTGCGCCGACCCACCGCGAGAATCGTCCAGTACGTGGACCTTTGGGACAACCTCTGGCGAGACGATTACATCGAGGGTCACATGGCCATGTCCCGTTGGGCCTGGGACCATATTCCCCTCGCGGCAGCGACATTCCGTCAGATGATCGACGAATATATGCGCGGCAATGCGTTGACAAAGGGAACGGCGCGCGTTTCGGGTCGACCGGTCCGGCTCGACCGGATCGACATTCCGCTCCTGCACGTCGTTGCCGAGATGGACGATTTCGTTCCCCCGGCATGCTCGGACACATTGCTCGACCTGATCGGCAGTGAAGACGTCGAGCAAGCACGCGTACCAGCCGGGCACGCGGGACTCATCGTCGGCAGGCAAGGAGCAAAGATCAGCATCCCCGCGATCATCGACTGGCTCAAGCGACACTCAACCACCAAGGAGCTCACATGACCACGGCAATCGGTACGCTCGAACGCGCTGTCCCAGGACCGAAATGACGTCACAAGTCAGCGTGTGCGGACTCCGGATCGCGGTGGACGTGCGTGGCTCCGGCCAGCCGGTGTTGCTGATCAACGGGCTCGGCGGAAGCCTCGGACTCTGGGAGCCACTCCGTCGCGATCTCGCGGATCTCGAGGTCATCAGCTTCGACGCGCCCGGGGCTGGACGATCGACGACACCACGCAAAATGTACACGATGTCGGACCTCGCACGGTTCGTCACTCGCCTGCTCGACACCCTCGGTTACGACACCGTCGACGTCGTCGGCCACTCGTTCGGCGGCGCGCTCGCACAACAATTGGCGCACCAGGCACCCGATCGAATCCGGCGCATAGTGCTCGCCACGACAACATGTGGTTGGGGCGGGGTGCCGGGCACACTCGGGAGCGCCGTTACGGCGCTCACCCCCTTCCGACTGTGGTCCAAACGGGTATACCGGCTCACCATCCCATTGCTTGCCGGCGGCCACAATGACGAAGCCGAGCTGTTGCGCGCATGGGCTGGAGAGCGATTGAGCAAACGCCCGTCGTTCGGCGGTTACTCCAAGCAGCTTCTCGCGGGGTGGACTTGGTCAAGCCTGCCCTGGCTGACCACTATCGAGCACCCCGTCCTGGTCGTCGCGGGAAGCGACGATCGATTGCTCCCCCTCGCCAACAGTCAGATTCTCGCCACGCACCTGCCGAACGCACGCATGCTCGTGTTCGAGGGACACGGCCACTACCTTCTGCTCGACCAGCAATCGGGGGCCAGCGCAGCGATCGGCGATTTCATCCGCTCATCGGACCTGAACGAAAGCCAGACCTGGCGCACAGCTCACGTCGTTTCACCTGACGACTTGGACGACAGCCTCCGATCACAGAAACGATGGTCACCGATCGCAATGCCGCACACACTCTTGCGGCACCGCTGGCAGAGTTCCACGAGATACTGATCCAGGCGCCACATTGCCTGTCCGAGATCGGATCGGACTTCCACCCACCCGGATGCCCCAGAAGAAAGGACCTCATGAGCCGACTCGGATCGACCATTCCACTCGACTCGACGCCGCTCGCGGGGCAACGGGAGCAGCTCGACGACATCGCAGCGAGTGGATTCACCGATCTGTGGTCGGCAGAGGCATCCGGCGCCGACGCCTTCACCCCGCTCGTCGCCGCCTCGGTCAGCCATCCCTCGTTCCGGCTCGGCACCGCGATCATCCCCGCATACCCCCGCAGCCCCGCGCTCATGACGATGTCGGCTGCGGCCTTGGCCAACGTCGCACACAGCGAGGTGGTACTCGGCATCGGCGCCAGCTCCGACGTGATCGTCGAGAAGTGGAACGGCCTGCGATTTCACGCCCCCTATCAACGCGTGCGCGATGTGGCAACCTTCGTACGCCGGGCACTGACCGGCGAGAAGGTCGATTTGGTCTGTGAAAGCTTCAGCATCAACAGGTTCCGGCTCGACCGCGTTCCAAAGCGACAGCCCAAGATCATGATCGCCGCGCTGCGACCGGGCATGCTGCCCCTCGCCGGAACAGTCGCAGACGGAGCAATCGTCAACTGGCTGTCTCCCGCCGACGTCCACCGGGTCACGCCCTACGTATTCGAGGCCAACCCGCAAGCCGACATCGTGGCGCGGCTCTTCGTCGTTCCCAGCCGGGATCTCACCGCGGTGCATTGCGTGCGACCGAGCGACGGGCTATCGCGGCCTACCTGAATGTGCCTGTATACGGGGAATTCCACCGCTGGCTGGGTCGAGGCGAACAGCTGGATCCGATGTGGCGGCATGGCAGGCCGGAGACCGTGCTGGCCGCGATACCTGACAAGCTCATCGACGAGCTGCGCCTTCACGGCACGCCAGCTGAAATCCGCGCTCGTGTCAAGGATTACGTCGACGCTGGCGTCACCACACCAGTCCTCGCGATTATGCCCGCCGCCGGAGAAGCGCCGCCCTCCACCGTATCCATAGCGGCAATCGGCCGCGCCTGTCGATTGCAGACGTAGTTCTGTCACCAGCCGCAGATGGCGAGGCCGCTGCAGGCCGGAGATCGGGTTCAGCCGCTGGTACCAGGGCGGGTCTCCAGTCCGGCCGTCCATTTCTCCTCGATTCGACCAAAGCGCCAGGTCAGCAAGGCGACAGCCCACGTCAGGACGAACAGGCCGACGATGAGGAATCCGATGAGGTTGAGATTCAAGCCGGCGATCCAATCCCAGAGCCCGCCGGTCCAGCCGAATTGTTCGGCGAGCAGGTCGAGCAGTTCGGCGGTCCCGATGAGCAGGGCGACGGCGACCGACAGCGCGGTGATGGTGATGTTGTAGTAGACCTTGCGGACGGGTTCGGCGAAGGCCCAGCCGTAGGCGAAGTTCATGAAGCTGCCGTCGATGGTGTCGAGCAGGCTCATGCCGGCGGCGAACAGGATGGGCAGGCAAAGGATCGCGTACCAGGGCAGACCTACCGCGGCACTGGTGCCGGCGAGCACCAGCAGTGCAACCTCGGTGGCGGTGTCGAAGCCGAGGCCGAACAGCAGCCCGATCGGATACATATGCCACGGCTTGGTGACCGATTTCATCACGGGTCCGAGCAGACGGTTCACCAAACCACGCTGCGCCAACTGCTTCTCCAGCTCGACCTCGCTGTACTCTCCTCGACGCATGCGTCGGAACACCCGCAGGATGCCGACGAGCACTGCAATGTTGACGATCGCGACGATGTAGAGAAACGTCCCGGACACGGTCGTGCCGATCAGCCCGGCGTACTGGTGCAGGGCCGAGGATTCGTCCTCGAGGGGCCCAACGATAGCCTTGACCCCGATCGAAAGCAGCAGCGCCAGGCCGAACACAACGGTGGAATGCCCCAGCGAGAAAAAGAATCCCACCGACAGCGGTCGCTGCCCGTCATGCATCAGTTTGCGCGTGGTGTTGTCGATCGCGGCGATATGGTCGGCGTCGAAGGCGTGGCGCATGCCCAGGGTGTAGGCGGTCAGGCCGACCCCGACGCCGAGGGCACTGTCACCGACGCTGAAGTGCTGCGGAGCGACGAACGCAACCAAAGTTACCCAGCCCAACACGTGCAATCCGACAATCGCCCCGGCCATTGCGGCCAGCCGCAACCATTCCGCCCGCGTCAGTGCAAATCTACTGGCCAGGGATCGAAATGACCTGCTTTGCTGCACCGTTGAAGCCACGATATGTCCTCTCGATGGAATCCGGGTTGTCGAGCTGAATCAACTATTTTGAACGGCTTATTTGGGGCGATCAGAAAAGTGCGATACACCGACGAAGGCGCTACCCCGGACATACCGTTCGATCACTACTGCTGTGCCGGATTCAGGCCATTCTCGCTCGACCCATCGCTCGATCAGCCCGCGACGTTGGTCTGTCAGGCTTCCGAGCGTGTCGTCGTCGAGTTCGATCACCACACCGCGGTCGCGCAATCGACACCGGACCGCGCTTGGAGACACCATCGACCGCAGGCCCCTTTCGACTCTGTTCACAGCCAACAGAATCTGCGGATCAATCGGTATGCCGGTCTCGATCCGACTTGCCAGACAAGGTGCCGCAGGCAAGTCCGCGACGTCTCCCAGCCCGAGTTCCCTTGCCATGGACCTGATCTCGGCCTTGCCGATCCCGGCTTCTACGTATGGATGCCCGACGCCGAACTTGTCTGCAGCGATCAAACCCGGCCTGAATTCACCGATGTCGTCGGCATTGGTGCCGGACACCACTGCACTATCTGTAAGGCTCGCAATCGCGCCATAGAGATGGGACTTACAGGTAAAGCACCGATTGAGAGGATTACTTGTGTATGCCGGATCGTCGAACTCTCCGGCATTGATAACGTGGAGGTCCCATCCCTCGGCAGTCGCCAACCGGCGGACGAGATCGGTCGCCTCAGGCGGCACTGCAGGTGACACCGCATGGAACACTTCCACCACATCGTCGCTGCGTGCTCGCTGTGCAAACGCGGCAAGAGTGAGACTGTCAACTCCCCCACTCACCGCTATCGCCAGGCGGCTCGGCATTCGGATGGTGCGCTCGAGAATCGCACGTCGCGCGTTCATGAGAGAGCCCGCATCGCCGCACACGCCGCACCATAGCCATTATCGATGTTCACGACGACTACCCCTGGTACGCAACTCGCGAGCACGCTTCGAAGCGCCGTTTCTCCACCTCCGGATACGCCGTACCCCACCGATGTCGGCACAGCGACGACAAGGGAGGGAATGAGACCGGCCAGTACCGTCGGCAACGCGGCCTCCATACCCGCGACGGCGATCACAATCCGGTGGCGGGATATATCGGGCAAGCGCTCCTGTAGTCGCCACAGCCCTGCGACTCCCACGTCATAAACCTCGGTCACCGGACGACCGTGAAATGTCAACGTTCTGACGGCTTCACGAGCCACCGAAACGTCCGATGTCCCCCCGGAAACCACGGCGATCTCTGGGTCACCCGCGATGTCCGCCGCGGAACCGAAGAATGCGGTCCGGGAGACGGAGTCGTAGTCCATCCGGCACTGAAATCTATCGGGGAGAGCGCTGAAACGACTCGCAGACAATCTCGTCAACAGAATGGATCGGTCTGCGGCGTCTACCCGTCCGAGCACATCGACCAGCTGTTCAAGTGATTTGGCATCCGAAAGGACCGCCTCGCCGAAACCGATTCGTCGGGCACGATCGAAATCCAGGTTGACCTCAGCCGCTTCGACCGGGTTCATCGGTGTTCTCCTGAGTGTTGGTACCGAAAGCGGTCTCTGAGTGCCACGGCGACAGCAGCAGCCACCTCCCGTTTGTCTCGGGTGTGCGATAGCGCGTCGACGAGTGTCGTTGCGCCGAGCGTCGCTTCCGCGTGGGGCCCGGGAAGACACACGACAAGGGCGGTGCCGACCTCTCCGACGCCTATACGCACCTGCCCTTTTTGGTGGCGTCCAGATCCGGCTGTCACCGTGAACAGAGCCGGAGTGGCGGCGTCGTTGTCCAACAAGAGCAGCGCTTCTACGGTGTGGTCTTTCCCTTCGGCTCCCACACCGCCAGTGGTTACGACGACTCCGAATCCACGGTCGAATCCCGCGCTGCTCAACGCAGCGGCGATCGTGTCGGTGTCGTCAGGAAGATTCTCGCCTTCGGCGACGGTGAAACCTGCCTCGCGCAAGCGCGCGGAGATCCACGGTTTGTTCGTATCCCGGATCTGGCCGGAGATCACTTCGGGGCCGGTGGAGAACACGATCGCGCGCCCGGCGATCCTGCGCGAGATCTCATCGGCCATCTGGTCACCTACCCGAAGCGACTCGAGCGCGGTGTCTCTGTCACCTGCTATCCAACCGAGCATGCCCTCAGCGCACACGGTGGTATTGTCGGCGACCGTAATGCCGGGCAGCGATGCGAGCGCGGCGAATAGTGAAGTCTGTTGTCCTGCAATCGCATACGGGTCCACACCGCGGCTCAGAAGGTCCAGCGCCAGGACATCGTCTCGTGCATCGATGACCAGTACCTCCGGGTGAGGTAGCGACAGCACGTCTGCGACGGTCGCGGCGACAGAGGTCAGATCCACGCCGTCGAGCCCGATCCCTTCGATCCGCAGTTCGGTCTTCTGAAGCAAGTTTCCGTTGCGATCACTCATGGTCGCCCCTCGACTCGGAGGTTCATATCCAACAGCGGCGCATCGACGATGGACCTGCCGACATCGATGACATCTACGTCCATGCTGCGAAGCACATCGACATCTTCGATCGAGAGGCCGCCTCCGAACGCGAGCTCGACATCCGAACGCAGGCCATGTGAGCGCAGCCCATCCGAGATCAGCGAGAGATCAGCCAGTCGGCCGGTGTCGACGAAGACAGTCTGTGCACCGCTGCGGGCGGCCACAAGCGCCTCATCTGCGGTCGTGACCTGAATGACCCGGCGATAGCTTGCCAACTCGGGATGGGAATCGACCGCCGACAGCGTCTCGGCTACACCGCCCAGCATGGACACGAAGTTCTTGTCCAAGTATGCGAACGGCCACTCGGCGATCCTCGGCTCCATACCTCCGGCCGCAATCGCCGTCCGGATCATCGACTTCTGGCTGAACGGGAGCTTCTTCCAGGCTCCGGAGACGACACGTATCGAGCCTGCCGCGCGTTCCACGAAGCGTGCGGCCGCAGTCGCGATGCCTGACGGTTTTGCCATGATGCCGACGAGACGCTCTTCCGCCAACGCTATCGAGAGCGGGTTGCCTTCGATGGACAGCACGGTCCGACCCGCGTCAACCCGTTCCGCCTCCTCGATACGGTGGCCCACAACCGCACCCACTTCGGCGGTAGCCTTCGCCGCTTCTTCGACTCCGACGATGATCCCGGGCTCTTGCGCGACCACGTCCGCGCGGATGATGGTGTCGGAGATGCTTGCGAAGAGCAGCGGACGAGGGTCAGACATAGGACCGGCTCCAGTTGCCGGGCGCGAACGTAGAGAAGGTTTCTCGTTGCATGTCAGGGTCATCGGAGAGGCAGTAAAGAATCGGCGTCGTGATCCCGGCGTCGACATATCGCTCCACCCGTTCCACACAGTGCTGCCGATCCCCGATGACCGCGATCGAATCGACGAGCTCATCGGGCAGCGCCGCACGGGCGCGCTTCCAGTCACGGCTGCGTCCCGCTTCCAGGATGATTGCGGCTTCGTCGGGGTAGCCGGCCGATGACAAAAATCTGTTGTACACCGGGTTCGCGTAGTACGGAGCGAATTGATAGCGAAACTCGTCGCGGGCGGATGCGACGTCGTCGGTCACCATGACCTGGAATCGGCTGGCGATTTCGATCTGATCGATACCGCGGCGATGGCGCGCTACCGCGTCACGGAACCGGCCGACGACGGTGTCGAGTACCGACAGTGGGAACAGGTTCAGGATCACACCGTCAGCCACCTCGGCGGCAAGATCGAGCATTTTCGGTCCGAGCGCGGCCATCAACAACGGCACCGTGCTCTCGGTCGCCGGTTGCTGATAGCCGTGACTGCGCAGCGTCGCGCCGTCGAAGTCGGTTTTGAGCCCGGCGAGCATCTGCTGGAGCAGGATAGTGGTTTCACGCATACGCGCCAACGGCCTGTCCAGTGACAGCCCATGCCACCCTCCGATCATCCTCTCCGAGGAGGTGCCCAGCCCCAATGCAAACCGTTCAGGTGCGATGTCGGCAAGTGTCGCGACCGTGGCGGCGAACACGGCTGGCGTCCGCGTGTATGCGGGAACGACCGCTATGCCCACGCGGATTCGATCAACGCGTCCCAGGACAACGGCAGCGAGCGTCAAGGCGTCGACCCCACCGCGGTCTGCGAGCCACACATCTTGGTAGCCAATGGATTCCGCCCACGTGATCAGCTCGATGTTGCGCTCTACCGCTCCGGCACCGCTCCAGAATGGCGGCGTCAACGCCGCTCGATACCTCCGGGTGCCGCCCGACGTCACGCGGACTCCAGTCGACTGTTCGCCACGAGGTGTCCTTTCCTCCACTACAGATCGCTTTCCGAAAGATTGCGTTGGCGAAGCCATTTGGGCAGCAACTCTTCGTCGACTCGCCGCGACACCTCGGGTGCCATCGCGAGCAGGTGTTCGGCCATGGATCGGGTCAAATTGATCGAGCCGTAGCAACCGTCGAACACGATGCCCTTGTCGGTGCCGGTCTGTTCAGTCGCGATTCTCACCGCGTGGGCTAGATCGTCCGCGATGATCACCGGCTTGTCGGTGTGGATACGGGTGAGGTCTCGCCCGACATCGCCGTCCGCGGCCACCGTGAGATCGGCTGCCGCGAAGAGTTTCCACGCATAGTTCATCACGACTGCCTTCACCGGTCCCTTGATGGGATTCTTGTCCGTAGCGGCGGGCCGGTGAGCCGGAAAGTCGAGATCCAAGTGGTCGTGCCCGCTTTCGTACAGCGCGCAGGCGGTGAGCCCGCCGGCGTGCTGATACGGCAGCCACCGGGTGTCATCGGCGATGGCAAAACATGTATCGATGGTCTCGAAGAGCTGCAGCATCTTTCCGTACCGACGCAACATCGCGGCACCGGTACGCCGATCCAGCGCGATCAGGTCGTTGTCCGCATCGATCCCCCTGGTTCCGGTCGGGGAAGTCGAGAGCACTGTCGAGAACGCCCACCGGTCACGGATATAGGCCGATTCGTAGATCGCACGCGGCACGATGTTCGCGCTGCGCGTGGGGAAGTTCGTATGGAACACCGATCGAGTCTCCATCCGGGCATAGCTCATCGTGAAAGACTTGAGTAGCCGCCCGTTGATGTGATGGAAGTGCACTTCTCGCGGGTCGTCGTAATGAGCGTGGATCAATCGATCCGCGGCATAGGCACTGCGGATGCCGTACAGCCGGCCGATTTCGGTATCGATGGCGACGCCGCGATCGTATGGCCCGAAGGCGAACGTCTTTCCTTCGAAATAATCGTCGAGTCCGTACTTCGGCACGATCTCGTCCTTCTCCGACTTGCTTGCCGCAGACGACACCGCCAGCCTGATCCGGGTTGCTCCGGTGCGCTCGATGACGACGTCCCGGATCATCTTGATCATTTCGGCGTATGCGTGACCACCCATCATCCCGAACCCGTGTTCAGAGCACAGGATGTTGACCGAATCGCCGGGGCCGATCATGCTCATGTCGATCCGGGAAAGAGCCGCTTCGGCGGCGTCACGTACCGGAGTCAGGTCTTCGCCGTACTGATGGATCGGATCGGGAATGTCGTCGAACAGGTCCTGCACTCGCACCGAACACATCTCGGGCAGTTCGGCGGCGCGCATCGCGGGAGCCTTACGCCCATAAGCGAACTTCGACTTGCTGAGCGGCGGCGGTGTCACCGCGGGCCGGATCATGCCGGATTCCCATCGAGGTCCTGTCCGGGTTGGACATCGGGAAACCATGGTGTCGGACTGTTGAGGGCCAGTCCGGACTCCACCGCTGCCAGGTTTTCGCGCAGCCGATACTCCGGGTACTTGTCGGCCACATCGTCGGGAATGGTCCAGATCGCGACGTCGGTGCATCCGTCGGGATACAGTCGCCGATCGTTGTAGGGACGCGTGACTTCGACTCCGTGGGCAGCGAGCAACCGCATTGTCGGTGTAAGACACCACATTCCGCACTTCGATCGCACGCCGGTCGCCAGCGTCAGTTGCTCGGGCTCCTCGACACCTGCCAGCACGGCGGCCGCGATCTCGGCGGCGCTAGTGCCGGTACACACGCACACCTTGGCATCTGGAGACAGCCTCGCACGCCGACACAGCTCATCGACCTCAGGCTGCGAATACTCCTCGGCCGGTACGGTCAGCACCCTCGGATTCGGATCCCGAACCACCGAGATCGCGCCGAACGGCGCACACGCTTCGACGCACTTGAAGCATCCGACACACGCCGATTCGTCCACGACTGCCTGGCGGCCTTCCATCGACAGCGCATCCGCCGGGCACACGGCTACGCACTGCCGACAGCCCACGCACGCCTCGCCGCTCACCGCGACCACGGCCGACGTTTCGAACATCACTCGACTCCGATCATCCGGCACAACAGCAGCTCGATGCGATCGAACAAATCGTCGTCATCGAGATCGAACCTCTCGAGCACCGCGAGAGCAGCCCGAGCCGACCACTCGACGTCCTTCTCGAATTCCACTCCCGGCGAGCCTGGTACGGCATCACGCAGAAGGCGAGCCAGGATGCGCGGCGGTTTTCCCATCAGTTGGTCGTACTGCTCACCGACGTCGGGATCATTGATCATCAGCGACAACATCGGCCGGTACATACGACAGAAGTTCACCGCACCCTTCGTCCAGCTGCCGATGATTTCGCGGGGTAGCGCCGTCTGCCACCTGGGTCGCGCGCCCCACGCCTCCATGGTCTCCGCGGAGCGGACCGCGAATCGCTCGTGAGCGGCAAGCGCCAGACCCCGTTTGTCTCCGAATCGGCCATACAAGGCACCCGAGGTCAACCCGGCGCGACGTGCGATCTCCGCCACCCCGATGTCCGCGTAAGGCCGCTCGTCGAGCAATGAGACGAAGGCATCAAGCAGGGCATCACGGGTCTCGCGAGAACGTTGCTGCTTCGGCTCGCCCACACCGACCACTGCCGACGTGCCTTCATGCAGGTCGGTCGTTTCAATCAACGCAGCCTCCTCACTCGGTCTTGTAAAAAAAATAATAGAAGAATTATCATTTGTCCACAGCCCTCTTCAGTGGGCCGGTATACGACGAGGAGAGGTAGTGACGACAAGGCTGTACCTGGACTGCGTCGGCGGCGCGGCGGGCGACATGCTGCTGGCGGCTCTCATCAGCGCCGGAGCGGATATCGAGAGGATCGAGTCGCAGCTTCCGCGGTGCGGAGTGGCACTGCGGACCGAGCGGACCGAGCGGCACGGTGCGGGCTCGACGCGGGTGATCGTCGACACCTACGCGGATGATCACCCGCACCGACATTGGTCGGACATCCGCCAGATGATCGACTCGTCGGCGATGCGGCCTCGGGCGCGTCAGCTTGCCCACGCAGCATTCGAAAGGCTCGCCCGTGCCGAGGCGAGAGTGCACGGGGTCACCCCCGAGGATGTCGTCTTCCACGAGGTGGGCGCCCTCGATGCCATAGCCGACATCTGCGGCGTCGCAATCGCAGTGGACGAACTGGGAATCGACCAAATCACATGCTCGCCCCTGCCCCTTGGCCACGGCACGACCGTTGGTGCACACGGAGTGCTCCCCCTTCCGGCGCCGGCAACCCTGGAAATGCTCCGGCAGGTGCCCATTCGGGGAGTCGAGATCGACGCCGAAACAGTGACGCCGACCGGCGCGGCGCTGATCACCTCGATGGCATCATCCTTCGGCAGGTGCCCCGAGATGCGATTACTTACGGTCGGAAGCGGTGCGGGCACAGCGAATTTCGAAGCGGTTCCGAATATAGTCCGGGCTCTCGTCGGCGAGTCTCCCACTCGAATCGACGAGGCATCGACACCACTGGTACTCGAGACCAACCTCGACGACCTCAACCCCGAGTTCGTTCCCGACGTCGTCGCCGCCTGCCTGTCCGCGGGCGCCGCCGACGTATGGACCACACCGATCGTCATGAAGCACGGCCGCCCTGGTGTCACGCTCGCCGCAATCGTCCCGCCGGACGCCGAGCGCTCCGTCGCCGAAGCAATGTTTCGGCATTCGACCGCCCTCGGAATACGACTACGCCGATCCGAACACCGCTGGACACTCGATCGGCAGTTCTATTCCGTTGAGGTAGACGGACATTCGGTAGCAGTGAAGATCGGACTACTCGATGGCGACATCGTCAACGTCAAGCCGGAGCACCGCGACTGCGAGCGCGTCGCCGAGCGCACCGGCCGTTCGGTCAAGTCGGTCTGGATGACAGCGCTTTCGGCCGCCGAACGCCTTCTCGCCAACTGAAGCTTTGCGAAACCTATCCCCCACGAAAGCGGAGAAGAGTCCTTGGTCCACGTAATCACACAGTCCTGCTGTAATGACGCGGGCTGTGTCACCGCATGCCCGGCCAACGCCATCCATCCGACGCCTGACGAGCCTGGCTTCGCGACGGCGGAGATGCTCTACATCGATCCGAGCACGTGTATCGATTGCGGCGCCTGCATCGACGAGTGCCCGGTGGATGCGATCTCCCCCGAAACCGAACTCGACGCCAAGGGCGAGCGCTATCTCGCGATCAACGCCGCCTACTACACCGATCACCCCTCGGCCGCCGATGCCCGGGGATCAGCCGAATCAAGTGAACCTTCGATGGCGAAGACATCGCCCGAACGCACGCTGCGTGTCGCGATTGTCGGTGCCGGACCTGCCGGCTTCTACGCCGCCGAAGAGTTGCTCCGGCACCCCGGGGTCGAGGTCGATATGTTCGACCGGTTGCCCACGCCCTACGGACTGGTCCGTGCCGGTGTCGCGCCCGATCATCCGTCGACCAAAGGTGTCGAACGGGCGTTCGCCTCGATCGCGGCCAGCAAGTCATTCCGTTACCTGCTCAACGTTGAAGTCGGAAAGCACGTCATGCACGCAGACTTGACTTCTCGCTACAGCGCGGTGATCTATTCGTCAGGCGCCTCCACCGACAACAGACTCGGAATCAGCGGCGAGGATCTCACTGGGTCCATTCCAGCGACCGAATTCGTGGCGTGGTACAACGGCCACCCTGACAACGCTGACGACACATTCGATCTTTCCGTCCATACCGCTGTGGTGGTCGGCAACGGGAACGTTGCCCTCGACGTCGCACGAATCCTGGTCACCGACGTCAAAGCGCTGGCGAAGACGGATATCGCCGACCACGCACTGGCGGCGCTTGCCGAGTCTCGAGTACGAGAAGTCCAGATCGTCGGACGCCGCGGTATCGCCCAAGCGGCCTACACCAACTCCGAGTTCCTCGCGCTCTCTGACCTACCGGGCGTCGACGTCGTCATCGACCCTTCCGAGTTGACATTGGATCCGTCGACCGCGGCGGCATTCGACGATCGAACTCTCGACAGCACGATCATGACCAAGATCAGTCTGGCTCGCGCTGTCGCTGGGCGTCGGCCGACCGCGGGTAACAAGCGTGTCGTTTTTCGGTACTTGCTGTCTCCTACCGAGATTCGTGGAGCCAACGGAGTGTCCGCGCTGGCATGCGTACGTAACGAATTCACCGGCAGCCCTTCCGGCTCGGTTACTTCGACCGATGATCTGTCTGTCGTCGACTGCGGCCTCGTCATGCGCGCCATCGGCTACCGAGGTCGACCGATCGACTGCCTCCCCTTCGACGCGTCGCGTTCGGTGGTGCCAAACGACCGGGGCCGGGTCCTGAGCGAGCCTGCTGGAGAAACGATCGCGGGCGTGTACGTCGCCGGCTGGATCAAGCGTGGCGCCTCGGGCGGCATCGGCATGAACAAACGATGCGGGCAAGAGACCGCCACTTCGGTGCTCACAGACTTCGCCAACGACCGATTGACCATGCCCACCACGTCACACCATGACCTGGAAGAACTGATCGCCGCCCGGGGCGGCACACCGGTCGGCAGCCTAGGCTGGCTGAACATCGACAGAGCTGAACGCACAGCTGGTGCACGCCGCGGTCGCCGTCGCGTGAAGATCGTGCGCACCGACGACCTGCTACGCGCGGCCGCCCGGTAACGGACCGAGCGCCATCGCAATCGGTGAGGCTGCGCTACGGTGGGACGGTCATTCGAGCCCAAGGCGGCGCAGCGGACGCACCACCGGGTGAGCGTGGCCGCCGCCCTGGTCACCTCTCAGGCCCATCTTTTGCGCCACTTCGATGCCCCCGTCCTGCCCACGCTAGTGTGCTGATTCGCTGTTTGGCGCCGTAAGTTGTTGCTACCGTTTGTGGGTGGTGCGGACTGGGCGGCCGAAGGCTGCCAGCAGTTGTGCACGCCCCCTTGCCGAGACGCGCAAGCGAGCTTGCTGTAGGGAGCAGAGGCGGCGGAGGGTTGACCGGGCTGTCCACGCATCAGGGTGACGCCGCGGTATTGCGGCATGTCCGTGAACAAGCTCGACCGGCGACCCCCTATCACCAACTCGTGTCGCCTGCCGGGGTGATGGGTTCTGGCGCGGATAGCGTGATGTCGCTGGTCTGGGGGTGCCATTCGGCCGCTCTCACTGATACTGATCTGGTATTTGATATCGGGCGTGCATTGGTGATCTGGCGCGAAAGCTGTTGCCACACTTGAACTCCCTCGTGGTGAGCGATGTTCGTGGTGACGAGGAATCGGTGGTCGTGAAGGCGGTGGTTGCCACGAAGACGGCCCACTGCCCGCGGTGCGGAACCGGTTCCGAGCGGGTGCATTCCCGCTACCGGCGGCGGCTGGCCGACGCGGCTGTGGCCGGGCGGGCGATGATCCTGCGGCTGATGGTGCGGCGGTTCTTCTGTGTGAACAGCGCGTGCTCGGCGAAGACCTTCGCCGAGCAGGTCGACGGGCTCACCACGAAGCGCTCGCGGCGGACGAACCAGTTGACCGGGATGCTGACCACGATCGGGCTGGCCCTGGCCGGACGCGCCGGTGCGCGTGTGGCGAGGCAGCTGGGCCTGGCGGCCAGCCGCGACACGTTGCTGCGGCTGGTCCGCGCGCTCCCGGATCCGCCGGTCGGTGCGGTGAAAGTGCTGGGTGTGGACGATTTCGCGGTGAAACGGGGCAGAAGGTATGCGACCGTCCTACTGGACATGGCCACGCATCGGCCCATCGATGTGCTCGACGGTCGCGAGGCCGACACCCTGGCGCAATGGCTTGCCGCGCACCCGGAGATCGAGATCATCACCCGCGACCGCGCCGGAGCCTACGCCGAGGGCGCGCGACGCGGCGCACCACAGGCCACCCAATGCGCTGATCGCTGGCATTTGTGGCACAACCTGGGCCAGGCCGTGGACAAGACCGTCATAGCGCACCGCGCCTGCCTGAACGTATCAGCCACTCCAACAACAGATTCCGAAGGGGAGAAGCGCAACTCCCGAACAATCGGGAACGCTACCCCCACCTCGACTGCACGGGCCCGGCCCGCCCCCGAGGATAAGTATTCGCGGTTGCGGACGCGCACCCTGGAACGCTACGACGCTGTCCAACGGTTACACCGCCAAGGCATCGGCCTGCGCACGATCGCGAAAGAACTTGGTATCGACCGGAAAACGGCACGCCGATTCGCCACCGCCACCGATCCAGAGGATGTGATCGCCGCCGCTACCTCCCGCATCTCGCTGCTCGACGAACACATTCCGCACCTGCTGCAACGATGGAACGCCGGCTGCACCGACGTCGCCGTCCTCACCGCAGAGTTGCGGCAATTCGGCTACCGCGGCAGCCAACGCACCGTCTACCGCTACCTGCAGCCTTTTCGTGACGGCCGAGAAACGTCACGGCCAGTGGCGATCCCGTCAAAAGCGCCGAAGATCCGCACCGTCACCGCGTGGATCATGCGCGACCCTGACACCCTCGCCCACGACGACAGCCAGCAACTGGCCGCGAATCTGGCCCACTGCCCAGAACTGGAGGCCACCCGCCGCCACGTCGGCGCCTTTGCGGTCATGATGCGCGACCTGCGCGGTGACCGGCTCGCGGAATGGATCGCGCAGGTCCGCAGCGATACCCTGCCCGCGCTGCACTCGTTCGTCACCGGCCTCGAACACGACCTCGCCGCCGTTACCGCCGGGCTGACCCTGCCGTGTAGCAACGGTCCCACCGAGGGCACCGTCAACAAGCTTTTAAGATGCTCAAACGGAAGATGTTCGGCCGCGCGAAAACCGACCTTCTCAGGAAACGAATTCTGTTGAGCGACTGAATAACCCGACATACGACATCACGAAATTTGTGCCCGATCCAGCATTGGCGCGATGTTGACACCCCGTGCTACCGAGACGTTGGGAGGGGCTTTTGCCGACTATCCCTGGTTACCTCATGTGGTGGCATCCGAACGAGTGAGCGCGATGCAGCGGCTGTTGGTGGGACACGTCGGGTTGAAACACGGTCGGGTCTGGGTCGCCGACGATGGTGACGCGGTGGCGGTGTGGACGCATCCCGACACGGACGGGGCTGCGGCTATCGTTGCAAGGCAGAGGTTTTGGTAAAGCCATCGTATTGCCCGGCATGCAAGCCGCCGAGCAGGCCGGTGTCCCTGCGTTTCTGGAAACCTCGGATGAGCGCAACCTACGGTTCTACCGGCGGCTCGGCTTCGAAGTGACTGCCGAGGTGGCCGCCACGCACGGGCACCTGACCTTGCACCGCGTGCGCGTCTGTGGTCATGAAGCCCCAACCTTCGGGAGGTAGCCGGGTTCAAGAATGAGTCGGCGGAATATGGAAGCGCTCGTGATTGTGGAAGCGGCCGTGGTCATGAATGCAACTGGGGTCACTGACGCGCAACCCGTTGCGCACGCGCGTCTTCTCATCGATGCAAAAGCCGTCATCCCGAGTCGGCGGCGCCTCGGCAGTCGCCGTCACCGCGCTCGGCGCCCCGATCGCCGCGGCAATCAGCGCTACAACCAGGGTGCGGCGTACCGGCGCGGCAGTCGCGGGAATTGTTCGCCCCATTGGGTTCCTTCCGTTGCGGGATCTCACACCGTTCTATCAGCGCACGCAGCATGGCAACACCCGCCGATTCCAGGGGCGACTCGACGACCATCGACCGCGGCCCCTTCCTCATCGACCGGTCAGATCCCGGTCCAGTACGGCGAGTTGGGCTCGCACCTGTGCGTACAGCGACGAATCTCGGTCCAGCGAAGCTGGATAGGCCGCCCACGTCGCGGCCGTCTACGGAGGCTATCCACCAGCCGAGGATGGCCG
>NZ_BDCF01000027.1 GCF_001613365.1 Nocardia xishanensis NBRC 101358
CAGCGGCATGGCTTCCGGCGCGGGAGCCGGGGCCAGGGCCGGGGCCGGGATGACCTCGGGCATGGGGGCGGGGACCGGGGCGGCAGCGGGCTGCTGCTCGGCGACCATGGCGACGCGTGCCGGAACGCTGTCATCGGCCACCGACACCGCCGACGAAGCGGCGACGGCCACGATGCCGGCCGCGGCCACGGCGAAGGTCAGGCCCTCGCGGAGGGTGGTGCTGCGGCGCAGGGTGGAAAGGCGGCTGTGAGGCATTTCTGAGTTCCTTGTTAGGGGACAGGGGGGTCCGGCCGCACTCGGGCAGCGCGGATCCGGCGGCGGACGCTCGTGGTGTTCGCCGAGAAAAAGTCGGTGTGCTGTTGTGGATTTGGTTGTGGAGGACACTCCGGTCCTCGGAACGCGACGAGCTGTGCGGGTACCGGGCGGATCGGCCCGGGCCGCGGCGTCGCGCGGAACTCCACGGTGCGTGGAGCGATAAGCGGAAGGTTCGCGATCGGGGTCTGTTGCGGCTTCACATCCGGGGGCCCGGGGAACCTACATCAGGTCCGTGCGGCCGTTTTCCGAATGCGTGTAAACAACACCTCGGTCTAACCAAACCTCAGGTCTCTTTGCGACCTGATTGCAGAATGGTCACGGAAGGTTAACGGAAGGTGAACGAGAGCTGAATGGCAGAAGCTGTCGATCTTGGAATGCGCGGCGCACCGTTACCTAAACGCGATGTATGCAGGGAGTTTGCCGTTAAACGTGTTGTGCCCTAGGTCACAAAATTGATGTTGTGACGTGGGTCTTATCTGGGTTTATCGCCCTGACTGGGGCCGGTTTCGGGCCTTGGTAACGGCTCGGATCACGGCGTCGTTACCTTCGCGAGACCACCCGCCGAACAGCGTTTGGACACTGTTCGGACAAGAAAAGACCGTGCCCTTGCCCAAACGTAGCTGGGACTAGGCACGGCCTGTACTGTGCGCCATCAGGGACTCGAACCCCGAACCCGCTGATTAAGAGTCAGCTGCTCTGCCAATTGAGCTAATGGCGCCTGCTCCGTGTTCCGGTGCGGGACAAACATTAACAGGCCGGACCCGAAGAAGTGAAATCGCCTGGTGAGGGGCGGTTTCTTGGAGTCGACGGCAGGTGTTAACACCGGGCCCTTCAAACCTGATCTATCCGGTGGAACTCGGCACCTGTCGCGATGGTGTTCGCGTTGGATCGGTTTCGGATGGACTGGCAGAATGGCAGGACGTGGTCTCGACCGATCCCGCCGACGCGGTGGGTTGAGCTTCTGTAGTCGGTTGGATCCGAAGCCATCGGCGCATGTCTGGACGCGCGCGCCGGGACTTGAAACGGGGTTGAATATGAGCATTGGTCGAGGTCGGTGGCGTTCGATACGAAGACTCGGTGCACCTTTGGTAGCGCTCGCCGTGATCGCATCGGTATCGACAGGATGCTCATCGTCATCCGGTAGCGCGGACGCGGCGGTCGCCATCGACCGTAACCCGATCACCGAATTGATCAAGCCGAAGCTGCTCGCTCCCGTCAAGGACGGTGACAAGGGTGTGTCGCCCGGCATGCCGATGACCTTCAAGGTCGACGACGGCAAGTTCACGAATGTGACGTTGGTCAATCAGCAGGGCAACCCGGTCGAGGGCAAGCTGGCCGCCGACGGCCGGACCTGGGAGACCGCCGAGGTGCTCGGTTACGGCAAGACCTACCGGCTCACCGCCGACGCGATCGGTCTCGGCGGCGCCAACACCACCACGATGAGCTTCACCACCAGTTCGCCGAACAACCAAACCAAGCCGTACTTGATCCCCGGGGAGGGGGAAGTCGTCGGCATCGGCCAGCCGGTGGCGATCCAGTTCGACGAGAACATTCCGGATCGCAAGGCGGCGCAGGACGCGATCAAGATCACCGCGAACCCGCCGGTCGAGGGCGCGTTCTACTGGGTGAACAACCGCGAAGTCCGTTGGCGGCCAGAACATTTCTGGGCGCCGGGCACCCGGGTCGACATCCAGGTGAACGTCTACGGCAAGAACCTCGGCAACGGGCTGTTCGGCCAGGACAACCTGACCTCGCACTTCGTCGTCGGCGATGCGGTGATCTTCACCGCTGACGACAACACCCACCAGGTGGTCGTCGAGCAGAACGGGCAGGTGGTCCGCACCATGCCGACCTCGATGGGCAAGGACAGCACGCCCACCGACAACGGCATCTACATCGTCGCCGACAAGCACGAGAAGATCATCATGGACTCCTCGACCTACGGCGTCGCGGTGAACTCCTCGGACGGTTACCGCACGCCGGTCGACTTCGCGACCCGAATCTCCTACAGCGGCATCTTCTTCCACTCGGCTCCGTGGTCGGTTGGCGCGCAGGGTTACTCGAACACCAGCCACGGCTGCCTGAACCTGAGCCCCGCGAACGCGCAGTGGGTGTTCAACTTCGCCAAGCGCGGTGACATCACGATCGTCAAGAACACCGTGGGCGGCACGCTGTCCGGCACGGACGGACTCGGCGACTGGAACATCCCGTGGTCGGAGTGGAAGGCGGGTAACGCGGACGTCGGCTAGCGCCGCGACCATAAGTGGCGGCAAAAAGGCCCCCGGCGCTTGCCGGGGGCCTTTTTCGTCGAGCTACGGGATGTTCGGTCCCGGGGTGCCCGCGCAGGTGAGGTTGGCGTTCATCGCGCTGCCCACCGCCGCGCAGATCAGCGGGCCGCCGAAGATGATCTGCTCCAGCGCGGAGCCGGAGCCGGTGGTGGTCGCGCCGCCCGAAGATCCGGTGCTGGACGAGGATCCGCTGGTGATGCCCGCGGAACCGGAATCGGCGGGCAGGTCGATCGGAGTCGCCTCGCGCGCCGCCGATGCGGTGCCTGTGGACCCGCTGAGCAGGGTGGCGCCGACAAGGGCTGCGAGAACGGCGGAACGCTTCACGGAGTGCTTTTCTTTCTCCTCGACCGGGTGGTGCCACGGCGGCATACCCCTGAGCGCGCAGTTTACGACCGCTCGGGGAGATGCGGGACACATTTGGAAGTATCTGTGTTTCAGAACGCATTCCGTGCGCGGCGGCCGTAGTCGTTCCCCGGGTCGGTTCGGTCCGTCACTGTGACCGATGGCCTCGTCTGCCCTGCGATCTCGGGGCAATCCCAGGGGTCGGCTGGGAGAGAGATCGTTCGTTGGCGCGGCATCTGGCGGGTCGGAATGGGCGGCTCGGGCTGAACATCCACCGCGTCCTGGACGGGGCCGGGCGTTTGCCGACGGATCGAGCGTTCGCCGATGGGGCGTTGATCCGCCGCGATGCCCCGGCGACCGGCCTAGAGCACGGGATCAGGCTCACTGCCCTGGAAAAGCGAAATGCGCGAGCCCATCGGACTCGCGCATTTCGCGTGGGGTGAGTGACGGGACTCGAACCCGCGACAGCCAGGATCACAACCTGGTGCTCTACCAACTGAACTACACTCACCATCGCCGGTGAATTACCGGCGCGCTAGATACTAGCGTGCCGCACCCGCGATTCCCTAATCGGCTTCCAACATGCCGTTTCGCGGCGCCGCGGCCGCGGACTTGGCGCCGCCGCTGAGCTGGGCGGCGACCGCGGCGATCTCCGTGGTGGACGGGCCGGGCGGCGCGACGAACGCGGTGCGCCGGTAGTACTCGAGTTCGCGGATGGATTCCTTGATGTCGGCGAGGGCGCGGTGGGTGAGACCCTTCTCCGGCTGACCGAAGTAGATGCGGGGATACCAGCGGCGGCACAGCTCCTTGATGGAGCTCACGTCGATCATCCGGTAGTGCAGGTGGCTGTCCAGCGTAGGCATGTCCCGGGCGATGAAGCCGCGATCGGTCGCGATCGAATTGCCCGCCAGCGGAACGGTTCCCGCCGTGGGAGCGTAGGCGCGGATGTAGTCGAGCACCTGCTGCTCGGCCTCGGCGAGGGTGACCGTGGAGCGGCGGACCTCCTCGGTCAGCCCGGAGCGCTCGTGCATGTCGGCGACCACCGGGGGCATCGCGGCCAGCGCCTCGTCATCGGCGTGGATGACGATGTCGACGCCGTCGCCGAGGATGTTGAGGTCGCTGTCGGTCACGAGGGCGGCCACCTCGATCAGCTTGTCGCTGTCGAGACGCAGGCCGGTCATCTCGCAATCCATCCACACCACAAGTTTGTCGGACACTCGGGCAACCTTACTGCCATCGCCGCGCGCATCCTCCGGGAACAAGCGCGTTCGGCTTCCGTGCGCCGACATCATCGCGCCGCGCGCCGCCGGAACGCCGTCGGCGGGGATACAGTTTCGGCAGAGATCGGCCAGGCGTACTTCGCCTTCGCTCCGGCCGTGCGCGGGCTCTCGACCGTCGTACTCGCCCTCGCTCCGGTCACGCGGGCTTCCGGCGAGCTACGTCCGGCTCGCCCAGTGGCGTTTCGGTGCGACAGACGGAGGACGTGCGATGACCACTCCCCAGGAGAAGGCGGCCGCGGCGCGGAAGGCCGCCGACGAGGCGGCGCGGGTGGCGGCGGAGGCGGCGGCCGCCGCGGAAGCCGCCGAGCGCGAGCTGGCCGAGCGGCAAGCGACGACCGCGGGTGAGGCGCCGGATGCCGAGAGCCCCGAGCCCGCCGACGGGACCTCCTCGAAGGGCACTCCGAACGCGACCGCGCAGGAGATCGCCGCGGGCTACGCCGTCGAAGGCGCGGCTCTGGAGCTGGGCGCCGTCGTCGTCGACGGAGTCGTGGATTCCGCTGCGCGCGTTCGGATTCCGATGCGGATGATGAACCGGCACGGCCTGGTCGCCGGCGCCACCGGCACCGGAAAGACCAAGACGTTGCAAGGCATCGCCGAACAGCTCTCGCGCGCGGGCGTTCCGGTGGTCCTCGCCGACATCAAGGGCGACCTGTCCGGTTTGAGCAGGCCGGGCGAGGCCAACGACAAGATCGCCGCACGGGCCCGGGAAACCGGCGCGCCGGACTGGGCGCCCAGCGGCTTCCCGACCGAATTCGTCTCGCTCGGCACCGGCGGGATCGGGGTGCCGATCCGCGCCACCATCACCTCGTTCGGTCCCGTGCTGCTCAGCAAGGTGCTCGATCTCAACGAGACCCAGGAATCGACCCTCGGCCTGATCTTCCACTGGGCCGACCGGCAGGGGCTCGCGCTGCTCGATCTGAAGGACCTGCGCGCGGTCATCACCCACCTCACCAGTCCCGACGGCAAGGAGGACCTGAAAGGCATCGGCGGTGTGTCTGCGCAGACCGCGGGCGTCATCCTGCGGGCGCTGGTCAACCTGGAGGCCGACGGCGGCGACACCTTCTTCGGCGAACCGGAACTCGATCCGGCCGACCTGGTCCGGCTCGCGGACGGCCAAGGCGTGATCACCCTGTTCGAGCTCGGCGCGCAAGCCGCCCGGCCGGTGATGTTCTCCACCTTCCTGATGTGGGTGCTCGCCGATCTGTTCCAGACGCTGCCCGAAGTCGGCGATGTCGACAAGCCCAAGCTGGTGTTTATCTTCGACGAGGCGCACCTGCTGTTCGACAACGCTTCGAAGGCGTTCCTCGACCAGGTCGAGCAGACGGTAAAACTGATCCGCTCAAAGGGCGTCGGCGTGTTCTTCTGCACCCAGTTGCCCACCGACATCCCCAATCCCGTGCTCTCCCAGCTCGGCGCGCGCATCCAGCACGCGCTGCGCGCTTTCACCCCCGACGACCAGAAGGCGCTGTCCAAGACCGTCCGCACCTATCCGAAGACCTCGGTCTACGACCTGGAGAAGGCGTTGACCTCGCTCGGTACCGGCGAGGCCGTGGTGACGGTGCTCTCCGAACAGGGCGCGCCGACACCGGTGGCGTGGACCAGGATTCGGCCGCCGCGTTCGCTGATGGACACCATCGGCGCCGACGCCATCAAGTCCAGCGCCCTGTCCAGCGCGCTCGCCACCGAGTACGGCCAGACCATCGACCGCGAATCCGCTTACGAAATGCTGACCGCCGAACTCGCCGCGGCCGAACCGCACCAACCGGAGGTAGCCCCGGTACCGGGCCGGTCACCCAGCCAGGACGAGGAGTCGGCCGCGGAACGCATCATGAAAAACCCCGCGGTGAAGAGCTTCTTGCGCTCGGCCGCGACCGCCGCGGGCCGCGAGATCAGCCGCAGCCTCTTCGGCACCCGCCGTCGCCGCTGACACTCGAACGGCGCGTTTCCAGCCGCCGAGGCTCCGGCGCGTCAGACGCCCACCTCGCGAGCCATCAAATCCTCGACCGTCTCGCGGCGGACAAGGGTCCGGGCACGGCCGTCGCGGACGGCGACGACGGGTGGGCGGCCGACACAATATCCAGCAGCGTCACAGTGTTCTCCTGGGGTGCGCCCCCGCTTTCTCCACACTGCGGGGCCGATGCCAGTACTACCCCTCCCAGCACCCCGCGGACGCGCCCCTAACGCCTCATTGACGCCCACCGCGCCGTTCCTGACGACCCACTGACACCCGCGTCAACCCAGCTCACACACTTTCCTGGCACCAGTGCGCGGTCTTCGCAGAGGTTCGGTACGCCTCGCAGGGGTTGTACGCCCTGCGAGGTGTGCGAATGGTCTGCGAAGCGCTATGAGGGAGGTGGCGCGGCGTGGGTCAGCCGCCGAGCTTCTTGTAGAAGGCTCCCGCGATGGGGGCGGTGAGGGCGCGCGGCCCGTACTGGCCCGCGACGCTCATGCCCTTGGAGATCAAGCCGGGGACGATGCGCATCTTGTTGCGGGCGAGGGCGTCGAGGGAGACCTTCGCGGTGTACTCCGAGGAGACCCACATGAAGTCGGGGACCATGCGATCGACGATCGAGGCTTCGGACGGGTCGGGCAGTTCGGTGCGGACCGGGCCGGGGGCCAGCAGCGTGACGTGCACACCCGAATCCTTCAGCTCCCCGCGCAGCGATTCGCAGAAGGTGTTGGCGAACGCCTTGCTCGCGGCGTAGGTCGCGTTGTTCGGGATCGGCATGTTGCCCGCGGCCGAGCCGCTGATCAGGATGCCGCCCGCGCCGCGCGCGATCATGCCTGGCAGCACCGCCAGGGTGAGATCGTGCACGGCGACGGCGTTGAGCTCCATCTGGGCGCGCTCGTACTCCATGTCCAGCTCCGCGACCGGCCCGAAGGTCGCGATGCCCGCGTTGTTGCACAGGATCGAGATGTCGCGCGCCGACAGTTCCTCGACGAGCGGGCCGCGCTGCGCGCGGTCGGACAGGTCGACCGCGCGCACTTCGGCGGTGATGCCGTGCGCCAGGGTGAGGCGCTGCGCGAGCTCGTCGAGCAGGTCGCCGCGGCGGGCGACCAGGATCAGCGAATAGCCGCGTCCGGCCAGTTCGGCGGCCAGCGCGGTGCCGATGCCGGAGGAAGCTCCGGTGACGACGGCGCGGTTCTCGGAGGTGGGGGAGGGCAGGCTCACCTGAGCGATGCTAGCGAGGCGGTCAGAGGCGGGCCGCCAGCCGGGTGCCTTGATCGATCGCGCGCTTGGCGTCGAGTTCGGCGGCCAGCTCGGCGCCGCCGATCAGGTGCGGGACGATGCCCGCGGCACGCAGCGGCTCCGCCAGCTCCCGCACCGACTCCTGACCCGCGCAGACCACCACGTTGTCCACCGGAATCAATTGCGGGCGTTCGCGTTTCTCGCCGAAGCTGATGTGCAGGCCGTTGTCGTCGATGCGCTCGTAGTTGACGCCGCCGATCTGCTCGACGCCCTTGGCCTTCAGCGCGGCGCGGTGCACCCAGCCGGAGGTCTTGCCGAGGTCCTTGCCGAACGACGACGACTTGCGTTGCAGCAGTACGACATCGCGGGCGGCGGGCGATGGCTTGGGGGTGGTGAGCTGGCCCGGCGCCTGCTCGTCGTCGGCGTCGACGCCCCATTCCTCTTTCCACTCGTCGAGCTTGAGCGCGGGATGGCCCTCCACGGTGAGGAACTCACTGACGTCGTAACCGATGCCGCCCGCGCCGATCACCGCGACGCGCTTGCCCACCGGCTTCTCCTCGCGCACCAGTTCGGCGTAGGAGAGCACCATCGGGTGGTCGATGCCGGGGATGTCGGGGATGCGCGGCCGCACGCCGGTGGCCAGCACCACCTCGTCGTAGCGGCCCGCGATGAGCTCGTCGGCGGTGACGCGCTTGTTCAGGTGCAGGGTCACCCCGCGCAGCTCGATCATCCGGCGGTAGTACCGGATGGATTCGTCGAACTCCTCCTTGCCCGGGATCCGGCGGGCGATGTCGAACTGGCCGCCGATCTTGTCGTCGGCCTCGAAAAGGTCTACGCGGTGGCCGCGTTCGGCGAGGTTGACCGCCGCGGAGAGCCCGGCCGGGCCCGCGCCGACGACCGCGATGCGCTTGGCGCGCCGCGTCGGTAGCAGCTTCAGCTCTGTCTCGTGGCCCGCGCGCGGGTTGAGCAGGCAGGACACCGTCTTGTGCTGGAACGCGTGGTCGAGGCAGGCCTGGTTGCAGGCGATGCAGGTGTTGATCTCGTCGGCGCGGTCCTGCGCGGCCTTGTTCACCCATTCCGGATCGGTGAGGAACGGGCGCGCCAGCGAAACCAGTTGCGCGTCACCGCGGATCAGGATCTCCTCGGCGATCTCCGGCATGTTGATGCGGTTCGAGGCGCAGACCGGGATGCCGACCTGCTTCGTGATCTTCGCGGTGAACTCCACGAACGCCGCCCTGGGGACTGAGGTGACGATGGTCGGCACCCGCGCCTCGTGCCAGCCGATGTCGGTGTTGATGATGGTGACGCCAGCACGCTCCAGTTCCTTGGCGAGCGTGACGATCTCGTCGAATGTCTGGCCCTTCTCCACCAGCTCGGCCATGGACAGCCGGAACACGATGATGAAGTCCGGCCCGACCGCGGCACGGATCCGGCGCACGATCTCGAGCGGTAGTCTGCGCCGGTTCTCGGCCGAGCCGCCCCACTTGTCGGTGCGCTTGTTCGTGCGCGGCGCGAGGAACTGGTTGATGAAATACCCTTCACCGCCCATGATCTCGCAGCCGTCGTACCCGGCGAACTGGGCCAGCTTCGCGCAGCGCGCGTAGTCGGCGATGGTCTGCTCGATGCCGCGGGCAGACAAGGCGCGCGGCCGGAAAGGGTTGATGGGGGCCTTGATCGAGGACGCGGAGACGCTGCCGGGCCAATAGGAGTAGCGGCCCGCGTGCAGGATCTGGATGGCGATCTTGCCGCCTTCGTCGTGCACCGCCTTGGTGATCCTGCGGTGCCGGTAGGCCTCGGTCTTGTTGGTCAGCTTGGCGCCGAAAGGCAGCAGCCAGCCGGTGCGGTTGGGCGCGTAGCCGCCGGTGATGATCAGCCCGACCCCGCCGCGGGCGCGTTCGGCGAAGTAGGCGGCCAGCTTGTTGGTGTCCCAGGCGCGGTCCTCCAGGCCGGTGTGCATCGACCCCATGACCACTCGGTTGCGCAGGGTGGTGAAGCCGAGGTCGAGCGGCTCGAAGAGGTGGGGGAAGGAGCTCATGCCTGCGCCTCGCTGACGCTCGGCTCCGGCATGTGCTCGGCACGCTGGCGCACGATTCGCTCACTTCGTTCGCTCATGGGTGATGCTGGCCTTTCTCCATCAGGCCGGACGCGGGGCTGACGCGTCCGGTCGCAGTGCTTGCAGTACTTCGTCGCACCATTCGACGAACCCGGACTCGATGCGGATGCCGCCGCGCAGGACCAGGTACTGGTGCAGTGCCGTGCCGGAGAGCTGATCCGGCGCGGCGAAGTCCTTCTTCTCGATGAGCCGGTAGACCTCGAGCCGCTGGGCGTGCTGGTCGCGGTGCCGGACGACCTCGGCGCACAGCGCGTCCAGGTCGCCGTAGGCCGCGCCGCGGATCTTGACCCCGAGTTCGCCGCGTGGCAGGTCGGTGTTGGAGGGTTCGGCGATCCAGCGGGCCAGCTCGGCGCGGCCCGCCTCGTTCACCGAGTAGACCTTCTTGTCCGGCTTGCCCTCTTGCGCCACCGATTCGCTGTCCAGCCAACCGGATTCCTCCATCCGCTTGAGCACACGGTAGATCTGCTGATGGGTCGCGCTCCAGAAGAAGCCGATGGACTTGTCGAACCGGCGCGCCAGCTCGTAGCCCGAACCGGCCCGCTCGGTCAGCGATACCAGCAACGCGTGCTCGAGAGCCATGCCGTCACGGTACTCGTTACAGTCGGTACTATGCAACTGAGTGCATAGCGAGGCGTGGTCTTCGATCGACACGGCGCCTGCTTTCGGCGGACTTCGGCCGGTCGGGCGGGTTACGCTGCGCGCATGACCGAGGTGGACGCGCGCGGCACGATCGGGGACGCCGCCGGGCGCGGGCAGATAGCGGCGTGGGGGTTGTGGGACTGGGGCTCCTCGGCGTTCCACGCCGTGATCCTCACGTTCGTGTTCTCGGTGTATCTCACCGACACGGTCGGCGACGATCTGCCCGGCGGCATCTCGGCCAGCGCCTGGCTCGGCTGGTCGCTCGGAATCGCCGGACTGGTCGTCGCGCTGACGGCGCCGATCAGCGGGCAGTGGTTCGACGCCGCCGCGAAACGCAAACGCTCCCTTGGCGTGTTGAGCGCGCTGACCGTCCTCGCCATGGCCGGGATGTTCTTCGTGCACGACGACTACCACGATCTGTGGCTCGGGCTGACGCTGCTGGCCTTCGGCTCGGCCGCCTTCGAGCTGGCCAACGTGCCGTACAACGCGATGCTGCGTCAGGTCTCGACGCCGGAGACGGTCGGCAGGGTCTCCGGATTCGGCTGGGCGATGGGTTATTTCGGCGGCATCTTCCTGCTGCTGATCTGCTACATCGGTTTCATTTCAGGGAAGGGCGACAACCGGGGATTGTTGGGCATACCGACCGACGACGGGCTCAACATCCGGCTGGTCGCCGTGCTCGCCGCGGTGTGGTTCGCCGGATTCGCGCTGCCGGTGCTGTTCACGGTGCCGGAACTGCCGCGCACCGCCGCCGATCCCGGCGCCGCGAGCGCGGGGTTCTTCGGTTCCTACCGCGTGCTGTGGCGAGATTTGCGCGAGTTGTGGGAGACGGACCGGCACACCGTCTGGTTCCTCTTGGCCAGCGCGATCTTTCGGGACGGACTGGCGGGCGTTTTCACCTTCGGTGCGGTGCTGGCGGTGCGCGTCTATGGCATCGAGGATTCCGATGTGCTGCTGTTCGGCGTCGCCGCGAACGTGGTCGCCGCGCTCGGGGCGATCGTCGCGGGCCGATTCGACGACCGGGTCGGGCCGAAGGCGGTGATCGTGGCGTCGCTGGCCGCCATGCTGGTCTGCGGGCTGGCGCTGCTCGTGGTGTCGGGCCCGCTCATGTTCTGGGTGTTCGGCCTGCTGCTGACGATTTTCGTCGGGCCCGCCCAGGCCTCGGCCCGGTCGTTCCTCGTGAGGTTGGCCCCGCCGGGGCGGGAAGGACAGCTGTTCGGTCTGTACACCACGACCGGCCGGGCCGTATCCTTCCTCGCCCCCTCGCTTTTCGGGCTGTTCGTCTGGGCGTTCGACGCCGACCGCGCGGGGATGGTCGGACTTGCCGTCGTCCTCGCCGCCGGCTTGGCCGTACTGCTCCCGGTGCGCGCGCCCGACGCGCGCTAGTTGATCCGGCCTTCCATGCCGCTGTAGATCTCGGTGGCCTCGGTGAAGCCGCCGCCGATCAGGTCGGCCAGCGCCAGCGCCTCGTCGCACTTGCGCAGCGACAGCCGCGTCCGGTCGTCGCCGCCGGAAAGCGCCTCGGCGTGGGTGGCGAGCCAGTCGCGCGCCGCGGCCGCGTCGCCAGGGCCGACGAATCCGCCTACCGCGTAGTTGGCGGCGATGGTGTCCTCGGTGCGCCAAGCGATCTCGGGGAACAGGGTCGGCAGGTCACCCAGCAGCGGGCCGTTGCCGCCGAAGCCGGTGGGCCAGCCGGTTGCGGCTTCCTCGGCCAGCGCGGTCGGCCAGACGACGCCGCGGTCCATCCAGCCCGGCAGCAGTCGTGCGGCGAATTCGACCAGGCAGAACTGGACGTTGTTGCGTAAGAGGTCGGCGGCGTCGTGCGTTTCGGCGCTGTGCGGGTCGTCCACGGTCGGTTGTCCTGAGCGCAGCGCGAGGGCGGCCTGGCGCAGCAGGCGAATCTTCCAGGCGATATCGATGGCCAGGTCGTCGGCGCCGGGCAGCGTGCCGCTCATATCGGGTTCGGTGCGGGCGGCCAGCGCGGGATCGAGCAGCTCGAGCTGGGCGCGCGCCAGCTCGTCCACCGTGCCGACGGTGCAATCTCGGTACCGCGCGGCGGTTTCCGCGACCTCGGCGGGCGTCTCGGCGGTGATCAGGTACGGCCTGCCCCATACGTACAGCGAGTCGTCGAACTCGTCGCCGGCGGCCTTCATCGCGCCGAGCGCCCACGCCTTGGCCCGGAAACGCACGCGGGCCTGCTCGACCGCGGTGGCGATCAGGTCGTCCAGATCGCCGTCACCGCCTAGCCCCGCCAGGTACGGCAGGATCCGCTCCTCGACGAGCCGCATATCCAAGGCGTGAAAGCTGGTGTCGTAACCCATGTTCGGCACACTACCGGCGCGGCGAAGTCCCTCGTCGGGTCACCGATCCTTGGGCGGCCACCAATTGTCCATACCGAGGGCGATCAGGCGAACCTTCTGCACCGTGTTGTCGATGATGGCCCGCTGATCGCGCTCGGTGGCGGCGACGTAGGCGGCGATCCCGTCGGCGACGGTGCCGACCAGCAGGTCCGCGGCGATCTCCAGGTCGCGCGGGCTCCAGTCGTCCAGCGCGCGCACCCGGGACAGATCCGCGACCAGCTCGCGCACGATCAGCTGGAGTTCCAGCGCGATGGCCTTGCGCAGCGCCAGCGAGCCGCCGTGCCGCTCGCGGGTCAGGAAGCCGAACAGCGCGCGTTTGGCCGCCACCTGATCGAAGACGAACCGCACCGTGTCGGCGATGCTGCCCTCGGGATTGCGCCTGACCTCGCGCAGCGCCAGCCGCAGCGCGGTCACGCCTTGGTCGACGAGGGTGGCGCCGAGATCGTCGAGCGAGGCGAAGTGGCGGTAGAAGGCGGTCGGCACGATCCCGGCCGAGCGCGCGATCTCACGCAGGCTCAGTGCGGCGAAACCACGGTCGGCGGCGAGTTCGAGGGTGCCGTCGACCAGGGCCTGCCGCGTGCGCTCCTTGCGCTCGATTCGGGTGGCTGCCTGCTCGCTCATCACGGTGAGCATACATCCGTTCACCATTCGCTCATCCAGGAGGTGTAGTTCGTGTCACACGAATTGCCGGTTGACACCGGACCCTGCCTATCGGTCACACTGGATGAGTGTACATGCGTGCACTGAAATGTGATTGGCACGCCGCAGCCATGATCGACCGACAAGCAGAGGCACGGAGAACCGAATGGTGGATCTCATCGACCTGGTGCAGACCCTGACCACGCCCCATCCGCTCGACCGATACCTGGAACTCGTGCGCCCCACCCTGACCGTCCGTCAGATGCGGGCCGAGATCACCCACGTGCGCCGCTCGGTGCCCGGCTCGGTGACGCTCACCCTGCGCCCGACCCGGCAGTGGCGCGGCCACGCCGCGGGTCAGTACGTCCAGATCGGCGTGGTGATCGACGGCGTACGGCACACCAGGTGCTACTCGCCGGTGAATCCGGAGAGCAGACGCGACCGGCACATCCAGCTCACCGTCAAGGCGCATCCGGGCGGCCTGGTCTCGCAGTACCTGCACGAGCAGGCGGTGCCGGGCATGGTGGTGGACCTGAGCCCCGCGGCCGGGGTCTTCCGGTTGCCGGAAGTCCGGCCCGATCGGGTGCTGCTGATCAGCGGCGGCAGCGGCATCACGCCGGTGCTGTCGATGATGCGGACCCTCGCCGCCGAGGGCTATCCCGGCGAGCTGACCTTCCTGCACTACGCCCGCTCGCCGGAGGCGGTGCCGCACCGCGCGGAGCTGGCGGCCATCGCGGAGCGGAACCCGCGTTTCCGCGTCGAGATGCGCTACCCGGAGCAGGGCGGCGGCCCGTTCGACTTCGACGAGCTCGAGCGCGTCGCGCCCTGGTTCGCCGACGCGCAGACCTACGTGTGTGGTCCGCCGCCGCTGATGGACGCGGTTCGCAAGGTGTACGAGGCCGAGGAGCTGGCCGACCGGCTGCATTCCGAGGAGTTCACACTTTCGGTCGCTCCCGTCGACGCGGACGAGGCGTACGGCGCGACCACCTTCTCGGCCAGCGGGGTGAGCGCCGAGAACACCGGCGCCAGTCTGCTGGAACAGGCCGAGGGAGCGGGCCTGAACCCGGAGTACGGCTGCCGCATGGGTATCTGCTTCTCCTGCACCGCCGTTCGCCGCTCCGGTTGTACACGCGACCTGCGCACCGGCGAGACCGGCAGCGATCCCGATCAGCCCATCCAGCTCTGCGTCAGCGCGGCGGTGGGCGACGTCGACATCGAAATCTAGCCAGACAAGGGGACCGGCAATGACCATCCTGACCGAGACCGAGAACGGACCGCTGATCCTGACGCCGGATCAGGTCGAAGAACTGGGCAAGGCGCTCGACGAACTGCGCGACCGCGTCGTCGCGGAACTCGGCGAGCACGACCGCGAGTACATCTACTCGATCATCAAGGCGCAGCGCGGTTTCGAGATCGCCGGCCGCGGACTGATGTACCTGGGCTTCCTGCCGCCGGTATGGCTGGCCGCGGTGGCCGCGCTGAGCGTGTCGAAGATCCTGGACAACATGGAGATCGGCCACAACGTCATGCACGGCCAGTACGACTGGATGCGTGAGCCCGGCCTGAATTCCCGTGAGTTCGAATGGGACACGGTCTGCCCGGCGGACCAGTGGAAGCACTCGCACAACTACATGCACCACACCTACACCAACATCCACGGCATGGACCGCGACATCGGTTACGGCATCCTGCGCATGGACGAAGGCCAGAAGTGGAACCCCTATTATCTGGGCAACCCGCTGTGGGCGTTCCTGCTGATGGTGTTCTTCGAGTGGGGCGTGATGTTGCACGACGCCGAGGCCGACAACATCATCCAGGGCAAGCGCAAGTGGTCCGATCTGAAGCCGCTGGTCAAGGGCTGGTGGCGTAAGGCGGGCAAGCAGGCGCTGAAGGACTACGTGATCTTCCCCGCGCTGACCGGTCCGCTGTTCGTCAGCACGCTGGCCGGGAACGCCGCCGCCAACCTCGTGCGCAACGTCTGGGCCTATTCGATCATCTTCTGCGGCCACTTCCCCTCCGGCGTACAGACGTTCACCGAGGAGGAGACCGCCGAGGAGACCCGCGGCGAGTGGTACGTCCGGCAGATGCTGGGCTCGGCGAACATCAGCGGCGGCAAGCTGTTCCACATCATGAGCGGCAACCTGTCGCATCAGATCGAACACCACTTGTTCCCGGACATCCCCGCCAACCGTTATCCGGAGATCGCGCCGGATGTGCGGGCGCTGTGCGAGAAGTACGGATTGCCGTACCACACCGGGCCGTTGAGCAAGCAGATCGGCGATGTGTGGTCGAAGATTTTCAAGCTGGCGTTGCCGCCGCGGTTCACGAAGAAGCCGTCATCTCCCGGTGTTATCGTGATGCGTCAGCGGAAGGCAACCGAAGTGGGCGTGTGAATGATCGGGAAATTCGAAAGCAACAAGGATTTGATCCAGGAATTGACGGCCTCCGGTGCCAGGCACGTCGGAAATATCGCGACGATCATCACCGGAACCGTTCAAGAGGTCACTCGGGAGATCGGTGAGTGGATCACCGACGCGATCGAGATGAACGAGGCGGCCGCGGCGGCTCGCAAGGACGCCGCCGCCCATCGGGAGACGCTGCCGGACGAGGCCACCGACCAGGCCGAGGCCGAGCCGGAGCCGCCTGCCGCCGGCTCCGCCTTCGTCGAGGCCGAGGTCGTCGAGACCGACCTCGACGACCGTCGCTGATCACCACACCGGCAGCCTGCGCCGGTGCTCGGTGACATCGGTGATCAGGTCCTGATAGCCGTCGGCCAGCTCGGCGAGCCGCGTCCACAGCAGGTGGGCTTCCCCGTCCACCCGCGGTGGCTGCGCCGCCGGGCCGGTCTTGCCCAAAGCCTGTTGTGCCGCAGTCCATTTCGCCGCCATTCGGTCGATGACGGCGCCCAGCGTCTCGGTGTGCAGCGAAGCGCCTGCGCGGTGCGCGACATTGCTCGCCACCCAGTCGTCTATGCGTCCGACGAGCTCGGCGCGGCGCTCGTCGATGTCTTCCACCAGCTGACTGCACGCCGCGACCCTGCGGTTGTTGGCGTCCGGCGCGTGCGCCGCGGCGAGCGCGCGGTGCCTGCGCTCGTGGCATTCGACCAGTTCGCGCGCCGCGGCGAGGACTCGGTGTTTCTTCCGGTTCGGGTCGTCGGGTTCGCGAAACGCGCGCAGCAGCGCTGATCGCGGTGGCAGCTCGCCGGCTCCGATACGGTTCCCGGCGTATTCGGTAGGCATGGTGCACGCCCCTGCTCGTAACGATCCGATCGTGGATACGCCAGGGCCGAGGGGGATTTCGGGGAGGGGCACCCCTCGGCTCCGGCGCAGCCCCGAGCCCGAGACGCCCCCCACACAGTCCACCAGCACGGCAAAGTAACCGGGAAATCCGCGACGATGCGATGAGGAAGACGGCCCGACAAATCGGGACACTTTCAGGAAAGCGCGATAGCCGAATCGGCGCAACAGTATGGTGTGAAAATCCATGCGCCGGTCGGAAATCGTTACCGTCCGTTACGGTGCGGTCACCCGAAATCGACCTTTGCTCAAAGTGAACTGAGCCATCGGCGCATCTTCAGTTATCGTGGCGGCGCGGCGGCTGCGTGCTCCGGTGCGATGGACTAGCCTCGATGTTCGTGCCCGCATATGTGTCATCGCCGGAGCTGACATTCGGCTTCATGTTCGCGCTGGAAGATCCCGAGCGAATTGCTGAAGTCGTGCGCAACCTCATCGTCCGCAAGACGGTCTCGGTGTTCCGGCTCGCACGTCTGTCCGACGACGACGGCCCACCAGAGCGCTACGTGGTGAACTGGGCGGTCATCCCGCAGATCTCCATCACCACCAGCGCGCCCGATCCCGAGGAGCTGCGGGTCAATCGGATCATGCTGGTCAACGCGTTCCTAGGCGAGGACGGCGAGGTCAGCCTGTACTCCGCCCAGGGGGAGGCGCCCAGCTGAGCGCCTCCGCGTCCCGGGGGAGTACCCACCGCTATGCCGTGGCCGCCAGTGGCATCGTGGCCGGCGCATTCAGACGCCCGGAGCGGGCAAGTCCGTACAGTCCCGCGGCGGAGGCCGCGCCGATGGCGATCAGCGCGGCCCAGGCCAGCGAGCTCAGTCCGGCCGAGCGGGCCGCGTCCAGGACCGTGCCGGTGCCGAGGTTGCCGAGCAGGATGCCGGTGCCGACGACGGTGTTGTACAGGCCGTAGTGAGTGGCGACCAGGCGGTCGCCGCAGAGCGCGACGACGGTATCCATTTCGAACGGAAACACCGCCGCCGCACCGACACCCAGCACCGCGGCGGTGAGCAGCAGCGCGCCGACCGCCGTGGGGACGCCGAGTGCGACGCCGGGGACCAGCAGCAGCGGGACGAACGCCGCCGCCAGGATCGCCATGCCGAACACCAGGCTGCGCGGGCGGCCCCAGCGGGCGGCGAACCAGCGGGTGATGCGCAGCTGTCCGGCGATCGCGATCACCCCCGAGACCACGAATACCGCCGTCATCAGCACGGTCGCCGTGCCGTCACCGACGATGCGGGCGGCCTGCATGGGCAGCGCCAGGTACACCTGGAACGAGAGGACGTAGCAGCCGATCATCGCCGCGGCGAACAGCAGGAAGGGGTGGTTACCCAGCACTACTCGCCAATCGTCCAGCACCGAGGCGGTTTTCGGCTCGGCGCGGTGCTGCGGCAGCGCGCGCAGCTGGGCGATGGTGAGCAGTCCGAACACCGCCGCCGCGCCCGCCGCGGTGGCGCGGAAATCGAAGGCCATCAGCGCCAGGCCGAGGATCGGGCCGAACAGGATGCCCGCCTGATAGAAGATGTTGAACACCGCGAACGCCTCGACACGTCGCTCGCCGGAATCGACGGCCAGGTACGCGCGGACCGCCGGGTTGAACAGCGCGCCCGCGAAACCGGTTGCGGCCGAGGCGATCAGCAACGCGGGCAGGGAATCGGCGAAGGCCAGCAGCGTGAAACCGCCGGTGCGCAGCAGACATCCGGCCACGATGAGCGGCTTGTATCCCAGCCGGTCGGCCAGGGTGCCGCCGATCAGGAACATGCCCTGCTGGGAGAAGTTCCTGATGCCGAGCACCAGCCCGATCGCCCATGCGGCCAGACCGAGCGGGCCCGCCATGTAACCGGCCAGGTAGGGCATCAGCATGTAGAAGCCGGTGTTGATGGCGAACTGGTTGACCATCAGCACCCGGCTCGGCCTGCCGAAACTGCGATAGGTCGCGTAGACGTCCCTCATCGCTCGACCCCCGGCGCGGTGGTGTCGGCCCGACTGTCGGCCGCCGGGTTGTCGCTGGGCACAGTGCGCTCCTGGAGGTGTGAGTCGGATCGGTGCTGGGCCGAATCGAGCTGGTGTCGATGGGAATCGGGCTGCGGCTGAGTGCGGTTGAGCTGGTGCTCGGTGGGACCGCGCTGATGCCGGCTGAGATCAGGTGCGTGCTGCTTCGGATCGAGGACAGTCGTGCATCGGGTCCACGAGTCGACCACCTCGGCGTACGGGTGCGCGATGGTGGCGGGCTCGGTCGGCGGTTCGATGGCGAGCAGACCGTGTTCGCGGCAGTACGCGTCGTTGTAGACGGTGTCGAAATAGCGCAACGGTCCGTCCGGGAAGACGGCGGCGATGCGCGCGTCCGGGTCGCAAGTGCGGGCCAGCCACCCCGCGACGAGTGCGACGGCGCCGACGCTCCACCCGCCGCTGGCGTGGTGGGTGGCGGCCAGCGCGCGGCAGGCCCACACCGCCTCGGCGGGCGCGACCCAGTGGATCTCGTCGAACGCCGGATAGTCGACGTTGCCGGGGTGGATGCTCGAACCGAGCCCGCGCATCAGCCGAGGCCCGGCGGGCTGGCCGAAGATGGTTGACGCGACGGTGTCCACGCCGACCAGGCGCAGCTGCGGGAAGTAGCGGCGCAGCGCGCGGGCGACGCCAGAGGAGTGACCGCCGGTGCCGACCGAGCAGACCAGCACGTCGACGCGGCCGAGTTGCGCGACGAGCTCCATGGCCAGCGATTCGTACGCGGCGCGGTTGTCGGGATTGCGGTACTGGTCGGGGCACCAGGCGCGTGGGTCGGCGGCGAGGAGTTCGGCGACGCGGTCGCGGCGGGCCTGCTGCCAGCCGCCGGTGGGGTGCGGTTCGGTCACCGTCTCCACGCGCGCGCCGTAGGCCGCCAGCATGTGGTGCATGATCGGCTCCAGGCCCGGGTCGGTGACCAAGGTGACCGGGTGGCGGTGCACCATCCCGGCGAGCGCGAGGCCCAGGCCGAGGGTGCCGCTGGTGGATTCGACGATCGGTGCGCCCGGCGTCAGCTCGCCGCGGGCGGCGGCGCGTTCGACCATGTGCAGCGCGGGCCGGTCCTTCATGCCGCCCGGATTGGCGCCCTCCAATTTCGCCCAGAAACCGCGGCCGACGGGCGCGAGCGGTTCGGTGATCCAGAGGACGGGGGTGTTGCCGACCATGGTGGCCGGTCGCGGGCAGCGGCCCGCGGTGGTTAGCAGACTCGCCGGGCTGGGCAGTGGTTCCGAAGTCGTTTCGAACAGAGCGGGATTCAGCACGGCATCGTTCCGCAGTGCAGCAGTCATGGGGAATCATCGATTCTGTGCGGTCGCTGTGGCAGCGAGGTGTGTGGTGCGGGAACGCACGAACACCGGCCGGGCCCCGGCAGGCCACGACCTGACGCTGACCGATCAGTTCCGATCGATGCCGAATCGAGTGAGCAGATCCCGGCCGCGATGAACCGGAAGAGCGGAGACCGGCGGCGCCCGCGGGCCGACGCCGAACCCGGTGGTCAACGGCAGCGCGAGCAGCAGCGTGACGCCGACGAGCAGTAGTTCCTGGAGCGACGGACCGGAGCGCGGCAGGGTCGCGATCACCGCGTCGGTGGACAGATGCCGGTCCGGTTCGGCGACGTGCTGGTGCAGGTCGGCGCCTGCCCACGGCACGACCTGGGACGCGACGCCCGGACCGGAGGATTCGATGTGCGCGTGAATCGTGGCGGCGGGTGTGAACAGGTGACATTCCGGCAGCGCCATGGCGAGCGCCCACGCGGCGAAGACGCAGGCGATCACCGCCCGCATACCGGGGCCCCGTATCGCACCGAAGATCACGTCTGCCGATAGTACAAGCCCGTGGCTTCGCCCCGGTCCGGTCGCCGTCGGCGCGCGGATGTCGTCGTTTCGCGCCCGATAGCCGTCGATCCAGCCATGCATTCGACGCTGGAGTCAGTGGCGGGCGCGGTGCCGCGCGGCCCCCTGTAATGCGCCGGTGGTGAATAAGCACCGGGCCGGTGGCTTCGGCTCCGGCCGCGAATCAGCGCGGTGCTGTGGTCGGGCGCACCAGGCAGGCGACGCCGTCCTCCTTGCCGTCCACCCGGTCCAGTGATGCCGAGTAGCCGGGGTCGTGGCGGCGCAGCGGAGCCCTGCCCGCCGCCCAGGCGTCCTCGCAGCTGTGGAAGGCCGCCGCCGAGGTGGTGGTCGCCGTGGCCACCGGACTGGAGGAGGAGTGGCGCCGTTTCTTGCTGGAGCCGCAGCCCGTCACCGAGATAGCGACCAGCGCGATCAGTAGCAAGCCGACGACGAACACGAAGCGACGAGAGTTACGCATGATCGGAATCCCCCCAAACACAACGGTTTTCGATTCAGACGCCAGCAAGTATCGCGGCCCTGCCTGCCTTTCGCAACATACCGGTCAGGCTGGTCGGTCGTTTTTGTTGGCGTGTCGGTATCGCATCGTGCTCTTACTGTCCGAGGGGTGCCGGATAATTATGAGATACCTCACAGGCGCCCTGTGAAATCCAAGCCCGGGAGGGCTGTGCATTCGAAGCCCGGAAGGAGCGTCGATCATGGAAATGGAACCCGAGAAGCCGGTGGTCGCGGCGAATCCGATCCGCGTCCGCGGTGATCTCGATCCCAATCTGTCGCGATGGATGTGGCTGGTGAAGTGGATACTGGCCATTCCGCACTACATCGTGCTCTTCTTCCTGTACATCGCGTACTTCGTGGTTTCGGTGATCGCCTTCTTCGCGATCTTGTTCACCGGAA
This sequence comes from Nocardia xishanensis NBRC 101358, assembly GCF_001613365.1. Lineage (GTDB taxonomy): Bacteria > Actinomycetota > Actinomycetes > Mycobacteriales > Mycobacteriaceae > Nocardia > Nocardia xishanensis. Next base: position 21,205 of record NZ_BDCF01000027.1, read on the forward strand.
AGTATCCGCGCGGCCTGTTCGACTTCAATGTCGGTGTCATGCGGTGGAATTGGCGGGTCGGTTTCTACTCGCTAACCGTGCTCGGCACCGACAAGTATCCGCCGTTCCATTTGCGGCAGGACGCGGACTATCCGGCCGATCTCGAGGTCGACTATCCCGAGACCCTGCACCGGGGCCTGGTTTTGGTCAAATGGTGGCTGCTGGCCATTCCGCACTATCTGATCGTCGGCGCGCTGATGAGCGGCGCGGTCGGCAACGCGGCGGACGACGGCGCCAATCCGTGGAGTCTTGTGCTGACCTGGCCCTTGATCTCCCTCCTGCTCGCGGTGGCGCTGATCGCGCTGCTGTTCACCGCGCGTTACCCGAAGGGGCTGTACGACTTCGTCGTCGGCATCAATCGGTGGGCCATCCGAGTGCAGGCCTACGCCTCGCTGATGCGTGACGAGTACCCGCCGTTCCGGCTGGATCAGGGGCCGCGCGAGCCGTAACGCCGGATCCAACCGAATACCGTGCATCCGCCCGCCTGCTCGTCAGCGGGCGGATTCGTATATGCGGCGGACCACGTCTTCGATGCCGGGCTCCTCGATGGACAGATCGCGCACCTCCACCCGGTCCGATACCGCCGCGAGCAGCTGTGCGGCCGTGATGGATTCGGCGTCGAAGGCCAGGCGCTGGCGCATGCCGTCGGCCTCGCTGGTGAGCAGTTCAGCGCCGGATGGCAGCTCGCGCAGATCCGGGGTCGGCTCGGCGAGATCCACCACCAGCACCCGGCGCGCGCCCACCGTCGCGCCGAGCCCGGCGAGCGAACCGTCGTAGACCAGCCGCCCGTGGTCGACGACGAGCACACGGTCGCAGAGCCTTTCGATATCGCCCATGTCGTGCGTGGTGAGCAGCAATGTGGTGCCGCGGTCGGCCCGTTCGGCGCGCAGGAACTCCCGCAGCCGCTGCTTGGACAGCACGTCGAGGCCGATCGTCGGTTCGTCCAGGATCACCAGCTCGGGGGAGTGCAGCAGCGCCGCGGCGACCTCGGCGCGCATCCGTTGGCCCAGCGAGAGCTGACGCACCGGCGTGTCCAGCGTCTCGGCCATCTCCAGCTGCTCGACCAGCTCGTAGGTGCGCTTACGGGTGATGTCGGGTTCCAGCCGGTGGATGGCGGCCAGGATCGTGAACGATTCGCGCAGTGGCAGATCCCACCACAGCTGGGACCGCTGCCCGAACACCACCCCGATGCGGCTCGCCAGTTCACGCCGCCGCCGGACCGGGTCCAGGCCACAGGTGCGCACCCGCCCGGAGGAGGGAACCAGAATGCCGGTGAGCATTTTGATGGTGGTGGATTTCCCCGCGCCGTTCGCCCCGATGTATCCGACGGCCGCGCCGCGTTCGATTCGGAAAGTCATCCCGTCGACCGCGGTGAGGATGTCGCGCTGCCTGCGCCACCGACTGCCGTTCTTGCGGTACAGCGTGAATTGCCTTGTCAGATTCTCGATATCGATGATCGTCTCAGATAAGTCGCTGTCCGCCACGCTTATCCCCCGCCTCCCTGATAGTGCCTCGTCCCGAGCCGCCACAAACCGAGTGCCAGCAGCCATATCCACAGCGTCGCCAGCGGAGTCAGCCAGGCCAGCCAGGACGGCAGCAGCGGCGGGCCGGGCAACTCGAGCAGGGCGATGGTGGGCAGGTACGCCGTGAACGCGACCGGGACGGCGAATCCGAACAACAGTTTCAACGGCAGCGGAAATACCGAGGCAGGCTGCATCGCGGCGAACGACCCGCCGTAGGTGAAACTATTGGTGAGCTCGGAACCGTCGATCAGGAAGAACTGTAACCCGGCCGCGCAGACGAAGATCCCGCTGAACAGCAGAATACCGCAGCCGAGCGTCATCACCACGAGGACGAATGCGGCCGCGTCCCAATCGATGTCGTTCTGTAGCAACCCGATGATCAGCACAACGATGGCGACCGCGGCGCGCGCGAATCGGCGCAGCGAGACGTCACCGGTGACCAGTTGCAGCAGCAGCGGTTGCGGGCGCAAGTGGTAGGCGTCGAGTGTGCCCATCCTGATCAGGGTCGGCAGCGTGTCCAGATGCCCGACCAGCACCTGGGCCAGCGCGAACGTGGTGTTGCTCAGGCCGAACAGCAGCAACGCCGCGTGCAGATCGAGCCCACCGAGCACCCGCACGTTGTGAAAGATGACCCACACCTCGGCGAATTCGACGACGCCGATGAGGAAGGCGCTGAACACCTCGCTGGCGAAGGACAGCCGGTAGGCGCGCTGGGATCGGATGCGCGAGCGCAACACCGCGGCATACGGTGTGAACCATCTCCCCGATGGCGCGGAAACCGGCGCTGCCTCAACCACCCTGCACCTCCAACTTGCGGCGGCCCGCCGACAGCATCAGCCGTCCGGCGACGGCGACCGCGACCACCCAGAAGAGCTGTGTCCCAACGACCGTCACGCTGTCCAGGCCGATGATTCGCCCCGAGAGCACGTCGATCGGGGATTGCAGAATGGAAGGGAACGGGGTGGCGTTCGCGAGCGTGCGCAACCAGTCGGGGAACATGTGCACCGGCACGAACAGGCCTGCGAGGAAGGTACCGCAGATCTGGTACAGCACCCGGATGCCGCGGGTCTCGACCACCCAGAAGCCGATCAGCCCGATGACGAACAGCAGCAGGAACGACAGCGAGATGGCCAGCAACATCGAGATCGCGCCGAGCGCGTAGGGTCCCGGCGTGGTGGGCATCGCGAGCCCGACGGTCAGGAAGCCGAACAGCACGCTCGGCAGGAAGCGCGGCACGATGGTGCAGGTCGCGCGTCCGAGATCGGCTGCCAGATAGCCGAATTGGATGTCGACCGGGCGCAGGAAATCGATCGCGATGTCGCCGTTCTTGACTCGCTCCGCCAATTCTATTGGCGGACCCATGAATTGCATGGCGCCGAGCAGTCCCTGCGAGAGCCAGACGTAGGCGCCGATGGTGCCTTCGTCGTACCCGCCGAATTCGCCCGCGCCGCGCACCGCCGCGAGCATTACCGCCGCGCGCACCAGCCCGAACACGCAGTTGGTGAACAGCCCCGCGAACATCGCCAGCTTGTATTGCGACTGCCGCCGGAACCCCGCGATGGCGAGCCGCCAATACAGTGTGGCCTCGCGTCGCGCCTGGGTTGCCGCGGCCTGCCGCTCCTCCCCTCCCGCACTCCAGTGCACAAGCAGTCAACCTTACTGTCCGGTCGCCGATGCGCGGTAGCTTCCCGCGCGATTTCGCCGAAAGTGCGACGAAGCTGACGCGCCAGTGTTAGAAACACAGTCACTTCAGATTATCTGCCAGCGCTCGCGCACGACAGGAAGGATCGTGATGACTGTCGCCGAGTCGACCGTTTTCGAGGCTCTCGAATCGAATGTCCGCGGCTACTGCCGATCCTGGCCGACGGTGTTCGACACCGCCAGCGGCGCCTGGTTGCGCGACGAGCACGGCCGCGACTACCTGGACTTCTTCGCGGGAGCGGGCGCGCTGAACTACGGCCACAACAATCCGGTCCTCAAGCGCGCGTTGATCGACTACCTCGTCGGCGACGGCATCACTCACGGGCTCGACATGTCGACCGTGGCCAAGCGCAGGCTCTTGGAAACGCTGCGCGATACCGTGCTGGTTCCGCGCGGCTTGGACTACAAGGTGCAGTTCCCGGGCCCGACCGGAGCGAACGCCGTGGAGGCCGCGCTCAAACTGGCCCGCAAGGTCACCGGACGACAGCCGGTGCTGAACTTCACCAACGCCTTCCACGGCATGTCGCTCGGTGCGCTGTCGGTGACCGGCAACGCCGCCAAGCGGGCGGGTGCGGGTGTGCCGCTGGTGCACGTCACGCCGATGCCCTACGACGGCTACCTCGGCGCGGGCGACGAACTGCGTTGGATGCGGCGCGCGCTCGACGATCCCTCCTCGGGTTTGGACAAGCCCGCGGCGGTGATCGTGGAGACGGTGCAGGGCGAGGGCGGGGTGAACGTGGCGCGGGCGCGGTGGCTGCGCGAACTGGCCGAGCTGTGCCGGGCGCGCGGCATCCTGCTGATCGTCGACGACGTGCAGATGGGCTGCGGGCGAACCGGTCCGTTCTTCTCCTTCGAGTCCGCGGGTATCACGCCCGATATCGTGACGCTGTCCAAGTCGATCGGCGGCTACGGATTGCCCATGGCGCTGGTGCTTTTCAAGTCCGAGCTGGACCAGTGGGCCCCTGGCGAGCACAACGGAACCTTCCGCGGCAACAACCCCGCCTTCGTCACAGCCGAGGTCGCGCTGCGCCACTATTGGTCCGACGACGCGCTCGAGCGTGCCACCCTCGCCAAAGGCGAGCGGATCGAGCGGGCGCTCGCCGGAGTGGCCGCGGCGTATCCCGGCGTCTCGACTCGTGGGCGAGGTCTGGTGCACGGCATCGTGTTCGAGGACCCGTCGCTGGCGGGCAAGGTCTGCCAGGTGGCGTTCGATCGCGGGCTGCTGGTGGAGACCTCCGGCTCCGTCGACGAGGTGGTCAAGCTGCTGCCGCCGCTGACGATCACCGACGACGAGCTCGACCGTGGTCTGGATGTGGTCACCGGCGCTGTCGACGCCGTCTGCGGCTGACGGATCTGGACAAGTCGAACGGCACTGGGCACCGCGTCCGTGCCGCGTCGGTTGGTCCGTTGCGTTTGTCCAGCGGGCAACGGCCATTCGACTACCGTCGTTTCCGGTCAGTGCCACTTGGGTTGGCGAGCCTGCTGGCCCGAGATGCCTGATCCGCACGGCACAGGTGCGGCACTCAGCTCGCCACGCGGTGACCGGTGACGATCCGGTGGATCAGCCGCGCGGCCGTGCGGGCGGTGCGGCCGTCGATGTCGAAGACCGGCGCGAGTTCGGCGACGTCGGCGGCGACGAGTTTGCCGCTGGCCGTCACCCGGTCGCATACGCGCTGCACGGTCTCGACCGGTACGCCGAAGCCCGCGGGCGCGCTGACGCCGGGAGCCACGGCGGCGGGGAGGACGTCGAGGTCGATGGTGAGATAGACCAGGTCGACGTCGTTCAGGAAGGCATCGACGAACTCGTCCACGGCCGCCCGGTCCAGTAGGCCGCATCGGTCGTCGGGCAGATGGCGGACGCCGAGTTCGCGCGCGGTCTCGAACAGCGCGACCGTATTGCCCGGTTGGCTGATGCCGAGCACGTCGTAGCGGTAGGACGCTCCCGCCGCGCGTTCGGCCTCGGTGATCTGCCGGAACGGGGTGCCCGAGCTCGGCTCCTGATCGGCCCGAAGATCGAAGTGGGCGTCCAGATTCAGGATGCCCAACCGCAGCGTGCCGCGTAGCCGTGCCGCCGCGATGCCGGAATAGGTGCCGAAGGCGACCTCGTGACCGCCGCCGAGCACCACGGGAAAGCGGCCCGCGTCCAAGGCGGCCGCGACGGCGCGGCCCAGCCGCCGCTGACCCGACTCCAGATCGCCATCGGTGACCGTGACGGTGCCCGCGTCCTCCAGATCGAGCGGTTCGGGCAGCGCCAGCGACGCAAGCGCGCCGCGCAGCGCGTCCGGACCCGCCGCCGCCCCCGGACGGCCTTTGTTCCTGCGGACGCCCTCGTCGCTCGCGAAACCGATCAGCACACAACCCTTTCCGGCCGTGCGCGCCGGATCGTAGGGGCGGACCAGCTGATGCCACCGGGCGTGCTGCGGCCCGTCGCCGTCGACCCGGCCGGTCCACGGCCGCGGGGCGATATCGACCGGGAGGCGCGGGTTCATGCGGCTGCCGTTCCGGCGACGAGGATTCCGCCGCGCCACACCGAACGCACGAGCGGCACGCCGGGCCGGTAGGCCAAATGCAGATAGGAAGGGGCGTCGAGCGCGAGTGCGTCGGCGCGCGTACCGACGCGCAAGGTGCCGACATCGTCGCGGAGCAGTGCCCGTGCGCCGCCCGCGGTGGCGGACCACACCGCTTCCTCCGGCGTCATTCGCAACTCGCGCACCGCAAGCGCGATGCAGAACGGCAGGCTCGTGGTGTACGAGGTGCCGGGATTGCAGTCCGCGCCCAGCGCTACGGTGACGCCCGCGTCGAGCAGTGCCCTGGCGTCGGGATAGCTGTTGCGGGTGCAGAAGTCGGCGGCGGGCAGCAGTGTCGCCACCGTCGCGCTGCCCGCGAGGGCGTCGATGTCGGCGGGGGTGACGTAGCTGACGTGGTCGACCGAGGCCGCGCCGAGTTCGACGGCCAATCCCACGCCGGGACCGGGGCCGAGCTGATTGCCGTGCACCCGGGGAATCAGCCCGTGCGCCATTCCCGCCCGCAGCACGGCCTCCGACTGCTCCCGGGTGAACGCGCCCCGTTCGCAGAACACATCGATCCACTTCGCGTGCGGCGCGCAAGCCGGAATCATGTCCCGGCACACCATCTCCACGTACTCGCCGGCTCGTCCCGCGTACTCCGGCGGTGGCACGTGCGCGGCCAGCAAGGTCACCTCGTCGGTGAAGCGCCCGGCCACCAGCGCGCTGCGCAGTTCGTCCCCGGTGGTCTGGCCGTAGCCGGTTTTGCATTCGACCGTCGTGCTTCCCGAGCGCAGCGACTCGTCCATCAGCCGCAGGACGTTGGCGGCGAGCCGGTCGTCGCCGGCCGCCCGCGTCGCGGCGATGGTGGTGCGGATGCCGCCCGCCGCGTAGGCGGTCCCGGACATCCTGGCCGCGAACTCCTCGGCCCGCTCCCCGTCGAACACCAGATGCGCGTGGCTTTCCACGAATCCGGGCAGCACCGCCCGGTCCGCCAGATCCACGCATACATCGGCCGCCTGAGCCTCGCGCGAATCACCCACCCAGCCGACCAGTCCATCCTCGAACACCACCGCCGCGTCGCGCCGCACGCCGAGCGGGCCGACGCCCGAGTCCGGGTCGTTGGTGACCAGCGTGCCGATATTCGTCAGGACGGTGGACCGTGAACCCTCGGACACGATTCCTCCTCGCGACCATGCCGTGTCAGCCGGATGCGGATCGGTGTGAGGCGACTGTAGAACACCGCGCGCCGTCGCCGGACGCAGTCGGGCCACTGCTTCCGATGCGCGTCGGACCCGCGCGCACCGGGTGGGCGGCTCCATATTCGGTTGACCGGCGGCCCTGGCCGGTCAGTAGGGTGGGCCGGTGATTCGCACAGCTGCGTTGGCTCATGTCCGGGATCGGCGTCTGCTGCAGGCGCGATCCATCGGCAAGGACGTCTTCTACATGGCGGGCGGCAAGATCGACGCCGGGGAAACGCCGGTCGCGGCGTTGCACCGTGAGGTCAGGGAGGAACTCGGCGTCGGCGTCGCCTCCTGCGCCGAACTGGGCGTCTTCCACGCCGAGGCGTACGGCCACGCGCCGGGTACGCGGCTGCACATGACCTGCTTCACCGCCGAACTCGACGGCGATCCGCACCCCAGCGGCGAGATCGCCGAACTCCGGTATTTCACGGTGCGCGAGTACGCCGCAATGGACCACGTCGCTCCGGGCTCCATGCTCGTCTTCCGCAAGCTGCACGAACTGGGCCTCGTCGACTGGTGATCACCCGCCGGGATATTCGGTGGGGCAGCGTGTTTCGGACGGCGGTCGACGCTCGCGCGGGCGAGGAGGAGCCGCCGGATACAGCCATGTCCCGGAGCTCGACGCAGGATTGCGCTCGAGTTCGCGCTGACCGAGCGTCGGCCGTGGCCGGATAAGTAAGTAGAAAGTCTTCTATCTATATCGTCTTGGCGACGACAAATGATGGTGTATGTTAATGGCAGTTCCTCATTATGAAGCGGGGGTCGAGGAACTTCGGTGAGGCACCCGATCGGAGACGCGTAGCGCGGACCCTACTGGGGGCGCCGGGGCAGCACAGCCGCTCTCCGATGGCGTAGAGGATGGAAGAGCCGAATGCGTGTATCCGCAGCACTGACCGCATCGGCGCTGGCCGTCGCGGGACTGGTCGTCACGGGTTCGGCGGCGCACCAGGGCGGTCCCAGCGCCCCGCCCGAAGCTCCCGAGGCGCTGTCGGCGGTCGTTGACGGCGCCGCGCAGGGGGAAGACGTCGCCGCTGCCGGTTTGTCACGGGCGGTCGGATTGCTTCCTGTCGCACCGGATACGCCGCGCACGCTCCGCGCCGTTACTCCGGTGAGGTCGCCCGCGTTCGCGGGGACGGTGCCCTTGCACGACATCTCGCTGCCGAATACCCGTGGCCCCTTGGGCATTCCGGAGATCGTGTTGGCGGCGTATCGCAATGCCGAGTTGGCCCTGGAGTCTTCGATGCCGGGCTGCGGGCTGACGTGGAATCTGCTCGCCGGGATCGGCCGGATCGAATCCGGCCACGCGGGAAGCGGACACACCGATGTGGCGGGGACGACGCTCGCGCCGATCTTCGGCCCGGCCCTGGACGGGACGCTGCCGGGCAACGAGATCATCAAGGCCGCGTCCGGCGGATACGTCCGCGCGATGGGGCCCATGCAATTCCTGCCGAGCACGTGGAGCGCGTATGCCGCCGACGGCAACGGCGACGGAATCGCCGACCCGCACAACGTGTTCGACGCATCGCTGGCCGCCGGAAAGTACCTGTGTTCCGGTGGGACGGACCTGCGGGATCCGGCGCAGGAATTGCGGGCGGTGCTGCGCTACAACAACTCGGTGTCCTACGCGCGCGACGTGCTGAGCTGGTCGGCGGCGTATCGCACGGGCGGCGCTCCGGCTCGCGTCGAGATCGGCCCCGAGCTGGATCCGCCGGGCTCGGGGCCCATGATCCAGCCCGCTCCGGAGCTGTCCGCTCGCGACACCGCCCTGCCGTCCACGCCTGCCCCGACGGAACAGCCGCCGGTCGCCACCGTTCCCTCGGCTCCCGCGCCGACGCAGGTGATGATCACCATCCCGGGTCTGCCGCCGATTCCCTGCGGGATCTTCTGCCCGCCACCGCCCGATCCGTGCGAGCAGGGGGTTCCCGCTCCGATGCCGCGACCGGGCGAACCCGGAGGACTGCCGATCGCGCCGGGCCGGACCTACGGCGGCGATGCCGGAGAGCTCATCGAGCCCGAAGTCATACCTGCCCAGAAGAATCCGGCATGTGTGATCGAGATGCCGCAGCATAGCGGGCCGCTGCCGTACAAGGAGCCGAAAGCCGAAGCGCCGATGGCGGATTCCGAGCAGGTACCTGCCCCGGCTTCCGATGCCGCGCCGGAGCCCGCACCGGAATCGGAACCCTTTGTGCCCCAGTCTCCTGCACCCGAGCCCGGCATCACCCTGCCGTTCGGCATCGTCATCCCGCTGCGCTGACCGGGTCCACCGCGGCCCGTGCACCGCTAGGGTGGGGGAACAGCTGAGGACAAGGGGAGTTCGATGTTGGAAGTCGCGCACCTGGTGCGCCGGTTCGGGGATGTCGTCGCGGTCGACGACGTGTCGTTCGCCGTGACGCCCGGCGCTCTTACCGGATTCGTCGGCGGCAACGGGGCGGGCAAAACCACCACCATGCGCATGATCATGGGCGTGCTCGCGGTGCACGGCGGGGAACTGCGCTGGCAGGGCAGGCCGGTGACCGCCGCCGACCGCAGGTCGTTCGGCTACATGCCCGAGGAACGCGGGCTGTATCCGAAGCAGCCGGTGCTCGATCAGCTCGTCTACCTGGCCAGGCTGCGCGGGCGGACGGCGACCGACGCCCGGCTCCGCGCGCGAGAGTTGCTGGACCGCTTCGCCCTCGGTGATCGCGCGAAGGACAAGCTGGAAGCTCTCTCGCTGGGCAACCAGCAGCGGGTGCAGATCGCCGCGGCGGTGATCGCGCAGCCATCGCTGCTGATTCTGGACGAGCCGTTCTCCGGTCTCGACCCGTCCGCGGTCGATTCGATGGCCGATCTGTTGCGCGAATACGCGAGCATGGGCGTGCCCGTGCTCTTCTCCTCGCATCAGCTCGATCTGGTCGAGCGGCTGTGCGATCGGCTGGTGATTCTCGCGGCGGGCCGGGTCGTCGGGCAGGGCTCGGTGGACGAGCTCCGGTCCACCGGTTCGACGCGCTATCGGCTCGCGGTCGGCGGCGACCCGGGTTGGCTGCACTCCTATGCCGGCGTGCGGGTACTACAGACCAACGGTTCCAGTGTGCTGCTCGAACTCGACGGCGCGACCACCGAAGCGCTGCTCGGCGAAGCGCTGGCCCGCGGCCCGGTGCGCGAACTCGCCGAGGTGCGACCGTCGGTGTCGGAGATCTACCGCGAGGTGACGGCATGAGTACGGATTTCGCTCCACGCGGGGTGTGGCGGCTCGTGGCGGCTCGCGAGATCGCGGTGAAGCTGCGCGATCGAAACTTCCTGGTTTCCACGGTGATCACCATCGCGGCCATCGTCGCGTCCCTGGCCATCACCGGTTTCGTGAGCAACCGCACCGAGGAGATCGACGTCGCCGTCGTCGGTGCGGGAGCTGACCGAATCGTCGCGGTCGCCAACGATCTGGCGGCGAGCGCCGACCGGAAGGTCGTCTTCACGGCCCGCCCGCAGCCCGATGTGACGGCGGTCGAGCAGCGGGTGCGCGACGACGAGACCGAGGTCGGCTTGATGCCAGCGGAACCTGGCGGCTGGCGGCTGGTCGGCGATAACGCCCAGAACGACGACGCCGCAACGTATCTCGGTGCCGCCGTGCAGCAGATCGCGGTGCAGCGCAATGCCGCCGCCGCGGGCGTGAGCCTGGAGCAGCTCGGCCGCGGCGGCGCGGTGACCTACGACCTGCTCGACCGGTCCACGATCGAACCGGGCTTGGCCAGGATCGTGAGCATCGTCTTCGCGCTCCTCTTCTACACCGCGTCGATCCTGTTCGGCATGGGCATCGCGCAGAGCGTGGTCGAGGAGAAACAGAACCGGATCGTGGAGATCCTGGCCAGCGCTATCCCATTGCGGCAGTTGCTGATCGGAAAGGTGCTCGGTAACACGGCGATGGCCTTCGTGCAGCTCGCACTGTTCGTCGGCGCAGGCCTGATCGGATTGGCGGCCACCGGCAGGGGCGACCAGGTGACCACGATCGCGGGCGCGGCAGGCTGGTTCGTCGTCTTCTTCGTGGTCGGCTTCCTCGCCCTGGCGAGCTTGTGGGCGGTCGCGGGCGCGCTCGCGACGCGTAGCGAGGACCTGCAATCCACCTCGATGCCCATGTCGATGGTGATCATGATCGTGTTGTTCGCAGGCATCTTGCTCACCGGCACGTGGCGGGTGATCGCGTCCTATGTCCCGATCGTTTCGATCGTCGCCATGCCCGCCAGGCTGGCGGAGGGCGCCGCGGCCTGGTGGGAGCCCGTCGTCGCGCTGATCCTGATGGCGGCGGGGACCTATGGCACCGTCTTGATCGCGGAGAAGATGTACCGGCGCTCGCTCATGCAGACGCGGGGACGTCTGACGATGCGACAGGCGCTGGCCGTCGAGGATTGACGCGCCGCGTCAGTACCAGTGGTTCTGCTGCCAGAACACCCACGCCGCGTCGGGGCTGCCGTAGCGGTCGACCATGTAGTCGTAGGTCCAGCGCAGCTGGGTGACGGGGTTGAACCGCCAGTCGGAGCCGTGGGTGGACATCTTTTCCGGCGGAAGCGCCTGGCCGAGGCCGTAGGCGCCGCTGGACGGGTTGACCGCGAACATGTTCCAGCCGCTCTCCCGGGTGATGATCGCGTCGAACGACGGGAAATAGTGGAGCGGAACGATGGTCAGCGCCAAGGCCTTCACGCCGATACGGGCCGAGGTCAGAAGCAGGTCGACACCCGCGGAGAGCGCCGGGTTCACCGACTCCGTGCCGCGCGCGTCGTTGGGATCGTCGGGTGGTGGCGCCGCGGCCGCGGCGGGGGCCAGGGCGATCGTCGCCGCGCAGCAGACCGCGGCGGCGGAGTAGGCGTACCGAAGCATCGACTCGCTCCCTTCGCATCAGATGGTCTGAGTCCGGAACCAGCTCGTGCGAAGTCAGCAAACCATTGGTAACCCTATGGGTTGGGTTGCCACACCGATGGCGGGCGGGGTTCTTCGCGGGCCGCGAAGTCGCCGCGGAAGCTATTTCAATCAATGATTGAATCGACGTTTGAAACGTGTTTTACTTCACTCATGGCTCAGAAAGTTTCGGCGGTCACCCGCGAGCGGCTGCTCGCCGCGGCCGAGCGGTTGTTGCTGACCGACCGCTACGAAGACGTCTCCGTGCGGGCGATCTGCGCGGAGGCGGGCGCCAACCCGGCCGCCGTGCACTACCACTTCGGGTCGAAGGAAGCGCTGGTCGCGGCGCTGTTGGAGGATCGGCTCGGACCGCTGTGGGCCGACCGCCTCGCTGCGGTGAGCGCCGAGCGCGGTCCGGTGACCGAGATCGTCGACGCGGTGATCGAGCCGTTCGTCGAACTGTCCGCCGACCCGGCGGGTCGCCTGCATCTGCGACTGCTCGCCCAGCTGGTGCTCGGCCGTCACCCGCTGCTGTGGCAGCAGCGCTGGTTCCGGATGGACTCCTGGGTCGGCCTGCTTCCCGAACTCGCGGAACCCGAGAGCAGGAGGCGCTGGTCGTTTGCCTTCGACCTCGTCATCATGGCGTTCGGGGCCGGCGACCGTGACCTGTCGGAGCATGCCGTCGCCACCTTGCGTGACTTTCTGGTCGCCGGACTCTCCGCGCCGGAAGGCGGTGTGCGATGACCGATGTTTTCGCACCGGCGGCATTGGGCCCGATCACCCTGCGCAACAGGGTGATCAAGGCGGCGACCTTCGAGGGCCGAACGCCCGACGCGCTGGTCACCGACGAACTGATCGAATTCCACCGCGAGACCGCGGCGGGCGGCGTCGGCATGACCACCGTCGCCTATTGCGCGGTCGCGCCGGGCGGCCGCACCGACCGGCATCAGATCTGGATGCGCGAGGAAGCGCTGCCGGGTCTGCGCAGGCTGACCGATGCCGTGCACGCCGAAGGCGCCGCGGCCAGCGCGCAGATCGGCCACGCGGGACCGGTGGCCAATGCCGCCTCCAACCGGCTGCCCGCGCTCGCGCCGAGCCGCATGTTCAGCCCGCTCGGCATGCGGCCGATGGAGGTGCCCGACGAGTCCGAGATCCGCGGGCTGGTCGCCGCGCACGCGGACGCCGCGAGACTGGCCGAACGGGCGGGGTTCGACGCGGTGGAAATCCATTTCGGACACAACTACCTGGCCAGTTCGTTCCTGAGCCCGCTGCTGAACCGCCGCACCGACGGCTATGGGGGGTCGGCGGCCAACCGAGCCAGGTTCGTCCGCGAAATCGCCCGCGCGGTGGGCGAAGCCGTGGGCGGCAGGCTGGCGGTGACGGCGAAGCTGAACATGGAAGACGGCGTGCGTGGCGGCCTCACGGTGCCGGAATCGCTCCAGGTCGCCGCGTGGCTGGAAGAGGACGGTGCGCTGGACGCCATCGAGCTCACGGCGGGCAGCTCGCTGCTGAACCCGATGCTGCTGTTCCACGGTGACGCTCCTCGCCGCGAGTTCGCGAAAGTCCTTCCAGGACCGGCACGCTGGGGTTTCCGGTTGGTCGGCCGCGGCTTCCTGCGCGAGTACCCGTACCAGGAGGCGTACCTGCTCGAACGGGCCCGCCAGTTCCGGCGCGAGCTGGCCATGCCGCTGATCCTGCTCGGCGGCATCACCAACCTCGACACCATGCGGCAGGCGATGGCCGAGGGCTTCGAGTTCGTCGCCATGGGCCGGGCCTTGCTGCGCGAGCCGAACCTGCTGCGCCGCATCCAATCCGACGAGGCGACCCGGTCGGCGTGCACCCACTGCAACCTGTGCATGCCGAGCATCTACACCGGGACGAAGTGCGTGTTCCGGCTCGATCAGCGTTCCGATATCGCCGATCGAGTCGGCGGCTCGGCCTGAGGTTCGAGTTCCGCGGCGGCGCGGCGACCTTTCCTCGCCGCGCCCCGCGACGGCGACTTTTCGACGAACTGCTCCGGATGCTCGACCTCGCGACCGACGACTGTCGGCCAGCAGCCGCGGTTGCCGTTGTCGGCATTACTTGTGTGGTGTTTGAGCGTCTCCCCGTTCGGGTACCAACCCTGTGACCCGCATCGGCGTGCGGGCCACAGGGTTGTCCGTGTGTGCGCCCCCGGCAGGAATCGAACCTGCGACCTAGGGATTAGAAGGCCCTTGCTCTATCCAACTGAGCTACGGAGGCAGCGGTTTCCACCATGGCCGATATCGGCGGTGGTGTCCAGCGCGGAAATTATAGCGACCGTCCAGAAACTAGATTCTTAGCGTCAGCAAATTCCCTATACCTCAGTCGAGCAGCACAGCGATGGTCAGCAGGGTGGCCAAGGTCACTTCCACGATGAAGTAGAACCAGACCGGATAGAAAGCGGAGGCGCGCTCGGTGAACGAGGACCAGATCCGGCCGAAGGCCATCCCGCCCAGCGCCGCGGCCACCGCGACGCACACCCCGAATCTGAGGTCGCCGATATCGGCGGCGGCCAATCCGAGGACCACCGCCACGGCGATGCCGAAGCCGCCGTAGACCGCGCGGACCTCGGCGTGCGCGTCGGCCCGATCGGCGAGCAAGCCGACCGTGTCGGCCAGCCTGCTAGGGCGAAGCAGTCCCAAAACGCCCATGGCGGCGAAAAAGAGCGCCACCACGGCAATCAGCACGACCGACATCCCACCTCCGTGATTCGCGCCTACCTTATACGGGCTGCCCCGCACATTCCGGCCGAACTCGGCTCGAGCCCGCCCCGCGCGCGCCGGATAGCGACAACTACGCTGAGTCGTATGTCATCACCGCAGGACACGCCCCTCGCATCCGCTGAGCCGGACGTCCAGCGGGCGGGTGCCGCGGGCAGCTTCGCCGCCGTGACCGCGTTCGCGGGCGCGCTCGCCGCCGTCGTCGCGGCGCTGGTGGTCGGGCTCTCCGCGGCGCAGGCGCTGAGCCTGCTCGGCATCCCGGATCCGGGTCCGCTGACCACCTATGGCCTGCCCGCGACGCGCGCGCTGGCCGATCTCGCCGCGGCGCTGACCGTCGGCTCGCTGTTGTTCGCCGCGTTCCTGGTGCCGCCACAGGCGGACGGACTCCTCGACGTCGGCGGATACCGTGCGCTGCGCCGAGCCTCGAACTTCGCGGTGCTCTGGGCCTGCTGCGCCGCGCTGCTCGTCCCGCTGACGGTGTCGGACACCACGGGTCAGCCCGTCTCCGACATCTGGCGTCCGGAACAGCTGTGGCGGGCGATCGGGCAGGTCGATCTGGCCGAGGCGTGGCGCACCACGGTGATCTTCGCGCTGATCGTGGCGATCGGCTGCCGTGTCGCGCTGCGCTGGGGCTGGACGCCGCCGCTGCTCGGCGGCGCGATCGTGACCATGATGCCGCTCGCGCTGACCGGGCATTCGTCCTCGGGCGGCTCGCACGACATCGCCACCAACAGCCTGATCCTGCACCTGGTGTCGGCGGCGATCTGGGTGGGCGGTCTGTTCGCCGTGCTCGCGCACGCGCTGCGCGGCGGCGCGCACACCGACGTGGCGGTGCGCAGGTTCTCGCTCACCGCGACCATCGCGTTCGTGGTGATCGGCGTCAGCGGCGTGATCAACTCGTGGGTGCGTGTGCCCTTCGACGAGCTGTTCACCAGCACCTACGGGCGGTTGGTGCTGGCGAAAGCGGCGGCGTTGCTCGTGCTCGGTGTCATCGGTTGGTTCCAGCGCCGCGCCGCCGTGCCCGCGCTCGCGGCGGATCCGAGTGACCGCGCCGCGCTGATTCGTTTCGGGGCGGTCGAGGCGCTGGTGTTCGCGGCGACCATGGGTTTGGCGGTTGGGCTCGGTCGCACGCCGCCGCCACCGCCGAAGACGGTGCCGTCGCCCGCCGAGGTGGAACTCGGGTACGACCTCGCGGGCCCGCCGACGGTCGCGCGGCTGACGTTCGACTGGCGCTTCGATCTAATCTTCGGCACGGCGGCGATCGTGCTCGCTGTGCTGTATCTGCTCGGCGTACGGCGGCTGCGCTCGCGCGGCGATTCGTGGCCGGTCGGCAGGACCATCGCGTGGCTGTCCGGCTGCGCGCTGCTTTTGTTCGCGACCTCGTCGGGTGTCGGGCGGTACTCGCCCGCGGCGTTCAGCGTGCACATGGGCCAGCACATGGCGCTGTCCATGCTCGCGCCGATTCTCTTGGCGCTCGGCGGTGCGGTGACGCTGTCGTTGCGTGCACTGCCGCCTGCCGGACGCACCGGCGCACCCGGTCCACGGGAATGGATTCTGGCCGCCGTGCACAATCCGGTGTCGCGCTTCCTGACCCATCCGATCGTCGCCTCGGTGATCTTCGTCGCGGGCTTCTACGCGCTGTACATGGGCGGCATCTACGACACTTTCGTCGATTCGCACGCCGCCCATCTGCTGATGAACATCCACTTCCTGCTCAGCGGCTACCTGTTCTACTGGGTGGTGATCGGCATCGATCCCAAACCGCGCCAGGTGGAACCGCTCACCAAGCTGGGCATGGTGTTCGGCTCGCTGCCCTTCCACGCGTTCTTCGGCGTCGCGCTGATGAGCATGACGACGGTCATGGGCGGCTGGTTCTTCCGCAGCCTCGACCTCGGCTGGAACAGTGACCTGCTCGGTGATCAGCGCACCGGCGGTAGCCTTGCCTGGGCGAGCGGTGAAGTGCCGTTGGTCGTGGTGATGCTGGCGCTGCTCATCCAGTGGTCGCGCAGCGACGAACGGATGGCCAAGCGCATCGACCGCGCCGCCGACCGTGACAACGGCGCGGATCTGGCTGCCCACAACGCCATGTTCGCCGAACTGGCGAAACGTGACGGAGAGGTGCGCAAGTGAGTGAGGCCGCGCCGCCGGGTCTGCCCCGGCCGTGCGACCGCGAGGTGCGGTCTTGAATCCGATCGAGAACGACGGGGGCGGCGTGGCGGTCGCCGAGCACTGCAGGCAAGTGCATCGCTCCGACGTCCGCGCGGCGCGGCGACGGTTGGCGGGACGGATCAGGAAGACGCCGGTCTTCCACACCTCGGTGGCCGGGCCCGACGGTCCGGTCCCGGTCACGCTGAAGCTCGAATACCTCCAGCACGGCGGCACTTTCAAGGTGCGCGGCTGTCTCAACGCGCTGCTCGCCACGACGACGCGGGCCGATCAGGTGATCATCGCCTCGGCGGGCAACGCGGGGATCGCCGCCGCGCTGTCCGCGGCCTGGCTCGGCAAGGCGTGCACGGTGGTCGTTCCCGAATCCGCGCCGCACACCAAGGTGGCCGCGATGTGGTCGCACGGCGCCGAGGTGCTCTGGCACGGAACGACATACGCGGAGGCGGCCCGCTACGCCACCGAGCTGGCGGCCGAGCGCGGCGCTTTGCAGTTGCACGCCTACGACCTGCCCGCGGTGGTCGCGGGCGCGGGAGTGGTCGGTCTCGAGCTCGAGGATCAGGTGCGCGGCAAACCGCCGGTGCTGGTCTCGGTCGGCGGCGGCGGGCTGGTCGCCGGTATCGCCGCGGCGCTCGGCCGTCGCCAGCAGGTGGTCGGCGTCGAGCCGGTCGGCATGCCCGCACTGCACGCCGCGTTGCTGGCCAACCGGCCGGTGGACGTCGGCAGGCCGGGTATCGGTCTCGACGCGCTCGGCGCGACCAGGGTCGGGGAGATCGCCCTCGATATCGCGCGGCGCTACGACGTGCCCTCGCTGCTCGTCACCGAGGAGGCGATCGCCACGGCACGCGAGTACCTGTGGCGCGAATTCCGGATCGTCGTCGAGCCGGCGAGCGCCTGCGCGCTGGCCGCGATCATGAGCGGCGCGTACACGCCCGCGCCGGGAGAACGGCCGGTCGTCGTGCTCTGCGGAGCCAACACCGATCTCGCCGCCCTCTGACCCGCCCTCGCGCGGTGTCGCGAAGCCGGGGTACCCGCCGCCCTGACGCGTAGATTGGGCGCGAAGTGCAGGTGGACCCGGCCGACGATCCGAGGAGGAGCGCTGATGCTCGACACGGTGGACGAAGCCCTGCGCGCGCTGGTCGGCGCGTTGACCCTGGAACAGAAGGTGCGGCTGCTGACCGGCGCCGACCTCTGGTCGACCGTGGCCGAGCCCGCGATCGGGCTGCGGTCGATGGTGCTCTCCGACGGGCCTTCCGGCGTGCGCGGCCCGGTATGGGACGAGCGCGACCCTTCCCTGAACCTCCCTTCGGCGACAGCGCTCGCCGCGACCTGGGATCTGGACCTGGCTCGCCGCTACGGCGCCGTCTCGGCGAGCGAGGCCAAGCGCAAGGGCGTCGACGTGGTGCTCGGTCCGACGATCAACCTGCAGCGCAGTCCCTTGGGCGGCAGGCACTTCGAGGCGTACTCCGAAGATCCGCTGCTGACCGGCGAACTCGCCGCGGCCTACGTGCGCGCGGTGCAGGAGCATCGCGTCGCCGCGACGCCGAAACACTACGTGGCCAACGACTTCGAGACCGAGCGCTACACCGCCGACGTCGAGCTGGACGATCGCGCGCTGCACGAGCTGTACCTCGCGCCGTTCGAGGCGGCGGTGCGGGCGGGCGCGTGGCTGGTGATGTCGGCGTACAACTCCGTTCGCGGCATAACCATGTCGGAGAATCCGCTGTTGACAACGCCGTTGCGCACTTCGTGGGGTTTCGACGGCGTGACGGTGTCGGACTGGATGGCGGTGCGCAGTACCGAGGCGTCGGCCAAGGCCGACCAGGACCTGGTGATGCCGGGCCCGGTGGGGCCCTGGGGCGAGCGACTGGTCACGGCGGTGCGCTCCGGCGCGGTGCCGGAGGCCGCGATCGATGTGAAGGTGCTGCGCCTGCTGCGGCTGGCCCAACGGGTAGGCGCGCTCGATCTGTCGGATTCCGCTTTGCGTGACAACGGTTTCGACACCGCCGCGGTGGCCTCGCACGGGGGTGTGGCGGTGCGGAATGTCCCCGCGCGAGAACCGGACCCGATACCGGAGGGCCCGCAGGACGCGGACGTCTCGGATCGCGAGGGGCGCGAGCTCGCCCGCGAAGTCGCGGCCGCGGGTACGGTGCTGCTGCGGAACAGAGGTGAATTACCTTGGCCCAGTTCTGGTCCCGGCTCGATCGCGGTGATCGGTGAGGCGGCGATCCGGCCGCGCACGCAGGGCGGCGGCAGCGCGACGGTGGTTCCCGCCGAGGTGGTCAGCCCCGTGGACGGGCTGCGCGCCGCGCTGCCGGACGCGACCGTCACCGTGAATCCCGGCGTGCCCGTCCAGACCGGCATCCACGCGCTGCCGCCGGGGTCGATGACCGATCCGCAGACCGGCGAACCCGGGTTGCGCGCCCGATTCCTCGACGCCGACGGCGGCGAGCTGCTGAGCGAGCAGCGCTACGCGGCGCAGCTGGTCTACCTGGGCACGGTGCCCGCCGGTGCGGGCACACTCGAACTGAGCACGGTGTACCGACCTGGTCCCGACGAGCCGGCGACGGTACGGCTCGGCGTCGCCGGGGTGGGGCGGATACAGATGGAAATCGAGGGCGACACGGTCATCGATACCGGGCTCGGCGGCGCCGGCGAAATCCTCGGCGCCGCGCTGTTCGCACCGGATGTCGCCGCGGTGCCGGTGGCCGTCGACCGCGAAAGGCCGGTCTCGGTCGTCGTGCGGCAACGGCTCGAAAAGGACTCCGCGGCAGCGGGTCTGGTCGCGATCACGCTGGGTACCGAGGCCGCGCACACCGATCCTTCGAGCGCGATCGCCGAAGCGGCCGCGCTCGCGGGCGCCGCGGACACCGCCGTCGTCGTGGTCGGCACCGGCTCACAGACCGAGAGCGAGGGCTACGACCGCAGTACGCTCGCGCTGCCCGGCGCGCAGGACGAGCTGGTGCGCGCGGTGGCGCGGGCCAACCCGCGCACCGTGGTGGTGGTGAATTCCGGCGGGCCGGTGCTGCTGCCGTGGCGCGACGAGGTGTCGGCGGTGTTGCTGACCTGGTTCGGCGGCCAGGAATCGGGCCACGCGCTGGCCGACGTGCTGCTCGGCCGGACCGAACCGGGCGGCAGGCTGCCCACCACCTGGCCCGCCGCCGAGGCCGACGTGCCCGTCCTCTCGACCACGCCGGAAGACGGGGTGTTGCGCTACCGCGAAGGCATCCACATCGGCTACCGCGCTTGGTTGCGCGCAGGCGTGACCCCGGCCTACCCGGTCGGTCACGGACTCGGTTACAGCACTTGGGAACTCGCCGATCTCGCGGTGTCGGCGCCGGAACAGGACGGGACGGTGGTGGTGACGCTCACCGCCCGCAACACCGGAATGCGGTCCGGGAAACAGGTGGTGCAGGTGTATCTGTCCCGTTCCGATTCCGCGATCGAGCGGCCCGTGCGGTGGCTGGCGGGGTTCGCCGCCGTGTCCGCGCCCGCGGGAGCGTCGGTTCCGGTGCGAATCGACTTGCCGCCGAGGGTGTTCGCGCACTGGGACGGTGGCTGGCGGACCGAGCCGGGCGCGTTCGCCGTGCACGCGGGGACGAGCGTGGTGGATCTGCCGTTGCGCGGGTCCGCGGTGGTCGGCGCGGGCGGGTAGCCGTACCGGTTCGAGCGAAGCGCCGGATGTTCACACACGGGTGAGTTGTCCACAGGCGCGAAACGAGGGGTTCCTTCACACCCCCCGCCCGGGCGAGGCTGGATACGCCCTCGCGGAGGGGGAGGAGACACCCGGAGCATCCGCACCGGGTCCGACAGGTGAAGGGGCGTGATCATGTACGAAGCGATGGCGACGGTGGTCGGTACCGTGGTGACCCAGCCGGTCAAGCGGGACCTGAGCAACGGCGAACAGGTGCTGACCTTCCGGATGGCCAGCAACTCCCGCAGGCTGGACTTCGCGACGGGGGAATGGACGGACAATGGGACGCTCTTCCTCACGGTGACCTGCTGGCGTCGCCTGGTCGGCGGCGTGGACGCGTCGCTGCGGCGCGGCGACCCGGTGCTCGTCTACGGCCAGCTGCGTTCGCACGAGTACCGGACCAAGGACGGCGTCGAGCGGCGCGATCTGGAGATGCGCGCCACCGCGGTCGGCCCCGATCTGTCCCGCTGCACGGCCAGGGTCAGCCGCCGATCGGAGACCGGAGGCGGGTCCGGCGCGCTGATGCGGAATACTTGTGTCGGATCCAGCGCTGAAAACCGTGCACGCGTCGGCGAGGAATTGGGGGATAGTGCCGCGATCGTGGCTTCCGCACCTTCCGGAAGCGCCGCACCCGAGCCCGTCGACGCCTGATCCCGCCCGTAGAACGTCGGGCGCGAGCACGGTGAATCCGGCGCGAGGATGCCCGCGTGCCGTGAGTGGCTCTGCTTCGTTCCACTGTTCCCGAGACCGATAGGCTTCCGCGTATGGCTGAGTTCATCTACCAAATGAAGAAGGTTCGCAAGGCGCACGGCGACAAAGTCGTGCTCGACGATGTCACCTTGAACTTCCTTCCCGGCGCCAAGATCGGCGTCGTCGGCCCGAACGGCGCCGGTAAATCCAGCGTGCTGAAGATCATGGCCGGACTGGACCAGCCGAACAACGGCGACGCGTTCCTCGCGCCCGGCGCGACGGTCGGCATCCTCCAGCAGGAGCCGCCGCTGAACGAGGAGAAGACCGTTCGCGGCAACGTCGAGGAGGGCCTCGGCGAGGTCAAGGTGAAGCTCGATCGCTTCAACGAGATCGCCGAGCTCATGGCCACCGATTACTCGGACGAGCTCATGGACGAGATGGGCAAGCTCCAGGAGTACCTCGACCACGCCGACGCGTGGGACGTGGACTCCCAGCTCGAGCAGGCCATGGACGCGCTGCGCTGCCCGCCGCCGGACGAGCCGGTCACCAACCTCTCCGGTGGTGAGCGCCGCCGCGTCGCGCTGTGCAAGCTGCTGCTGAGCAAGCCCGACCTGCTGCTGCTCGACGAGCCGACCAACCACCTCGACGCCGAGTCGGTGCTGTGGCTCGAGCAGCACCTGTCCCAGTACCAGGGCGCGGTGCTCGCCGTCACCCACGACCGGTACTTCCTGGACAACGTCGCGGGCTGGATCCTCGAGCTCGACCGCGGCCGCGCCCACGGCTACGAGGGCAACTACTCCGTGTACCTGGAGAAGAAGGCCGAGCGCCTCGAGGTTCAGGGCAAGAAGGACCAGAAGCTGCAGAAGCGGCTGAAGGAAGAGCTCGCCTGGGTGCGGTCCGGCGCCAAGGCTCGCCAGGCCAAGAACAAGGCCCGCCTCGGCAGGTACGAGGAGATGGCGGCCGAGGCCGAGAAGATGCGGAAGTTGGATTTCGAGGAGATCCAGATTCCGGCGGGTCCGCGCCTGGGCAGTGTGGTGGTCGAGGTCGAGCACCTGGACAAGGGCTTCGGCGAGCGCCAGCTGATCAAGGATCTGTCGTTCACCTTGCCGCGCAACGGCATTGTCGGCGTCATCGGCCCGAACGGTGTCGGTAAGTCGACGCTGTTCAAGACCATAGTCGGTCTCGAGCAGCCGGACAGCGGCACGGTGAAGGTCGGTGAGACGGTCAAGCTGAGCTACGTCGACCAGAATCGCGCGGGCATCGACCCGACCAAGACGGTCTGGCAGGTCGTCTCCGACGGCCTGGACTACATCGAGGTCGGTCAGCAGGAGATGCCGTCGCGCGCGTACGTGAGCGCGTTCGGCTTCAAGGGTCCGGACCAGCAGAAGCCGGCGGGCGTGCTCTCCGGTGGTGAGCGTAACCGCCTGAACCTGGCGATGACCCTGAAGCAGGGCGGCAACCTGATCCTGCTCGACGAGCCGACCAACGACCTCGACGTCGAAACCCTCGGTTCGCTGGAGCACGCGCTCGAACAGTTCCCCGGCTGCGCCGTGGTCATCTCCCACGACCGCTGGTTCCTCGACCGCACCTGCACGCACATCCTGGCGTGGGAGGGCGATTCGGACAACGAGGCCAAGTGGTTCTGGTTCGAGGGCAACTTCGAGGCGTACGAGGCCAACAAGATCGAGCGCCTCGGGCCGGAAGCGGCCCGCCCGCACCGGGTGACGCACCGCAAGCTCACCCGCGACTGAGCAATTTCCGTCGACGGGGCGATCATCGCGCATCGCCCCGTCGCACGGCCTCTTCGTCGAAGAAACTGCGGAGTAATAACCGCGGGCGAGCGCGTACTCGAAGGTAATTCGGTCGGCTCCCTCTCGCCCGCGAAACCGGCTGCGGCGCATTTTCGTCTCGGCTGCGACCACGCACCGTTTCGGGCGGACTTCTACCGCTGACGCGTATAGGGTAGGAACCGTGCATGCGCAGGCGCTGTCCGGACAATGGGTCCTTCCCACCGCGATCGCGTCTACGTGACGTTGCCGGTCCGATCGGGTGCTGTGCCGAGACCATCGACCTCGGCAATTCAGCGGCGAACGCACGGTATCGGTGAACACCCTGCAATCGGAAGGGAATTCACCTCCGCGTCAGCACGGCACAGTTACCCTCGGACCGGCGTCACTTTGTTGCGGAACCGAATCCGAGGGAGTTGGCGAAAAAATGACGGTCTCGTCCGAATTGTCCGGTGCGGCGTGGGTCGCGAGTTTGCCGCAGTCGCTGCGCGGTGATCTCGCTCCCCTTGAGGAGGCGTATTTCCGCCACGTCGACGCGGGCGATGTGGACTGCGCGATCACTGGCATAACCCAGATTTTCCGGCGGCACTTGGAATTGGCCATGACGCGCCAGACCGGTCGCGCCCTGGTCCGGGTCTACCACCCGGACGACGGGTCGGGGCTGGGCGCGGCGGTCCAGGTCGTGACCGACGACATGTCGCTGCTGGTCGAATCGATCACCTCCTCGCTGAGCCGGGTCGGGGTGAGCGTCAGCGAGGTCATCCATCCGGTCTTCGAGGTGGAGCGCGACGCCGACGGCAGGCTGACCAGGGCGGTGCCGCACGAGGTCGACGCCAACGGCTCGATGCCGCTGCGCGAGTCCTGGATGCACCTGCAGCTGCACCCCTCGACCAGCCGCGCTCAGCTCGAGCGCATCGAAGACTCCATGCCGGACGTGGTCGCCGATGTCAGGCAGGTCATCGGTGATACCGAGGCCATCAGGACCGTCCAGAGCGCCTTGGCCGACGATCTGGAGAAGGCGTCGAAATCCGGCATCGCGCCGTTTCCCCCGACCGATCTCGTAGATTGCGCCAATCTGCTGCGCTGGCTCGGCGAGGGCAATTTCACGGTGCTCGGCTACGCCCGCTATCGCCTCAGTACCGAAGGCGACAAGACGGTGTCGAATCCGCTGCCCGGCACCTGCCTCGGCGTGCTGCGTCCGGACGTCGGCACCGATTTCCGCGTCCCGGTCAACGGCGCCGATCGCCCGTTGCTGACGTTGATCCAGGGACTGGTGCCCGCCACCGTGCACCGTTCGGTGTACCCGTATTTCGTCGGCGTCGCCGATTTCGACGCGTCCGGCGCGATCATCGGCGAGCACCTGTTCATCGGCGTGTTCACCGTGACGGCGATGCACGAGAACGTGCTCGACATCCCGATGATCGGTCGCCGGGTGCGCGCGGTGATCGAGGAGAGCGGTTTCGACCTGGACTCGTTCTCCGGCCAGGCCATGCTCGAGGTCATCCAGAGTTTTCCGCGCA
Source organism: Nocardia xishanensis NBRC 101358 (assembly GCF_001613365.1). Classification (GTDB taxonomy): domain Bacteria; phylum Actinomycetota; class Actinomycetes; order Mycobacteriales; family Mycobacteriaceae; genus Nocardia; species Nocardia xishanensis. The sequence goes on from NZ_BDCF01000027.1 coordinate 45,674, forward strand.
CCGAGCTGTTCTCCTCCGACACCGAGACCATGCGGCGCACCGCCACCGCGGTGCTCAACGTCGGCTTGCGCCGGCAGGTCCGTCTGTTCCTTCGTCAGGACACCTACGGCCGGTTCGTTGCCTGCATGGTGTATCTGCCGCGCGATCGCTACACCACCAGGGTGCGGCTGGAGATGCAGGAGATCCTGGTCCGCGAACTGGGTGGCGTCTCCATCGACTATTCCGCACGGGTGAGCGAAAGCGAGCTCGCCAGTGTGTATTTCACGGTGCGGATGCCCGACGTCGATTCCACGGCGCCCGCCGTGCCCGGCGCGGAGCCCGGCGTCGCCGACACCTCCGAAGCCAACCGGTTGCGCATCCAGCGCCTGCTCGCCGAGGCGAGCAACACCTGGGACGACCACCTCAACGACGAGGTGAGCACCTCGACGGTGCTCGATCCGGCCGTCGTGCAGCGCTACGCCGACGCCTTCCCCGAGGGGTACAAGCAGGACTTCAGCCCTGGCCGCGCCCTGCGCGACATCGGCAGGCTGGAGCGCTTGGCCGAGGGCGCCATCGCCCAGCACCTCTACCGCAAGCCGGAATCGGAGCCAGGCTCCTGGCGCTTCACCCTCTACATCGGCGGCACCGGCATTTCGCTGAGCCAGGTGCTTCCGGTGTTGCAGAGTCTGGGCGTCGAGGTGGTCGACGAGCGGCCCTATCAGATCCTGCTGGAGCCGGCCGTTCCCGGCGGCCCGAGCGTGGAGCGCTGGATCTACGATTTCGGCCTGCTGGCCCGCCCCGAGCTGCTGCGCAGCTCTCTCGACCGCGACTTGGACGCGGAACTGCTGGAGTCCCCGGCGCGGGCCGACGCGCTCGAGGCGGAGGTGCGCGGGCTGCGGGAACGCTTCACCGATGCCTTCGAGGCGGTCTGGTACGGCCGCGCCGAGGCCGACGGCCTCAACGAGCTGGTGCTGCGTGCGCGGCTGCCGTGGCGCGCGGTGTCGATCCTGCGCGCCTACGCGAAATACCTTCAGCAGGCCGGTTTTCCGTACAGTCAGGCCAATATCGCCCGGGTGCTGCTCACCTCTCCGGACGTGGCGCGCTTGTTCGTCGACCTGTTCACCGCGCGGTTCGATCCGGACACCGTCTCGGCCGAGCACGCCGCCGAACTGGAGACCCAGCTGCGCGTGCGCATCGACGAGGTGGTGAGCCTGGACGCCGACCGCATCCTGCGCGCCATCCTCGGTCTGATCAAGGCGACGTTGCGCACCAACTACTACGTGACCGACGCCGAGGGCATGTCGCGCGACTACGTCTCGATGAAGGTGGAGCCGCGCGAGATCGCCGAATTGCCCAAGCCGCGACCGCAATTCGAGATCTTCGTGTACTCGCCTCGGGTCGAGGGCGTGCACCTGCGCTTCGGTCCGGTGGCGCGCGGCGGCCTTCGCTGGTCGGACCGCCTGGAGGACTTCCGCACCGAGATCCTGGGCCTGGTGAAGGCGCAGGCGGTGAAGAACGCGGTGATCGTCCCGGTCGGCGCCAAGGGCGGATTCGTGGTGAAGCAACCGCCCGCCGCGACCGGCGATCCGGTCGCCGACCGGCAGGCGCTCGGCGCCGAAGGCGTCGCCTGCTATCGCACCTTCATCTCCGGCCTGCTCGACCTCACCGACAACGTCGATCTGGCCACCGGCCGGGTACTGCCGCCCGCCAGGGTGATCCGCCGCGACGGAGACGACACCTACCTGGTCGTCGCCGCCGACAAGGGCACCGCGACCTTCTCCGACATCGCCAACGACGTGGCCAAGCGCTACGGATTCTGGCTCGGCGACGCGTTCGCCTCCGGCGGTTCCGCCGGCTACGACCACAAGGCCATGGGCATCACCGCCAAGGGCGCGTGGGAAAGCGTCAAGCGCCACTTCCGCGAGATGGAGATCGATACCCAGACCGAGGATTTCACCGTGGTCGGGATCGGCGACATGAGCGGCGACGTGTTCGGCAACGGCATGCTGCTCTCCGAGCACATCCGCCTGATCGCGGCCTTCGACCACCGGCACATCTTCCTCGATCCGAATCCGGATGCCGCTCGGTCGTACCGGGAGCGCCAGCGCATGTTCGCCTTGCCGCGGTCATCGTGGGCGGACTACGACACCTCGCTGATCAGTGCGGGCGGCGGCGTCTGGGATCGCACGGTGAAGTCGGTGCCGATCAGCCCGCAGGCGCGGGCGGCGCTCGGTCTCGGCGACGAGGTGGAATCGCTGGCGCCGCCGGAGCTGGTGCGCGCGATCCTGCTCGCGCCCGCGCAGCTGCTGTGGAACGGCGGCATCGGCACCTACATCAAGGCGAGCACCGAATCCAACGCCGACGTCGGCGACAAGTCCAACGACGCGGTGCGCGTCAACGGAAACCAGTTACGGGTCAGGGTGATCGGCGAGGGCGGCAACCTGGGCGCCACCGCGCTCGGTCGCATCGAGTTCACCCGCGCCGGCGGCAAGATGAACACCGACGCGCTGGACAACTCCGCGGGCGTCGACTGCTCCGACCACGAGGTCAACATCAAGGTCCTGCTCGACGGCGTCGTCAGCGGCGGCCTGCTGCCGGAGGAGGAGCGCAATCCGCTGCTGGCGTCGATGACCGACGAGGTCGCCAGGATGGTGTTGCGAGACAACGTTTCCCAGAACTTCCTGATGGGCATGGCGCGCTCCGAGGCGCCGCGCATGATGAACGTCAACATGCGGCTCATCGACGAACTGGAACAGCGCCGCGGCCTGGATCGCGAGCTCGAGGCGCTGCCGTCCGCCGCGGACATGAAACGGCGGCAAGAGGACGGCGCAGGCCTGTGCTCGCCGGAACTGGCCAATCTCATGGCGCACGTGAAGCTTTCACTCAAGGTCGACCTGCTCGACTCGGATCTGCCGGACATGGCCTACTTCGCCGCCCGGCTGCCGGAGTACTTCCCGACGCCGCTGCGCACCCGCTTCGGTGGCGCCATCAAGAAGCACCGGCTGCGCCGGGAGATCGTCACCACCATGATCGCCAACGAGGTGGTCGACTACGGCGGGATCAGTTACGTGTTCCGGCTGACCGAAGAGGTGGGAGCGACCACCGTCGACGCGGTGCGCGCTTTCGCCGCCTCCACGGAGATCTTCGACCTGCACACCATGTGGGCGCGGATCCGTTCGGCCGACATCCCCATCTCGGTGCGCGACGAACTGGAGCTGGAGACCAAGCGCACCCTCGACCGGGCCTCGCGATGGCTGCTCAGCAACCGTCCGCAGCCGATCGCGGTAGGCGCCGAGATCAACCGGTACAGCCGCGGCGTGCGCGAGCTCTCCTCGAAGGTGCCCGGCTGGTTGCGCGGTCACCATGTGGCCACGCTGACCGATCAGTCCGCCGAGTTGATCGCGCGCGGCGCGCCGACCGACCTGGCCACCGAGGTGTTCGACCTGCTGAACATGTTCCCGCTGCTCGACATCGCCGACATCGCCGACATCACCGACCGCGACGGCGAGGAGGTCGGCGCGCTCTACTACGCGCTGAACGACCACCTCAAGATCGATTGGCTGCTCCAGGCGGTGAGTCATCTGGAACGCGGTGACCGCTGGCACGCGCTGGCCAGGCTGGCGCTGCGCGACGACATGTACGGTTCGCTTCGCTCGCTCACCCTTGACGTGCTGTCCGCCGGTGAACCGGAGGAGACCGCCGACGAGAAGATCGCCTACTGGGAGTCGAAGAACCAGTCCAGGCTGGGGCGCGCGCGGGCGGCGCTGTCGGAACTGTTCGAATCCGGGGCGCACGACCTGGCGACGCTGTCGGTGGCGGCGCGGCAGGTGCGCAGCATGGTCAGCGGTGTCGGCGCGCAGTCGGAGGTGCCGCGCTAAGGCACTCCGCCCGCCCCCGTAAGGACTCGCCCGGCCGAGATTGCGATACTGATTGTCGAAGATCGGTCTCGGTCCGGGCGTGCCCCGGGTCGCAGTGTCGGAGTTTGTCGGATTTTCCAGACCCACGATCTCGCCTCGTCTGCCTGTTGCGGCGCCGCAGCGTGTGCGTCGTGGTGGGTGACTGGGCGTCCACCGGAGGTACCCCACAGTGACGAATTCGTTGAATGGTGACGGGAAGGCCCACGGTAATTCCGTGCTATTGCCCAAGCGTTTTCACGCCAAGGTCGAGATCCGGTGGTCCGACATGGACGTGTTCCAGCACGTCAACCACGCCAGAATGGTGACGTTGCTGGAAGAGGCGCGTATCCCGTGGCTGTTCGAGGACAACCGCCCGACCGTGGCGCTGCGCACCGGCTGTGTCCTGGCCGACCTGCACGTGCGCTACCGCGGACAGCTGCGCCACGAGGACACCCCGCTCGACATCGCGATGTGGATCGAGCAGTTGCGCGCGGTCGATTTCACGGTCGGCTACGAAGTGCGGGCCAACGGCGCGGCGCCGGATTCGCCGCCCGCCGTGGTCGCCACCACCCAGCTCGCCGCGTTCGACATCGATACCCAGCGCCTGCGTCGCCTCACCGAGCCGGAGCGCGACTATCTCGCCGAGTGGATGGACAAGTGACCGCGACGTGCTGAGCGCCGGTCCGCTGAAGACAGAACGGTTGTGATGGCTGAGCAGCGCGTGCTGCACGTTTCCGATCCGGCGGAGCGCGAGAACCTCGCCACCTTCCTTAGCAGGGCGGTGCGCCTCGATCCCGCCGCGGTTGTTCGGCTGCGCCGTCGCGGCGAGCGCTATGTATCCGCTTGGGTTGCTACGGGTTTCGAGGCGCTCGCGGTACGCACGGTGGTCGCCGAGCTCGGCGTGGACGATGTGACCGTCGGCGCCGACCAGGTGCTGGCCGGACTGGGTACGGGCAGCCCGATCGACCTCGGGTACTCGATGGATTCGGCCTGGCGCGGTGCGCTGCCGCCGGTCGACGGATTCGCGCACGTCGACGATGTGCCCGCCCGCACGCTCGTCGAATTGGCCGAGCGCGGTGCGGCATTGGCCAAGGAGCACGGCAGCCAGCACGGGCCGCCCGCCTCGCTGCTCGACCAGACCGTGCTGACCGTCTCGGCCGCCGACACCGCGGTGGAGGTGCCGATGCGCGTCGTCTTCGCGCTCACCGCAATGGATTTCATCCCGCACTCCGGTGACAAGGCCGAGGCCCACCGCATTCCGCCCGCCGAGATCGTGCGCGTCCGTGCGACGCCCACCTGGCTGCGTCTCGACGCGCGCTACGGTTCGGTCGCCCGCCGCCGCGCGGGCAGCATCCCCCTGCTGCCCAACTGAACCCGTGGCGAGAGGGTCGCCAACCACCCGCGAGCCGCGGCATAGTCGTCGCCGACCGCCGACGGACCTCAGGGCATCCCGATGAGCCGGAGCACGGCGGTTGTCGCCGCGGCCGCCAGAATGACGACCAGCAGCGGACTGCGCCGCCACGCGAGGAACCCCGCAGCGACCACCCCGGCGGGCAGTGCGACGCCGACGTGCCCGGTACCGAACGGCAGGGTCGTGACGGCGACCAGCGCCGCGAGCAGCACGACCGCTCCGATCTCGAGCAGTTGGCGGGCGCGCTCCGGAAATCGCACGCGGCTGCGCAGCGCGGGCCCGGCCCAGCGGAACGCGTAGGTTCCCGCGGCGAGGGCGATCACTCCGGCGGCCAGCATCATCGGGATTCCCTCGCTCCGCAATCGCAGGGGGCGTTGTTCGGCGCATCGGACTCGTTGTCGGCCCGCTCGTCGTTCGGCGAATCGGAACTCGGAGAATCAGGCGCATCAGTCCGTCCCAGGCCGATCGCGGCGACGAGCACGCCGGAGAGGGCGAGCAGCACCGGCAGGCCCGCGGGCAGGAACGGCGCGCTGAGCACGGCCACGGTGGTACCGACACAGACCGCGCCGAACGTGGTCCGATCGCGCAGCGCGGGAACGACCAAGGCCAGCAGCACCGCGGGAAACACCGAGTCCAGGCCGAACACCGAGGTGTCCGGTACCACCGTGCCGATGAGCGCGCCGAGCGCCGCGCCGCCCGGCCAGACGAGCAGCACGCCGAGCCCACAGGCCCAGTAGACGGCGCGGCGCCGGTCGGGCGCGGATTCGGCGAGCGCCATCGCGACCGCCTCGTCGTTCATCACGTGCACGCCGATCAGGCGCCGCCACCCGGTGCCGACGACGTCGGGCACCGACAATCCGTAGGGCAGATGCCGCGCGTTGACCAGCAGCCCGGCCAGTGTGGCGGCGATCGGACTACCTCCCGCGGCGACGATGCCGATGAACAGGAACTCCGCGCCGCCCGCGAGCACGACGGTGCCGAGCAGTACCGGCAGCCACACCGGGAAACCCCCGGCTACCGCGGTCGTACCGTAGGACACGCCGATGACGCCGACCGCGAGGCAGACAGCCGCGATGCCGGACAACGTGTTCCGATCCAGTGTTCGCCATATCGAACGCATGTAGCTTATAGTGAACATGGCAGGGCGGTTCGTCAATATGGTTTTCTGTTGGGCGGTTCGGAACCGACGGGAGCTGGGAATGGCGCAGAACCACACGACGACGGCGACGCCGCAGGCGGTGATCGCCGCCTCGCTGCGCCGCGAGCGCACCCGCGCCGGGTTGTCGCTGAGTGAGGTGGCCAACCGTGCGGGCATCGCGAAATCGACGCTGTCGCAACTGGAATCGGGGAGCGGAAACCCGAGCCTCGAGACGCTGTGGGCGCTGTGCGTTGCGCTGGACATGCCGTTCTCCCGGCTGCTCGACCCGCCGCGGCCCGCCGTTCAGGTGATCCGCGCGGGCGAGGGACCGGTCGTGGCGGCCGAGCAGTCGGAGTACCGGGCGACGCTGCTCGCGTCCGGTATACCGAACGCGCGCCGCGACCTGTTCCGCATCACCGCCGAACCCGGCCATCCCCGGGAATCGGACCCGCACATCCCCGGCGTCATCGAACACGTCCTGCTCGCTACGGGCCGGGCTCTGGTGGGGCCGATCGAGGCTCCGGTGGAGCTGGGTCCGGGCGACTACATCGCCTACCCGGGCGACGCGCCGCACGTCTTCGAGGCGCTCGAACCCGGGACATGGGCGACGCTCGTCATCGAGTACGGCTGAAGCTCAGGCCGCGCCCTCGCCGAGGTACTGCAACCAGATCGGATCCAGGTCGGAGGTCGTCGATAGCAGTCGCCAGTGCGGACCCTTCGGGGAGATCAACGGCGACCGCAGCGTCCAGCCCAGCTCGCTGAGCAACTTGTCCGCCTTGCGGTGGTTGCACGGCGCGCAGCTGGCCACGCAGTTCTCCCACGAATGCTCGCCGCCGCGGCTGCGCGGGATGACGTGGTCGATGGTCTCGGCCTTGCCCCCGCAGTATCCGCAGCGATAGCGGTCGCGGTGCATGAGCGCGGCCCTGGTCATCGGGACGCGGGCGCGATAGGGGACGCGCACGTAGGTGCGCAGTCGGATGACGGAGGGAACGGCTACCTCGGCCCCGGCGGAATGGACGACCGGTCCTTCGGGATTGTGGTGCACGGCGTCGGCTTTGTCGCAGATGAGCAGGACGACGGCACGGCGGGCAGATAGCGCGGTGAGCGGCTCGTAGGTGGCGTTCAGAAGCAACACCCGGCGCTTCAACCACGTGGCGGTCTCGGACTGGACCGGCGTGAGGTGGTGGCCGTGATCGGCGCGATGAGGAGCCTCACCGGGGCGACGCGGTGTCCCCGGATGATGGTCGGACAAGATGTGCAGCGGAGTAGCCCCCGACCCACGATTGTGGACGTCGGCGGGCTGGAGTTGTCGGTGGGTCCTGGCCTCGTGTGACCGGCCGTGCCGCTGCTTCATGTGGGTGACCCCGATTTCGTCAGCTTCAAGATCATGTGGTATCTCCCGCGGAGACTGCACCAATATGACCATGGAACACGCCTCATTGCACGGTGATTTCGCACAATGTTGGGTTAACTGCCGCTGAAGAGCCGCCGCTGCGCTATCTGAGCCGCCGTCGCGCGGGTCCGTCCTGCCGTGGCGGCCCGCTTCGCGACGGGCACAATGGAGTGCGGGATTCGACCAATCGAGAGGACCTGATGAGTTCGGGCGAGCAGACCACGACGTCGTTCTACGAGGCGGTCGGCGGCGCGGAGACCTTCCGGCGGATCGTGGCGGTGTTCTACCGCGAGGTGGCCGCCGACGAGATCCTGCGCCCGCTCTACCCGGAGGAGGACCTCGGCCCCGCGGAGCGCAGGCTGCGCATGTTCCTCGAGCAGTACTGGGGCGGTCCGCGCACCTATTCCGACGAACGCGGCCACCCGCGGCTGCGGATGCGGCACATGCCGTTCACCATCGGCCCGCTCGAACGCGACGCCTGGCTGCGCTGCATGCGGATCGCGGTCGCCGAGATCGAGCCGGACGTCCTCGACGATTCGCACCGCAAGCAGCTGCTCGAATACCTGGAGATGGCGGCGTACTCGCTGGTGAACGCGCCGATGTGAGGCGCGGTGCCTGCTCGCGGGCGGGGGATGATTCGCTGTGAATTCGCCAGATAGCGGGCGATGCCCTCGCCCGAAGGGCATTCGCCAAATCGCTTTGGCACTATTACGAATGTGACTGCTACACCTGCCGCGCAGGCGCCTGCGGATCGCAGAGACCGAGAGTGGTGGCGATCCGCCGTGTTCTACCAGGTCTACCCGCGTTCCTTCGCCGATTCCGACGGCGACGGCATCGGTGACCTAGGTGGCGTCCGCGAGAAGCTCGGCTATCTGGAACTGCTCGGCATCGACGCGCTGTGGATCTGCCCGGTGATGCGCTCCCCGATGGCCGACGGTGGCTACGACGTCGCCGACCCGCGCGATATCGACGTCCTCTTCGGCGGCATGGCCGCCTTCGACCGGCTTCTCGCCGAGGCGCACGCTCGGCGACTCAAGGTCACCATGGACCTGGTGCCGAATCACACCAGCCGCGAGCACCCCTGGTTCCAAGCCGCGTTGGCCGCCGCGCCCGGCAGCCCGGAACGGGCCCGCTACATCTTCCGCGACGGGCGCGGACCCAACGGCGACGAACCGCCCAACAACTGGCCGAGCATCTTCCGCGGTCCCGCCTGGACCAGGGTCACCGAGCCCGATGGCACGCCCGGCCAGTGGTACCTGCACCTTTTCGCGCCCGAACAGCCCGACCTGAACTGGGAGAATCCCGAGGTCGTCGCGGATTTCGAGCAGACACTGCGCTTCTGGCTCGACCGCGGGGTCGACGGCTTCCGCATCGACGTGGCGCACGGCATGGCCAAACCGCCCGGACTGCCGGACATGGAGAGCGTGTCCACCAAGATGCTCATCCACGACGACACCGACCCGCGCTTCAACAATCCCGGCGTGCACGACATCCATCGCCGCATCCGCAAGGTGATCGACGAATACCCGCACGCGGTGTCGATCGGCGAGGTCTGGGTGGACGACAACACCCGCTTCGGCGAGTACGTGCGACCCGACGAACTGCACCTCGCGTTCAACTTCCGGCTGGCCGAGACCCCGTTCACCGCCGACGCGGTGCGCCACGCGATCGACAACTCGCTGGCCGCGGTGGCCCCGGTCGGCGCAGTACCCACTTGGACGCTGTCCAACCACGACGTCGAACGCGAGGTCACCCGGTACGGCGGCGGCGCGGCCGGATTGGCGCGAGCCAGGGCGATGATCCTGGTCGAGCTCGCGCTGCCCGGCTCGGTGTTCGTCTACAACGGCGCCGAACTCGGCCTGCCGAATGTGGACGACCTGCCCGAGGACGCTTTGCAGGACCCGGTGTGGGAGCGGTCCGGGCGCACCGAACGCGGGCGCGACGGCTGCCGGGTACCGATTCCGTGGGAGAGCGAGCGGCCGCCGTTCGGGTTCACCACGGGCAAGCCGTGGCTGCCGATCCCGCCGGAGTGGGCCGCGCTGAGCGTGGAGACGCAGCTGGAGGACGTCGGGTCGACCCTCTCGCTGTACCGGATGGCGATCGAATTGCGCGGTCTGCGACCGGAATTCGCGGGTCCGCGGATCGAGTGGTACGGCAGTCCCTCGGGCTGCCTTGCCTTCCGCAGGCCCGGCGGGCTGGTCTGCGTGCTCAACGCGAGCGCGGCGCCGATCCCGCTGCCGCCCGGCGAGCTGCTCCTGGCGAGCGCGCCGCTGACGAGCGGGCACCTGCCGCCCGACGCGGCGGCCTGGCTGGTCTGATCCCGGCTCGCGCGGTGAACGACATGCCGCGGCCGGGTTTCGACACGGGCGAGTGGACGACCGGTCGAGCGTCTACTACACAGCATCGTCTACCGTAAGGCCGTGAGCATTCTCGAGACAGTGCTGATCTTCGTCGGCATCCCGCTGGTGATCTACGCGGCGATCGCCGGATTGTCGTTTCTCGGTAAGCCGCTGCCCGGCGAGAAGCCGGTTCACTTCGAACTGGGACAGAAGTGGACCGCGGCGCCGGTGCTGTGGAGTGCGACCGACGAGGTGACCGGACACGGCCACCACACCGCTGAGTCGCATGGCAGCCATGCGGCTATCGAATCCGCCCAGGTTGAGCTGATCGGAGGCCGGGCAAGTGGCAAGTTCTAATTGGCCCGCGGTGGTCGAGGCCGACCTCCCGCACGGGTACGCCCTCACCAGCAGCGGACGCGTGTCCGGTGTGCACGAGGCAGGCGATGTCTTCAAGGAAGCCCCGTTCAGCGACGAAGAGCGGCTCGCCATGGACAACGTGCTGACCGAGGCGACCAGGGCGACCAAGGTGCGCTTCAACATCTACATCGGCGATCTCGGAGCCGACACGGCCGCCGGCGCGGACGAGCTCTTCACCTCGACCCCCGAGGCGGCGCGTTCGGTGCTCATCGCCGTCTCGCCCAACGAGAAGGCGATCGAGGTCCGCTCCGGCCACGAGGTGGCCGACCGTGCGAACGATCGCGTCTGCCAGCTCGGCGTCACCGCCGCGCTCAGCTCCATCCGCCAGGGTCAGCTGATCGACGGCCTGATCTCCGCGGTCCGCGTGATGGCCGCCGCCATCGGTCGCTGATCCCACACGTCACCAGCGTGCTCGCGGCGCGCTCATCCGGATTCGGGTGAGCGCGCCGCAGGCGTTTCGGGAGTGCTTGCGGCGCCAGGGATTTCGGGGTTGTCGGGTGCCGCGGACCGCAGGCACCTTGGGAAGATGAGAATTCTTGTCACGGGCGCCACCGGCAACATCGGACGGATGGTGGTCGACCACCTGCTCGCGGGCGGCGCGACGGACGTGCGAGCGCTGTCGAACCGGCCCGAGCTGGCGGGATTCCCCGCGGGCGTCGAGGTCGCGCACGGCTATCTGCGGCGGCTCTCCTCGCTGCCCGCCGCCTTCGAGGGCGTCGACCGCATGTATCTCGCGCCGGTGCTGGAGACGGTGAACGAGGTCGTCGAGCTGGCGAAGGCGGCGGGTATCCGGCACATCGTCGACCTATCCGGTGACGCGTCCACCGACTGGCAGCCCATCGCGAAGGCCGTCGAGGGCTCCGGCCTGGACTGGACTCATCTGTACGCCGGTGAGTTCAGCGAGAACGCCGCCGGCTGGGCCGGCCAGATCAAGGGCTCCGACGAGATCCGCGATCCCTACCCGGACGCCGCGAATGCGCCCATCACCATGGACGACATCGCCCGCGTCGCGGCGAAGGTGCTGCTCGCCGAGGGACACGCGGGCAACACGTACGAGCTGACCGGCCCGGAGACGCTCACCAGGGCCGAGAAGATCCACGCCATCGGGGCCGCGATCGGTCGGGACCTCGCCGTCGTGCGGATACCGCGCGACGAGGCGATCCGGATGTTCGAACCCGAGATGGGACCGTACGCGCAGTGGTACGTCGACGGAATCGCGAGCATGGTGCAGCATCCGCAACAGGCCACGACCACGATCGCGGACGTCACCGGCGCACCGGCCACCACCTTCGCGCAGTGGGCCCGGGACAACGTCGAACTGTTCCGCTGAGCGGGGCGCGATCACGTTCGCGTCCATGCTGTGGTCGGTCTCCACGGCACGCGTTTCCACTGACCCGCACGCGTAGAGACCAACGCGGTCGTATCCTGCGACGGTGGCCGCGGATTCGACGCCCGCCGCGCGTTCGTCCAGCGGACGGCGCGCGCTCACGGTCGCCTGCGTGGTCGCGGTGGCGGCGGTCGGGTGGGTGACCCGGCCGTTCGGTTGGGCCGCGACCGCGCTGGTGCTGGTCGTCGGCGCAGCCGCCTTGGTCCGGGCCATCCGTGCCGAAAGTGCGGTCCGGCCGAAGGACCCGTCGCTGCGGCGTGGTACCGCGATCTGGTCCGCGCTGCTGCTCGCGGCCGTCGGCTGGGAGGCGTACGCGTTCGTCCGCCAACCGGATTGGATGACACCGAGCGACCAGCACCCGACTCTTTCGACGCTCCTCGATCCGGCCCTCGAACACGGCCCGCTGCGCTTCGCGGGCTGGCTCGCCTGGCTGGCGGTGGGCTACTGGCTGGTGACCCGATGACCGAACGCGCCATCGTCATCGCGGGTTTCGCCGTCCTCCTCGCACTCGCCGTCGGCCTGACCGCGCTCGCCCACCTCCGCCGCGATCTGATCGCCCCGCTGACCGAAGTGGCCGCCGCCGCGCTCGACCACCGCGCGGTACGGATCATCGCCGTACTGTGCTGGATCTGGCTCGGCTGGCACTTCCTCGCCCGCTGACCATCCGGAGGGACGCCGTGGCCCCTCCGGATGGGGGCCGGACCTAGCGGGCGTCGAAGGCCCGCGCGCGCAGCGAGCGTTCGATGCCCGCCTTGCCCTCGGAGACCAGGCGGCGCAGCGCGGGCGGGTGGTTCTCGGCGAGGAACTTGTCCGCCACGGCGACCGCGTTGTCGGTGATCTCCCATGCCGGGTAGAGGCCGACTACAACCGTCTGCGCGACCTCGCTCGACCGGCGCTCCCACACCGCGGGGATCTCGGCGAAGTACCGCTCCACGAACGAGCCGAGCAGCTCGCCCTGGCCCGCCGGGGCGAAGCCGCCGACGATCGCGCGCGCGGTGATGTTGGGGACCGAATCGTCGTTCATCACCGTGCTCCACGCCTGTTCCTTGACCTCGGCGATCGGCCGCGCGGCCGCCGCGGCCGCGGCCTGGCGCTTGCCCGCGGCGGTCGGGTCGTTGGCGAGCTCACGGTCGATGGTCGGGGTGGCCGCGCCCTCGGCGTCGATCTCGCCCGCCGCGGCGAGCGCGGCGACGAGCCGCCAGCGCAGATCGGTGTCGACCGTGAGGCCGGCCAGGCCGAGCGCGGCCGGATCGCCGTCGAGCAGTTCGCGCAGCACCTCCGTGTGCCAGGCCGACAGCCGCGCGCCGGCCAGCGCGTTGACGAAGGCCAGCTGGTGATCCGAGCCCGGCTCGGCTTCCCGCGCCAATTCCAGCAGGCGGTCGGCGAATTCGGGCCAGCCGACCGAGCTCGCCCACGCGGGCTCGGCGTAGCTGCCGATCGCGGTGTGCGCCTGCATGAGCAGCCGCTGCACCACGCCGATCTCGGATTCCGCGCCGACCCCGCGCTGGACCAGCGCGACGAAATCGCGAGCCTTGAACTCGGCCTGCCTGGTCATCTCCCACGCCGCCGACCAGGCCAGCGTGCGGGGGAGCGGTTCGGCGATGTCGGCGATCCGGTTGACGAGCACGTCCAGCGAGCCGGCGTCGAGCCGCACCGAGCAATAGGTCAGGTCGTCGTCGTTGACCAGCACGAACTTGCCGCGCGGCACTCCGACCAGCTCGGGTACCTCGGTGCGCTCGGCGGCGTCGAGGTCCAGCTCGACGCGGTGCGTGCGGACCAGCTTGCCGTCCTGATCGTCGTAGACGCCGACCGCGAGCCGGTGCACGCGCCGCTCACCCGCGCCGGGAGCCGCGCCCTCCTGGATCACCGCGAAGGAAGTGAACTTTCCGTCGGCGTCGACCTTGAAATCGGGCCGCAGGATGTTCAGGCCGGTGGTCTTGAGCCACTGGGCGCCCCAGGTGGACAGGTCGCGGCCGGAGGACTTCTCCAGCGCGCTGAGCAGGTCGTCGAATGTGGCGTTGCCGTAGGCATGTTCGGCGAAGTAGTCACGCAGACCGGCCAGGAACGGCTCCAGCCCGACATAGGCGACCAGCTGCTTGAGCACGCTCGCGCCCTTGGCGTAGGTGATGCCGTCGAAGTTGACCTCCACCGCGGCGAGGTCGGGGATGTCGGCGGCGATCGGGTGCGTGGAGGGCAGCTGATCCTGCCGGTACGCCCAGGACTTCTCGACGTTCGCGAAGGTGGTCCACGCGTTGGTGTACTCGGTGGCCTCGGACTGGCACAGCACCGAGGCGAAGGTGGCGAACGACTCGTTCAGCCACAGGTCGTCCCACCACCGCATGGTGACCAGATCGCCGAACCACATGTGCGCCATCTCGTGCAGCACGGTCTCGGCGCGGCGCTCGTAGGACGCGCGGGTCACCTTGGACCGGAAGACGTAGTCCTCCAGGAAGGTCACCGCGCCCGCGTTCTCCATCGCGCCCGCGTTGAACTCCGGCACGAACAGTTGGTCGTACTTGCCGAACGCGTAGGGCACGCCGAAGTTGCGGTGGTAGAAGCCGAAGCCCTGCTTGGTCTCGGTGAAGAGGCGGTCGGCGTCCATGTGCTCGGCCAGCGACGCGCGGCAGAAGATGCCGAGCGGGATCGAGCCGTGCTCGTCGGTGTAGGTGTCGGTCCACTTCGCGTACGGGCCCGCGATCATCGCGACCAGGTAGGTGCTCATCCGCGGCGTCGTGGCGAAGGTGTGCACCGCGACCCCGCCGATCTCCTCGCGGCTGCCCGCGCCGTTGGAGACGACCTCCCAGTCGGCGGGCGCGGTGGCGGTGATGTCGAAGGTGGCCTTGAGGTCCGGCTGGTCGAAGCAGGCGAACATGCGCTTGGCGTCGGCGGTCTCGAACTGCGAGTACAGGTAGACCTTGTCGTCGGTGGGGTCGACGAATCGGTGCAGGCCCTCGCCCGTGTGGGAGTACACGCAGTCGGCCTCGACGACCAGCTCGTTGCGCTCGGCCAGGTCGTGCAGCGCGATGCCCTTGGCCTCGTCGTAGTCGGAGACGTCGAGCGCGACGCCGTTGAGCACCGCCGAGCGCACGCCCGCGGCGACGATGTCGACGAAGGTGCTCGCGCCCGGCGTCGCGGTGAAGGTCACGGTGGTCTTCGAGCCGAACGTCTCGCCGACCGCGGCGTCGGCGCTGGTCGGCTGGCCGGTGAGATCGAGTTCGATGCGGTAGTTCTCGACGCCGACCGTGGCGGCGCGCTCGATCGCCTGGTCGCGGGTGAGATTCGGGGCAGACATGGAACTCCTTCGCTCTTCGACGAACACGGCACGGTGCGAACTCGCGGCGGGATCGCCCACCGGGAGCGCGACAGCGTCCACAATGCCACCGGGCGAGCCCGCCCGCGCGGAACTTTTCCCGCCAACCCTAGTAGCGCGACCCGACGCCCCCGGTCCTCGCCGCCCGCTCGTAGCTGACCTCGCAGAGGTTTCGTACGCCTCGCAGACGTTGCAGCCTTTGCGAAGCGTACGAACACTCTGCGAAGTACTACTGATCGCCGGGATGGCCGGGCGGGCGGCGGCACCGGCTGGTGCAGGGGGCGGCGGTATCGTTTCTGTGCAGCGCAGACACACATCGAGGGATTCGGAGGCTCCACATTGAAGCATGTGCACGCCGGTAAGGTGCGCGACCTGTACGAGGACGGCGACACGTTGCTGCTGGTGGCCTCCGATCGGGTCTCGGTGTACGACGTGGTGCTGCCGACGCCGATCCCGGAGAAGGGCGCGCTGCTGACCCAGCTGTCGAACTGGTGGTTCCGGTTCTTCTCCGACGTGCCCAATCACGTGCTGTCCACCACCGACATCCCGGCGGAGTTCGCGGGCCGCGGCGTCCGGGTGAAGCCGTTGAAGATGGTGCACGTGGAGTGCATCGCCCGCGGCTACCTCACCGGATCGGGCCTGAAGGAATACGAGCGCACCGGCACCGTGTCCGGTGTCGCGCTGCCGCCCGGCCTGCGCGACGGCGACAAGCTGCCCGAGCCGATCTTCACGCCGACCAGCAAGGCGTCCGAAGGTCACGACGAGCCGATCACCTTCGCCGACGTGGTGAACCAGGAAGGTCGCGAGGTGGCCGAGCAGCTGCGCGCCCACACCCTCGACATCTATCTGCGCGGGGCCGAGCACGCCGCGAGCAAGGGCGTCATCATCGCGGATACGAAGGTCGAATTCGGCTGGGACGGTGACGTTCTCACCCTCGGCGACGAGGTGCTCACCTCGGACTCCTCGCGTTTCTGGCCCGCCGACCAGTGGCAGCCCGGCCGTCCGCAGCCCTCCTTCGACAAGCAGTTCGTCCGGGACTGGTCCACTTCGACCGGTTGGGACAAGGAGCCTCCCGGCCCGGAGATTCCGGCCGACATCGTTGACGCCACCCGCCGCAAGTACCAGGAGGCCTACGAGCTCATCACCGGCGAGAAGTGGGCGTCGGCCTGAGCGCTCCGCGCGGCCGGGCCCCGCGTCATGACCGAGCGTCGTCGGGCGGGTTCAGGTCTGGATCGGCTGCCGCGCGCAGGTGCTCGACGAGGCGATCGAGGTAGGGCCGCTGCCCGCTGACCAGTTTGTCGTGCGCGGCGGCCAGATCGAACCATTCGGCGCGATCGATCTCCGGGAAGGCGACGAGGCGGCCGGAATGCGGTGGCCATTCCATCTCGAAGGTGCCGGGGTTCACCTCCTCCGGGTCGAGGTCGCCTTCGACCGCCCAGGCCAGCAGCCGTTTGCGGCCGCTGCTGTAGCGCACCTCGCCCATCGGGACCCATTCACCATCCGGCGCGGGTAACCCAAGCTCTTCGGTGAACTCGCGGCGGGCCGCCAGCACGGCGTCCTCGGTGTCCGGTGTGTATTCGCCCTTCGGGATCGACCAGGCTCCCTGGTCCTTGCGCGCCCAGAACGGCCCGCCCATGTGGCCGAGCAGGACCTCGGCCTCACCCTCTCCGGTGCGGCGGAACAGCAGGACGCCCGCGCTGAATGTCGCTGTCACACCAGCAGTCTGCCCGCATGGCCGCGGCACGCATCCTCGACCCGCGGGAAACGGGCCGCGGGACAGCGCCTTCCGCAGCGCGGGAACGCCCACGCCGGGGGTCGCGCTGCCGCACAGACCGGAGGTCAGGTTCGCCGCGTTTGCTCGCATGATGGTGTCGCGCTGCCGCGCAGGCCGGAAGTGGTGTCTGCCGCGGTCTGCCGGATCGGTTCGCGGGCGGCCGGAGTTAGGGCCGCGCCGCCGACGCCTGGTGCAGTCGCGCCGCGCGCAGCGTCAGATAGTCCCGCTCCGGCAGGCTCGTGGTTCGCCCGGCCGCCGCGGTGTAGTGCGCGATGGCGGTCGCCTGGTCGCCGGACATCTCGTGCAGATGCCCGCGCACGGCGTCGAGCCGATGCCCGGCCGCGCCGAGCGAGTCGTCGAGAGTGCCGATCAGTTCGAGCCCGGCGGACGGGCCGTGCACCATCGCGACCGCGACCGCCCGGTTGAGGGTGACCATCGGATTCGGCGCGATGCGTTCGAGCACGTTGTAGAGGGCCAGGATGCGCGGCCAGTCGGTGTCCTCGGCGCGCAGCGCCTGCCCGTGCACCGCCGCGATCGCCGCCTGCACCTGATACGCGCCGATGAGCCCTTGCGGGAGAGTGCCCGTGACGAGACGCACGCCCTCGGTGATCATGGCCCGGTTCCAGCGGCCGCGCTGCTGTTCGGCCAGCGGGATCAGCTCGCCGTGCGGTCCGACGCGGGCGGCCCGGCGAGCGTCGGTGAGCAACATGAGCGCCAGCAATCCGGTGACCTCGACGTCGTCGGGCAGCAGACGGTGCACCGCGCGCGTCAGCCGGATCGCCTCGCCCGAGAGGTCGGTGCGCTGCAAGTCGGCGCCCGAGGTGGTGGTATGCCCCTCGGTGAAGATCAGGTAGAGCACGTGCAACACCGAGCCGAGCCGCTCGCGCCATTCGGTGTCGTCGGGCCGGGCGAACGGGCGATCCAGCGTGGCGAGGCGCTTCTTGGCCCGCGCGATGCGCTGGGCCATGGTCGGTTCCGGCAGCAGGAAGGCGCGCGCGATCTCCGCGGTGGTGAGCCCGCCGACCCCACGCAGCGTCAGCGCGATCGCGCTCGCCGAGGACAGCGCAGGGTGGCAGCACAGGAAGAACATCGCCAGTGTGTCGTCCCGGTCGACGGTCTCCGCGTCCGGCACCTCGCGCTCGAAAACCGCTGTCTCCCTGCGTCGCCGAGCCGCCTCGGCGCGCACCGCGTCCGCCATCCTGCGCTGCGCGACCTGGATGAGCCAGCCGCGCGGATTGTCCGGCAGTCCCTCGGCGGGCCACTGGGTCGCCGCGGCGAGCATGGCCTCCTGCACCGCGTCCTCTGCGGCGTCGAAGTCGCCGAACCGGCGCACCAGGACGCCGAGGACCTGGGGCGCGAGTTCGCGCAGCAGAGCCTCGGCGCCGGGTGCGATCGTCACTGTTCGGCGGCGGGAGCGCTCATCACCGCGCGCACTTCGATGTACTCGCCGATCGGCTTGCCGCCGGGGCCGGGCGCGGCCGAGGCCTGGGCGGCGATCTGCAACGCGCGGTCGGGGCTGTCCACGTCGACGAGCCAGTACCCGGCCAGGAATTCCTTGGTCTCGGGGAACGGACCGTCGGTGATCACCGGGGCGGAGCGGCCGTCGGCGCTGACCACCCGCGCCTCGGTCGGTCCCGCCAGGCCCTGCGCGTCGACAAGTTCGCCCGACTTGGCCAGTTCCTCGCCCAGCGCGCGCTGGAAGTCGATGTGCGCCTTGATGTCTTCCGGCGCCCACTCCGATATCGGGGTGTCGCAGAACGCGGCGTCGCTGTAGGTCTTGAGCAACATGTACTTCACGGTCGGCTCCTCGCGGATCGGCGCGCCCCTTCGGCGCTCTCGCAGGTAGGTCGGAACGGAGTGGCGCGCTTCGACATATCGCGCGCGCGGCCTTCGGTGATCCGAATCACAGTTCGGTGGACGTGTCGGCGAGGCGGTCCGGATCGACCGGCGCACCCGCGGTGATCAGCTCCTTGATCCGGTCGGTCACGTCCCAGACGTTGACGTTCATGCCCGCCAGCACCCGGTTCTGCGGGTCCAGCCAGAACGCGACGAACTCGCGTCCCGCCAGATCGCCGCGCACCACCACGCGTTCGTACCCGCCCGGGCGGCGTAGCCGGTGTACTCCATGCCCAGGTCGTACTGATCGGTGAAGAAATAGGGCAGCCGGTCGTAGGTCGCCGACTTGCCTAGCATGGTCGCGGCCGCGACGGCGGGCTGGTTGAGCGCGTTCGCCCAGTGCTCCACCCGGACGCGGCGGCCGAGTCCAGGATGCTGCTGTTCGGCGATGTCGCCCACCGCGACGATGTCCGGATCGCTGGTGACCAGGCTCTCGTCGACGAGCACGCCCTTGTCCACCGCGAGCCCCGCCTTCGCGGCGATCTCGATGTTCGGCTTGGCGCCCACCGCGACCAGCACGGCGTCGGCGGCGACGGTCGTCCCGTCGGCCAGCCGCACGCCGTCGGCGATGTCCGTCGCGATGCCCTCGTGCGTGGTGATCGCCTCGACCTGGGCGCCCAAGCGGAGGTCGACGCCGTGCGCGCGGTGCAGATCGGCGAAGACCGCGCCCATCTCGGGCCCGAGCGCGCCGAGCAGCGGCTGTTCGGCGGTCTCCACCACGGTGACCGCCACCCCCGCGGCCCGTGCCGCCGCCGCCACCTCGAGACCGATCCAGCCGGCGCCGATGATGGCGAGCCGGCTGCTCTGACCGAACAGCTCGATGAGAGTGTCCGAGTCCTCGATGGTGCGCAGCGTGTAGACGTTGGGGGCGTCGGCGCCCGGCAGCGGCAGGGTGCGCGGCGTCGATCCGGTGGCCAGCGCGAGCTTGTCGTAGGGGAGGGTGGAGTCGTCCGGCAATCGGATCGTCTTCGCCTCCCGATCGATTCCGGTGACGGTGGTGCCGAGCAGCAGATCCACGTGATGGTCGCGGTACCACTGCGCCGGATCGACCGTGAAATCGGCAAGCTGCTTCTTGCCGAACAGGTGTTCCTTGGACAGCGGAGGTCGGTCGTAGGGAAGATGTTCCTCGGCGCCGACGAGGGTGATGGTGCCGTCGAAGTCGTTGTCGCGCAGGGCTTCCGACAGCTTGGCCGCGGCGAGGCCGCCGCCTACGATCACGAAGCG
>NZ_BDCF01000028.1 GCF_001613365.1 Nocardia xishanensis NBRC 101358
CTGGATCTTGGAGGTCGAGCAGGTCCGCGACATCGAGGCGCGCTTCCATGTGATGAGCCTCGCGGTGCTGAACGAGGGCCGGGATCTGCCCGAGCAGTACCGCGAGCTGATGAACAGCGGCTGGGGCCCGGTGCGCGTCGCCATCGCCGCGGCCAAGGAGCACGGCGACAAGGTGCTCGCCCCGCTCTACACCGCGATGGGCAGCCGTATTCACGACCGCAAGGCCGAATACGATCAGCCGACCACCAAGGAGCGGCTGGCCGCGGTGATCGCCGACGCGCTCGCCGAGGTGGGGCTGCCCGCCGAGCTCGCGCAGGCCGCCGAGAGCACCGAGTACGACGAGGCGCTGCGCAAGAGCCACCACGAGGGCATGGACAAGGTCGGCAAGGACGTCGGCACCCCGACCATCCACGTCAACGGCGTGGCGTTCTTCGGCCCGGTGCTCTCGCGCATCCCGCGCGGTGAAGAGGCGGGCAAGATCTGGGACGGCGTCGTCGCGCTGGCTTCCTACCCGCACTTCTTCGAGCTCAAGCGGACCAGGACCGAAGACCCGGTCTTCGACTGAACGCGAACCGGGCGCCGCGTGCTCGCGACGCCCGGTCGCTCCGGCTCAGGCCACCGGCTTCGGCGGCAGACTCGGCACCTCGCCGTACGGCCCGTACGGCGCGACGCCCACCGAGGGCTGCGGGCTCGGGCGCAGGAAGAGCCTGCCGTGCCTGCTGCGGTCGCGCAGCGCCCACATCCGCCAGGTCAGCACCGGGTGCGAGGACATGGCGTTGACGAACCAGACGAAGCCGCCCTTCTCGGTGGCGGCGCGGTCGGCCATCTCGTCGAAGCCGACGAGGGTGTTCATGTACTTGCCCGCCGCCAGCGTGCCCATCGCGGCGGCCGCGCCGGTATGCCGGTTGCAGTAGCCGTGGTTGTCAGCGGTGTATTCCTGCGAGCGGATCAGCGAACTGCCGAGGATCGGCAGGAACGGCACCAGGAACATGCCCAGCTGTCGCCAGTACGAGGTGTGCCCGGCGGCGATGTGGCCGACCTCGTGGCCGATGATGAAGGCGAGCGCGTCGGGTTCCCGTGCCTCGCCGCCGATTTCGAACAGGTCGCTGTAGACCACGACGAAGCGCCGGAAGCCGTGCCCGGAGGCGAAGGCGTTGATCTGGCCGTTGCCCAGCACCACGTAGGCGTCGGGCACCTTCGCCATGCCGAACCTGGCGGCCGCCTCGACCACCATCTGATAGCCCTCGGGGAATTGTGTCGGCGACATCTTCACGCCGTTCACCCGCTGTGTCGCGTAGTTGAAACCTCGCCCCACCCAAACCAATAGCGGAGCGAAGACCAACAGCAGCAGATAGTCGCTCGGCACCGCGCCGTCGGCCAGCACGACGACGAGCGTCACGATGGCGATCAAGTACGCGACCACCGTGCACACCACCACCACGACAAGCAGCGGGATCTCCCAGCTGTGCCTGGCGGGCATCCCGAACGGGGACAAGCCGCGCGGCATGTTCTGCGGCGGCACGGGCGGGGGAGTGCCGTAGGGCGTCATCGGAAGGGACCCGTATGACGAGGGCACCGTGCCGTATGGCGCCGAGGACCCAGGGCCGTAGGGCACCGAAGACCCAGGACCGTAGGGCGTGGATGACGCGGCGCCGTACGGCGCCGAAGGCACAGTGCCGGTGGGCGTGGACGACGCGCTGTATGGTGCCGAAGATTCAGCGCCGTAGCGGGTAGAAGAGGCATCGCCATAGGGCGACATCGATGTGGCGGCGAATGATGACGTGCCGTAGGTGGGGTGGGCGCCCGTGTGCTGTGGCGTCGCCGAGCCGTGCTGCGGCGGTTGCTGTGTGTACCCCCACCCGCTCGGCGGCGCGTCCGTTGGCTCCGGCTGGTCGGCTCGGTCCGGCGGCGTCGGTTCGTGCGGCTGCATGAAGTGCACTCTATTCATCGGTGGGGACGGGTTTCTCGCGTCCGAGGGGCCGCTGCGGCTGTGCTCTCGGACACACCTGGTCGGCGCCGCGGGCGCCTCCCGTGTCACCAGATTCGCGCCACGCGGCCCCGGTGTTAATGGCGGACGGTGCCCTCTCGGATCCGCCGTCGCGTGGCCTGACACAATCGCAGCCATGCGCGTATACCTGGGTGCCGACCATGCCGGTTTCGAACTGAAGAATCACGTCAAGGCCCATCTCCAGCAGGCGGGCCACGAGGTCGTCGACTGCGGCGCCCTCGAGTACGACGCACTCGACGACTACCCCGCCTTTTGCATCGAGGCGGCGCGCCGCACCGTCGCCGATCCTGGCAGCCTCGGGCTGGTCTTCGGCGGCAGCGGCAACGGCGAGCAGATCGCCGCGAACAAGGTGCCCGGCGCCCGCTGCGCCCTGGCCTGGAGCGTGGAGACCGCGAAGCTTGCCCGCGAGCACAACAACGCGCAGCTGATCGGCATCGGCGGCCGCATGCACTCCACCGAGGAGGCGCTGGCCATCGTGGACGCGTTCGTCTCCACCGCGTGGTCGGAGGAGGAGCGTCACCAGCGCCGCATCGACATCCTGGCCGAGTACGAGAAGACCGGTGTCGCACCCGCCGTCCCGGCGTACTGAGGTCGCGTCGGCAGATGCCTGAAGGGCATACGCTGCACCGCCTGGCGAACCAGCACCAGCAGGTGTTCGCGGGCGGTGTGGTGCGGGTGTCGAGTCCGCAGGGCCGGTTCGCCGATGGCGCCGCCCTGGTGGACGGGCAACGGCTCGTGCGCTCGGAAGCCCACGGCAAACACCTGCTCCACCATTACGAATCCGGGCTCGCGGTGCACGTGCACCTCGGGCTCTACGGCAAGTTCTACGACTCGGAGCTGCCGATGGGCGCGCCGATCGGGCAGGTCAGGATGCGCATGATCGGCGGCGCCGGCGTCGGCACCGACCTGCGCGGTCCCGCCGCCTGCGAGGTGCTGCTCCCGCCGGAGGTCGAGGCGCTGACCGACCGCCTCGGTGCCGACCCGTTGCGCTCCGATGCCGACCCGGACCGCGCCTTCGCGCGAATCCGCCGTTCCCGCAGGCCGATCGGCGCGCTGCTGATGGACCAGAGCGTCATCGCGGGCGTCGGGAACGTCTACCGCGCCGAAGTGCTCTTCCGGCACGGCATTTCGCCCTATCGTCCCGGCGTCGAGCTGAGTGCCGAAGAGTGGCGCGCCCTCTGGGCGGATCTGGTCGAGCTGATGCCGGTCGGGGTGGCGACCGGGCGCATGCACGTGGTGCGCCCCGAACACGATCACGGCGAACCGTCCTACGCCCCCGATCGTCCGCGCACCTATGTCTACCGCCGCCCCGGCGCGGGTTGCCGAGTGTGTGCCGAGCCGGTTGCTCACGCGGTGCTCGAGGGGCGCAATCTCTTCTGGTGCCCCACCTGTCAGCCGAGTTGAGCCGGTTCCGGGCGGCTGCCGACCACCGGTGCGCCCGCGGGCGCACCGGTTGCCAGTTCAGCCGGCGACGGCCGCGTCTATCTCCGGTTCGTCGGAGTCGGAGAACGCGAACCGTCGCCCGCCCGCCGTCTTGGCCGTGTACATCGCCCGGTCGGCGCGCCGTAGCAGATCGGTGAAGTCGCATGGGGCGCCCGGCGGGTTGTAGGCGGTGCCCACGCTCGCCGAGACCGGCACCGGGCCCGCCGACGACCACACCGGGTCGCGCAGTGCGCCCACGATGCGGTTGGCGATCTCGGTGAGGGTCTTGCCGTCCCGGTTCACCGCCAGCACGAACTCGTCACCGCCGTACCGGCAGATCACCGTGTCCGGCGGGCACACCTCGCGCAGCCGGTTGGCCAACTCGACCAGCACCTCGTCGCCGACCGCGTGCCCGTAGCCGTCGTTGATCTGCTTGAACCGGTCCAGGTCGATCAGCAACAGTCCGACGCAACTGTTCGGATCGGTGGCCATCCGGCGCACTTGATCCTGGAGCAGGGTGCGGTTGGCCAGGTCGGTGAGCGCGTCGTGGGTTGCCTCGTGACGCAGCCGGTGCTGGAGAGCGGCGATCTCCTGCACGCGCAGCGACACCTTCGCGGACAGGCTCTGCTCCTGCTGGGCCAGCGCCCGCTCCTGCAAGGCCTGGGCATAGCTGTCGATGGCCTGGCTCGCCACGAACGGCCAGCGGGTCGCCACCAGCGACCCCGGCCTGCCCGAGGGGAAGCCGAGCAGCCAGCGGCTTGCCTGGGCCAGCATCCTGGTCCGCTCGAAAGGCGGCTCGGCGAGGCGCGCGCCGAGCATTCGCGCCTCCGGCACGGGGAAGGGTTCGTGCTTGGCTAGATACAGCAGCCGTTCGACCAGCTCGATGAGTACAGGTTCCAGCTGGTGTGGTGTCGTGTGCGAGCCGGGCTCGGAGCACACCGCCCGTGCCCAGGCGCGACACATCGCGGCGACTGGCGGTTCGATGTCGGTCGCCATCGTCTTCACCGATCGCGGGCGACGTCGGTACCCGGGTGCCCTGTGCGCACACAGGTGCCGGCCTCACCCCGATCACTACTGCTACGCGGTTCTGTCCACCTCGCTCGGTGCACGCTCACCGCCCCCTTTCCAGATACCCCCGTCCGGCAAAAAGGATCCTAGCAAGCCACCCGGCACTGAAAAACGCGGTTTTACAACGAGTTTTCGATGCCTCGCGAATGGCGATCTGATGTGTGATCGTTACAGAAGTGTTGGTGTTACACAACGATTCGGGTTCGCTGGAGAGTCGCAACTCGACATGCCGAGAGTGTGCTGGGTCACTCGATCGGGAGGATTGCCCGCCCCGACGGTCAGGGGTGACGGCTCGGGTCGTACCGCGCGGACGGGGGCGATTGGCGTTTACGGAACCGGATTCGGTACAGTGCGTGGTGCACACGACATCGTGGCGATCCCATCGATGTCGTATGCCTGCGGGTGTAGTTCAATGGTAGAACCTCAGCCTTCCAAGCTGATGGTGCGGGTTCGATTCCCGTCACCCGCTCAAAGAACGATTCATACTCGTCGGCGGCCCCCGCCACCGCGAGGCCACGGGGTGTAGCGCAGCTTGGTAGCGCATCCGCTTTGGGAGCGGAGGGTCGCAGGTTCAAATCCTGTCACCCCGACCATTTTTCGACCTTTCCGGCCCCGATCGTCTTCGGTCGGTGGTTGTGCCTCGGATTCCTCTCGGGACGGGACGGTCCGTCCGCTGTCGGCGCGTCTCGACCGAAGAGGAATCCCGGCGCCCCGAGTTCCGATGGGGGAGCGGGATACTCGGGGCGTTGCGGGGTGCGGGGTACTGAGTGTCGGCGCATGGCATCTACCTCCTTTCGGATGGGCGGCGCAGGTCAGCTGTAGAGCCTGGTGAGGAAGGCGTCGATGTTCTCGCGGACCCGGTCGATCTTCTCCTCGAGCGTCAGGTCTTCGCGGTAGCGACTGCCGAGGGCGGGGCGCTTCTTACCGCGTGCGTACAGCGAACAGGCCAGGTCGGCGCACATATAGGTGCCGATCGAGTTGCCGCGGCGGCCCGAATCGCCCGCCTTGTGCGCGGTCATCAGGACCACGTCGCCGCCGGTGTGCGTGGTCAGGCAGATCGCGCACATCTGCGGCTTGCCGGTCCCGCCCGTTTCGTGGCGCAAGGCGACGCCGACCAGCTGATCGTCTCGCGGAACCACCAGGTAGCAGCGGCCGGGCAGCGACGGATCGCCCCAGCCGAGGAAATCCAGATCGTCCCACGGTCGCTGCTCGAGGTCGCGGGGCACGGACAACCGTTTCGCGTCGCCCTTGGAACAGTTGACGAACGACGACCTGATGTCGCGTTCGGTGACAGGTTTCATGGCAGTGTCGACTCCTTCGATCGATGGCGGACAAACCGACGCGACGTTACGGATCCCGCTGCTCGCGAACAACGGATTTTCCATGGCCGCACCGCGCCGCTGAGGCGTCGGGCGACCACGCGCGTCGGCTCGGCCACACGTCTTGCACGCGAGCCGGGTATGTATCGGGACTACCCGGTCCACCGGTCCCGCCGGGCGGCTGGAACCCTCGTGGAGCACGGTCGTCGTCCTCGCGACCGCGGGCATCCGGCGCGGATGCCGCACTGTTCCGACCCGGCTGCGGCGCGAATCGGCAGACCCGGCGTGCACCCACCCCGTGCGGTTGGGATGCTGGCGGCATGGAAGTCCCTATCGACGATGCGCGCTCGCTCGCGGCTCGGGTAGCCGAATTGCTCTCCGCCGACGATCCATTACCGATCGTCGCGGCCGGCGACCCGGTCCTGCGCAGGCCCAGCGCTCCGTTCGACGGACAGCTCGACGACGACCTGCTGGCGCGGTTCATCGCCGCCATGCGCGCGACGATGCACGCGGCGCCCGGCGTCGGCCTCGCCGCCCCGCAGGTCGGAATTCCGTTGCGACTGGCGGTGATCGAGGACTTCGCGGAAGTATCCGACGAGGTCCGCGCCGCCCGCGGGCGACGGCCGGTGCCCTTCCGCGTCCTGATCAACCCGAGTTACGAGCCGACCGGCCCCGCGAAGGTCGCCTTCTTCGAGGGCTGCCTCAGCGTCCCCGGCTGGCAGGCCGTCGTCTCTCGCCCCGCCGAAATCCGCCTCACCGCCCACGACGAGCACGGCCGCCCGATCGACGAGATCGTCCGAGGCTGGCCCGCCCGCATCGTCCAACACGAAACCGACCATCTCGACGGCACCCTCTACCTCGACCGCGCCGAACTCCGCTCCCTCTCCACCACCGAAGCCGTCGCCACCCGCTGGCCCCACCCCACCCCTCACCCCGCCGCCGAATCCCTCGGCTTCCCCCTCCCCGAATGAACCGCCCCATTTCGGCGGGTCCGGTGAGACCGGCGAGAGCCTGCGCCGAGTCGGCCCGCCCTTGATCACCGAGATCGTCCGGAAGACAACCGGAGTCACGGACTTCCTCGCGTCCTTCGTCGCCCAGGCACGAGAAGATCTAGGCATCGGCGACGCCTGAGGCGCACGCGACCCGCTCTCAGCCGATGGCGGCCAACCGTGTGAGGTGGGTGGCCAGCGCGGGTTCGGTGACCGGGGCCAGGGTGAGATCGGTGCTGGTGGTCAGTAGGTAGCGTCCGTCGTCGGTGAAGTCGAGCCAGGTGCGGTGGCGGGTCGGCGGCGACATCGGGTCTTCCGGGGCGACGGTGACGGTGATGAAGCCGCGGGCGTCGATCGGCCGGTGCAGCGTCTGGCGCAGGGCGGCGGCGCGCAGCGCGGCCTCGGACTGCTGTGTCCAATGGTTGGGGTCTTCGTAGAGGACGGCCTCGCGTGGTTCCCGCATCGGGGCGAGCCTGCCCGCGGGCGCGGAGCCCATCGCGGCCACCAAATGCTGCGCGACATTCTTTGCGTGGCAGGCGATCACGGTGACGTCGCAGGCGCCCGCGACGATCACGGTGCCCCACACCAGGTGGGTGGCGCCGAAAGCGAGGATGGGTTCGTCGGCGCGCTCGTCCGGCGCGTAGCGGTCGCCCGAGAGCGTGATCGTGGTGACGTCGCCGCGGGCGCAGAGGGTGAGTGCGCCGGTCAGGTCGGGGTCGGCGTTACGCCGGAAGCGTTCGACGAGTTTGAGCTTGTCCCAGTCGTTCTCGCTGCGGACGGTGCCGCGGTGGGCCATGTTGATGGGGTAGGGGCGGCGGTCGAGACCGGTCTCCGCCGACCACACGTAGGTGAACTCGTCCGGCGAGAAGACCCACCTCACCGCGCGGCCTCACCGCTCGGATCGGGCGTACCGAAGACGGGCACGGCATCGCCGGACGCCACGAGGGTCGAGTTGTAGCCGAAGGTCAGAGTGTCCTGGGCGTCGGCGAGCGCCTCGGCGGCGGCGATGTCGTGCGCCATCTTGCGCGGCCCGCCCTCGATGGCCTCGAGCACCGGGTCGGGATTCGGTGCGTAGGGTTCGGGCGGCGGCGCGATCGCGTCGCGGATCGCCTGCGCCGCCGTGGAATTCGCCTCCATCAGCCGGTGCAGTTCGGCGCAGACGTCGCGGACGGCCGCCCCGGCGCGGAGGAACTGTTCGGTCGATTCGCGCGCGGCGGCCGCCGCCGCACCGTGCCATTCCGCGAATTCGCGGCGCACCGCTGCCGCGAACGCCGCGAACAGCTCGTCGAGCGCCTCGGCGCTCGTCTGCCAGCCCTCGGCGACGCGGCCGAGTTCGGCGGGGCGCAGCGCCTCGTGTACGAGTTCCCAGATCTCTTGGTGGGTGTAGGCGTCGAAGGACTCCCGATCGGTGACGTAGGGCGGATCGGTCGCCGCACCGATGCGGTCCGGCGCGCTGCTCATGCTCCGTCGTCCAAACGGTCGGCGGCGAGTTCCAGCGCCGCGCGGTGGGCGGCGTCGGCCTCGGACATCAACTGCCCCGCTGATAGGTATCCAGCTTTGTAGCGCAGCGTCGCCTCCTGGAGTGTGGTCAGCGTGTCCGCGAATTCCCTTCCCTTGGACGCGAACCCGCGAGCGAGCGCGATGCCGGACGGCAGCTCGGGAAAGCCGTTCACCTCACCGAGGTCGGTCGCGCGCAGCTGCCGCAATCCATCCAGGAGCGCGTCGCAGGCGGAGGCCAGTCGCAGCGCCGTCTGCTCTGGCATACGCAGTTCGCCGGTCAGCGCGGCGTCGAACAGTCCGGCGGCCCGTGCCTGTTCCGGTTGCACTGGATTCGGCCCCCTAGTTGTCGCTCGGCACGACGGTCGTGAGCACAGGAGCCTATCAGCGCCCGGCCGTGCTGCTGCGGCGAATGGTGCTCGATTTCGTCGATCGCACAACGCCGGCGGCACCGCGCTGTGCCGGGCCATCGGTGCGCCGCGAGCCTGTCGACGGACGGGTATCTGTGCCACGATCGGCACATGTCCTATGTAGCCGACCCGCGTGTCGATGCCTACATCGACGCCCTACCCGACTGGCAGCGGGCGATCTGCCGTGAGGTCCGCGATCTGGTGCACGCCGCGGACCCGGAGGTCACGGAGACCGTCAAACGCACCGTGCAGCCGTACTTCGTGCTCGACGGCAATATCTGCGCGCTGCTCGCCGCGAAGACGCACGTCAACGTGTTCCTCTACGACGGAGGCATCGTCCCCGATCCGGAGGGCATCATCACCGGCGGACACGACAACAAGACCGCACGGACGGTCGCCATCCGCGAGGGCGAGACCGTGAACGCCCGCGCTCTGTCGGCCATATTCCGCAGGATCATCGCGGACAATCGTGCGGGCGGGTGGCGAAAATTGAAGGGCCGCTGACCCTTCCGATCAGCTGGCCGCGGCCTTCGGCTCCGCCCGGATCGGGTCTCGTCCGCGGGCGATGCGGGTGATGCGCTCGGCACGGGCGGCCAGCATCGGCAGGCGGGCGTCGCCGACCGACATGGCGTGGTTGCCGAGGTGATTGGTGACGAAGGCGACGGAGAGACCGAGCCCGGGAAACGCGATCCCACCGGATCCGCCGATCCCGAAGTGGCCCAATGCCCTTCGGGTGAGGCGCGGGCCGACGATGGCGCGGTGGTAGCCGAGCGCGAAGTGCGGCGGCGCGCCGAGTACGTAGTCGTAACGGCTGTTCGGCGGCATCTCCGCGAGGCGTCGGGTCGTCTCCGCGCGCAGCAGTCTGCGTCCGTCCACCATGCCGTCGTTGGCGATCGCGCCGTACATCTTGGCCAGCGCTCGAGCGGTGAACACGCCGTTCCATCCGGGCATCATCGCCTCGTACGGGCGGGTGCCGAGCGACATGTCGGCCCAGCCGTCATAGACCGCGCCGCGCGCGGCGTACACCAGTTGCAGCGGCGCGAACGGCGCGATCAGTCGATCGAGCGGGACCCTGGCGACGCCGAGTCGCGGCGAGAGCTTCGCCACCCGGGGCCGCTCGTGTTCGGGGACGCCGAAGAAGAAGTCGCGCTCACCCAGCGGTCCGGCGAGTTCCGACCGGACCAGGTCGGTGAAGTCGCGACCCGTCGCGTGCTGGGCGATCTCGGCCACCAGGGTGCCGAAGGTGATGGCGTGATATCCGGATGCGCGCAACCGCAACGGGTCCGGCGCGGAGGCCGCCATCGCGGCCGCGACCGCGTCGTGATTCAGCAGATCGTGCGGATCGGACAGCAGGCCGCGGATGCGCTGGAGGCCCGCGCGATGGTTCAGCACGTCGCGCAGCGTGATGTCGGCCTTGCCGTTGGACCCGAAATCGCGCCAGTAGTCGGCCACCGGGGCGTCCAGGTCGAGCAGTCCTCGGTCGACGAGCCGATGGGCGACGGTGGCCGCCACGCCCTTGCTGGTCGAGTACGAGAGCGCCATGGAGTCGGCCCGCCAGCGCCGGTCGCGGTCCGCCCAGCCCGCCCACACATCGAGCACCGGCTCGCCGTCCAGGTAGACCGCGAGCGCGCCGCCACCCTGGCTCCTGCGGCGGAACATGCCGAAGAACTTCGCGGCCAACCCGGCGAACCGGTCGTCGATCAGCATGGTCCGTGCGTCGTCGGCCTCGTACCCCGGGCCCTCGATGCTGGCAGCAGGCATGGTCAGACTCCTTTGTCTGTCGGCTGCGCGCGGCCGAACCGCGCATGCCAGCGCTTACTCTTGCAAGCGCATTGCTAGCAGACTGTAACGACGGTTATGGTTCGTCCGCAACGGTCGTTCCCGCTCAGTGGGGAGTACCCATCGCGAACAGCTCAACGCTTCAGCGCTGCTCGACGCCCGCTCGCCCCGCCTCGCCCGCCGCCCTGACCTGCGAAGATGAGAGCCGTTAGCCGCTGGCAAGCGGTCTCGACGGCGGACGCCCGGAGGCTTCGAGCGCACGCGAGCATCATCCGGACGTCGCCATCGAGCGCCGAGTAGACAGCCGGGCGCGGGAGTGCACGGGCGAGCGGCGGGCACGCGCGTGGCGCCGCTGCACCTCCGACATCCGACGGCTGCTGTTCACAAGCGCGGGTCCACGGGTTCCGATTCGAGGGCCAGCACCGCGAATACCGCCTCGTGTACCCGCCACAGCGGCTCGCCCGCAACGAAACGGTCGAGCGCCTCCAGCCCGAGCGCGTACTCGCGTAGCGCCATCGACCGCTTGCGCCCGAGACCACGGGTACGCAGCCGGCGCAGGTTCGGCTCGCGCAGATACTCCGGGCCGTAGATGATCCGAAGGTATTCGGGTCCACGGCATTTCACGCCCGGCTGAACTAGACGAGCGGACTCGTCCCGAGCCGTGGTGTTGCCCGGCTCCGGTGCGTCCGAGGCCCGGGCGGTGCCGTCGGCATCCGGACGCTCGCTACCGTTCACACCGCCTCCCGGCTGGTCGGCCGCTCGGCTTCTGACCAGAGAGTCGAGCGGCTTCACGACCATTCCCTCCCCGCCCGCGGCGGTGAGTTCGGTCCACCACGTCGTCGCGGCGGCTTCGTCGTCGGGATCAGCCAGGTTCACCACCATCCGACGGGTCGGCGTGAACAGCGCCGGATCCGCGTCGACCAGGCGATCGATCACGGCGAGGTGCCAGGCGTGGTCACGGGTCGCGTGGTTGACGCCCTCCGCGGCCAGCAGCTGGAACGGCGCGAGGCGCAGCCCCGCCAGACCGTCGGTCGTCCAGCAGTAGCGCCCGTATGCGGAAGTGAAGGCCGCGGCGTCCGCGCGGCGTCCCGCCGTGCGCTCGGCCAGTTCGGTGACGTCGTGGCCGCGCGCGGCGACCGCCGCCAACACCGCCTCGGCTCCGTCGAGCGCGGCCTTGGCCGCGGCGCCGACTGCCGCGTACTGCGAACGCAACAGGCCGATCGCCTTCGCCGACCACGGCAACAGCTCCGCGTCGAGCAGCAGCCATTCGCTGCGCAGGTCCTCGAAGAGCCCGGCGGCCTCGGCCGCCGCACGGATGCGAGCGAGCAACGTCTCCGTCGCGGCGGGATCGTCGAAGAACGGGCGGCCGGTGCGCGTGTAGATCGCCCCCGTGCCGTCGTCCTCGACGCCGAAACGGTCCCGCGCGACCGTCGCCGAGCGGGTCACCAGAACGACTGCGCGCGAGCCCATGTGCTTCTCCTCGCACACCACACGATCCACGCCCTCGCCCCGGTAGTAGGCGAACGCCTCGGCCGGGTGCTCGAGGTAGCCGTCCAGCGACGAGGTCGCGCACGGTGACATCGTCGGCGGCAGGTACACCAGCCAGCGGGGATCGATGGCGAAGCGGCTCATCACCTCCAGAGCCGCTCCCGCGTTCTCCTCCTGCACGCCGACGCAGCCGTGCCTGCTGGTGTGCACCACGCGGCGGCCGATCACGTCGTCCAGGTCCAGCACGCCGGGATCGCGGTGCGCCACGGAATCGGTGGCCGCGGGAGGTGTCAACGGACGTGTCGGTTCGTACCAAACTTGTTCGGCCGGAACCGAAACCGGCTCTCGCTCGGGATAGCGCAGCGCCGACAGGCAGCCGCCGAACACCACACCGGTGTCCAGGCAGAGCGTGTTGTTCACCCAGCGCAGCTCGGTCACCGGCGTGTGGCCGTACAGCACGGCGGCCCGGCCGCGGTAGTCCTGCGCCCACGGGTAAC
Source organism: Nocardia xishanensis NBRC 101358 (assembly GCF_001613365.1). Lineage (GTDB taxonomy): Bacteria > Actinomycetota > Actinomycetes > Mycobacteriales > Mycobacteriaceae > Nocardia > Nocardia xishanensis. The sequence goes on from NZ_BDCF01000028.1 coordinate 12,478, forward strand.
GCACCGGCAGGCCGTATTCGTCGGTCTCCCCGGTGGATTCGCCGTACATGGCGAAGGCGCGGACCCGGCCGGACGCGCGGCCCTGATACTCCTCTTTCAGCCCCGCGTGCGCGACGACGAGGTTGCCGCCGTCGAGTACGTAGTGGCTGATCAGTCCGCGGCAGAAGTCGAGCGCCGCCTTGCGGAAGTCCTCGTCCTCGGCCTCGAGCTGGCTCAGCGATTCGGCGAGGCCGTGCGCGACCTTGACCTTTTTCCCGGTGAGGGCACGCACCAGCTTGTTCTCGTGATTGCCGGTGACGCACAGTGCCGTTCCCGCAGCGACCATGCCCATCACCAACCGCAGGACGCCGGGGGTGTCGGGCCCGCGGTCCACCAGGTCGCCGACGAACACAGCGGTGCGTCCGCGCGGATGACGGGCGCCGACCGCGCGTCCGGCCGCGTCGCGCTCCACCGCGTATCCGAGCTCGCCGAGCAGCGTCTCCAGTTCGGCACGGCAACCGTGCACGTCGCCGATCACGTCGAACGGGCCGGTGAGCTCGCGCTTGTCGTTCCACGCCTTCTCGTCGACGAGGGTCGCGCCGTCGATCTCCTCGACCCCGCGCAACACGTACACCTTGCGGAATCCCTCGCGCTCCAGCCCGCGCAAGCCGCGGCGCAGGTCCCGCTGCTGGCGGTGCACCACGTGCGCCGCCAGGTGCGACCGATCCGGTCGCAGCGAATTGCGTTGCAGACATACCGAATCCGGTACATCCAGCACGATCGCCACCGGTAGCGCGTCGTGGGCGCGCGCCACCGCGACTAGTTCCTGACGCGCCCGCGGCTGCACGTTCGTGGCGTCGATCACCGTGCGAAGTCCGCGGCGCAGCCGGATGCCCGCGATGTGGTGCAGCAGCGCGAATGCTTCCGGCGTGGCCGACTGGTCGTTCTCGTCGTCGCTCACGATGCCGCGGCAGGCATCCGACGAGACGATGGCGGTGGACGGAAAGTGCTTGCGCGCGAAGGTGGATTTACCCGAGCCGGTGCTCCCGACGAGTACGACGAGCGAGAGCTCGGGGATGGAGAGTTCGGTCATCGCGCGGCTCCTTTCGTGTCCTCGCCGGTGGGGCCGGGTGGTTCGGTCTTCGTGAACAGGGCGAGCTGGGTGGGCGCGCCCAACTCGGGATGCGCTGCGCCGACGGGCCACAGCCGGGCGCGGTAGCCATTGCGCTGTGCGACGCCGGTCGCCCAGGCGGCGAATTCCGCTCGGGTCCATTCGAACCGGTGATCGTCGTGGCGGAACTTGCCCGCAGGCAGGGTCTCGTAGGCCGGGTTGTATTCCGCGTTCGGCGTCGTCACCACGACGGAACGCGGTGCGGCCGTGGCGAAGACGGCGTGCTCCAACGCACCGAGCCGAGCCGGGTCGACGTGCTCGATCACCTCCATCAGCACCGCGGCGTCGTAGCCACGCAGCCGCGCGTCGGTGTACGTCAGCGAGCCCTGGAGCAGGGTGAGCCTGCGCGCGGCGTGCTCCGGCATCCGGTCCACCCGCAACTTGCGTTTGGCGATGTGCAGCGCCCGCATCGACACGTCGACGCCGACGATCTCGGTGAACATCCGGTCCGCCAGCAACTCTCGCAGCAGCGCGCCCTCACCGCAGCCGAGATCGAGCACGCGCCGCGCGCCGACCTCGCCCAGCGCGGCGAGCACGGCGGCCCGCCGCTGCACGGCCAGGGAGGGCGTCCGGCCCGCGGCTTCGTCGGTGTCCGGACCGGCGACGCCGTCATCGGGCGTCATCGAATCGGAGGGACTCGCACCGGGGGACAGGACGTCGCCAGGCGACCGGTCGCTCCAATCGGCCCGCTCGGTGACGGCGCTGGGCTCGGCGATTGCGTCGGTCACCGCTGTGTCGTCGTCAGTCGAAGCGGAGGAGTGCGTCGGAGTCGCTGAGCTACCGGGCGAACCGGCGGCGTCCGAGCCGTTCGACCCGCTCGCCGGTGCGTCGAGCGGCGAGTCGCCAACGTTGTCGCGCACAGCGTTCCCAGACTCGGCATAGTCCTCCACCGCGCCGAGTTCGTCCGGATCCGTCTCATCGATCTCCGCTAGGCGCGCCAGCGCCGTGCGTACCAGCGACTGACGACGGGCCAGGTAGCGCCGGGTGATCCACCCGCGTTCGGGGTGTTCGGCCAACCACCCGCCGCCGGCGCGGATGAGCTTGTCGACCTCGTCGGCGGCCATCCAGTAGTGCTTGGCGCCGTCGAGCACCGGCAGCAGAACGTAGAGGTGCGACAGGGCGTCGGCGAGCCGCATCTCGCCGTTCAGCGCCAGCCGCAGATAGTGCGAATCGCCCCACTCCGGGAAGGCCGGGTCGAGGGGGATCGGGGTGGTCGACACGGCCCAGCCGAGCGGCGCGAACACCCGCTCGGCGACTTCGGCCCCGCCCTTGCACGGCACCGCGGGCAGTTCGATGCGCAACGGCAGCGCGGCGAGCGCGAGTTCGGGGCGCGCCTTGCACTGCCCGTGCAGCGCCGTGCGGAACACCGCGCCGATCGCGACCGACAGCAGTGACGACGCCGCGTATGGCCGGTCGTTGACGTACTGCCCGAGGCTGAAATCCGGAGTGCCACGGGAACGTCCGCGCACCAGGCGGATCGGGTCCACCTCGAGGACCAAGGCCGCCGTGCAGCGCGCCGGATCGGCCTCCGGGTAGACCACGTGCGCTGTGCCGTACGACTGCTCGAACGCCTGCACCCGCTCGGGGTTCTTGTGCAGCAAGAATCCGAGATCGGTCGCGGGCCAGGCCGCGCCATCGGGTCGCGTGCAGGTGATCGTCAACAGCATGGTGCGATCGTCGCCGACTCGTCAGGCACCCGCAAGGAAGTTTTCCACAGGTGCCACGTATTTCCATACGGCACAAAAAGTTCGGCCGCCGGCCTGTGGACAACAGGCTGCGGCGGCCGACGCTGTGCGACACTCAGAGACCGGGTTCGGGCCAGGCCCACTCCGCGACGCACGGTATGTCGGTGCCGTGCTCCCTGGTCCAGGTGCGCGCCCGCCAGCGCGCGTCGACCATCTCCTGACGCAGCCCCGCGGCCTTCTCGCGCAGGCCGGGAACCCGGTCGATCACATCCATCACGAGGTGGTAGCGATCCAGGTCGTTGAGCATCACCATGTCGAAAGGCGTTGTGGTGGTTCCTTCCTCCTGGTATCCGCGGACGTGCATCTCGGCGTGGTTGGTGCGCCGGTAGGTCAGCCGGTGGACCAGCCACGGATAGCCGTGGAAGGCGAAGATCACCGGACGATCCCTGGTGAAGAGGGTGTCGAACTCGCTGTCCGGCAGCCCGTGCGGATGGGCGTCGGCGGGCAGCAACCGCATCAGGTCGACCACGTTGATCACACGAACGCGCAAGTCAGGCAACCGGTTACGCAGAATCGCCGCGGCGGCGAGCGTCTCCAGCGTCGGCACGTCGCCCGCGCACGCCAGCACGACATCCGGTGTGCTGCCGACGGTGTCGTTGTTGCCCGCCCAGTCCCAGATGCCGACGCCGCGCGCGCAGTGCATCGCCGCGTCGGGGACCGACAACCAATCCTCCTGCGGCTGCTTGCCGGCCACCACCACGTTGACGTAGTGCCGGGAGCGCAGGCAGTGGTCGTAGACCGAGAGCAGCGTGTTGGCGTCCGGCGGCAGGTAGACCCGGACGATCTCGGGCTTCTTGTTCAGCACCACGTCGAGGAAGCCTGGATCCTGATGGGTGAACCCGTTGTGATCCTGCCGCCAGACGTGCGAGGACAGCAGATAGTTCAAGCTGGCGATGGGCCGCCGCCACGGCACCTCCGCGCTGGCGTCCAGCCACTTGGCGTGCTGGTTGAACATCGCGTCGACGATGTGAATGAAGGCCTCGTAGCAGGTGAACACGCCGTGCCTGCCAGTCAGCAGATACCCCTCCAGCAGGCCCTGGCACATGTGCTCGGAGAGCACCTCGATCACCCGGCCCTTGCGGTCGAGCCCGACGTCGTACTCGCCGATCTCCGCCTGCCAGTCGCGTCCGGTGACCTCGAGGATGTCCTGGAGCCGGTTGCTGGCCAGCTCGTCGGGCGCGAAGGTCAGGAAGTTGTCCGGATTGCGGCGGGTCACCTCGCGCAGCCAGCCGCCGAGCACCCGGGTGGCCTCGTGTTTCGTGTCGCCGGGCGCGTCCACCTCGACGCCGAATTCCCGCCAGTCCGGCAGGCGCAGATCGCGAACGAGCATACCGCCGTTGGCTACCGGGTTCGCGCTCATCCGGCGATCGCCCTCCGGCACCTGCTCGAGCAGTTCCGGCGACGGGCGGCCCTCGGCGTCGAACAGTTCCTCCGGCCGGTAGGAGCGCAGCCATTGCTCCAGCACCTCGCGGTGCGAATCGTTGCCGCGCGCGGCGGGCAGCGGTACCTGGTGCGCGCGGAAGGTGCCCTCGACCGGGTCGCCGTCGACGACCGGTGGACACGTCCAGCCCTTCGGGGTGCGCAACACGATCATCGGCCAGCTGACCGGTCCGCCGTCGGCGCCCGTCCTGGCGGCCTGCTGGATGCGCTCGATCCGGTCGAGGCAGCCGTCCATCGCGCGGGCCATCGCCTGGTGCACCGTCGCCGGGTCGTCGCCGGCGACCACGATCGGCTGGTAGCCGCAGCCTCGCAGCAGTTCCACCAGCTCGTTCTCCGGAATCCTCGCCAGAATGGTCGGATTGGCGATCTTGTACTGGTTGAGCGCGAGGATCGGCAGCACGGCGCCGTCGCGGCCCGGGTTGATGAACTTGTTGGCGTGCCAGCTGGTCGCGAGCGGGCCGGTCTCGGCCTCGCCGTCGCCGACCACGCAGAAGACCGTCAGGTCCGGATTGTCCAGCGCCGCGCCGTACGCGTGCAGCAGGGAGTAGCCCAGCTCGCCGCCCTCGTGAAAGGAGCCGGGCGTCTCGGGTGCGCAGTGACTCGGCACGCCGCCGGGAAAGGAGAACTGGGCGAACAGCGCGCCCATGCCCTCGGCATCGCGCGGGATGTGGCTGTACAGCTCGGAATAAGTGCCTTCCAACCAGGCGCACGCGTTCGGACCGGGTCCGCCGTGCCCTGGCCCCGCGACGAAGACCGCGCTCAACGCGCGCCTGCGGATCGCCCGATTGGCATGCGCCCACACCAGATTCAGCCCGGGCACCGTGCCGAAGTGGCCGAGCAGTCGCGGCTTGATGTGCTCGGGCCGCAGCGCTTCGCGCAGCAACGGGTTCTTCATCAGATAGATCTGACCGACGGAGAGGTAGTTCGCCGCGCGCCACCAGGCGTCGATCGCGGTCAGCTCCGCACGATCCAGCGGGCCGGGCGCCTCGTCCAGCCGATAGGGGCGTGGCGCGATGGAGACGCCCTCTCGTGCGCCGACATTGTCCGCCGAGGTATCGCCCCCGGCACTGGCCATCTGGGTCATTCGCCGACTCTCCTCACGGTCGCTGGGAAATCCGCCTCACCGGCGGCATTACCAGTTTCCCTGCGGCGACACCGCGACACGACCGGAAAGCGTCGCTGGGCGCGCGGGCGCCCGGTGGTCTAGGGTCCGCCGCATGCACACACTCGGCAGGATCATCGGTGTCGGCGCCATCGCCGCGGCCGCGTTCACGCTGGCCGCCTGCGGCTCCGACGACAAGGACACCGCCGTCACCACCACGACGGCGGGCACCGGCGCCGTCGCCCAGGCGAAGCACGGCCGGGAATGCACCGCCGAGGACATCGGGGTGACGGGCGGCTTCGGCGAGACGCCGCGGGTGACCATTCCCGGCGACTGCGACCCACCCACGAAACTGATCACCAAGGACTTGGTCGAGGGCAGCGGCCCCGGCGCGGTGGCCGGACAGCCGCTCACCATGAACTACGTGCTGGTCACCTGGTCGGACAAGAAGAAGCTGGACAGCTCGTTCGACCGCGGCAAGCCCTTCCAGCTCAACCTGGGCGCAGGGGAGGTCATCCCAGGCTGGGACCAGGGCCTCGTCGGTGTCCAGCAGGGCGCGCGCAGGCTGCTGATCATCCCGCCGAACCTGGGCTACGGCGCTGGCAGCGGCGGCATCAAGCCCAACGAGACGCTCGTCTTCGTCACCGACGCCGTCGGCGTCGGCAACTGAACGCGGCCGGTCGCGGCGCCACCGGGGTGCGCCGCGCCGTGACCGATTGCAGGCCGCATCGGCCGGTCAACTAACCTGGCAGGGATGCGTACGCGCACCCCGCTGGGAGTCGCGCCTCAACCCGAAGAACAACGAACCAAGGAGCATGTCCGTGAAGAGCACCGTCGAGCAGCTGAGCCCGACCCGGGTCCGGATCAATGTCGAGGTGCCCTTCGAGGAACTGAAGCCGGACTTCGACCGCGCCTACAAGGCTCTCGCCAAGCAGGTCCGCATCCCCGGCTTCCGCCCGGGTAAGGCCCCCGCCAAGCTCCTCGAAGCCCGCCTCGGCCGCGGCGCCGTCCTCGAGCAGGTCGTCAACGACGTGCTGCCCGGTCGCTACAGCGAGGCCGTCACCACCTCCGAGGTCAAGGTCATCGGTCAGCCCGACATCGAGATCACCAAGATCGAGGACGGCCAGGAGCTCGCCTTCACCGCCGAGGTCGACGTGCGCCCCGAGATCGACCTGCCGAGCTACGAGGACATCGAGGTCACCGTCGACGCGTTCAGCATCGGCGACGAGGACATCGAGGAGCAGCTCACCTCGCTGCGTCAGCGCTTCGGCACCCTGACCGGCGTCGAGCGCGCGGTCGAGAACGGCGACTTCGTCTCGATCGACCTCGCCGCCACCGTCGACGGCCAGGAGGTGGCCGACGCCGCCACCAGCGGCCTGTCCCACGAGGTCGGCTCCGGCCAGCTCATCGAGGGCCTCGACGAGGCGATCATCGGCCTCTCGGCCGGTGAGTCGAAGGAGTTCACCTCCACGCTGGTCGCGGGCGAGCACGCGGGCAAGGAGGCCGTCATCACCGTGACGGTGCAGTCGGTGAAGCAGCGCGAGCTGCCCGAGGCCGACGACGAGTTCGCCCAGCTCGCGTCCGAGTTCGACACCCTCGACGAGCTCAAGGAAGACCTGAAGAGCCGCGTCGAGCGGGTCAAGAAGGTGCAGCAGGCGGGCGAGATCCGCGACAAGGTCCTGGAGACCCTGCTGGAGAAGACCGAGGTGCCGCTGCCGGAGAAGGTCGTCCAGGCCGAGATCGACGCCGTGCTGCACGACGCCGTGCACGGCTTCGACCACGACGAGGACAAGCTCGCCGAAGCGCTCGAGGCCCAGGGCTCCAGCCGCGAGGAGTTCGACAAGGACACCAAGGAAGCCGCCGAGAAGTCGGTGAAGACCCAGCTGCTGCTCGACGCCATCGCCGAGGCGGAGAACACCCAGGTCGGCCAGGAGGAGCTCACCGAGCGGATCCTGTTCCAGTCGCAGCGCTACGGCCTGTCGCCGGAACAGTTCATCCAGCAGGTGCAGCAGGCCGGTCAGCTCGGCGCGGTGTTCGCCGACGTGCGCCGCGGCAAGGCGCTGGCCGGTGTGGTCGGCAAGGTGAAGGTCACCGATTCCGAGGGCAACGCCGTGGATACGGCCGAAATGTTCGGTGCGCCCGCGGATTCCGCCGAGGAGACCGAGGCCGAGAGCGCCGAGTAGAACTGTGGAAGCGCAGCGTGAGACACGGCCGTATGGTTACGTGATTGCGCTGTGAGCGAGCGTAGCGAGTGAACCAGAATCACAGCGCGCCCTCGCGCACAGCGCTGCTGAGCGTCAGCGAAGTTGCGCTGTGAGCGAAGAAAGGGCGGTACCGGGAGTTCGGTGCCGCCCTGCTTCGTTAATGTTTGTGACAACGAACCAGTGATGGCTGTGTGGCACTCAGCGCTGTTCAGCTTGCAGTGACAAGCCGGTGAGAAGAGAAGGCAGGTATCCGTGACAATCAACCAGGCAGGGGTCGTCATGACATCCGCGACTGCTGGTCTCAACCTCAGTGATTCGGTGTACGAGCGCCTGCTGCGGGAGCGCATCATCTTCCTCGGCACCCCGGTCGACGACGACATCGCGAACAAGCTGTGCGCGCAGATCCTGCTGCTCTCGGCGGAGGATCCGACCAAGGACATCGCGCTCTACATCAACTCGCCCGGTGGCTCGGTGACCGCGGGCATGGCCATCTACGACACCATGCAGTTGTCCGAGTGCGACATCGCGACCTACGGCATGGGCCTGGCCGCCTCGATGGGCCAGTTCCTGCTGACCGCGGGCACCAAGGGCAAGCGCTACGCGCTTCCGCACGCGCGCATCATGATGCACCAGCCATCGGCGGGCATCGGCGGTTCGGCCGCCGACATCGCGATCATGGCCGAGCAGTTCGCCCACACCAAGCGCGAGCTCAACGAGCTCCAGGCGCTGCACACCGGCAAGTCGGTGGAGCAGGTCACCGCCGACGCCGATCGCGACCGCTGGTTCACGGCGAAGGAAGCCCTCGAGTACGGCTTCATCGACCGCGTGATCAGCCACGCCAGCCAGGCCAACGGCGCAGCCAAGTGAGCGGCGGCCGGATTCGCTCCGGCCCGTCGCCGTCAGTCAACCGTCGTTGAACACATAGACTTTGGAGACGAAATGGCTCTGATCGACCCACGCGCCGGGCTCTCCGGCATCGCGCCTGCCTCGCCGCAGTCGCGCTACATCCTGCCTTCGTTCATCGAGCACTCGAGCTTCGGTGTCAAGGAGTCCAACCCGTACAACAAGCTGTTCGAGGAGCGCATCATCTTCCTCGGCGTGCAGGTCGACGACGCCTCGGCGAACGACATCATGGCGCAGCTGCTGGTGCTGGAATCGCTTGATCCCGACCGCGACATCACGATGTACATCAACTCGCCCGGTGGTTCGTTCACCTCGCTGATGGCCATCTACGACACCATGCAGTACGTGCGCGCCGACGTCGCCACGGTCTGCCTCGGCCAGGCCGCCTCCGCCGCGGCCGTGCTGCTCGCCGCGGGCACCCCCGGCAAGCGGGCCTGCCTGCCCAACGCCCGCGTGCTGATCCACCAGCCTTCGCTGGAGGGCGGCATCCAGGGTCAGGTCTCGGACCTGGAGATCCAGGCCGCCGAGATCGAGCGCATGCGTCGCCTGATGGAGACCACGCTGGCCCGGCACACCGGCAAGGACGCGGACACCATCCGCAAGGACACCGACCGCGACAAGATCCTGACGGCCGAGGAGGCCAAGGAGTACGGGATCATCGACACGGTGTTCGACTACCGCAAGCTCAGCGCGCAGAAGTAGAGGCTCTCGCGGGTGGCGCCGAATCCGGCGATCGCTCGCAAGTTGCTGTGCCTCAGGCGAATCCGGCCGGACGGTGTGCCGACGACACACTGTCCGGTCGCTTCCGCTACGGTGACATCGACCGTTCGCGAGGGTGGCGGGCGGCGCGAACACCATGGCGGTCGGCCGGATGCCGGGACCGGCCTCTCACGGGCGGAACGTGTGCCGAACGTGTTTCGATGTCGTGAGAACTCGCACAACCCCGGCGAGAAACATGCTCGAGTTGTCGACCTCCGTCGCGCACACCGGGTACGGTCGACCTAGGGACCTTTGCTCTCGGTTGACGGCATAGCTCGACCCGCCCGAATTACTCGAAGTGTTCGCGATTACACCCGAGTTCGGCGGATTGCTGGCAACCTGGACAGACGGTTGCACGCGGACAAGGAAGTAGGGACCCACGAGATGGCGCGCATCGGAGACGGCGGCGATCTGCTGAAGTGCTCGTTCTGTGGAAAGAGCCAGAAGCAGGTCAAGAAGCTCATTGCGGGACCTGGCGTGTACATCTGTGACGAGTGCATTGATCTATGCAACGAGATCATCGAGGAGGAACTCGCCGAGTCCAGCGAGGTCAAACTCGACGAGCTGCCGAAACCGGCCGAGATCCGTGAGTTCCTGGAGAACTACGTGATCGGGCAGGACACCGCCAAGCGCACGCTCGCCGTGGCCGTGTACAACCACTACAAGCGTATTCAGGCGGGGGACAAGGGCCGCGACAGCCGCGGCGAGACCGTTGAGCTGACCAAGTCGAACATCCTGATGCTCGGTCCCACCGGCTGCGGTAAGACCTACCTGGCGCAGACCCTCGCGAAGATGCTGAACGTGCCGTTCGCCATCGCGGACGCCACGGCGCTCACCGAGGCGGGCTACGTCGGCGAGGACGTCGAGAACATCCTGCTGAAGCTGATCCAGGCCGCCGACTACGACGTCAAGAGGGCCGAGACCGGCATCATCTACATCGACGAGGTCGACAAGATCGCCCGCAAGAGCGAGAACCCTTCGATCACCCGCGACGTCTCAGGTGAAGGCGTGCAGCAGGCGCTGCTGAAGATCCTGGAGGGTACCCAGGCCAGCGTGCCGCCGCAGGGCGGGCGCAAGCACCCGCACCAGGAGTTCATCCAGATCGACACCACGAATGTGCTGTTCATCGTCGCGGGCGCGTTCGCGGGCCTGGAGAAGATCATCTCCGACCGCACCGGCCACCGCGGCATCGGCTTCGGCGCCGAGGTGCGCTCCAAGGCCGAGATCGACACCACCGACCACTTCGCCGAAGTGATGCCGGAGGACCTGATCAAGTTCGGTCTGATCCCGGAGTTCATCGGCCGCCTTCCTGTTGTCGCCTCGGTGACGAACCTGGACAAGGAGTCGCTGGTCAAGATCCTGTCCGAGCCGAAGAACGCGCTGGTCAAGCAGTACATCCGGCTGTTCGAGATGGACGGCGTCGAGCTGGAGTTCACCCAGGACGCCCTGGAGGCGATCGCCGACCAGGCCATCCTGCGCGGCACCGGCGCGCGCGGTCTGCGCGCCATCATGGAGGAAGTCCTGCTGCCGGTGATGTACGACATTCCCAGCCGCGACGACGTCGCCAAGGTGGTCGTGAACGCCGACACGGTCAACGACAATGTGCTGCCGACCATCGTGCCGCGCAAACAGCAGCGTGCCGAGCGCCGGGAGAAGTCGGCGTAATTCCGATGTCGTGATCCGGGTCCGTGGGGAATTTCCCGTGGGCCCGGTCTTATTTTGGATATGTCCGGATTTTTGAGATTTTCTCGGAATTTCAGGTGTATCGGCTCGAGCATTCGGGTACTCGATGGCCAGGGTTGAGTAGCCAGCCCAGCTCCGGGGCCTCTGGCGTCCGGCGCGACACATCGCCCGGCGCGGTTCGAGCTGCCGGGGCGCGACGGGACCAGGTTCCTCATGTCGACCAAAATTTCCACTCACCCCACCGAAGTCTGCTCGCACCGGCCCGATCCCGCTGCGCGGGTGCGAGTTTCGATCACCTTCCCGAGCGACGAGATCACGTTGTGCGCCGTCGCGGGAGAGGTGGATCAATTCACCGCCGACGAGCTGCGCCGGCATCTGATCGGTGCGCTCGACAAGGCCGCGCCTCGCGTGGTTGTCGATCTGTCCATGGTGTCGTTCCTCGGCATCGCGGGCCTGCGGGTGCTCTTCGAGGCACGCTCACGCATCGAGCGGGCCGGAGGCAGGCTGCTGCTGGTCACAGGACCGCCGTGCGTGGACCGGCTGCTTCAGGTGGCTTCCGACGACATCGCCTTCGAGACGACGAACGTTCTCGCGGGTGCTCTGCTCGACGCCGCGTAGTTCTGAGAAAGCACGACGCCGCCCGGGTCTCGATTCCCGGGCGGCGTCGGCGTCGTCGGTGGCTCAGATCGGCTCGCTACGCATGTCGTCCTGGCTCCAGTAGGCGCGCATCTTGATGATCTTGCCCTGCTCGTCGAACTCCATCGTGTCGATCGGCGTGAGCGTGAAGCGCTTATCGCCGACCTTGGTGACCACATCGAACATGAAGGCGGCGTGGTTGCCCGCGACCCGCACGGTGTCGGCGTGCAGCGCGGTGGACCGGTCCAGGTTGTCGAACACGGAGTAGAACTCGCGGATGGCATCGTGGCCCTGGCGGACGGGGGTGCCCGCGGGGTCCTCGACGGTCGCGTCGGACGCGTAGAGCTCCACGATGGATTCCGTGGGCCCGGTGCCGACCAGCTTGACGTACTGCTCGACGACATCGCGAATCTGTTGTGTCATGTCAACCCCTGACGAATTGAAACGTGTTCCAATTCGGAGGCTAGCAGTCCATGGGCGCGCCGGATAGCCCGAAGGCCGTTCATCGGGACGCGGATCGCTGTGCGGTTGTGCGTGCCACGCGGAACGCGGTGACGATTCGTCGTGAACGAATCGCGCCCGAGACGGGGAGCGCCGTTGATCCCCCTGGTTCGCCGTTGAACCTTGATCCCGCGTGGACGCTGCTGTACTTCTTTTCGCCCCGGTCGCTCGATGTGTTACGTCGGTCACATTTTATTACTCGCCGACGGTGCCGTTATAGCTTCCTTCGTCCGTTTCGTGTGCTTCGCGTGTGTTGTTCACCTGTTCTGACGGCGACGCGCCAGAAAACTCATCGCAACATTTGACCGGTGTGTCGGCGGTCCGGCGCCGGTGCCGTGCTGTTTACTCGGTGCGGTCAACCAGATGTTCGAGTGACGAGTGAAAGCGGAGGAGACATGGCACTGCCCACGATGACCGCCGAGCAGCGCACCGAGGCGTTGGCCAAAGCGGCTGCGGTGCGCAAGGCGCGCTCCGAACTGATCGGCAAGGTCAAGGCCGGCAAGGTGTCGGTCGCCGACCTGCTGAAGAAGGCGGAGTCCGATGATCTGGTGAAGAAGACGAAGGTGGCGGCGGTGATCAAGGCCCTGCCCGGCGTCGGTCCGGTGAAGGCCGCGAAGCTGATGGATCAGGCCGAGATCCCCGAGGACCGCCGCATCGGCGGCCTGGGCGCGCGGCAGCGCGAGGCACTGCTCAAGGCCCTCGACGCCTGACGGTGTCGTAGCGACCTGGTTCGAGCCGGAGGCGCACGCCGGCACGCCCGAGGTGACCTACCCGGCTCCGCGCCGACGGTCGCCCGGGCCCCTCGTGCGACGCCTCCGGCCAGGCACCCGCCGATGCGCGGGGCTCAGCGCGTCGGACGGCGGCGCGGGAAGTGAAATTCGATGGGCCGTGGGTCGGGCGCCTGCGCCGGAGTCACCAGCAGGCAGGCCGCGCCGAGCGCTAGGAGGATCGCGGCGGCGAGCAGGCTCAGCGTGAAGCTGACGCCGCTCATGGCGTCCGGCTGGTGAAACGCGTGATAGATGACATGCGGGGTGGCGAAGACCAGCCAGCCCAGCCCCGCGGCCTGCGCCAGCGCGCTGCCCCCGCGCCACAGCGCGAAGCCGCTCACCGCGGCGAGGGCCAGGAAGAAGGCCCCGACATCGCCGGTCAGGTGATGGTTGTAGGGGCCGTCGGCGGCGACCCAATGCATCCCGAATCCAGGGAAACTCGTATACCAGGAGTGCGGTGCGAGCACTGCCCACAGGCCCACCACCGCACCCTGAAACGTCAGTATCCCCAACATGATTCGCACAGCCAGCCATCGGTGGCGGTGCTGCTCGAAACGCATCCGGACGCGCACGCCGCCGGACTTTCCTTCCACCGAGATCCGCATCGATCGCTCCGTTCCTCGCCGAAGGGTGTTCGGGCGTGCAGTCACGGTAGAACGGACAACGAGTAACGGGCAATAGTCGTCGAGTCAGCTCGCGGGACGCGCGGTGGATCGCCGGTCGACGCGGTGCGCGCCGGAGTAGACGTTCATTGTGTCGCCGCGCAGGAAGCCGACCAGTGTGAGACCGGATTCCTCGGCCAGGTCGACCGCGAGCGAGCTCGGCGCCGACACCGCTCCGAGCATCGGCACACCGGCCATCACCGCCTTCTGGACCAGCTCGAACGACGCTCGCCCGCTCACGATGAGCACCAGATCGGATGCGGGAATGCGGTTTTCGCGCAGCGCCCAGCCCAGCACCTTGTCCACCGCATTGTGCCTGCCGACGTCCTCCCGAACCGCGAGCACCGTCCCGTCGGCGGTGAACAGGCCCGCGGCGTGCAGTCCGCCGGTGGCGTCGAAGACCGCCTGCCCCGCGCGCAGCGTCTCGGGCATGCCGGAGAGTGCGGCTGGGTCGACGGCGGGCCCATCGTCCGGGAGCGGGTAGCGGGTATGGGCCTTGACCTCGTCGAGGGCGGTCTTGCCGCAGAGCCCGCACGAGCTGGTGGTGAGGAAGTTGCGCGCGCGTGCGGGGGCGGGGACACGCAGCTCGACGTCGAGCACGTTGTAGGTGTTGCGGCCCTCCGCGTCGGTACCCGCGCAGTAGCGGGCGCTCACCACGTCCTCGGCCGATTCGATGATGTTCTCGCTCAACAAGAATCCGTGCACCAGGTCGACATCGGCGCCGGGGGTGCGCATGGTGACGGTCAGCGATCGCCCGCCGAGCCGGATCTCCAGCGGTTCCTCCACGGCCAGCGTGTCGGGCCGCTGGATCTCCCCGGACGGGGAGAGGCGCAGGGTGCGACGGCGTGCGGTCACGCGGCTCACGACCCAACCTCGCTGTCGCTCGGCTGCGTCGTGCGCCGGGGGGCGCTGTGCTGGTGGTTCACTCGCTGACGCTCGTTCACGACCCAACCTCGCTGTCGCTCGGCTGCGTCGTGCGCCGGGGGGCGCTGTGCTGGTGGTTCACTCGCTGACGCTCGTTCACGACCCAACCTCGCTGTCGCTCGGCTGCGTCGTGCGCCGGGGGGCGCTGTGCTGGTGGTTCGCTCGCTGACGCTCGTTCACGATTCGGCTCCGACTTGCACGTGCCGCTCCAGCCGGATGGTCACCGCCTTGGAGACGGGCGTATTGGACCGTGCCGCAACGTGATCCAGCGGGACCAGCGCGTTGGTCTCGGGGTAGTACGCGGCGGCGTTGCCGCGCGGCGTCGGGTAGGCGACCACGCGGAAGGCGCGGACGCGCCGCTCGACGCCGTCGGTCCACTCCGAGACAAGATCGACGAGATCGCCGTCGGCGAAGCCGAATTCGGCGATGTCGTCGGCGTTCACCAGGACCACCCGGCGTCCGCCGTGCACGCCGCGGTAGCGGTCGTCGAGGCCGTAGATGGTGGTGTTGTACTGGTCGTGGCTGCGCAAGGTCTGCAACACGAGCCTGCCCTCCGGCACCGGAACCCAGGTCAGCTCGTTGACCGCGAAGTTGGCGCGGCCGGTGGCGGTGCGGAATTCGCGGCTGTCGCGCGGGGGATGCGGCAGCACGAAGCCGTTGCGTTGCCTGACCCGGGTGTTGTAATCGGCGCAACCGGGCACCACGCGCGCGATCGCGTCGCGAATCTTGTCGTAGTCGCCCCGGTATCGCGCCCACGGCACCGGATGGTCCGCGCCGAACAGCGCGAGGGCCAGTTCGCAGACGATGGCGACCTCGCTGCGCAGCTGATCGCCGACGGGTTCGAGGCGGCCGGTGGACAGGTGCACCATCGACATCGAATCCTCCACCGACACATGCTGTTTCACACCGTCGACGACGTCCTTGTCGGTGCGCCCGAGGGTGGGCAGGATCAGCGCGGTGCGCCCGTGCACCACGTGGCTGCGGTTCAGCTTGGTCGAGACCTGAACGGTCAGCGCGCAATTGCGCAGCGCGGCCTCGGTCACCTCGGTGTCGGGCGTAGCCGAGACGAAGTTGCCGCCCATGCCGAAGAACACCTTGGCGCGGCCGTCGCGCATGGCGCGGATGGCATGCACCGTGTCCAAGCCGTGCTCGCGGGGGCTGGTGATACCGAACTCGCGGTCGAGCGCGTCGAGGAAGGAGTCGGGCATCTTCTCCCAGATGCCCATGGTGCGGTCGCCCTGCACGTTGGAATGGCCGCGCACGGGGCACACGCCGGCACCCGGCTTGCCGATCATGCCACGCAGCAACAGCAGATTGGTCGCCTCCTCGATGGTGGCGACGCCGTGCGCCTGCTGGGTGAGGCCCATCGCCCAGCAGATGATGGTGTTGCGCGATTCGGCGAGCAGGCGCGCGGTGTGTTCGAGTTCCGCCCTCGACAGTCCGGTCGCGGTTTCGACGACGTCGAGATCCACCGCGCGCGTGTGGCTTTCGTATTCGGCGAAGCCCGCGCAGTGCGCGTCGACGAACGCGCGGTCCACGACGGTGCCGGGCGCCCGGTCCTCGGCCTCGAACAGCAGCTTGCCCAGACCTTGGAACAAGGCCATGTCGCCGCCGAGCCGGATCTGCAGGAAGTCGTCGGCGATCGCGACGCCGGTGGTGACGCCGCGCACGGTCTGCGGATCGCGGAAGCCGAGCAGGCCCGTCTCCGGCAGCGGGTTGACCGCGACGACTCTGGCGCCGTTGGCCTTGGCGTCGGAGAGTGCGCTGAGCATGCGCGGGTGGTTGGTGCCCGGGTTCTGGCCCGCGACGACGATCAGATCGGCTTTGCCGAAGTCGTCGATCGAGACCGAGCCCTTGCCGATGCCGATGGAGCCGATGAGGGCCGCGCCGGAGGATTCGTGGCACATGTTCGAGCAGTCCGGCAGATTGTTGGTGCCGTAGCTGCGGACCAGCAACTGGTAGAGGAAGGCGGTCTCGTTGGCGGTGCGGCCCGAGGTGTAGAACACGGCCTCGTCGGGCGAGTCCAGCTCGCGCAGCTGATCGGCGATCAGGCCGTACGCCTCGTCCCAGGAGATGGGCGAGTAGTGGGTGTCGCCTGGGCGCAGCACCATCGGATGGGTGATCCTGCCCTGCTGGCCGAGCCAGTATCCGGACTTTCCGGCCAGCTCGGCGACCGAGTGCGCGGCGAAGAACTCCGGCGTGACGGTGCGCAGCGTCGCTTCTTCTGCGACAGCCTTGGCGCCGTTCTCGCAGAACTCGGCGGGACGCCGGTGCCCGCTCGGCTCCGGCCAGGCGCAGCCGGGGCAGTCGAAGCCGTTGACCTGGTTGAGCCTGGCCAGCGTGCGGGCGGTGCGGACGACGCCCATCTCCTCGACCGAACGCTTCAGCGCCACGGCCACGGCGGTGACGCCCGCGGCCTGTTCTTTGGGCGCGGTGACGGTCAGTGCGGATTCATCGATGTCCTCGGTGGGACCGTGTCGATGCATGTCTTTATTGTCCTCTCCGCACGCTGACTGTCTCAGCAGGACTGCTCCCGTGCTCTTGCATCGTAGGCCGCGGCGCGACGTGCGACATACCTCGTCGAGCGGAATCGACCGTCCGCCGCGACAGCGCTGAGCAACGGCCGGGCGAAGCCAAGCGTCCGCTCAGGAACGACGCGTCTGGGCGGTGGCCGGGTGACGTTCGTCGGCGCGGTGGGTCAGGACCTTTTCGCCGATGCGGATGCGCCAACCGGGCGGCAGCTCGACGGGCGCGGTGCCGATGCGGGTCCAGGTTTCCGTCCCCGGCCCCGCGACATAGGTGCCCGCGGGCGTTGACGCGTCGCGGACGAAGACCTTGCCCCGGTTGAGCGAGACGTAGGCGTGCACGCGGGAGACGTGCCGGTCCCTCGGCACCGCCAGCGGCGACGCGATGGCGTTGCGCACCGAATCGTCGGCGGTCGGGCTGCGGCCGATGACGTACGGACGGTCGAGCGGGTAGGCGGTGTCCTCGAAGACCAGCGCGCCAGTCGGGGCTTCGGCCTGCGGTGAGCCCTTCGGTGGGCGCGGTGGCGGGACGCGAACCCCGTGGGTGGCCGGATTCTTCTGCAAGGCAACAGGTTCGGGTCTCGCGGAGCCGAAGCCGGCGGTCTGCGACCAAGCGAGCGGCATCGCCCTCGTACCGATGTCATGCGGGCGAGCGGCAGCCGGCGGGCGGCCGGTTCCGGCGCTCGGCTCGATCGGGGAGTCGGCGTCCTTCCTGGCGTCGTCGGAGTCGTCGGTCAGCGCCTCGAAGCCCGCGGGTGCGGTCGCCGGTGGTTCGGCGGATCCGGTCGTCGCGGTGGCGGCGGTGCGCTGCGGAGTCTTCGATGCGCCCGCCTTGCGCACGGCGACGCGCCATTCGAAGCCGCCGCCGGGCACTGCGCCCGCGCGGAGGTCGGTGCGGGGCAGCGGGGTGATCGGAGCGCCGGTGTCTGCGCCGACGGTGATCCGGCGCACCGGTTCGCGCACGATCTCGTCCACCCAGGTGAACGCCCGCGCGCCGGAGAGCCTGCGGGCGCCCTCCGCGCCGTGGATCTCGGCGGCGACCGGCCCGCGCAGCAGGATGACCGTGCCGTCGTCGGTCGGGGCGACCACGCCGAACGGCGGCGGTTCCGAGCCGCTGCCGAACACCACGGCGGCCAGCCGCTGGGCGATCGCGGCCCCTGGATGATCGCCCTCGGCGACCGCCTCTATGGCACCGAGAATCCGGTCGGTGGAAGCGGTTTCACCCGCGAGATACACCACCACCGCGCCGAAGCGTGCAATCAGACCATCGCCCGGCGCGATTCCTACGGTCGACGGGTTCTTGCGCACCCGCGCCTCCTTCCCGCGCACTACCGGCGTCCAGCATAGAGGCTCGCCTAGGCCGTGATGGGGCGCATCGGGACAGGAAGGGGCGGCTGGGCACCGCGCAACCGGTCGTGCGGGCGTGGAATTCCGCAGGGCAGCGCGGGAGTCGGCCGTCCGGCCCTCGCCCGGCGAATCGGTCGCTCCGTGATCGAGTCGACTTCGCGGCCGTCGAGTGTTCTCGGGCTCCGCGCTGTCGTCCCGATCACGCGGCGGGACGAGGCTTCCGTCGGCGGACGCTCGCCTCGATCGCTGGGGAACCCACGCTGACCGGCTCGGCCGGTGTCTTCGCGTTGATCGATGCCGGGACGCGTCCGGAGCGCGTCGTCACGGGCAGGCAAAGAAATCGCGCGACTTCGCCCGCGTCTCCGGCGATACTCCCTCTCATGCCAGCTCTCAGACCTGCGATCGATGCCGACCTGCCCGTTCTGCAGGATATCGAACGGGCGGCCGGAAAACCGTTCGCAGACATCGGCATGACGACGGTCGCCGACGACGAGCCGCCGACACTCGCCACGCTGCGCGAATTCCAGCGGGCCGGGCGGGCTTGGGTTGTGACCGACGCGGCCGACCGGCCGATCGCCTACCTGATCCTCGGCCTCGTCGACGGCAACGCGCACGTCGATCAGGTCTCGGTCGACCCGGACCACGCCGGGCGACGCCTCGGCAAGCGACTCATCGACCACGCCGTCCGCTGGGCGCGGGCCAACGGGCTGCCCGCGATCACTCTGACCACGTTCGCCGAGGTGGCGTGGAACGGTCCGTACTACGAGCGCCTCGGCTTCCGGTACCTGTCGGCCGCCGAGGAGACGCCGGGACTGCGCGCCCTGCGCACCGCCGAAGCCGAGCACGGACTCGACCGGTGGCCCCGCGCCTGCATGCGCGCCGAACTCGACACGTGGGTCTTCGACTGAAAGCTGTGTCGCTCGGCTGGTCCCGCACCGTCAGACTCCTCGACTCTGATCGCCTGAATTGCGGCTGGATCACGCAGGCGCGTGGGCCAGCAGCACGAGACCGGCTTCGACCGCGTTCGCTCCCGCCGAGCCGCCTCCTCGGCGTTAGCGACCGAGCGCACTGCGAGCGTGGCCGGACATTCGGATCGGTTTCGATGTCGGCATCGGTCGTTGCTCCGGAATCGCTGGAGCCGATACTCGGGATCGCCTGGGGGCCAATGCTTCCGGTCGGTGGCCTGACGTAAGGTGTTGCCACCTCCTGCCGAGGGGCGGTGGACATTGGTCCAGACACCGCGCCCAGGGAGGAGGTGGTGGGGAATGGCGAAACATCGCCGGAAAAAGAATGAGGCTCCGGTCGATTACGGCATCGTCTTGGTTACTGCTGCCGTGATCCCCGGAGCGCTCCTTCTGGTCCGCCGAGTGCGGGCCAACTGACCCACCCGGTGGGGCGTCGCTACAACGGCGCTCCACCTCTCGACATCACTCGCGTGACGCGTCCCAGCATACAGGCAACGCAATTGCCTCGCCTGAATACACAATGAGGCGCACGGTCCGATCGACGCCGGTCAGATCGTGGCGAGGGCCGCGGTGGCCGCGGGCATGGCGGCGGCGCGGTCCTCAGGAACCAGGCCGATGCGGGTGCGTCGATCGAGCAGGTCGTCGACGTGCAGC
Source organism: Nocardia xishanensis NBRC 101358 (assembly GCF_001613365.1). Lineage (GTDB taxonomy): Bacteria > Actinomycetota > Actinomycetes > Mycobacteriales > Mycobacteriaceae > Nocardia > Nocardia xishanensis. Next base: position 32,445 of record NZ_BDCF01000028.1, read on the forward strand.
GCGCCCTCGTGGGAAAGCGCGAAGGCGAATTCGGCTCCGGTGACGTCCATTCCGGGGGCGACCGGCTCGCGCAGAGCCGGGTCGAGGGCGGCGAGGGCGGCGACGGCGGGCGCTTCGCTGCCGTAGCGTTCCACCAGCAGCGGGGCCGCGGCGAGCCGATCACGTGCCGCGCCGGAGACCGCGCCGACCAGCGGCAGCCGTTTGGTCGGGCAGGGCGCCGCGACGAGGCGGGCGTGGCGCACCGCCGCGTCGACGACGTCCTCGGCCATCCGGCGGTACGTGGTGAGCTTGCCGCCGACGATGGTGATCACGCCGGTCGGCGAGGTCAGCACCGCGTGCTCGCGGGAGATGTCGGCGGTGCTGCCGTCGGCGGTCTTCAGCAAGGGGCGCAAGCCCGCGTACCGACCGCGAATGTCCGCGTGCGTCAGTGGTTCTCGCAGCACGGTGTTGATGGTGTCGAGCAGGAAGTCCACCTCGGCCTCGGTGGGCTGCGGTTCGTCGGGCACCGGGCCCGGCGCGTCTTCGTCGGTCAAGCCGAGGTACACCCGCCCGTGCGCGGCGGGGAAGGCGAAGACGAACCGGCTGGTGCTGCCGGGCACCGGCACGGTCAGCGCGGCGCTGAGCCCGCCGAAGGACTCGGCGGAGAACACCAGGTGGGTGCCCCGGCTCGGACGCAGCTCGATGCTCGAGTCGACCTGGTCGGCCCACACGCCGGTGGCGTTGACGACGGCGCGTGGGCGCACGGAAAGGGTCTCGCCAGAGAGGGTGTCGCGCAGCGTGGCCGAGTCCCCGGTGACGTCGATCGCTTCCACCCTGGTCAGGACGGTCGCGCCTTGGGCGGCCGCGGTGCGGGCCAGCGCGACGACCAACCGCGCGTCGTCCACCAGCTGGCCGTCCCATGCCTCTAGTCCGCCGCGCAGACCCGCTCGGCGCACGGTCGGAGCCAAGCGCAGCGCCTCCGCGGCGGCGACCCGTCGCGACCGCGGCAGG
>NZ_BDCF01000029.1 GCF_001613365.1 Nocardia xishanensis NBRC 101358
ATCCGGGAGACCGCCGATTCCGACACCGGCAACGGCCGCCTCAAGGCCGAGAAGATACTGCTCGCCACCGCGCTGGAGGACGTGCAGGACATGGTGGGCAGGCTGACCGGCCACCTCGTGGCCGCACAGGAGAATCCCGCCGAGCTGTACAAGGTCGGCTTGGGCTCGGTGCGCTTGCTGCTCGCGGTCGGCGATCTGCTCATCGCGTGGCGTCTCATCGCCGCCGCCGAAATCGCCTATACCGCATTGGATTCCGGCGTGAAGGAGGCGGATCGCGCCTTCTACGAAGGCAAACTGGCGGTCGCGACCTTCTTCGCCAAGACCGCACTGCCGCAGCTGAGCGCCGACTGGGCCGTCCTGTCCGAGATCGACGCATCGATCATGGAACTCGACGAAGCGGCATTCTGAGACCGATCGCGTGCCGGTGGTCGCTCTCCGGACGACCCCGGCACGCGGCACGGCGTCATGCCACCTCCGCGGGGTGTTCCGCGCACAGGCAGCTCACGCCTCGCTCGATCCATTCGGGCAGCCGCCACTCGGGGTGTCGTTCGATCATCAGCGCTCGAACCTCTTCGGCGACAGTCTCTTCGGCCACGGCCGAGTCCCGGCGCACCCAGGTCTCGTCGCGCAGTTCGGTGAGATAGTCACGGACGTCGGCCAGCAGACGCGCGCCACCGACATCGCCGTGGCCGGGGACCACGACGCGAGGACGCTGCTCCGCCAGCCGTTTCACGACCTCGATCCACCGGATGCCGGAGACGTCGGTGTCGTGCGGCGGGAACCACGGGAAGATCGCGAATTGGCCGGCTTCGGCCAGGTCGCCGGTGAACATCACGTCCACGTCGGGGACGGTGACCACCTGGTCGCCTTTGCTGTGGGCGCGGCCGGTGGGCTGCAACAACACGGTCCGGCCGCCCAGATCGAGTTCGTAGTCACCGTCATAGATGAAGTCAGGGAGGGGGATTCGGGTGCTGTCCAGTTCGCGGGCTACCGGTTCGCCGAGCTGGGTGAACATGGCCAGATACCCCTCGCCCTTGGTGGCGAGGTCCTCGGCCTGCGCCGTGTTGACGAGGTAGGTCGCCGCTCCGGTGAAGGTGTGCGCGCCGAAAGCGTGCTCGGGGTGGAAGTGGGTCGTGGTCAAGTACAGGCGACGACCGCGGGCGTACTCCGACGCGAAGTTCAGTACCTTTTCGGCGTTGCGTGGCCCCAGACCGGTATCGACGACAAGGACCGAGTGGCTCCCGCCGATCACCCCAATGTTCGGGACGAGATCCACGTTCCGGTTCTCGATCACCACGAGGTCGCGTGCGGCCTCCTCGACGTTCGCAGTCTCGACCAGGGGGTCGGGGAACGGGTAGTCGGCCATGATGTCGGCTCCTCTGCACGGTGGGAATACGGTGCGCCGCACCGATCGGGCCGGTGGGGCGCCACGCGAATGACTCGCTGCCAGTGCATCATCGGGTTCGTCGCGCGGTCCAAGACCAGTCGTGCACCGCCGATACCGCGACGGTATCGTCGCCGGTGATGGAGCTACGAACGCTGCGCTATTTCGTGGCCGTCGCCGAGGAACTCCACTTCGGCCGGGCCGCTGCCCGCCTGCACATGAGCCAGCCGCCGTTGAGCCGGGCGATCAGGCTGTTGGAGTCCGACCTCGGTGCCGCGCTGCTGCACCGCTCCCCCGCGGGCGTGTCGCTGACCGCGGCGGGCACGGTGCTGCTCGACGAAGCCCGCCGCCTGCTCGAGCAGTCCGAGCAAATCCGTGTGCGCGTGAGCGCGGCGACCGGTACCTCGACCATCACGATCGGACTCCTGGATACCGGGACCGACCCGGACGCGTTGCGAATGGCCGCTGCCTATCGGCGGCAGCACCCAGAGGTGGAGATTCGGATTCGCGAGGCCGACCTGACCGATCCGACCTGCGGGCTGCGCGCGGGATTGGTCGACGTCGCGATGACCCGCGGGCCGTTCGACACGACCGGGCTGTCGGTGCACGTGTTACGCACCGACCCCGTCGGCGCGGTGCTGCGCGCCGACGATCTGCTGGTACGCCGTGAGCATCTGACGCTGGCCGATTTGGCCGATCGCCGCTGGTTCCGGTTCCCGGAGGGCACCGACACGATCTGGCAGTCGTACTGGAACGGCGGCGAACCTCGCGAGGGACCGGTGGTTCGTGGCGTTCAGGAATGCCGGCAGGCCGTGCTCTGGAACGGCACCGTCGGGATGACGCCGCTCGGACACGATCTGCCTGCGGATCTCGCCGTCGTCCCGCTGACGGACATGCCGCCGAGTCCCGTGGTGGCCGCCTGGAACCAAGGCGACACCAATCCCCTGATCACTTCGTTCCTCCAGGTCGCGACGGACGCTTACCGAGCTCGATAGCTTCGCGACCACATCCTTGCCGGGGCCGGAAAGCGGTCGGCGGCACGAGTCGGCGTGCCCAGGAAATTTCGCCCTCCGGAACACCCGGCCTGCCGAGCGAGCAAGCTTGACAACCATCGCGAAAGTGTGTGCACTTTAGGGAGCTCACCTATTCACAAGGGGTTTTCATGTCGCAGCGTTGGTGTCTTGTCCAGTTCGTCGAGAACAACCGAGCCGAGCCCAGCATCGGCGTGCTCGCGGACGGCAAGGTCAGCCGAGCGCCGCGGTCGCTGTCCGGTCGCACCCTCCTGGAAGTCTTCGACCGATGGGCCGAGTTCACGCCACTCCTTCGGAACCTCCAGCTCTCGGCACTCGAGGTCGCGCCGGACGCCCAGCTGGTCGCTCCCCTCACCTATCCCCGAAAAATCATCTGCGCCGGGGCGAACTACTACGGACACGCGGAGGAGATGGGCACCCAGCGCCCTGACCCCGACGGCGAGCCGTTCTTCTTCCTCAAGCCACCGACAACGACGGTGGTGGGTGCGCACGACGACGTGCGGCTGCCGGATGCCGCGGACGTGGACTGGGAAGCCGAGCTGGCCGTCGTGATCGGCAAGGGCGGCCGCGATATCGATGAGCGAACGGCCCTCGAGCACGTCGCGGGCTACACCGTCGCCAACGACCTGTCCGCGCGCGGACGGTTCCCGAGAAGGGATGCGGTCCTCCCGCCATTCGGCTGGGACTGGTTCCAGCACAAGGCATTCGACGGCTCGTGCCCCTTGGGGCCTGGAATCGTCCCCAGCTGGCAAATCGGCGACCCGCACGACCTCACACTCCGGCTCGCCGTCAACGGGGAGATCAAACAGGAGGCATCCACCGCCGACATGGTGATCACGGTGCCGCGGCTGATCGCCGCCGCGAGCCGCGTTCTGACACTCGAGCCGGGTGACGTCGTCCTGACCGGAACGCCGGCCGGGGTCGGCATGCCGCACAAGACCTTTCTGCACGTCGGCGACCTGGTCGTCACCGAGATCGACGGCATCGGCCGACTGGAGAACAGAATGGTGGCCTCATGACCACGGCGGCGATGCCGTCGCACGAGTCGGTCTCCTCGGCCGAGAACGTCCTCACGCTCCTCATCGCACTCCGCGAGCACGGCCGGTTGCGCGTGGCCGACGCCGCCGAGCTGCTGTCGGTGACGCCGCCGACCGCACACCGGCTGTTAACCACCCTCAAGCGACACGAATTCGCCGAACAGGACCGGAAACGCGCCTACCTCCCTGGACCTCGGCTGGCACAGTTGCCGTCGGGCGCCGAGCCGCCGCACGACCTGGGCGTCCTGGCCCATCCCCATCTGGCGGCGCTGGCGCGCAAGGTAGGCAACACAACTTTTCTGGTGACGTTGCAGGGCAACGGCTGCCGTTTCATCGATGGCGTGCAGAGCGACCGCGCGCTGCGAGTCGGCAGTCGCGTCGGGCTCCTGCTCCCCGCGCACACCACATCGGGTGGCAAGGTACTCCTTGCCCAGCTTCCGGACACCGAACTGGTCGCGCTCTACCCCAACCGCCATGTCCGCCTTCGTGATGGCTCGGTGCGTGATCTCGTCACGCTACGTCGCGAGCTCGGCGTCGTCCGCCGGACGGGTTATGCCCTGAGCCTCGAGGAAAACGAGCAGTGCGTGAACGCCGTCGGCGTCCCGGTCATCACCCGGTCGGGCAAGGTCGTCGCCGCGGTCGTGGTGGCGTGCCCGTCGGTGAATTCGAGCCGCAGACACCTCGTCGATCTCGTGCCCGACGCCAGGGTGACCGCGACCGCTATCGCGAATAACCTCGCCTGACAGCGGGTTTCACTCCGGTCGGCCCGGTGCCGACCGCACCGCTGGTGCGACAGCCCCCGCGAACTGTGCGAACTGCTCGGCACGTTGGGCCGTCGGCCAATCGACGAACATAGTCATCCATGGTCGTGCTCGATGAGCACGCTCGGCGGCGGAGTGGGTTTGTCCGCGCAATCCCGGAGAACCTTCGTCACCCGCCTCCACAGGGTTCTGTGCGTGCGACGCGTCCTGTCGCGTTGGGCGCGGTTATGCGAAGACCGGCGCCAAGTCGAAGAAGACCCGGTATTCGTCGATCAGGCCGCTGTCACCGACGGTCCAGATCGACGCCACCGGGATCGCGACCCTCCGGCCATCCTTACGCGTGTACGTGACGGTGAGCTCGACGATCGTGTCCGTGCCCACGACCCACTCGTTGACGATGTCGTGCCGCATCCCATCGATCGTGGCGAAGAAAGCCGGCGCAGCCCGCCTCGACCGCATCGCGGCCTTCGAGAGTGGGCACATTGCCGAAGGTGATCTTGCCGCCGGGCGCGAAAAGCTCGGCGAAGCCCCTGGCGTCGAGGGCGTCGACCGCCCGCAATGCTGTGGCGGTCAAAGCGTTGGTCATGGTGCATCCTTTCGAACAAAGTACATACACCTTGACTCTCGATAGTGATGCCGGTCACGGTGGATGCCCGCGGATTTCAGCTAGCGGAACGAGTCCTCGGCAGGCGTTACCGAATTCGCTTCCAGCGTGGTGCCACCATTCCTGGGTGCATACAGTTAGCTCTTGTGCGCTCCCCCACCACCCAGACCCTCGAAATCCAAGTTGCCGACGCCGCGCGAGCCTTGGCCGCGCTGGGGCTCGTCGACGCGTTCGGGCACGTGTCCGCCAGAGACGCCGACCACATGGTCATCACCCCTGCGGCCGATTTGGCGACCGTCACGGCTTCGAACTGCCTCCGCGTCCCGTTGACCGCCGCGGCATTGCCATCCGGGTGCCCGGCCGAGGCATGGGCCCATCTGGCGCTCTACCAGCGCTACCCAGCGACCGGAGCGATCGCGCGTGCGCAGCCCGCGGCATCACTGGCCGTCGGCATGCGCACCGACCGCTTCTCCCCGACGCATGGTCAGGCGTGCTGGCTCGGCGACTCCATTCCGGTGTATCCGTCCGCGCTGCTGGTCCGCGAGGCCGACCGAGGCCGCGGGCTCGCCGAGGCGATGGGATCGGCGGACGCGATGATTCTGCGTGGCAACGGCGCGATCACGATGGGCAGCGACCCGGCCACGGCGGTGGCCACGATGTCGGTGCTGTCGGCAGCGTGCACCGTCTGGCTCCAGATGGGGGGCGAACCCGCCGCGCCCCTGTCGGCGGAGGAGATCCGCGCTTGGCAGGCCGTCAAGCCGGAGTTGCTGCCCCGGCTGGCAGCGCACCTGCTGCGTAAAGCGGGACAGGCGGGCCCGGCTCGGTGAGCCGGGCCCGCCTGGCGGCGAAGTTCGATCGACGGGACGTCAGGTCGCGGGCACAGTGATGTGCGCTTCTCCGCGCACGACGCGACGCATGGCGCCGAGCGTGGCGCCGACGGCCGCTACGTACTGGGTCGTGGTCTCCTCGGCGTACGCCGACTCCTCGGGGGAACCGCTCTGGGCGCCATCGAGCACAAGCGCGAAGCTGAACCGGAGGAACAACTCCCCCGCCTCCTCCTCGATGTCGTTGGCGATCGTGCCGAGGACCGGACCCGACAGGCGCGTGAACACCACCCGCCGCTGAGGCTGCAGGGTCACCCGCTCCAAGTAGCGGTCACCGAACAAGTCCATCTCGCGCTCGAAAGTCTCGCTGTCGAGGCGAGCGGTGACCTCGCAGTGCGTCATGGTCGGCACGAAGGGCAGCGCGTTGTTGGCCTTCATGACCAGTCCCCGCCACACGGCGGCCCGATCGAGAGTCGGCTCGCCCGGCTCGTTGACCGGCAGGCGGTGGGTGACATAGATCATTTACTGACTCCTCTGTGTGAGAGCGTTTTCGCTGGAAATCTGGTCGTGCACGCTGGCTATATCGAGTTCGCCCCAGCCATCGGCCAAGGCTTGGTCGAACACCGCTTTGGCCGCCTCGAACACCGGCCTGCGCTCGCCGAGATCGTGCAGGTGCACCTCGATCTGGTCGAGGATCTCGTGCAACGTCGCGATGGGCCCAGGGGCGGGCAGCCATGAGCGGTGCGCCATGATGGGCCCTCGCTGGGCGAACAGCGCCGAGCCCGCGATAGACGTCTCGAGGGTGCGCTGGACCATGTCCAGGTCCAAGTTGTTGCGGCGGGCCAGCACGATCGCTTCCGCCGCCGCGACCGTATGGGTGGCCACCAGCATGGACGAGATGTACTTCAGATGGGTGCCGCTGCCGAAGTCACCGGTTCTGACCCACGGGCCCGAGATGGCGTCCAGGACATCGGCCACTCGATCGATCGCCTCCGCCGCCCCGGAGGCGAAGACGGTGGCCATACGAGACCCGACCATTCCCGGACTACCGCTGATCGGGCAGTCGAGCATGGTGGCCCCGACATGCTCGAGCTGACGCATCAGTCCGAGCTTGCTCGCGACCGGGATCGTGCTCATCTCGAGGTGGACCGCCCCGGGGCGCATCGTCGACAGCGTGCCCTCGGGCCCACAGATGACGTGCTCGACGGTCTCGGCGGTCGGCAGGATCGACACGATGACTTCGCACGAGGCGGCCAGGTCCGCCGGCGACGACGCGATGGCGCCACCGGCGGCCTCGAGCTCGGGACACTCGATGCTGCGCCGGTACCCGACGACGTCGAAGCCGCGGTCGAGCAAGTTCTCAGCGATCGGCAGGCCCATTTTGCCCAGGCCGATGACCCCGATTGTTCTCACGTTCATCACGTCCTCACGGGTTTTCGGGGCGGGAAGGGGACGGCTTCGAAGCCGCTACTCCGCAATACTGTATGCAGTTTACTGGACGGTCACGGGAAAGAGAAGGAATATGTATACACATCGCTTAGGCTTGGGCCATGAGTCGCAAAGTGCTGGTCCCGCACATCACCAAAGTGGAGCTCCCCGAGGCACGTCAGGCGATCCCGCACGTCCACGCCTATCTGCGCGAGCGGATTCTCGACGGCACGCTGCGACCTGGGACCAAGCTCTCTCAAGTTTCGCTGGCCGAGCAGCTCGGCGTCAGCCGCACGCCGTTGCGCGAGGTACTGCGGATGCTGCAAGAGGAGGGCCTGGTCCAGATCGAACCGAACCAACGCACCCGCGTCTCCGTACTCGATCCGCGTGAACTCGACGAAATCTATGCGAGCCGAGTCGTGCTCGAGTCACTGGCCGTAGGAATGACCGTGGGCAACTTCGACGCCGACGCGCGACAGCAGGCGACCGAGCAGCTGGCGGCCATGCGAGCGGCCGCGAAGGCAGGCGAGACCGAGCGCTGGTTCGTCATCCATTCGGCATTCCATCGCACGATCACCTGCGGCGCGGGCGACACCATGCAGAAGCAGTTACGTCAGCTGGCCGACCGGTGCGTCCGGTACATCCGGATCTACCAGGGTGGCGAGCCGAACAGCTGGCACAAGGCCGGTGATCGCGAGCACGCGCAGATTCTGTCCGCACTGGAGGAGGGAAACAAGGCCGTCGCCCAAGCCCGTATGGCCAGCCACTTGGCCCACACCGCCCTCAAAGTATTGAGCGACACCTCACCCGACTACCAACCGACCGCCGTGCCGTTGGCACTGGCGATGGTCGGCGTTGCGGACTGACGGCGCGGCGACATGAGCAGCGACAGTCTTCGGGATCAGGTCGAAGCCAGGCTGGCGCCATGGCACCGACAGCTCGGTGCGGACCGCGCCGCGTGACCGCGCGGCGTTTGCGGACCGACCCCATATCACCACTGCCCATGGTGAAGTGGTGACGCGGGGGTCAGCAGTGCTCAGCCGAGCGTGGTGACGTCCATATCGCCGTTGGCGTACTGGCTGCGCAGCCGCTTCTTGTCGAACTTGCCGACGCTGGTCTTGGGCACCTCGGCGATGAACGTCCAGCGTTCCGGCAACTGCCATTTCGCGAACTTGTCGGCCAGGAAGTCGCGCAGCTCCTCGGCCTTGGCCTCGGCGCCCTCGGCGAGCACCACAGCCACCAGCGGGCGCTCGTCCCACTTCTCGTCGGGCACACCGATGACGGCGGCCTCGGCGACGGACGGGTGGCCGATCACGGCATTCTCCAGATCAACCGACGAAATCCATTCGCCGCCGGACTTGATGACGTCCTTGGAGCGGTCGACCAGGGTGAGGTAGCCGTTCGGGCTGATCTTGCCGACGTCGCCGGTGCGCAGCCAGCCGTCGTCGAACTTGTCCGGGTCGATGACCCCGCCGTCCGGCGAGTAGTAGGAGCCGGTGATCCACGGACCGCGGACTTCCAACTCCCCCAGCGACACACCGTCGTTGGCCACAACACCGCCCTCGTCCGCGACCAGACGGGCCTGCACACCGGCGGGGAAGCGCCCCTGCGTCACCCGGTAGGCCCACTTGTCCTCCTCGGTGACCGCGGTCGCGGGCGGATGCGCGACGCTACCGAGCGGCGAGGTCTCCGTCATGCCCCACGCGTGCAGCACCCGCACGCCGTGCTCGTCCTCGAAGGTGCGCATCATCGAGGGCGGAACCGCCGAACCGCCTACCACGACCGCGCGCAGATGCGTGATGTCCTGCGGATGCGCCGCCAGCCCCGCCAGCACGCCACCCCAGATCGTCGGCACCGCGGCGGCGAAGGTCGGCTGCCGCGCGGCCATGCACTCGAGCAGCGGACCCGGCTGCAGGAACCGGTCGGGCATCAGCAGATTCGAGCCGGACATCAACGCCGCGTACGGAAGCCCCCAGGCATTCGCATGGAACAGCGGCACGACGGCCAGGATGGTGTCGGTTTCGAACAGACCCATCCCGTTGTTCGCGCCGACCTGCATGGCGTGCAGCCAGTTGGAGCGGTGCGAGTACACCACGCCCTTCGGGTCGCCGGTGGTGCCGGAGGTGTAACACATTGCCGCGGCGGAGCGTTCGTCGATCACCGGGAAGTCGAAGGTGTCGGGCTGGGCGGCGAGCAGCTCGGTGTAGGAGTGCACCTGCACGCCCTCGGGGGCCTGCAGCGTGGACGCGTCACCGTTGGCGACGATGACGTGGCGCACCGTCTTCAGGTTCGGCAGGTACTGGGCGAACATCGGCACCAGGCTGCCGTCGACGATGACGACCTGGTCCTCGGCGTGGTTGGCCACGTAGACCAGCTGCTCGGGGAACAGGCGAATGTTGAGCGCGTGCAGCACCGCGCCCATGGCGGGCACCGCGATGTAGGCGACCATGTGCTCGTTGTTGTTCCACATGAAGGTGCCGACCCGGTCGCCGACGCCGATGCCGAACCCGCGCAGCGCGTTCGCCAGTCGAGCCGCCTCGGCGCCCATCTCGCGGTAGGTCATGGTCCGCACACCGGAGCCGGTCCAGGTGGACACGGTGGAATCGCCGGTGAACGTCGAGGCGTAGCGCAGCAACGTGGCCAACGACAGCGGCTCGTCCTGCATGGTGCTGAACATCGGAACTTCTCTTTCTTCCAGTGACATGCCGTCGAATTCGCCGCGGCGGCGGGCGCGCGGCTCGGCCAGGTCAGGCCTCGGACAGGAACGGTTCCACCACGCCGAGGAACTCGGCGGTCTTCTCGATCATGGTCCAGTGGCCGCAATTGCCCAGCACGTGCAGCCGGACGTCCGGCAGGAGTTCCAGCAACGCCCCCGACGATTCCTGCCACGGCACGACCCGGTCGTCGCGCCCGTGGATCATGAGGGTCGGCTGCGCCACCCCGGTCAGCTCTGCACCGGACAGGGCCAGGTCGTCGACCCAGCGTTGGCGCGGTTCGGGAAACATCGCTTCCCAGGATTTCGCGACCGCGGGCTCGGCGCTTGCCCCATAACGCATTTCGACCAGCTGGTCGGTGATCAGCCCGCGATCGTAGGCGAACAGCCCGATGATCTCGCGCATGTTCGCCATCCCCGGCCGATAGCTCCAGACCTTGTCGAGCCCTTGCGGGAGCGCCATCGCGACACCCATCGAGCCCATGAGGACGAGGCGGCGAACGGCCCGGGGGCGCTCGGCCGCGAGCGAAAGAGCGATCGCCCCGCCCATCGAGTTGCCGATGATGTCGAAGGTTTCGATGCCGAGTTCGTCCATCAGCGCGAGCGCGTGCCGGGTCCACGCCTGACGTCCCCACGTTCGCGGCTCTCCGGCGGCTGTGCCACCGAAGCCCAGCTGGTCGGGGGCGATGACACGCCGGGTCCGCGACAGGGACGGCAGCACAGGACGCCAGTTGGCCGCGGCGCTGACACCGGGACCGGATCCGTGCAGGAGCAGCAGCGGCGGCTGCGCGCTCTCGCCGCTGGGCTGCCCGGTGTCGATGACGGCGGTGGGCACCCCATCGACCTCACGGATCGATGCGGTCAGCTGATCGCTGGTGACGGTCACTTGCTAGCTCCTCGTTGGGGTGGAAGGGATTTCGGTCCTCGGGGCCGGACGCTGCGTCGAGACCCGCGCGACCGGGCCGAGCCACATATCGATCGAGCCCGGTTCGTCCGGATCGAACGTTCGCGGTCGCCAGGCCGCGTCATCCTCTATGCGCCGCACCCCGTACGAGTACTCGTAGGTGAAACCCTCGGGGCCGAGAAAGTAGAGGAACACCGCTGTCGACTGCGGGTGGCGACCAGGACCCATTTCGATCCGGACATCGTGCTCTTGCAGGAAGTGCCAGGAACGGAACACGTCGTCGATGGACTCGACCTGAAAGTTCATGTGGCACAGACCAGCGCTCTCCCCCTGGAATACGGCGAGCTTGTGGTGCACGGGATCGATCCGCATCAGGCACGCGGCGTCGCCGATCCAATCCGATACGCGGGCGTTGAAATGCCCGTTCCAGAACCGGTAGGCCTCGTGCACATCCGGGGCGTCGAGGCAGAGATGCCCGAACTCCGTGATACCGGCAGGTCGCGTGAAAGCGACCGGGCGGGTGATCGTCTCCTGCTGACTGACCAGCTCGATGCGATTGCCGAAGGGGTCGTCGAAGCCGATGAACTCGGCCACGCGCCTCGATCGAGCCTCTTGCTTCGACCCACGCCGCACCGCGAAACCTGCCCGCTCCAGATCGGTTTCGGCCGCCTCGAGCGCAGCCGAGTCGGCGACGGTGAACCCCGAGGCCAGGACCCCCGACACCCCCTCGACCAGAGCGAGACAGTGGTGGCGGGCGTCGGCGCGAAGATGCGCGACGCCCGGTTCGGTCTCACCGGCGAGCTCGAGACCGACGATGCGAGTCGCGAAGTCGACGGCGGTCCTGAGATCGGCGACTCCCGACCGCACGTAGGCGATGTCGGTCAGCGTGATCATGGGTTTCCTCTCCTGTGGAACCGTGCCGAACAGGCTGTCAGGAGTCGATCGCGTCCGGGATGAGGTTCTTCACCAGCCCCGGCTGCAGATAGCCGGTCTCCCCGTACCGAGCGACCAGCGCCGCGTTGTCGGCCAGCAGTTTCTCGATCGGTTCGGTGAGGTCGATCGCCGCCAGGAATGGCTGGCGGGCGGGCAGCCCGGTCTGCCAATACACCTCGCATCGGTTGCCCTCGGGATCGAAGAAGTAGATGCCGAACGCGTTGCCGTGCGTCACGATCATGTCGAAGTCGACATCGTGCTCGATGAACCTGCGGTGGAACTCGATCAGTTCGGTCAGATGGTTGACCCGGAACGAGACTTGCTGAATCAGTTTGGTGTTCTCGTCGGCGCGCGCGACGGTCCGGCCTTCGACGAGCTGGAACTCGTGGTGCTCGAATTCCGGTCTGGCGCTGAAGAACCGCATGCCGAGATTCAGATCTTCGTCGGTGACGGTCAATCCGAGAACATCGCGGTAGAAAGCGGTACTGGTCTCCAGGTCATTGCAAAAGACTCCGAAATGACCGAGTTCAGCGATCGGCATGGTGAACCTTCCTTTCGATTGATGGTGGCCGGGTCATGGGGGTGGTCGATGAATTGCGCCTCGAAGGGCTCGACCGAGGAGTCCGCATAGGGCGTCGCTCCGGTTCGCTACTTCCGACGGTAATGTGTATGCACTTTCGCGTCAAGCTCAAATTGCATACAGTTCTGGGATGAATTCCATGCCTCCCGTTACCGAGCACGACGCTCCAGATCTCTCGCGGCTCCTGGGCCGGGACTACTGGATGGCCATCTCGACCCCGGTGGACGGGACGACCGCCGAGGACATCGCCGCCCTCGTCCCGGCGCATATCGCCTGGCTGCTCGGCCTCGAGGAACGTCATCTCGTCTTCCTGTCCGGCCCGCTCGTCAGCGGTCCCGGCGTCGGCCCTGGATCGGGCGTCACGGTGTTACGCGCCGCCGACGAGGCCGAGGCAACGGCCATTGCCTCGGCGGATCCCTTCGTCACGGCCGGTCTGCGAACCTTCGTCGTTCATCGGTGGCGCCTCAACGAGGGCAGCGTCTCGGTGCGCCTGTCACTCGGTCACGGCACCTACGAATGGCAGTGAGACGGTGTCGCGCATGATCGACGGGAGGCTCGGCGCGGCGGCATCGGTCGCGTTCGCTCATCGCCAGAGCCGCTGACAAGGCATGGGCTGCAACGCTTTCCGCATATCCTGATCGATTCGAATTGTGGCCCGTCCCATTTCGTACATTGCCTTCGCGAAAGTGTGCGCTGCTACGGAGTCGGCCTGGTAGTGCATCGGCGGCCAACCCGGGAATTGGACTGTGACATGGCATTGCGTCGCATTGCCTCGGTCGTACGGTGCGGTCACGTGCGGACCTCTGATGGCAGCTCGGGCATCGGAGAGTGGATCGCACTTCCAACGGCGCTATCACTTGTCGGTGTGCTGCCGCGTTCCGGACCGATCGCCGCTTCCGTAAGCCAGGAGCGGAACGACTACGGCGGCGACTGCCAAGTGCATCAGGGCCAGCGTGGCTTTGGTACTGCCGGATGCCTGGACGTACGCCATGGGCGCAAGCGACACCAGCAACACGGTGAGGGTCAGTCGGGTCCAGATGGTCGCGGCCCGATCGGCGAACCGGTTCAGCCACTTCCGCGTCACCGAGGCGAGCAGGGAGACGACCAGCGTGCTGCCGACGACCTGAGGCAAGCCGACGACCTGGGGAGGCTGTCCATTGCGGGCATCGACGAGAAGTTCGACGCCGAGACCGTGGGCCGCGACCCACAGCAGGGCCGTGGCCAAGACGGCGCCGCCGACCGCGTACGCGTAGCGGAGGAGGGTGGGGCTGGCCTGGTTGGTGGATGTAGTGGTCATCAGGGGACTCCATTCAGAGATTGGGACGGTCTTGCCCGGGTGCGGGCGCCGCAGGAAACAGGGGTAAGCCGCGCCGGTTTCCGGCCAGGGGCTCAGCGAGAAGGTGATCGAGACGAGCGGACCGCCGAGCGACCGCGGCCGCAGGGCACCGCGTTCATTCGCCGTCCAGGATCGGAAGAAGCAGGCGCGAGCTGGAGTGCACCGTGTTGACGCCCGCTGTGCCGACGGGGGCGTGACTGAACAGCAGCATGGGCTGGAAGTCCTTGCGATTGTCGTCGCTGGTGAGGATCAGCCGGATGCGGTGCCCGCGCCTGAACCGGCGGGCATTGGCGACCAACGGAATTCGGTAGTCGACCGGCTCGCCAGGAGGTACAGGAAGCGGCGCCCGCATCGGGAGGACGGGCCGCCCCGTCTCGCTCGCCTCCTCGTCGACTCGGCGCATGCCTGCGCGCAGCCAGCCCTGGGTGATGTCGACGGCCGTGCCGTCGGGGCCGACGTCTTGCAGGAGCAGGATCCATGCCGTGTCGGTCGCGCTGCTGGTCGCGATGAGCCGTAGTTCGGGGTGACCGACCATGTCGATGTCGTCGGGAAGCGGATCGCTGGTCCAAATGAGCTGTCGCGGCATCGAATTCGCGCCGTCTGTGGCGTAGCTGCGCTCGCCCGGTCGCTCGACGGTCGTCAGGGAGCCGTCGGCGCTCAGGACGAGGGCTGTGTGCGTGGCCGGCGGGGGCCAGGAGTCGGCGGTGCGCCACTGTTCGGCCCCCGGCAACCAGTAGCGGATGGCAGGACCTTCGAGAATGCCGGTGTCCCGTCCCTTGAGCCAGTGGTCGAACCAGGCGAGCGCCTCGATGTGCATGCTTTCCCACGGCCAGGGCAGGCTGTGTTCCCCGAGCATGGCCATGCGCACGTGCGGGTTGCCTGCCAGGGCGTCCGCGGCTTTGAAGAGACCGGGCAGGTGGAGGGGGACGTTGGACCACTCGCCGCCGAGGTAGACGGGTATGTCGACATCGGCGAGAAGATCGGTCAAATCACGGTCGTCCCACCAGGCATCCCGGGTGGGGTGATCGATGGCTATTGCCTCGAGCAAGCCGTTCCATGGTTGGGGGTCGTGGCGGAAGCGGCTGACCAGCCGCAGGCCGCGGTTCGCCTGGACGCCGTCGATCTTGTCGAACCGCCGGTGGACGGCCGGGATGGCGAGGAACCGGCGCAGCAGACGAGACAGGCCCCTGCGGTAGAGGCGGTCGCCGTGCGCGGACAGGACCGCCAGCGAATGGATCCAGGGGGTGATGAAGGACTCGCTGAACAGACCGTTGTGGTAGGCGGCTTCCCAGACCTGGACAGTGACGTTGAAAGGGAACAGGGCTTTGAGGTGTGGCGGGCGCTGTGTGGCTGCCGCCAACTGAGTCATGGCGTAGTAACTGATCCCGATCATGCCGACGTTCCCGTCGCACCATGGCTGCGCGGCGGTCCACTCGACCAAGTCGAACAGGTCCTTGCGCTCCTTCTCGTCGAAGAAGGTGTAGTCGCCGCCCGAGCCGACCGTCCCGCGGAGGTTGGCGATGACATGGGCGTAGCCGCGCGGTACCCAGAAGTCGCTGGCCCCGGCCTCGATGACGGCCGCGGGGGCGCCGAGGTCCTGGAGCTGACGAGGGTAAGGGGCCGCGGCGATGAGTGCCGGGAACCTGCCCTCCGCGTCGGGCCGATGAACGTCGGCCAGGAGCTGGATGCCGTCGCGGACCGGGACGGGCACATCGTCCTGGCGGGTCGTCCCGTAGAGGGCAGCGGACAGATTGCGGTACTGACGACCGGTCGTCTGCGGTCCGTTGAGCCGGCGCTGACCGGGCTCCACTCCAGCGGCCTTGAATCGGGCCATGTAACTCTCATTTCCACGTGTACGGAAATTAACTGGCCTCACGGTACGCGCACCGACTCGCGGCGAGCAAGGGTAATTTCTATTGTCCGTGAAAATACGTTGTTCCGGTGGGCGTCGCCCGGGCGGTCGCTGGCTACCGGACGGTCGCCAGAAGTTCGCCGACACAGGGTCCACGTTCGGCTCGGCGGTACAGCGGGAGCCTTGGGACGGAGCCTCGTCCAGCGGCACGCTTTCGCCGCAGTCGCGTGGGGGTACGAACCGGACGCGTTTGCCACGCGGAAGCCCGACGTCCGAGAGCGGGGAGGCGCTTGGCGATCAGGTCGCGCAAGCCCGGGCGGCCAACTGCGATTCATCGGAGGGGGCGGCAGGCTTTGGAGACGAGCGGCCTGCGCTGGAGGACGGGGCTGGCGGGCACCGTCCGCGCTGGCCAGTTCCCTTCCCGTCAGGCGTTGCCCGCGATATCCCCGCCCAGGGGACCCGTGAGGTAGTGCTGCACAGTCGGCGCGACCAGTCGAATGACCTGCTCCGAGGGAATATCGGCGATGCGGTCGAGCGCCCAGACATAACGCGTCATCGCCAGACCCACGATCTGCGTGGAGACCAGGTCCGCGCGCAACTCGGCCTCGTCGCTGGGCAGGCTCGCCGACACGACCTGCAGTACGAGCGCGGAGAAGACGGCGCGGAGGCGCTCCATGGCGAAGGGCTCGTGACTTGCCGCGAGGACGATCGAGCGCAGGACCTCCGCGGTGGCCGGGTCGTCCCACATGCGCAGCGCCGCCTCGACGAAGGCTCGCCCGCGCTCCTCCAGCGGCGCCCGGGCGGCCTCGGCGATGCCAGCACCGAAGGCCTCCGGCGGCTCGAGCGCCGCCTTCAGAAGTCCCGGCTTGTTGGAGAAGTAGTAGTTCACCAGCGTGGGATCCACATCGGCGGCCTGAGCCACCGACCGCAACGAGGTCCCGTTGTAACCCCGCTCGGCGAAGGACTTTCGCGCCACCGTCAGGATGCGGTCCGCCTGCGCGCCGCGTTCCCCCCGCGGACCCCTTCCGGCTCGTGCCACTATGTCCCCCTCTTGCCCGTTCCACGAACGTGCGTGATCGCCGCTGATGCCGTTCAGTACCTGCTGAACATATTTCAGCATAGCGTGAAATTGCAACCAGCCGGGAAAGCCCAGCACGGCAGGACCGCCGTCAGCAGATCAGCTCGGCTTCTTCGACAGGCCCGCCGCTGCCCTCCGTCAGGCATTCGCCCCATCGAAAGCCGCGAGCAAGTCCAGGGCTATGTCGACGATGAGATCCTCTTGACCGCCGACCAGCCCGCGGCGTCCCACCTCGAGCAGGATCGTGCGCACGTCGATGCCGTACCGCTGCGCCGCCGTTTCGGCATGGCGCAGGAAGGACGAGTAGACCCCGGCGTACCCGAGCGTGAGGGTTTCGCGGTCCACGCGCACCGGGCGATCCTGCAGCGGCCGCACCAGGTCGTCGGCGGCGTCTTGCAGGGCGAACAGATCGCAGTTGTGCTTCCAGCCGGAGAGGTCGGCGACGGCGACGAAAGGTTCGATCGGGCAGTTTCCCGCCCCCGCGCCGTGTCCGGCGAGCGAGGCGTCGACCCGGGTGACGCCTTCTTCGACCGCCGCCACGGAATTGGCCACCGACAGCGAGAGGTTCTCGTGCGCGTGGATGCCGATCTCGGTGCCCGGGTCGAGCGCGTCGCGGTAGGCGCGGACCCGGTCGCGGACACCGTTCATGGTCAACCGGCCGCCGGAATCGGTGACGTAAACGCACTGCGCCCCATACGATTCCATCAGTTTGGCTTGTTCGGCGAGGCGAGCCGGTTCGGCCATGTGCGACATCATCAGGAATCCGGAGACGTCCATGCCGAGTTCCCGCGCGGTGGCGATGTGCTGGGCCGACACATCCGCCTCGGTGCAATGGGTGGCCACCCGCACCGATCGGACGCCGAGCCGGTAGGCGTGCCTCAGTTCTGCGATGGTGCCGATGCCGGGCAACAGCAGTGTGGTCAGGCGAGCGTTCGTGAGATTGGCGGCGGCGGCCTCGATCCATTCCCAGTCGGTGTTGCTGCCCGGCCCGTAGTTCAAGCTGCCTCCGGCGAGACCGTCGCCGTGGGCGACCTCGATGCCGTCGACACCCGCCGCGTCGAGCGCGGCCACGATCCGCCCGACGTCGTCGGGCGTGATGCGATGGCGCACCGCGTGCATGCCGTCGCGGAGTGTGACGTCCTGGATGAACAGCTGGGTGGTCATCGGAGCGCTTCCTGTCCTGCCGGCGCGGCGGCGATCGTGTCGGCGATGGATTCGGCGTAGCGCACCGCCGCCGAGGTCATGATGTCGAGATTGCCCGCGTAGGCCGGGAGATAGTGGGCGGCTCCTTCTACTTCGAGGAAGACCGTCACCTGATGGGTGGGCGCGGCCGCGGTGTCCGCGCCGAGCAGGGTGCGCACCGGTTGATCCTGCGGAACAGGGCTGATCTGAACTCGTTGCTTGAGGCGGTAACCGGGCACGTAGGTGGCCACCTGCGCGACCATCTGTTCCACCGATTCGCGAATCGCCTGGTGCGTGCCGGAATCGGGCGCTGTGATCAGGCACAGCACGGTATCGCGCATGATCAGCGGCGGGTCAGCGGGATTGAGGATGATGATGGCCTTGCCGCGCTGAGCTCCGCCGACCGTTTCGATCGCGTGCGCGGTGGTCTCGGTGAACTCGTCGATGTTCGCGCGGGTACCGGGCCCGGCGGATTTCGACGCGATGGAAGCGACGATCTCGGCGTAGGCGACCGGCACGACCCGAGAGATCGCCGCGACGATCGGGATGGTCGCCTGCCCGCCGCAAGTGACCATGTTGACGTTGCGGGAGTCGCGATGTTCGTCCAGGTTCACCGCCGGCACCACGAACGGGCCCAGCGCGGCAGGCGTCAGGTCGATCAGGTATTTGCCCAGCGGTTCGAGCACCGCCGCGTGGGCGGCGTGGGCCTTGGCGGAGGTCGCGTCGAACACCACATCGATCTCGTCGAAGTTCGGCAGCTTCAGCAGGCCCTCGACACCGTCGGCCGTGGTCGGGACTCCGAGTCGTCGCGCGCGGGCGAGGCCGTCGGAGTCGGGGTCGATGCCGACCATCGCCCCCATCTTCAGGACGTTCGAGTGCCGGATCACCTTGATCATCAGGTCGGTGCCGATATTGCCTGACCCGATCACCGCGACTGCGATCTTCGCGGGGTTGTCGTTCATTGATTTCACTCCTGGACGAAGGACACGGTCACCGAGCCGAGATCGGTGATATCCGCGGTGACGGTTCCGGGTGCCTCGATCGCGGCCATCGGGCCGAGCGCTCCGGACAGAACTATCTGGCCCGCACGCAGGGGCTGACCGAAATCGCGAGTGGTACGCGCCAGCCACGCCAGCGCCAGCAACGGATCACCGAGGCAGGCGGCGCCGGTCCCCGTGGACACGCACTCGCCGTCGATCGACATCCACATCCGCGCCGAAACAGTCTCGAACTCATCGAGAGTGCGGCGCTGAGTACCGAGCACGAACAAGCCGCTGGAGGCATTGTCGGCGACGGTGTCACCGAAGGCGATATCCCAGCCCGCGATGCGGCTGTCGACGATCTCGAGCGCGGCCACGGCGTAGTCGACCGCGCCGCGCACCTGCTCCTCATCGAGTGGTCCGTCGACCAGGTCCTCGGCCAGGACGAAAGCGATCTCGGCTTCGACCTTCGGTTGCAGCAGCCTGCTCAGCGGCACGGGAATGTCCTGCTCACAACGCATGTCGTCGAACAGCACACCGAAATCCGGCTGATCGACACCGAGCTGCCGCTGTACCGCCGGGGAAGTCAAGCCGATCTTGCGTCCAACGATCGTGGCGCCCGCCGCAAGGCGCTCGGCGGTCAACCGCTCCTGCACCGCGTAGGCGGCGGCCACGTCGTCGGCCCCGATGAGATCCCGCACCGGAGCGCACGGGGTGCCGGAGCGCGCAGCGGCGCTCAGCAGGTTCGCCGCGGCGATCGTGGCGGAACCCGCGTCCACGGCGGGTCGGTCGAGTCGGGAAGGTGTTGGCATCTGGGCTCTCGGATTCGTTCGGATGGGACTGGCAGTGGCACCCACTGTCGCCGCCGGGATGTCCGGTCGGCCAGCATCGCGTTCCACTGAGTCGAACGCCGAGCGATAGAGTTGGCTGGAAGCCCGAGTGGTTGGAGGTCGACGGTGTCATCGGCGGTGCCGGGTCGCGCAGTGGACAGTGCGACCGTCCTGGGCAAGATCATGGCGGTGCTCGAGTCGTTCTCGATCGACGACACCGCGCTGACCCTGGCGGAGATCGTGCGACGGACCGGCATTCCGAAGGGAACGGCGCACCGTATCCTCGCCGACATGGTGGTGGTGCGGTTGCTGGACCGAACGGAGGCCGGCTACCGGCTCGGCGGATACCTGTTCGAACTGGGCATGCGCGCGTCGGTCGAGCGAAGTCTGCTCGAGGTGGCCATCCCCTTCCTGGAGGAGCTGAACGCGCGCATCCACGAAACCGTGCATCTGGGCGTTCTCGACGGCACGGACGTGGTCTACCTGACGAAGATCGGCGGACGACGCCAAGCGAGCGCTCCCTCGCGCATCGGCGGGCGTATGCCGGTGCACTGCACCGCCATCGGCAAGGTGTTGCTCGCGCACGCCGATCCGGCGCTGCGCGACCAGGTATTGGCAGGCCCGCTCAGCCGCTACACTCCGCGCACAACGATCCTGCCGGGCCCGTTGCGCAAGCAACTGGATCGCATCGCCGCCGAGGGCGTGGGATACGAATACGAGGAATCGGCTCCCGGTCTCGTGTGCGTAGCCGCCCCGGTTCGCGACGCGGACGAGGTGGTGGCCGCGATCAGCGTGGCAGGCCCATCGCACCGGTTCCAACCCGTCGCCCACGCCGCCGCGGTTCGGGCGGCGGCGGATGGTATCGGCATCACACTGACCCGGCGGGCGCGAATGCTGGCCGCGCCTTCCTTTTGAGGAGTCGGGATAGCGGCGGGACTCCCCGACGGCACCGGATTCCCTGATACCGGAGCTACTGAGCCTTGGAATTGCCCGCGCCGCACGGTGTTTCACCATCTGACCTGGGTCGCTCATACCGGCGACAACTGGTGATCCGAACCCGTCATCCAGCCCGACGTCACTTGGCCGCTCGGTAACGCGATTCTGTGGGCAGTGGTATTAGCGACAGAAACCCCTTCCGACTACTTGGGTTCTAGGAGTCGGAAGGGGTTTTACTATCGGGCTGGCGACCTCGGGCCCTCCGAAAGATTTTCGGCCGAAGCGGTATTCACGTCCACACGGTCGCCGGCGGATGCCACCATGACACCGGAGCTCGAGACGGACCGGGGCATGGACGCCGAGGCGGGCTCGGTCGGAGCGGCAGACGCGCCGAATTGTGGTGCTCAGCGCGGGTGTGGTTCTGGTGATCAGGGGTCGAGTGGCTGCTCGCTTCAGCGACGCTCGAGTTCGACCTGGTCGGCCTCGCGCGCAACGACTTCTGGACGTTGCGGAGCGAACCAGGTTCGGTAGAACACGACAGACAGTGTGGTGAGAATGCCGACGATCGCGATGCCGAAGGGGAGCGGGTAGGTCGCCATCGGCATCGCGAAGTATCGGATGCACAGCAGCACTCCCGCGAACGTGGCGATCCCCATCGCCACCATCCGCACACGCGGACGGTCCCAGCCTCGGTCGGGGTCGCGCAGGGCGGACTCGATCGTCAGGCACAGTGCGGCGCCCGCCACGAGGTCGACGCCGTAGTGTGCCCCGAGGCCGAGCGTCGCGATGAGAGTGCACACCAGCCAGAAAGCACCGCCCCAGCGCAACCAGCCCGGCCCGCGTCGTGAGTGGATGAACAGCGCGAGCGCCCACGCCGTATGCAGCGACGGCATACAGTTGCGCGGTGTGATGCCGTCGAAGGGCATCGATTCGACCGAGGCGGGAAGCGCCGGAACGAGATTCGGCCAGACGTCGGCGAGTTCCATGCCGTGCCCCTGCGGTCCGAACGCGAGCACCGGCCCCACCACCGGGAAGATCACGTAGAAAATCGGGCCGATGAGGCCGAGTGTCAAGAAAGTGCGCACCAAATGGTGCCGCGGCCACGAACCCGTGGTCACGCCGCGCAACTGCCAGATGGCGACGACGATGGCCGCCACCGGAAGCTCGAAGTACACCCAGCGCACCAGCCCCAGCGGTACCGGCCCGGCCAGGTCGAGCGCATGCCCGACGACCCAGGACGGATTGCCGAGCGCTCGATCGGCCAGCTCCACATACGGGTCGAGGACCTGCGGGCAGGACCAGGCCGTGATGTCCAACCAGATTTCGCCGACCTTCGTCGCGAGGATGAGCAGCGCTCCGAGCGCGATCGTGTGCAGTGCCGTCCGCCGTCGCACACCGCTCCACCGTAGGGCGGCTATCACCGCCAGCGCCGTCAGCACAATGGTCGGTCCGTTGCCTACGGTGAACGGCCGACCGTCGAGTGTCCGAACCGCCACGAAGATCAGATCGATGGCGACCGCGGCGGCGAGGGCGCTCACCCGTACCCGGACGGTGACACCGATCAGTGCCAGCAGGAAGCCAGCCCACGGTGTCGTCGCCGACTTGGGTGTCCCGGCGTAGTCGCGAAAGAGGCTGGTCAATGGACCGAGAGCGTGGATGTGAACGGCCATGAGCTGACCCGCGACAAGCACCAGCACCGCGGCGGCAATGCCGCCCCACACCACGAACGGCCGAAATCGACGCTCCCGGAGTCGATCAACTCCCGCTGGCTCCGGGGGTGAGGTCGAACTGCGGTGCGCGTCGTGAATAAGCATTCGGACATCGTAAATACGCCGTGAACACGACATAACGGGGCACTTAACGCAGACCGACACCGAGCGATCGCGTGCGAAAACGTCCGCGCGCCTGCCGAAGCCCATCACCGCACGTCCCGGGGCCCGCGATCGGATCCGGTCGGACAGGTGAGCGCCGGGGCGGCTGTGTGCGAGGAGCCGTCGCGAAGCTTGGTGTCCGCTCGGTCCGATCAATCGGGGTAGGTACGGATTTACGACCCCAACGACCCGGTGCGGCCGCACTTCTGGGTTGTGTGTTCGGAGCTGAATTCGAGGGCGTCGGCGATGACCGGTGGCGCAGCGGCTGCCGCCGTTGAGTTCCGCAAGTGCAGACAGACGAGGGCAAGGTCGAGTTCTGCGGAACGACCGCGGCGGTTCAGCGGCACAGGGCGGTGTCCACGGCGCGTTCGAGATTCCTCCGGCTCGCCTCGTCGGTGAGCTGCATGGTCACCGCGACGCTGGCGGCGCGGCCGTCGTCGGTGGCGCCGCCCCGGGTTTCGTATCCCGGGAAGCTGCCGCCATGGCCCCAGGAAAGGCCGCCGCATGGCAGCGGCCGACTGACGAGCCCCAGCCCGTAGCGGGCACCGGGGCCGAATGTCTCCTCGGCCGGGACGGTGGTGCGCATCTGGGCGAGCTCGGCCAGCGGCAGGAGGCGACCGGCCAGGAGCGCGCCGAAGAAGTGGTTGAGATCGGAGCCGGTGGAGACCATTTGACCTGCGGCCCAAGCCCAGGAGGGATCGATCTCCGTGACGTCGCGCGGTGGCGCGTCCGCGGATTCCCCGTAGTAGCCATGCGGGTGGGACTTCCGAATGCCCACCTCACCCGGGACGGGGAAATACGTGTGGCGCAACCCAACCCGTCGGACGATACGCCGATCGATCTCCTCGGCGAGGGCGCGGCCGGTGACCTTCTCGACGAGTAGGCCGGCGAGCACGTAGTTGGTGTTGCTGTACTTCCAGCTCGTCCCAGGGGCGAACTCGGCGGGGTGCCGGAAGGCGATGGCAAGAAGTTCGTGCGGATCGTAGTACCGGACGTCGTCCCCGAGGTGGTTGCTGTAGTTGGGGAGCCCGCTGGTCTGTTGAAGGAGCTGGCGGACGGTGACGTGCCGCCCGTCGATCCCCGCCCCTCGGACGAGGCCGGGAAGGTAGGCCTCGACGGAGGCGTTCAAATCCACCTTCCGCTCCGCGACGAGCTGCAGGACGACGACCGCCACGAAGGTCTTGGTGTTGCTGCCGATCCGCAACTGACCGTCCCTGGGCACGCGCGCGCCGCTGGCCAGGTCGCCGACCCCCGCGGTGTAGGTGCGCGAGTGGCTGTACCGGTCTCCGACGCTCGCCAACGCGGCGGGCAGGCCGTCGTCGCGTACCAGCGTGTTCAGGGCCAGCTGGACGACGTCCGGCCCGGCGGTCGTGGAATCAGCGGAATCGGAGGCGAAGGCGGCGAGCTGTGCGAGGGCACCCACTGACATGACGCCGAAGGCCACCGCAGCCGCGGCCGACGCGGCAAGTCGCCGCTTGCCGCCCTGCCACCGGGGCGAAAAACGAAGTCCCCGTCGAATCCGAGTACGCATCAGTCAACTCCTGGGAATCATTCGATCCGGATGATCCTGGCTTACGGGGTCTCGCCACCCCGTCCACGGCCCGCAGGACAACGACACGTGGCTGGCGCCAATGCTGCGTCGACGCCCGCGACCCGACGTTTGGACGTTCGATCGTCAGGTCAGGGTGGCGAGGACTATGTCCAGGGCTTTGCGCATGTCGTCGGCTTCGATACGCATCAGGGTCTCTTCGTCGAGGGAGTGCGGGTCGAGTGATTCGTCCATGGCGAGACGGTATTCGCGTTCTTCTTCGGCGCTCTCGATGACGTTGCGGATGAAGCGGCCGTTGCCCGCGATGTCGACACCACGGCGCGGTAGACCGCTCTGGTCGGTGCGCTCGGCGGCGTACAGCTGCGCGCACGCAGCGCGCAGGATGTCGACCGCCTCGTCCGAGAGCGAGGAATCGCGTTTGCGGGCAATGAATTTGCCGATGTCGCTGAGCTCGTCGGGTGAGTACGAGTCGAATTTCACGCGTTTGGCGAAGCGGGAGGCGAGGCCGTCGTTGCTGGCCAGGAAGCGGTCGATCTCGCCGTCGTACCCGGCGATGATCACTATCAGGCGGTCACGGTCGTTCTCCATGCGCGCGAGCAGCGTGTCCACCGCTTCGCGACCGAACGCGTCACCACCGGAAAGACCCTGCTGGATCAGCGTGTACGCCTCGTCGACGAACAGCACACCGTCCATGGCCGAATCGATCAGCGCATTGGATTTGATCGCGGTGGAACCCAGGTGCTGGCCGACGAAATCGGAGCGCTTGGTCTCCACCACCTTGTCGGTCTTCAGCAATCCGAGCCCACAATAGATCTTGGCGACTACGCGGGCGATGGTGGTCTTGCCGGTTCCGGGCGGGCCGGTGAAGGCCAGGTGCTGCCCGCGCGGCATGCTGCTGAGGCCCTTCTCCGCGCGGATCTTGGCCATGGTTGCCGAGGACTGCAACTTTGCGACCTGAATCTTCACCGCTTCCAGACCGATTTGGGCGTCCAGCTCCGCACGTGCCGCGGCCAGAATCTCCTCGGCCCGGTCCTGGTGTTCCTGTTCAGCGGCCGCGTCCAAGGACGGCGCGGTCGCCGGATCCCAGCGGTCGGTACGGGATTCGATCTGCTCGCGGGTGGTGACCACGATGCGGAACGTGGGATCGGTCATGGCGCGCGCGTTCGAGGCGAAGCCGGGCACCTGGCTGTACACCGTCTCGAACAGCGCCCGCGCCTCGTCCTCGTTCCCCTGTTCGCGAAGCGCGAGGCCGCGGCAGAACATCGCCGCCGTGCGGGCCGCTGGGATCGGACCGCGCTCGGCCTGTTCGAGACGGCGAGTCGCCTCGCCGAACAGGCCGAGGTGCGCGCACGCGGTGCCGACCATGACGTGCGCGCCGACAGCCATGTACTGGTCCTGCCATTCGGCCGACCCGGCCAGGACAGTCATCACCTCGGGCCACAGCTGGGCGGTGAAGTACAACACGCCGCGGGCATAGGCACACACCCGGTCGTCTAGTGCGCGGTCCGGATCGTCGGTGAGCTTGTCGCGGCGCACGTCCAGTTCGTCCAGCACCTGCTCGGCCTCGTCGAACTGCTTGTCCTCCAGCAGGCGCATGGCGTGCGCGATCCAGATCTCGGTGAGGCTGGCGACCGGATAATCGATGTACTGCCCGATTTGGAAGCGGCCCGCCAGCTGGCGCGACGGCAACCCGAGGCGGCGCTGTTCGCGCATCAGCGAGGTGGTCGAGGTGCGGTGCAACTGCCGGAGAACCTCGTTGGACGCATCGCCTGCGGCGAGGCGACCCAGCCACGCGTCGCACATATCCGGGTCGAGCTCGGTGGCCCGGCGGAAGGCCACCTTGGCGTAGTCGAGGTTCTTGGTGGCCTGCTGGCCGTCGACCATCAAACCCAACGACAGTACGCCCGCATCGAAGACCTGTTGCGCTTGACGAATCGCTGACATGTCGCGCAACGTAGCCGCGATGCGGGGCCGCGTCACTACTCACCCGGTCCGCACGCACGCAGCATTCACCGTCGGTTAACCACGCGAAACCTTCTCTGCCGCGAAACCACACGTCGCAGCTCGCCCAGAGTTACGGCAAAGGAAACTCACTGCCGGGCCGATGCGACGCGGCGACTCCGTTGTTAATTTCCCGAAGGTGATGGAGTCCACGGCGATCGAGCCGCAACTGTGCCGCGTCTCGGTGATCGGCGGCAATACCCAGGTGGATGTGGTGCTGCCCGCCAATGTTCCGATCGCGAATTTCATCCCGGACGTGGTGGCGCTCATCGCTTCTCGCAATCCGGACCTGTCCGAGCACGAGGACAACGGGCCGCTCGCCGCCCAGCACTGGACCCTGGCCATGCCCGGCCAGACGGCGATCGATCCGGAACGCACGCTGACCGAGGCCGAGGTGTTCGACGGCGACCTGCTGGTGCTGCGCGCGGTGGATTCGGTCGAGTCGCCACCGCTGTTCGATGATGTGATCGACGCGGTCGCCCGGCTGACCGACGATTCCTTCCGCGGCTGGTCGGGCGAATCGGCGGGCCGAGCCGGGATGGCGGGCGCTATCGCGGCGGTGGTCGGCATGTGTTTCCTGCTGTTGTTCGCCGCGGCCCGCGGCTGGGGAGTCCTGGCCGGATCGGCGGGTATCGGCATCGGTGTGCTCGTCCTGGTCGGCGCCGGTTTGGTCGCCAGGAAATACACGGCCACCGCACCCGCCACCGTGCTGGCCTTATGTGGTCTGCTCCTGTCGGGAAGTGGTGCGGCGGCATTCGTGCCGGGCCGCCCTGGCTCGCCGCATCTGCTGCTCGGTTGTGCCGCCACCCTGCTGCTCGCGGTGATAACGATGCGGGCGATCCCGGTACGCTCGACGATGTTCACCGGTGTCATCACGATCGCGGCGTTGGGCACCGCCGCCGCGGGCATGGTGACGATCTGGGGTGTCGCACCGTTGAAGATCGCGGCGGGGATCATCGTCGTCGCGTTGCTCGGCATCACTCTCGCCCCGCGGATCGCGGTCGCGGCCGCGCGGCTGCCGGTGCCGCCGGTGCCGACCGCGGGCGGAGTCATCGACCCGCGTGATCACGAACCGCGTCCGACCATCGAAGGCATCGGCGCGATCGGCGCGACCGCCCTCCCCTCGGCGGTCGGCCTCAGCGCACGGGCCCGGCTGGCCAACGACTTCCAGTCCGGGATGATCTTCGGCATCGTCGCGGTCGCCGTGCTCGCGACGATCGTCACCGTCGCCTCGGCGACCGACCATCGCTGGCAGTGCGCGGCGCTCGCCGCCTCGGTCGGTGTCGTACTCGCCAGGCGGGGCAGGGCTTTCGCCGACCTGACGCAGGCGGCGGTGTTGGTGGCCGGTGGCTGCGCGGCCCTGATCGTGCCCATCGTGCTGTGGGGTGTGCGGGTGCCCGAATTGGCCCTGCCCGCCGCGGGTGCGCTGCTGTTCGTCGCGGGGCTGGCCATGCTGATCGGGGTGGCCGGGCCGAACATGGAAGTGTCACCGGTCGTGCAGCGAGCAGGCGAGATCGTCGAATACGCGCTGATCTGCTTCATCGGTCCGCTCGTTTTCTGGATTCTCGATATCTACGCCATCGCCCGCAATGCGTGAGTACGTAGTGAGCCGGTCGGCCATCGTCGTCGCCTTGACGATGACACTGGCGATAGCGCCCGCCTGCGACGCGCTCGGTGTGCCGCCGCCGATGATCGATCCTGGAGCGCTGGTCACGGACGCACCGGTCGCACCGCCGATTCCGTCGGAGCAGCGGCTGCTGTGCTCGCAACCGATCTGGACCGGGCCCGCGCCAGTCGGCATACCCGCGGTGCAGAAGATTCTCCGGCTCGAGCACGCCTGGCAGTTCAGCCGGGGCGAGGGACAGACCGTCGCGGTGATCGACACCGGCGTCAGCCCGCATCCGCGGCTGTCGGTACAGCCGGGCGGTGACTATGTCTCCGATTCCGACGGCACCGCCGACTGCGACGGGCACGGCACCCTGGTCGCCGGTATCATCGCCGCTCGGCCCGCACCCGATGGCAGCGACGGCTTCTCCGGTGTGGCGCCCGAGGCCTCGATCCTCACCATTCGCCAGACCAGCCTTGCCTACCAAGCCAAGAACAGCTACCGCTCCGACGATACGAGTGGGATGTCGGCGGGCGGCTACGGCACCGTCGACACACTCGCCAGTGCGGTGGTACACGCGGTCGATCGTGGCGCCACGGTCATCAATCTCTCCGCGGTCTCGTGCAGGCCGGCCGGTACCGACGCGGTGGACGGCGCGCTCGGCGCCGCGCTGCGATACGCCTACGACCGCAACGTAGTCGTGGTCGCGGCGGCGGGCAATCTGCAACAGCAGGGTGCGTGCAAGAGCCAGAACGGCACTGCCGGGTGGGATGCGGTCAGTACGATCGCGACGCCCGCTTGGTTCGCCCCGTATGTCCTGTCGGTGGCGTCGGTGGAGCCCGACGGATCACCATCGGCCTTCACCCTGTATGGGCCGTGGGTTTCCGTCGCCGCGCCGGGCAGCAATCTCATGTCGCTGGACAGCAATCCGGGCGGAACGGGGCTGGTCAACGGCACCCCGCAGGCCGATGGCCAGGTGGCGCCGGTGAACGGCACCAGCTTCGCCACCGCGTATGTCTCGGGCTTGGTCGCCCTCGTGCGCGCCCGCTTCCCCGAGCTCTCCGCCCAGCAGGTGATGGACCGCATCATCCGCACCGCGCATGCCCCTGGCAGCGGCCACGACGCTCGCATCGGGGCCGGCCTTATCGACCCGGTCGCCGCGCTCACCGCGGTAGTGCCGCCCGCCTCGGATGGTGATCCGGCGCAAGGCATTCCGATAGCGGGCCCGACGTCACCGGCGTTCGTGAGCCCGTGGCCGCGCCGCATCGGCATCGCGGGCGCGGTGAGCTGCCTGACGCTGCTGGCGATCGTGCTCGTCATGTCCATGCCGTTCCGGCGCGAACAGCGCAAGCCCCTCGTGTTACCGGGCGACGACTAACCGAAGGAATTGCCGATGGGCACAAAGGGTTTCATCCGACTGGCGAGGATCGCACCGCCACGGCCGCCAGGCGGCGAAGTAATTCTCAACGCACCGCCGGAGATCACCGCGCCGATCCCGGCACCGCTGTGGCAGCGGCTGCTTCCGGTGGTGATGGTGGTCGCCATGGTGGGCATGATGGGTTTGATGTTCACCATGGGCGGCCGGTCCATGTTCACCAACCCGCTCACCATGATGTTCCCGATGATGATGCTGATGTCGATGGTCGGCATGTTCGCCAGCCGCACCGGCGGCGGCGGGAAGAAGGCCGCCGAGCTGAACGAGGAACGCAAGGACTACTTCCGCTACCTCGACCAGCTGCGCCGCGATGTCCGCAATACCGGCACCGCCCAGCGCGAGGCGCTGTTCTGGAGCCATCCACACCCGATCGACCTGCACGCGCTGATCGGCACCCGCAGGATGTGGGAACGCAGGCCGAGCGACCCCGACTTCGCGCACGTCCGGATCGGCATCGGCAGCCATCGCCTCGCCACCAAACTGGTCCGGCCCGAAACCGTTCCGCTGGAGGATCTGGAACCGGTGGCGACGGTGGCGCTGCGCCGCTTCGTCCGCACGCACTCGGTGGTGCACGGCCTGCCGACCGCCATCTCGCTGCGCGCGTTCCCCGCGGTGAACGTGGAGGGGCCGCGCGAGCACGGCCGCGCACTGGTCCGATCGATGCTGATGGAGCTGGCCACCTTTCACGGTCCGGACAGCATGATCTTCGCGATCGTCACCGCCGACCTCGACGCCGAGGCGTGGAGCTGGACCAAGTGGCTACCGCACCTGCAGCATCCACGCGATACCGACCGGATCGGGTCGGCGCGCATGCTCTACGAGTCGCTGTCGGAACTGGAGACCTCGCTGTCGGAGGACCTGCTCGAACGTGGCCGGTTCCTGCGTAACGCGCCGGTGACGCCGGGCAGGCTACACCTGGTCGTGGTGATCGACGACGGTTACGTCAGCGGTTCCGAGCGCACCATCAGCGATGCCGGGCTCGACTCGGTGACCGTGCTCGACATGACCGCGCCACAGACCGGCCTCGCGGTCCGGCGTGGTTTGCAGCTGGTGGTCGAGGAAGCGGTGATCGGCGCCAGGACCGGCGGTTCCGTGGAGAACTTCGCCGGACCCGACCGAGTGAGCCTGGCGGTCGCCGCCACCTTCGCCCGCGGTGTGGCGCGCTACCGGATCGCCACCAGCGCGCAGGTCGTCGACCTCGGTGCGGAGACGAACACCGACCCAGGTCTGATGGCGATGCTCGGCGTCGCCGACGCGGCGACCCTCGACCCGGACGCGGTGTGGCGGCCGAGGTCGGCCCGCGAGCGGCTGCGCGTGCCGATCGGCGTCACCCCGGACGGCACTCGAGTCGAGATCGACATCAAGGAATCCGCCGAGAACGGCATGGGCCCGCACGGGTTGTGCATCGGTGCGACGGGTTCGGGCAAGTCGGAGTTCCTGCGCACCCTGGTGCTGTCGATGGTGACCACCCATTCCCCCGATCTGTTGAACCTGGTGCTGGTCGACTTCAAGGGTGGCGCGACGTTTCTCGGACTCGACCCGCTGCCGCACGTGTCCGCGGTGATCACCAACCTCGAGGAAGAGCTCTCGATGGTGGACCGCATGCGGGACGCGCTGGCCGGCGAACTGACCCGCAGGCAGGAACTGCTGCGTGCGGCTGGCAACTTCGCCAATGTCACCGAGTACGAGAAGGCCCGCGCCGGCGGCGCACCGCTCGACCCGCTGCCCGCGCTGTTCATCATCGTCGACGAGTTCTCCGAATTGCTCTCGCAGAAACCAGATTTCGCGGAGCTGTTCGTGATGATCGGACGCCTCGGCCGCTCTCTGCGGGTACATCTGCTGCTCGCGTCGCAGCGGTTGGAGGAGAACCGGCTGCGCGGCCTCGACTCACACCTGTCGTATCGGATCGGCCTTCGCACCTTCTCGGCGGGCGAATCCCGGCAGGTGCTCGGCATCACCGACGCCTACCACCTGCCCGCCCAGCCCGGCGCCGGCTATTTGAAGAGCGATTCATCGGATCCGTTGCGGTTCAACACGACCTATGTGTCGGGGCCGTACGTGCCGCCGGTCGCGGGCCGGACTACGGGTCCGGCGGTCGCGGCCGGGGTGGTCGACCTGTTCACCGCCGCCGCTGTCGCGCGCGTCGAATCGAACACGGAGGAGCGAGAGCAGCAACCGATTCCGGTGGAGCTGCCCGATCTCAGCGAACTCCTCGGTGAGACACCGCCCGCCGCACCCGAACGGTCACTGCTACAAGTGGTGGTGGACCGGCTCACCGGGCACGGCAGGCCGGCGCACCAGGTGTGGCTGCCGCCGCTCGATATCTCACCCACCGTGGATATGATGCTGCCCGAACAAGATTGGCGTTCGGAAGCCAACCAGAACGGCAATCTGTGGTTGCCGATCGGCATCGTCGACAAGCCGTACGAGCAGAAGCGGGAGGTGCTCGCCATCGATCTGGCGGGCGCCCAGGGCAATGTCGCGGTGGTCGGTGGACCGCAGTCGGGCAAGTCGACCACGCTGCGCACCATCATCCTCTCGGCCGCCGCCACACACACCCCCGAACAGGTGCAGTTCTACTGCCTCGACTTCGGCGGCGGCACCCTGGCCGCGCTCAACGGACTG
Source organism: Nocardia xishanensis NBRC 101358 (assembly GCF_001613365.1). Classification (GTDB taxonomy): domain Bacteria; phylum Actinomycetota; class Actinomycetes; order Mycobacteriales; family Mycobacteriaceae; genus Nocardia; species Nocardia xishanensis. Next base: position 31,481 of record NZ_BDCF01000029.1, read on the forward strand.
CCGCACGTCGGTTCGGCGGCCGGGCGGCTGGAAGGCGACCGGGTCCGGCGCACCGTCGCCGAACTCAGCGTGCTGCTGCGCAAGCGGGAGGCCCGCTTCCTGGAACTCGGCGTGGAGAACATGCGCGATTTCCGCAAGCTGAAGGCCGAATTGGCGCAGCTGCCCGCCGAGGAGCGGGCAACCCGGCCGCTCGCCGCCGACGCGTACGGTGATGTGTTCCTGGTGATCGACGGCTGGGCCGCCTTCCGGGAGGAGTTCGACCTGATCGAGGGCCAGGTGCTCGCCCTGGCCGCCCGCGGGCTGTCGTATGGAATCCATGTCGTGCTCGGCGCGAACCGGTGGGCCGAGATCCGGCCCAATGTGAAGGATCAGATCGGGACCAGGATCGAGCTGCGCCTCGGCGATCCGTCGGACTCCGAGATGGATCGCCGTGCGGCGGTGAACGTACCGATCAACCGTCCGGGCCGCGGCATGACCAGCGACAAGCTGCACATGCTCATCGCCCTCCCCCGCCTGGACACCGACGTGAACCCGGACACTCTCTCCGACGGAATCGCCACCGCGAAGGCCGAACTCGCCGAGTTCTACGGCGACCGGCAGGCGCCCGGGGTGCGGATGCTGCCCGGCGAACTCGACCGCGACCAGGTGCTGGCCACCGCGCGCGGACTGGACATACGCCTGGACAGCAAGCGGGTGCTGATCGGGCTGAGCGAATCGGAGCTGGCGCCGGTGGTGCTCGACTTCGAGGAGTCGCCACACCTGCTGGTGTTCGCCGACGTGGGCTGCGGCAAGACCACACTCCTGCGCAACATCGCGCAGGGCATCGTGGAGAACTCACACCCCAACGAGGCGCGGGTGATCCTGGTCGACTACCGCCGCACCATGCTCGGCGCGATCGACGGCCCGCACCTGGCCGGGTACTCCACGTCGGCGCAGACCTCGGTACCCACGTTGAAAGAGGTCGCCGGATTCGTCTCCCAGCGCCTGCCCGGCGCCGACATCACCCCCGCACAGCTGCGTGAGCGCAGTTGGTGGACGGGGCCCGAGGTGTACGTGATCGTCGACGACTACGACATGGTGGCGTCGAACAATCCGCTGCTACCGCTGATGGATCTGCTGCCGCAGGCCAGGGACATCGGTCTGCACGTGATCATCGCCCGCCGCTCCGGTGGCGCGGCCCGCGCGCTCTACGATCCCGTGCTCGGCCCGATGAAGGACATGTCGGTGGACGGCATCCTGATGAGCACTCCGAAGGACGAGGGCGTACTGCTCGGCGATGTGCGCCCGGCCCAGTATCCGCCCGGGCGTGGCCTGCTGGTGTCGCGCACGCGGGGGCGGGACCTCATCCAGGTCTGCCATCTGCCCGCCCCCAGCTGACGGGATAGGCCGGGCCTCAGGAGAAAGCGGCGGTGGCGTTCGCTTCGGCGCTGTCGAGATCGCCTGCGGCCCTGCGCATTCCGTGTGCGAATGCCGAGAGAGTGTGCGCCAGGTCGAAACCGCCCTGTAGCAGACCGACGCTGAGTTTCACGTAACCGGAATCGCCATCGGCGAACTGCTTGCCGTACGAGTCGGTGCCCCACGACGGGCTGTCACCGCTGCCCGCGGTGACGACGGCTTCGGATTGCGGGGCACTTCCGTTGCACTGCACCGAGATCGGATCGCCGAGCAGAGTGAGGGTATCGGAGAGGACCCGCACCGCTCGACCGACCGCATCGGCCACACTGTCCATCACCACCGCGGCGGAATGCAGGTCCGCTGTCGACTCGACCGCTATGCCCTGCTGCATGCGAACAACTGTTGTCATGACAGTCGTCGAGGACAGTACGTGCGGGCAACCAGGGCTGAAACACTGTGCGAATGGTGGGTTTCGGCAAGCGAGCCGCCAAGGCCCGCCCGGCTATCGCGTGCATTCCGGATCTTCTGCATCCTCTGGCCCCTCCGGATCTTCCGGGTGCTCGGTATCCGCGGGTTCCGCGGAGTTGTCGAGGTACGGCGGTAGTCCCCACGCACTCGGATCGGGTGCCGCGGGCGCGGTGTACGGTGCGATCTCCGGCTGGTGGTACCGCTCGAGTTTGGGGCGAGTCTTGGCGCGCAGGTCGGTGCCCTTGGCCTGGTAGTGGTCCGTTCCCGGTCCGCCGCTGCCGTACTCCTTGCCCACCTGCTCGCTGCGTAGCAAAGCCCGCTGCCACCAGCTGTGCTCCGTGCCGATCGGGCGCACCGTCGGCTTGGCCTCGGCATCGGCTCCGCGGTTGATCACATCCGGATCGACCCGCACCATGCGCAGGTCGTCGGCGCGGAGCTGATAGAGATCGGCCCTGCGCTGCGATTCGTCTGCGCGAGATTGGAATTCGTCGGCCCGGCGCTGGTGTGCGTCGGCCCGCAGACGTGCGGCGGCCTGCTCGAACTCGGCGCTCGCGAGCTCGACGCGGGCGCGGGCGACCTGTAGTTCGGCTCGATCTATACGCCGCGGATCGGGGGTGTCGGTCGCGCGCAGGGCTTCCAGGCGGGATTCCGCGGTGCGCAGCTGCCGTTGTGCCTGTTCGGTGTGCGTCCGCGCCGCCACGGCGGCGTTGTCCTCCGTTGTCGCCCTTACCTGTTGCATGGTGGCCCGCCGCTGGACGGCATCGGCGCCCGTCTGCGCGCGATCGGCGCTCAGCTGGGCCGCATCGGCCCGATCCTGCATGGCTTGGGCTCGGTCGGCCATACGGGACGCCCACCGCGGCTGACGGTCGGCTGATTCCGTCCCGTCCGGCGCCCCGAGTGCGCGGGCCCGCGGCTGATTCTCGATGTGTTCGGGAGGCTGAGCTTGTAATTGGGGCTGGGCAGCGCGCACCTGCCGGTGGTATTCGCGCAAGTTGGCCGCGTCCTGGCGATCGAGTTCGCGCAGCCTGCGCTGATGTCGCGGCGTCGACTCGACCGACCGGTCGACTGAAGGCCGCGCTACCGGCGCAGGCCGCTCGATGGGCCGGTCGGTCACCGATCCACCGACGGCCGCGGCCCGGCTGGCCGGGAGGTACACATTCCCTTCGGCGTCGAGCTGGAAGTGCCGGAGGAAACCGGTGCGCGCCGCGCTTCCCGGCGTGCGATTCAGGTGGAACAGACCGCGGGCGCCACCTGCCACCGCGCCACGGAACGCGCCACCCGACGCACCGAGGCCGAAACCGCTCGCGGTGAACGCCCCCTGCCAGTCGCCGCTGTTCATCGCGGTGGCCATCGAACCGCCGATCGTACCGACCGCACCGGCGAACGCACCGATCGCGGCACCCCGGCCGACGTCCGCCGCACGACCGAGGCGGTTGGTGAGCCTGCCGATCGAGGCGTCGAAACCGATGCCGCCCCAGTGCGCGGCCGGTCGGCCGAAAAGGCCACCGGCAAACGACGCTCCGAACGAGAGCAGTGCCTGGTTGCCGTTGAATCCGCGCCGGGTACCCGCGGCTACTTGACCGCCCTGAATGGTCGCGTCCACCAGCACCGATTGCCCGCCCGACACAGCGCCTTTCACCGCATAGGTAGCCAGGTTCTTCACCACCAGCTTGGTCCACGCCTGCTGCCCGACGGTGCCGAAGGCCCGCAATATCATCTGCTCGATCCGAGTGATCACCAGATCCTCGACCCGCCGCAGCGCCGACCTGGTACCGGCGACGGCAGCGGCCTCCACGGCGGGAGCGGTCGGCGGGAACATCCACGCCCAGATGATCTCCGCGGCCAGCAGCACGTAGGAGACGATCATCGTCAGCTTCGCCGCCTGCACGGTTGTGCCGAAATCGAACGCGGCACTGCCGAGTTCGTCGTAACTGGAAGCCAGCGCGGCAAGCGAGCTGTCGCCGTCGAGCAGATCGGTGAACAGGGCCGAGATGGTCTCGGCACCCGCGCCGTCCCGGTAGGCGCCGCCGGCTCGCCGCCGCACCTGTGTCAGCGGATCGACTTGCGCGGCAATCGCTTTCGCCGCCTGAATCCAGGCATCACCGATGGCGAAGAGGAGGTCCTCGTTCCCTTCGGGAAGGTCGACGCCGACCAGCCAGCCGAGCCACTTCAGATCCTGCGGGATCTCGATCATCGAGACGCGCTATCGACCGAACGCGGTCGGATCGAAGAAGTCGGCGGCGGAGTCGGCACGGGGCGCCGCGTCCGCCTCCGCTCCTCGTCCGGGGGCGTGGCTAGCCGCGATCCGACTTGCCGCCGGGCCCGTTGCCGCGGTTGCCGTACCAGCGCCGGTCTTCGGCCCGTAGAGCCCCAGAGTGCCCGGACCGGCCGAGCCGATCCGGCCGAACTGGTTCAGGTAACCAAGGGGCACGGGAAACTCCGGGCCGCCGTGCGGATCACGCACAACCACCGACGTCGGCGCGCCGAGTCTGCCGCCCTCGGCGCTGGCACGGTCTATCCGGACAACAGAGTATGCGTGTCCGGGAAGCAACGTGACGGAGTTCGGTAGAAGCGCACCGGCATTCCGACTCGTACTCATGCTCACGGTGTCGCCCCGCTGGAGTAGGTAATCGATCCGTTCCGCCATCCACGCGGCCTCTGTGGTATCTGTCAGCTCGATGCCGCGTTCCCATTCCGCGAGAAGCTCATGCAGTGCCGCCGCCGATTGCATCCACTGGTCCACCAGGAACAATGCGAGCTGATCGACGTCATCATCGGCGCTGCCGTCGGCGGGCCAGTTCGGCAGTACATCGACGATCGCCGCCGCCACATGCTCGTCCCCCACAACCTCGACGAGCTCCGCAAGAGCCATCGTCCGCAGGTCCGAGGGTCTCCGGTTCGCGGCCTCCACGCTCATAGCCGCCTCGAGGCCCACGATTTCCAGCTCTCCCGCCAATATCTCAGCCGACGCGGCGCTACTCTCGCGACTAGCGATCAGCTGAGCGAGGCCGGAACTACCTCCGACCATGCTGGTCAGCGTCTCTCGCTCGATCCCGAACGAGAATATGGGCAACGCAGTCTCGACACTGCGTGTCGGCTGAAAACGACCTGCGGCACCCGGCATCCGAGGGGGTCGCAATTGTCCGGCTGCGGGCCCACTCATCCCACCGTCGAGCCCCTGATACCCCGCTTCTCCGCCATGGAATACCGCCCATGCCTTTTCGATCACCGCGGGCCACAGCGGCCGCGACACGTCATTTGCCGCGTAAATCATCTCCCCCGCAGGGGTCTGGTAGAAGGTGTCGTCCACCTTGATCCAAACCCAACTTTCGTTCGCCGGATCATAGAAACGAACGCTGAACGTGCGTTCCTGCCCTTCTTCGACATCGTCCTCATGAATCATCTCGCGGATCAGGTCCGGGTTATGACTGGCCAATCCGATCAGATTCGACAGCAGGTAGCAGTCCCCGATCCGGCCCTGTTGCACATCTTCCGGACGCGGAACGTCATTCAGATAGAGCTGACCGAACGCTCTGCCGATAACGATGCTCAATCCACCAGCTATACCGACCGGAAGCCATCCACCATCCGGGCGACGCAGGTCGACCCTCTCCGGCTCGTGTGGGTTCAGCCGAATGGCGATACTGGAGTCACTCCACTCTACGACCTCGTGAGCAGTATCGACGCAGAACAACCCGGAGGTTCGCGGGTGCCAGTTGTGTTGTGCCGAATCGTACTCGAATGCCTTGTTCACCACAGCATCCGGAATTCTCAGAGAAGTACCGTCGGATTTGCGGACCTCCCGAATTACCAAGCTACCGACGGTACTCGTCCCAGATTCGGTGAGTGTGGAATTCAAGGCGACAGCTACCAGCCTCCCGTCCGCATCACTCACGACCGCGTGGGTGTCCGGCATACGGTATCGAACCGCTGGCATCGCGATCGCCAGTCCCGGGGGCGGCGCATCCTCCCGGCCAGCGGGCGCCGGAACCAGCGACCGCTCGAATTCTGCTGCGAACCCGTCTGATTCACTCGACATCATCGACGCCAGGTGCTGGCCCAACAGCAGGACACCGTCAGCATCCGCAGTGTCGGCAGGCAGCGTCTGCGAATCCTGGATCAGCACGTCGTCGGTCGCCGAATGCGTGCCCATCGCCGAGAACTGCGAATCGTTGTGAGCCTGCGCGCCAACCGCGTCCGGTTTCGGCACCGGATCGCCGAGCGCCCCGGCGCGCGCGGCTCCGAAGGCGAACAGTGTGGCAGGACCCGAGGAGCTGATCGTGCGGAATCGGTTGAGATTCTGCAAGGGAACCCGGATCTCCGTGGCCGTGTCGTACGGGTCACGCACCACTACCGTCGTCGGCACACGCTTTTCGCCCGCGGTACCGGATGGCTCGACCCGGACGACGGAGTACGCATGCCGTTCACGCAGCGTGTTGCCGGATCGGGGGGTGTCCGAGGACTGCCGAGCGGTCGACAGGGTCACGGTGTCACCGCGCTCGAGCAGGTAACGGATCCGCTCCGCGATCCACACCGCGATCGTGGTGTCTTCCAGCTCGGCATCCGAAACCCATGTCTCCAGATGCGCCCGCAGCCGCTGTCGCGGCGAATCCCACTGCGCTGCCAGGAAAACGCCGAACCACGCACCGTTGTCGATGCCGCCTGCGCCTTCCCACTGACCGAGGGCCTCACTGATCGCGGAGGCCAACGCATCGCCACCCAGAACTTCTGCCAGCTGCGATCGATCCATCTCCCGAAGATCCGACGGACGCAACCCCTGGTCATCCATCACCCGCCGGACGGCGGTGATCGCACCCACTGACTCGGTATCGACGAACGCCGCGAAATCCGTCGCGGGACCCACAGAATCGAACCGCGCTTCCCAATCCAGAACCAGCTGGGCGAAACCGGAACTACCCAGCAGTTCGGCGAGCAAGTCGCGGTCGAGTTGGAACGGGTGCGTGAACAGCGGCTCGTCCACACTACGCGTCGGCTGTGTCCGGCCCGCGCTGCCTGGCATCACCGGCGGACGCAGCTGACCCGCCGTCGCGCCCGGCTTGCCCATATCAATGCCCCGGTATCCACGGTCCCGGCCATGGAAGGCCGCCCATGCCTTCTCGATCACGGCGGGCCACAGCGGCTGCCCGGCCACATGTGCCGCGTATTTCATCTGTTCCTGGGAGTTCCGGTAGAAGGTGTCGTCCACTTGGACCCACATCCAGCCGTTCCGAGGATCGGAGAACCGCACCGCGAACGCGCGCACGCCATCGACCACGGATTCGCGAATCATGTCCCTGATCAGCTGCGGATTCCTGTCCGCCAGACCCACCAGCGACGACAGCAGATAGCAATCGCCGACCGCGCCCTGCACGACGTGACTCGGCAGCACGGCCCCTTCGTCACCGAAAAGCGGTCCACTCGCCTTTCCGACTCCGATATCCAACAGCCCCAAACCATCGACCGGCAACCACTCACCGCTCGACTCGACGAGAATCTCCGTTTTCGCCGGATCGTCCGCGTTCGGCCGCACGGTGACGTGTGAACCCGTTGCCCACTGATGCACCTGGCCGGTGGCATCGCTGGCCACCCGAAGAGGATTCGGAATGGTCACCGTCGCGGGCGGCATCGAGGTGCGCAATCCCTTCGGCGGCTGGTGCTCGGAACCTGGCATCGCCTGCGGCGTCGACTCGACAACCTTTACCTCCAGGTCCGCCGCCGACCCGGTCAGCCTGCCCCAGGGGGAGCCGCCCACCATGTCCGCGTCGATATCGCCCGGCGCGGACGCCGCGTCCTCGGTGACCAAGCTCTCCAGGTCGACGTACTGGGACCACTCGTCCACTCCGGCCAGAGATGCCGATGTGTCATCGACTCTCGGTCCGGTGTTCTCGTCAGTCCGGTGTTCGTCGGGAGCGGCGATGAGATCTCTTGGCACGGAGCTGTCGCAGTCCGCGAATTCGGGCGCCTGGTCAGCGTCGTCGATGGCCGGCTGCTGGGAACGCCGCTTCTTCGTAGAACGCGCCCATCCCTGATCCGGGCCAGGCATCTCCGATTCCACGTCCGACCCACGTTCCGGCCGTGGACCCAAAACGCTGAACAGGTTCGGCACATCGGACCCGACCACCGCCGCAGCCCGCGTATGGCCGAGTTCGCCGGTTTCCACAGCGACCGATCCACCTGTTACAGCGGAGAGACTTTCCGGCGGGACAAGTGCGTCCAGCCAGGCGAAGTCATCGTCGTCCACATGTGCCGAAGCGCCCTCAGCGGCCAGTTCGATATCTTCCAGCCGCTGAGTGGGGTACTGCTGCGCATCGATATGCCGCTGGTGGGAATGCCGATGCGAGACGGCGGCCAGTCCCGAAGCCTCCGCACCAGCGGAGGAATCAGCCACGGATACATGCGCATTGGACTGCGATGGAAGAGCTTCCCGGCCCGCCCATGTGTCTCGATAGTCCTGTGCAACCCACATTCCACGCACACCCGACCGGGCCAGGTATCCAATGATTGTATCGAATCGAGGTTGGCGCACTATATCTGTGCCCGGCATTGTGTATCGTAGGTGCAATCGACCTTTTATGAGCAATGTTTTTGCACAAACCAACGCCCCTGAGTGATCGAGATAGGCAATGCGGATTCCAGATTGGACGATATGCTGTTCAGCCTCCCTCAACGAAATTTCCGCCGGTACAAGCCGCAGAAATTCCTTGACCCGTTCGGCGATCGGACCAATATCCGGCTCAGCAGTGGCCGGGGTCGATCCGGGCATCCCAGACGCAATGACGACAGACCGCGACTGTGGCTCATCATCAACCGCGAGCCCATCATCTGTCCTAGCACGGTCGCCGTCCTCGCGGGTAGCGGGGGCAGACCGCGACTTCTGCTGATCAATAGCCGCGTCCACATCATCCAGCCAGGCGAGGTCCATGCCTTCGAGATCGGCAGGAACAGACCGTAACTCCTGTTCATCAAGAGCCGCTTTTACATCATCCAGCCAGGCGAGATCCGTATGCCCGAGGTCGGCCTGGGTTGAATCGCCGTGCTCCTGCGCGCCCTGACCACCGCGAACGTCCATCCCGGCCCGCGTCGAACGCTCGGTCGGAACATGCAGCTCGCCCTGCGCATGCTGGAAGCCCACGGTATCCACGACCGCGCTACCGTTTCGGTGCACTGCCACCCAATAATGCGCACCACCGTCCACACGATTCAACATGAACGTATTCAACTGCTGCTCAGTCGACCCGAAATGCAGATGCTTTACACCGCCATCCGAGTGATACACGTCCAGATTCAATCTCAATGCGGCAGCCGCCGACGGCAACAAATGATCAGCGGCATCGCTGTCCCACGTGTCAGGCTTCAGCAATTCCGTCAACTGCCGCACGAACTCGGTCCGACGCTCTTCCAACGGCTCGGAAAGCATGAACCCACCCAAGTACGCATCCGGATCAGCCAGCATCATCCGCACGACCCCATCCCGAAAATCCCGATGCGCACCCCGATCGGCCACATCCGCACCAACCGCCCGCGCCAACGCCTCCCACAAACAATTCCCCACCCCAGGCTGCGACTCCCACACACTGCCCACACCCGGCGGACGAATCCCACTGATCTCATCTCGAACCTCACGCACCGACAAGACCCCGCCATACCGTTCCGCCTCCGCTTCGGAAGCCGAAACGTTTGCCACGGAGGATGATTCGTTCACCCCCGCACCACGCAGCCGCACGGCGCTCCTATCGTGGCCTGCACGACCGGAATCGGAACGCGACTGGTCTGCGGCGGATGCTCGCGTCGGCGATACCGGTTCGTCCGCAATGAGTTTCGTCGGCTCGCTGCCGTCGAGGTGTTGCCTCGTTTCGGTGACCGGATTGTCCGAGAACCGCGCACGTCGGCTCTCGGAACGGACATTGTCCGGTCCGATGAGTTCGCCCGCCGACTCGGAACCATCCGGTCGCTCGGCGATCAGACCGTACACAACCGGGCCGAGCATTCCGACGAACTCCTCCCGAGTCAACAGGCGAGTTTTTCCCTTCGGGAGAATCACATGGAATTTCGGCGAATAGTCGCCGTCGCGCTGGGCGCGCTCCTGGTTTCTTCCTACCACGTTGACGCGGTACGTCCGCCCAAGCTTGACGAACAACCACAACCGCGCGCCCGGCACCAACCGCGGATCGTCCGCCCCGAGCCGGGGCACGAATTCGGTGGCACTGGGCGTTTCCCGCATCACCCTTCGAGCCCAGTCCGCCAGTCCGGGCACCGTGCGCGGAGACTGCTCGGAATGCGGTTGGGTCGGTGCGTGCGGCACAGTCGCCGAGGCCAAGGGTCCCGTATCACCGATATTTCGGTCGCGCGCGCTGACCAGCTCGCGGCGCGCGGTAATAGCTGCCTCCGGGGTCAGCACGGATCCGGTTACTTCCGCCACTGTGCGCGACCGCGGCAACGATCTCAGCAGACCCCGGGCACCGTGACCGACCGTCGCGTCCGCCGATCCCGGAAGCGAAGTCATTTGCGGCGGTGTGCTGTTCGCACGCTGTCGAGCTACCACCGGCGCTGGCGCCGAGGCCTGTGCGAGCGTGGCCTCCGCGAGCGCTGAGCCGGGATCGATCCGCTGAGCCGCCGCGCTCGTCGCGCCAGACGCTGGGAGCGAGCGGCTTTCGCGCGGCCGCGGGCGAGCGCCGGCCGCCTCGCGGGCGAGCGGCGTGACCGGGCGGTGGCCCGTCTTGGCAGCTTGCACGAGTTCCACCAAAACGTGGCCCGTCTTGTCAGCTCGCACAAGCTCCAACAAAACGTGGCGCTCTTCGTTGGCGACCAGCGCGTAGGGAGGTAGGCCGAGCACATCGCCTACCAGCGGGTCGAGGTGCTCCAGTAGGAACGGCCCGCCGTGGTCGTATTCACGGGTCAGGATGTCGACGGCACGGCGGATGGCGGTCAATCGCTCCTTCGTCGGCTGAGTGGTCCCGTCGAGGTATTGCGCAGCGCGGACGATATCCCTCGTGCGGTCGATGTCCTCCTTGCGCACGACCTCCGTCGAGCGGCCACCGCTGAACCACGCCAGCGCGCGGGCGGCGACCCCATGTTCCCGGTGAACCCCGATATCCTTGGCCAACTCGGCAAGTTCCGCGTCCGTGCGGTTGACCTTCTCGGCCGGATCGGCCCCGGTGAAGTAGCTCAGAACAACCCTGGACCGTACCTGTGCCGCACCATCGCCGATCATGCGCGCGTGCTGCGAGTTTCGCTCTCTTCGGCGCACGGACACCTGGAGATCGGCGGCCGAGAAATGCGGGTCCAGTCCGGCCAGATGGGCGTGAAGGCGACCCAGGAAATAGCCCCCGACCGCATTGCCGCGCGCGGCGGCCAGTCCCTTCTCGTCGGGCATGGACTCGACCGTCAAGTCCAGACGGGGCAGTCGCATGGCTTGGTTCTGCCGCCATGCCACGACCTTCGCCAACAGCGCCGACATCTTGTCCAATCTTTCCTGCTGGACCGATTCGAGGGCCGCGCTCCCGGGGGAGAACTCCAACTCCTGACGCTGGGTCCCGTGGTTGGCGACGAGCACCACGGCGATTCGATTGGCCGTCGGGCCGACGACTTCGAAAAACGACTCACCGCGCGCACGCCCGTACATTGCGACGGTCCACATATCGCCGCCGGAGCCCAGTTCCTCGCCGAAGACGGCGGCCAGGTTTTGCTTCGCGGCACCACGTGCTGTGGCCAAGTCCCAGTTCAGCGTGTCGCGCTTGTTCTGCATCGCAGTGGTGTGAGGTGAATTCCTCGCCTCGGCATCGAGTACCGCGAGCCGCTCCTCCGCGTCCAGGACCTTCCGCATGCTTTCCATGAGTTTGTACCTGGGGTCCTTCGCGCCGAGACCGTGTGCGGCGGCCAGCCACGCTCGCATGTTTGGACGGCGGTAGTGCTCCAGGTTCAGGTCGAGCACATCGTCGAGTTTCTTACCGTGCGAGGAACGTATGTTGTGGTTCTCGATGGTGATCTGATGCTGTCCGTCCTGGCTTTCCAGCACGACCGGCGCGAAATGGTAGCCGTAGCGGGTGGGGATCTCCCGCGAACCTTCGCTGTCTTGCGACGACGCGATCGCCTGGAGGAGGTACGCCTCCATCGGCCTGGCGAACGCCGCGGCGTTCACACCCAGCACCGACTCGGCTGCCTCGAGTGCCTGATTCCGGCTGATCGAGAACGAGTCGGCCACAGTGCTGTAAGACGCTCCAGGAATCGGCCATTCGTTCTGCGGCTCATCGATGGCGCGGGAAACCACAACGGCGGCCGATTCCGGCGTAACCGAGTAGAGCTGCGGATTGTCGGCCACTCTGGCCAAGAGGTCGGCCAGATGATGGGTTCCAGCCACCTCGGTCGTGGACAATGTTCGAATCGGTGCGGTCGTCACCGCCCCGGTGCCGCCGAATGCTTCGGAACGGCTGTCGAACAGGACCATGTGTGTATGTGGTCCGCCCAGAACCTGCTCGGAGAAATCGCGGCACACGTCCGTCGGCGCATTGCGGAATTCCGGAGCGACCCGGAAGAGCCGCTTCTTCTGACCGTCGTGAACGAACTCGACATACGTATCTTCGTCCAAGCTCAGGCGCACCTCGCTACCCGCCTGCGCCAAGGTCTTGGACGCCCTCTCGACGACCTCCGGGAGAGCGTAGAAATCTTTCGCGTCGGACGTATCCGCATTCAGCGCTATCGAACCATCGCCCGAGACCCGCAGGCTTGGGTGCTGATGCACGACGACCGGCCGTGCCGCGCGGATGCGAGGAAAGGACAGCGCAGTACCGTCATCCGAGACCTGACCTTTTTCCACGTTGTGCGGATCACGCATAGCGAACGGTCCCGAGCGGAGCCGATCCTTGGCAGACATAGCGGCAATGGATTCGGGCGAATGCGGCGTCACCAAAGTGTATTCGGAGACGATCCGAGACGGACTCGGCGCCGGCGGCGCGGGACGCCCACGCTCGGCACGCGCTGACGGAATCACGTCCCCACTCTCGGGCCGGGCCGCCGCGGTCTCCAACTTCGCTGTCGATGTCGAGGCAGGGCCCGGCTCCCCCGACGCGGATACCCATCCGGTGCCGACGCCGAAGGTCTCTAGCCACAAGAACTGGTGCATCTCGTGCAGCGGCACGAGGATCTGCTCGGCCGGCCTCTGCGGATCGCGGACCCGGACGCCGGTGGCCCTGCCCGATTCCCACTGGACGTGGTCCAGGGTGTACGCGTGGTTGACAGTCAGGCCGGTACGCGGGAGCTCGCTGCTGTCAGCCCGCGTGGCGGTACCCAAAACCACCAGATCACCCCGGGAACGGAGTTCATGGCATCGACCTGCCAACCACTCGGCGAGACGTGTGTCGGATAGGGCATCATCCGAATCCCACTGGCGCAGAATTATTTCGAGACGATCGAGCGCAGGTTCCAAGTGGCTCTGCACGTAACCCGCGAAGGCCCAGGAGTCCGACGGGTCTAACGCGTCGTGCTCGATGAGCGGCCGCAAGTCGTCGATCACCTGCGCGAGCCCCGCGCTTCCGAGCAGTTCAACCAATTCGTGGCGGTCCATATCCGCCAGGAGCATTGGATCGGACGCAGCGGTTCGCATCCGTTCCCCGATCCGCCACCAGACGTCGGGCAGCACCCGGAAACGCACGAAGTCCACGAAATCGAGGCGGCCGTCGCCCCGGTGGGTGGCCAATACAGGGTCGTCCGTCCAATCGGGTGGCGACCACTCCAGAATCAGCTGAGCGAAACCGTCGCCCGGTGCGTCATCCGAGGTCAGAAGATCAGCCAGCGTGTCACGGTCCAACAGTGTCGGATCGGCCAGAATCACTTGCGAGACGCCGACGCGAGATTGTGGCGTGCGCCACCCAGGCGTCGTGCGTGGCAGCAGGCTCACCGCCGCCGATGCGGAATCCCCGCCGATGACCCCGGCGTATCCCTGTTCCCGGCCCCGGTAGACCGCCCACGCCTTCTCCCACACCGCGACAGCCAACGGCCTGCCGCGCTCCCCCGCATAGAGCAGGTCACCGGCGCGATCGACATAGAAGACGTTGTCGACCCGGATCCACACCTCCAGGTCACCCTCGAAGAACAACACGCTGTAGGTGTTGTCCTCCGGATGCCAACGGATCAGCTTGTCGAGCAGGTGCGGATACGCGAGCACCATGGCGATGAAGTTCGCTATCTGGTAGCACGTACCGAGACCACCCTGCGCGAAGTCCGCCGAGCGCGGCGCCAGCAGCTCGCCGTCTTCGCCCCGTGGCCACAGCGGACCGGTGACGGGTTCGGCTCGCACGGGCAGCAGCTGCCCGGACACCTGCCGCCACCGGTCTTCCGCGGCGTGGTAGACCTCGGTCACCGTGGCGTCATCGGTACGCCGCGCGGCGGCCACACCCGGTTTCAACCACAGCAGTTCGCCGTCGAGATCCCGGTAGATCCTGCCGAGGACGGCCGGGGACAACGTCCAGGTACCGTCGTCAGCCGCTTCTCGGACGAAATACGCGTCGACCAGATCCCGTTCCAATATCACCGATGCGTCGCCGGGCTCGCCAACGACATAGCGACCGTCTCGGTCGACGACGGCTCGGGTCGAGCTGCCCTCGTCGAATGCGACAAATCGGTCGCCGACACTGAGAACCAGAAGGTACTCGCCCGAAATGCTCTGCACGGCAGCAGGCATCACCGCCGGTTGATCCGGCGGCTCGGTGGCAGGGGTCCACTCCGGACTGAGCGCCGCAGCCGCGGTCGAGCCGTCGTCCGCGCTGTCGGTCGCCGACCGATCGGTGACGGCACTCGGTCGAGCGGCCTGAATGTCGTACTCCGCGAACATATTCGCCAACTCGGCATCGCCCCACGGCGCACTGTCACCCGAGTGGTCCGTGAAATACCCTGGCCCCCAACCGTTCGCCGCTCGCAGCGCGGCGTCCTCGATATTCGACCCACGAGGCTCGGTCGGCCCGACCCGGAGTCCGGCGCCCGACCCCTCGGGCAACGGACGCTCGAGCAACGCCCCGTGCTCATCCACCGCGACGTGGAAATGCCCGCCATTACCGGTCGACCGCAACAACGTGTACACCGGTCCCCGCCCGAAACGCAGGTGTGTGGTCTGATGGCTGGGATCATCGACATCGATGTTCAGCCCGAGCTCCCACGCCAGATACGGCAGGAACAGCTCCGCCACGGGACCCATGTATTCCCCGGCCTCGAACAAGGTGGTGAGCTGCTTGTCGAACACGGCTCGCCGCACCTCGTCCGGTACCCCTGGCATGAAGCCGCCGAAGAGGTTCCATACCGCATCCGGTGCACCCGGCATGAAGCCGCCGAAGAGGTTCCATTCACGGGCCGCGCGCACACGCAACGCCTCCACAACCGCGATCCGCAGATCCTGGTGCGCGGTGGGGTCACGCATATCCATCAACTCCGCCAGGGCATGGAACAAACAGTCGCCGCCACCGGGCATCGACTTCCATGCGCCGCCTCCTGGCGCCAAGACCCCCTCGACCACCGCACTCACCGCGCCCACCGCCGACTCGGTCGCGCCGCCGGTCAACGACGGTCGGTCGGACACACCTGCCCAGATATTCGGCACGGCGGCGTACTGGTAGTGGTTACCGCCCACCCGCATCAGGTGGATGACCGGCGCGGCCGGATCACGATTCTCCGGAACGAATTCCTGCGGCTGACCGGTCTCCGGCACCACGACCACCACCGTGCCGGTCGCGTCGGCGAGCAATCGCGGAGCCAGATCACCCACCTCGGAATCCCAGTGCCCGCGAGTACTCAAATCCGATGCCAATCCCGAGACGTGCTGCTCGGTGGGCGCGGTGATGAACGGTCGATACCGGTCGATGCCGTCCAGCAGCCTGTCCGACAGCCGATTGCGCAACTGGTCGACGGCGGCGGCACCCTCGTATCCCACCTGGCTCAACCATCCCCCGCCGGCGTGTATCGCGGCATGGAAGAAGCAATCACCGTCGTCGGGGACATCGATCGCGAACATTTGCCGATCCGCCAGGAAGTTCCGCTGCGAATCGTTCAGTCGCGACGGCAGCGCCACGCGCATCATGTCGCCTGGGCCCGCGAGTACCGTGAGCTGTGTCGGCCTCTCCGGACCGTGGAAGCGCTGACTGCCGTCCCCCGCGATCACCCGAACCCGGACACCCGCCCATTCCGCGAAGGCAGCGGGGTCGGTCCGGCGCGCGATCCACTGCAGTCGATCCTCACCTGTCGGGGGAGCGAACTCATTCGCCAACGTCCGCAGGAACTCCGGCGAAACCGCGCCGCCGTCCGAGGACGCCGGACGCAGCATCGCCGCACGCATCGGAAGGGCAGGCAGGGGATCCGACACAATCGTGTCTTCGTCGAGCCCGGCGAGTTGCCGCTCGGTCGGATAGGCGGGCGCTGTCGAAGCGACCGTCGGGGGAACCCACTCAGCCCCGGTATCGGAGATTTGGTTGGCCACGATCAGCCGATCGTCCACGGTGCGCACCAGCACCAGGCGCTGCAATACCGAGGGGTGTCCAGCCCAGTTCGTGGTGTGGACATCGTCGCCGTCGACGATCGTCACAGCAACACCTATCACTTCCGTGGCCAGCTCGGCATCGATGCGAACGAGCTCGCCCGCGCCGAAGTCGTCGCGCTCGAACGGCCGCAGGTGTAGTGGTCGCTGGTTCCACAGGTATTGGACGAGGGTCCGCTCGTCGCGGTACTGGTCGTGCAGCCGGGCGCCGAACATCCGGATGATGGCTCCCGCGACGGTGCGACTGCCGTGATCCTCGGGATCGAGCCGATAAGACGACTCGGCGAGAAGATTCGTTTGCGCAACTGTCAGCACATGTTCCATAGGCGGCAGGATCGCCGTGGTCGACCGGTGCGTGAATTCGGGAACGGTTGCCTGGTAGTCGTTCCCCCCATGATGGAGCAAAGTGATCGTGGGAGTGTCCGCTGTCGGCTGTTGCGGGAAGAACCACTGCTCACGGACACCCTCCCCTGCCTGCTCGGAGACCACTCGCACGGACGCACCTGAAACATAGGCAAGCAACTGTGGCGCGATGTCCTCCATCAGCTCGTCCCAGCTACCTGGAGTCCGCCAGTAGGCAGCGGCGCTCTCGGCGTCGGGGTCTCGAGACGTGTCAACGAGCTGTCGCGCCAACAGATCACGCAGCCACATGAAAGCATCCGCGCTCTGTCCCACCGAGTCACTCAGCAGTCGACCACCCGCCTGCACAGCCGCACGGAAGAACCCGTCTCCGTCGACAGGCACATCGACAACGCGCAATCCCATTCCGCGCGCGTGGTTCGCCAGCGCTTCGGAACCCCGCGCCGGGACCGCGGCCCGCATCGACCGGTCCCACCCGATCAACACGGTAACCTCCGGCCACTCGGAATCGCCATCGATGGTCGGGCTTCCATCCGGATGGATGACTCGCAAACGTATTTTGGTTTCCTGCGCCAACTTCGCCGAGCCCCATTGAGCCGGATCGCGCCCGTGCAGTCCACTCAGCGTGGCCCGAACCGCTTCGGGCACCTCTGGATTCGCGGCAGCGCTCCGCCGAACCGACTCGAGCTGGGCGGTGTTCCCGCTATACGGCTCCGACGCGACCAGCCCGAACTGGTCCAGCACCTGCCGCTGCGGTCCGGTCGTTTCCTCGGGCCACGGTGTAGGCAGCAGCGATGCCGCGATGAAGGTGTCGAATCCCTCCTCCGCGAGATATCCGGAGAAGGTGACGCTGTCCATCACCGTCCCCCACCCGGGTGTTCGGGGGTCGAACACGACGAACTCGACGCGTCCGTCGTTCCGCCTGCCGCCTATCGCACCGATCACGCTGTGGCCCTTGCTGATCCAGTACCGGAGACGTTCCGGAGCGGACACCACACCTCTCCAGAAGCTCCCCGGCGACCGATGCACGGCAAGGATCGAGAATCTCCACCGCGAGAGGTAGTCGATCGCGAACCCCACCTGATCCTCGTCCGCCTCCCACTGGGCGTACATCAACCGGATCAGTGCGGCCTGAGATTCATCGCCCTGCTCGAAAAAGCCTGGAACAAAAGGGCGGCGACGACGATCGGTCAGCCAGGTCAGCGTGAGCGCGTTGTCGGATGTGGCGATGGGGGCGCCGTCCTCCGGCACCTCGGGCGCGACCGCCAACGAATCGGGCCCGTTGAAAAGGGACGCCTGCGCATACGGCCGTCGCACCGACCATCTAACCGGCACCAGCGACAGAGGTCCCCCCGACACAGACGCCACGACGGTCCTCTCGCCAGCCTCCTCTGGCACCTCCTCGGGTGGCATGGTGCCGGGCAGGAGACCACCCCGACCGGCGTCGTAGGCAGGCGGCAGGCTGGATGACGGATGAGCCGACAGATAGTTTCCGGTGGGCAGCGCCACCAGCACGACATCGCCGTCGTGGTAGTTCAAGGCGTACCCGGTCTCGAATTGCCGGACACTGCCCGCGGCGTGGTCGTCGACCACTCCGCTCCGGCGCACCACCCGGACGCGGATTCCGGCCTGTGCCAATTGCCGGATTCGCGAGTAAGGCACGACCAATCCCGCGCCATCCACCGAGTCGGCCAACTGCAAGCCCGCATCCGACACAACGGTGTGCTGACCGGGGAACAGCCGTGACTGCGCCACCAGGACGCGGTCCACCTCGGTTGCCTCGAGGTACGCCACGAACTGCTCACGGGTCATCGCCAGAGGACTGCCGGGGGTGGTCGAGTCCGCGCCATGACGACGGTCGAATACGTGGAAGGTCCTGCCGTGGTTACTGAGGGTCGCGGTGGCGGCATGGTCGCCGCCGGCGATCCACAGCTGCCGGAGACCCTCGAAACTTCCCACCTCGAGCTCGGCCAGGAACTCTTGCCGGGACCGGAACACGGCCACCTCTCGATAGCCCGCACGGCCGAGGAAGCCGCGCGCGACCGCCGTCCGCTCGTCGAAACCGCGGGAGGCCGCATGGTGGTCGACCATCAAACCGATCAATCCGAATTGCCGGTCTCCCAGAGCGTCGAAGGGCCCGACGAAATTCCGCCGGTTGGTGAGCGAAGCCAACGCCCAGGCGTCGCTGGACCGGGCCAGAATCTCCGATCCCGCCGGTGCCTGCGCCGCGACTGTCAGTCCGAATTCGCCATCGCGGTACAGGTACAGCTCGTCGGCCCGCTGCCGCGGCTGGACCAACCACACCTTTCGCCGTGTGCCGTCGAACGTGGCGACCTCTATCAACCGGTCGTCATGGGCACTGTCTTCGGGTACCTCCGTCCCATAGGCCAAGGGCGGCCGGTCGTCGCTGACGCGCTGCGTGTGCAGAAGCTCGGACCGCGCCGATTCGACGTAGATTGTCTCGGCGGACCCGAAGCCACCGGACTCGACCGAATATCGGTAAGCCTCGCCGTCGGCGTACTCCCTGATCAGGCCGCTGCGCTCGAGGACGATGATTATGGATCGTCCGTCCGTCGTCCTTTCCCGCAGAGCTGCGTCGTCGAACGGGATGGCGGGCGCGTCGGCCACGTCGCGCACCCGGAAATCGGAGTCCTCCAGGAAATCACGCTGTTCTTCGGTGAGCAGAACATGCATCGGGTCGAGCGGTGCCACGACCATACTGTCGAAACCACGACCCGCGAGGTGCTGGATGAATTCCGCCGAGGACATCTCCATCGGAGCGCGGAACTCATCCGCATCCGGAACGGAGAAGCCTAGGTCCATGACGGAGAACCGAAGCTCGTTCCCGCTCCAGTACGCGATCGCCGCGATCGCGTCGCCACCACCCGCGATCCACAGCCGCCGGTCGGCCCTGATCCGCTCGGCCAGAAACTCTGTCGAGAGTTCGTGAGGCAAGGGGACCACCGCGAGATCCTGGTAACCCTGCCGACCCAGAACGCCCACGGCGAACGGCGCCCAGCGTTCGAACCGATCGGCCGCCACCTGCCTGTCGGGTGTCAGCTCGGCCGCATGCTGCTCGAGCATCAACTCGATCAGGTCATCCCAGGCCTCGTCGCTCATATCGACGAAGTCCAGGACTGCCGACTCGTCGCCGATCAGCCAGGACAACGACTGCGCCGGACCTGATCGAGCCAGGACCTCGATGTCCTGTGGCATCTCGGGGCCGATGGTCAACCGGCCATCAGCGCCACGGTAGAGATACACCTCACCGGTCTGCGCGGGGATCGGCAGTACCCGGACGCCGTATTCCGGGGGCGGAGCGAACTCCGCCGGATCGGGTACATAGCGCTGGAGGTCGGTCGGAGGAGCGGCCTGCCCCGCGGCTTGGCCCGCTGCCTGCCCCGCGGCCTGGCTCGCTGCCTGCCCCGCGGGCACGTAGCGTCCGCCTCCGGCCTCGACGATCATGACCACCCGCCGCGAGTTCGACGGATCGCTATCACCGTGCTCGGACACCGTGCCCTGGCGGGTGAGCACACGAATGGTCGCGCCGAGCGTCGAAGCGAGCCGATCCAGCGCTCCCGCATCCCGCCGCGCAGCCCGTGACCGTGCCCAATATTCGGCGAACTCGTGCTGCCGCATCGGAGGCAACCAGCGGTGCGCGCCGTCGTCGGTATAGAAGAACGGCTGACTCAGCGCGCGAGCGAGAGCACTGCGCATGCTTTCGGGCCGCGCTTGCGGCGCGATATCCCAGTTCGAGCCCTGCAACCGATCCCGCTGGGCGTCGTTCAACTCGAGACCGGGCCGACGCTGTAGCAGACGCCGGACCCGATCGCGCACGTTCCCGATCGTCGGCTCGGTGTCGAGCCCGCCGTTCGCCGATGCGGGGATCCGGCCGGTGGACTGGCTCTGGCCACCCCCGCGGAACGACAGCGCGGAACCATCGTCGGCGACCGCGTGTACAGCGGTACCCGAACCCGTCGGCAACGAACGGCTGAGCCGCACACCGTCCTCGTCCACCGCGACGTGATAGTGCCCCGCGCCGTCACCGGTCGCCCGCAACAACGTGTACACCGGCAGCCCGGGCCCATGGTGCAGAGATCTCGTCACGCCACCCGGATAGACAACATCCAGATTGAATTCGAAATCCCGCACCACATATGGCAGGAAGAACTCGGCCGCGGCATCCCCGAACTCCCCATCCAGCAGCAGATCCTCCAACTGCCTCCGGAACTCGTCCCGCCGCACCTCCTCCGGCTCGCCTGCCTTGAAATCATCGAAGAATTCATCCCATTCGCGGGCCGACCGCTGATACAACGCCTCCACGACCGCCGCTCGCAGATCCATGTGCGCGTCGTCGCCATCCATACGCAGCACCTCCGCCAGCGCATGGAACAAGCAGTTGCCGTCACCCGGCATCGACTTCCACACCCCGCCTTCGGGCGCGGAAACCCCCTCGACCACCGAACTCAACGTGTGGTAGCGCGGTCGAGCGCGGGTGACCGGATCGAATTCCAGCAGATGCACCGCCGGCGCGGCCGTGCCCGCCTGGGCGGCTGCGAGCCGGGCGGCGAGTTCTTGTTCGGCCAGCTCGAGCAACGTATCCACCGCGTACCGCTCGCGCGGTGATGCGGAGTCGGGGGCCGATACCCGCAATTCCGCCTCCAAATATGCCCGGTTGAGCGCATTTCGGACGACGGACGGAATCTCGTCCGAATCGCGCAACCGAGGGAAATCCAGAACAAGGCGACGCTGGAATTCCGACGACAGATCCGAGAAGTGCAGCCTGCTCCACCACTGGCGGCCGTGCTCGTTCCACCAGGTTGCCAGCTGCTGGGCTTGGTCAGGAAGCAGTGGCGCGGTATCGGCATCCCTGACCTCGGCAGGGAAGCCTGGGGGCACGATGCGGTCGTTGTCATCGACCGGATCCGGGTGCGCCCACAGATCCAATCTGTGCGACGGACGTACCCGCCCGGCCTCGAGCGACTCACGCCATCTGCGGAGGTCGCGCTCCTGTCCCTCCAGCCGACGATGTTCCGCAGGCAACCACGGCTGCACCTGATCGGCATCCGCGCTGTTGTCTCGCTTGCTCAAGGCTATACGCTGCGCGTACAGCCACCACCGCCGTCTTTGGACTTCGGCGCGCTGCCGTTCCAGTTCACCGACCCGTTCGCGGACCGGGCCGTTGAGCCCCGAGTGCGTGGGGTCGAATTCCCTGCGTTTGAAATAGCTCGCGGTCCGAAGGCCGCGGCGGCGGAGCAGATCGAGGGCATAGTCGTTCATCTGCGGGGTCGGTCGGTAATGCCCACTGTGGTCGGTCATCGTCTTGAGCCGGCCATCGATTACCACGAGATAGCCAGCCGCGGTGACCGTCCGCCCTCCCAGGAAGGAGGAATGGAAGGTCACTGCCGTTGTCGTGCCCGAATACAGATTGCCGAACTCGTCCATGACGAACTTCGCTCCACCCGGAGCATGGAACGGGGCACCGTCGCGCGCTTGATACAACCTGCCACCGGGACCTATGAACAGCCGATGCTGTTCACGTTCCTCGGGAGTCATGTAATGAGTCGGTCTGGCGAATACGAAGGGACTGATCTCGAGGCTGCTTCGGTCGATAACGGTCGATTCATCCACGTTGAACCGGGCCAGAAGTTCACGAACGGTCAATTCAGCCAGTCCGAGATTGCTCAGGGCATCGATCACGTTCGATTCGGACACGCCGAACGACTTCAGGAGACCACTCACATCGGATGCGTCGAAGCCGAGCGTGGTCAGGGCGACGATCACATTCGATTCGGCCAAGCCGAGTCTCGTCAAAAAGTCGATGACATTCGACCCAGCCACGTCGAGTGTTGTCAGCGCACGCATCGGCCGGGTCTCGCCGGTGTAATTTCTGCCGAGCACGGCACCGTCGAGCAGCGGTACTTGCCGGGATGCCAGCACACGATCGAGCGGGGGCGGAATCTGCTCTGACGGTACCGCTCCCGGTACCGATGCCGCTGCGGGCTCGATCCGGCGCACCCCGGCCCAGAGCGAACCGTCGGCGTTCAATCCGATCTCGTAGTGACCGTTCGACAGCCGCAGATGCAGGGTCGGGCGATGGGGGTCGTCCGTCCACTGAGGGGTCGGCGCGCCCTGTTCGTGCAGAACGAGGTTCGCACCGAATCGATCACCCGCCATGGTCAGCAATTCCTGCTTCGAGAGGCCGCCCGCGGACTCGGAACGCGAGTCGAACTCCGTCCCGACGTCCCGCAGATTCGCTATCGCCCAGCGCAATCTGTAGTCGATCTGCCGCAGGGACAAGTCGACCACCTGCCGGAACGCGTCGTCGAATTTCTGACGGAGTCCTTGTTCCCACACTCGTGAATGCGGGATCCTCGCCGGATCGGTCGCGAATATCGCGTTGTAGGTCTGCCGACGGGCATGCTCTTTCGCATGGGAGACCATCAGATGTTCGGGTATGAACTTCTCCCGGTAGTACCGGAGATTGCCTTCGAGTTGATTGGCGAGTTCGTTTCGCAGGGTGAGCGGGTGGCCGAGGTTGAGGGTCAGCGCGAGTGCGGTGCACAACGGGTCCGTGCTGCTGGGCACCACGAACCAATCCGGTGGCATGGGGCGGGGATCCGATGGGAACTGGACCGATTCCGCGGAGGTCCGCGGCCCCGCACTCGCCGGCACGTCACCGGCGCTCTGCGACGCCGGCTGTTGTGGCTCCATGCCGATCTGCACTTCGCTCTCGTCGGTGAGCCAGCGCAGCTGCTTGAACACCGCGACCATCTTCGGGTCCAGCACAGCGAGATAGTCCGGCCCCGTCAGCGGACCGATGCCGAATACTCTGTTCAGATAGTTCGCGATGGTGCCGTGGCTGGTCTCTTCCGCGGGCTTATACGTCCGCATCGCCATCGGGCCGCTGACGTAGGCCGCACTGCGAGCCAATGCCGGAACTTGGCCACGCGTCGTCGCTATGTCGCGAAGTTGGCGGATGACATCCGGAGTCGCCTGCACCCCTTGGTCACGCAGGACTTCCAGCATCGTGCGATATTTGCCTTCGAGCGGTGTGAGCCCTCCTTGGTTGGTCTCGTAGTAGGCCAGTAACCGCAGCAGAGCGTCGAGCTTCGCACGGTCCGCCAGGATCGCGGTCCAGTCTTCCTCGTGGTACTGGTGGAGCAGTTTCTCCGGAATCGCGGTGACCAGATCCGCCAAATACCGTGATCTCGGTGATGCCACGATGAATTGGTTACCGAACCAGCCATGGTCGTACAGGCTGTCGACAACTCGCCGCACCCGTTCCGGCAGTGGAAACGCTTGCAATTGACCGTCATTCACCGCGCGCTGGTCTCGGAGCAGCGGCCCGAACATCGGTATGTCGTCCTCGTGCATGTACATCGGCTCGAGAGCGGCGAGGTCGACCGCACCCGGTGCGAGGTCGACGTCGGCGTAGAGCCCACCCCGGTCGTACAGCACCGCGTAACGCGCGATGTCCGAGCTCAGGTTGAAGGCGCCTGTCCGGAGGCTCAATTCGAACGCGGCGGCAATCTCTTTGCCGAACACAGAGCCGATGAAGTCCTGGAGATGGTTTGCGACATGGAGCGTGTCACCGAGAACGTTCGCGAGCTCCGGGTCGGCCAGCAGCTGTGTTCGCACCTGGTCGTAGCCGCTTTGCGTCCACAGCGTCAATTGCCAGTCCGAGCCGGCGGCGGATTTCACCCATTCCTTGACGTTCGCCAGCGCGGTCGCGCTCAGTTCACCGCCGAACCATGCGAAGTTCAGCTCCCTGGGCACTTCGTGTACCGAATTCTCGGTGGAAGCACCCGAATACTGTGTCAGCTGCGCCAACTCGCTGTGCAGCCACCGTCGGCCATTTTGCTGGAGCTTCCCGATCAGCAGTCGGGCGGGTGCGAGGGCTCCGCTCGCGACAAGGTGTCCGAGTTCTGCCCGCAGTTCCCCGAGTCGCACCGTGCGGCCGTGCACGGTTCCGGCGACGAGGTCGAGGAATTGGCGGTAGGTGGCACCGATATCCAAGGTGGAGAACGCTATCCCGTGTGCTTCGAGATCGTCGAGCATATCGAGAAGTAGCAGCCGGTGATCCTTGATCACGGCCCGGCTGTCGCCGTGGAATGTGGCTAGCAGGGCGTCCACGTGCCCGACGTTCACAGCCGTGGAATTGTCGATGATCTGCCGATCACGCAGCAGGTCGGTCAGCCGCTCGATGGTGGTCAGCATTCGAGCTTCCGAAGCCGCGTCTGCGCGGACCGGACCGACCAGATCGTCCCGGAGCTGTCGCAGCGCCCGCGACCAAGGCTCCGGGATCACGACGGCGTCGGAATTCCAATCCGGTGGCAGCGAGTGGACCAGTGGTTCCTCGCCCCCGGCCTGCGAAGCACGCGGCCGACGCCGCATGCTGACGCCGAACCAGCCGGGCCGACCAGTGGAAGGTGCTGGTGACTTGGATCGGCCTGTATTCGCGATCCACCGCTGGAACCGATCCACCCCGTCACCGAAAATCCGTCTCCGCGACTCGCCGGCATCGCCGCCACGCGACGGCTGTGACCGCGCGGCCCCTGCGGGCACCGTCGACTGCTGGTTTTCGCCCTGGGCATCGGCATTCACCCCGGTCGGCTCCGACGTATCGACCCTGATATTCAAGGGAGACAGCAACTCGCCTGCCTCGACCGCCGCCTGCGCGGTCGGCAGCAACGCAGGCGCGGCGATCGAATCGGCGGATCCGGGCGTTGCGGCCTCGGGCTCGAGAGGGTGCTGCGACTTATCGAGATTGCCCGGAAGTCCAGCCGACTCCCTACGCACCGCCCGGTGCACCGTGACGACGTAACAGCCACGAGTCAGCCCATAGTGCGTGCGCACGGCCTCCCAGGAATCGAAGGTCGCGAGTCCACCGGTCCTCGGGTCGTACACCGCCAACATGCCTGCGGGCGTCACGACAGCGGCGAGCACGTCGACGGGAGCCTTGCCTGCGACAGAAGGGTTCCCGAACAACAACGCGGTTCCCGGCGCGGGCTCGTCGATCGTCGAGCGCCCCTTCGAGATATCGATGCCGGGACCCAGCACTCGCCGCAGAAGGTCGGCCCGATCGCGATCGCTTCGGGCAGACCAGAACACCTGCCGATCGATCTGCTCCTGAAGGTACTCTTCGGACGCGCCGACCAGGGACGGCAACTGCTCGGGCAGACCGGTGTCCGGCGATATGCCGATGCTCTCCGGCGACGTCACCGACTCCACGAACTTCAACGCGAGCGCGGCGTTGAAACGTTCGTGCTGGGCGTGGCCCCCCGAACGACTCACAGATGGTGCCGTGGTGGCCAGGTATCCCTTGCCTGCCGAACGCAGCCTCAGATACGGATTGGACGCGATGTGCGGAGCGGCCGGCTGAAGTCTGAACTCGACACTCACCCGGCCGCCGTCGCTCACGGGAGCCGACAAGCCCGCCGGAACGGACGCGCGCCGCGAGTCGACGACGAGATGAGTCAGGTCGCTTCGCTCCAGAGCGAGGGCGGCCGTATGAAGCCCGTGGGCGTCCGCGACATCTCCGGTCGCCGGGTCGTAGGACGTCACCTCGTTCGTGCCGACCACCAGCGCGTGAACGTCTCCACTGGCAGTTCGGTATATCAACCGCACACCCGGTCGAATCACGGCATTCCAGTCCGACGGCATCGAGATCGCCGTGAACGGCTGTTCGTCCGGCATCCCCATCAGCCGAGCCAGTGAACGCATCCGGTCGCCGACCGACCTCGACCCGTAGTGTTGGACCATCTCTTTCCACTCGGCCGTGTCGACCGAATCGCCGGCTCGCCCGAAAAGCAGCCAGCGGGCGGCGAATTCGATGTTCAGGAGAGTTCGGTTCGGTGCGGTGCGGGTGCCGAGGGCCGGGTCCTCCGTAAGTGACCGAGCATCTGCAGTGCTGGTCGAGTCGATCCGGGGCGATGCCTGCACCGGATCGGTCGGGATTGCGAAACCGTTTGTTGCCGCCGCGGCGCGGCTACCCGAAGGCGGGCGTTGTTGGTCGGCCGCGCCGTTCGTCAGCCCAGGTTCGCGGTGTACCGGGCCGGTGTCATTCGCCGCGGCGACACGTGTTTCACCGTCGAATGGGGACTGCGATTCCAGACTGCGGTTCGTGAACAGCGCCTGGGTCACCCCTTCATGCTCGAAGAGGTGGGTGACATCGTCGAGGGTGCCGGACGACCATTCGGCCGGCGCTCCGCTGCCTGCGAGGTCCCACACACCACGTTCGGGGAACCACAGGAAGCGAGCCTTCTCCTCGTCTCCGAGCACCATCATGGTGGCTTGGATCGAATGACTCTTGTCCAGAGCCCGTCTGGTCAATTCTGTCGGGTTCTCCCCGAGGTGCCGCAAGATGCGCTCGTCATCCCAACGCGGGTACTCCTGCGGTGTCGCCGGTGTCGCGGCCGCCTCGTTCGACGAATCGGCGTCGGTGTGCTCGATGGATTCCGAGCTTGCAGACGCTCGGGGAGCCGGTATCGGCGGCGGCGAGTCATGTTGCGGCGTACTGCCGGTGAGCGGGGGCGCGTTCGCCGAGTAGACGCCCGGTTTCCGCGAACTCAGGATGTGTTGTTCGACCGCTGCCTTCTGTTGTGGAGTGGCGATCTTCCGCAGCTCGTCTTCGGCCGCCTTCAGCTCGTTCTCGGCCGCACGCAGCGCACTATCCGCCTTGTCGACCCGCGACTCGTTTTCCCTCGTCTGTTCGCTTTCGTGTGCTTTCGATGCCGCTTCGTGCTCGTTCGTGGCGTTTCTGTACTCGGCCGTGGCCTTCTCATACCTCGTGACGATCACCTTGACGGCCGCGTGCGGTGCTCTACTGCGGAAGTCCTCGGGTGAGATGTAGTGCCTGGCCTCACCCGGCGTGCCACCGTCCTCCCATCCTTTGGTCGGATCGCCGCTGCGTGCGGTGCGGTTCTCGACCTGGTGGTTCACTCGTTCCGAATAGGCCGGGCCGCCGCTGATCTTGACCTGGAGTCCGCCGCTCTCGATGGCGTCCCTGACCGGGGTGATGTCGGTTCCGCGGCCGAGGAGCTTATTGCCGATCAGGATCTTTCCCAATCCACCGGCGGCATCGGTCAGTTCGGTGAGGCTCTGGTACGCGGCGTCCTTGTTGTTGAATCCGTCGACCCACGCGACGTCGATCACGTCATAGGCGACCTCGAGGCCGCGCGAGTCCGCCGCAGCTCTCAGTGCCTGGGCCAGGCGTGCGGCATCGGCGTTGTCCATGGCGACGACGAGCTGCGGGCGGCCCTCCTGCACCAATTTCCCGTCGCGCTCCACGAATGACGTGTCGAGAATATCCTCGGCCATGGCCCGGAATTTTTCGTCCTTGTCGCCGAAGTATCTGGCTTCACCCAGCTCCAACTGCGATTTGAAGAACCTTTCCACCCTGGCTATCGGACCGGTTCCATGCTCCTCGTGCAGGACGCGCTCGACACCGCGAGGGTTGCCTTCCGAGCTCGTGAGCAGGGTGCCCGACGTACCGGTGAGACGGTCGAAATAGCTGAAGAGCTGGCGGCCGGTGACGCTGATCGAATGTTTCGAATCGGAGGTGACTTCCAAGCCCTCCTTCAATTCCAGATATTTGGCGAAACCCGCCCATCTGCTGGAACTCTGCTTCTCCGGGTCGTCCATCAACTGATCGTTGGTCGAGGACGAGATGATCTTGATCTTTCCGGGCGTCCCATCGCCTTGCTCACTGACGTGATAGTCGGAATTACGCTCCGGACCCCACCATGCCTGCGCGGCGTGGGCGTACTCCACCTCATCCCCGTCCGTGAGTTCCCTGCCCAGACGAGCTTCCAGCTTCGCCTTGCCCTCAGGGCTCAGCCGAGAGTCGAATATTCCCCGGTGCTCCGGATCCTTGCCGAAGTGCTCAGGCAGCAGAACCTGCTCGTCCACGGCTTCCCGGAAGGTCCTCCAGGTATTCTCGGCCTGCCTCTTGTACTCGTCGAATCCGCTGTCTTCGGAACCGGTATCCTTCGGAGCGACGGGCGTCAGGACGTATTGGGACTGCACATCGATCAATTGATCATCCATCTCATCGATGATCACTTCACCGCGTTTGAACGGCTCGAAACGAGTATCGGATCCGAATTCTTCCGCAGCACCGTCCAGCCGCTGCTTGTATACGTGCAACGTCTCCGCTTCGTCCAGAGCCGTTTTGAGCAATGCCGCGCGATCATCCGACATGCCATTCGCTTTCAGCTTGTCGATCATCGACTGCGCTTCTTTGACCACCCGGAAGCCGTAGTCCTGCGCGGTGCCGATGACGATGAGTTTCTTACCGTCCTTCGGCGGCTCGAATGGCGCGTCGGAATCCAGGCGGCGAACCTCGATATCGAGGCCGTGTTCCTCCCCGGCGACAAGTTTCAGAAACTCCTGCTGCATGTGGAGGACCAACGGATCACTGCTGGTCATCACGTGGACGATGCCGTTCTGCATGGCGCTACGCGTCGCCCGCGCGATGACGGTCAGCTCTTTGCCTTCACCGGTGTCCATCTCGACCGGGCCCCGGTCCAGCAGCATCTCCGCCGTGAGCTGCGTCCACCGCAACACCTTGCCACCGGGACCACCAGCCTCGCCGCCGGTACCCCGGCGGATCAGTTCCATGAGGGCCACACGGGAATCGGTTTCCGAGCCGTTCTTGATCAGATCCGCCAGGCCCGCTCCGCTGAGCTTTGCCAACGGACCCTGCCAGTCCGGTCCCGCCAGGTTTTCGTAGTGCTCCCTCAGCGCCTCGGCCGCCGCCTTTGTCGCCTGATACCGCTGGCGCGCTACCTCTTCGAAAGCTTCGCCCTCGTAGGCCTTCCGCGCTTCGCCACCAACTTTTCCGGCGTCGGCAATGAGCTTGTCGACATTGTCTCGGGCCGGCTTGGCGTCCTGCACCGCCTTCTCGTAGGCGGCCATGGTCTCGCTGTCGTCCGCCACGGCAGGCTTGCCTGCGTGTGGAGTCCGTTCGGCAGCCGGTGGCCAGTCGCCCTGTTCCTCCGACGTGTACTTACGGCCGTGCTGGTCGTAGTGATCGAGGCTCGGGTAGTGCTCGCCGAGAGCGGCCTTCACCCGGGCCGGGGCCGGCTTGTAGGAGCCCGCCCAGTCGAAGACCGCGGTCATCTTCCCGTTCTCGAATTTGGCCTTGAACGCCACGTACACGCCTGCGTTGTGGAACGCCTCGTGCGGCAGATCGCTGATGTACCAATTGCCGTCGTGGTCGCCGACCACGGTCCGCATGACCGGGGCTTCGCTCTCGGCCCAGCGCTCGAGCAGCGGCCCGCGGCGCGGTACGCCGATCATCGGGGTACCGCGCTCGGGCACCACATCCTGACCGGACTTGGACTTAGGCGGGGTCGACTTCGCCTTCGACGAGTCGTCGGAACCGGCCTTCGACTTGCTCGACTTCGACTTCGACGAGTCGTCGGAATCGGCCTTCGACTTGCTCGACACCGAGGACGAATCGTCGGAATCGTTCGACTTCCGCACGGTGACAGCGCGGTCTTTCGTCCACTGACCGTCGTTCGACACCACGAAGCGGTGCTCGGCACGTTCCTTCTCGGTCAGCCGGTACATACCGCGCGACAGCGGCTCGTCGTAGCCGCGCACCGATTTGCCGCCGTCGCCGCCGTCCTGATCACCGGACGACGGCTTCTGCCCGAATCCGGGACGTAGCGGCAGATCGTTGCCCTCGGGCTGCCGGAAGACCTCACGGCCTTCGTGCGGCGACTTGCCGCTCTTGAACAACTCGATCGTCTGCTGGAAGCCGAGTATCTGTCGCAGGAAGGACTTGCCGCCCGGCCACACCGGTCCGAGCAGACTGGCATCGACCCGGCGCCACCGCACATTGGGCTGAGGGGCCACCCCTGCTTCAGGATTCGTACTGCTCGACTTTCCGGACCGCGACGCGCTCGTAGTCGAACTGTCGCCGCCGTCATGGCGGGCGCTGCGCGATGCGCTGGACGAACCACCATCACCACCCCGGCCCGTACCACGCGATTCAGCAGACGAACTGTCGCCACCATCGCGGCTGGTACTGCGAGAGGTGGTGGACGAACTGTCATCACCATCGCGGCGGGCGCTACGCGACGTGCCGGACGAACCACCATCACCACCCCGGTGGCCAGCGGCATTGCCGCGCGGGGCGTTCGTATCGGACGTGTTGCGTGCCGCTTCCTTGACCGACGATGTCTTGTCACCGGTCGGCGAAGTCTTGACCGATGGTGTCTTATCGCCGCCGACAGACTGCGCGGCAACCGATTTGGGGCCCTGCGCGGGCGTCTGTGTATCCGGCGCGCCGCTCTTGGTGTGCTGCCCCGCGGATTGGACTCGAGGATCGGGCATCGCCGCCGAACGATTGCCGGATTGTGTTGCGGCGGAGTCGAACTGCTTCGTCTGCACGGCCGGGTCGCCGCCGCCGGGCAAAGCGCCCGAACGTGACGGAGCCGATCCGCTGGTCGTCGCGGACGACGACTGCGCGGTCTGTGGTGAGGCGGCCGGTGCGGGTTTGGCCGTTGCGGGATCTGCCTTGGGCTGCGGCGTCGCGGAGCTCACCGCATCCGGCTTGGGCGTTGCCCCCCCTTGGTTCCCGGCCGCGTTCTGCCCGGCGCCTTGGTTCCCGGTCACGCTCTGCGCGCCGCCGTTCTGCGCGGCAACCGGCGCAGGCACCTCTGACTGCGCATTCTGGTCGGTCGGCTGCCGGTGGTCCTGACCCGTGTGTGCGGTGGACGATTCGGGACGATCGGTGGCGAGATTCGACCGGGTATCGCCCCCCTCCGCGCGGTCTGCACCCGTAGCCGACGAATCCCGGTCTCCGGCGGATACCCGCGACGCACCATCGTCTTTCGGTGTCGACACGGAGCTGTCGTCGTTCGCCCCGGCACGCACGGACTCGTCGTGTGCTCCCGCCCGATTCCCGGAAGTCTCGGCGGACCCGTCGCTCGCACCCGACCGGCCATTCGCGGGCGATTCGTTGCCGTTGACCGGCGTACCGTCCCCCGGCCCGGTACTCGAGACCCCGTCGCTTTTCGGAAGTCCACCGGACTGCCCGTCGGTGGGCGGCGTCGCGGTCGTAAGCGGGTCGGACGAAGGCGATTTGGCGAGCGGCGGACCATCTCCCGCTCCCAGCACGGGCGTATGCGCCGGTGGCAGCTTCCCTACGTCCGGCTTGTCGATGTGCACGTCCGCGCCGGAATTGCGCCACCCGCGCGAGCCGCCGCTGAACGCACTACCGGCGACACCCGCGCCGAGCATGCGCGGATCCAGTTCGAACGGGCCGCCATTGATGATCTGGTTGGCGACACCGCCGCCGACCATACCGCCGACACCACCGGCGCCACCCTGCACAATGCCGGTGAGTACCTGCTGCCACCGCTTGTCGAATTCCGTACGGGTGATCTTGCCGCCGGCGTATTTGAAGAGGTCCGCGCCGATCTTGCCGAACAGCGAACCGAAGGCGCCACCCAGCGCACCGCCGAGCGCGTACTGACCGAGGGACTTGGTATCGAAACTGCTCTTGTGGCCCGCGGCCATCTGACCGAGCTGAACCAGGATGTTCAGGATCACCTGCTGCCCCATGGCATTGAGGGCGGCGATCACCATGTGCATCACGGTCTGCTTGAGCCACTGGAAGAACAGCTGATACCAGGCGATCAGCACCGCTTCCTGCACCGGCGCGGTGGCCGGGGACAACCATGCGAGCACGATCTCCCACAGCAGCTGCACGAGGCCGACGATGATCATGATCTTGTTTTCTTGAATCGCGCAACCGACCTTGTCGCACGATTCGGCGAGCTGGGTCATCGATTTCGCGATGGCCTGCATCGACGCGTTGTCCGATTCGTCTATGAGATTCTTCAGCGTCTGCACCATCGACGAATTCAGCTCTTCCGCCGACGGATACGCCGCGAGAACGTCCTTGATCGCGTCCTCGATGCTGGTCACCAGCGCCGACAATTCGCCCGCGGCGTCCGACCACGCGTCGGCGAGGGCGAACATGCCGTTCTCACTGCCCTCGGGCCATTCCCCACCGGCGACGAAACTCAGCCAGTGCAGTTCATCGGGCAGCTTGATATCGGACTGGGCGATCGCATCGGGAACCGACATCCGCTACCGCTCACCGGTGCGCCAGCCGGAGCGCTGCCACGGATCGCCCGTCTCCGAGGTGTCCACAGGTTCGTCCACCTGTGGCGAAACCCTGCGCCGTTCGCGCCGCTTCTCCTTGCCTTCGCCCGCGGCGCCTGCCTGGTTGCCGGGCGGCATTCCGCCGGGCATACCCGGCATCATCCCGGTGCCAGGCACGGCAGCGCGGGTCTGAGTGCCATTCTGCCCGTTCTTGTTCGCCAGCTTCTCGCCGTCGTACGCCCCGGGCAACCGTAGCGCCGGGCTACCGATGGTCCCGCCCGGACCGCCGCCCTTGCCCGCACCACCGCCCGACTTGTCCAGCGGCGCACCGGTTGTCGGATCGAGCGATGGCTTGTACGCGTTCGGCCCGAGCACGCCCGGCGCTCCCCCGGGAAATCCCGGATTCAGCGAAGCGCCCATTGGATTCAGCGGTGTGCCGGTTCCGCCGTACAGGATGTCGGAATCGCTTTGCCCCGGACCGGTACTCGAGGCATACGGCGAGTTAGGGCCCGGTGTGCCCGCGGCCGAGTAGTTCGCGGCCGGCGGACCGTCGAAATCACCGGCACCCGCGCCTCCTGGGCCAGGCCTCGGCCCAGGAGTAGATGCGCCGGGATCGCCGCCACTCGGCGCCTTGATATCCGGACCCCCACCGTTAGACCCGCCATACCCACCGGGCGGAGGCGGCGGAGTTCCCGACGGACCGTTGTTTCCGCCGTTCTCACCGTTCTTGCCATGGTTCGGGTCGGAACTGAGCGGCCCCGTGTACGGTCCCGGGTTTCCTTTGGCGTCGTCATCGATGTACTTCTTCAGCATCCACTCGGCGAAGAGATCCTCACCGCTGCCGAACGCTTTGCCCGCTTCCTCGAGCGTGCGGCCGTAATTCACCAGCAGCTGCCCATAGACGGGCACCGCACCCGACGCGTCAGGCCCGGTACTGCCATTGCCGACCACCGAATCCTTCGCCGCCAGATAGCCCTCGGAACCCTCGGCGAACTGCTTGCCCAGTTTGTCGTCGCCCCACGGCTGGCCGAGGCGCTGCAAGTTGTCGCTCAGTTTGGTGAGAATTTCGAACAGCCCGTTCGGAGCGGACGGCAGCTCGGACAGCTTCTTACCCTTGTCCATCAAGGCTTCTGGGTCGACGCGAACCGTGCGGCCGTTGTTCGGCTGCGGTGCCATCACGATTCCTTACTGTTTGTCCTGGGCGGCGCTGAACCCTGTGGGCCACGACTTGCCGTTGCGGCCCATTGGGGTTGACGAAGCGGTCGGGTTGACGAAGCGGTCGCGCGAGAGTGTTGAAGAGGGATCGCCCCCGCGCCACCCACTTATGGTCGTGCGAGCGCTCCCGAGGTCGCGTGCCGGAACGGGAGTGTTCACCGTCTCTTCAGCAGTTCACCCAAATGTAAGGTCGGCCGGATCGGCGACGGCGGGCAGACTCACCGTCACCACCAGCCCGTGCGGCTGCGCCGATTCGACGAACAGCATGCCGTTGTGCTGCGCCGCCAGGGTGGCGGCGATCGGCAGACCGAGTCCTGACCCGCCGGCCGCCACCTGCGCGCCACGAAAGAACCTCGTAGTGAGCAGGTCGATCTCATCCGGCGACACTCCGACCCCGGTGTCGGCGACCGACACCACCACCGACTCCGCTTCACGGTCGACGGTCACCGTGGTGCTCGCCCCCGCCCCGGCGTAGCGCGCCGAATTGCTCAGCGCCACATCGAGAATTTGGGCCAGCACACCTTTGGGAACGGTCGTTTCCGCGGCCGTGACCAGCGCCTCGAAGGTCAGGATGATATCCGCGCGGACGAAGGCATCGCGCCAGGCATCCACCCGGTCCACGGCCACCCCGACCGCATCGCAGCCGGTGGCAGGCGAGCCGACCTGCTTGTCTTCCTCGGCGGCGGCGACCGCGGAGGTAAGCAAACCGTCGAGCAGTTCGGTCAGCCGGTCCACTTCGCTCACCACACTCACGAAGGTGGTGGCGGCCACGTCGGCGGCGAGCATGGGCTGTAGCGCTTGCAGCCGAACCGCGAGCGCCGCAAGCGGATTGCGCAGCGAATGCGCGGTGTCGACCACATGCTGACGTTCCGCCGCGGCCAAGGCGGCCACCGCCCGCGTCACCGATTCGACACCGGCCGCCAACCGCAGGATCTCGGGCGGACCTTCGCTCATCGGCTGCGGCCGCCGGGGCGGGACGTGGAGCACGGGCAGGGTCGAGGTGAGCGCGTCCACCTCGCGCAACAGCCCGGACACCGGGCGCAGAATCCAGCCCGATACCAGCAGCGCCAGCCCGTAGAACACCAGCAGCGCCGTCGCGGTGACGCAGGCCAGCTGAGTCCACCGGACCGCGATCTCGGCACGGGTCACCGATGTCGAAACGGCGATCACCACAACGCCGCCCGCCTGCGGTGGCATCCCGATCGGCTGCGCGATCAGCATCGGCTCGGTGTTCCACGGATACAGCGGTCGCGGCATCTCGAGCCGGTGACGTTCGAGGGTCGCCCGGAGCACCCGCTCCTCGGCGGGATCCACCCCGAGAGCACACAGCACCGCGCCGTCGGCCGCGAGCACGAGGACGCCGTTGCCGGTGCTGTCGCGGTAGCTCTGCGCTCTGTCGCACAGGCTCGCCGGGACGGTCGCGGCCAGCGCCCCGAACTGGTTGGCATCCTGCATCCGGTCGATCACCAGGCCGCGGGTCCGGCTGGTCGCCAGTTGGTCGGCGATCCCGACGGCGAAACAGATCATGCAGAGCGCCGCCAACGCGGTGAACGCTGTTACCAGCCGGGCGCGCACGCGGCCGTCCCCTCAGTGCGACCAGCGATAGCCGAAGCCGTGAATCGTGGTGATCAGACCCGGCCGGTTCAGCTTTGCCCGCAGCGCGCCCATGTGAACATCGAGTGAACGGGACGTCGACGAGGTCTTCTCGCCCCAGACCTCGGCAATGATCTTGTCGCGCGGCACCGCGACACCCGCGTGCTCGGCCAACACCCGGGCGACCGCGAATTCCTTCTGCGTCAGCGAAATCGCCGCACCGGCCACCTCGACGGAGCGCGCCGCCAGGTCGACCATGACGTCGCCGGTGACCACGACCGACAACTTCGGTTCGGTGGCTCGCCGACGCCGCACGACCGCTTCCAGCCGCGCGGCCAGCTCGCCTACCCGCGGCGGTTTGACAATGTAGTCGTCGGCGCCTGCCCGCAGACAGGACACGACGGCAACCTCGTCGCCTTCGGCCGTGAGGACGACAACGGGAACGTCGCTGACCTTGCGTAGCTGGCGCAGCACGAGGTAGCCGTTGACATCGGGCAAGCCGAGATCGAGGATGACCGCGTCGTAGACGGTGTGCGACGTCAGCAGGTCCAGCCCGTGGGAAAGATGGTCGATCGCGTGGAAACCATGCGCCCGCAGTCCATCGATGACGGCCTCCGCCATCCCGGCATCGTCCTCGACCAACACCACACGCAGCACCCCGGCCCTTTCCCTCATCCCACGGTCCCTCAACCCAGGGTTCAATCCGACCGGTAGGTGAGATTACCGCAGCCGCAGGGCAACTCGGCCGTTACGTCGTGTCCGTCACGATTACGTCATGCCGTGGCTTGCGGCGCGGAAGGCCGCGAGCCGCTTGCCGGTAGTGGCGCGACGGCCACTGGCGGGTACCCCAGTCGCGGCGCGGGCGGCAGGCTGGGGAACCGCTTGCGCAAGCAGCTCAGCTGCCGGAGGACCTCACGGAGTTCCTCGTGCAGCGCACCGATTTCCTCGTGCAGCCGCTCGGCTTCTTCCACCAGCGTCACACGGAACAGCCGACCTTGCTCGAGCTGTGCCCGCTCGGCTCGGAATCGTGCCAACGCCTCCTCCGCCGACGTACGGGACGAGGCCCGTCGTGCCGCGCCCGCACGGCCATCGGCGCGCTGCGCTGGAATTCTGGGTTCGGCATTCCGCATGGCAGATCCTGGCCTTTCGGTAAGTCTCCGAAACTATTATGGACACCATTCCAAATTCGTCAATCCTACCGGATGGAATTTGCAATGAATTAGGTTCCGCGTAGCGTTTTCGAAGGATCTTTATAATCTCTTGAGGTCTTGTCAGAATCTTGACATTCCTCATAAATCTCGCATCTAGCTGCACCGACGCTTACGTTCGCGATACGGGCGACCTTTGCCATAAACATTACTCAACGCAGCGGTCACCCTCGATCGACGCATGTCGGCAAAGGAGGCTGTTTCCCCGGTTGCGGTGTCCTATTACTGTTGCGGTGTCCTATTACTACTGAGCCGCCCTACTGATTTTGCGGTGCGGCGTTCGCTTTCCGGGCAAGCGCGCTGGCGACGAGCATGACGACGACGACAGCGGCCACGACGGCGATCGTGGCGAGCAGTCCGTCGCGATAGCCGCCGACGAACGCGTTGCGGACGGCG
This sequence comes from Nocardia xishanensis NBRC 101358, assembly GCF_001613365.1. GTDB lineage: Bacteria > Actinomycetota > Actinomycetes > Mycobacteriales > Mycobacteriaceae > Nocardia > Nocardia xishanensis. The sequence continues at coordinate 68,756 of NZ_BDCF01000029.1, forward strand.
ACCGCGAGCGGCACACCGAGCCGATCGCCGGCGAGGGCGACCGCCCGCACCCCGTCGCCGACCGGATCGCGACCGATGCCCGCGCCGCCGACGGCCAGCACATCGGCGGGGACAACGAAGCGCGCCCGATAGCCATGATCGACGAGTCCACCGACGATAGCGGCCCCGAGCAGGCCACTGAGCTGCACCAACGTCAGCTGCGCTCCCCACAGGATGCCGGTGCGCGATGCCGGGTGCACCGCGCTCACCACCTCGAGCGCGATGCCCAGCACGAGGGCACAGCCCAAGCCCGTCACCGTCACCATGGCGACGAGCGGGGCGAGGTCACCCGGCGCACCGGCGGTCAGGCCGATGGCGAGCCCATCCATGATCATGGTCGCACCGATGATCACCGCTGCGACAACGCAACCCGCGCGCTGCAGTGCCGCACCCACCTTCGCACCGATCGCGGTGGCGAGGCATGCCGGCAGAAACAGAGCGATACCCGTGACCACCGGAACTCGGCCCCCGAGCACCTGGAGGTACTGGATGACCAGGAACACCATGCCGAACATCGCCAGAATGGACACCCCGAGCGCGAGCATCACCAGCCGCACTCGCGGCTCGGCGCTCACCAGCCAGTCGGACGGCAACGAACCACCGCGCCGAATGATCGCCGCCACGACCGCGAGGACCGCCCCGGCGCCCAGCGCGATCGCGAAACCGGGAGACGTCCAGCCCCACTTGGGCGCCTGGTACAGCGCGAGCGCGAGCAACCCACCGGACAGCGTCGTGGTGACGACCGCGGGCCAATCGACCGGACTCGCCGGATCGGCCGGGACGGACGGAACGATCGCGAGTACCCCGATCAGCACTACCAGGTCTGCCGCCGCTACGCCCGCCATCACGTACGGCCACCACACCTGGTTGAGCACCACCGCGGTGATCAGCAGCGTCGCAAGCACACCCGCCGCGGAGCAGGCTGCCCACGCTGTGACAGCCCGTGCCCTGCGACTTGCTTCGCCGTAGAGGAGCACAGTCATTGCCAACGTCGCGGGCAGGACAGCCGCTGCGCCCGCGCCCATCACCGTACGCGCGACGAGCAGGGCGATCGGGGCCTCCGGAAAAGTCACATGAATCGCGGCGCCGGCGAGATACATCAGGTATCCGCCGACGATGACTCGCTTGGCTCCGAGCCGGTCGGCGAGGGCGCCGCCGACCAGCAGCAGCGCGACATACGCCACCGCGTGCGCCGTCGGAAGCCACAGCGACACAGCCATATCGGGCCGGTGCCCCAGCTGCCGTAAGAGCGTCTGTACCGCGATGCTCTGCATCGCGGTGTCCTCGCTGATCATGAACGCGGCGGCGCACAGCGTCAGCAGAACAAGACCACGACGCCTGCGACCGAGGCGCATCGGCTCGGCGCGCGCGCTCGCCTTCTCGGCAGCGTGCCTTGGCGGGTCCATCTCGAGTGTCATCACGTGCCCTTTGTCCAACTCCGGACATCACATGTCCGACCCTGGACATCAAATTACCCGGTCCGGCGTACCGCGGTCGGGGACCGGCGGCAAACCCGCCAGCCGCCGGATCGAGAGCAACTCGTCGACCTGTTCCCGGCTCAACACGCCTTCGGCGACCACGATATCGGCGATCGATTCGCCAGTGGCAAGGGCCAATTCGGCCACCCGTGCACACGCCTTGTAGCCCAAGCTCGGCGACAGCGCGGTGACCACACCGATCGAGTTGCGCACGCCATCGGCGAGATGCCCGCGATTGGCGGTGATGCCCGCGACGCAGTCGGTGGCCAAGGTATCGATAGCGGCGCTGAGGTGGGTCAGTGACTGGAGCATGCTGAAGGCGATGACCGGTTCGAACGCGTTGAGCTGGAGTTGCCCGGCCTCGGCCGCCATGGTGACCGTCAGGTCGTTGCCGATCACCTCGAACGCCACCTGGTTGACCAGTTCGGGGATCACCGGGTTCACCTTTCCCGGCATGATCGACGAACCGGCCTGGACGGCAGGCAGATTGATCTCGCGCAGGCCTGCCATGGGACCGGAGGAGACGAGCCGCAGATCATTGCAGATCTTGGACAGCTTCACCGCGACCCGCTTGAGAATGCCCGATACCTGCACGAAGCTGCCGCAGTCCTGGGTCGCCTCGATCGGATCGAGCGCTGGTACGACCGGCTCGCCGGACAGCTCGGCCAGATAACGGCAGGCCAGCTCCGGATAGTCGGGGTGTCCGTTGATCCCGGTGCCGATGGCGGTGCCTCCGAGATGGCATTCCAGCAAGAGCAGCGCGCCTTCGGCGAGCCGGGCGCGGTCCTCGCGCACCATGGTGGCGTAGGCGCCGAACTCCTGGCCGGGGGTCATCGGCACCGCGTCCTGCAGCTGGGTTCGACCCATCTTGATCACGTCGGCGAATTCGGTTGCCTTGCGGTCGAACTGCACGGCCAGACCACCGAGCGCCGCGCTCAGGATCCGGATATGGGTCACCAGGCACAGCTTGATCGCGGTCGGGTAGACATCGTTGGTGGATTGGCCGAGATTCACGTGCGCCAGCGGATCGAGCTCGGTGTAGTTCCCGCGTTCGAAGCCGAGGATCTCCAGCGCCCGGTTGGCGATCACCTCGTTGGCGTTCATATTCGACGAGGTGCCCGCCCCGCCTTGGAGCATGTCGATCGGGAATTGGGACAGCAATCGCCCGCTCCGCAGTTCGGTGCAGGCGGCCACGATGGCGTCGGCTCGGCGCTCGTCGAGCAGGCCGAGATCGCGATTGGCCTGGCACGCGGCCTGTTTCACCGTGGCCAGCGCGGCGATCAGCGCGGGATAGGTGCTCATCGCCTGTCCGGTGACCCGGAAGTTCGCCATAGCCCGTGCCGTATGGACGCCGTAGTACGCCGCGGCGGGCACGCTGAGCTCGCCGAGCGAGTCCTTCTCGATGCGCGTTTCGGCAGACATCGAATACCTCCAGTTGTTGTCGCGATTCATCGGTCGTTCACCACCGGGTGCGGACGCGCACGGCATTGGCCCGATCCACCAGGGCGAACCGGGCCAGCCGGTCCGGCGTCGCGAAGGCGAGCTCGCGCAGGGCCGCTTCGAGGCCGCAGCGCAGGCCGCGCTCGGTGTAGGGGTGGCCGAAGATCGAGTCCTCGCATGAGCCGGGCTCGCCGCCCGCGCACAACCAGTCGAGCGCGCTCTGTAGCACCGCGACCCTCAGCTCCAGGACGTGCGGTCCGGCGGGCAACGCCGCGAGCCCGGCCGCCGCCTCGTCCAGCAGTCTCTGGGTGATGTCGGCGAGCTGCAGCAAGGCGACCAGCTGCGCGAAGAACCGGGGCGCGAGGTCGTTGTGCGGCACCGCTTTTCGCAACTGCCGCACGACACTGATCGCCGCGCCCGTGTCCCCGTCGCGCAGCTGCTGCCTGGCCAGCCCGAAGGCCGCGGCGACCACCGTGTGGTCGGCTTGCCACACGGTGCGGTAGTGGCCGGTGGCAAGCCGGTACCAGTACTGCCGTTGCCGCTGGTCGGCCGCGTCGGCGGCGCGTAGTTCCGCCGTCGCCGCGAGCGCGAGCAGTGGGGCGAGTTCACCCGGCACCATGGCGCCCACATGGTCGAACCGCTCATACGCCTGCGCGAGTCGTCCGGTCGTCAGCGCCGTTATCCCGTCATACCAGTCGATCCGCCACCCGGAATCGTCCGAATCGATCAGCGGGATCGGCAGTGCGGCGGCGAGTTCGGCCGCGTCGAACCCGTCGTTGGTGCAGAAGTCGCTGCGAACAGACCCGAAGACCGTCGAGATGTGCGGATCGGAGCCACCGCCGTCGCGGGAACGCACCATCCGCAGCACACCGCGGAGCTGATCGGACAGCGCCGCCACCGAGGGGAATCGGCGGGCGGGATCCTCGGCAGTCGCGCGGTAGAGCAATTTCGCGAAAGCGGGGTACCGGCGCAGCACCGGCGCGTCCTCCGGTAGCGAGCCGACGCACCGGCCGGGCAGGGTGAGCGCCGCCAGAGTCCGCCCGACGGTGTAGATATCGGATGCCACTGTCGGCCCGGTCGAGGTCACTTCCGGCGCCTGATACCCGGGTGTTCCATACAGGCTCCCGCCCGACTGCAGCGCGGAAACCGCGCCCAGATCGATTAGCCGCACCTCGTCCTGACCGACCATGATGTTGGCAGGCTTGAGGTCGTTGTAGGCGAGTCTGTGCGTGTGGATGTAGTCGAGCGCGGGCAGGATCTCCAGCACGTAGGAGATCGCATCGGCGACCGGAAGCGGTTCGGGCGCACGCTGTTCCAGCACCACATCCAGGGACCTGCCGACGACGTACTCCATGACGATGTAACCGCTGGTGGTGCCGTCGCCGCTGCGATGGGTGACGAAGTTGTAGATCTCGACGATGCCCGGATGCGCGAGCTCGGACAGGAACTGCCGTTCCACCAGCGCCGTAAGGTGGGCGTCGATGTCCTGCGGATTCTGCAGCCCCTTCAGCACCACCCAGCGTCCGCCCACGTGGCGGTCCCTGGCCAGGAACACCCAGCCGACCCCGCCGTAGGCCAGGCAACCGGTGATCTCGTACTGGTCGGCGACCACCTCACCTTCGCGCAGGGCGGCGCGGAAGTTGAACGGTGCGCCGCACTGCCCGCAGGCGCCCCGCAGCGGACCGGGCCCGTGCTGATCGCCGCGCCCGACCGGGCGATGGCACTTCCAGCAGAAACGCTTGTCCTCCGGCACTTCTCGAATCTTCAGCACCGGCACGTCCGGTTCGTTCTGCGGCACCGTTGCCCCACCCTGCACGTCGTTCGGCATGACTATTCGCCGCGGTGTTCCAGCGGTCGTTCGGCCAGCACCGGGAACTGCCCGGTGTGCCCGTCACGCAACACGGCGATCGCCGACACACGCTTACGGACCAGCAACCAGCCACCGCACATCAGCGGCAGCACGACCACACCCATCGCGATGACCGCGCCGCGCTGGGTCGGGTCGGGCCCCAAGAGCATGATCGCGACGACACCGGCCAGGAACACCAGCGCCGCGATGCTCGTGTACGGCGCGCCGATCAACCGGAACGCGGGTCGCTGCACCCGGCCTTCCCGCGCCCATGCCCACAGTTTCAGCTGGCACATCAGGATCGCGGCCCAGGCGGCGATGGTGCCGAGGGCGGACATGTTCAGCACGATCTCGAAGGCATGCTCCGGAACGGCGGCGTTGAGACCGACTCCGGCGAGGGCGACGACAGCGGTGGCGAGAATACCCACGTACGGCACGCCGTTCTTGGACATGCGTGCCGCGATGGCGGGCGCGCTGCCGTTCACCGACATCGAGCGCAGGATGCGCCCGGTCGAGTACAGACCGGCGTTGAGGCTGGAGAACGCCGCGGTGAGCACGATCAAGTTCATCACCGAGCCTGCGCCATCGACGCCGAGCTTGGCGAAGAAGGTCACGAACGGGCTGGTGCCCTTCTGGAAAGCGTCGTAGGGCAACAGCAGCACCAGCAAAACCAGCGAGCCGACATAGAACAGGGCGATGCGAGCGATGACCGAGTTGATCGCCCGGGGCATGATCTTCTCCGGAGTCTCCGCCTCACCCGCCGCGGTACCGACGAGTTCCACTGCCGCGTAAGCGAATACGACACCGGTGATGGTGAGCACCAGCGGCAGGACACCACTCGGGAACAGCCCGCCGCTGTTGGTGATGACGCTGGGCCCGGTGTCCGAACCCTCGATCGGGAACCGACCGAGCAGGAACACCATGCCGATCACCAGGAAGCTGACCAGCGCGACCACCTTGATCAGCGCCGCCCAGAACTCCATCTCGCCGAACCACTTCACCGAGACCATGTTGATCAGCACGACGATCACCAGCGCGGCCAGCGCGATCGTCCACTGGGGGACCACCTTGGTCGCGCCCCAGTAGTGCACATAGGTCGCGATCGCCGTGATGTCGACGATGCCGGTCATACACCAGTGGAAGAAGTACATCCAGCCGACGCCGAAGGCCAGCTTCTCCCCGTAGAACTCGCGAGCGTAGGAGACGAACGATCCTGACGACGGGCGGTGCAGCACCAGCTCGCCGAGCGCGCGCAGGATGAAGAAGACGAAAACACCGCAGACCGCGTAGACGATGAACAGGCCGGCGCCGGCTTCCCTCAGCCGGCTGCCCGCGCCGAGGAAGAGGCCGGTGCCGATGGCGCCGCCGATGGCGATCATCTGCAGCTGGCGCGGACGTAGCGCCTTGTGATAGCCGGCGTCCTCGTCTTCCGGTGTGTCATGGGACGTCGAAATGCCTTGCGGTCTAACGGTAGTCATGATGTGGCCTTCCTTCTCCATCGGATCATGCCGTTAGTTGATGGAACATACCGTCAACCGATGGCGTATACAAGAGTGGTATGTGACCCGATGTGGCCCTGCCGATCTCGATGTGGCGGTGATTGAACCAGGCACCAGCCCTGCGGGAAGGGGAGACGGGCAGCGCCGACCGAACTGTTCACCTGTGGTTTCCTGGAGGCATGGCGATGGAAGTGGAGCTGACGATCAGCGATCTGGCCGAGCGATCGGGGATGACGGTGCGGACGCTGCGCGACTACAACGAGCGCGGCCTGCTACCTCCGCCGAAGATGAAGGGCCGCACCGGTTTCTACGGCGAGGAGCACCTCAATCGGATCCAGATCGTGGAGCGGCTGCTCGAGCGCGGGATCACCCTGAACGGAGTACGCAGGCTGCTGGAAGCCTGGGACCGGGGCGAGGATCTCGCCGATGTGCTCGGCGTCGCCGCCACTCCCACTCCCCCGCCGCCGCGGGGCGCGACGCAGGGAGCACTCGTTCCTGCCGCCGACCTCGCCGAACGGTTCGAAGCCGTCCCCGACGGCCTTGCCAGGGCCGTGGCGGCCGGACTGTACGAACCGGTCGATCAAACCACCTACCGGGTGGCCGAGCCGGCGCTCCTCGAGGTGTTCGACCAGCTACTCGACGCCGGGTTGACGACCGATCGCGCGCTGGACGAGATCGATCAGCTGCGCATCGACTGTGACCATATAGCGCGGCAGTTCACCGACATCTTCGTGCGCACCGCGGTCCGAGAGTTCCAGCGCTCGGATCGCGGCGAACGGGATGTGGAGACCCTCAGGGCACAACTGGACTCGATACGCACCCGGCCTGGCGCGATCACCGCGACGGTGGTCGGCCGATTCGTCGAACGCTACGTCGGCTCGGTGGTCACCCGAGAGTTCCCCGGCGTGTTCCCACCCGGCGCCTGATCCGGCGCACTTCCCACCGAATCCCTTTTCCGCCCAACGAAACCGTGATATACACACAGTAGATCACCCACCGGCACCGGCATTTCGCCGAACCCGGTCCCAATAAAGACGAGGTGGGTAACTTGTCGGAAACAATCATTGTCACCCCCGACGATGTGCGCGCGGGCGGCACCGAATTGATCGCGGCGAAGACCGCATTCGAGACCACGGTGAATATCCTGTCGGAAGCCATCGGCTCCTACGGTACGGAAACGTGGGGTAAGGACTCCTACGGCAAGGAATTCGCCGATGGCGAGAACGGCTACCGCAGTTCTCGGAACAACCTGCTGAGCGGCGGCCGGGAAATGGTGCAAACGGTCGAGGATTTCGGGAACGGATTGATCCAGGTCGCGAACACCTCCGAGTCCGCCGATTTCGGCAATTCCAGCGCGTTCTGACGGACTCCGATGTCATTGCATTGGCCGGAAGAACTGCGTTTTCTGACCTATGTGGTCGGCCAGGTGTGGCCGGACGGCGACGAGGATCGTATGTTCGCCATGGCCCAAGCCTGGCTGGCCGCCGCCGAAGACCTGGAGCGGCAGGTCCTTCCGGCCATCCAAATGGCGGAGGGCCGCGCCCTGAGCGGCTACGAATCCGGTGCGGGGCGCGACCGGATAGCGGCGGCGCTACATCAGCTACAGACCGGCGACCATTCGGTCCAACAGCTGGTCGAGGACTTCCGTCAGGTCGGCACCTCGACCCGCAACGCGGCGACCACGCTGGAAGCCACCAAACTGATGACGATCTTCGCGGTCACGATGCTGGCCGCGCAGATCGCGGGTGCGTGGCTCTGGCCGCCGACCGCACCCGCCGTCGAGGCCGCCGCGATCGGCGCCACTCGCGCCACGCTGTACCGGGTCAGCAATCGCGCGCTCGCCGCGCTCGGCAATATCCCGCATGTGGGTGAATACCTGGTGAAGACGCTCAGATATCTGCCCCGGTTGACGGACGAACCGGGGCGCATCGCCGGGCTGGTCGCCAAACACCCGACGGCAGTCACCGCGAAAGCCACCCCTGGTCTCTTCAAGACGTTCGTCGACGCCGGTTTCCGGGCGACCACCGCGCGCACGCTCGCCGAACTTCCCGCCGACACAGTGCAATTCCTCATCTCCAAGGCGGTGAACAACCTCATCTGGGCAGGCGGCCTCGACGCTACGATCCAGGGAATACAGATATCGAAGGGCCATCGCGATGAGTTCAATGCCACGCAATTCGGCATGTCGGTCGCCGCGTCGACCGGCGGCTGGTACGCGGGTGCGCTCGTCGCGACCAATCTGAGCAAATACGGCGGCAGGCTGTTGACGAGCCGGGGCAAGGACCCAACCGCGGGTATGTGGGGCGCCGGACTCGGCCTGTTGTCCGGCACGGTGCCGACGGTCGTCTCCACCCTGGTCGGTGGCGGCATCGCCATGGGGTTCACCGGATCGTTCGACCCCACGGTCGGGCTCATCGGCGCGCTGTCGAGCAATTCACTGATCGGTACGCAACGCGGCTATATCGGCATGCGGGGGCAGGAACCGGTGGCGACCAGGGCCGGCGATGCGGCACAGCACAATACGGTGCGGGCGGGCCTCGGAGCCGATGCTCCGGCCGCGGGCCAGGGCCGCCGGCTCCCGCTCGAGTCCTCGAACGAACTGATCTCCAAGATCCGAGCGCGCGACGATCAGGGGTACCAGGCGGCGCGCGCCCAGGATCGGGCGGCGGTCCGCGAGGCCGAGCGCTCACCGGACAGCGGACCCGTCGATCGGCGGGCGCACCGCGACGCGTTCGTCAACGAACAGCGCAGCCGGATCAAGGAAGTCGCCGACGCGCGGCGGGCAGTACTCGATGCGGAACTGGCGAACGTCCGGGCACGCGACCGCGCGGCCGCGGCGCCGGACAATCCGGCCGCGCACGATGCCGTTGTCCGGACCCGGCAACGGCTGGACGAGGCCATCGATGCCGACGCCGCGACACGGGCGCGCGTCCAGAGCCGACTGGAAGCGGCCGACCGGCACAGCGAACTGGCCGCTACCACGCCGCCGAGATCGCACCCCGACCGCGAAAAACCACTGCCACCACTGCCTGAAGAAAAACAACTACCACCACTGCCGAAACCCGATAGCGACAACGCGACGAATTTCGCGGCTGAACGGCGTGATCTGCCCGGCGACGAGCCGGGCAAGGTCAGGAGCCAGGTGGACAGCGCGACCTCGGCGGGGAGCCGAGCGCAGAACTCCGGCGGCGGCAGCTCAGCCGAGAACCAGGTGCAGAACCCTGGCGTGCGGACGCGGGTCGGCGACTCCGAAATCACGCCGGCATCGCCCACCCCAGCCGGGCACGACCGCACACGTTCGACCACCGACTCGACCGGTAACGTGCCCTCGCGCAACGACAATGAGCACAGCGGCGGGCAGCAGCAGCCTCGTCCCAGCCCCGCCCAGCAGGCCGAGGACCCGACGGTGGCGACGCTCCGGAGCGGTCTGGCCGTGGCGGATGCGCGCATCAACACTCTGCGGGACGCGGACACGCAGGTCACCGGTGCGTACAAGAGGGCGGTAGGGCGGGGACTCAACGATCTCGTCGAACAACGCACCACGCATCGAGAAGCCCTGGCCGGGGCGAAGACGGCCAGGGAAGCGATCAAGGCGGACTTGGACCGGGCGCGGACCGCCCACGGCGACGACGCCCCCGACGTGCAACGGCAACGGATCGCCGAGCTGGAGAAAAGGCTCAACGCGCAGGACCGCACGATCGAGGACGAGGCCGCTCACCTGGCCGTCATCGACCGGCAGCTCACCAGAACCAGCAGCGAGCTCGACGCGGCGATCGGCGCCCGCGAGCGCGCCATGGCCGACGTGCGCAGGGCGATGACGGACCTCGAGGACGCCGGGCGCGCGGCAGCGGCGGCGAGCGCCGCGTATTCCGCCGGCCAAGGCCGTGGCGGTACCACACACCCCTTCGCCCACGAGGAGCAGCTGCGGCGCGAGATCGACCAGCGCCGTGTCGAAGTCGAACTCTCGCGCGCCGACCACGAAGAACTCGAGCAGTGGTCCGGGGTGGCCGAGCGGCGACTGCAGCGGCAACTCAGCGACTTCGAGACCAGCATCCGCACCGAACGAACCTTGCTCGACGGCGGCTACATGAGCGGAAAGCCCAAGCCCAGGAAACTCCCGCTCGCGCACGGCATGCCCGACCCTTTCACCGCGCTGCTACCACCCACCTACGACTTCTGGCTGCCAGGGGGAACATCCGAGCACCCGGCGCCGGAACCCGAAGAACCCTGCGAGCCCGAGGTCTCGGGCGATCCCCCGCGAACTAGGCGACCCCGATGACCATCGAAAACCATGACTGTGCGCTCGACGCGGCGAAAGGCGAGCCGGACATCCCCGATGTGGCCTTCTCCTTGACCACGGAATTCGGCATCGGCACTGCCAATGTGGCCACGACTTCGACGCGCCCGACTGTCTCGGCGATCAGCGCCACCACAGCCGTGTCGGCCATGGCCGCCGCGCCCGAGCCCCCCGCCGCATCGGCATCCACGCCCGCCCCCGAGTTTGCCGCTCCGGCCGCGGCAGACGACCACGCAGCCGAGGACCGCGCAGCCGAAATGCGCCGGTCCGCCGAGGAACTCGTCACCGCCATCACCGACCTGCTGCTGCCGACGGCCCCGCCGGACTGGCAGCAGTTGCGGATGGGGTTCTCGGTGACGGTGGCAGCGGTATCCGGCGATGCGGTGTTCCTGGTCGACGACGAGCCCCTCGCCGCCGAAATACCCACGGCGGCAGTGGAACTGGTCCAGGCGCTGCGAATGGTGACGGTGCGTCCGGACGGGTCGGCGTGGTGGCATGTCACCGTGGTGCGCGATCGGACGGGCACACCCCGTTGCGAATTCGGCTATGGCGATGTCGCGTTTCCGGTCGAGCGGCTCTTGCCTACCGCGGCCTACCGGGCGGATCTCGAGCACTTCTCCCGCGAGCGACTGCCCGTGTGGCTGGCTGGGCGGCTCAGGGTCGAAGACGATGCGCAGCAGTTGCCTCGGGTGCTGGCCAGGGCCCGGCTCGATCGCGCACCCGCGACGCCCGTCCCGTTTCTCACGGCGCCTACGGTGTGGGCACGGTGGGCGACGGTGGCCGCCGCGGCGGTGGCGATCGGCACCGAGTGGGGACCTCGACTCCTCGGTTCCACCGCGGCCTTCGAGGGCACCGACGGAAGCGGCTCGACGCTGCACCTGCTCCCACGCGGCCGGGCGGTGCTCTCCGGCGGGCTCTGGAACGCTCCCGAACTGGCCGCGGCCTACAACGACGGCGCACCGGTCCCGGAGTACTACGCCGGTGTCCCGGATTGGCTCGACGGCGCGGCGCTGAATCACCGCGCGTTCACGGCGCAGCTGTCGTTCTGCTACTGGTGGGACGGCACGGGCTGGTCCAGCGGGCAGTCACCGGCGCCGACCACCATCGGTGCGGCGATCCCCGGCTTGTGGACACCGGCGACGGTGGTCGACGTCGTGTGCGGTGTGCTCGGCGCGTCGGCGTCCCGCCCTGCGGTCGCCGATCTGGTCGCCGCCGCCGAATCCGGTTCGGTGACACGCGAGCTGGCAACCGCGGCCTTCACAACGGACGAGGACACCGACGTACCGGGTGCGTGGTCCCAGCTGGCGGTGGCCGGGCTCACGCGCTGAGCTCAGCACCGACACGCCCAGCTCAGCGCAGATGCTCCCGCAGTGAATCGATCGCGCCGAGCATGCCGTCCAGGCTGGGAGCCGCACCGCGATCGATCGCGATGGGAGCGACCAATTCCCTTGTCCGCTCGGCGATCTCGCGCACGGCCTGCTGTGATGCCTCGGTGACGGCGGCCGCGATCTCGTCGTAGCTCAGCTCGTTGACGCCCGCGCCGAACTTGATGTCGACGGCGATGCCGTCGGCATTCACGGTCACGCGGACCCGGCGGCGTTGCGCCCAGCCGGTGGCCACCAGCTGCGCGCATTCGGCCTGCACCTGCGCCACCTGTGCCATTTTGGCCTGGAATCCGGCTACGGCACTGGCGAATTCGTCATCCATGGTAGAGGTTCCTTCCCCACGCGGCCCGCACGTTGCTCAACGGTCCAGGATTCGGTTGCCGGCGCGACGCGGTTTACTCCCGGCACGGTCCGCAGGTGGTGTCAGCGGCGCCCGCATCGGTTCGGGCAGCTGGGAGCGCAGGGCGGCCAGCTCGTCCGGGAGCTCCTGTGCCGATGGCAGACCCAACCGCAACGTCCCCAGCGGACCCAACAGCGCCTTCTTCTTGCGCTCGACCTCCGCGGCCGCCTCCTGCGCTGCCTGCACGGTGGCGCGGGCGATCTGCCCGTAGCTGAGTTCGTCGATTCCGTCGGCGTACAGCGTCTCCACGATGGACCCGGACGCGTTGACGACCACGGTGATCCGGCCGTGCTCCACTGTCGCCGACGCGGTCAACGCGTCACGGGCGGAGCGCATTCCGGTCAGCTTGCCCAGCGCGCCGGCGACGGCGTCGATCAGATCGGCCGCTTCGCCTGCGGCGCGCTGGTTCTCCGGTCGGATCATGCCCGCGTCACCTCCGCCATCGCTTCCGCCAGTCCTTCCGATTCCACCCGTAACCCCGCGTAGCGCATCAGATAGTCGGTCACCTCCCCGGGGTCTTGCTGGTCATCCGCGTCGGGCAGCAGCACCAGGAACCGGGTTGGGTTCGGTTCCTCGTCGCCGACCAGGGCGACCAGTTGCCCGCCGCGCATCCGTAGCACCAGCAGCGGGTTGTCTCCGTCGGGCACATCGGCGAAGGCAGCTTTCACCGCCCACTCCAGGTCGGAGATGAAGATGTCCACCCAGCCGATCGGCGCGCTGGACCCGATCGAGGGCCAGGTCCGCGGATCCACCGGCACCAGCGCGGGTTCGGGCCACGGCCTGCGCTGGTCGAGCTCGGCGACCAGCCGTCGAAGGAAATCCAGGATCTGCTCCTCAGTGAATCCGCCTGCGAGATCGACCGCCAGTTCGGGTACCGTTTCGGCCGCGACGGCCTGCGCCAGCGCCGGATAGAACTCCTCCACCGTCGGGGCATAGCTGATCCGGTCGATCAGGTCCGTTGCCGCATCGGCGACGATCTCCGCACCGGACAGATCATCCAGGTACACCATGGAGGCGCAGAGCTGGACGACCAACTGCGGCTCGGCAGGCTCGTCGCCGAATCCGGTTGTGTCCCCACCGATCTCGGATTCAGGACCATGCTGCTCGATGGTGAGGCTGTCCAGTGAGAACGGGCGGTCCACCCTGGCCGGAGCGGAATCGTCGGGATAGGCGTCACCGGTGTCGGGTCGATAGCGCAGATACAGCTCGACCTCGGCATCGCTGAGTCCAGGGCGGTCGTCGTCCCCTGGCACGCCGTCGACGTACCCGACCTCCCAGTCCAGCACCGTCGCGATCTGGTCCGCCGACAGCAGTCCATCCGGCATCGGCTCGTCGGCGGCGGCGAACCCGGCGTTGTCCGCGGCAGCACTCACCAGGGTCACCCGTAAGTCCTCCGGCGCCGTCACACAGTAGCCGGCATCGTCGATCATGTCCGGCCCGACAAGCACACAGACCCCACCGACCGCTACCACCACCGCACCATCGGCATGCCTGCCCACAATCCGCGGCATCAGCACTTCCCTTCCATTTTCCGCAACTGCTATCGCCCGGTGGCGACGATGTCCCTGGCGATCAAGGCCGACTGCCGGTCGAGCATCGGCCCTCCCGGCAGCTGGCTGACGATCTGCCACGGCGCCAATTTCGGCTTCGTGAGTCCGAGAACGGTGGCCGTCGCGGTGTCCGGGATGCCGAACCGGACGCCGGTGTCGGTGACGTAGAACAGCGCGTCACGCCGGGTGCTGTCCGGCTCTATCCCGGTCACCTGGATGAATTCACCGGTGGACGCCGGGAGGTAGGCGGCATCGGCACCGGCGCTCGCCACGAACGTCATCGGCGCGATCTCGTCGGCCAGCGGCAGCCTGCTGCCGAGCAGCACCTGCAATCGTGCGGTCTGATCACCGTCCCCGCGCGCCCACGAGACGCACGCCACCGGATCGGTGTCGGCGGAGACGACGGTCAGGGCACCGTCGGGAAATTCGTCGACCGGCAAGGTATCGACTACCGGAATACCCCTGATCGCGTCCGGTGAGAGCGTCGGAATCGACGTCAGTCCCATGGAATTCGAGGTGCGCAGCACCTGCTCGGTGAACTCCGAGATCTGCTGCACGCCGTCGGCGAGTACCACATATGGAGTCGAACCGCCGGCGCCCTGGACCCTGATCACCGAACCGATGGCGAACTCCCCACCGCGCACCGCACTCGGCTCTCCCGCCCTCGGGATCACCGGCACCGCGATTTCGGGCGCGGCCACGCTAGCGTTGAGCAGACCCGTCCCGATCGGTCGTGGGCGCAGGGCACGCAGCTGCGGAAGCGCCGACACGATCGCCTCGTTGTTCTTGTCCACCCGCGCGTGCTTGCCGTCGTAGATCAGGTAGGTCGCACCGTCGTGGGTGGCCAGCACCGCTTCGCCCCGCGCCGCTGCCCGTACCTGCGGGCCGAGCCGCGCCGCCCCCGCCAGCACGGTACGACGTAGCCCGGCGGTCGCGTCCTCACACAACGTCCACTCCGAGCGGCCGCTGTCCGCCGGACCCGGGAGCGCCGCCGGTGCGCCGGGAATGCCGAGCAGCGGTCCGCGCGGCATCGACGACAGCTTTCCGTCCTTGACCGAGGTAGGCGATTCGCCGCTGCCGGTGATCAGCCGGGCCGACGCGAGATTGAGCGCGGGGTGCAGCGTTCCGTCCACCACCGCGTACAAGGCGCCACTGCCGGAGCCCATCACGATTTTGGCGTCGCCGACCTGCCCTTGTGGACGCAGAAACGACAATATCGCGCAGCCCGCGGTGACCAATACCGCGAGCACGACACCGGTGATCAACGACCGGAATTGAATACGCATGGGATCGTGCAACATGCGCACATCACGGCGCACTATCGCATGCCCATAACGCTGCAGCAGAAATCGATAACCATTGACCTGCGCGCGGGTAGTCAACTGGGCAGGCATCACAACTCCTTACGCAATTCCGGCTGACGTGTGAGACGCTAGCGCATCATGGAGGGTTTGTGCTGAATGGAGACAGGCCGAGTGAACAACGAACAAATTCCAGGAAATACCGCATCGGAGGCGGCCACAATTCCGGCACCGGGCAGGCAGCGCCGCACGCCATTCGACATATTGCCGTTGACCGTCGTTTTGCCGTGCGCCACGGCGGGCGCCGTCGCCGCTACCTCGGCGATCGCGCTGAACGCACCACTGTGGGCGACGACAGGAGCGGGTATCGCAGTTTCCGCGCTCGGCGCGGCCAGGGCGAGGAAAACGAACATTTGGCAAATTCTGGGAATGCGCATCGCGCTGTGGTGGCGCAATCGCGGCGAGCATGCGGGCCCGTCACACACCGAACCGTTCGATGTTCCGGTGCCCGAAACCGGCGGCCGATGCGGAATGCGCTGGGATGGCCGCCACCTGATCACCATGCTGGCGCTCGATCGCACCGAGGTGACGCCCACCCTGCTCGACACGACCGACATCCACTCGAACTCGGGCATATCCCTTGCCGACGTGGCGCGCTGTCTAGCCCAGTTCGACATCCGGCTGGCGTCGGTCGACGTGGTCACCCTCGGGGTGCGCACCAACGGCCCGCACAATGTGACCGGCCCCTACGAGAAGCTGCTCGGCCCGTTGCCCGCCGCGGCATCGCGAACGGTCTGGCTGGTCCTGCGCTTCGATCCGCTGGACAACGCCGGCGCCATCGACAACCGGGGCGGCGGCCAGGAGGGCATGATCCGGACGGCGCTTGTGGCCACACGCCGCGTCGCGAGCCGCCTCACCACACGCCGGGTCCGCGTTTCGGTGCTGGCCGCCGAGGAACTGGCCGAGGCGGAGGCAGCCGCTTTGCACGACACCGATGTGGATCAGTGGTCCGAGGACTGGCGCGTACTGCGCAGCAACAGCATCGAACTGGCCGGCTACGCGATTCCTTCGGATCGGCTGGATTCCGATGTCCTCTCGGCGGTCTGGGCGCTGCCGGGCACATCCGTGCTCACGAGGCTGCGCCTGACCCTGGAGCCGGGATCGAAGACACCTGGGCGCCGTGGTGACGCGGTGGCCGTGACCGCACTGGTCCGGAGGGACATTACGGGAAGGGACGACATCGAACCCGGCTCCGCCACCGCCGATCTCGGCCTGCTTCCGCTGCCAGGCAACCAGCGGCGGCTGCTGCTCGACGGCGGTCACCTCGATCCGTCCGCCGCGCTGAGCGGGCCGCCGGCGGCGATGGCTCGGTTCACCGTGCCGGTCGGCGGGTGTGGTCAGGTGATCGGCGCGACGGAAGGCGGCTCGGGCGTCGCCGTTCCACTGTTCGGCTCCTCCGTCCGCCGAGTGGAGATCATCGGATCGCTGCGATTCACCCAGCTGATGGTGCTGCGCTCGGTAGCGGTCGGAGCCAAGGTGATCGTGCACAGCGTCCGGCCCGCGGCCTGGGAGCACCTGGTCGACGAGGTCGGTGCCCCCGCGGCGCTATCGGTATCGTCGGCGGGTGGCTCGCACCACGCGGCTGCGGCCACGATGATCGTCTACGACGGCGTCACCTCCGCCGGCCAAGTATCGGACGCGACCGCGGTCTATGTCCGCGAACCCGACGAGGGCCAGGTCGCTCTTCTCGACGCCGACGTGGTGCTCATCGAATCCGCCGATACCCCCGGCCAAGTGGTGCTGCGCACCGCGGGCGAAGACCTGACCGTTCGACTGGTCTCCATCCCGGAGGAGGTCGAGTATCTCGGCGCCACCGCGACAGAAGCGCGAGCGCTGGTTCCGACGGCATGAGTAAGGGGCCCGTCGCCGTCGGCGGCGGGCCCCTCCCGGATCAGCTGGTTACCAGACGAAATCGTCGGCGACATTCTGGTCGGTCGCCTGCGCCTTCTCCAGCGCCGCCCGAACATTGTCGATGCCCTTGCCGAGGATATGCAGCAGATCGTCCATATCGGTCATCAGGGTGTTGTGCTTCTGGCTGAACGCCGCGGAAGCCCCCGCATCGCCGCTCTGCCACGCCTGGCCCAGCAGCCTTTTCGACGCGTCGTCGGCGTTGTTCCGTTCCGTGGTGATTGCCGTCCGGTACCCTTCCAGGTCCGTGATCAGCGCGTTGATTTTGGCGGGGTCGTACAGCATGGTGGTGGAGTCCCGTTCTCTGTAGTGGTATTCGGGCGATTCAGAGGTAATTGGTGTTCAGCGTGGTGAATCCGGACATGCTCTCGTCCTCCGCTGACGCCACTTTCTTCTCACCGGTATTGAGCGCGTCGGAAACAAGGCCCAGATCGACGTTCACCGCCCGGATCTTTCCCTGAAGTTCGGTGGCGAACTTGTTGAAGGCGGAATACGCTTCGCCTTCCCAGCCACTCTTCGCGCTTTCCACCGCGACACCCAGATTGTCGACGGTCTTGTCGATCGGCGGGATCGTTGCGGCATATTCGTTCGCGTACTTCTGGAATGTGGCGAAATCGAGGTGGAGTGCACCGGCCATGACATGTCCTCTCGGATGAATGGATCTGTGAAACTGCCGGAGCGATCACTCCGGACGATCGGGAAATCGGTGGCTACGGCATCCAGCGGCTCTGCGGCAGCGCCTCGATCTGGGCCGCGACCACATGGGCCAGCCTGCGGTCGCTGCCGGTGGCGAGGGTGGTCCAGGCACGTCCGTCAGCGGCAATACTGCCGCCGGCGATGATGCGGCCCGCCGCGGTGTCGTATACGGCGGCGGTGGCAGGCGAACGAACGGCTCTACCGTCGACGCGGGCATAGCAGACCAGCTCGGCGAGCGTAGTCCATTGCCGCAGGGCCAATCCCAGCGTGATCGCCTCCGACTCCGGCATACCGAGTTGGTAGACGGCGTTCGTCGCACTATTGCCCGGATCATCGAGTCGCTCGCACAACTCGTCGGTGGGGGCACGGAACGTCGGTATATCGGCGGGCTGTGCCGGTCCGAGCGCGTCGAGCAGC
This sequence comes from Nocardia xishanensis NBRC 101358, assembly GCF_001613365.1. Taxonomy (GTDB): domain Bacteria; phylum Actinomycetota; class Actinomycetes; order Mycobacteriales; family Mycobacteriaceae; genus Nocardia; species Nocardia xishanensis. The sequence goes on from NZ_BDCF01000029.1 coordinate 87,075, forward strand.
GGCCGGGCCAGTAGCTCCGGATCCTCGTCACCCCACACGGTGCGGATGTCGAGTTCATCGCCGACGCGGATCGCGACGGCATGGTGGAGCCCACGCCGCACCAGGCACACACGGTGCAACGCCGCACCGCGCCGGATCCGCAGGACCAGCTCACGCTCCGGCCGCGCGAGCGCGAGTAGTGCGGCGGCGAGCTCGTCGTCGCGGACGTCCCCGTCGTGGTCGAGCACACCGCGCTCTCGCAGATCGAGCGCCGCGGCCGAGCGAGCGACAGCCGCGTCCGCATGGTCGATATGGCGTGAGCGCAGCGCGAGTACGGAAGGGAGGGTCTGCACGCCGAGCGCCTCCGCGACGACGAGCGCGCCGTCGGTGGTCAAGGAGGTCATCGGCCCTCCGCACCCGTGGTCGCAATGCCCTGCGCTGTGGCACTGCCGCCCAATACCGCCGGTGCGGTCGCGAATCCAGCGTCGACCACGATCTGCGCGGCGATGTCGCTCGCATCGGCGGCCCCGGCGCGTGCTCCCGCTTGCGGCGCGGGCGAAGTGGCCTGCGTCGCGGGGGGCGGCACGACCGGCGGTGCCGACGGCGCCGTATGGGCCGTGGTGATCGGCATCGCGCCTGGCGCGGGTGACGGCGCGATGATCGAACCTGGCTGCGGTAGCGGGGTGAGCACCAGCGATTCGGCGCCGACCGCCACCGTCGGCGGCGGCGTGAGGTCGAGCGCGGACAGATCGACCGTCACGGCCGGCGCCTGCACGACCTCGGCAGGCACCGGCACCGCCGCGGGCGGCTCCGGTGCGGCGGGCGCGGCGGCGCGGCTGCGTTTCTGTTCGGCGAGCAGGTTGGCGCCCGCCGACACCGCAGGGGCAAGCTGCTGCACCCACGGCACCGCGAGTCTCTCCCCTGCCGCTTCGTAGGTGCGCATCACCTGGGAGGCCTGCTCGCGCAGCGAGTCGACCTGGCGTTCGGCCAGGTCGAGCAGCCCGGCCAGCGGTGCGCCGAGCAGGCTGCCGCGCAGCATGTCTTCGGCCGATCGCACGGCCGCGCTCAGCTCACCCACGGGCGGCATACCGAGTCTCGCCAGCTCGTACGACGCCGCCTGCTGGGCGGCGACAGCGGCATTGTCCGTCGCCGCGGCGGTGATGACGTCGAACCACGTGGACAACCCGGCCAACTGCGCCAGGCCGTCCTCGCTGGAATCGGATCCCCAGGCGCCACCCACGATCGACAGGATGGCGCGAAATTCGGCGCCTGCCGCGCCGAGTCCGGCGGCGAACTCGGCGTAGGCCGACCCGGCGTCGGCCATCGGGGCCCCGCCGGGACCGGTGGTCAGCTCGTGCGCCAACTGCTCGGCGGGAACGGCTTCCCAGTTCGTGCCGGTGAACCCGGCCTGTGGTGGCTCGACCATCGCGCTACATCAGTGGCTTGAACGAATCGACCACGTCGTCGTCGGCCACGACGGCGAGGTCGGCGTGCGAGCGCAGGTTGGCGGCGATCTTGCGCAGCTCGCCGATCCCGCTCAGGTACGACTCCTGGAACGATCCGCCGACTGCGCCCATGGTCTGCGCCGTCTGCCGCGACACCGGGTCGAGGGCCGCCGCGGCCGGGCCGAGCGCGTCGCCGCGCCTGCGCAGCGTGCCCTCCAGGCCGTCCGCCAAGGAATCGAGGCGGCTCGCCGCCAGGCGGGCGAGTTCACCGTCGAATGCGATCTGACCCATCGAAATCTCCTCTGCTACAAGCTGTATGGGTTGTCTTTTGTGCTGGACGGCGCCACGCCGATGACCGGTGCCGTGGTCTCGGCGGGCGGGCCGTCCACGAGCTCGTCGACGTGGCAGGTGTCCACCATCGCGTTCACCTCTGCGTCGATCGCCCTCGACCGCGCACTCGCGGTTGCCAGCGCCCCCGTGCCCGGCACGACGGGCGGCAGCATTTCTCCCGTCACCCTGGCGGTGGCCACGGTGGTCGGACCCGATGAGGTTCCCGGCGAGGTTGTGGCGACGACGCTTTCCGTCTGCCAGGCACCCAGCGGCGCCGTCGCGCTGGCGACCGGCGCAGCAGTAATCGGATGCCCGCTCGAAGTGCCCACTACGCCACCGGTTCCGGTCCGGTTCGGTACCGGCGCCGGGGTGTCCGTCGCCGGTTTCGCCGGCATTTGCGCGGTGACCTCATGGCCCACCTGACGCGCCGCCGTGATCAGTGGCTGCACCAGCTGCACCAATTGCTGGACGACCTGCCGGCTCGAGTCGGCGGAGTTCGTGTTGGCGGTCGGCGCGGATTTCGCCGACAGCCCGCCCGGGGCATGCCCTGGGGTGACCGGGCTCGGCTTCCCCGATATCAGGCCCTTGGCCAGCGACTGCGGCGCCTTACCCAGACCGGGCGGCTTCGGGATGCTCGGCTTGCGCACCGACACCGGCGTCCCCGCGCGAGCCATCTGCGCGGACTGCCCGGCCAGCTGTGCCTTGGTGTGCGCGGTGATCGCCATCGCCTCGGCGCCCGCTTCGATCGCCGTGGCCAGCAGGGCGCCCTGCCCGGCCGGGGTCACCAGGGTCGGGCCGAGCGCGGCGGTGGTCAGCGCGAATCGGGTTGCCACCGCGGCCATTTGCAGGTATCCGGTGGCCACCGTGCCTGCGGCGCCCGCCGTGATCGCGTTCATCTGCGTCGCTTGCCCCGAGATGGCGGTCGACGTCGCGGCCGTCTCGACCGCGGCCGTGGTCGCGGCCCGGCTACCCGCGCTCTGCATCGACTGCAACAGCTGGAGACCGGTGGTCGCCAATTGCATTGCGGCACTGATCGATTGGCTTACCTTCTGCAGTATCACCTGCGGGTCGTGCGCACCGTTGGCGCCCAAGTTGCCGTTCCCGAAGCCGCTGAACAGGTCGGTGACCGGCTTGATCAGGGCAGCCGGATCGATCGTCGGCAGCGGCGGCAGGCCGGGCAGCGGCGGTAGCGCGGGCAGCTGCGGCAGCGCGGGCAGCCCTATCTGTGCCAGCACCTGTTCGGTCGGCCGATCGAGGAACGGCGCGACCGGGGTGTCGCGGATCGCGTCGAGAACGGTCGGCGGCAGTGGCGCGGCGAGATGTCGCGCCGTCATGCCTGCGCGCCGACGCGCGAGACGAAGGACCCCGCACTGGTTTGGTCGGTCAACTCATAGGACTGCGCGGCGACGCGTGCGGTGTGGGCGGTCCCGGCGTAATTGGCCACCAGTTCGCCCACTGCGGTGAAGTGATTGGCCTGCGCGTAGGCGAAACTCAGCAAGAATTCTTGCCCGATCAGCCCGAATACCGGAACGGCAGCGGAGACGACCGCAGCCTGATCGATGGCCCCGGCGACGGCGACCGCCGCGGCCATTCCGTCGGAAATTTCGGCATACTCACGAAATGCCTGCGGCTGCACATTCACAACATTCATCGCGGTACCCTCCTGGTGCTGCTCTGCGAACTCGATACCTGGCGGCTCATCCGGAAATCTAATGAGCGCACGGCCTTTCGCAAGCGCTTCGCGGGCCGCGGGTCCTACTGTTCACCTTGCCGTCGGTTGTTCACCTGATTGTTGAAGTCCTCGACCAGCCCGCCGCGGGCGGCGAGTGCCCGCTGCGCGGCGGCAGCCGCCGCGGCCACTACCGCCCCGTTGAATTCGGCGGGCGACATCCGGGATATTCCCAGCCCCAGGCGGAGGTCGAGGAGTCGGCCCGAGGCGTCGACGACGGCCGTGACCGTCCCGTCGTCGGTGGTGTGTTCGCCCCGGATCGCGGCGATGTCGTCGGCGAGCCGGCGCATCAGGTCCAATCGAGCGGTCGCGCCCGCTTCGAGTGCGGCGAAATCTTTCACCGTGTGCTCCCGTCCTGTTCGAGCCAGCTGCGCGGCTCGTATTCGTGCTGGGCCTCATCGGCGAGTTCGGACTGCTCGATGGCCTGCGGGGTGGGCAGGTCGAGCAGACGCAGCACGTCCTCGCCGATGCCGAGGCCGGTCAGGTATTCCCTGCGCCGCAGGCCCGCGCGGTCGGCGGCGAGGCGGCACAGCCGCAGGACCTCGGCGGCGAGATCGCCTGGGTCACGGCGCAGTTGATCCGGCGTGACGCGGACCATGGTCGGGAGTCCGGAATCTGTCGCGGTCACCACGATTTCCCCGCCGCGAAGAGACGCTTCGCCGGTCGAATATGTTTCGAAGTCCGGCGCTGCCGAGTATTCCGGCTCGCGGGCCGGTTCGGGATCGTCGCTTTCATACCCCGGGTTGTCGTATACGCCCGAGTGAACCGAATCTGTGTACCAGTCGATTTCAGCTGATCGGGGTCGTTCAGGCACGGCGCTCGTCCTCCAAGGTCTGCAACACGGTGGTGATATGGGCGGTGATCAGGTTCGCCAGCCGGGGCAGGTCGACGGCCGTCGCGATGGGCCCGGCCGCTTCGGTGACGGCATAGCGGCCGTCGTCCACCAGGTCGCGCCATTCGATGCGGTAGCGGGTGATGCCTCTCGGCCCGAAAATAGAACTACCCAGCCGTATTTCGATGACGCCGACACATTCGGCCCGTCTTCCCAGCCACTCGGCGCTGAGCCGGTCGCCATCGGAATAGCTTTCCCGCACCTTCGACCGGCCGTAATAGTAGTCCGCGCCGCCGTCGCCCAGCGCGGTCACCAGCGGCGTATCGGGCAGCCGTCCCGCGGCTCGCTCGGGCAGCGCCCCGGCGACAGCACCGGCGAGCCGCTCCGCGTCACCGGCGGTGACCACGTAACCGCCACTGTGCCAAATACTTTCGCCAGGCGACTGGCTGATCAACGTGGCCGCCGCCCCCTGCCGCGCGCCCAGCACACGAACCAGACCGTCGGGGCAGTCCAGGCGTCGTGGATCGAAGCCGTGGGCCGATACCAGGACGTCGGCGTGCGCGATCCGGGCAAGCGCGGCACGCAGGCCGCCGTCCTCGGCATCGGCCGTGCGGGCCCTCGCCTCGGCCCGCAACCGCGACCACTCCTCGGCGTTCTCGCCGCGGTAGAGCGCGAACAGCGGAGCGGGCAGCCGATCCTGAAACATGCTGTCCCACAAATCGATCAGCTCCACATCGGTGAGCCGCCAGGTGCGGCTCACCGGTCGAGTACCGGCCGGATGCCGCGCCCGTGCTCGCCGAGCGCCTCATCCAGATGCTCGGTGGAGTTCAGGTACTCCGAACGCTTCTTGCGCTCCTCGTCCGAATTCGTCCTGCCGGGGACGCCACCGTACGGCGTACCAGGGTGCGACCCACCGGCCGGTCCGGCGCGGCCGATCACCCTCGGCTCCGCCTGCACGACAGCGCGGGGGAACAGCTTGGACTCCAATGACCCGAGGGCCACCGGGCCGCGGGCGATCACACCCTTGCCGCTGATGCCGCCCCCACCCTTGCCGAGCGAAGTCCCGGTCTGCAAGCCGACCGGCGGCAGCGCACTCGCGAGAATCCCCGGGGTGCGCGAGGGATCGGTGGATAGATCACCCGGCAGTTTGTTCAATGGCGACAGCAGACTCTCATCGATTCCCCCAGACGATTTCGGTGTCTTGGCCGACCATTCCGGAGTGGATGGCGGTTTCGTTCCGGTTTCAGTGCCGCCGTGCCCGGGCGGCTTGCTCCCCTCCTCGCCGCCGCCACTGCCGCCGCCTTCGCCGCCGCCCTCTTCGCCGCCGCCGTCGGTCGGTGGCTCACTCCCGTCATTGTTTTCCGGCGGGTCGGGTATCTCATCGTCCTTCAATGACAGCCCCTCGGTCATCGGTGTCCCGACCGGATAACTGCTGACGGGGGCCAAGGGGCCCGTCACCGGGTCCGGCGTAGGCAAGGTCACGATTCGAGTGGTCGTATGCGTGTAATTGTCGGAGTAGTAGAGCTGAAAGTTGTCCTGGTACCGGATCAGGTTGAGCTCGTTCACCATTTGCTGGCCGATGCTGTCGCCCGTAGGCGGCGACGGTGTCGGCGGCATCGCGTTCTGCTTCGTCTGCTGTAGCCAGCCCGAGGTGAAGATCAGCGTGTCGCCCAGGCGCTGCATGTCGTCGGTGAGTTGGCTGGAAGCGGCGGTGTATTCGTTGGTGGCCGCGATCGCGGACCGCGAACCGATGCCCTCCCACCGAGTGCCGATGGACGAGATCGTGGTGCGCAGGGTGGTGAAACCGTTCTCCAAGGTCGTGGACAGCCAGTGCCAGACCTCCCCCGCGTCGGCGACGGCCTGCGGGTTCATCGAATTGCAGATCATGTAGAGCGTTTCCCAGCCCAGCTGGCGACCCATCTCGGGACCGAACCCGAACGAGTCGTACTTCGTCACAGAATCGGGTTTGCGTGGATGCTCGGGGACGGCGCCCTTGGGCGGGGCGCCGCTCGGCGGAGTGCCCGACGGGGTGAAGGAGATGTCCTCGAAGCTCGCCTTCGACTCGTCCTCGGTGCGGCCGTACCGCTTTCCCGCGGTAACGAAGGTGTTGCCCATATCGACCAGGATCTGGCGATGCCGGTCGACGCGCTCACGCAGTTCCGTGCCGAACTTCATGCTGAACACCGTCCACAGCAGCCTGCCCGACCCCGACTCGGCGATCACCGGGCTCGCCACCGTGGTGTTCTGGTCGATCCAGTTTCGCACGCCCACAACCGCTTCGAGCATGTCCTCGACGTGCTGGGCGCATTGTTGGGCCGTGCCTGGCTCGAGTTTCAGGTGTCCGTTGTTCGCCGAATCGCGCAGGCCGGCCCAGAGCGTGCCGTTGGAGACTCTCGGGTCAGGTGCCATTGTTTTCTCCGATTCATCGCAGTTGGTCGCGAAGACGTTCGAGGCCGGCCAGCACGACATCCGGGCCGGGAAAGCGCGGCCGGTCGGCCTCGACGGTCGGCGCATACAGGTCGGCGACCTTGCGCGCCACGCTCGCCACCGCCGCACGCGACGCCGCCGTGATGGCCTCGGCGATCTCCTCGTAGTCGAGGTCGCTGACGGCGCCGGAGAAGCGCAGGTCGATGAGTACGCCGTCGGCGTTCACGGTGACCGCCACCCGACGGCCCTCGGCGGACGCGGTGGCGAACAGCCGGGCCCGGTGTTCTTGCCGGGCGATCAGGTCGGCCTGCTCACCGGGATCGACGACCGGCTCACGCTCGGCGGGTGGCGTCAGCAAGGCCGGCGGCGGTGGCGCAAGCCGCGCCTCGTCGGGCATCCAGTCGACCAGATCCGACAACTTCGGCAATCGCAGCAGCGCCGCCCGCTGTGCCGAAAGCACCTCGTCGGCTTTGCTTTTCACCTGCGCCGCCGCTCGCTGCGCTGCCTGCACGACACCGCGGGCGATCTTGTGATAGCCGAGCTGCTCGATGTCGTCGGCGAAGTAGACCTCCGTCAGAGCACCGGAAACGTCCGCCACCACGACAATTCGTTCCAGCTCGGCGGTCGCCGACGCCGTCACCGCCTGGTGCAGGCGCTCGGCCTCGGCGATTCCGGTGATGAGCTGGTGAACATCGTCGATCACCTGGGCCACTTCTGTTCTCAGCCGATCATTCCGACCGTGCACGTCGCCTCCGCCTCATCGGCCGTCGTCGTAGACGCTGGCCCGGACCAGCCCGCCGCGTGACTCGTCGTCGCGGACCAACATCAGTTCGTCGCAGTGCCGGTCGATCAGTGCGCGCAGCCTCGCCGCATCGACCGCGACGGCGGCCGGGGGCGGCTCCATTCCGATCACGTAGCGGCCGTCACCCGGATGGTCCTCCCAGACAATCCATTTCGTCACCTGCCCGCGCGGCCCGAAGTTCGAGTGCCCCTGGGTGATCACGATCTGGCCGACGGTCGCCTTCGGCGCCGCCTGCCACTGCCTGCACCGCGCGTCCACGTCGCGGTCGCCTTCGTCGTACAGCGAGCCGCGACCGTGCCAGTGATCGAATTCGGCCTGCTCCCCGCCAGTACCCAGCAATTCCACCCGAGGCTGGCTGCCCGCCTCCATCGGCGGCAGCTTGTCCACCAGCAGGCGGGTCAGCGACGCCGCGTCGCACTCGGTGATCTCCAGCTCGTCGTGACTTTCCGTCGTGGTCGAGCTGAAACCCTGGATCAGTACCGCTCGGTCACCGAACTTCTTGCCCGCCATGACGATTCGCCCATCGATCGATCGCGCGGCACTGTGGTCGTAGGCACGGACGACCATCCGGATGTCGGCCTGCAGCGACTTCACCAGCACGTCGGCCAGCGCCGGATCCCACGCGGCCTGTAGTTCACCCCAGACCCGCGCCTTGGCGAATTGGAAGTCATAGTAGCCGCGGATATCGGTGATATAGGTGAACGGCCAGCTCTGCTTGCGATCGACGAGTCGTTCGCGCAGCACCAGATATTCGAGGCCGCTCAGGCGCCAAGTGCGTTCCACTATGGTCTCTCCTCCATCGTGCTGCCGGGATTCCCGGTCGTCGCCGTTTCGCCTGCCACTTCGGTGGTCGACCTGGTGGCCGTGAAGTCCTGGAAGACCTCCGGCTGGTGGCCCCCGGCCCGGCCGGGGAACCCGAACCGCACCTCTGGTGCGCCGCCGCCGGGGAACAGCGCGAAAGACACGTCGACCGGCCCGGTCGCCCCGGGCGGGAACAGCTGCGTCTCGATGTCCTCGACCTGCCGCTCGATCCGCTCCGCCGCCTCGTCCAGCGCCTGCTTCACCGTCATGGCGCCGTTCTCCACGGCCTTGGCCAGCGCCTGCAGACCGGGACCGAGCTGGGCGGCGAGCTGATTGCCGAGCTGCACGAGCGTCGGGATCGCCGACGAGATCAGTTGCAGCACTTCGGAGAACAGACTCATCAGGTCGGCGCCGGACCGGCCGCCACTGGCTCCGCCACCGGTCCCGATCGGACCGCTGGGACCCGCCGGGCCGCTGCCCTGCCCCGGATTGCCCGAGTGATTCGAGCCGCCGCCACCGGATTTGCCACCGGCGGAACCGGTGCCGCCACCGCTGCCGCCACCGGATTTACCGCCGCCGCTACCGGATCCGCCGCCCTCGCCGCTGCCTTTACCGCCACCGTTGCCACCGGGCTTACCGCCACCACCGCCCCCGCTACCGGTGCCACCACCCCTACCATTACCGCCACCACCACCATTGTTGTCGCCGGTAGGCTGCCGATAGTTGTACGTACCGGGCAGATCACCATTGGCCCCGGCAAGCTTGTTCGGATCGGTAAACACCGGAATATACCCGGCCAACTGCTTGATCCCCGCCACATAACCCTTCTGACCACTGGTACCGTCACCAGAATCCCAGAACGTCTGCACACGAGGCAACTGCTCGTCAACCGTGAAACTGTTGACCCATCCGACCGTCCATCCGACCGCCGCGTCCCCGCGATAATACAACTGGTCGTAACGAGGCAGATGCGACCACACGAAAGCATTGAAATC
>NZ_BDCF01000030.1 GCF_001613365.1 Nocardia xishanensis NBRC 101358
CGGATCAGGGTCGCCGCGCCGCGCGGGTCGCCCACCGCGGCAACGCCTTTCGCGACCGCGATGCGGACGTTCGGCGCCGGGTCCGCGGCCGCGGCATCGAGTTCGACGAGCGCGTCCACCGAGGTGAACCCGGCCACCACGGTGCGGCGTACCTCGGCGTTGGCGTCGGCGAACCAGCCGGACAGTGCGGCGGCGTCGGTGCGCCGGTGCCGCCACAGCGCCTCGATCGCGGCGGCGCGCACCGCGGGTTCCCGCGCCGTCACCGCGTCATGCAGGGCCGCGTCGAATTCCGTTCCCGCGACCAGGACTTCGAGCAACTCCGTGAGCAGACCGATGGCGGCGTGGCGCACGGATACGTCCGGATCGGACAGGCCCGCCGCGACCAGGGGCGAGGATTCCGCCCACTCTTCGGTGGTCTCGCTGAGCACCGAGAGCGCGGTGCGGCGCACCTCCGGGTCGGCGTCGGCCAGGAACGGCCTCAGCTCCGACAGCCGCGGGCACTCTTCGGCGAGGTCCATCAGTTCGAGCAGCCGGGCACTCATCGGGCGCTCCACGCGCCGACCAGCTCCGGCGCCGCGACGTCGGGAACGCCGTCGGGCCGCGTGAAGCCGGGCACCGCGACGATGTAGGGCGCCACCGGACGGGTCAGGAACCGCATGTCGCCGGACTCGCCGCGATAGAGGTTGAGGTGGCAGAACCATTCCGCGTCGTCGCGCGCCGGCCAGTCGGAGCGCTGATGGTAGAGCCCCCAGCGACTTTCGGTGCGCCGCAAGGAAGCACGCGCCGCCATCTCCGCGCAGTCACGGATGAAAGTCACCTCGGCGCACCGCATCAGCTCGTGCGGGGTGTGTCCGCTCATCTGGGAGATGTCGACGTGCATCCGCTCGAACGCCGCCAGACCGAGGGTGAGGTAGCTCTGCGTCTTCGGGGGTTGCAGGTAGTCGTTGACGAAGCGGCGCAGTTTGTATTCGACCTGCTGCTGCGGCGGACCGTCCGGATTGCCCAGCGGACGGTAGATCAGCGCGTGCGCCGCCTCGATCTGATCCTCCGGCAGCGCGGGCCGCGCCGCGCCACGGGCGTATCCGCTCGCGCTCTCCCCCGCGATGTCACCGTAGACGAAGGCGCCGATCATGTAGTTGTGCGGCACCAAGGCCATGTCCCCCGCCGCGTACAGACCCGGCACGGTCGTGGCCGCGTGCTCGTCGACCCACACGCCGGACGCGGAATGCCCACTGCACAAACCGATTTCGGAGATGTGCATCTCGATGTCGCTGGTGCGGTAGTCGGTGCCGCGGCCCGCGTGGAAAGTGCCGCGGGTCGGTCGCTCGGTGGTGTGCAGAATGCCCTCGATCTCCCGGATCGTGGCGTCGGGCAGGTGGCTCAGCTTGAGGTAGATAGGGCCGCGCGCGCTGTCGAGTTCTCGCTTGACCTCGGCCATCATCTGCCCCGACCAGTAGTCGCAGTCGACGAACCGGTTGCCCTCGGCGTTGACCTGGTAGCCGCCGAAGGGGTTGGCGACATAGGCGCAGGCGGGGCCGTTGTAATCCTTGATGAGCGGGTTGATCTGGAAGCACTCGATGCCGGAGAGTTCCGCGCCCGCGTGGTAGGCCATCGCGTAGCCGTCGCCCGCGTTGGTCGGGTTCTCGTAGGTGCCGTACAGGTAGCCGCTGGCGGGCAGTCCGAGTCGACCGCACGCGCCGGTGGCGAGGATCACCGCGCCCGCCGAAATAGTGACGAATTCGCCTGTCCGCGTGTCGAATCCGACGGCACCGACGGCCCGGCCGGCCACCGTCAGCACCCGCACCGGCATCACCCGGTTGCTGATGGTCACCTTGGCGCGGACGTCGCGGGCGCGCAGGGTGCGATACAGCACCTTCTTCACGTCGCGGCCCTCCGGCATCGGCAGCACATAGCTGCCGGATCGGTGCACCTTGCGCACCGCGTACTCGCCGTGCTCGTCCTTCTCGAACTTGACGCCGTAGCCCTCCAGCCGCTGCACCATATCGAAGCCGCGGGTGGCCGTCTGATAGACGGTGCGCTGGTTGACGATGCCGTCGTTGGCGATGGTGATGTCGGCGACGTAGTCCTCCGGGCTCGCCTTGCCGGGCACGACGGCGTTGTTGACGCCGTCCATGCCCATCGCGAGCGCCCCGGAGTGGCGCACGTGCGCCTTCTCCAGCAGCAGCACGTCGGCGCCGTGCCTGGCCGCGGTCAGCGCGGCCATGGTGCCCGCGGTACCCCCGCCGACGACGAGCACGTCGCAGCTCACTTCTCGGCGTCCAGCGACAGGTGGAATGTCCATCGACATCCGGATCAGCCCCTTTCCTTCGGTTCGGCCGCACCGCGATTCGGTGTGACCGGGATGCGGTGCAGCCGGCCGGACAGCGAGAACCGGTCGCCGCGATAGCGCACGTACTCGAGGTCGATGGGCCGGCCTGAATCGGTGTAGGTGAGTCGTTCCAGGAACAGCAGCGGAGAGCCGGGCCGCACCGCGAGCAGCCCGGCCACCGTCGGGTCGGCCGCGACCGCCTCGATGGACACCGCCGCCGAGCCGAGCGGCAGACCGAGTTCCGCCTCCAGCAGGCCGAAGACGTCGCAGCCGGTGAGATCGCACTCCAGCAGTGGCGCGCCGACGTCGGCGGTCAGGTAGCTGGCATCCAACGACAGCGGCGCGCCGTCCAGATGGCGGACACGTTCGAGCGCCACCACCGGTGTGCCCGGTTCCAGCTCGAGCCGCTCGGCGACGATCGGGGTCGCGGGGACGAGCTCGGCCAGCAGGACCGTGTTGACCACGCGATCGCTGCCCGTCTCGAAGGTCTCGGCCAGGCCGCGCAGGCGGTCCAAGCCCTGCACGGCCTTGTCGGCCACCACGAACGTGCCCGCGCCGGGGACCCGGTCGACGAGTCCCTCGTCGCGCAGCAGGGCCAGCGCGTCGCGCACGACATTGCGGCTGGTGTCGAAGTCGGCCGCGAGCTGGCTCTCGGAGGGCAACGGCCGGTTGCCGTAGACACCGCTGCGAATGCGCGCCCGCAGAATGTCCCTCACCCGCCGGGCGGGCGCCGAGCGACGTCCGGTGCCGGGATACGTTCTGGCTGTCATGCGGCAAATGCTGGGAACGGATCGTTACGCGCGACGTTTCCGGCGATTACCGGATGGTTACGCCAGTTCCGAATCCCAGCGCAGGTCTCTCACCTGCGAAAACACTCGGACCCTCCCGAGTATCACCAGTTGACTCAGCTGTCCGATTCGTTGCGCGCGGCGATCTCGGCCAGCAACTTCGCCGGACCGGCGGGCGGGAAACGCGGCCGCCAGACCGCGCGGAACTGCCGGGTCAGCGCGGTGGCATCGGTCAGCGGCACCCGGACGAGCGTCCCGCGCTCGAGTTCGGGCGCGGCGATCAGCCTGCTGACCACCGCGGGCGCCACCGCCGTGCGGGCGGCGGCGATGATCGTGGCCGCCGAGCCCAGTTCCGCGGCAGGCCTTACGGGTTCGCCGTGGACGCCGAGCACCTCCCAGACCGCGTCGCGGGTCCCCGATCCCGGCTCCCGCCACAGCAGTGCGGTGGCGGCCAGCTCCCGCAGCGACAACGGCCCGCGGCGGTGCGCCCACGGATGGGCGGGCGCCACCACGACGACGAGTTCGTCCGTGCCGAGCACACGGCTGCCGAGATCCGCAGGCGGATGCGGTCCCTCGACGAACCCGATATCGGCGGCCTCGCTACGCACCAGCTCCATCACCTGACTGCTGTTGGCCACCTCCAGTGCGACCGTCACTTCGGGGTGGATACTGCGCAGTTCCTGTAACCACTGCGGAATCCGATGATCGGCAATGGTTTTGGAGGCTGCCACGCGCAATCGCGGGACGCTGCCCGCGCGGAGAGCGGCGACCGCCACACCGAAGGAGCGGGCGGCCTCGAGCACAGGGCGCGCGTGGTCGACCACCGCGCGGCCCGCCGCGGTCAGCGCCGAACCGGTCGGCCCGCGGTCCAGCAGCCGCAGGTGCAGCCTGCGTTCCAGCGCGCTGATGCGCATGCTGGCGGCGGGCTGGCTGATGCCGTGGCGGCGGGCGGCCGCGCCGAGGCTGCCGAGTTCGGCGACGGAGACGAGCAGATCGAGAACATCCAGATCGGGCGTTCCCGGTGGCAGCGTCATGGGCACCGATTATGGGCCCGGCCGCGGCCCGGAGCGTGATGGACGGACATAAGGGAATCTTATGAGGTCCTTCGAAAGCGCTCTCTACCTGGGTGACGTCCGCGGCGCGAGGGTGAAAGCGTGTGCTGCTTACCTCGCTTTCTGCCCGGACTGGCGCTGGTCGCCGGGCTCGCCACCGTCGCGACGCTGGCCGGCCGGGCCGCGCCCATGATCGGAGCGCCGGTGTTCGCGCTCGTCGCCGGGGCGCTGGCCGGGCTCGCGCGCAGGAGGTCGGTGGACGAGGACGGCGTGTTCGGGCCGGGGCTGGCGGTGACCAGGCAGCGCGTGCTCGGGCTCGCCATCGTGCTGCTGGGCTTGGGGCTGCCGTTCGGCGCGGTACTGACCGTGGGGCGGCAGACGGCGGTGGTGCTCATCGGGACCGTCGTGGCGGGCGCAGTCGCCGCAGTCGTGGTCGGCAGGATGCTGGCGCTGGATCGGGAATCGGCGACGCTGGTCGCGGTGGGGACGACGATCTGCGGCGCGTCGGCGATCGCGGCGGCGACCGCGGTCATGAAGCCGGACCGGGAGCGGGTAGCCTACGCGCTCGGCACTATTTTCGTCTTCAATGTCCTTGCTGTGCTGATCTTTCCGCCGCTCGGTCGGATGCTCGGCATGTCCGAGGAGGCGTTCGGGCTGTGGGCGGGCACCGCGATCAACGACACCTCCTCGGTGCTGGCGGCGGGCGCGATCTTCGGTCCCGCCGCGGCGCAGTTCGCGGTGATCGTGAAATTGGTGCGCAGTCTGCTGATCGTGCCGATGTGCGTGGGGCTGCATCTCGGGCGGCGCGGCGCTGGGAATCCCGGCGGTGGGCAACACGACGCCGGCCGACCTGACAGTGAGCGACGCAGTGCCGGGCAAGCCGTCGACGAGACCGACGCCCGCCGCGCGGCCTGGCGAGTGGTGCCGCTCTTCGTGGTGCTCTTCGTCGCCGCCTCGGTGATCGCCGGGTTCGGGTTGGTGCCCGAATCTTGGTCGGAGCCGCTGGGCGCGGTGAGCGCGTGGTTGATCGCGGCGGTGCTGGCGGCCATCGGGACGTCGCTTTCGTGGCAACGCATCCGCACGGCGGGAATGCGCCCCTTGGTCTTCGGCGGAGCGATCGGCCTGGTGCTGGCGGTGTCCTGCTTGGCCTTACAGCAAGTCACCGGATGGCTGTGAGGCCACCCGATCGCGGTCGTCGGGCAGACCACCGCGTGGCGAGGGACAATGGCATGGTGACGTGCCTCGTGTGGTACGCCGCCTACGGCTCCAATATGCATCACCGCCGCTTGTACTGCTATCTCGAGGGCGGCAGGCCCGAAGGCGGCGCGATCGAACTGCCCGGCTGCCGCGACCGTTCCGGCCCGCAGGAGTCCCGTCCGATCGTGCTGCCCGGCCTGCTCTACTTCGCCACCGAATCACTCACCTGGACCGGCGGCCGGGCCTTCTACGCACCGGATGCCGCGGGTGAGACCGCAGCCCGCGCCTATCTACTGACGGCCGCGCAGTTCTCCGACATCGTCGCCCAGGAGATGTACCGCCCGCCGGGCGAGGATCTCGACCTGACCGAGGTGCTCGCCGACGGCCGCACCGCCCTCGGCCCCGGCCGCTACGAAACCATCGTCCGCGCAGGCACTCTCGATGGCCACCCGATCCTCACCTGCACCGCCCCTTGGCGCCACACCGACGTCCCTGGCAACCCACCGGCCCCCGCCTACCTGCGCCACTTGGCCGCGGGCATCACCGAATCACACGGCTGGCCGCTCCCCCGCACCGCCGCCTATCTCGCCACCCGCCCCGGCGCCGACCTGCACTGGACACCCACCGCCGTCGCCAACCTCCTCCGCACCACCGATCCCCCGCCCCTGCCCGCCGAATAGCGCCTCTCGCCACCGCCGGTGCCCCGACCAGGTGGCGCGCTACAGCAGGTGCCCACAGCCGTACCGGGCGAATCCCGCCTCGAGCTCGGCTTTGTTCGCCGCGGACATGAGCAGGTAGCGCCGAAATGTCGCGCCGCAACACCAGGGCCGGTGCGGCGCGTGCGCACCTTCACTCCAGCGGAAATCGCACCAAGCTATCGAAGGCGTCGCCCGGGCGAGCGTGTTCACTCGAACCGGTCCACTGAGCGGGACTCGGCTTTCGCCGAACACGCCGGCACCGGAAACGCGTCCGGCCGCACGATGTTCCGTGCGGCCGGAGGCGAAAAGGCAGGGATCAGGCCAGGTTCAGCGAGCGGCCGATGATCTCCTTCATGATTTCGGTGGTGCCGCCGTAGATGGTCTGGATGCGGGCGTCCATGTAGGCCTTGGCGATCGGGTATTCCTTCATGTAGCCGTAGCCGCCGTGCAGCTGGAGGCAGCGGTTGACGAGGTCGAGCTGCTCCTCGGTGCTCCACCACTTGGCCATGGCGGCGTCCTCGGCGGAGAGCTTGCCCGCGTTGAGGTCCTCGATGAAGCGGTCGACCATGATCCGCACGGCGGTGGTCTTGGTGGCCAGTTCGGCGAGCACGAAGCGGGTGTTCTGCAGGGCGCCGATCGGCTTGCCGAACGCCTTGCGGTCGCGTACGTACTGGCAGGTCATCTCCAGCGAGCCCTCCATGGCGGCGGCGGCCATGACGGCGATGGACAGCCGCTCCTGGGGCAGGTTGTGCATCAGGTGGATGAAGCCCATGCCCTCGGTGCCGAGCAGGTTCTTGCCGGGTACACGCACGTCGGTGAAGCTGAGCTCGGCGGTGTCCTGGGCCTTGAGGCCGAGCTTGTCCAGGTTGCGGCCGCGCTCGAAGCCCGCCATGCCGCGCTCCACCACCAGCAGGCTGAAGCCCATGGCGCCCTTCTCCGGATCGGTCTGGGCGACCACGATGACGATGTCGGCGTTGATGCCGTTGGTGATGAAGGTCTTGGCGCCGTTGAGGATCCAGTCGTCGCCGTCGCGTACCGCGCGGGTCTTGATGCCCTGCAGGTCGGAGCCGGTGCCCGGCTCGGTCATCGCGATGGCGGTGATGATCTCGCCGGAACAGAACTTGGGCAGCCACCGCTGCTTCTGCTCGTCGTTGGCCAGCTCCAGCAGGTACGGCGCGACGACGTCGTTGTGCAGCGAGAAGCCGAGGCCGGAGTACTGCCCCTTCACGCACTCCTCGGTGACGATCGCGTTGTAGCGGAAGTCGCGCACCCCACCGCCGCCGAACTCCTCCGGGACGGCCATGCCGAGGAAGCCCTGCTTGCCCGCCTCGAGCCAGACCGCGCGATCGACGATGCCCTGCTCTTCCCACTTCGCGTGGTTCGGCGCGACGTGCTGATCGAGAAACTTGCGGAACGACTCCCGGAACAGATCGTGTTCGGGCTCGAACAGTGTGCGCTCCACACCAACCTCCTAGTGACCACACCGGGCGGTCCACACCGACCCGTCGTTACCGCATACGGTACCCGGAACACGAATGACAGTTCACTTCACGTCCGAAATTCGCGGTTTCACCTGGTACGGGTCGCGCATCGGTGCGCACTTTTCCGCCGATTCCCGACAAACCTGAACGGACTGCATTCGATAGCTTTCAGCTATTACAAAGCCATCAGGCGGGAAGGCCGAGTCCCTTGGCCAGCACCGGCCAGGACGCGACCAGCGCGTCCTCCCAATAGCCCCACGAGTGCGTGCCGACCGGCTGGAAATCGAAGGTCGCTGGAATGCCGAGTTCGTTCAAGCGCTCCTGCATGTTGCGCGTGCAGTAGTTCGAGGCCGCCTCCAGCGCGCCTCCGACGGCGAGCTGATTGGCCCATCCGCCCACACCGGGCAAGGTGTACGGACCGTCGAGGGTGTCCCACTGGCCAGGTATGCCGGTGCCCGTCGAGAGGAACAGCTCGAGCCCGCGCAGCCCCTCGGCGTTCAGGTAGGGATCGTTGGCCGCCCACATCGGATCACCTTGCGGGCCGTACATGTTCGCCGTGTTGCCGCCGCCGGTGGTCACGACCGTTCTGACGAAGTTGTAGCCGACCGGATCGCTGATCTGGGCGCACCCGCTGTAGGCCGCGACCGCGCGGTAGCGCCCCGGCGCGGCGATCGGCAGCTGCAGCACCGAGGTGCCCGACATGGACAGTCCCGCGATGGCGTTCGTACCATTCGTGCCGAGCGCGCGATCGATCAGCGGCGGCAACTCTTCGGTCAGGAACGTTTGCCACTGGTTGACCCCGAGCACGGGATCATTGGCGCGCCAATCGGTGTAATAGGTCCACGCACCGCCGACCGGTTGGACCACGTTGACATTCTTGTCGGCGAGGAATTGCAACGCTGTGGTCCGCTGCTGCCAGGTCGCCGTGTCCTGACCGCCGCCCGCGCCCGCGAGCAGGTACAGCGTCGGGCGCGGCGCCGAGTTGTCGGCCGGGCGCTGAACGTCGATCTCGATCGTCCGGCCCATGGCGGCCGAGTACACCCGAAGCCGCAGGTTGCGCTGGTCGAGCACCGCGCTGTCGGTGATGTGGGAACCGTTGGTCCGCAGCGGCATTCCGGACGCGGCCGGCGAATCGTTCGTCGCCGCGGCGGCGTTTCCGGCAACCGTCGCGGTGACACCGCACACGAACGCGGCCGCGCCTGCCGTGACGGCCGATCTGAGTCTTCTCCTACGCATCTCCCCACGGTACGCATCCGTACCTGAGAGATTGCCGAGCGTTTTCTCAGTGTTCTTTCAGAAAGGGAGCAATCCGCGCACCCGGCCGACCAGGGTGCGGCCCGAATCACGCTCGCGCTCGGCGAACAGGAATTTCAGCTCCTCCTCGAGCGCCTTGCGCACCACATCGCGCAGGTCGGTGGCAGCGGCGTCGAGATCCTCGGCGTCGCGCCACGGCGCCGGATCGATCGACGCGCCCGCGGAGAAGTAGAACCGTTCGGGGCGCGGGATCGGGGTCGGGCCGAGACCTCGCAGCAACGGCGGGGTGAGCTCGCGCTTGAGACCGAGCGCCTCGACCGTCCAGCGCAGCGGGCGCATCACCGGATGGTCGCCGTCGAAGACGATGTCGTAGGCGTCGTCGACGCCGATCATCGCGACCGGCACGATCGGCACGCCCGCCTCGATCGCCATTCGCGCGAACCCGCTGCGGCCCTCCCACTTGAGCAGGTACTTCTCGTTCTTGCGGCGCACCGCTTCGCGCCCGCCGCCCGGGAAGACGATGACCGCCTCGCCCCGCGCGAGCAGCGCCATGCAGTTGTGCCGGTTGCCACGGACCGCGCCGTAGTAGTGCATGAAGTGCCGCAAGCCTGGCACGGCGATCAGCACGTTCTCGGCGAGGCCGCGGATCAGCCTGCCGCGGCGGCGCAGCACTTCGGGCATGAGCAGCGGTGCGTCGATGCCGCCCATCAGGTTGTGGTTGCCGACCAGCAGCACCGGGCCGTCGGCGGGAATGTTGTCCAGGCCGTAGAAGCGCGGACTCGTCCAAGCTCGCAGCGGCGCGAGCAGCGCTTCGATCAGCCGGATGTCGGTCTCGTCGAGACGCACCTCGAGCGGCGCCCCATCGGTCAGCACCGCTGCGGTAGGCGAGGATTCAGGCATTGGTGGCTACCCCATCGCATGTCGGATCCCAGCACATCGTCGTACGGAATTTCACGTCCCCTGCGCCGCAATCGAATACGGCTTCGCGGCCCACCCTACCCGAAGCCTTTGGAACACGTTGCAACAGAGGTGGCTTTTTTGTGTGGCCGGTCACAACACAGGCATTCGCGGGACCGGCGATCCGCGAGCGATTCGACCTCGAATTCCCATGCGGCCGAATGCGATCCAAGGCCGGGTCGAACCACCGCGACACAAGGGAACCGACACGTCACGTCCGGCATCCGTGAGATACCGAACGTGACGGTCGGTTCTGTTTCCGTCCTCGGCGGACCGCTACCCTTCGGCGGGCGCCGCGCCGTCGCCGCCCGCGTGGGCGTATTCCGAAAGCGCCGCGGCCAACGAGTGCGGCACTCGCGCCCTGACCCGTGTTCCCGACTCCTCGTGGGTGGAGGACAGGATCCGGCCGTCGGCGTGGATGCGCGCCAGCAGATCGCCGCGGGTGTACGGCAGCAGCACGCCGACCTCGACGTCCAGCCCGCCGAGCACCTCGGCCAGCCGGTCGAGCAGGCCTTCGATGCCCTCGCCGCTCTGCGCCGAGACGAACTCGGCGTCCGGCAGCAGAGCGCGCAGCCTGGTCAGCTCCATCGGATCGACGGCATCGATCTTGTTCAGCACCAGCAGTTCCGGTGGAGCGGCCGCACCCTGCTCCTTGATCACGTCGGTGATCACCTCGCGCACGGCCTTGATCTGCTCCGCGGGCATCGGGTCGGCGCCGTCCACCACGTGCAGCAGCAGATCGGCGCCGGTGACCTCCTCCAGGGTCGAGCGGAACGCCTCGACCAACTGGGTCGGCAGGTGCCGCACGAACCCGACGGTGTCGGTGAACACGACCTCGCGGCCGTCGTCCAGGTCGGCGCGCCGGGTGGTCGGATCCAGGGTGGCGAACAGCGCGTCCTGAACCAGGATGCCCGCGCCGGTGAGCGCGTTCATCAGGCTGGACTTGCCCGCGTTGGTGTAGCCGACGATGGCGACCTGCGGGATGCCCGAGGACGCCCGCCGCGCCCGCTTGGTCTCCCGCGCGGTCTTCATCTCGCGGATCTCGCGCCGCAGCTTGGCCATCCGCTCGCGAATGCGGCGGCGGTCGGTCTCGATCTTGGTCTCACCGGGACCGCGCAGACCGACGCCGCCGTTGCTGCCCGCACGACCACCGGCCTGCCGGGACATCGACTCACCCCAGCCGCGCAGCCTGGGCAGCATGTACTCCATCTGAGCCAGGGCGACCTGCGCCTTGCCCTCGCTGGAGGTGGCGTGCTGGGCGAAGATGTCCAGAATCAGGGCGGTCCGGTCGATCACCTTCACCTTGACCACCTTCTCCAGCGCGGTCAGCTGGGCCGGGGTCAGTTCACCGTCGCAGATGACGGTGTCGGCGCCGGTCTCGAGCACCACCGAGCGGAGCTCGTCGGCCTTGCCGGACCCGATGTAGGTGGCCGGGTCGGGACGGTCGCGACGCTGGATCAGCGCCTCGAGCACCTCCGAACCGGCGGTCTCGGCGAGCGCGGCCAGCTCGGCCATGCTCGCCTCGGCCTGTGCCACCGAGCCCGAGGTCCACACGCCGACCAGCACGACCCGTTCCAGGCGCAGCTGCCGGTACTCGACCTCGGTGATGTCGGTGAGTTCGGTGGACAGACCGGCGACGCGGCGTAGCGAGCTGCGTTCGTCCAGTTGCAGTTCACCGACCGTCGGCTCCATCGTCCAGCCGTTGCGCTTCATCCGGGCGGCACGTTCGGCCACCACGTCACCGGAGCGCTCGGTGTCACCGGCCGAGTCGACGAAGGCGTCGTCGGCCGAATTGATGTCATACGTCTCTGAATTCCTCATACACCATCCATGCTGCCACGGTGCGACCACCGGGCGCATTCCGTTATTCGCCGGGCGCGCTCAGCGCCCGTTCCACCACTGTTCGGCGAGCGTGCCGGTGGCGACCAGCACCGAAGGCCCGCGCAGCCAGGCCGACCCGCCCTCGAGGCGCACCGTGACCGCCCCTCCGGGCACCCGGACCGTCACTCGACCGGAATCCTGCGCGATGCGGAAGCCGTCGGCGGCCAGCGCCGCCGCGGCCGCCGCAACGGTTCCTGTTCCGCACGAACGGGTTTCGCCGACACCGCGTTCGTAGACGCGCATGTCGACCGCGCGGTCCCCGTCCAGCGGGGTCAGGATCTCGACGTTCACCCCGTGCGGGAAGAGGTCGGGGTCGTATCCGGGCGAGACGGTCAAGTCGAGCTTGCCGAGCGCCTCGGCCGACAGCCCGGAGTCCACGCAGGCCAGATGCGGATTGCCGACATCGATGCCGATTCCCGGATAAGGCCAACCCGCGATGGTCGCGGTCGATTCCCCGAGCTCCTTCACCTGGCCCATCGTGACGGTCACCTCGCCCTCCACCTGGCCGCCCGCGTGCACGACGACCGGCCGGGCGCCCGCCCTGCTGCCAACCACGTACTCCGCGCGCGGCTCGCGACCGGTCGCGGCCAGGTAGTGCGCGAAGACCCGCACGCCGTTGCCGCACATCTCGGCCAGCGAGCCGTCGGCGTTGCGGTAGTCCATGAACCAGTCGTCCGCCCCGACGCCCTCTGGCAGGTCGGCGAGCACGCCGGCATCCCGCAGCGCACCGGCCCGCGCGACCCGCAGCACGCCGTCGGCGCCGAGACCGCGCTGCCGGTCGCAGAGCGCGGCGACGCGGTCCGGAGTCAGCTCGAGCCGGACATCCTCGTCGGGCAGCACCACGAAGTCGTTCTGGGTGCCGTGCCCCTTCGTGAATTCGATGTCCGTCACGCGTGTGCTCTCCTCATGGTCGTCATCTGACAAACGTCCGGCGCTGCCGGGAAATTTCGTACAGCGCCACCGCGGCGGCCGAGGGCGCGCCGAGCGAACTCGCGGTGCCGCCCATCGGGATGGACACCAGGTCGTCGCACGCATCCTGCCAGGCGGCGCTCATCCCGCTGGTCTCGTTCCCGATGACGAGGACGGTGGCCTCGGTGAAATCGTGGTCGAACACCGCGTGCGAGCCGTGCTCGTCGGTGCCGACGATCCGGGTCGGAATTCCGCGAGCGACCTGGCGCTCGCGAAATTCCAGCACCTGGGCGGGCCCGGCGGCGCGGTAGACGGGGACCGCGAACAGCGAGCCGGTGGAGGCACGCACCGATTGCGGGTCGTACTGGTCGGCGCCGTGGCCGGTGACGATGACCGCGCACGCGCCGAAGGCGTCCGCCGACCGGATCAGGGTGCCGAGATTGCCGGGCGAGTTGGGCCGGTCGAACACCACGACGACCGGCGGGTCCTCGCCGGGTTCGCCGGGCTCGAAGGTCTCCAGCTCGGCCTGACGCGAGATCGCGACGGCCACCAATTCCGGTACCGCGCTCGCCTTTTCGCCCAGCTCCGCCATCAGCTCCGGCACCAGGCCGACCTGCGGCACGTCGGTGGTGTCGAGCACCTCCCTGGCCCAGCCGGACAGGTCGGGCGCACCGAGCCGATAGAGCAGCGTCTCGAGCGGCCACCCGTTGGCGAGCGCCTGGGTGATCGGGCGCACGCCCTGCACCAGGAACCGGCTGTCGCGGTGGCGCTTGGCGCGATTGTTCAGGTATGCCTGCCACACCTGCACGGAAGCGTTGCGGGTGCTGACACGTCTGGTCACTGAGGGGTCCGTTCTGTGCTGTCGATAGCGCCCGGCGTTTCGATCGCAGGCCTCGTTTCGATCGCATGCGGCGTTTCGATCGCACGCAGCGCAGCGCCGAGCAGGTCGGGATCCGCGCCGTCCACCCAGCGCACCCGGGGATCGCGGCGGAACCAGGAGCGCTGCCTGCGCACGTAGCGGCGGGTGCCGATGAACGTGCGTTCCTCGGCGTGGTTCAGGTCGTATTCGTTGTCCAGGTAGGCGAGGACTTGCGCGTAGCCGATGGCCCGTCGCGCCGTGACGCCCTCGCGCAGGCCCTGGTCGATCAGTCCGCGCACCTCGTCGACCAGCCCGGTCTGGAACATCAGCGCGGTGCGTCGCTCGATGCGCGCGTCCAGTTCGGCGGTGTCGCGGTCGACGCCGAGGATAACGGTGTTCCAGCGCGGCGCGCCGATGGTGGGCGCCGAGGCCGCGAACGGCTGCCCGGTGAGCTCGACGACCTCCAGCGCCCGCACCATGCGGCGGCCGTCGGTGGGCAGGATGGTCGCGGCCGCGACCGGATCCGCCGCGCGCAGTGCCGCGTGCACGGCGGCCACGCCCTGCTCGGCCAGGACTTGCTCCCAGCGGGCGCGCACGGCCGGATCGGTGGCCGGAAACTCCCATTCGTCCAGCAGCGCCTGCACGTACATCATCGAGCCGCCCACGATGATCGGCGTACGGCCGCGCGCCATGATGTCCTCGACGTCGGCGGCGGCCGCCCGCTGGTAGGTGGCCACGCTCGCGGTCTCGGTCACCGCGAGCACGTCGAGCTGGTGGTGCGGGATGCCGCGCCGTTGCGCGACGGGCAGCTTGGCGGTGCCGATGTCCATGCCGCGGTAGAGCTGCATGGCATCGATGTTCACGATCTCCCCGCCGAGGCGGGCGGCGAGATCCAGTCCGAGATCGGACTTGCCGGTGGCGGTGGGGCCGACCACCGCGATCGGCACTGTCATCGCGCCTCCCTTTCCGGCCGCCAGACGCTCACGTGATAGCCGACTCCGAAAGGCGCGTCACGGTACTGGGTTTCGACGGTTGGATCCGACGGATCCGCGGCGAACAGACCGCCGAGCACTTGATAGGCGGCCCGCCCCGACACGGCCAGTTCGGCGCAGAGCGCGGGATCGAGCGCGCGCAGGGCCGACCGGTCGCCCGCGCTCAGCGCGCGGTCGAGCTCGGCTTGCAGCGGCGCGGCGCGCTCGTCGAGATAGCCGGGCGATTTGACGGTCAAGGTCGCGGCGCCGTCGGCGACGACGAGTACACCGCACGGCTCGTCGTCGGCGTCGAGCTCGGCGCGCAGCGTCGCGCCGAGCTCCATGCACCGCGCCGGGGCGGCATCTTCGGCGATCAAGCGCGCGGTGGCGCGCGCGTCCGGCGCGACGCGTCCCCGCAACCATCCGGCGATCAGGGCGGGCAGCGGAAGCCGCGGATCCGGAGCAAACCCGGGCGCGCCGGCGAGCGCGACGCGCACGTCAGCACCGAAACCGCGGAAAGTTCCCGCCGATTCCGGGCCGAGCACACCATCGACGGTCCCGATGCCGACCACCGTCCACCGCCGGGTCACCGCCGCCAGCTTCTCGACCGCGTCCAGCGCGGCCGCGCGTAGCACGGCGGGCGGGTCGGCCGGATCCGTCCCCGCTCCGACCGCGGCGCGACCGCCTAGTTCGGGCACCAGGATCGGCGGCGACGGGACCAGGGCCGCAATACTGAACACGCGCTAAACCGTATCTGTTCGGCCCGCGGGCCCGGCGCACGGCGGTACCCAGACGCCCGCCGGTCGGCTTCGAGTGTCTGTAGCGTCAATTCGCCCCGAGATTGATAGTGTCGAGGTGCGACAACCCAGGTCACCACGGGTTGTCCGCCCGGAGCTCGATTCCGGGGAGAGCGTAGAGCAATGGTCTCCAGGGCTCGGACCGGGTTCAATGGGATGAGCTAGGGCGTAACCAGGCAGCCGTGACGCGCGGCAGGGACGGAGAACAATGACCGACAGCAACGGAACCGCGAAGGCCACTCCCGGCACGACACCGCGCCCCTCCGGTGCCCCGAAGCCCGGTGGCCAGAAAACTCATCCCAAGCCCCACGCGGTCAAGCCCGCGCCGGGCCCGGCCGATCAGCAGCACCCGCACGCGGTGGTCGTACCCACCGTCACCGACCCCAGCCGCTGGGGCCGGGTCGACGACGACGGCACCGCCTGGGTGAAGACGGCCGAGGGCGAACGAATCGTCGGATCCTGGCAGGCGGGCGACGCCGCCGAGGGCCTCGCGCACTTCGGCCGCCGCTTCGACGACCTCGCCACCGAGGTCGCGCTGCTGGAAGCGCGGCTCGCCGCGGGCGCCGACGCCCGCAAGACCAAGGCCGCCGCGCTGGCGCTGGCCGAATCGCTGCCCACCGCCGCCGTCATCGGCGACATCGACGGACTGGCCAAGCGGCTACAGGCGATCACCGAGCACTCCGAGGAAGCGGCCGCGCACGCCAAGGAGGAGAAGGAGCGCGCCCGCCACGAGCACACCGAGCGCAAGGAAGCGCTCTGTGCCGAGGCCGAGCAGATCGCCGCCGAATCCACCCAGTGGAAGGCCGCGGGCGACCGGCTGCGCGAGATCCTCGACGAGTGGAAGTCCATCCGCGGCGTGGACCGCAAGGTCGACGACGCGCTGTGGAAGCGCTACTCCAAAGCCCGCGAGTCCTTCAACCGCCGCCGCGGCGCGCACTTCGCCGAACTCGACCGCGAGCGGGCGGCCGCCAAGGGGCGCAAGGAAGAGCTGTGCGTCCGCGCCGAGGAACTGTCCGGCTCCACCGACTGGGTCGGCACCGCCGCCGTCTTCCGCGACCTGCTCGCCGAGTGGAAGGCCGCGGGCCGCGCGCCCCGCGAGGCCGACGAGGCGCTGTGGCGGCGCTTCAAGAGCGCGCAGGACGTGTTCTTCGCGGCGCGCAATGCCGCGGTCTCCGAGCGCGACGCCGAGTTCGAGGCGAACGCGTCCGCCAAGGAGGAGCTGCTGCGAGCCTACGAGCACATCGACCCGTCGATGGGCCTTGACACCGCACGGGCGCAGCTGCGTGAGCTGCAGGACCGGTGGGACGCCATCGGCAAGGTGCCGCGCGAGCGCATCCAGGAGCTGGAGGGCAAGTTGCGGTCCATCGAGAAGCGGGTCCGCGACGCGGTGGACGCTCAGTGGCGGCGCACCGACCCCGAGGCCGTGGCGCGCGCCGCTCAGTTCCGCGAGAAGGTCGCCCAGTTCGAGGAGCAGGCGGCCAAGGCGCAGGCGGCGGGCAAGCAGCGCGACGCCGAGAAGGCGCTCGAGCAGGCCAAGCAGTGGCGCGAGTGGGCCGAGGCCGCGGAGGGCGCCGTCAGCAACCGCTGACCCGCCCGACTTCGGTTGGCGGCCAACGGCTCGGCCGCGCCGGTAGCGTTGACCCGTGCGACAGGTATGGGACACGTGGGGCCACGTGCTGATCGTGTGGGCGTGCGCGGTGCCCTCGCTGGTCGCGGCGATCGTCTCGATGACGCGGTGGCGGATGCGCCGCGGGCTGACTCCCGAGCTGGCGCTGCGGTACACGGCGGCCGAGGCGGGCCTGCTCGCGGGAACCCTGCCCTGGGTGTGGATGATTCTGACGCCGGTCGCGGCCGAAGGCACCGTCAGCGCGGTGCCGCTGCGGGACCTCGTCGCGACGCTCGGCGATTCGCCGTCGAGCGCGGTGATCCAAGTCGGGGCGAACACACTGCTGTTCGTGCCGCTCGGGTTCTTCCTTCCGCTGCGTCTTCCCCGATTCGCGGGCGTCGCGCGGATGACGCTGCTCGGCGCGGCGGTGTCGGCGACGCTGGAAATCGCGCAGTACGTGTTCGATCTCGGCCGCGTGTCCTCCGTGGACGACGTGCTGATGAACGCCGCTGGCGCGGGGTTGGGGGCGCTGCTGGCCCAGATCCATGTCGCGCGGCGCGAGGCCGGTCGTTCACGCAGCGCGCGCGTGCTCGCTCACTTGGGCTGGGCTGCTTGACGCCGCGGTGACGTTCCGCCCGAGCCGGCGATCAGGAGTCGCCGAGCAGCCTGCGGCGGTCGCGCTCCTCGGCGGCGGCCGCGGCGTTGCGGCGCTGTTCCTCGGCGGCCAGGTGCATGGTGGTGCGGCTCCACACCACGCGGATCCAGTGGAAGGTCAGCACCATGACGGCCAGCGTGCCGATGATCAAGCCGATGCCCGGGCCCGCGCCGACGTAGTTGCCGAGACCGGGGGTCTGGCGGTGCCAGATGGAGAGGACGCCGAACACGCTGGCGATGGCCGAACCCGCCACCGCGATCCAGGCGAGCACCCAGCGCCGGGTCATCAACGCCAGTAACGAGAAACCGATGCCGAACACCACGACGAACCAGACGAAAATGCGCGATGGCAGCCCGATGTGCTCGATGCGGGTGGTGTCGGTGGCGAGCAGCACGTCGAAGCCGCGCGCGCTGCCCGCGTGCGACAGCACCAGCGAGAAGAGCAGCACGAACACCGCGCCCGCCACCACCATGGCGCGGATGCCCGGATCGATCTCGCCGGCCAGGCGTCGCTCGACAGCGTCGAGCTCGTCACGGAACTGCTCGAAATCCTTGCTGCTCTCGACCGAGCTCACGGCGCTGTCGTCTCCTTCGACTGGATGGTCGGCGTTGGGCTTGTCCGAGTCCACTGTGCCAGCCCCGTCGGCCGCCGCGTCATCCGACCCACTACGCGCGGTAGTACCGAAGTCGGGTCCCTGCGCGTTCCCTGCGGCGTCGGCCGCGCCCCGCGCGGAATCGTCGGGGCCCCGGCGTGGGGTCTCGTCGTCTCCCGCGGCGGGGCGGGCGCTCATGTCTGCGCCTCGCTGGCGCTCGGCTCCGGCATGCGCGAAGCGCGCTGAGACATGATTCGCTCGCTCCGCTCGCTCATGCGTCGCAACCCGTCGCGCAGCCGGAGGCGACCGGCTCCTTGGTGGGGGCGCCGATCCCGGGCAGCCCGAGGCCGACGCCGATGGGTGCGGTCTTCGGCATGACGCCGCGCTCGTGCGCGTCGCCCGCCCGTGTCCTGCGGTGGGTCTTGATCGCGGAGTCCGCGATCAGATGGTGCGGCGCGGCTTCGGTGATGTCGACGGTGATCACGTCGCCGGGGCGCACGGTCTCGGCGGTGCCGCCCGGCCGGAAGTGCACCAGCCTGCCGTCCCTGGCCCGCCCGCTCATTCGCGCGGTCGCGGCGTTCTTCTTGCCCGCGCCCTCCGCGACGAGCAGCTCCACCTCGGTGCCGATCAGCGCGCGGTTGGCCTTGAGCGAGACCTCCTCTTGCAGCGCGATCAGCCGGTCGTAGCGTTCCTGGACCACCTGCTTGGGCAGCTGGTCGGGCATGTCGGCGGCGGGCGTGCCGGGCCGCTTCGAGTACTGGAAGGTGAACGCGCTGGTGAACCGGGCCTGGCGCACCACGTCCAGGGTCTCCTGGAAGTCCTCCTCGGTCTCGCCGGGGAAGCCGACGATGATGTCGGTGGTGATGGCCGCGTGCGGCATGGCCGCGCGAACCTTCTCGATGATGCCCAGGTAACGCGCCTTGCGGTAGGAGCGCCGCATCGCCTTGAGCACGCGGTCCGATCCGGACTGCAAAGGCATGTGCAGTTGCGGGCAGATGTTCGGCGTCTCGGCCATCGCCTCGATGACGTCGTCGGTGAACTCGGCCGGATGCGGCGAGGTGAACCGGACGCGCTCGAGGCCGTCGATGCCGCCGCAGGCGCGCAGCAGTTTCGCGAACGCGCTGCGGTCGCGCGGCTCGGCCGGGTCGACGAAGTTGACGCCGTAGGAGTTCACGTTTTGGCCCAGCAGCGTCACCTCGAGCACGCCCTGATCGACCAGCGCCTGCACCTCGGCGAGCACATCGCCGGGACGGCGGTCGACTTCCTTGCCGCGCAGCGACGGCACGATGCAGAACGTGCAGGTGTTGTTGCAGCCCACCGAGATCGACACCCAGCCCGCGTACGCCGACTCGCGCTTGGCGGGCAGCGTCGACGGGAAAGCCTCCAGCGATTCGAGGATCTCGACTTGCGCTTCTTCGTTGTGCCGCGCCCGCTCCAGCAGCACCGGCAGCGAGCCGATGTTGTGCGTGCCGAACACCACGTCCACCCACGGCGCCTTGCGCACGACGGTGTCGCGGTCCTTCTGCGCCAGGCAGCCGCCGACCGCGATCTGCATGCCCGGCCTGTCCGCCTTGATCGGGGCGAGGTGGCCGAGCGTGCCGTAGAGCTTGTTGTCGGCGTTCTCGCGCACCGCGCACGTGTTGAAGACCACGAGGTCCGCCGTCGCCCCCGGCGCGGCCTTCACATAGCCCGCGTCCTCCAGCAGGCCGGACAAGCGTTCGGAATCGTGCACGTTCATCTGGCACCCGAAGGTGCGGACCTCGTAACTGCGCACTCCCGCCACAACCTGTCCGATCGAATCCACCCATCCAGGGTACGGGGGCCGGTCGAGCGGGTTTCGAGCGCATCGCCGCAGGCTCGGAGGCTCGCCGCGGTCCGGAGCCGGAAGCGGCCGAGACATTACAGAGCTGTGACGTTCCGGCGTGGCGGACCGGTGTGTCGCGGAAACCGGGGCAAATTCGGTTTTTCCCCTTAAGGTCAAGGACCATGACCGACGCCGCCGCCGCGCCCGACACGACCGGGGACGCCACGAGCTTGGACAAGGGCCCCGCCACCAGCGCGCCGCCGATGATCTCGATGCGCAATGTGGACAAGCACTTCGGTGATCTGCACGTGTTGCGCGATATCAATCTCGAGGTACCCAAGGGACAGGTCGTCATCGTCCTCGGCCCATCGGGTTCCGGGAAATCGACCTTGTGCCGCACCATCAACCGGCTCGAGCCGATCGACTCGGGCGCCATCGCCGTCGACGGCGTACCGCTCCCCGCGGAGGGCAAGGCGCTGGCCTCGCTGCGCGCCGACGTCGGCATGGTGTTCCAGTCGTTCAACCTGTTCGCGCACAAGACCATCATCGAGAACGTGATGCTCGCGCCGATCAAGGTGCGCAAGATCAAGAAGGACGCGGCGCGCACCCGCGCCATGGAACTGCTCGAACGGGTCGGCATCGCCAACCAGGCCGAGAAGTACCCGGCTCAGCTGTCCGGCGGCCAGCAGCAGCGCGTGGCCATCGCCCGCGCGTTGGCGATGAACCCGAAGGTGATGCTGTTCGACGAGCCGACCTCGGCGCTCGACCCGGAGATGGTCAACGAGGTGCTCGAGGTGATGGTCTCGCTGGCCAAGGACGGCATGACGATGCTGGTGGTCACCCACGAGATGGGCTTCGCGCGCCGCGCGGGCAACCGGGTGCTCTTCATGGCCGACGGCCAGGTGGTCGAGGACACCGAGCCCGAAACCTTCTTCACCGCACCGAAATCCGAGCGCGCCAAGGACTTCCTGGGCAAGATTCTCAGTCACTGACCCATTCGGCACAGACGACGGCATCGACAGTCACACAAAAAAGTTAGGAACTCGATGAGGATCAATCGTGCACTTCGACTCGGGCTCGGGGCGCTCGCCCTGGCTTTGGCCGCGACCGCCTGCGGCGGCGGTAACGAGGGCAGCGCCCTCGACCACGCCAAGGACGGCAAACTGACCGTCGGCATCAAGTTCGACCAGCCGGGCCTCGGCCTGCGCAACAAGGACGGCTCCTACAGCGGCTTCGACGTCGAGGTGGCCAAGTACGTCGCCGGAAAGCTCGGTGTACAGCCGGAATCCATCACCTTCAAGGAAGCGCCGTCGGCGCAGCGCGAGACGCTCATCGAGAACGGTCAGGTCGATCTCGTCGTCGCCACCTACTCGATCACCGACAAGCGCAAGGAGAAGGTCGATTTCGCGGGCCCTTACTACGTGGCGGGCCAGTCGCTGCTGGTGAAGGCCGACAACACCGACATCACCGGCGTCGAATCCCTCAACGGCAACAAGAAGCTCTGCTCGGTGAAGGGCTCCACGCCCGCGCAGAACGTCAAGGAGAAGTACGCCAAGGACGTTCAACTGCAGGAGTTCGACACCTACTCGCTGTGTGTCGAGGCGCTGCGCAACGGCTCTGTCGACGCGGTGACCACCGACGACATCATCCTGGCCGGTTTCGCCGCGCAGTCGCCGGGCCAGCTCAAGGTGGTCGGCAAGCCCTTCACCACGGAGAACTACGGCATCGGCCTGAAGAAGGGTGACAAGGAGACCCGCGACAAGGTCAACGACGCGATCGAGGCGATGATCGCCGACGGCTCGTGGGCCAAGGCGCTCCAGCAGACCGTCGGCGGCGCCGGCTTCACTCCCTCGCCCGCTCCGCAGGTGAACCGCTACTGAGATTCGTGACGCGGGTGGTCCGGGGCGATCCTCCGGGCCACCCGCGCGGCTCACCACCGATGAACCACGCCACACCGATGGGAGGGACGCGCCCGCCGTGTTCGATCTGATCTCGGAATACGACACCAAGATCCTGGAAGCCTTCTGGGTCACGATCAAATTGACCGCGTTCTCCGCGGTCGGGGCGCTGATACTCGGCACGATCGTCGCCGCGATGCGGGTGTCCCCCGTGCCGGTGGCCCGCTGGCTGGGCACCGCCTACGTCACGATCTTTCGCAACACCCCGCTCACGCTGATCATCATCTTCTGCTCGCTGGGTCTGTACTCGACGCTGGGCTGGAAGATCGCGGGCGATTCGATCACCGACAACAACTACCGCTGGGCCATCATCGGCCTGAGCGTCTACACCGCCTCGTTCGTCTGCGAGTCGCTGCGCGCCGGCATCAACACGGTGCCGCTCGGCCAGTCCGAGGCGGGCCGCTCGCTCGGCTTCGGCTTCACCCAGAACCTGCGGCTCGTCGTGCTTCCGCAGGCCTTCCGGTCCGTAATCGCCCCGCTGGGCAGTGTGCTCATCGCGTTGACCAAGAACTCCACCATCGCCGCGGCGATCGGTGTGGCCGAGGCCGCCAACCTGATGGCGTCGATGATCGAGACCGAGGCAGCGCTGCTCGCCATCGGCGCGATCTTCGCGCTCGGGTTCGTCGTCATCACCCTGCCAACGGGCCTGCTGTTCGGCTGGCTCGCCAAGCGATACGAGGTCGCCCGATGAGCGAACGAAGTGAGCGAATCATGTGCCAGCGTGCCGCGCGCATGCCGGAGCCGAGCGTCAGCGAGGTGCAGGCATGAGCGCCGGCGCTTCCGTTCTCTTCGACGCGCCGGGTCCGAAGGCACGGGCGCGCAACGCCATCTATTCGGTGGTGGTCGTCGCCCTCGTCCTGGTGGCCGGGTTCCTGCTCTTCCGCGCGTTCGACCAACAGGGTCAGTTCGCGGCGGAGAAGTGGGAGCCGTTCCTGGACAGCGACGTCTGGTCGACCTACCTGTTGCCCGGTTTGCGTGGCACTGTCGTCGCGGCGGTCATCTCGATCGTCTTCGCGATGGCGATCGGCATGATCTTCGGCATCCTGCGACTGTCCGACCACCGTCCGGTGCGGCTCGTCGCGGGCGCGATCGTCGAATTCGCCAGGGCCATCCCGGTGCTGATCTTGATGATCTTCCTGTTCGCTCTTTACAGCGAATATGACGTTTTCAAGTCCGACGACCTCGCGCTGGCCGCGGTGGTGACGGCGCTGACGATCTACAACGGCTCGGTCATCGCCGAGATCGTGCGCGCGGGCATTCGCTCGCTGCCGAAGGGCCAGACGGAGGCCGCCGTCGCGCTCGGTATGCGCAAGAACCAGCTGATGCGGCTGATCTTGCTGCCGCAGGCCATCACCGCGATGCTGCCCGCACTGGTCTCGCAAATGGTTGTCGCGCTGAAGGATACGGCGCTCGGTTACCAGATCACCTACGTCGAGATCGTTCGCTCGGGCCAGCAGCTGGGCGCGTCGGAGCAGAACACGCTGCCCGCGCTGATCGTCGTGGCGATCATCATGATCGTGCTGAACAGCACGCTGACGATGGTGGCGACCAGGCTGGAGCGGAGGTTGCGGTCGCGCAAGCGCACCAAGGGCGGCGCCGTGCTCGCCGCGGATTCGGTCATCACCGATGCCGCTCCCGGCGTCGACGTGGTGAAGACGCCCTAGACCCGCACACGCAAGGCATCAGCGGACACGCGAATTCGGGAGAGAAACGGGAGCGCACCGGCCTCGGTGGGCCACCGCTTCTCTCCCGTCGTTTCCGGGATCGACGCTTCGTCTCCCGAGGCCGGCGCGGTAGCGCTGCGCTGGCGCTATGCGGAGTACCGGTAGAAACCCTCGCCGGTCGCGATGCCGAGTTTGCCCTTGTCGATGTAGTTGTCCTTGAGCCAGGCCGCGAGGCGCTGGGCTTCCTCGTCGCCGTGCGCGAGGATGTTGTAGGGCGTGGTGAGACCGATGACGTCGAGGATCTGGAACGGGCCCATCGGCGCGCCGGTGGCGATCCGCCACGTCTTGTCGACGGCCTCCGGGTCGGCGTAGCCGCCGGCGCCGAGCGCCATGGCCGAGTTCAGGAACGGCACGAGCAGCGAGTTGAGCACGTAACCCGCCTTCTCCTTGTGCACTTCGATCGGGACCATGCCGATCGCCTCGGCGAAATCGACGAGGGCACGAAACACCGCGGGGTCGGTGTCCGTCGTGCCCATGATCTCGGCGGTGTTGAACTTCCACACCTGGTTCGCGAAGTGCAGCGCGAGGAACTTGTCCGGGCGGCCGGTCGAGTCCTTGATGTCGCTCGGCAGCAGGGTCGAGGAGTTCGTCGCGAAGATGGTCCGCTCAGGGGAAACCTCGCCGAGGTGCCGGTAGATCTCCTGCTTGAGGGTCAGCACCTCGGGCACCGCCTCGATCACCAGGTCGGCGTCCTTCACCGCTTCGGCGAGGTCGGTGGTGAGCGCGATGCCCGACGCCGTCTGCTCCGCCTTGCCGCCCGCGGCGCCGGGCACCTCGGCGACATAGGTCGCGGCGAGTTTGGCGAACCGCTCCCGCGCGGCCTCGCGCGCGGGTTCGTTGATGTCATAGGCGGTGACGTCGAAGCCGCGGAACGCGGTCTGGTAGGCGATCTGCGAACCGAGCACTCCGGTCCCCAGGACTGTCACCTTACGGATATCGATGGCCATACTCGTTCTCCTCCCTCGTCACGGGGCACGGTCCGCCCCTTGTGGACGGTAGTGAGACGAAAACCCGGAGCACCGGACCCTTCGGCGCGGGGAGCCACGGCGCGCGGTTCGCCGCGCGGTACGACCCCACTCTCCGTGGACTCCATACCCCCATCATGGTCCGGCGTGCGCCGGCGCGCGGACGTGTATCGGACATATCGACCCCGCGCGCGAGTAACGATTCGGCAAACCTTCGGTGGGCAGCGACAGGTTCGGCGACGGGCCCGTGATGGCCTCGCCAGCCTGTCACACGCGCGCTAGCCTGCGGACGCCGGATCAGTCCAGCGGATCCGCCTCGTCGACCGGCTCCGCACTCCAGTCGGCCTGGGCCAGTTCGGCTTTCACCACGGTGAAGGCGGTGGACTGGCTGTAGCCGCGGCGGGCGAGCATGCCGACGAGGCGGCGAATGGCCTTGTCGCGGTCCAGATCCCGAGGCAGGGTGCGAAGTTTGCGGCGCACCAATTCGATGGCGCGGGACTGCTCGTCGTCGGAGCTGATCGCCTCCAGGGCGGGCGCGGCGTCCGCGGGCGCGACGCCTTTACGGCGCAGCTCCTGGGCGAGCGCCTGTTTGCCTTTGCCGGAGAAGGCGTGCCGGGAATGGACCCACTGTTCGGCGAAGGCCGCGTCATCGACCAGGCCGACCTCCGCGAGGCGGTCGAGGGCGCGGTCGGTGACCTCCGCGGTGAAACCCTTGGCGGCCAATCGCTGCGCCAGTTCGGCGCGGCTGCGGGCGCGGACGGCGAGCAGACGAAGACACGCCTCCTTCGCCTGCTCGACCGTCCCGCCTTCGGGGGTGCGTTCCGACGTCGACCGGCCGGTGCCCGCCTCCGCCTCCCGCGCATCCCCTGCGGATCCGGCCGCCACCGGATCCACCCGTCGCCCGTTCCGATCGGTCTCGACCGTCCGGGAGTCGTTGCGGCGGGGACTGTTCCGCCGCCCGCGCCGGGACGAGTGGGAGGGCCCGGTCGAGCCAGCCCGCTGCGGATCGGGCGTGCTCGACCGGGCTCCCAGGATGTCCGCGTCGGCCGAACCACCATCGGCCGACCGGACCGGTCCCGGTTCCCGTGCGCCGGGGCGGGGTCCGTGGCTTTCCACGGATCGCCCGTCGGCGGACAGGAGTTCGTGCAGCCGGCGCCGCATGTCGTGCACCGGATCGGGCCGCTCGGCGGCGGCTCGATCGGCACGGTGCGGCGGCCGACCCGAGGTGGACTCAGAAATCGGCGGGCACCTCGCCCGCGGCATCCGCGGTCACGTCGGCGCCGATACCGAGCTTCTCCTTGATCTTCTTCTCGATCTCGTCGCGCACGTCGGTGTTCTCCAGCAGGAACTTGCGGGCGTTCTCCTTGCCCTGGCCCAGCTGGTCGCCCTCGTAGGTGTACCAGGAGCCGGACTTGCGGATGAAGCCCTGCTCGACACCCATATCGATGAGCGAGCCCTCCTTGGAAATGCCGTGCCCGTACAGGATGTCGAACTCTGCCTGCTTGAACGGCGGCGAGACCTTGTTCTTGACGACCTTGACGCGGGTGCGGTTGCCGACCGCGTCGCTGCCGTCCTTGAGGGTCTCGATGCGGCGCACGTCCAGGCGCACCGAGGCGTAGAACTTCAGCGCCTTACCACCGGTGGTGGTCTCGGGCGAGCCGAACATGACGCCGATCTTCTCGCGCAGCTGGTTGATGAAGATGGCGGTGGTGCCGGAGTTGTTCAGCGCGCTGGTCATCTTGCGCAGCGCCTGGCTCATCAGGCGAGCCTGCAGACCGACGTGGCTGTCGCCCATCTCGCCCTCGATCTCCGCGCGCGGCACCAGGGCGGCGACGGAGTCGATGACGATGATGTCGATGGCGCCCGAGCGCACCAGCATGTCGGCGATCTCCAGCGCCTGCTCACCGGTGTCGGGCTGGGAGACGAGCAGCGCGTCGGTGTCGACGCCGAGCTTGCGGGCGTAATCGGGGTCGAGGGCGTGCTCGGCGTCGATGAACGCGGCGACGCCGCCCGCCGCCTGCGCGTTGGCCACCGCGTGCAGCGCGACGGTGGTCTTACCCGAGGACTCGGGGCCGTAGATCTCTACGACGCGGCCCCTCGGCAGACCGCCGATGCCGAGGGCGACGTCCAGCGCGATGGACCCGGTCGGAATCACCGAGATGGGCTGACGCGCCTCCTCGCCGAGCCGCATCACCGCGCCCTTGCCGAAGCTCTTCTCCACCTGGGCGAGGGCGAGCTCGAGCGCCTTGTCGCGGTCGTACGCCTGTGGTGCCATGTCGTTGGTCCCCTTTTCGACGGGTAAGTCTCTCGATCTGTGGTTGGCGCCCACATTAGAGGGCGGCACCGACAAGTTCTGACGACAAGACTAGACGAACAAGTGTTCGAGTCAAGCGACGCGCCCCGCGACACGCAGCGCTTCTTCCGCGACCAGCAATTTCCGCGCTACTCACGGGCGAGCATCGCCCGTTCCTAGCGCTGCGGCAGCACGGCGTCCTCCTCCGGACCGCGCGGACCGAAGATGCGCCGTTCCGATTCGGCGATCGGGACGTCGTTGATGCTGGCCTCGCGCCGCGACATCCGCCCGTCCGGCGCGAACTCCCACTGTTCGTTGCCGTAGCTGCGCCACCACCGGCCGGATTCGTCGTGCCATTCGTACTGGAAGCGCACGGCGATGCGGTTGCCGTCGAACGCCCACAGATCCTTGCGCAGCGCGTACCCGTTCTCCTTGGTCCACTTCCTGGTCAGGAAGTCGACGATGGCCGCGCGCCCGGTGAAGAACTCGTCGCGGTTGCGCCACACGGAATCCTCGGTGTAGGCGGCCGCGACGCGTTCGGGGTCGCGGGTGTTCCAGGCATGCTCGGCGGCACGCACTTTGGCCTCGGCGGAGGCGCGATCGAACGGCGGCAGTGGAGGTCGCATGGATTCATCCTTTCGATGCGGGGGTCAGGGGTTGACGGGTGACAGTTCCGGCGGGCTCCAGCGCAGCGGCCCCGCGTCCCGCCACACCACCTCGGTGACGGTGAAGTCGATCGAGCACTGCGCTCCCGTGGCGAACGTGTCCGCGTCCCAGTTCAGCTCGGCGGTGCCGGTGAGCTGGAGCGCGCCGCCGGTCGGCCAGTCCGAGATCAGCAGTCCGCAGTGCGGCCGCACCGCGAGATTGCCGAGCGTCATGAACATCGAGTTTCCGCGATAGTCGGGCCAGCGCAGCCGGGTCGGCGAAAGGACGCGCAGCACACCGGGATTCCCGCCGCGATGCGAGGCGTCGGCGTGCCCTTCGCCGTCGGCGCTGGCCACGAAGAAGGTGTCGGCGGACGCGACGATCGCCCGCTGCCGGGCGTCGAGCCCGGCGCCGCGACGCGCGTCGACCTGCGCGGCCTCGGGGTCGTTGGCCGTCACCCAGCGACGCGAGATGTATTTGGGACAGTTGGAGTACACCTGTTCGGTGACGATCCGCAGCCCGTCGTCGTGCGGGCGCGCGGTCCCGTTGACCCGCATGCGCCTGCGCCGCACCGGTTCCAGCGCGATCATGCCGACCCGAGCCGGACGCGTCAGCGCCTCGGCCAGCGGGTCGCTCGCGGCGGGCCGCGCGTCGACGGCGATCGTCCCTGGGTCGACGGCGTGCACGAATCCGGGCCGCCCGACCAGCGGGCTCGCCCACAACCGCCCGGTGGCATCGGCGGCGGCGAGCACCACCATCGGCTGCGCGGCGAGGAAATCCGCGGCGACCGAGGGAAGGTCGCGGCGGATCATCCGGCCGACCTTCGCGGCGATGTCCGCCTGCCCCATGCGCCGCTGCACGGCGAGTTCGCCCGAGTGGTAGAGCGCCATCTCGAAACTCCGCAGACTCAGAAGAATCCGCAGGTGGGGGCGGCTCCGCTGGGCGCGGGCGCGGATTCCGCCCCGGTGGGCGCGTAGACCTCGAGCCGGATGCCGTCGGGATCGGTGAAGAAGATGCCGCCGGAGGACACCCCTTCGCCGTGCGCGACCACGCCGTCGTGCACGAAACGCACGGACAACTCGCGCAGCACCGATTCCACCGCGCGCACCTGCTCGATGTCCTCGACCTGGAACGAAAGGTGATGCAGTCCGGGCGTTTCGGTGGAGAAGGCGCCGTCGGACTGTTCCCACAGGGTGATCACCAGCTTGCCGTCCGCGCCGAGGAACGCCCACCTGCGCTCCGCCGCATCGCCCGCGGCGAGTTGTTCGAAGCCGAGGGCGCGCCGGTAGAAGTCCACCGAGCGGTCCAGATCCGAGACGTTCAGCCCGACGTGCCCGGTCGCGAGCTGGGGTGCGGTCACCGTGGTCATGATATTGCCCTCCTGGAATCGTAAACCGCTTTTGGATGTTTCAACGGTTAGAACTTAATCCGGCGCGGTCCCTCGCGTCAACCATTGATCTTTAATTGATCGGTTAGAACGGCGGTGGTTGTCCTGACTCCCCGACACGGCTCGTTACCCTCAGGCATGCTCGATCCACGCCCCCACGTCGGTGAACCGCTGGCGCTCGATCTGCTGAACACACGGTGGATCGAGAACGGACCGCAGGATCTGCTGACGGACGTGGCGGGCCTGCGCGTCTGGCTGACCGCCGCGGGCCTGGCCGATCGAGCGCAGGCCGACGAGCGGACGCTGGCCGCGGTGCTCACCGCGCGCAGCGCGATCGACGACGCCGTCCAGCACGGCGCGCACGGTGCGCTCAACGACGTGCTCGAACACGGCAGGATCAAACGCCGCCTGACCGACGACGGCCCGCAGGACGTGCCCGACATCGCCGATCCTGCCTGGCTGCCCGGTTGGCTGGCGGCGGAGAACCTGCTGGGACTGATCGCCAAGGCGCCGGACCGGATTCGCCAGTGCGCGCATCCGCAGTGCGTGCTGTTCTTCTACGACACGTCCAAGAACGGCACCCGCCGCTGGCACTCCATGGCCACCTGCGGCAACCGCACCAAGGCGGCGAGGCACTACGGCAAGAAGACCTGAGCGGTCCGAGGACGCCGAAAGGCCCGGCTCTAGAAGAGTTCGTCGAGCAGCCGGTAGTAGTCCAGCCGCCGCCGATCCGGCGCGTCGAGCCCGTACGCGGCGAAGAAAGCGCGCACCTCACCGTCGCCGAAATCCTCGCGCAAATCACGTTCGGCCAGGGCCAGGTCACGGTAGCGATCCGCGACGCCGAGGCCGCCGACATCGAGCAGGATGCCGTTCTCCAGCACATTCGGCGGCGTGAAATCGCCGTGCGCCACCACCAGGTCCTCGGTCTCCGGACGCTGGGCGAGCAACCGGTCGAAGACCTGCTCGGGGCCGAGGCCCGCGTTGTCGTCGTCGAAATCGTCCTGGTCGACCAGTTCCTCGAGCACGTGTCTGCGCGCCTGCGCCAGCACGGTGTCGAGCCTGCCGTCGAACGGGCATTCCGCGACGGGCAGCGCGTGCAGCCGCCGCAGCAGCTCGCCCATGACCGCGCCGATCGATGGCGACGCCGCCGCGGCGGTGCCCTCCCGCGCGGCCAGGCTCGGCGCGCCCGCGTCGCCGAGCACGAGCACGTCCTCGGCGAACGCGGCCACCTCCGGCACCCGGATTCCCCTGGCGCGCAACCAGTTCAGGCGATCGTGTTCGGCGGTCGCGCGCGGGCCCCGCTTGACCCAGTAGGCGCCGTTCACCAGGGCGACGCCGCCGCTGAGACCCTCGTGCTCGTCCGAGAACTCCGGGTTCGCGCCGACCACCGCCACCACGGCGGGCGGCAGCGGGATCGGCAACTCGTCGAGGCCGTCCAGCGCGGTGCGGGTGGATTCGATCAGCTCGATGTCGCCCTCGGCGACCCGCAGCCGCAGCGCCTCGTTGAGCAGCTCGCGGGCCTCGTCGAGACGGCCCTGTTCGGCCAGCGCCTTGCCGAGGTGCTGGGCGGCGAACGACAGGGCCTCGGCATCGCTGCCGCGGGCGGCCTCGACGGCTCGGCGATAGAGGATCTCGGCGGTCGGCGCGTCACCGCGATACCGGTACACATCGGCCAGGTTGATCCAGACCGAGAGGCGCTGACGCGATTCGCGAGCCAGCTCGAGTGCCCGATCCAGGTGATCGAGCGCCTCCTCGTGGCGGCCGAGCAGCATCAGTTCGAGACCGGTCTGCCGGAAGCTCGCGAAATCGTCCGGACGAGCCTGTGCCACGCGGACGGCCAGCGCCTCCGGGTCTACGGGGACCATGCGCAGTCGCTCGTCGAATCGGTACGGCCTGCGCTCGGCCACCGGATCGGGGGCGGTCACCACCGCACCTTCGGCACGTCGAAGTCGGCGCAGAGCGCGCGCCACACATCCCGCGGGTCGACCCCGGCCTCGATGGCGGCGGCGCCGGTCCGGCCGCCGAGGGAGGGGATCACGTGGTCGGTCAGCAGCGCGTCACCGCGCGCCACTCCGAATTCGGTATGCAACAGCTCCTGGAACTCAGTCAACCGCACCGTATTCAAGATACTCCGGTCCCCGCGGGTGCACGGAGGTACTCCTACGGGGCGTGCACGCCCTCGCGCACCCGATGGCACAGCTCCACCGGGTCGGCGACCTCCGCGATGCTCATGGACGCTTCCTCGGCGGCGGCGGTGTAGCGCGGGTGGTCGAGCACGGCGAGCACCGCGTCGCGCACCGATTCGACGGTCAGCGGACGCACCACGATCGAACTGCCTTGGCGGGCCGCGCGATTGGCCAGTTCCCACTGGTCGCCGCCGCCAGGCACGGTGACGACGGGGACTCCGGCGAGCAGCGACTTGGCCAGCAATCCGTGCCCGCCGC
This sequence comes from Nocardia xishanensis NBRC 101358, assembly GCF_001613365.1. Classification (GTDB taxonomy): domain Bacteria; phylum Actinomycetota; class Actinomycetes; order Mycobacteriales; family Mycobacteriaceae; genus Nocardia; species Nocardia xishanensis. The sequence goes on from NZ_BDCF01000030.1 coordinate 31,247, forward strand.
CGCCGACCACGACGGCCGCGTGGCCGAGCAGCTCGTCCTGGCGGCCGAGTCCCGCGGTGGCCCAGGACGGGAGCCCGGTCGGCGGCGTGTCGATCATGGAGACGGCAACCCGGACACCGGCGCCGTCGAGCGCCTCGAGCACGGTCTCGACCATGCCGGTGACGCCGGTGTGCGCGGTGGACGGCGCGACCATGACCAGCGGACCGTCGCCAGGCGGCGGCGCGAGGATGTCGTCGGTGGGCTCCCACAGCAGCGGGCCGACCAGGTGCGCGTTGTCCGGCCAGTCGGGGCGCGGCACCTCCAGCGCGGGCAGGGTGGCCAGCAGGCGGGCGGCCGGGCCGGGATCGGCGGCGGGCAGCCCGACGCTCGCGCGGGCCTTCTCCCGTTGACGCAGGCCGTTGCGGATCGCCCGCGCCGTCATGGCGCGCAGCATCCGGTCGCGCAGTTCGCCACGCAGGCCTTCGCCCACCGCGAGTCCGCTGCCGATCGGCGGCAGCCCCTTCGACGGCAGGTAGAGCGGGTGCGGCGAGAGCTCGACCCAGGGCACCCCCAGCCGCTCGGCGGCCATGCCGCCGCCCGCGGTGAGCACGTCGGAGACCACCAGCTCCGGCAGCATCGCGCTCAGATCGGGCAGGATCTCGGTCGAGATGTGCGCGGCGCGCTCGTGGATGCGCCTGCCCGCGTCTCCGTCGTCGTCGACGGCGCGCGGCGCCAGACCCTTGAGTCTGCGCACCGGGATACCCGCGTCCTTCGCGGAGTCGAACCAGCGAGGCCCGGTGAACAGCACCGGCTCGTCGCCCGCGGCCAGGAACCGCTCGCACAGCGCCAACGCCGGAAAGGCATGTCCCGGATCGGGACCGGCAACGACGGCAACACGCATCTGCCCAGCCTGCCACACCGGCCTCACGAACCGACGGCGCCCGCCCTGAGTTGGCAGGCACGGCCTCGGCGTTCACCGCGCCGCCATCGGCGCGCAATCCGCGTGACCGGTGCGGAAGGCATTCCGGTCCAGACCATTTCGACGGTTCGGGGCGGGACCGGACGCACGAAGGGAGCGCTGCGGTGCCTGTCACCAAACGCTATCTCGCGCGGCGCTCGCCCTGCGCCGCGCCGACGACGCGGGAAAGGTCGTCGACCTGATCGAGCGCGTCGCGGTGCGGGGAGGCCGACGCTGAAGGAACCGCCTCGCACCGGCTTTTCCCCACGGCGCGAGCCGGATTCGCTCAGCCGAAGTAGTACAGCTCGAATCCCACCGCTCGTTCGGCAGGAAAACCTTCCTTGGGGCCGGTGGCCATGTCGACGATGGCTTTCACCTGGTCGGCGAGCGGCTCGGAGCTGAGCACCTCCAGGTAGCGGCGGTGTTCGGCCAGGGAGGCGGCGGCCTGCTCGACGGTGGCGGTGACATCGACCGCGTGCGTCGCGACCGGTCCGACGACCGCGGCCCAGCGCGGCGACCAAGGCGGCAGATCGGCCAGCTCCGGGAAGATCCATTCGTTGCCCGCGTCGGAAACGGCGTCCAGTCCGGCCCGGCCGACGGCGCGGTGGTCGGCGCTGTTGGCGTAGCCGGGTGCCCAGGTGTCGCCGAAGTTGAACAGCACCAGCATCTCCGGACGGTGCCTGCGGATCGCGGCGGCCAGGTCGCGGCGCAGCTCGAGGCTCTCCCGCACCCGCCCGTCCGGGTAACCGAGGAACTCCACCTGCTCGACGCCGACCACCTTCGCCGAAGCGATCTCCTCGGACTGGCGCAGCGGCCCGGCCTCGGCGGGCGGCATGCCGGCGATGCCCGCTTCGCCGCTGGTGACGAGCACGTAGCGAATGTCCTTGCCCTGCCCCGTCCACCGCGCGACGGCCGCCGCGGCCCCGTACTCGATGTCGTCGGGGTGCGCGACGATCACCAGGCCGCGCTGCCAGTCTTCGGGAACCTGCTCCATGGCACCCATTGAAACACCCGAGATCCGCACCGGCGCAAACGCGCAACCGCGCCCGAAAACGGCCAGGAACCGGGTCCGGGTGGCCGGCTCGGCCTGCACTGCTGTAGACACTGTGGCCATGACGAAGCTCACACGCGCCGCCGCCGTCCTCGGTCTTGCGCTCATCGCACTCATCAGCCCCGGGCCGCTGACCGCGGCCCCCGCCAAAGCCGACCCGCTACCCCGCGTGTTCTTGGATGTGTCCGTGGCCGGCATCCCCACCGGCCGCATCGTCATCGAGCTGCGTTCGGACGTGGTGCCGGAGACCGCGGAGAACTTCCGCGCGCTGGCCACCGGCGAACAGGGCTTCGGTTACAAGGGTTCGACTTTCCACCGCGTGATCCCCGGCTTCATGGCGCAGGGCGGCGATTTCACCAACGGTGACGGCACCGGCGGCAAGAGCATCTACGGTCCGGCGTTCCGCGACGAGAACTTCCAGCTGACCCACGCCACTCCCGGCACGGTCAGCATGGCGAACCGCGGGCCGGGCACCAACGGCTCGCAGTTCTTCATCACCATGACGGACACCCCGTGGCTGGACGGCAAGCATGTCGTGTTCGGCTCCGTCGTCGAGGGCATGGACGTGGTGCACGCGATCGAGCAGGTCGGCTCGCCTTCCGGCACGCCGGGCCGCAAGGTCGTGATCGACAACAGCGGACAGCTCTGACCGCGTAAACGACAGCGGGCCGTGCGTCGTCCTTCCGGATGACGCACGGCCCGTTCGCTTTTCGTGCTACAGCTTGCTGACCGTCGAGTTGTCCGATCCGGACACCGCCTTGTACAGCAGGTACAGGCCGAACACGACCGCGCTGATCACCAGAATCGGGAACAGCCCTTTGATCAGCGCACCGATGATGGCGAGCGCGATCCAGACGACCGCGACGACACCGATGATCTTCCACAGCATTTCCAGCCTCCATGAGGTCTCTTCCGAATCGCCGTCCGGCGATCCGATATCTCCATGCTGGCAGCCCAAGCACGAGAAATCACCAGGTCAGCGGCGATATCCGGGTACAAATCAGGGTTCACCCCGAGTATTCGGGGGGCGCCAGGAGGCTATCGAGGCAGACCGGGCGGCGGCGGGGAGACCGCGATGGTGGGACGGTCGGCGACCTCGGTCAGCGCCTGCGCCCAGCCGTCGAGACGATCCGCAGCGTGCCGCAATTCCGCGACGATGCCGTCGAATCGGTGTGCCACGACGGCGGTTTCGGGCACCGCGAGAACGCGGCTCGCGGCCGCGACGACCAGCTCGTATTCGGCGATACCTGATTCCAGCCTGGTCAGCGCGAATCGCAGATTGTCGGTGAGGGAGGCGGTCGCCTCGGGATTGGTCCGCCCGACCACGGCGGCGGCGCGCTCCAGCTGGACGATGTCGGCGGCGAGGGCGTGCAGCGCGGCGGCTCCCGATGCGGCCGTTTCGACCATTTCGGTGAACTCCTCGGCGGGCAACCGGTGCGAAGCGGCGATCTGCACGGCGAGCCCGTGCATCGCCCGTTCGGCCTGCACCAGCCGGGCGATCGGGACGCGGGCGGCCGAGCGCATCGGCGGCTGTTTGCGCGGCAGGAAAGCGGCCTGCGGCAACGGGGATCGGCGCAGCCGCAGATAGCGCCGCGCGCTGAGCGCGGTCCCGGTCACGAACGCGACCGCGCCGCCGCCGAGCACGACCACCGCCCAGGCGGGCGCGGAGACGACGACGAGACCGACGGCGCCCACGGTCGTCAGCCCGGAGACGGTACCGAGCTGATAGCTGCGCCGCCGGGCGCGGCGGCGCTTACGAAGTTCCCGCTCGCGCGGGTCGGCCCAGCGGCGCACCGCGACGAGCGCGTGTTCGCCCATGTCGCGCAGCGTGTCCGGCCCCATGTTCGACACAGCCTGCGGCACGCCGAACGGGGACTGCGCAGGCGCCGCCGGAACGCCGGTCTTCAGGGGAATTCGCTTGCGACTCATGCGCTTTCCTCACACCGTTCGAGCCGGATGACAGTCGGGACCCGCGCGGGTCGACGAGGGCGCGCCGCGTCCGCGGGGCGTGCCGAGGACGCCCCTCGGCGCTGCACGGTCTCGCGCGTGCCCGCGTCCTTCACCGCACCGGTCCTTGCCTGCATCGAGCCGTTACTGCTGGGCGGCCTGGCCCTTGTTCATCTGCGGCTGCGCCGGATTCGCCTGCGTCCGATCGGCATTGATGGCGGGCTGGCCGCCGCCCGCGGGCAGCGCGTCGCCGCGCATGGAGGCGCGGATCTGCTCGAGCTTGCTGTGGCCCGCCATCTGAATGCTGGCCTGCTGCACCTCGAGCATGCGGCCCTGCACCGAGTTCTGCGCGAGTTCCGCGGCGCCGAGCGCGTTGGCGTAGCGGCGCTCGATCTTCTCGCGGACCGCGTCCAGGCTCGGGGTGGTGCCGGGAGCCGACAGCGTCGAGTCCATCTGCTGCAGCGACGCGGAGACCTGCTCCTGCATCTTGGCCTGCTCCAGCTGGCTGAGCAGCTTGGTGCGCTCGGCGACCTTCTGCTGCAACAACATCGCGTTCTGCTCGACCGCCTTCTTGGCCTGCGCGGCGGCCTGCAGCGACTGGTCGTGCAGCACCTTGAGGTCCTCGACGGACTGCTCGGCGGTGACCAGCTGGGCGGCGAACGCCTCGGCGGCGTTGGTGTACTGGATCGCCTTCTCGGTGTCGCCCGCGGCGGTGGCCTGGTCGGCGAGCAGGACGGCCTGGCGCGCGTTGGCGTTGAGCTTCTCGACCTCGTCGAGCTGACGGTTCAGCTTCATCTCCAGCTGACGCTGGTTGCCGATGACCGAAGCGGCCTGCTGCGAGAGGGCCTGGTGCTGGCGCTGAGCTTCCTCGATAGCCTGCTGAATCTGCACCTTCGGATCCGCGTGCTCCTCGATCTTGGAATCGAAGAGGGCCATCATGTATTTCCAGGCCTTGACGAACGGATTAGCCATCGATTGATCCCGCCTCCATCTGATGTACCGCTTGACGCGGCCCGGGTACACGACCCTCGTGCACCCGCTTGTGCCTATCCTCCACCATGCGGCACCTGGACCGGGGCGACCCGGCCCAACCGACGCCTACTACAGAATCTATCCGTTTTCGGCGTCGGCCCGCAGCGTTGCCCGCGGCTGGGCGTCCGGTCTTCTGTTGTCAGTTGCTCTTCACCAGGACCAGCATGTCGGCCTTCGGCGCCGGAATCACGATTCGGGTGTCCTCGGCGATCTGCGGCCGGACAGCCGACATGCTCGCGGACGCCGGAGCCATCGCGGGCTCCTGTGCCGGGGCGACCTCGGCGGATTCCGCGGCGGCGGCCGTCTGCTCGGCCTCTCCCGCGGGGGTCGCTGCGGCCTGCGCGGCCTCGCCGGCCGGAACACCGTCGACGCCGGCCATGATCGTGCTCACATCCCATAAGACCCGTGACAATGGCACGTCGAGTGCGGCGCATATCGCGGCGAGCAGCTCGCTCGACGCCTCCTTGCGACCCCGCTCGACCTCCGAGAGATACCCCAGGCTCACGCGCGCCGAGGTGGACACTTCACGCAAGGTCCGGTGCTGGGCAAGACGTGCACGCCGCAGACTGTCCCCGATCGCCTCTCGCAGCAGCGTCATCTCGATCTCCTTCGCTCCGAACACCGGGCGCCGCTTCGCGCAGTCGCCCTGGCGCGCACCGTTCTTTCTGGCACAACGTCCCGGGGCGGCCCATTGGTTCCCGGCGGGCGAACTCGTCGGGCGATTACTCGCGCGACGCGCTCAGTCGCCCTGAACACACCGAAGCAGCTCCCGCACCGCGTTCTCGGTCGCGGTGAGTCTGATGGTCCACCGGTCGCCGGACAGTTGCAACCGCATCACCTCGGTATGCCACGGGCTGGACAGCCCGAGGAAGACGGTGCCGACCGCGTGCCCGTCCTGGCCGTCGGGGCCCGCGACGCCGGTCAGGCCGATCCCCCAGTCGGCGCCGCAGCGGGTGCGCGCGCCGACGGCCAGCTGCTCGGCGGTGCTCGCCGCCACCGGTCCCTCGGCGGCGAGCAGGTCCGCGCTGACACCGGCCAGGCTGCTCTTGAGGTCGGTGGCGTACACCACCAGTCCGCCGCGCAGCACCGCGCTCGCGCCGGGCACCCCGGCGATGGCCGCGGCGACCAGCCCGGCGGTGAGCGATTCGGCGGTGGCCACGGTTTGGCGGGCCGCCACCAGGGCGCGCACCAGCTCGTCGGCGGGTACCGACGCGGTCAGCGGATCGGTCATGCTCCGCGCGTCCGGCCGGGGCTGCCCGCGAACCACACCCGCGCGGCCTGCCCGACGTAGTCCAGGCCCGTGACGACCGTCAGCACCACCGCCAGATACATCAGCGCCATGCCCGCGACCTCGAAGCCGCCGGACAGCGGCAACAGCAGCACCCCGATCGCCAGCGACTGCACCAGCGTCTTCAGCTTGCCGCCGCGCCCGGCGGGGATCACTCCCCGCCGCACCACCAGCAGTCGCAACAGCGTGACGCCGAGTTCGCGTCCGCAGATCACCAGGGTGATCCACCAGGCCAGGTCGCCGAGTATGGAAAGCCCGATCAGGGCCGCGCCGATCAACGCCTTGTCGGCGATCGGGTCGGCCAGTTTGCCGAAATCGGTGACCAGCCCGTACTTGCGCGCCAGCTGCCCGTCGAAGCGGTCGGTGATGGCGGCCAGCGCGAACAGCGCGGCGGCGGCGATCCGCCATCCGGTCTGGTGGCCGCCGCCTGCGAACAACGCCGCGACGAACAGCGGAACGATGGCGATGCGCGCCATGGTCAGCACGTTCGCGATGTTCATCAGCGGCACGGCGGTGTCGGCCGGGGCTGCCGTGAGACCGGGCCCCGAGCGCTCCGTTCCCGGGCGCAGCACCGCCGCGTCGGGCCAGCGACGATCGATCTCTTCGGGCTGCACGCTCATGCCCTCGCCTCGCGGGCGCCCGATCCGAAGACGGCCACGTCTCCATCCGGTTGCGCTACCCCGGCGCGATGCGGTGAGCGGAACGACAGGATGTGCGGCACATGTCCAGACTATCGGTAAGCGCGCCGACTACTGTGCACCCCATGACCTCTCGGGGACCACTAGGTGGTTCGACCAGCGACGCGCATCCCAGCGCGGCCTCCGCCGCGCCCGGCTCGGGACCGATCGTGCGACGCGCCCGAACCTCGGACGTCCCGGAGATCAAACGCCTCGTCGACGTCTACGCGGGCCGCATTCTGCTGGAGAAGAACCTGGTCACCCTGTACGAATCGGTGCAGGAGTTCTGGGTCGCCGAGGTCGGCGGCCGGGTGGTCGGCTGTGGCGCGCTGCACGTGTTGTGGGCCGATCTCGGCGAGGTGCGCACCGTCGCGGTGCACCCCGATGCCAAGGGCACCGGAGTGGGCAAGCTCATCGTGCAGCGGCTCATCGCGGTGGCCAGGGAACTGGAACTGCGCAGGCTGTTCGTGCTGACCTTCGAGGTGGAGTTCTTCGGCAGGCACGGCTTCGTGGAGATCGACGGCACCCCGGTGACCGCCGAGGTCTACGCCGAGATGTGCCGGTCCTACGACACCGGCGTGGCCGAGTTCCTCGACTTGAGTTATGTGAAGCCGAACACTCTCGGCAACACCCGCATGCTGCTGACCCTCTGAAGCGCCGAAAGAAAGCGATATACCGTGCCGATCTTCGCCGTCCACTACACCTATTCCGAGGCCACCGTTCCCGGCCGCGACACCCACCGGCCCGAGCACCGCGGGTGGTTGTCCGGGCTGGTCGACGCGGGAACGCTGCTGTCCAGCGGACCGTACCCGGACGGGTCGGGCGCGTTGCTGATCTTCCGCGCCGAGGACGAGGCGACGCTGAAGGATCTGCTCGCGCAGGACCCCTTCGCGAGGGAAGGGCTCATCGACGCGGTGCGCGCGGTGGAGTGGCAACCGGTGATGGGCGCTTTCTCCGCCTGATCGAACGAAGCGAGCCCCGCACCCTGTCGAGTGGGTGCGGGGCTCTTCGTCAGGCCTCGAGGCCCGGTGCGCCTACCGTGCGTCCTGCGGAGCCGTGCCCCGGGTCTTGATCAGGCTCGCGACGGTGGCGACGACGAGCACGCCGATGATGACGCCCAGCGAGACCGGGGTCGATATCTCCGGCACGCTGACGTGCTCACCGCCGTTGACGAACGGCAGCGTGTTCTCGTGCAGCGCGTGCAGCACCAGCTTGACGCCGATGAACGCCAGGATCGCGGCCAAGCCGTAGGACAGGTACACCAGCCGGTCCAGCAGGCCGCCGATCAGGAAGTACAGCTGGCGCAGGCCCATGAGCGCGAACGCGTTGGCGGTGAACACCAGGTACGGCTCCTCGGTGAGGCCGTAGATCGCGGGAATGGAATCCAGCGCGAACAGCAGATCCGCGAAGCCGATGGCGAGCAGCGCGAGCAGCAGCGGGGTCACCGCCAAGCGGCCGCCGACCCGGGTGAGGAGCTTGTCGCCGTCGTACTCGTCGGTGGTCGGCAGCACCCGCTTGGCCAGCGCGACGATGCGGCTGTCGCGTTTCTCCTCGGCCTCCACCTCGTGGCCGCTCTCGCGCAGCAGCTTGACGGCGGTGTAGATCAGGAAGGCGCCGAACAGGTAGAAGACCCAGCTGAACGCGCTGATCGCGGCGGCGCCGACCGCGATGAACGCACCGCGCATGGCGAGCGCGAGCACAATGCCGATGAGCAGCACCTTCTGCTGGTAGATCCGTGGCACGGCGAAGGTGGTCATGATGATCAGGAAGACGAACAGGTTGTCCACCGAGAGCGCCTTCTCGGTGACGAAACCGGCGTAGTACTCCCCGCCGAAGGTCGAGCCCCACCGCCAGGCGACGAACCCGCCGAAGGCCAAGGCGATGCTGATGTAGACCGCCGACCAGAAGGCCGATTCGCGGAATGTCGGTTCGTGCGGGGTTCGCACGTGGGCGAAGAAGTCGAAGACGAACAAGCCGAGGATCACCGCGACGGTGATCCCCCATTCGAGTGCGGTCACCTGCATGCTGCGGCCCGATCGGAGGCGGTAGTCATGACGGCCATCATGCCCGATTTGTCCGTTCTTGTCGGCTAGCGGGTTGGTTGCCGACCATCCTGTCACACTCCGGTAAACCGCTCGCCGAGCAAAAGAGCACACGTCGGACGCCGGAAAGTCCGCATCTGGGTGATTGCGCGCACATTGCGGCGCCGGAAAAATCGGACATAACAACCGGGTAGGGAAAACCAGTGTCGCCCGGCCGATTCGGGTGTTAGCGTTCGAGGACGAAGTACGACCGCTCCAACCGGGGCGTCGGGGGAACCGCTTCCCCACCCACGAACCGAAAGGCACCGGCGATGACAGCGCGGATCCGGCAGCAGCGACAGTGGTCGCTCGACGCCGCCGCGCGCCCGAACGCCCTGCGCACCACGTGCCTAGTCGACTCCCCCTGGACGCGCGTCCGGAGCGGCCCCTGAGTTCTCGACGTTCGAGAACCCTCACACGGGGTCATTCCGCGGCAATCGGCCTGGGAATGACCCTTTTTCGTACGCGGACGCGGCTCGACTGTCAGCCGCCACGAACTTTCGGCCGCAAGGCCGCACTCCCTCGTAGCCCAACTGGCAGAGGCGCCGGCATTAGGAGCCGGGAGTTGCGAGTTCGAATCTCGCCGAGGGAACAGGTTCGCGCGAATCTGCGCGGACGAGCGTTTGTAGCTCAATGGGACAGAGCGCCCGCCTACGAAGCGGGAGGTTGGAGGTTCGAGTCCTCCCAAGCGCGCCGATGAAGTGTGACGTACGGCAACCATGGCGGATGCGCCGCGGTCCGGCGGGCCGGATCAGGCCCGAATATTCGCGTGCGACAAGCAGACAGGCGTGTCACAGTCGATGATCGTGACCGAGGACTACCGCACCCTGAATCGGGCCACCTGGGATCAGCGAGCGCCGCTGCACGCCGCGTCGCCGGGCTATCGGGTGTCGCGGTTTCTCGCCGAACCGGAGTTCCTGAGTCCGACAGTGCGTTTCGACCTGCCGATGCTCGGTGACGTACGCGGGCTGCGCGGCGTGCATTTGCAGTGTCACATCGGTACCGACACGATCTCGCTGGCGCGACTGGGCGCTCGGATGACCGGACTCGACTTCAGCCCGGCTTCGCTGGCGCAGGCTCGATCGCTGGCGCACAAGACGGGCGCCGACGTCCATTTCGTCGAAGCCGATGTGTACGACGCGGTCTCGGCGCTCGGCGCGGAACGGTTCGATTTGGTGTTCACCGGAATCGGCGCGCTGTGCTGGCTGCCGAGCGTCGACCGCTGGGCACGGACCGTGGCCGCGCTGCTGCGCCCCGGCGGGCGGCTGTTCCTGCGCGAAGCCCATCCGGTGCTATTGGCCCTCGACGAAGACGTCACCGACCGATTGACGATCGGCTACTCGTATTTCGAGACGCCCGAGCCGATGGTGTTCTCCAACGACTCCACCTACGTCGAGATCGACGGCCGTCTCGATCCGACCGTCACCCACGAGTGGAATCACGGCCTCGGCGAGATGATCTCGGCGCTGCTGGCCAACGGTCTCACCCTCACCGGGCTCACCGAACACCGCAGCGTCCCGTGGAATGCCTTGCCGGGCAGGATGAGCTGCGACGAACACGAGGAGTGGCGGCTGATCGAGCATCCCGAACGCGTCCCGCTCAGCTACACCCTGCGAGCCCGCAAGGAGTGACGGCCACCGCTCGAGAGCGGATCCGGGGCACGCCGGACGATCGGGGCGGGCCGGGGCTCGCGTAAGTTCGGTGTGGTCATGGTGACTCTGCTCTTGGCGCTGACCGGCTTCGCCTTCCTCGATTCGCTCGATCTGCTGCTCGTCGGCGTCACGGTCGCGATCGTGTACGACAGCAAACTCGCGCGGCGGTCACCACTTCCCGGCGGTCTGAGTTTCGTCGCGGGCGTCTTCGCGATGACCACCACGTTCGGGATCTGCGCCGTGCTCGGCATCAACTGGCTCACCTCGCTGATCGGCTTCGAACTGACGCCGACGATCCGCTACTGGGGCGAGCTGGCGGTCGGCCTCCTCCTGCTGCTGTTCTCCGTGTTGCCTTCCGGCGCGCGCCGCGACCCGCCCGCGTGGGCGACCAAGGCCCGGCGACGCCCCTGGGTGCTGGCGCTGGTCGGTGTCGCGATCGGATTCGCGCAGGCGCCTACGGCGGTGCCGTATCTCGCGGGCCTCGCCATGCTGTCGGCGCACGATCCGCTGCCTACGCTGTGGCCGCTGATCATCGTCTCCTACTGCGCGGTCGCGCTGCTCCCGCCGCTGTTGATTCTCGCGCTGTCCACCCGCGGCAGCGCGCGTGCCCGTCGCATCTACCGGACGATCGTGCGCGTCCTCACCGAGTACGGCCCGCTCTCGGTGCGAATCATCTTCGGGCTCTTGGGCGCCGCCCTGATCACCGACGCGATGATCCACCACGCGCACCTGTGGTGACCGGCGGGCGCGACCGGAGCGGAGACCGTCTTCGGATCTCGCGCGACCGGGACGAAGGTCCGCCTACTCTGCGGCGTCGTCCGGCTCCGGTCCGCCGCCGCGGATCGACCACAGCAGCCCTTCCAGCTCGTCGGGCTTGACGAGCACGTCGCGGGCCTTCGACCCTTCGCTGGGACCGACGACGCCGCGGGTCTCCATGAGATCCATCAGGCGGCCCGCCTTGGCGAAACCGACGCGCAGCTTGCGCTGGAGCATGGACGTGGAGCCGAACTGGGAGGTGACGACCAGTTCGATCGCTTGCAGCAGCACGTCGAGGTCGTCGCCGATATCTGGGTCGACGTCTTTCTTCTCCCCGGCCTTGGCGGCGGTGACGCCCTCCTGGTACTCGGGTTCGGCCTGGTTCTTGACGAAGTCGACGATGCCGTGGATTTCCTCGTCGCTGATGAACGCGCCCTGCAGACGGGTGGGTTTGCCCGCACCCATCGGCAGGAACAGGCCGTCGCCCATGCCGATCAGTTTCTCGGCGCCCGGCTGGTCCAGGATGACCCGGGAGTCGGTGAGCGAGGAGGTCGCGAACGCGAGGCGGGACGGCACGTTGGTCTTGATCAGACCGGTGACCACGTCCACCGACGGACGCTGCGTCGCCAGCACCAGGTGGATGCCCGCGGCGCGGGCTTTCTGGGTGATGCGGACGATCGCGTCCTCCACGTCGCGCGGCGCCGTCATCATCAGATCGGCGAGCTCGTCGACTATGGCGAGGATGTACGGGTAGGGCCGGTACACCCGCTCGCTGCCCAGCGGCGCGGTGATCGCGCCGGACTTCACCTTCTTGTTGAAGTCGTCGATGTGGCGCACCTTGTTGGCCTGCATGTCCTGGTAGCGCTGCTCCATCTCCTCCACCAGCCAGGCCAGCGCGGCGGCGGCCTTCTTCGGCTGGGTGATGATGGGCGTGATCAGGTGCGGAATGCCCTCGTACGGGGTGAGCTCGACCATCTTGGGGTCGATCAGGATCATCCTGACCTCGTCCGGTGTGGCGCGTTGCAGCAGCGACACCAGCATCGAGTTGACGAAGCTGGACTTACCGGAACCGGTGGAGCCCGCGACCAGCAGGTGCGGCATCTTGGCCAGGTTCGCCGAGACGAACTCGCCCTCGATGTTCTTGCCGAGGCCGATCACCAACGGATGGTGGTCGTTCCGGGTGGACGGCGCTTTCAGCACGTCGGCCAGCCGCACCAGTTCGCGGTCGGAGTTGGGCACCTCGATGCCGACGGCGGACTTGCCCGGGATCGGCGCGAGCAGCCGGACGTTCTCGGTGGCGACAGCGTAGGCGATGTTGCGTGCCAGCGCGGTGATCTTCTCCACCTTCACGCCGGGGCCGAGCTCCACCTCGTACCGGGTGACCGTCGGGCCGCGCACGAACCCGGTGACCGCCGCGTCGATCTTGAACTGCACCAGCACCTCGGTGATCGCCTCGATCATCGATTCGTTGGCGGCGCTGCGCTTCTTGGGCGGTTCGCCGTCGGTGAGCAGCGTCAGCGGCGGCAGCGTGTAGTCGCCCTCGATCACCCGGTCGGCGACGAACTCGGGATCCTTGGGTGGCGGTGGGGTCTGGTCCTGCACCTTCGGCGCCGCGCGCTTCTTGGGCTTGGGCGGTTCCGGCGGCGGCTCGGTGGCGATCGGTTTGGCGTCGCGCAGTGGCGGCTCGCCCAGCGCTTCGGTGACCGCGTCGGATCCAGCGAACTCGTCGGGCGGATAGTTCTCGGCGGGGGTGCGGCCGCGACGCCGGGATGCGGTGCGGCGCACGGGGAATCCGTCGGCGTCGTAGTCGGCGGGGGTGTAGTCGCGTTCCGGCTCGAGGTCGCCGTATTCGTCGCCGCCCGCCGCGGTGCCGAAGTATTCGCGCAGCCGCTGCGGGACCTCCCTGACCGTGGTCCCGGTCAGCAGCAGCACGCCGAAGACGATGGCGAGCAACAGGATCGGCACCGCCAGCCAGGCGGTGAGCCCGCTCGCCAACGGCCCACCGATGACATACCCGACGAAACCGGCGGCGTGCGAACGGCCGTGCGCGTCGCCGGGCGCCCCCGCGGCGAGGTGCCAGATGCCCAACAGCGGCAGACCGACCAAGAGCCCGCCCAGCACCAGCCGAGGTCGGATCTCCGGGTGCGGTTCGGTGCGCATGAGGGTGATCGCGATGCCGGTCGCGACGAACGGCAGTGCGGCCGAGGCGGACCCGGACACCGCCCGGATCGCCTCCTCCACCCAGTGCCCGATCGGGCCGCCCGCCGAGAGCCATACCGCGGCCGCGATCACGCCGCTGAGCGCGATCAGCGCGAGCGCGATGCCGTCGCGGCGGTGTCCGTGTTCGATCTCGCCCGCCCGGCTGAGCGTGCGCGTGGTCGCGCCGAGCCCACGGGCCAGCATGTTCCAACCGCTGGTGATGCCCCGGCTGATGACCGCGAGCGGCGCGGTGTCGGACGTGCGGCGCACGGGTCTGCGGGCCGGTGTGGCGCGCCCGCGCGGAGCGGAACCACCCCGGGGTGTGGTGGAACGAGACCGCGCCGTGGTGGTCCTCCCCCGGGCCGATCCCGCCCGCGCACGAGGTGTCGTGGTGCTGCGGGACTTACCTGCCATGGACCCAGGCTAGCCGCAAACGCCCCATCCAGACCATCCGCAACACCCGTATCGCCCGCCTCGAGCGCGGCGGATCACAGCCGAACGCCCCGCTCGAGCGATGGATACGGGCGGTTCAGAACGAGCGGTCGAGTTCCAGCACCGCGCGCACGGCGTCCTCGTCGCCCGTGGTCTCGATGCGCACCTTGTCGCGGCCGAACGCGTGCAGCACCAGTTCGGAAGGCTTACCGGTGAGCGTCACCGCGGCGCCCTCGGCCGACCTCACTTCCGCACGGCGGCCATCGGGCGTCGCCAGCACCACCGGCACGGGGGCGGCGCGGTAGGCCATCTTGCCGACCCGTCGCGCCACGTTCCACAACTGGGACTCGTCGGCGTCGGAGAGTTCGCGCGGCTGCCAGTCCGATCCGGCGCGGCGCACATCCTCGTGGTGCACGAACATCTCGCTCAGATTGACCACCGCGTCCACCGGCTTCAGCGGCGACCACCAGGGCGGGCCGGTCCGCACCAGGTCCAGCAGCTCGGGAAAGGGCTTGCGCGCCACGCGGTCCTGCACCGACTCGAGGTAGCCGGCGAACGGCTTCAGCAGGATGCCGGGCGCGGCGTCGGGGCGGCGTTCCCGAACGATCAAGTGCGCCGCCAAGTCTCGCACGGTCCACCCGCCGCAAAGGGTCGGTGCATCGGGACCGGCCGACGACATCGCGGCCACCAGCGCTCGACGTTCCCGTTGTGCCATGCTCACGTGCCGACCATAACCGATACCGGAAGGTCGCTTGGGAGCCCGGCCGGTCGTCTGGACCCGTGCGACACCGAAATGGAATGCGCCGACTGGATTCCCGAATGGTTGCTCGGTAGCTTGTCACTGGTCCATAGGGTCGTGGACCTCTCAGTTCGAAGGGATTCACCTTGAAGAAGTTCTTCACCGCTGCCGCGGTCATCGTGGCAACGGTCGGTTCGATGCTGGCCACCTCGGCACCGGCGCAGGCCGGATACGGCTACTACGGCGCGATCGCCGTGTCGAGCGACGGTAGCTACGGCATCGCCAACAACTACGGAAGCTACAGCGCCGCCGAGGACGCCGCTATCGATGTCTGCGGTTACGGCTGCTCCACCCTGGTCTCCTGGACCAACGGCTGCGGCGTGCTCGCCAGCTCCGACACACGCTGGAGCGCGTCGGCGCGGCCGAGCTACTCCGAGGCCCGGGCCGCGGCGCTGAGCCGCCTCTCCGGCGGCTGGGTCGTCGACTGGCGCTGCACCTCGGGCTACTCGCTGTAAATCCGACACCGTCGCGCCGTCAGCTGTGTCGGCGCGACACCACTTCACCAGGGGAAAATCGTGAAACACCGCTCCATTCGGGCCGCGGTCGCCGTGCTGCTGACCGCCTCGGCGTTCGCGCTCGGCGCGTGCAGCTCCAGCACCGACTCCTCCTCGACCACGGGCGCGAGCACCTCGCCCGCGGGCAAGTTCGAGGAAGGTAAGAACGAGGACAAGGCCGTCGACGGCAAGGCGCCCACCTCGACCACGCGGCCGAACCTGCCCAAGCCCGCCGCTTCGCTGCTCAACGAGCGCATCAACCGCGCCTTCGATCCCTCGGTGAGCGCCGAGGAGAAGATCAGCTGGATCCAGGACGCCGAGCGCGATCCGCAGCTGGTCGACAAGCTGGTCGACGCGGCCAAGCGCAACAAGGTGACCGTCCAGATCACCAATGTGCAGGAACCCAAGGACGGCAAGCTGAAGGCCGACGCGAAGGTCACCATCGACGGGCAGCCGGTGGAGAACGCGTTCGTCGAGTTCGTCGCGGAAGGCAGCGACTGGAAGGTCTCCCACCAGTTCACCTGCAACATCGTGCGCTCGGCGAAGCTGGACTCCGCCGCCTGCCAGGCTCAGTAGAAGACGTGAAAAGCGCCGGAAGGCATTGCCCTCCGGCGCTTTTCGCGATTCGGGATCAGACGCCGATGACAGTCGGCACGATCATCGGACGGCGGCGGTAGGTCTCGGCGACCCAGCGCCCGACCACCCGCCGCACGCCCTGGGCGATGCGGTGGATGTCGGTGACGCCCTCACCCGCCAGCCGCAGCAGCTCGGCCTCGACGAGTTCCGCGGCGTCGGCCAGCGCGGTCGGGTCGTCGGAGAAGCCGCGCCCGCTCAGTTCCGGCGCACTCACGGCCTTGCCGGTGGTCTCGTCGATGGCGACGGTGATGGAGATGAAACCACCTTCGCCGAGCACCAGACGGTCCGACAGGGTGGACTCGCCGACATCCCCGACGGAAAGGCCGTCCACGTAGACGTGGCCGACCGGCACCCGGCCGACGATCGACGCGATGCCGTCCACCAGGTCGACCACCACGCCGTCCTCGGCGAGCACCACCCGCTCCTCGGGGACGCCGGTGGCCACCGCGAGCGCGGCGTTGGCGCGCAGGTGCCGCCATTCGCCGTGCACCGGCATGGCATTGGTGGGGCGCACCGCGTTGTACAGGTACAGCAGCTCGCCCGCTGAGGCGTGCCCGGAAACGTGCACCTTGGCGTTCTGCTGGGTGATGACCGTGGCGCCCAGCCTGGCCAGCCCGTTGACCACGGCGAACACCGAGTTCTCGTTGCCTGGGATCAAGGAGGAGGCCAGTACGACCAGGTCGTCGGCGCGGATGTGGATCTGCCGGTGATCGCCGCGCGCCATCCTGGACAGCGCCGAGAGCGGCTCGCCCTGCGATCCGGTCGAGATGAGCACCAGGCGGTCGCCGGGCAGGGTCGCGGCCACGTCGAGGTCGACGACAACGCCGTCGGGCACCGTCAGGTAGCCGAGATCCTGGGCGATCTGCATGTTGCGGACCATCGAGCGGCCGACGAAACAGACACGGCGCCCGTACTTCTGGGCCACGTCGACGACCTGCTGAATGCGGTGCACGTGGCTGGCGAAGGAGGCCACGATGACCCGGTTGCGCGCCTTGCCGATCACGTTGTCCAGCACGCCGCCGATCTCGCGTTCCGGCGTGACGAACCCGGGCACCTCGGCATTGGTGGAGTCCACCAGGAACAGGTCGACGCCCTCGTCACCGAGCCGGGAGAAACCGGCCAGGTCGGTGAGTCGTCCGTCCAGCGGCAGCTGGTCCAGCTTGATGTCTCCGGTGTGCAGCGCGACGCCCGCCGGGGTTCGGATGGCGACCGCGATCGCGTCCGGGATCGAGTGGTTGACCGCGAAGTACTCGCACTCGAACGGACCGTGGATGGTGGTCTCGCCCTCGACGACCTCCATGAGCTTAGGGTGCAGCCGGTGCTCGCGGCACTTCGCCGCGACCAGCGCGAGGGTGAACTTGGCACCGATGACCGGGATGTCGCCGCGCATGCGCAGCAAGAACGGCACCGCGCCGATGTGGTCCTCGTGCCCGTGGGTGAGCACGATCGCGACGACATCGTCCATCCGGTCCTCGATGGGCCGGAAGTCGGGCAGGATCAGGTCGACGCCGGGCTGCTGGTCCTCGGGGAAGAGCACGCCGCAGTCGACGATGAGCAGCTTGCCGTCGTATTCGAAAACGGTCATGTTGCGGCCGATTTCGCCGATGCCGCCGAGCGCGAAGACGCGCAGACCGTTCTTGGGCAGCTTCGGCGGGGCGCCGAGCCGGTCCTGCGCGGCGACCACGGGCGGTTTGGCGGGCGCCTGTTCGCCGCGGCCGCGGCCTTGCCGACCGCGTCCGGCGCGGCGGCCCTGACCGTTCTGCCGCGGGGATTCGGGCTGCTGAGCCTGAGCGGGCTGCGACTTCTTGGCGCGGTCCGACTTTCGCGCCGACTCGGCGCGGGCGGACTCGGCCTGGCGGACCGTTTCCCGCTGCGCGGCGGTTTCCCGCTGCGCGGCGGTTTCCCGCGCGGTGGTTTCGGGCTGAGCGGCCGCTTCGCGCTTCGCGGTGGTCTCGCGCTTCGCGGTGGTTTCGGCCTGCGCGGCGACGGGTTCGGCGGCGGGCTTTTCGGTGCGTTCCCGCTCGACGGGAGTCGGTTCGGGGGCGCCCGCGGGGCGGGACGCGGCGCGGCGGGGACGGCGCGGAGTCGTCATGACGATGTCTCCTCTCCGGTGACGGATGCGCCTCGGACTAGGTCACTGTGGTCGCTCATCCCAGCACCCCCGCGGTCCGCAGGTCGACGGCGAGCCGGTCCAGCGCCTCGGTGTTCGGCATCAGCTGCGGCAACCGCGGCTCGCCGACTTCGACGCCGAGCAGGCGCAGGCCGCCCTTGGTCATCGCGACACCGCCGAGGCGGGCCATGGCGTGGTTCAACGGGACGAGCCGGGCATTGATGTCACGGGCCCGCGCCACGTCGCCCGCCCGGTAGGCGTCGACGAGTTCGCGCAGGCGCTCGGGCACCAGATGGCCGATGACGCTGATGAATCCGACGGCGCCGATGGACAGCCAGGGCAGATTCAGGCTGTCGTCGCCGGAGTAGAAGGCGAGGCCGGTTTCGGCGATGAGCTCGGCGCCCGCGTTCAGGTCGCCCTTGGCGTCCTTCACCGCGACGATGCGCGGGTGCTCGGCGAGCTTGCGAATCGTGTCGGGGCCGATTGGGATGATGGAGCGTGGCGGAATGTCGTAGAGGGTGACCGGCAGGTCGGTGGCGTCGGCGACCGCGGTGAAGTGCGCGATCAGGCCCTCCTGCGACGGGCGCGAGTAGTAGGGCGTCACCACGAGCAGACCGTGCGCGCCCGCTCGCTGCGCGTTGCGCGCGAGTTCGATGGAGTGGGCGGTGTCGTAGGTGCCCGCGCCCGCGATCACGGTGGCGCGATCGCCCACGGCGTCGACAACGGCGTGCAGCAGGTCGAACTTCTCCGACTCGGTGGTGGTCGGCGATTCGCCGGTGGTACCGGAGATCGCGAGCAGGTCGACGCCGCGGTCGACGAGACGGGCCGCCAGCGCGACCCCGGCATCGACATCCAGCTTGCCGTCGGCACTGAAGGGGGTCACCATCGCGACACCTACTGTGCCGGACGCGCGCAGCTCCGTTGGCGTCGATTCACCGTTCGTCATGGTCAGAAAGGCTACCCGGTCCCAGGAACACCCTCGACACCGTGACCGGCGATCCGGCTGCCCGGCCGGGTGATTCACCTCCCACCGACGCCACGAAGACATCACTCCTTCCTTGAATGACATCAAAAGTGGCGTCACACTGGTGTCATGGATTTGAACAAGTACACCGCTCAGCTGCGCGAGAACCTGGTGGCCGCCGCGGCGCTCGGCGACGAGAAGACCCAGGCCACCGCCGCCGCCCTGGCCGCGGCGACCGAATCGTCGGCGCGTCTCGTGCTGCTCGCGGCCCTCTCCGAACTGGCCGCCGAGGTCAGCGCGGAATTGACCGACCGCACCGTGCGCGTCTCGGTGGACGGCACCGACGCCACCGTGGACGTGCGCAAGAACGCCACCGAGGAGCACCCGACCATCGAGGAGATGACCGGCGACATCAGCCGGGTCACGCTGCGCCTCGTCGAGCAGATGAAGGCGAAGGCCGAGGAGGCGGCCGCGGCCAGCGGGGTCTCGCTGAACTCGTGGCTGTCCAACGCGGTGTCCGGTGCGCTGCGCGACCAGATGCGAGGCCACGGACCCAAGCGCGACATCTGACATCGGTCGCCGCACCCGATCGGGCCCGCTGCCTCCCCTGCGATCACAGCAGCGCGGCCAGGTCTCCGCGTTCGCCGATCACGACATCGTCGAGTTCGAGCCAGTCCGCCATCTCACGCAACAGCGTCCGCAGCGCCGCGGCGGTCTCCCCGTCACAGCGGCCGGGCTCGGCGAACGCGCCGGGCACCAGCAGCCATCCGTTCGCGCGTTCGGCGCGCAGATCGACTCGACCGACCAGCTCGCCGTCCTTCAGGAAGGGGAAGACGTAGTAGCCGTGCACCCGTTTGTGCTCGGGGGTGTAGATCTCGATGCGGTAGTGGAAATCGAAGATCCGCTCGGTGCGCGGCCGGAAGAAGACGAGCGGATCGAACGGGCACAGCAGCGCGGCGCCCTCGACGCGGCGCGGCGTCGCCGCCGCCGACCACAGGTACCCGGGCTTGCCCCATCCGTCGACCTCGACCTCTTCCAGTTCGCCCGCGTCCACCAGCGCCGCGATCGCGGGCTCGGTCTGGGCGCGATGCATTCGGTAGTAGTCGCGCAGGTCGGTCTCGGTGCCGATGCCGAGCGCGGTGGCCGCGCGGCGGACCAGCTCCAGCCCGGCATCCTCCTCGGAGACGTTGCGCGCCAACACTTCCGGCGGGATCACCCGCTCGGCGAGGTCGTAGTGCCGCGCGAAGCCGACGCGCTTGTCCACGGAGAGCTCGCCCGCGGCGAAGAGCTGTTCGCAGATCATCTTGGTGTCGCTGAGATTCCACCAGGACCCCTTCGGTCGCGGCTTGTCCAGCTCGAGATGCCGTTCCACCTCACCGGCGGTCGCCGCGCCGACGTCACGGATGACGTCCAGGATGTCCTTGCCCAGCGTCGGATTCCGTTCCAGCACCTTGCGCATCCCGGACCAGCGGCCGTGCCGGTACCGCTCCATCCGCCAGCGCATCAGCGGCCAGTCCTCCACCGGGATGAGCGCGGCCTCGTGCGCCCAGTACTCGACGAGCCGCCGCGGCCGCTTGGCGCTGTGACTCCAGGCGAACTCGTCGAGCAGCGCGCGATCGTAGGCGCCGATCCTGCTGAACACCGGGGCGTAGTGGGCGCGCACCACCGCCGACACCGAATCGAGTTGCAAGAGCTGGGTTCTGGCGAGCACCTCGGCCACCGTGCGCCGGGTGACGGTCGCAGGCCGTCGCCTGCCGAACCCCTGCGCGGCCAGGGCCGTCCGACGCGCGGCCGCCGCACTCATCTTCCGCATACCCGAACAATGCCACGGGGGTCCGACACGAATCGGACGGCAGGTTCCGCACACGGGGCCCATCCACAGATCGGGACGACCTTCGGCGACAGGCTGTGTCGAGCGTCACACATCGCCCGGTCACAGCGGGACCGAACGGTGTGTCGAAACGGGTGTCAGCAACAAAGGGAGTGGCCCACCGCGCCACACCCACGATCCCGAGGGAGCAGCATCGTGCCCACCGTCGACGTTCTCGATTCGTTCATCTCCTACATCGACACCGACACCGGCGCGGGTTCCGTGCCCGTGGTGTTCCTGCACGGCAACCCGACCTCGTCCTACCTGTGGCGCAACGTGATTCCGCACGTCAGCGACCAGGCCAGGGCACTGGCCCCCGATCTCATCGGCATGGGCGCGTCGGGCAAGCCCGACATCGACTACCGCTTCGTCGACCACGCGCGCTACCTGGATGCCTGGTTCGACGCGGTCGGCCTGGACGAAGTGGTCATCGTCGGCCACGACTGGGGCGGCG
Source organism: Nocardia xishanensis NBRC 101358 (assembly GCF_001613365.1). Taxonomy (GTDB): domain Bacteria; phylum Actinomycetota; class Actinomycetes; order Mycobacteriales; family Mycobacteriaceae; genus Nocardia; species Nocardia xishanensis. The sequence goes on from NZ_BDCF01000030.1 coordinate 52,626, forward strand.
CGCTGGGCATGGACTGGGCCGCGCGCCACCCCGGGCGGGTGCGCGGCATCGCGTTGATCGAGACCTTCCTGCGCCCGCTGGAATGGGAGGAGCTGCCGCCGCTCGGCGCCGAGCTGTTCCGCAAGTTCCGCAGTGCCGAGGGAGAACGAATGGTGTTGGAGGAGAACATGTTCATCGAGTTCAACCTGCCGAAAGGCGTCGCGAATCTGTCGCAGCGCGACCACGACGTCTATCGCGCCCCCTACCCCACGCCCGCCGCGCGCAAGCCGCTGCTGGCGTGGCCGAGGGAGTTCCCGCTGGGCGGCGAACCGGCCGACGTTGTCGCCATCGTGCACAACTACGGCCGGTACCTGGCCGAGACGCCGGGAATCCCGACGCTGATCATGGCGCTGGAGAACGGCGTCGGCCTCGGCTCGTCCGAGGCGGTGCAATGGGCCGCAAGCACTTTCGCCGACGCCGAGCTGGTCTCGATCCCACCCGCCGGTCATCACGCACCGGAGGATCGGCCGGATGAGATCGGCACGGCGGTCGCGGAATGGCTGCGCAGGCGCGCACTGGTTTCGGATGTCGCGCGGGCCTGAATCCCGTCGTCGGTGGCGGCGTGCGGGACGACCGAGCCGGTCCGCCGGTCCGGCCCGTCCGCCGCGACGGCCCCTCCGCGCTTGCGGCACGGCGGCGCGCTGCCGAAGATGGCCCGATGAGCAGTGCAGACACCCCCGCGGTCGACCCAGGCCAGGACGCGGCGGCGGACGTCCGTCGCGCCGAGGCGGCGCTGGTCGCCCGCGCGGTGGACGGCGACCGGGACGCGATCGCCGAAATCGTTCGCATGCTGCAGGATCCGCTGTATCGGCTGGCCCTGCGGATGGTGGGGCGGCCCGCGGAGGCGGAGGACGCCACCCAGGAGATCCTGATCCGCGCGGTCACCCGTCTCGCCACCTTCCGCGGCGAGGCGAAGCTGCTCACCTGGGCCTACCGCATCGGCGTCAACTACTTGATCAACCTGCGCACGCGGTCGCCGCAGGAACAGCGCGAGCTCAGCCTGGAGGAGTTCGGCGCCGGCCTCACCGACGGCCTGGCCGCCGAGGACTACCAAGGGCCACGGGCCGCGCTGCTGTCGAGCGAGGTCCGGCTCAATTGCAGCCAGGGCATGCTGCAATGCCTGGCCCGCGAGGAACGCGTCGCGTTCGTGCTCGGCCAGGTCTTCGAACTCGGTTCCGCGGAGGCGGCGTGGATTCTCGACATCACACCGGCCGCCTACCGAAAACGACTGGAGCGAGCGAAGAAACGGCTCGGCGCGTTCCTCGGCTCAGCGTGCGGCGTGGCCGACCCGCGCGCCGCGTGCCGCTGCTCGCGGCGGGTCGAGAAGGCGGTCGCGCTCGGCCGCGTCGACCCGGCGGCGCCGCGATACGCCACCCATCCGGTGAGCCCCGGCGGCCGGACAGTGCTGGAAGCCGAGGAGCAGATGATCCGGCTGCACGACGTGGCGGCGGTGCTGCGTGGGCATCCGGACTACGCAGCACCGAGCGAACGGATGGACGCCATCGCGACGCTGTTGCGATCGGGGCAGTTTCCGCTGCTGGCCTGAACGGGAGCGCCGCAGTGGCGCACATCACACACCGGAGTTGTCGGACCGCGTCGAAAACCTGTGTCGAACCGGAGTGACAGGGCACAACACCGGAAAGGACGCCCCTATGGCAACCATCGATGTTCTCGACTCGTTCCTCCACTACCACGACACCGGATCGGGCGAGGTCCCCGTGGTGTTCCTGCACGGCAACCCGACGTCGTCCTACCTGTGGCGCAATGTGATTCCGCACGTCGAGGATCAGGCGCGGTGCCTGGCGCCGGATCTGATCGGCATGGGCGCGTCGGGCAAGCCGGACATCGCCTACCGGCTCGACGACCACGCCCGCTACCTCGACGGGTGGTTCGACGCACTCGCCCTCGATCGGGTCGTCCTCGTCGGCCACGACTGGGGCGGCGCCCTCGCGATGGATTACGCGGCTCGCCGCCAGGGCCGGGTCAGCGGCATCGCGCTGATCGAAACCTTCCTGCGCCCGATGCGCTGGGACGAACTGCCGCAGGGATCGGCCGAGATGTTCCGCACCTTCCGCTCGCCGGAAGGGGAAAAGGCCGTGCTGGAACAGAATCTGTTCATCGAATACAACCTGCCCAAGCTCATCGCCGGACTCACCGAGGCCGACCTCGACGCGTACCGCGCCCCCTACCCGACCCCGGAAACGCGCAAGCCGATGCTGGCGTGGGCCCGCGAATTCCCGCTCGACGGCGAGCCCGCCGACGTCGCCCGGCGGGTCGCTGAATACGGGCGGTGGATGGCGGAGAGTCCCGAGGTGCCCAAGCTGCTGATGCGTGTGGAGCCCGGGGTCGGCCTCGGCTCCCCGGAGGTGATCGACTGGGCGGCGCGGACTTTCGCCGCCGTCGAGGTCGAGTCCGTCGGGCCTGGCGCGCATCACAGCCCGGAAGACCAGCCCGACGCCATCGGGCGAGCCGTCGCGAACTGGCTGCGCAGGCACGCGCTGACCACACAGCCGACCGCGGTGTAGGACAGAGAGGAAGGCGACGATGTACTGTGCAGCGCTGTCGAATTCGACGTGCGCCGACGACGTTCAGCGAGGAACGCCGTGAGCGGCGGAACCGGAGCCGAGGCGGCCGATTCCACTGTGACGGGCCCGGATCCGGAAGAATTACGGCTCGTCGCGCGCGCCGTCGACGGTGACCAGGCGGCGCTGCGCGAGGTGATCGGCCGCCTGCAGGATCCGCTGTACCGGCTGGCGCTGCGCATGGTCGGCCGCCCACCCGATGCCGAGGACGCCGTGCAGGAGATCCTGCTGCGCGTCGTCACCCGGCTGTCCACCTGGCGCGGCGAGGCCAAACTGCTGACCTGGGCCTACCGCGTCGGCGTCAACTACCTGCTCAACCTGCGCAGGCGCTCGCCGCAGGAACAGGAACAGATCGGCCTGGACGATTTCCGTGCGGACCTCGCCGACGGTCTCGCCGCCGCCGACTACCAAGGCCCCGAGGCCGCCCTGCTGGCCGAGGAGGTGCGACTGAGCTGCACGCAGGGGATGCTGCAATGCCTCGGCCGCGAGGAACGCGTCGTCTTCGTGCTCGGCGAGATCTTCGAACTGAAGGCCGCCGAGGCCGCCTGGATCCTCGGCACCACCCCGGCGGCCTGCCAGAAGCGGCTCGAACGCGTCAAACAGCGCCTCGGGACGTTTCTGCGGTCGACCTGCGGGGTGGTCGAGCCGAAAGCGTTGTGCCGCTGCCCGCGCCGCGTCGGCAAGGCCCGCGCACTCGGCCGCGTCGACCTGGACAATCCCGCCTTCACCGCCCACCCGGTCAGCCCGGGCGGGCGCGGCGTCGCCGAAGCGGCCGCCCAGATCCACCGGCTGCGCGACGCCGCGGCCGTGCTGCGCGCGCACCCGGATTACGCGGCGCCGCAAGCGAAGATCGACGCCATCACCGGATTGCTCACCTCGGGCCGCTTCCCGTTGCTCGAATGACCGGAATCAAACGGTGACGACGACCTCGCCCGCCGCGTCGATCTCGGTGCGGCGGGCGCTGGCGGGGGCGCTGGCCAGCACCGTGGCGAGGACGCGGCGGCCCATCGGAAGCACGCGGACCGTGACCGAACCCGCGTTCGCCGCGTCCAATTCCCTGATCGCCGCATCGATCACCCGCTGACGCACCCAGCGCGGCACACCGGCGAAACCACCGTCGTCCAGCAGCACCACCTCGACACCGCGGGAGCGCGCGCCGCGTGCGGCGCTGCTGAGCTCGTCGGTGACCAGCTGGGGCGCGCGAAGACCGTCGCGCAGTTCGGCTTCCAGCAGTCGGCACTGTTCGCGCTCGGCCGCGGTGAGCTCGGCACCGTCGGCGATGCGCTCCAGGATCGGCCGCGCCACCTTGTCCAGCCGGGCCAGCTGTCGATCGCGTTCGCCGTTCTCCGCGGCCATCGTGGCTTCCGCCGCCGCGCGCATGGTCGCTTCCTCGCGCAGCAGGCGCAGCGAACGCTGGGTGGGCCGCATGATCGCGGCGCACACCGAGACACTGGCCACCGTCGCGATCGGCACCACGGTCCCGGCGAGCACTCCCCCGCGCAGCTCCGCCGTCGCGGTGACGGTCGCGACCACCGCGGCCACGCCCGCGACGCCGAGCCAAGCGGCTCCGAGCCTGCCGCGCAGCACCAGCACCGCGAGCACGTACGAGGAGGCGAACGCCGACCACACCGGCTTCGACCAGCCCTCTTCGATGTGCAAAGTGTTCAGCGCGGTCGCCACGGGCCCGGAGGCGGCCACGAAAACCGTTGCCGGCCATGGCAATGGATCCACCGGGACGACGAGCACAAGGATTCCGGCCACCGCGAGCAGGACGATCCCGGTGATGGCCGCGAACGGCGACGCGTCGGAGAAATTGCGGACCATGTACAGGACGATGGTCACCTCGAGGATGATCAGGAACAGCCAGGCCGACGCGTCGCGCAGGCCGAGCAGATCGCGGACCCCTAGGTCGGAATCGGCGTCAACCATCGCTGCCCCACACCAGCGTCACCGACGTGCCCTCGCCGGGCTGCGATTCGACGAACGCCGCGCCGCCAGACAGCCTGCGCATACGGCCCAGGATGCTGACCGAGATGCCGAGCCGGTCCACCGGCACCTTGGCCGGGTCGAAGCCCGCGCCGTCGTCGCGGAAGACCACCCGGATCCCGCCCGCGCTGACGGTGACGGTGACCGCCCGCTGCACCGCGCGCCCCGGCACGGTCGCGTGCCGCAGGCTGTTGCGCACCGCCTCGGCCAGCGCCGCGGCGATGGTCCCCGCCGCGTCCACCGGCAGCCGCAGGTCGTCCACCCCGGACCAGCGGCGCGCGCCGAACACGATGCCCTGGTTGACCTCGTACACCGCCGCGCGCAGGAATCCGACGGCCGCTTGGGCGTTGAGCCGGTCGGGTTCGGTTCCCCCGCCGCGTAATTCGTCGAGCTGGGCGAGCGTTCGTTCGGCCTGTTTGCGCAGCACCGGGGAATCGGTGCCGGTGCGTGCGGCGTCGAGCAAGGTGGACAGCACCGCGTCGTGGATCAGCGCCGCGAAACGCGCGCGCTCCCGGTCGCGGGCGGCCGCGCCCGCCGCGGCGGCGGCACGGCTGCTCGCGATCGCCGATTCCCGGTCGACGCGGGCGGCGGCCGCTCTCGCGTAGACGGCGCACCACAGGAACAGCGCGCACAGCCCGACGGAACGCGCGAAATCGCTGAGCAGCGACCAGGTCGTGCCGTGCGGCACCACATTCATATTGGCGACGGCCGCCACCGCACCGCCGAAGACCAAGTAACACACCGCGATCGGCCGCCGCCACGCCAGCGCCGCGGCGAGCACGCCCAGCGCGAACACGCGATACAGCCACACCGAGGTGGCATCGGTCGCGGGCTGGCGGTAGGCGAACGGGATCAGCGCCATCGCGACGAGGTAGCTGATCGCCGCGGTGCCCGCGACGGCCTGGATGACCCGTCTGCTCATGCCGACCGACACGATGGCCAGCACCGGCGACCACCCGAAGGCCAGCGCGAACGCCAGTACCGTCCAGCCGAGCGGCGCGAACCGGCTCTGATCGGCGATCTCCGGGAGCTCGACCACCGCGGCGATCATCCCGGCGATGGCGAAGGTCGACCCGAGCCTGCGCAGGATCCGGTCCGAGGCAGGCTCGTCGGCGTTGTTGCCCACCGCTCCCAGCAAGCGACGCCACCGGCTCGCCGACGTCGAGCCGGGTCCGGGATCGAGTGCGGCCGACGCGGTGTCCAGCGTGCCGGCCGGGATCATCCGCGCGGATGCCGCTCGGGAACCGGTAGCCATCCGTCCTCCACGGCGCGTTTGTAGAGGTCGGTCTTGGTCGGGGCGGGACGGCCCGCGTCGGCGTACTTCTGGCGGATGCGGCCGAGATAGTCGTTGACGGTCTGCTCGGAGAGGCCGGTCAAACGCGCCACGCGGGAGGCTTTCTCGCCCGAGGCGTACAGGGTGAGCACTTCCTCCTGGCGGGGACTGAGGCCAACGTCGGACAGTTGCGGGTCGCCATCGATGGCGGCGGCCCAGTCGGTGGTGACCACCTGCTCACCCGAGGCGGCGCGGCGCACGGCCGCCACCACGGTCGGGACGTCCTCGGATTTGCGGACCACGCCGAGCACGCCCGCGCGGGCCGCGGAACGCACCAGGAACGCGTTGTCGGCTCCGGTGAACACCAGCACCTCGATGCCGCGTTCACGCAGCGCGCGCACGTTGTCCTCGGGCGCGGAGCCGTCGGCCAGCCGCAGATCGAGCACCACCAGATCCAGCCCGGGCGAGGGCCCGGCCGCCGCGAGCAGTTCCGGCACCGTTCCCGCCGTGTACACCAGATCGAGGTCCGGTTCCGGCGCGAGCATCGCGGCGAGCCCGATCGCGACCGATTCGTGGTCCTCGACGAGCCCGATCCGTCGCGCTGTCCTCGCACCGCCGCCGTCGGCCCACGTCACCTCGACACTCCCATCCCGAGCAGCTCGTCCACAATCCCCCCGCTTCAACGTCACGTCGCAGTATGACGGTCGCGAGGACGAGGCGGTCAGACACCAAAAATCGGGGCCGATCCACGACTCGGCCGTGCGGCGACCGTGGCGCCCAGCTCCCGGGATCGTTCCAGGTCCGCTCGACGGGCGTGCCGAAACGATAACCGCCGCGACCACATTCACCCAGCCGAGACCTGTGATCACGCGGTCGATGCCGGGTTCGGCGCCCCTGACACCGCCTTCACCGGGCGTCAGTCAGCCAGTCCCGCGGCGACGGTCGCGCCCAGCTCCCAGCACTTCTCCAGGTCGTCCTTCGACGGCGGACCGGATACGATCGCGGGCGCGACCACCTTCACCCAGCCCAGGCCGGTGGTGATCCGGTCGACCCCGCGCTCGGCGCCCTCGGTTCCCTCGTTGCCGTGCAGGTAGAGGCCGTAGGGGCGGCCCTTGGTGGAATCCAGGCACGGGTAATAGAACGTGTCGAACGCGTGCTTGAGCGCGCCCGACATGTAGCCGAGGTTGGCCGGGCTGCCGAGCAGGTATCCGTCGGCGGCGAGCACGTCGCTCGCGGTGACGCCGAGCGCCGCTCGGCGCACCACCTCGACGCCCTCGATCTCCGGGTCGGTCGCGCCGGACACCACCGCCTCGAACATCGCTTGCATGTGCGGCGACGGGGTGTGATGGATGATCAACAGTCGGGCCACTGTTCGCTACCCTTCGCGCTGCTCGCGTTCCAGCTTCTCCAGCGCCACCGCGCGCCGCATGGTTTCGCGCGCCCGGGTGCGGTCACCCGCGTAGTCGTAGGCGCGGGCCAGGCGGTAGGAGACCCGCCAGTTGTCCGGGTCGGCCTCCCATTCCCGCTTCACCTGTTCGAACAGCTCGTCGGCCGCGGCGCGTTCGATGCGGCCGGACGGTCGCCGCGCCAGCGTCGAGGTGTCCAGTTCCAGGCCCTCCTCGTGGATGCGGCGGGCCAGGTGCTGGTGGGCCAGCGCCGCGCGCACCGTCGCGGCCACCACCCACACGCCGATGATCGGCAGCAGCAGCACGCCGATACCCATCGCGATGCCAGCGGGTTTGCCGGAGTCGATCAGGGCGAACGAGATTCGGCCGAGCAGCAGGAAATAGAAACCGAGCGCGAGCACCAGTGCGGCGATCAGCCCCACGACGCGCGCGATCTCACCGCGGCCCGCGCCGGCCTCGGCGTTCACGGACGCGCCTTCGACGCGGCCGTCGGGTGTGCGGCGCGCGGCTCGACGCTCCTTCGGACGATGCGCCGGCTCATAGATCCAAGAACGGATCGAGTCCGACGGTCAGTCCCGGTCGGCCCGCGATCCCCCGGACGCCGAGCAGCACGCCCGGCGCGAACGAGGAGCGGTCGATCGAGTCGTGCCGGATGGTCAGGGTCTCGCCCTGGGTACCGAACAGCACCTCCTGGTGCGCGACGAGCCCGGCGAGCCGCACCGAGTGCACCCGCACGTCGTCGACGTCGGCGCCGCGCGCGCCCTCCAGTTCGGTGGTGGTCGCGTCGGGGCTGCGGCCGACGCCGGCGCGCGCCCTGGCCTCGGCGATCAGGCCGGCCGTGCGGTACGCGGTGCCCGAGGGCGCGTCGGCCTTGTTCGGGTGGTGCAGTTCGATGACCTCGACGGATTCGAAGAACCGCGCGGCCTGCTCGGCGAAGCGCATGGACAGCACCGCGCCGATGGCGAAGTTGGGGGCGATCAGCACGCCCGTCTCGGGCCGGTCGGCCAGCCAGCCGCGCACCTCGTTCAACCGCGCCTCATCGAAGCCCGTGGTGCCGACGACGGCGTGAATACCGCGCTCCACCAAGAACTTCAGATTGCCCATCACCACGTCGGGGTGGGTGAAGTCGACCACGACCTCGGCCCCGTTCTCGGTGAACGTCTCCAGCGCGTCGCCCTTGTCGACCTGCGCGACCAACTCCAGGTCGTCCGCCGCTTGCACCGCCGCGCAGATCGCCTGTCCGACCTTCCCGCCTGCTCCGAGCACTCCGACCCGAATGGTCACCGCACCTCCTCGTTCCGCTGGTGTTGGGGCAAGCCTATCGAGCGGTGCGCGGACCGGACTTCCCCGGGCGTCTCCCCGTCTTGCGATGCATCGATCGATGCGCATAGCTCGATAGCGCTATGTCCACGGACAGACGACCACCGTGGTCAATTCGAGCCCAGCTCCCCAGCTCGACCCGCGCCAGCGAGATTTTCGATCATCTGCGCCAAGACCCGCATCGTGGTCGCGAACTGGTCGGGCTCGACGCCCGACGCCATCGTGCGGCGGCGTTCCGCGATGCGGACGAAGGTCTCGTCGTGGACGGTCCGGCCCGCGGCGGTCAGTGCGATAGCGCCCGCGTCACCGTCGACCAGGCCGGCCGACGACAGGTCGCGAATCTCGATCTCCCACTCCCCCTCGGTCTTCCAGAACGGCGCCAAGGCGTCGCGCAGCTCGTCCGCCGAGCGCGGCCCCTCCGAGAGCGTGTGCAGCAGCTGCCAGTGCCGTCGGCTCAGCCCGCCCGCGGCGAGATCGTCGTCGAATCGCGCCTCGATCAGCCGGTCGAGTTCCTGGAGCAGGTATCCGATTCTGCGCTCGGCCATCATCCCTCCAAGTGCATGTAGTATGACATTTATATGTAGTTTGACATGGAAATGGGCGCGATGGAAGAGCAGAGTGCGTACACCGAGGCGGTCGCGGCGGCCATGGTCCGCATCCGGCGCAGGCAGACCCGCGGCACACTGGCGGGCGAGAGTCAGGTTCCCGCAGCGGTTTTCCGGGCCCTCGATGCGGTGTCGAGCATCGATGACGCCACCGTGGGAGCGCTGGCCCCGGCATTGGGCGTCGACCAGCCGCGCGCGAGCCGCCTTGTCGCCCAAGCCGTCTCGGAGGGATGGCTGGAACGAGTCGCCGACCAGCGCGACGGACGCAAGGCGGTGCTTCGTCCGACCGAGCTCGGCCGCCGGGTCCTAGCCGCGGCCCACCGCAGGCGCGCGGCGGCGACCGCGGCGGCGATGGCGGGCTGGACGGAGCGAGAGCGCGCCGAATTCGCCCGGCTTCTCGGTCGTTTCGTGGACGCGATGGACGCGGCCGACGCTCCGCAGCCGGAGTCTCGAGCACCTCGATCAACGCCGTAGCGCTGCGCTCGCGATACGACCGCGCGGCGCGGCAGCGCTACCCCACGATCGCCGGATCAGTCGAAAACGATCACCTGACGCAGCGCGTGCCCGGCCGCGAGCTCGTCCATGGCGCGGTTGATGTCGTCGAGTCCGATGTGCGCCGATACCAGCCGCTCCACCGGGAGCCGGCCCGCACGCCACATCCGCACATACTCGGGAATGTCGCGCGAGGGCACCGCCGAACCCAGGTAGCTGCCCACGATGGAGCGTCCCTGCGCCACCAGGCCCAGCGGCGAAATGCTCGCGCGAGCGTCGGGGGCGGGCAGGCCGACCGTGACCGTGGTGCCGCCCGCCGCGGTCGCCGCGACGGCGGTCTCGAAGGCGCGCACGTTGCCTGCCGCCTCGACGACCACTTCCGCCTGCACACCCTGTTCGGCCAGCTCGGCCGGGGTGTAGGTCGCCGTCGCGCCGAGATCCTTCGCCAGCGCGAGCTTTTCGGGAACTGTGTCGACGGCGATCACCTCCGGCGCGCCCAGCGAGACGGCCACCAGCACCGCCGCCATGCCGACGCCGCCGAGGCCGACCACCATGATCCGGTCGGCGGGCCCCGGCCGCGCCGAATTCAGTAGCGCGCCACCGCCGGTGAGCACCGCGCAACCCAGCACCGCGGCGACCTCCGGAGGCACGTCGTCGTCGACCGGGACGACCGAACGCCGATCCACCACCGCGTGCGTCGCGAACGCCGAGACGCCCAGGTGGTGGTGCACCTCCGCGTCGTCGCGATGCAACCGTCGCCCACCGTTGAGCAGTTCTCCCGCGTTATTGGCCGCGCTGCCGGGCACGCACGGCGTGCGACCCTCGCTCGCGCAACCCGCGCACTCGCCACAGCGGGGCAGGAACGTCATCACCACGCGCTGCCCGACGGCGATATCGCTGTCGCCCGCGCCGACCGCGACGACGCGGCCCGCGGCCTCGTGTCCGAGCAGCATCGGCACCGGCCGCACCCGGTTGCCGTCCACGACCGAGAGGTCGGAGTGGCACAGGCCCGCGGCCTCGATCCGCACCAGCAGTTCGCCAGGCCCTGGTTCGCCGAGGTCCAGTTCACAGACGGTGATCGGCGCCGACTCGGCGAACGGTACCGGCGCCGCGATCCGCTCCAGGACCGCCCCACGAATCTTCATGGTTGCGACGCTACCGGGCGCCGCGCCGAGCGGAGCCGACACCGCTGAAACTCGGGCGACCCGACGCCCTCCCCGAGAAACCGGGGGTTGGCGTTACCACGGTTCGGCCACTATCGTCGGTCGGCGTGACGGTGCTCCTGTAGGCCGCCTTGTACCGAGCCCAGGGTCGGGACCGTCACGATTCGAGGAGAATATCCTGTCCATTCAGTTCAATCACACCATCGTCGGCTGCCGCGACAACCGAGTTTCCGCGGAATTCTGGGCCGACATCCTCGGCCTCCGAGTGGGCCAGGAATGGGGTCCGTTCATCGAGCTTCGGATGAGCAATGGCGTCAATTTCGACTTCGCCGTCGTACCCGCCGGCATCTCGGAGATCCAACCCCAGCACTACGCCTTTCTCGTCTCCGAGGCCGAGTTCGACGCGGCCTACGCCAAAATCCAGCGCTACGGGCTGGAGCACTGGGCCGACCCGCGCCAGCAGGCGCCCGGCGAGATCAACCACAACGACGGCGGGCGCGGCGTGTACTTCCTGGACCCGAACGGCCACTTCATGGAGTTGATCACCGTTCCGTACGGGGGTTGGCGGGAGTAACCCCACTGCCCGCCGGAAGCCGGTGCAGGGCCGGGTGAAGGCGTACGAGTGACGCGACAAGCGGGCGGCATCCGTTTCGGGTGCCGCCCGCCGCGTTGCGTGCTCGACGCGACGGGCAACCTTCGGCAGAGGCGCGGCGCCGGTGCGGCCACAGCCCAACCGGTCGACGCCGGCGCCGGCCGAGCAAGACGTCGCCCGCGGAAGGCGCGCAGCATCCGTTCGAGCGTCCCGCCGAGCTAGGTACTCGGCGCGGGCGCGGCTTCCGGGACAGGCGGCCACGGGCTCGGCTGGACCGAAGCGGGTTTGCGGGTGGGGTCGTCGTCCCAGTCGAAACACACGCCGACCCAGGCCTTCGGGCGGTCGAAATACGTTTCCGCCGCGGTGAATCGGGTGGCGACGAAGGAGATCTCGCCGAAGAAATCGCCCTCGCGGAAGTCGGCGGTGCGCCCGGCTATGGTGCTGCGGGCGAAGCTCACCGCGCCGTGGAATTCGGCTCCGGAGAAGTCGATTTCGCGGGTGAGGCGGCGGCGAAGGCGCTGGGCGGCGCCGAGTTCGGCTTCCTCGAACGTGACGGCCGTGGCGTAGAGCTGCGCCGCGGTGAACGCGACGCGGTGACCGGAGAAGACGGCCCGCTCGAAGCTGACCGGTTCGCCGCCCAGGGTTGCTCGCTCGAAGGAGGTCCGCTCGGCCTGGAATTCCGCCGCCCGCCAAGTGGTTCGCGCACCGAGGAATCGCGCGCCGATGAATCCCGTGTTGGCGCCCGTGAAGGTCGCTCTCTCGAAGCTGGTCCACGGACTGTCGAAGGTTGTGCCGTCGAAGGTTGTTCGCGCGGTGCGGAATTCGGCGTTAGCGAAGGTCACGATCGGCGCGGCGAAGGTGGCGTCGCGGAAAGTCACGTGGCTGCCGGTGAACCGGGCACGGTTGAAGTCGATCGAACGGTCGCCGACGAACCTGGCTCTGGCGAAAGTGGTCCAGCGCCCGCGGAATTCGGTCGCCTCGAAGTCCGCGTTTTCCAGCACGGCGCCGGTGAAATCGAAATCACAACGCGACCAAGAGGCTTCGCCGTACGGACGCAGATGTTCGGCGATCACGCGCACGATGGTGGCGCGCACCTCGCGATCGTTGTGACGTATCCGATACACCCGCTCGACCTCGCGGCCCGATTCCTGCGCGGTCTCGGCGCGCGAGATCAGATGGTTGCCTCCGTCATCGGGTTCGTAGGGCAGTCGCAGGTATCCGCACAGCACGTCGATGCACTGCTGACGCCGCACGGGAGCCGAGAACTCGTCCGCCACACCGGCCATCGCGTAGACACCGGCCAGCCGTACGGCCGGATCCTCGTCGCCCAGCTGCCGCGCCGCCGCACCGAACAGCTCCGCGAACCGGCCACGCTCCAAGTCGCGCTGCCGCCGGTATGCCACGACCAGCGCCACCGCACCGCCGACGCCCGCCGACACGGACAACGCGATCTTGGTGAGCTCCACCTGATTCGGCGTCTCCGCCTTCGCGCCGAGCCCCCACCACAACAACCACCAGGCCAGCCCCGCGACGGCGAGCCCACCGATCACCGCACCGAAGACCGCCAGCAACAACGCCGCGCGGTGCATGCGGCGTCCCAACCTCCCCCACCATCGCATGAGCTGCATGGTAACCCGATCACCGCGCCCCCACTACCGGGCCGACTCCGTCCGCGCTTCCCACGCCTCGCGGCGTTCGCGGTTCGTCGCGAAACGCGCGAACCGCGCGGGGCATGATTGGTGAATGACCGGAGACGAGAAAGACATCGTGAGTGTGGTCGAATCGCTGCACGCCGACCTCGCCGCATGGCTGGGATCGGCCGCACCGCCCGAGGTCTTCGAGCGGTTCGCCGAAGCGCAACACGAGCGGTTCTCGATGGTGGCCATGTGCGGTGCGGTGCTCGGCCGCGACGAGCTGCTGACCGGGTTGCGGGAAGCGCGAAACACCGAGCCGGGCTTGCGGATCGAGGTGGCCGAGATCACGGAGCTGGCCCGCGAGGGCGACCTCGTGGTGGTGCGTTTCCTGGAACGCCATCTGTCCGATGACGGCCCGTCTTCGCGCTGGGTGTCGGCCGTCTTGTGCGCGGTGGAGGATTCCGGTTCCGGGTATCGCTGGTTGTCCGTGCACGAGACCGCTGTGGACGAGTGATTCGATACCCTCGTCCGCCGCGGCGGCGCTAGTCCGAAACTCCCACTGCCTCAACCGTCTCCGTCCGGCTGCCCCGGATTCCCAAGCCGGCCGCCACCAGGCAAGCCACCGCGACGACCCCGACGAACCACGGGAACACCGTGTCCAATCCCCAGGTCGTAGCAGCCCAGCCCGCGAGGATCGTCGGCAGCGCCATCGCCGAGTACGCGAGCAGGTAGTACGCCGACATCGTCTCGCCTCGCTTGTGGTGCGGAACGACATTCGACAGGTGGCGCAGCGATCCGCCGAAGCCGAGGCCGAAGGTGGCGCCGAGCGCGACGCCGGCGCCGAGCACCGCGACCCAGTTGTGGGTGGCGAGGGCGGGCACCGTGAGCAGCAGGGCCAGCGCCATGCCGGTGTCGCCGAGGACGGCGGCCCTGCGCGCCGGGATGCCGGTCGCGAACAGCTGGGCGGTGGCGCCGGACAGGGCGGTCGAGGCGACGACAGCGCCGCCGAAGACGAGGTTGTGGATGCCGGTCTGCTGTGCGGCCAGCGACGGGTACAGCGAGAGCAGCACGCCGAGCACCGACCAGGCGGCCATCACGCCGACCGCCGAGAACCAGAAGTCCGCCCGGATCTCCTGCGGCACAGCTGGTTTGGCGATGCGAATCCGTCCCGCCTGCCGGGCGCTGTGCGGTTCGCGCAGCGCGAGCACGCCCGCGGCGATCGCCAAGCAGACCACCGTGATGACGACGTAGGGCGTGCGCAGGGGGTGCGGCGCGTACTGCGCGAGCAGCGCCGAGCCCAGAATCGCCACGGCCATACCGACATTGAAGGCGACGCCGCTGAGTTGTCCGGAGCGCGCGCCGCGGTGCGGCCGCAGGTCGAGCAGCGCGGCGGCGCCCGCCACCACGGTGGAGCCGACGGCCATGCCGTGCAACGCCCTGGCCAGCAACAGCATCGGGACGGAGTCGGCCAGCACGAAAACCACCAACCCCGCGATCATGGTGGCGAATGCGCCGAGCAGCACCGGCTTTCGACCGACGACATCCGAGATGCGACCGGACACCAGAACCGCGCCGAGTGCGGCGACGGCGTATACCGCGAAAACGATGGTGGTGGTGAGCGGCGAAAGGTGCCACTGCGTTTCATAGATGCCGTACAACGGCGCGGGCACGCCCGACACGCCGAGCGCGACGCCGCTGGCGACCAGCACCAGCGCGTAGGCCCAGCGTTGCGTGGTCTGTTCGTCGGCGGCCACTGCCATTGTCGCTGCCATCGATAACCCCGATCAGGTAAGTTTGATATTGATCGAACTCCATCGACCTTACAATCGGTTCGATGATCATCAAACCCCCGAGTGAGGTAGATCATGACCGACGCCAGCGAAGCCGCTCCACCCATCGCACCGCTGCCCGCCGTGCTGGGCGCCCTGCATGATCCGGTGCGCCTGGAGATGGTGCGCCGCCTGCGCAACGCGGGAGCGGCCGTGCGCTGTGGCGCGCTCTACGACGCGATCAACAAGTCCACCGCCACCCACCACTTCAAGATCCTGCGCGAGGCGGGCGTCATCGAACGCCTCGTCATCGATGGACAGACGTGTCAGCGGCTACGCACCGACGACCTCGAAGCCGCGCTTCCCGGACTCCTCGACGTGGTCGTCGACGCCGCCAACCGGGCGCACGCCGACGCGACGGCCGAGTCGCGTCGCTGACGGGCCCGATCGTCCCGCCGAACCAGTACCGGCGCGGCGGCCGACCGGCACCGCTGACGGCTCAGTCACCCCGCCGAGCAGTAACGGCGCGACGGCCAAGGCTTCCCGCGGACCTACCGCGCCGGACGGTCCGGTCAATCCGGCCCGGTGAACGTCTCGACCGCCATCCACGCGAAGCTCCACTTCGTGCCTAGAACGGCGAGCACGAGCAGCACCAGCAGGGTGGTGCAGTAGACCACTGGCCGCCGCCAGTACCTCGGCCCCACCGCGAAGACGAGCACCAGCTCCAGCAGCAACGTCACCACCACGATGCCGAGCAGCGCGGCGAGCACCGGAAAGGCCTCCGGCGCCCGCGACCAGGACCGCAGCGCGCCGAGCACGCCGAGCGCCACCATTCCGAAGCACAGCACCGCGATGACGCTCAGCAGCGCGTATTCCTCACCGGCGTCGCGGTCGGTCTCATCGCCGAAGCGGCGCAGCCACGCCGCGAACAGCATCAGGTGCGCCAGGCTCGCGCCGAACATCCCGGCGATCAGCAGCGCGTAGCCGGCGCCGACCAGCGCGGTGCGCAAGACCACCGCGCCGAGGTCCGCGATCAGGCTCGCGAAGACCAGCCCGCACAACCCCAGCAGCGCTTCGGGACGACGCAGCAGCCGCTTGCGCAGATAGCGCGGCGGCAGCTGTCCGCGCAGCGAGCGGAACACTCGAATCCACGCACCGAGCACGACGCAGAAAAGCACCGGCGTCGCGACCCGCAGCACACCGGGACCGGCCCACATCGAGAGCGCGACCACAGCGACCGCGAAGAACCACACCCAGACGGCCAGCCGCAGTAGTGCCCGCCACATGATCTCGGCGAGCAGCCGCCGCGCGGGCGCGTGGTTGGGGCTGGCACCGAGTAGCCCGCGCAGCGTCGCGACCGCCTTGTCGCGGGTGGAGAAATCCTCGAACTCCAGCCGGGCGCGCAATTCCAGCAACTCGACGTGCAGCGGATCCTCCGCGAGCCCACGCTGCACGTGGCGCCACGCCTCGTCGGAATCGGCCAGCTTTCGATAGCTTTCGGCGGCATGGGCGAGGACGTCCGCGTCCTGCGGCGCGCACGCGCACGCGCTCGCCAAGGCCATGCGAGCCTCGGCGCGCGACTCGTCCGTCTTCGGCCCGCCTACGATGACCTGGGCGAGGGTCAGTAGCGCGCTGACGTCGTGTGGTGCGATCTCGACCGCGGCACGTGCGTACTGCAACGCCTCATCTTGCTCGCCTTCGATGTGCTGGACCAAAGCGGCCGTCAGGTAGGCGTCGACCCGCTTCGGATCAGCGGCGATCGCCGCCCGCGCGTGGCTCAGCGCCGCGACATGATCGTCCAGCACGAACTCGATATCGGCCACTTCGGCGAGCAGCAACGGATCCTCCGGCGCGGTCGCCAGCGCTTCACCGAGAATGCGCCGCGCCTCCGGCAGCCGATCCAGATCCCGCGCGGCGCGCGCCCGCGTCACCGACTCCCACACCGTGCGCATCGACTCCCCCTCCACAGCATTCGTCGACCGCACGTTACCCGTTCGATTCCGGTGGACGCACGCCGCCGGTCGCCGCGTCGCGGAAATCGCGGCAACCAACTGGCCCACGCCCCAACACATTCCGAGGGCAGGCGCCGAAATCGGCATTATCGCCGGAGACGAACCTCGTTCCGCCCCGCTGCCCGACCCGACTCAGTTGCCGACGAGGCGGCGCACCGCGGCGGGTAGGTCGCGGGAGCGGCGGTACGGTCCGGCGACCGAGGCGGCGAAGGGCCGGGCCAGCAGGGTGCGGGCGATGGCGGTGACCTCGTCGGTGGTGACGGCGTCGATCCGTGCCAGTGTCTCCGAGACGCTGCGGTGGTTGCCGTAGCTGAGTTCGCTGCGACCGATCCGGTTCATCCGGGAGGCCGAATCCTCCAGTCCCAGTACCAGTCCGCCGCGCAGCGAGCCCTTCGCGCGCGCGCATTCGGCGTCGGTGATGCCGTGCTCGGCGACCTCATCCAGCACGCCGCGCGCCAAAGAGGCCACCTTGCCCAGGTTTTCGGGCTGGCAGCCGATGTACACCGAGAACGCGCCGGTGTCGGCGAAGGTGTCCACGCTGGAGTACACCGAGTACGCCAGCCCGCGCTCCTCCCGGATACGTTGGAACAGACGGGAACTGAGCCCGCCGCCGACGACGGTGTTGAGCACCGACAGCGGCCACCGGCGATCGCCTTCGTGTCGGCCGAACGCGCGGACACCGAAGGCGAGGTGGGCCTGTTCGCTGTCGCGGTAGTTCCACTGCAATTCCGGGACGCCGTGCGGACGGAACCGGCCCTCCCGGCGCGGCGCCGGTTCGGCCTGCGGATCGAGGCGGCTTTCGAACGCGCGGTGCACCAATTCCACCGTGTGGTCGTGCTCCACGTTGCCGGCGACCGCGACGACCATCCGGTCCGGCCGGTACCTGCGCACGTGAAAACTCCGCAGCTGACCGGCCTGCATGGCCTCGATGGACTCCACGGAACCGATCACCGGTCGTCCGATCGGATGATCGCCGAAGAGCGCCGTGAGGAACGCGTCGCCGACCAGATCCTCCGGATCGTCGTCGCGCATCGCGATCTCCTCTAGCACCACCTGACGCTCGACGTCCACGTCCACCGCGCGGCACAGGCCGTTGAGCACGACGTCGGAGACGAGTTCCACCGCCAGCGGCAGATCCTCGTCGAGGACGTGCGCGTAGTAGCAGGTCTGCTCCTTGGCGGTGAAAGCGTTCAGCTCACCGCCGACGGCGTCCATGGCCTGCGCGATGTCCAGCGCGCTCCGGGAGGGAGTCGCCTTGAACAGCAGGTGTTCCAGGAAGTGCGCGGCGCCCGCCACCGTGCGCCCTTCGTCGCGCGAGCCGACGCCTACCCAGACGCCGATCGAGGCCGATCGAACGCCGGGCACGTGCTCGGTGACCACCCGCAGCCCCCCGGGTAGCACGGTGCGCCGCACCCCGGTATCCGCCATCCGTGCCTCGTCCACCCGCCGCTGTAGTGACGAACCCCCCTGCCCGGTCGGGAGCAGGGGGGTTACCGTCTTCTTCTTCGTCACAAGGACAAGTACTACTCGGTTCCGGCGTCGGCGGCATCCGAGTCGCCGGTTTCCTCGGCGCCCTCGTCGACCGGGATCAGCGAGATCTTGCCGCGGTTGTCGATGTCGGCGATCTCGACGCGCAGCTTGTCGCCGACGTTCACCACGTCCTCGACCTTGGCGACGCGCTTGCCGTTGCCCAGCTTGGAGATGTGCACCAGACCGTCGCGACCCGGCAGCAACGAGACGAAAGCGCCGAAGGCAGTGGTCTTGACGACCGTGCCGAGGAAGCGCTCGCCGACCTTCGGCAGCTGCGGGTTGGCGATGGCGTTGATCGCGTCGATCGCGGCCTGCGCCGAGGGGCCGTCGGTCGCGCCGACGAACACGGTGCCGTCGTCCTCGATGGAGATGTTGGCGCCGGTGTCCTCGGTGATCTGGTTGATGACCTTGCCCTTGGGGCCGATCACCTCGCCGATCTTGTCGACCGGGATCTTGATCGCGGTGACGCGCGGCGCGTACGGGCTCATCTCGTCCGGGGTGGTGATGGCCTCGGCCATCACGTCCAGGATGGTGGTGCGGGCGTCGTGCGCCTGGCTCAGCGCACCGGCCAGCACCTGCGAGGGGATGCCGTCCAGCTTGGTGTCCAGCTGCAGCGCGGTGACGAACTCGCGGGTGCCCGCGACCTTGAAGTCCATGTCGCCGAAGGCATCCTCGGCGCCGAGGATGTCGGTCAGCGCGACGTAGCGGACCTCGTCCTCGCCCTTGTCGTTCTTGACGGTGTCGGAGACCAGACCCATCGCGATGCCCGCGACCGGAGCCTTCAGCGGCACACCGGCGTTCAGCAGCGCCAGGGTGGAGGCGCACACGGAGCCCATCGAGGTGGAACCGTTGGAGCCCAACGCCTCCGAGACCTGACGGATGGCGTAGGGGAACTCCTCCTGGCTGGGCAGCACCGGGATCAGCGCCCGCTCGGCCAGCGCGCCGTGGCCGATCTCGCGGCGCTTCGGCGAACCGACGCGACCGGTCTCGCCGGTGGAGAACGGCGGGAAGTTGTAGTGGTGCATGTAGCGCTTGGAGGTCTCGGGGCCGAGCGAGTCGACCTGCTGCGCCATCTTCACCATGTCCAGCGTGGTGACGCCGAGGATCTGGGTCTCGCCACGCTCGAACAGCGCCGAACCGTGCGCCCGCGGCACCACGGCGACCTCGGCGGACAGCGCGCGGATGTCGGCGAGGCCGCGGCCGTCGATGCGGAAGCCGTCGGTCAGGATGCGCTGCCGCACCAGCTTCTTGGTGACCGAGCGGAAGGCGGCGCCAAGCTCCTTCTCGCGGCCCGCGAAGTCGTCGCCGAGACGCGAGAGCACGTCGAGCTTGATCTCGTCGATCTTCGCCTCGCGCTCCTGCTTGTCGGCGATGCTCAGCGCTTCGTTCAGCTCGCGCTTGGCGGTGCCCTCCACGGCCTCGAACACGTCCGCCTCGTAGGGCGGGAACAGCGGGAACTCGCCGGTCGGCTTGGCGGCCAGCTCGGCGAGGTCGGCCTGCGCGCGGCACAGGCGGGCGATGAACGGCTTGGCGGCCTCCAGGCCCTCGGCGACCACGGCCTCGGTCGGCGCCTGCGCGCCGCCGTCGATCAGCTCGATGACCTTGTCGGTGGCCTCGGCCTCGACCATCATGATCGCGACGTCACCGGACTCGACGACGCGACCGGCGACCACCATGTCGAACACGGCGCCCTCGAGCTGCTCCACGGTCGGGAAGGCGACCCACTGGCCCTCGATCAGGGCGACGCGCACGCCGCCGACCGGGCCGGAGAACGGCAGGCCCGCGATCTGGGTGGACGCGGATGCGGCGTTGATCGCCACCACGTCGTAGAGGTCCTTCGGGTCCAGGCTCAGCACCGTGACCACGACCTGGATCTCGTTGCGCAGGCCGTCGACGAAGGACGGACGCAGCGGACGGTCGATCAGGCGGCAGGTCAGGATGGCGTCGGTGGACGGACGGCCCTCGCGGCGGAAGAACGAGCCGGGGATGCGGCCCGCGGCGTACATACGCTCTTCGACGTCGACCGTCAGCGGGAAGAAGTCGAACTGATCCTTCGGCGCCTTGCTCGCGGTGGTCGCCGACAGCAGCATGGTCTCGTCGTCCAGGTAGGCGACGACCGAACCGGCGGCCTGGCGAGCCAGCCGACCGGTTTCGAAACGTACGGTGCGGGTGCCGAAGGAGCCGTTGTCGATCAGTGCGACGGACTCGAACACACCCGGCTCGACCTCTACGGCCGAAGACTTGCGTTCAGTTGTTTCGGACATTCTCTTCTCTCAACCTCTCGTCTCGCCGGCTCGAGCGCACAGTGGGCGCGATCCGGCTGTCGTCAGCCGTACCCGGATACGGACGCGCGGCAACCCTCCTGGCTGCGACGCGCACACCCGGCCGAAATCCCCTTGGACACGGCGACGCGGAGGCGGTCATCGATCGAAGCCCGCCGGCCGCTGCGCCGGGAGGCCACTACCGAAGACCGACGCCACGCGGCGGGTGCATACGGCTGTCCATGTTGTCGTACGACGGGATGGGATCCACCCCTCATACACAAATAGCCAACGGGGAGATTGTACGTCTCCCCATTGGCGAGATGACGACCGCCTCTGGCGGGCAGCGTGTCGAAGGTCCGTTCGCGTGGACCCGCCGCCTCGTGCGAGACCGTCGATCACCGGGCCCATCCCCGCAGTCGCGGACAGCGACTCTGGGAGATGAGGTCCCGCGACATCGCGGTCCGTGCCCCGCGATCGTTCGATCGCGGGGCACGGAAGCCGGGAATCACGCCACGCCGTCGGCGCGGCGGGAGATCACCTGCGCAGGCCCAGGCGCTCGATCAGCGAGCGGTAACGCTCGATGTCCTTGTCCTGCAGGTACTTCGAGAGGCGCTTGCGACGACCGATCAGCGCCATCAGACCGTGGCGGGTGTGGTGGTCGTGCTTGTGCTTCTTCAGGTGCTCGGTGATGTCGGCGATCCGCTTGGACAGCAGCGCGATCTGCGCCTCCGGCGAACCGGTGTCCTTCTCGTGCAGGCCGTACTCGGCGAGAATCGCCGACTTCTGCTCGGTGGTCAGCGCCACGGGGCATCCACTCCTGTTTCTCAGTTCCGCGTTCGAGGATTCCGGTTTCCCGGTCGGGCGCCACCGCGGACCGCAGCAAACCCGGGGATCCACCTTACCGGAGCGCATCGCGCGAACCCAATCGCGGTGCGGCCGCCGGATCGGCGTGCTGCAATCGAGCCATGGATCCCGCCGTACGCGATGTGCTGAACACCCTGGCCCACCGGGACTACGCGGCCCTGCGCCCGCTGCTGCACCCGTATCTGCGGTGGACCGACGGCGCGGAGACGATTCGCGGTCGCACCAAGGTGCTCGCCCACCTCGCCGCGAATCCGACCAGCGCGCCGCCCGTCTCCTACGAGCTGCGCGACGGTCAGATCTACCGCTGGACGGTGCCGAGCGAGGACGAGGACGTCGCGCCCGACGGTCCTGAGGACACCGATCCGAACTGAGCGCGTCGCGCAGCGTCGGGAGTACGAGGCACAATGTCCGGCCGAGTTCGCGGCACGATGCCCGACCGAACTCGCAGCACGGTGTCCGGCCGAACTCAGGACTCGGTGCCCGAAGAGGCTTCCGCGTCGGCGGCGGCGAGGACCTTGCGCGAGTTCTCGACGTCGCGGCCCATCGCCTCGATGAGGTCGTGCATGGTGTCGAACTTGCGCATGCCGCGCAGGTGCTCGACGAAGTCCACCGCGACGTGCTGACCGTAGAGGTCGGCCTCGCCGTCGATGACGTACGCCTCGACGGTGCGGGCGCGACCGGAGAACGTCGGGTTGGTGCCGACCGAGATGGCGGCCATCGCCCGCTCGCCGGGGGTGACGGTGCCGATCGTCGGACCGGGACCGAGCACCGTGAACCAACCCGCGTATACGCCGTCTGCCGGGATCGCCGCGTGCATGGGCGGCGCCACGTTGGCGGTGGGGAAGCCCAGTGCGCGTCCGCGTCCGTCGCCGTGCACGACCACGCCCTCGACGCGGTGCGGGCGGCCGAGCGCCTCGGCGGCCGCGGCCATATCGCCCGCGTCGACACAGGCCCTGATGTAGGTGGAGGAGAAGGTCACCGCGTGCTCGCCGAGCAGCGTCACGCCGTCGACCTCGAAGCCGAAGCGCTCGCCGAGTTCACGCATGGTCTCGACGGTGCCAGCGGCCTTCTTGCCGAAGGTGAAGTTGTCGCCGACCACGACCTCGGTCACGTGCAGCCGCTCGACCAGCAGATCGTGCACGTAGCGCGCGGGGGTGAGCTTCATGAATTCCTGGGTGAACGGCATCACGCAGAACACGTCGACGCCCAGTTCCTCGACCAGTTCCGCCCGCCGCGTCAGTGTGGTCAGCTGCGCCGGGTGCGAGCCGGGCCGCACCACCTCCATGGGGTGCGGGTCGAAGGTCATCAACACCGCGGGGACGCCGCGCGCGGCCGCGGACTTCACGGCCCGGCTGATCAACTGCGCGTGGCCGCGGTGCACTCCGTCGAACACGCCGATCGTGAGCACGCACCGTCCCCAGTCCGCGGGCACCTCGTCGAGGGATCGCCATCTCTGCACGTTCGCAGCCTACGCAAGTCGGGGTGCGAACAGTATTCGGGCGTACCAGATGTCACAGAACGCTTGCCGCCCCGTCACGCGGACATGCCCGATTCCTTCGATACTGCCCGGTCCGGCGTGCGATGTCGCGCGGGTCAGGACTCGGCGCGCAGGTACGTCAGCGCCGCGGGGACGCGGCGGTGGTCATCGGGTTCGAGCATCCTTCGGTCATGGGCCGCAGGACTTCTCGTTCGCGCGGCGAGAGTTCGTCGAGCGGGCGGTGGCCACGGTGCGGCCTGCTGACGAGGCGGATGACGAGTTCGGGATCGATCGCCGATCCGCCGCGGGCGCCCCGGCGCAGCGCGGCGACGAAGTCGTCGATGCCGGAGAGCCGGTCCTCGCGCGGGTAGCCGAGGTGCTCCGCGCCGCCGCGCAGCAGGTCGGTCCCGTCACCGGCTCGGCCCGCTACTTCGATGCCATCGCCTTGGAGCAGCCGGGCGACCCGGTCCTGACCCGGCCATCGGCTTTCGCGGTCGTGCCGCACCGGATGACGCGCTCGATCCGGCGCACGTCGACCTGCGGATTCTTCCGGTACGTTGCACGCGGGCGACATGGCCGCGACCGGCGAGAACACGAGCGGTGAACGAGTTCGCCGCATCCCGGTGTCCGACTGTGTGAATCGGGACCGATGTGCATAAGCTCGGGTATGTGCCTGGTAAACGAGATATCGCTACCCGCCGCGAGCTGAGCGACAGCGCCGCGCCGGGCGAGCCGAGCGGCAGCACCGCGACCCTGGCGCCGGAGCTGACGTCGGTCGCCCAGGACTACCTGAAGGTCATCTGGACCGCACAGGAGTGGTCGCAGGAGAAGGTGTCGACCAAGCTGCTGGCCGAGCGCATCGGCGTCTCGGCCTCCACCGTCTCCGAAGCCGTGCGCAAACTCGCCGATCAGGGCTTGGTCGAGCACGCCAGGTACGGCTCGATCACGCTCACCGAGCACGGCCGCCGCGCCGCGGTCGCCATGGTGCGCAGGCACCGGCTGATCGAGACGTTCCTGGTCAACGAGCTCGGCTACGGCTGGGACGAGGTGCACGACGAGGCCGAGGTGCTCGAGCACGCCGTCTCCGAACTGCTGATGGCCCGCATCGACGCCAAACTCGGCTATCCGGACCGCGACCCGCACGGCGACCCCATCCCGTCGGTGGACGGCGCGGTCCCGACACCACCCGCGCGCCAGCTCAGCGATTTCCAGGCGGGCCAGTCGGGCCGGGTCGCCCGCATCTCCGATTCCGATCCGGACATGCTGCGCTACTTCGACTCCGTCGGCATCGCGCTGGACACCGCCATCGCCGTGGTCGAACGCCGCGACTTCGCGGGCACCATCGCCATCCGCATCGGCGACGGCAGCGCCACCACCGACCTCGGCCGCCCGGCCGCCGAGGCCATCTGGCTCACCACCTGATCCGCTGCCTCGCAAGGCAATTCGACGCCTCACAGGGGCTGGCGCGGGAAACTCTGTGAGGACACGTCAGCAGGGGTGGAAATAGCGTTCGAGAGAATATCGCGCTCGGCCGTATCGCAGGGCCGCATCTGGTGCACGCTGACCGGGACGTCGGGGACCGCCACGCCGCCCAGCGTCACGGTCTCGATGACGGCGGTGCCGTGCACGGCTGATGCCGACGGTCGCGGTGTGGGAGCGGGCGACGGCGTCGCTGAGAGGCACGTCCCACGCCGCCAGGCACCAGCGGCGAACCGACCAGCGAGGTCGAGCCCGCCGCCGTGACCGGTCCGTCCGACTTGCGGCTGTCTAGCTCGCCGCATCCAGAACACGGACCGTGGCTGCGGCCGTGAGGGGTTCGCGATGTTCGGTGAAGAGCTTGGCGACCAGTTCCCCGCGGCTGGTGACGCCGACCTTGTCGAAGATCGACTTCAGGTGGTCGCGCACCGTGTGCGGGGAGAGGAACAGCCGCGCGGCGATGTCGGCGGTGGGCAGGCCGCGGGCGACGTGTTCGGTCACCTCGAGTTCCCTCGGGGTGAGTTCGTAGGCGGCGACGATCAGCTCGGCCACCTCGGCGGGCTTGGCCGGTTCGATCACCAGAGCCGTTGTGCCCGTGCGCCCTTCGGCGTCACGTAGGCAGGTCGCGTGGCACACCAGCCAGCGACCCGCGGTGGTGCGCACCCGGATCCGCGAGGCCGCTCCGGTGAGCCGGGCGCGCCCCGCCGTGCTGAGGATCCAGACCGGCAGCGGGAGATCGATACCGAGCGGCGTCTGTGTGGCGGGGCCGCGCGGCATCTCGGCCAGCAGCTCGCGGGCCTCGTCGTTGAGGGACAGCAGTTCGCCGCCGGCGCCGAACAGCAGCAGGCCGGGTGCGGCGGCGAGCGCGGACGGCGGCGTCCGGCCGGGCAGCGCGAAGGCGCGCAACCGCTGCGCCATCGGCGCGCAGAGGGCTTGGACCAGGGCGATGTCCTCGGCGCGGAACGGCGGCCTGCCCCGCTCACGGAACAGGCTCAGCTGACCCCACGGCTGCCCGTCCACCCGGAATACCGCGCGCAACTCGTCGTCGAACCCGCGCGGGCGCATGAAGCTGCGGTACAACGGGCTCAACGTCGGCCGGTCTCCCGTCACCGCCCGCAGCCCGGCCACCGGGACCTTCGCCACCGCGAGATCGCGGAACAGATTCACGTGCTCGGCGAAAAGCTCTGATTCCCAGTAGATTCCACAGCCGCCCTCGTGCAGATTCTCGACCCGCACCGGGGCCGTGGTGAGCCCGTTGACCGGATCGGTGGCCACCCATACGGCGGCGTCGAACGGCGCGATCCGCCGCAGGCGGGCCGATGCGTCGGCGAACAGCGCGTGCGCGTCGGGCGCCGTGGCGATGCCTGCGAGCAGGGCGTCGAGCGCGGTCGTCGTGGTCATGCGTGTCATCCTCGGCCGCCTGTCGCGCGCTCGCCATCCCACATATGAGGGGTAAGCGCCGGGCGCGCGGCGAAATTCCAGCACCGCGGAGACCTGCGACGCGGGCTCGAACCTTCGATCGCACCGCACAGGCGGGAACCCTCGCTCGCGGATATCCCACGCATGCCACGCGGCTCACCGCTGCCGACTCCTGAACCAGGCGCTGCGGTCCCCAGAGCTGCGGTCCCCATAGACGAGCAAGCCCTATATCGCGGTCCACGGCGGCGAACCCCTCGATCGCGGGATGTTCCGCGCCGCCGAACCCCGCGACGCTGGGTGCCGCACACACGAAACCGAAGGAGCCCCATGCACATCGGAATCATCGGAGCGGGCGCGGCCGCCGTCGCCCTGCTCGACGCGCTGGCCCTTTCCGACGACAAGCCGAGCGGCGTGACCGTGTTCGACAGCGCGCCAGCGCTCTGGCGGGGCCGCCCGTACCAGCCCGACCTCGACACGGTGCGGGTGAACGCGCCGCCGCCCATCATGTCGATCCGCGCGGGCGATCCCGGGCACTACCAGCGCTGGCTGGCGGATCGCGACGTCACCGGCTACCTCGACGAAGGACTCGGCCAGCCGCTCGTTCCACGCGCGGTCTACGGCGAGTATCTCGAAGACACCGCGCGCGACGCGATCGCACGACTGGGTCACGCGGGTTGCCCTGTCCGCGTGGAGCGTTCGGCCGTCACCGGCTTCTCCCGCGACGGTCGGGCCGTATTACACACTGCGGGAGGCGATCACGCCCCGGTGGACCGGGCTGTCCTGGCGGTCGGCAGCGGCGGACCGCGCGATCACTACGGGCTGACCGGCGCACCCGGTTACATCGACGAACCCTATCCCCTCGCCAACACCGCGGCCGGACTCCCGGCACACCACCACGTCGCCGTCATCGGCAGTGGCCTGACCGCGGTGGACATCGCCGTCACCCTGGCGGCGCACGGGCACACCGGGCCGATCACGCTGCTCTCGCGCACCGGTCAGCTCCCCTTCGTTCAGCAGCGTCCGGTTCGGTTGGACCCGCTGCACCTGACGCCCGCGGCGGTGCGGGCCGCCGCCGCCGAGCACGGCGACCTACCCTTCGCTCACCTGGTTTCGCTCATGCGCACCGAACTTGCCGAGCTGGGACAGGATTTCGACACCTTCGCCGCCGAGATCACCGGCTCCGAGGATCCGGTGGCCCGCCTGCGCCGTCAACTCGGGGCGGTCGACGCATCGCATCACGGACGCCGCCTGCTGGCCATGGTCATCCGCACCGTCGGCCCGACCGCCTGGCCGCTGCTGGCGGAGCGCGACCGAGAGATGTTGCGCACCGGCTACTTCCGCACCATCAACGGCCTCAGCTCGCCGATGGTCCCGCACAACGCGCGCATCGTGCTGCGGCTGCTCGATTCCGGACAGCTGCGGTCGCGTTCGGGCGTCACCAAGATCGAGGCGCGCTCCGGCGGCGGGTTCACCGTGCACGACGCGGGAAACTGGTCCGCGGACAACGTGTTCGACGCGGTCAATCCGCCCGCCTACACGACGCCGGCGCAAGCCCAGCCGTTGATCGGCTCCTTGCTCGCCGTGGGAGCCGCCGAATCGCATCCGGCGGGCGGCGTGCGCGCGGAATCCGGCACCCGCCGCCTGTTGGTCGGCGGCATACCCGATCCCACCTGGCATGTGCTCGGCAATCTCGCGGCCGACTCGATGTTCATCGCGACCAACCCGCCGGGGCTGGCGGTCGAGGCGGCCGGACTGGTCAGGAGCTTGTTCGGCGGGTGACGAGTGGTTTTCGGGGGTTCCTGGGCCGAGCCGGACCCGGACTACCGCGCGAGTTCGTCCAGCAGAGCGCGGAATTCGACCGGTGACAGGTAGCCATCGGCGTCGCGGTCGGCGGCGGCGAGCAGGTCGGCGGCGGGGACGTCGATGCGACCCTCACCGACGTGCCGGATGAGGGATTCGAGTTCCTCGACGGAGATGCGCCCGTCGCCGTTGGTGTCGAAGACGCGGAAGGCGGCGTCGGCGTCGGTCACCTCGAGGCGTCCGGTCACCAAGGCCGCGTCGAATTCGGCCTTGGAGACCAGGAAGTCGCCGTTGGTGTCGGCCGCGGCGACCAGTCGCTCGACGGCGTCGGAATCGACTTCGAGCCCGAGCGCGCGGATGCCGTCGGTGATGTCCTGCACGGAGACGAGCCCGTCGCCGTCGCTGTCCCACAGCTCGAACGTATCGACCGTTTGTTCATTCATGCCCACTGCCTTCCCACGGCCGCCGACGCTTTCGAACGACGAGCCCACGACCACTGTACGGTTCGCGCTCGATTCGGTTGTCGGCCTGCGGGTTCGGCGTTGAGGGAAGGACCTCGCCACCGAACCGTTCCGGTGCGCGCGTCAGTCGACCAGGCCGCGCGGGCGGATCACGAAGACCGGCGAGGAACGCTTGCCCTTCTCCTCGAGCAACGCGATGGCCGTGCCGTCGGCGGTGAGCGCGGCGTGCACGCCCGCGATGCCGATCGGGTCCAACCACCGTCCGTCCCGGAGGGATTCGGCTTCCCGCTCGTCGATGGTGCGGTGCGGGAACGCGATTCGGACGGCCTCGTCGATACCGAGGTTCAGGGTGGAATCCTCGGCGAGCTCGTCCAGCGTCCTGGCGTGCTGGAGGGTGAAGGGGCCGACCCTGGTGCGGCGCAGCGCGGTCAGGTGACCGCCGACCTCGAGCGCGGCCCCCAGATCGCGGGCCAGCGCGCGCACGTAGGTGCCGGACGAGCATTCGACCACGACATCGAGGTCGACGAACTCGCCGTCCGCGACATCGCGCCGGGCGAGCACATCGAAGCGGGACACGGTGACCGGCCGGGCGGCCAGGCGCACATCCTCACCCGCGCGATGGCGCGCGTAGGCGCGCTCGCCGTTCACCTTGATGGCGCTCACCGTGGCGGGAACCTGCTCGATATCACCGGTCAGCGCCGCGACTCGCGTGGCGATGTCGGCGTCGGTGAGGTGCGACGCCGAGGTGGTCGCCATGATCTCGCCCTCGGCGTCGTCGGTCGTTGTGGACTGGCCGAGCCGGATGGTCGCGAGGTAGGCCTTGGTGGTCAGCGTCAGCAGGCCGAGCAGCTTGGTGGCCCGTTCGACGCCGAGCACCAGCACGCCGGTCGCCATCGGGTCGAGCGTGCCCGCGTGCCCGACCTTCTTGGTGCGCAACAACTTCCGGCACTTGGCTACCACGTCGTGACTGGTCCAGCCGCCGTCCTTGTCGACGATCAGCAGGCCGCCGAGTACGTCGGGCCGCTGTGTCTGGGTGCTCGGTCCGGTCATCAGCCGTGCGCGATCGCGGTCAGGATCAGCCCGTCGGCGATCATCCAGCGTCCGTCGAACGCGGTCAGCGGCAGTCCGCCGTCGTTGGTCTGGCCCGGTACGAGCAACTGGCTGTGGAAAGTGCCCGAGCCGGTGCCGTCGGCGTTCTCTTCGACGGTGAAGGTGATGTGCGCTTCCTCGAAACCGAGCCAGCGGGTGGTCAGCGGGAACCATGCCTTGTAGGTGGCCTCCTTAGCGCAGAACAACAGCCGATCCAGGTGCAGCCGAGAATCGGTGTCGCGCAACCAGTCCCGCTCGGCGGCCAGACTCACCGAATCGAGCACGCCGTCCGGCAGCGCGCCGTGCGGCTCGGCGTCGATGCCGACAGAGCGGAAGCGCATCTTGTGCGCCAGCGCGGCGGCGCGGTAGCCGTCGCAGTGCGTGAGGCTGCCCACGATGCCGCGCGGGAACACCGGAGCTCCCCGCTCGCCCTTGCCGATCGCGACCGGCGGCTCGCCGAGCTGCTCCAGGGCCAGCCGGGCGCAGTGCCTGGCGCCGATGAAGTCGCGCCGCCGCTTCTCCACCGACTTGGCGATGAGATGCTCTTCGGCCGGATGCGGCTTCAGATCCTCCGGGTACGCCACCAGCTCGGCCGAGGCGACATCACTGGGCAGAATGTTCTCGATCATCGACTCCGAGCCTAGTCGAGGCGGACCACCGCCTAGGCTCCAGCCGTACGCGCGGCGGGCAATCGACTCCGTCCGGCAGCGCGCGTCGGGGGCCGGTTCAGACGCCGCGGCGGCGCTGGGCGCGGCTGCGCATCTCGGCCGCCGCCGCCTCCATCTCGGGGGTGACCTTGAAGTGGCCGCCCCACTTGTTCAGCGTGCCCGGCGGGTATTCCGGGGCGGGCAGGATCTGGCGCAGCAGCTTGTCCGGCAGGCCGCGGCGCTGCCATTCGCGCGGATAGCCGAGCGAGACCTCCTCGAACCGGACGCCGTCGTAGTAGGAGGTGCGCGGAATGTGCAGGTGCCCGTACACCGAGCACACCACGTTGTAGCTGGTGTGCCAGTCGGCCGTCAGATCGGTGCCGCACCACAGCGCGAACTCTGGATAGAAGAGCACGTCGGTGGGTTCGCGGACCAGCGGGAAGTGGTTGATCAACACCAGCGGCGTCTCCGGCGGCAGCGCGTCCAGCTTGCGCTTGGTGACCTGCACGCGGGCGTGGCACCAGGCGTCCCTGGTCAGATAGGGCTCCGAGGAGAGTAGGAACTCGTCGGTGGCGACCACATTGCGCTCCCGCGCGATGGCCAAGCCCTCGGCCTTGGTGGTGGCGCCCGCCGGCAGGAACGAGTAGTCGTAGAGCAGGAACATCGGCGCCAGCGTCACGGCGCCGCCGTGCGCCTCGCTGCCCGCGCCGCGCCACACCGGGAACGGATCCTCGGGCGTGACGACGTCCAGGTCGCGGCAGATCGACACCAGATAGTCGTAGCGCGCGACGCCGTGCATCTGCACGGGATCCTTCGCCGTTGTCCACAGCTCGTGGTTGCCCGGCACCCAGATCACCTTCGCGAACCGGCTGCGCAGCAGTTCCAGCGCCCATCGGATGTCTTCGGTCTTCTCGCCCACGTCACCGGCCACGATCAGCCAGTCCTCCGGCGAGTCCGGCTGGATCTGTTCCACGATCGGCCGATTCCCCTGATGCCCGACGTGTACGTCGCTCACCGCCATCAACTTGGGTATCACCAGACCCACCTTGTCACATCCGAGGCGACCACCGGCCGCCCGCCTCCATCGACACGATTCGTCCCCGATGCGAACACCTCGGGTGCGCGCGACATTCCGGCGGGCAGCGTCGCGTTAAGCGTGCGTCCAGTGGATCCGGGCATCCGGCGCGAACCCGGCGGCCACGGTGAGCTTGCCGTTTGGTTCCCGACGGCACGACGCCACGGCGATGTGGCACGGGCGCGGGAGATCCGGCGGAACCCGGACGCCTCCGTCGATCTCGTAGCGCATATTGGTGACCTTCCAGGCGCGCGCCTCCGGCTCGTCCGGCGCGGCAGGTGGACCGTCGGTGCGCGCCACGACCATCACCTCGGTGATTCCCCTCGGCCAGACGAAGGTCAGCAGACCCGCGCGCTCGGCCAGGTCGGTGACCACGGGGATGCCGCTCGGCATCGGATCGTCCTGCGTGACCGCGGAGGTCGCGGCTTGCGGCGTGGTCTGCTCCGGCCCGGTAGCAGCGGGATCGGGTCGAGCGACGCCGCTCGGCTCGGTGGCCGAGCCGGATGTCTGTTGCACAGCGGGATTCGGCTCTGTCGCCTGCCCATGTGGGAAGCCCGAACCGGGCTGGGCGACCGTCCCGTGCTCGATCGTCGAACCAGCAGCGCCGACCGCCCCATGGCCGCCGCAGGCACCGCGGTCGATCGAACCACCAGCACCGAACACCCCCGGCTCGCTCGCACCGCGCTCGTCCGACGCACGACCGGCCATGCCGGGCTCGGTGGTAGCGCCCTGCTCGACCGTCGAACCGTTGGCGCCGACCGCAGCGGTCTGCGCCATCGATCCCGAAGGGCCCGGCGCACCTGGCGGGGCGGACCGGTCCGCACGCGGCTCCGGCGGCGCGTCGGAGCGCACGGTGTCGGAGTAGCTGCCGGAAATGGCGGCGGCGACGGCGTAGACCGGGGTTTCGCCGGGCGGGGCTCCGCCGTCTTCGAGTTCGGTGCCGCGGGTGCGGCCCACCACGCGCCAGGAGCCGTCCGGCTGGAGCCGGGTGACGCGGTAGTTCACGTCGTCGGCCGACGCGGGCGCCCAAACGACTCGCACCGAGCCGTTCGCCATGCGGGTGGCCGTCACGCGACCGGGGGCGGGAATGGGGGTGGCGGCCAGCGCTTCGCTCGCACCGGGATGATCGACGCACGCGGCTTGGGCGGCGCGCAGTGTGCGCGAGCGATCGGCGGCCGGGCCCGCGGCCGCGGCGGCGACCAAGCGGTCGGCCTCGGCGACGGCGCGCTCGGCCTCGGCGAGCAGTTCGTCGATTTCCGCGGTGTGCCCGGTGGGCGGCGGCACGTCGGCGGCGGCGCGACGCAGCTCACGGAGGTGTTCGAGCGCCTCGACATAGCGGGTGGCCGCGCGCGCCGCGAGGGCGACGCGCCAGTGCAAAGCCGCCTCGGCGAGCACCCGTTCCACGTCGTCGGACACCGAGCGAATGGGCGTCGTGCCCTCGTTGTGCGGGTCGAGACCCCTGGCCTCGGCGATGTGGCGCGCTGCCTCCTGCGGACGTCCGTTGCGCAGCGCTGCCCGCGCGGCCTTGAGCGGATCCTCCCACAGCCGACGCGGCGGCGCAGGGCTCGGAGCCGACGAGGCCGGTGTGCGGACCGGTGGTGCGTGGCGCGCGGATCCCACAGCACGCGAACCCAATTCGACGGCGAGGTCTTCGAGCAACCGGCCCGCGGCGTGCGGGTCCATGCCGAGGGCGATCGCCTCGTCGAACAGGAACTCGTAGTCCTCCCCGACCAGTTCGTCCTCCACGAGCACGGCGGCCCGCACCTTGGGCCGCAGTTCCGCGGTGACGTCCTCGACGATCGAGGCGAGGTACTCGGCCACCACCGGCCCGCCCGGCTCGAGCAGATCCTGCACGTGCACCAGCAGTTCGTCGAGTACCACCCGCATCCGCCCCGGCGGCAGTTCGCGGGCCCGCGCGCGCAACGCGTCGGCGCGGAGCCGGATCTCGCCGGTGTGCGTGGCACGGCTCGGATCGAGCCCGAGCAGCCCGAGCAGCGTCGGAGGGGGCGGATCCTCCACCAGCCGTCCCCATTCGGCGAGCAGCGCGCGGATCTGGCCGCGCCGCTGGTCGGTCAGCGCGCCGGTGGCCGCGGGCGCGGCCTGCGGCTGCTCGTCCTCGATGATCCGATGACGGCGCAGGCGGGCGGCGACCTCGGCGGCGTTCAGTCCGCCCATCGCCCCGATCTCCTCCAGCCCGGGCACTTTCGCGGCGGGCACCCCGCCGTGGCGCTGGACCAGCCGGGAGATCGCGGTGTCGAGCATCTCGTAGCGCTCCGCGTCGCGCTGTTCGCGCTCCCGCCGGATCCGGATCGCCTCGGCCCGCCGCGCGGACGCGTCGAGCAGCAGGAAGGACAGCCGGTCGTGGTTCTCCACCAGCAGCCCGACGAGCACGCGGTACTTCGGGTGGTCGCGCTGGCGCTGCCAGAAGCCCCACACCTCGGCCACCCGGGCGGAAACCTCGGCGTCGCCGAGGGTCTCGGCCTCGTCGAGCGGAATGTCATAGAGCTCGAACGGGTCCGATTGCTCGATGCCACCGCGGCGCTCGACCGCGGCGAGCACCCGCTTGCGGTAGTCGTTGGGGTCGAAAGCGTGCATGGCGGCTCAGCTGTCGCGGCGGCGGGAGCGCTGCACCTGGTCGAGTTCCCGCGCGACATCGGCTTGGGACAGGGTGGCTCCGGTCTGCGCGGACAAGGTCAGCGGCATGTCGGCGTCGACGTGGTGCGCTGTCACGTGCAGCACGCCGTCGAAACCCATCTCGAAGGTGACGCGCACCTCGCTGCCAGCGGGGTAGCCCGGCGGGATGCCGCGAATCCGGCCCTCCACAAGCACTTTCGTGTCCTCGGGACGCACCGAGGCGGCCTGTCCCTGCTGTTCCACGATGGTCAGCTCGATCTGGTCCTGGTCCTCGCGCACGGTGCCGAACGAGCGGCGCACCCGCACCGGCAGCGTCTGATTGCGGTGCACCAGCCAGGCGGCCGCCAACCCGTAATGCGAATCCAGTGCCAGCACACCGAATCCGCGCGACACGACGGTGTCGACCTGGATCTCCAGCATCCGCCGCACCGAACTCACCGGCTGACCGAACGACTCCGCGACCCGCGCGATCGACTGGTCCAGATCCGCGGGCGCGGCCTCGTTCAACGTCGAGCCGTCCCGCAGCCTGCCGCGAGTGACCAGATCTGCGACGATCAGCCGCTCCATCTCGAGCTTCTCGCCGTAGAGCGCCGCGCCGCGCGCCACCGACAGATCCGGGTCGCGCAACTCGCCGACGAGGCCGAGTTCCTTCTCCAGTTCGCGGGCGACCATCGGCATCCGGGAGGAGCCGCCGACCAGCAGCAGCCGGTCGACCGACGCCACGCCGCGCTTGCCCGCCGCGGCGAGGCAGTCCCTGGTGAGATCGAGGGTGCGGCGCATCAGCGAGGACGTCATCGACTCGAGCTCGTCCCTGGTCAGGGTGATCACGGCGCGCGCGCCGTCGTGCGCGACCACCACCTCGGTGCTCTCCAGCTCGCTGAGTTCGCGTTTGGCGCGCTCGGCGGCGAGCACCAGCATCTGCGAACCGGCCGAATCGTCCAGCGGGTCTTCGGCATCGGGGTTGGCCGCGCAGAATCGCTGGGACAGATACAGGGCGATTCGCTCGTCCCAGTCCGCGCCGCCCAGCTGATGATCGCCTTCCACGGCGAGCACCGAGATGCGCCGGTCGGCCAGTTCGATGACGGTCGCGTCGAAGGTGCCGCCGCCGAGGTCGTAGACAAGCACCGTCTCGCGCGCACCGGATTTGCCGATGTCCACGCCGCCGTCGAGCCTGCCGAACCCGTAGGAGAACGCCGCCGCGATCGGCTCGGACAGCACGCCCGCGACGTCGAAGCCCGCGTAGGCGCCCGCCTGGATCGTGGCGCGGCGCTCCTCGTCGCCGAAGTACGCGGGCACCGTGATCACGGCCCGCCGCACCGGCTCGCCGCCGCCGAATTCCGCGTCGGCGGCGAGACTCTTGAGGATCAGCGCCGATACGGCAGGCGCCGACCAGGTCTCGCCGTGCGCGGCGAACCGCCACTCCGCGTCGCCCATCCTGCGCTTCACCAGCGAGCACACGTGCTCGGGATCCAGCCGTGCCTGCCGCCGGGCGCCCTCGCCCACCAGATGATCGAACGCGGATGCGAACAGCACGACGGAGGGAACCGTCGGTTCCCCGTTCATGCCGATCATTACTTCTGGCCGGCCGTCGGCGTCGATCCGCGCGATAGCCGAGTTCGTTGTGCCCAGGTCGATGCCGTAGACCCCCATGGCAGGCGATGGTATCAGCCGGGTCCGACAGCGGCGCAGCGACCGATGGGCGAATCCGGCTGACGCCCAATCCAATAGCCGCGCGGCCCGGCTATGGTGCGATCATGACGGAACAAGTCGCGGAATCGCTCGCCCAACTCGTCGAACGCGTCGACGACCTGTCCCGGGTCGTCGCCCGCCAGGCCGCCACCATCGAGCGGCTCGCCGACGAGGCCAAGGCCCGCGCCCGCCAAGACCGCGCCGGCGCCGACCTGCCGCTGGTCGTCGAGCTTTTCGCGCTGCACGGCGATACCGCCGCCTGCGCAGGCACCGCCGAAACCCCGAGGGAGCGAGCGGCCTTCGAGGCCATCGCCACGCGCGTCGAGCGGCTGCTCGTCGGTCGCGGCGCGGCGCTCGTCACACCGCGGCCCGACGACCCGTTCGACTCGCTCACCATGGAGGCCGCCGACGTCACGACGACCGCCGACCCGGACGCCGACCGCACCGTCGAGGCGCTGGTGCAACCCGGGCTCACCGTCGCGGGTCGTTCCGTGCGACCCGCGGGAGTCGTGGTCCGCCGCTTCCGCGCGACCGAGAACGCCGCGCAGAACCCGGCGTGAGTCAGCGGATTCGCTCGTAGGAGTGGTCGGGCCGTTCGACGCGGCGAACGGATCGCGATTCGGTCAGACCCGACTACGCGGAATCTCCGCGCCGACCTGCGCCCAGCGCCCCGACAGCGCCCGCCACACGACCGCGGCCGAACGCAGTGCCATGAAGGCGACCAGACCGGACCAGATTCCGGCGATCCCCCAGTCGAAAGCGAGCGAGAGCCAGATGGCGGGCAGAAAACCGGCGACCGCGGCGCCGAGTGTCGCGGTCCGCAGGAACGCCGCGTCACCGGCGCCGAGCAGCACACCGTCGAGCGCGAACACCACACCGGCGACCGGGATGATTCCCACGAAGAACCACCACACCACGTGGGTTCGGTCGAGCACCGCCGGATCGTCGGTGAACAGCGTCGGGACGAGCGCGTACCCCGCGGCGAACGCACCGGCCAACGCCACCGCGAAGACCTCCGACCATTGCGTGACGCGCCACGCCAGCCGCCGTGCCGCCGCGGCGTTTCCGCCGCCGAGCGCCGCGCCGACCAGGGTCTGCGCGGCGATGGCCAGCGAGTCCAGCGTCAGCGCAAGGAAGTTCCACAGTTGCAGGACCAGCTGGTGCGCCGCGACGGAGGCGGCGCCGAACCGCGCCGCCACGGCCGCCGCCGACACGAAACAGGCCTGGAAGGCCAGGCTGCGCACGATCAGATCGCGGCCGAGCACCAGCTGAGCGCGCATCACCGACCAGTGCGGTACCAGCGAAACCCGTTCGCGCACCAAGGCTCCGAGGAAGAGCACCGCCGTCACCGTCTGGCCGGCGACGTTCGCCACCGCCGAGCCGGGCAACCCCAGCGCGGGCGCGCCGAGCAACCCGTGCACCAGAACCGGGCACAGCACGGCCGAGAGGCCGAGACCGGCAACCACATACAACAACGGACGACGGGTCTCCTGGACACCGCGCAACCACCCGTTGCCCGCCATGGCGATCAGCACGAGCGGCACGCCGAACAGCGCGATCCGCACCCATGACAGTGCCGCGGCGGCGATGTCCCCGCCGCCCGCGATCGCGTCGGTCAGCGGCACGGCGAACACCTGCACGGTGATCACGATCAGCAGACCGACCAGAATC
Organism: Nocardia xishanensis NBRC 101358; assembly: GCF_001613365.1. Taxonomy (GTDB): domain Bacteria; phylum Actinomycetota; class Actinomycetes; order Mycobacteriales; family Mycobacteriaceae; genus Nocardia; species Nocardia xishanensis. Next base: position 89,595 of record NZ_BDCF01000030.1, read on the forward strand.
GCCAGCCAGGTGGCCTGCACCCCTTCGGCCAGCGCGCCGCGCTCGTCCCCGGCGCCGTGCCTGCGCGCGGCCCGCGCGGTCGTCCCGTAGGACAGGAAGGTCAACTGGGTGCTCACCTGCGCGAGAATCAATCCGCCGACCGCCAGCCCGGCCAGCGCCAGCGCGCCGAGCCTGCCCACCACCGCGAGATCGAACAGCAGATAGAGAGGTTCGCCGACGAGCACGCCCAGCGTGGGCAGCGCGAGCCCGAGAATGCGCCGCGGCCCGGCCTCGACGGCGTCGACGCCGATCCCGACCGGTTCGGCGACGACACCTTCGGCGTCGTCGACATCCTGGCTGGTCATCCGCTACCCCAGCGCGGCGAGCAGCGCGCGCACCACGTCCTCGGGGCGCCCGTCGGTGGTGTACCCGGCCGCGTACCGGTGGCCGCCGCCGCCGAGCGCGGTCGCCACCTCGGCGACGTCCACGCCGTCGTGCGCGCCCGGCCCGGAGTCGCGCGACCGCAGCGACACGGTCCAGCGGCCGTCGATCGTGCGCGATTCCTTGAACACCGCCGCCACACCGGCCTCGGCCGTGGTGCGGACGATATCGATGACGCTCTCGATCTCCTCCGAGCGCACACCGGCCACGTCGTCGCGCCGCACGAACGCGTACGCCAATCCGGTGCCCCCGCGCGCCCCCGGCTCCAGCCGGGCGGTGCCGAGAACCCTGGAGAGCATCGGCAGCCAGTCGAATGGATGGGTGTCCAGCAGCGTACGCGCGATCTCCGCGCCGTCGATCCCGGTGGCCAACAGCCGTTCGGCCAGGCGATGAGTGCCCGGCCGAACCCAGCGGAAGGAACCGGTGTCGGTGACCAAACCCGCGTAAAGACAGTGCGCCACTTCAGGATCGATCGGTACGCCCCAGGCGTCGAGCAGCCGGGCGATCAGGCTGGTCGTCGACTCGGCGCCGGGATCGATCACGTTGATCGCGCCGAAGCGGGTGTTCGAGCGATGATGATCGACCACCAGTGTCGTGGCGGCGCCGGACAATCGATCGGCCAGCGCACCGAGCCGCCCCGCGCTGCCGCAATCCACCGCGACGAGCAGATCCACCTCGCGTGGCACGTCGGCGGGCGGCACCAGATGCTCGATGCCGGGCAGCGAGCGCATGGAGGCGGGCAGCTCGGCGGGCTCGGCGAACGACACCCACACCGGGATGCCGCGCCGATGCAGCACGAGCGCCAGTGCCAAGCCGCTGCCGATGGTGTCGGCGTCGGGTTGCACGTGGCAGAGGATGGTGACCGATCCGGCGGCCGTCAGTGCCGCCACGGCCGCGTCGAGTCCGGCCGCATTACCGCTCGTCGTCATCCGCGCCGCGCGTCACTCGTCGCTGTCGCGCTCGACCTTGTACGGGTCGGCGTCGCCCGCGTGCGTGGCGTTGGCGGCCGTCCTGGCCACCGCGTCGTCGGCGGCCCTCGCGCGGGCGAGCAGCTCCTCCATCTCGCGCGCCGCGTCGGGTACCTTGTCCAGCACGAACGCCAGCGTCGGCGTGAACTTCACTCCGGTCCCCGCCCCAACCTTGGAACGCAGCACCCCCTTGGCCTTCTCCAGACCGGCGGCCGCGGCCGCGTAATCCGGTTCGGCATCGAGGGTTTCACCCATCACCGTGTAGTACACCGTGGCCTCGCGCAGATCACCGGTGACCTTCGCGTCGGTGATCGTCACGAAACGCAGCCGCGGATCCTTCACCTCGTATTCGATCGCGGTCGCCACGATCGAGGAAATCCGCTTCGCGAGTCGGCGTGCCCTGGCTTGATCCACCATGGCCTTTTCCTCCTCACTGTTGTCAGTATTCGGTTGGCGTCGCGGCCCTAGTCCTCGGGCCCGAAGATCCGGCGGCGTACTGCCAGCAACTGTAACTCCGGACGCGCCGCGACGTGCCTTTCACATTTGTCGAGCACCTCGGTCAGGTGATCCATGCCCGCGCTGACCATGGCCACCCCCAGCAACGAGCGCCGGTACCGATCGTGTTCCCCGCCCTCGGCCGCGCTTACACCGAAGCGTTGCAGCTCGGCGATCACCGGCCGGATGACCGACCGCTTCTCCTTCAACGAATGCACGTCGCCGAGCAGGATGTCGAATTCCAGTGCACCTAGGTACACCCACACACCTTCCAGTGTCGAAGGCCGAACCGAACACCGCACCTCGCGCCCGGCGCCCCGCCGTGCAGGCGGGACACCGGACGCAGGTGCGGTGTTCGCTGGTTCGGACCGATCAGTCGCGCGGCTTCTCGCGCAGCTCGTACGCCTCGATGACGTCACCCTCCTTGATATCGGAGTAGGTCAGCGTCATACCGCATTCGTAGCCCTCGCGGACCTCGGTCGCGTCGTCCTTCTCGCGCTTCAGCGAGGAGATCGTCACAGTCTCGGCGATCACCAGGTTGTCGCGCAGCAGACGCGCCTTGGCGTTCCGCTTGACCGACCCGGAGGTGACCATGCAGCCCGCGATGTTGCCGACCTTCGACGAGCGGAAGATGGCCCTGATCTCGGCGCGGCCCAGCTCGACCTCTTCGTAGATCGGCTTGAGCATGCCCTTGAGGGCCTTCTCGATCTCGTCGATGGCCTGGTAGATCACCGAGTAGTACCGGATGTCGACGCCCTCGCGGTTGGCCAGCTCGGTCGCCTTGCCCTCGGCACGCACGTTGAACCCGATGATGATCGCGTTCGACGCGGAGGCCAGGTTGACGTTGGTCTCGGTGACGCCACCGACACCGCGGTCGATGACCCGCAGACGCACCTCGTCGCCGACCTCGATACCCATGAGGGCCTCTTCGAGGGCCTCGACGGTACCGGAGTTGTCGCCCTTGAGGATCAGGTTCAGCTCCGAAGTCTCCTTCAGCGCGGCATCCAGATCTTCCAGGCTGATCCGCTTGCGGCTGCGCGCGGCCAGTGCGTTGCGCTTGCGCGCGTTGCGGCGGTCGGCGATCTGGCGAGCGATGCGGTCCTCGTCGACGACGAGCAGGTTGTCACCGGCGCCGGGCACCGAGGTGAAGCCGACGACCTGGACGGGCCGCGACGGCAGCGCCGCCTCGACGTCGTCGCCGTGCTCGTCGACCATGCGGCGCACGCGACCGTAGGCGTCGCCCGCCACGATCGAGTCGCCGACGCGCAGCGTGCCGCGCTGGATCAGCACGGTCGCCACCGGGCCGCGGCCGCGGTCGAGGTGCGCCTCGATGGCGACACCCTGGGCGTCCATGTCCGGGTTGGCGCGCAGGTCGAGTGCGGCGTCCGCGGTGAGCAGGACCGCCTCGAGCAGTGCCTCGATGTTGGTGCCCTGCTTGGCGGAGATGTCGACGAACATGGTGTCGCCGCCGTACTCCTCGGCCACCAGGTTGTACTCGGTCAGCTGCTGCCGGATCTTCTCCGGGTTCGCGCCTTCCTTGTCGATCTTGTTGACCGCCACCACGATCGGGACGTCGGCCGCCTGCGCGTGGTTGATCGCCTCCACCGTCTGCGGCATGACGCCGTCGTCGGCGGCGACCACCAGGATCGCGATGTCGGTGGCCTTCGCACCGCGGGCACGCATGGCGGTGAACGCCTCGTGACCGGGGGTGTCGATGAAGGTGATCAGGCGGTCTTCCTCGCCGAGGTGGGTCATCACCTGGTAGGCGCCGATGTGCTGGGTGATGCCGCCCGCCTCGCCCTCGCGGACGTTGGCCTTGCGGATCGTGTCCAGCAGTCGGGTCTTACCGTGATCGACGTGACCCATGACGGTCACCACCGGCGGGCGGACCTGCAGGTCGCCCTCGTCGCCCTCGTCCTCGCCGTAGGTGAGGTCGAAGCTCTCCAGGAGCTCGCGGTCCTCGTCCTCGGGGCTGACCACGTGCACGACGTAGTTCATCTCGCTGCCGAGCAGCTCGAGGGTCTCGTCGTTCACCGACTGGGTCGCGGTGACCATCTCGCCGAGGTTGAACAGCGCCTGGACCAAGGCGGCCGGGTTCGCGTCGATCTTCTCCGCGAAGTCCGACAGCGATGCGCCGCGGGCGAGCCGGATGATCTCGCCGTTGCCGCGCGGCAGCCGCACGCCGCCGACGGCGGGCGCCTGCATGCTCTCGTACTCGGCGCGCTTCGCCCGCTTCGACTTACGGCCACGACGCGGCGCGCCACCGGGACGACCGAACGCAC
>NZ_BDCF01000031.1 GCF_001613365.1 Nocardia xishanensis NBRC 101358
CGCGGCGCGGGCAATCAAGGCGGTCGCGCCGAGGCGGGTCCGCCTCGGTTCTCGCGACCCAGCCAGAACAGGGCGAACGCGGCCGGTGACGCGCCTGCTCGCGCGCAGCGGCCCGCTCCGCCGACGAGATCCGGCGACGACGACATCCCGCCGCCCGACTATCCCGATCTACCCGACGACCCGGGCCCCGGCGACTATCCGCCGCCTGATCCGGGCGGGTACGAATCGTTCTCCGGTCCGGCCGGAGTCGGCTCCGGCGGAGTGCCGGGTCCGTCCACCCCGGAAGAGGAACAGGAGATGCTGGCCGAAGCCGCCAAGCCGGTGGCGCCGGAGGCCCGCCACGACCCCGACGAGGTCGCCCTGGAATTGCTCCGCAGTGAGCTGGGTGCCACACGGCTGGATGGTTGACAACCACCGCCTCGAGGACGTTAAGTTAACCGGAGTTCGCACACGACGGTAGTATGAACGGGTGGCCGTGAGCTCCGGTGTGGCGGCGTTCTATGGTATGCCCAGGCGTATGGGCGTGTCCGGAACGTACGTCCGCCGGTGCTCGCCGACTTTTGTACAGCGTTATGCGGTGCGAGCGACGGGTCCGGGGACGGAGCATTCGTAGCCGCGCTGGGCCTCGTGAGCACGGCAAACTGAATACGGACGGTCGGTCTCATGGCCGGTCGGCGAGGTGACCCGCGGCCGTGCCGCACAAACGCGGTGCAGGCGCACCCCAAGGAAGGAAACACTCCGATATGACCACAGAGGCCTACATCTACGAGGCCATCCGCACCCCGCGCGGCCGCGGCAAGAAGAACGGTTCGCTGCACTCGGTCAAGCCGATCGACCTGACTGTTGGTCTGATCCAGGAGCTGCGCGGCCGTTTCCCGAACCTCGACGAGGACCGGATCTCGGACCTGATCCTCGGTGTCGTCGCGCCGGTGGGTGACCAGGGTGCCGATATCGCCCGCACCGCCGTGACCGTGGCGGGCCTGCCCGACACCGTCGGCGGCTTCCAGCTCAACCGCTTCTGCGCCTCCGGCCTCGAGGCCGTCAACCTGGCCGCGCAGAAGGTGCGCTCGGGCTTCGACGACCTGGTCATCGCCGGTGGCGTCGAGTCCATGTCCCGTGTTCCGATGGGCTCCGACGGCGGCGCCTGGGCGATGGACCCGACCACCAACTACGACACCTACTTCGTGCCGCAGGGCGTCTCCGCCGACCTGATCGCCACCATCGAGGGCTTCACCCGCGATGACGTCGACGCCTACGCGGTGCGCTCGCAGGACCTGGCCGCCAAGGCCACCACCGGCGGCTACTTCGCCAAGTCCATCGTTCCGGTCAAGGACCAGAACGGCCTCGTCGTGCTCGACCGCGACGAGCACATGCGTCCCGGCACCACCGCCGAGGACCTGGCCAAGCTGCAGCCCTCCTTCGCCGTGATCGGTGAGATGGGCGGCTTCGACGCGGTGGCGCTGCAGAAGTTCCACTTCGTGGAGAAGATCAACCACGTGCACCACGGCGGCAACAGCTCCGGCATCGTCGACGGCGCCGCGCTGGTGCTGATCGGTTCGGAAGAGGCGGGCAAGGCCTCCGGCCTGACCCCGCGTGCGCGCGTCGTCGCGACCGCTACCAGCGGCGCCGACTCCACCATCATGCTGACCGGTCCGACCCCGGCCGCCAAGAAGGCGCTGGCCAAGGCGGGCCTGACCCTCGACGACATCGACCTGGTCGAGATCAACGAGGCTTTCGCCTCCGTGGTGCTGAAGTTCCAGAAGGACCTGAACATCCCGGACGAGAAGCTGAACGTCAACGGTGGCGCGATCGCCATGGGCCACCCGCTTGGCGCTACCGGCGCGATGATCACCGGCACCATGGTCGACGAGCTGGAGCGCCGCAACGGCCGCTACGCGCTGATCACGCTGTGCATCGGTGGCGGCATGGGCGTGGCGACCATCATCGAGCGCGTCTAACCCCAACCGACAGCACAGAATTCAAGGAGACACAGAGCTGTGAGCGAGACCAACATGATCGGTTGGGAGCAGGATTCGGACGGCATCGTCGTTTTGACGATGGACGACCCGAACCAAGGCGCCAACACGATGAACGAGCTGTACAAGACGTCGATGACCGCGACCGTCGACCGGCTCGAGGCCGAGAAGGACAGCATCACCGGTGTGGTGCTGACCTCGGCGAAGAAGACCTTCTTCGCGGGTGGCGACCTGAAGAACATGATGAAGGTCGGCCCGGAAGACGGCCAGGCCCTCATGGACGAGCTGGGCACCATCAAGGGTGCGCTGCGTCGCCTCGAGCTGCTCGGCAAGCCGGTCGTTTCCGCGATCAACGGCGCCGCGCTCGGCGGCGGCCTGGAGATCACCCTCGCGACCCACTACCGCATCGCGGCCGACGTGCCGGGTGTGCAGCTGGGCCTGCCCGAGGTCAGCCTGGGCCTGCTGCCCGCCGGTGGCGGCGTCACCCGCACCGTGCGCATGCTCGGACTCCAGGGTGCGCTCATGCAGGTGCTGCTACAGGGCCAGAAGTACCGCCCGGGCAAGGCCAAGGAGATCGGCCTGATCAACGAGGTCGTCGGCTCGATCGAGGAGTTGGTGCCCGCCGCCAAGGCGTGGATCAAGGCCAACCCCGAGGGTGGCGTGCAGCCCTGGGACAAGAAGGGCTACAAGATCCCCGGTGGCACCCCGTCCACCCCGGCCTTCGCGGCGAACCTGCCCGCGTTCCCGGCCAACCTGCGTAAGCAGCTCAAGGGCACCAACATGCCGGCGCCGCGCGCCATCATGGCCGCCGCGGTCGAGGGCGCGCAGGTCGACATCGACAACGCCTCGCTCATCGAGTCGCGCTACTTCGTCAGCCTGCTGACCGGCCCGGTCGCGAAGAACATGATCCAGGCGTTCTTCTTCGACCTGCAGTCGATCAACAACGGCGGTTCGCGTCCGAAGGACGTGCCGAAGAAGGACATCAAGAAGGTCGGCGTGCTCGGCGCGGGCATGATGGGCGCGGGCATCGCGTACGTCTCCGCCAAGGCCGGCTACGAGGTCGTGCTGAAGGACGTCACCATCGAGGCGGCCGAGCGCGGCAAGAACTACTCCGAGAAGATCGAGGCCAAGGCCCTCTCCCGCGGCAAGACCACCGAGGAGAAGTCCAAGGCGCTGCTGGATCGGATCAAGCCGACCGCCGACGCGGCCGACTTCGCCGGCGTCGACTTCGTGATCGAGGCCGTCTTCGAGAACACCGAGCTCAAGCACAAGGTGTTCCAGGAGATCGAGGACATCGTCGACGCGGACGCGCTGCTGGGCTCCAACACCTCCACCCTGCCGATCACCGGTCTCGCGACCGGCGTGAAGCGCCAGGAGGACTTCATCGGCATCCACTTCTTCTCGCCGGTCGACAAGATGCCGCTGGTGGAGATCATCAAGGGTGAGAAGACCTCGGACGAGGCGCTGGCCCGGGTGTTCGACTACACCCTCGCGATCAAGAAGACCCCGATCGTCGTCAACGACAGCCGCGGCTTCTTCACCTCGCGCGTGATCGGCACCTTCGTCAACGAGGCGATCGCCATGCTCGGCGAGGGCATCGACCCCGCGACCATCGAGCAGGCAGGTTCGCAGGCGGGCTACCCGGCCGCGCCGCTGCAGCTGTCGGACGAGCTGAACATGAAGCTCATGCTGAAGATCGCCAAGGAGACCGAAGAGGCCATCGCCCGCGGCGACGCCGCCATGGGCAAGACCCGGCACCCGGCCATCGACGTCATCGAGTACCTGGTGAACGAGGGTCGTCCGGGTCGCCTGGAGAAGGCCGGCTTCTACGAGTACGACGAGAACGGCAAGCGGACTGGCCTGTGGCCGGGCCTGCGCGAGCACTTCAAGTCGGTCACCGACTTCAATGTGCCGCTCCAGGACCTGATCGACCGCATGCTGTTCATCGAGGCGATCGAGACCCAGAAGTGCTTCGACGAAGGTGTGCTCGAGACCACCGCCGACGCCAACATCGGCTCGATCTTCGGCATCGGCTACCCGGCCTGGACCGGTGGTGTGCACCAGTTCATCGTCGGCTACCCGGGCGGCCAGGAGGCCTTCGTTGCTCGCGCCGACGAGCTGAAGGCCAAGTACGGCGACCGCTTCGAGGTTCCGGTCTCGCTGCGCAAGTAATCGCGCCGCGTAGGTAATCGCGCAACGGCGAAGCCCGCCACCGCTTTTCGCGGTGGCGGGCTTCCGTCGTCTCCGGGCCGGTGTTCCGATGGCGTTCACCGCCCGGTTCGTGAGTGCCGCTACGGTGTGGCGCGTGGCAGTGCGCAGACGAATCGGATTCCCGCTCGCCCTCGCGGTCGGCGTCGCCGCGCTGACCGCGGCGCCCGCGGCGCACGCCGAACCTGCCGTGCGGCTGCTCGGTCAGCAGATCCTGCCGCGCGCGATGGACTTTCACGGCACAGCGGTCGGCGGTCTGTCCGGCATCGACTATCTGCCTGGCACAGGCGAATACGTGCTGATCAGCGACGACCGCTCGGAGCGCGCCCCGGCCCGCGGCTACACCGCTCGCTTCACGGTCGACGCCGATGGTGTCGGCCCGGTGGCTTTCACCGGCACGTTTCCGCTGCGCACCGCCGCGGGCACGGTCCACCCGGCGAAATCGGTCGACCCGGAGGAGATTCGCGTCGATCCGTGGACGGGCGACTACTTCTGGACCCAGGAGGGCGAGCGCGCGGAGGGCGTGCTCGCCGACCCATCCGTGCGCGTCGCGCGGCCGGACGGGACGTTCGTCGCCGAACTGCCGATCCCGGACGACGAGCGGATGCGGCCGGACGCCGGACCGCGCCGCAACGCGGCGCTGGAGGCGGCGACCTTCGCCGCGGGCGGCGCGCTGTTCGTGACGGCCGTCGAGGGCCCGCTGTTGCAGGACGGACCCGACGCGACGGTGACCTCGGGCGCGCTCACCCGCATCGCGGTGCAGGCGCGCTTCGGGCCTTTGCTCGCGCAGTACGCGTATCCGATGGAGCCGGTGTTCGCCGAGTCGCGGCCGGAGCCGGGACGCGGCGGCAACGGCGTCGCCTCGATCCTGGCCGCCGATCCGCTCGATCCGGCGAAGTTCCTGGTGCTGGAGCGCGCGTACGTCGAGGGCGTCGGCAACAAGATTCGCATCTACGAGGCCGACACCACGGGCGCGACCAACGTGCTCGACGCCCCGCTCGGCGACGCGCGCCCGGTCGCCAAGCGGCTGCTCGTCGACCTGGCCGACATCGGGCTCACGGACATCGACAACATCGAGGGCATGACCTGGGGGCCGCGGCTGCCCTCCGGGGAGCGGACGCTTGTGCTCGTGAGCGACGACAACTTCGCCGCGAATCAGATCACCCAGCTCGTCGCGCTCGCGGTGCGCTGAGCTCAGTCGGCGCGAAGTTCTTCCGTCGCATCGAAAAACGCGTCGGCGGCGCGGCGGAAGTAGTCGAACAACAGCTCGCGCTGCTCGGGCTGGTATCCGGCGATGATCTCGCCGACGCGCCGCCGCGCGGGGGCCAGCACGCGATCCAGTTCGGCTGGCGTTTCGACCAGTTCGACGGTGATCTTGCGCCGGTCGCCGGGGACCGGAACCCGCCGCACGTAGCCCGCCTCCTCCAGCCGGTCGACCAGCCGGGTGGTCGGGCCGGTGGTGAGGCCGGTGCGCGCGCCGAGTTCTCCCGGCGTCATCGGGCCGCTGAGTTCCAGCACGTTGAGCGCGTAGAGGTCGGTGGCTCCGAGGTCCACCGCCCGCGCTCCGGCCTGTCCGTGCAGCATGAGCGCGCTGAGGTAGCGGCTATAAATCGCACTCGCCTCCGATCGCGCCCTTACCCCTGACTGCGCGGCGTCGGATTGGTCCGGGGCGGATTGGGTTGGGCCCGATTGCGCCGTGTCCGATCGACCTGAGCCGGATTGCGCCGGGCCCGACTGTGCCGCGTCCGAGCGCCCTGGAGCCGATTGCGGTGCGCCCGATCGCGTTGCTTCCGATCGCCCTGTTGACACGATTACCTCCATCTCCTAATCTCTGCCTCAACGAAGAGAAATCTTCAACGAAGAAAGTTCTTCCAAGCAGAAATCTATCACGGAGGGCATCATGACCACCATCGATTCGGCCACCACCAGCCCCTCGCACCCGCGTCGCCGCAAGACGGTTCGCGTCCTCGCCGCGACGGCGCTCGTCCTCGGGCTCGCCGCAGGCGGCGGATACCTCTGGCTGGACAAGACCTCCGGGGTGCGCAATCTGGGGACCTCGGACTGCTCGGACCTCGTCCCGTCCGGGGCGGCCGCGACGCCGGAGGCCGTCGCCGAGATCTGCGCTGTCCTCGACCGGCTCACCGAGGCGTGGGCCGCGGGCGACGCCGACGCCTTCGGCAGCGTATTCACCGAGGACGCCACGTACACCACCTATGTCGGCACCTACTACGAGGGCAACGCCGATCTCGTCGAAGCGCACCGCGCGCTGTTCGGCGGTTTCCTGAAGGGCACAAAACTCGCCGATTCCTACCTCGGCATGCGGTTCTACGGTCCGGATACGGCGGTGGTCACCAGCCGCGGCGACACCTACAAGGGCGAACGCAAGAGCGCAGACGAGCTGACCAAGACCCAGACCTACACCCTGGTCAAGCAGAACGGACGGTGGCTTGTCGCGGCCTTCCACAACACCAAGCGCGGCAACGTCATGGAGCGAATCTCGTTCCTGTTCGCGCCCGACACCAGGCCGGCCGCCGAGCGTTGATCGCGCGGCGGCCACGGGTGGGGACGACACTGCCGCAATCTTCACCCAACCGGCCGTGCACCACGCTACGTTGGAGTATGCGCAGACAATTCGGGCACCGGGTGGTCGACGGTGCCCGACGTCGGCATGTTCAACGATCGCCGGTGACGCCGATTCGATGTGAGTTCGAGGTGGTCACGTGAATCCACAGGCGGGTTCGGGCAAGGTCAGTCCCGAAGCGTCCCAGGCCGATCCGAATGCCCAGCGGGAGATGGATCCGCGCGCCGCGGCAACGCAGCGCGTCGGGGAGACTCGACGCGGCGCGGACACCCAGCGCAGCGAGCCGATCGGCATCGCCGACGAGCTCGAGGTCATGGGGCTCTCCGGCGCCGTCGAGATCGGCCGGGGCGGATTCGGCGTGGTGTACCGCTGCCTGCAAACGGCGCTGGAACGGGTCGTCGCGGTGAAGGTGCTCTCCTCCGAGATCGATGTCGAGAGCCGCGAGCGTTTCCTGCGCGAGGAACAGGCCATGGGCAGGCTCTCGGGCCACCCGAACATCGTGGACATCCTGCAGGTCGACGTCACCGCCAGCGGGATGCCGATCATCGTGATGCCGTACTGCACCCACGGCTCGCTGGAACAGCTCATCCGCGAACGCGGCCCGCTCACCTGGGCCGATTCGCTGCGGGCCGGGGTGAAGCTGGCGGGCGCGATCGAGAGCGCGCACCGGGCGCAGATCCTGCATCGCGACGTCAAGCCCGCCAACGTGCTGCTCAGCGGCTACGGCGAGCCGCAGCTCACCGATTTCGGCATCGCCAGGATCCCCGGCGGCTTCCGCACCTCGAGCAGCATGATCACCGGCTCCCCCGCGTTCACCGCGCCGGAAGTGCTCAAGGGCGAGGAGCCGACCGTCCGCTCGGACATCTACGGTCTCGGCGCGACGCTGTTCGCGCTGCTTACCGGCCACGCCGCCTTCGAAAGGCAGGCGGGGGAGAAGGTGGTGGCGCAATTCTTGCGGATCACCACCCAGCCGGTGCCGGATCTGCGCGAACAGGACATCCCGCCCGACGTGGCCGAGGCGATCGAGCGGGCCATGGCGCCCGACCCGGCCGACCGGCCGGAGTCGGCGTTCGAATTCGGCATGCTGCTGCGCACGGTGCAGCGGGAGCACGAACAGCTGCCCGACGAGATGGCGTTGCTCGACACCACCGAGTCGCTCGAGGAACACGACGGCGAGCACCCCGCCGAAGCGCAACCATCGACGCGCACCCGCCGAGCGGTGACGCGCCGCAGCTGGCCGTTGACGCTGCGGCCCGCCGTCTCGCGGCATCCGAGCAGCCCGGCGACCATGCCGCCCACCGCGGCGACGAAGTTCCACCCGCCGTCCCCGGCCCTCGAACCGGTTCCGCGGCCCCGCCTGCTGGACATTCTGCGCGGGGGCGGCCGCCGCAGGCTGGCGGTGATCCATGCCCCCGCCGGGTTCGGCAAGAGCACGGTGGCCGCCCAGTGGCGTGCGGAGCTGGCCGGCGGCGGCGTGCCGGTGGCGTGGATCGGCGTCGACCAGGACGACGACAACGAGATCTGGTTTCTCGCACACCTCATCCAGGCCATCCACCGGGTGCGCCCCGACATCGGCGCCGGACTCGACCGAGCGCTCGAGGAACGCGCGGGCGATGCGGTCCCCTATGTCATCACGACCCTCATCAACGAGATCCACGCGAGCGGGGAGACCATCGTGGTGGTGGTCGACGACTGGCACCGGGTCAGCGATCCCGGCACGCACCGCGTGATGGAGTCGCTGCTCGACAACGGCTCCCATCACCTGCGCTTCGTGGTGACCAGCAGGGAACAGTCCGGCCTGCCGACCAGCCGGATGCGAGTGCACGACGAGCTGGTCGAGATCGGGTCGGCGGCGCTGCGGCTGACCATGGCCGAGACGAAGCAGATTCTGGTGGAGCGCAACGGTTTCGCGCTCACCGAGGCGCAGCTGGAGCAGATCCACGAGACCACCGACGGCTGGCCCGCCGCCATCCAGCTGATCAGCCTCTCGCTGCGCGGCAACGCCGACGCCGACCAGTTGATCGCGACACTGTCGGAGGGCAGCCACGGCATCCGCGAGTATCTCGCCGAGAACGTGCTGGACGCGCTCGAACCGCGAATGCTGGACTTCCTCACCGCGATCTCGGTGACCGAGCGCGTCTCGGCTCCGCTGGCCGCCGCGCTGTCCGACGACAGCGAGGCCGAGCTGCTGCTGGCCCAGGCCGAGCAGCGCGAGCTGTTCCTGCGGCGCATCGAGCACGATCCTGAGTGGTACCGGATGCAGCCGCTGTTCGCCGAGCATCTGCGGGCGCGGCTGGAGCGGACCCATCCCGGGAAGCTGAAGACGCTGCACCGCAAGGCCTCCCGCTGGTACGCCGAACATCAGCTGCTGCGCAAGTCGGTCGACCACGCGCTGGCCGCGGCGGATCTGAAGATGGCGCTCGACCTGCTCGAAGGCGGCGGCATGGATCTCATCGACGCGTCCCGGCTGGCCACCTTGCTCGGCACAGTGTCGAAACTGCCAGTGCAGCAGGTGGCTTCGCGATCCAAGCTGTTGATGGCGGTGGCGAGGGCGAACGTGAACCTTCAGCAGTCGAGCGCGGCGCGCAGCGCGCTCGGCAGGCTGTCGAACATGCTGGCCCGCGGCTCGGCGGGCGACGCCGACGTGATCCAGCAGCGCTGGGAGGCCGCGGTGCTCAACGCCGCCGACCAGATCGCGCGTGACCACACCGAGGGCGTGCTCGATCGGATCGAAGGCTGCCTGGAGCATGCCGACGAGCTGCCCGCCTGGACCATTTCCACCGCCGCGAACCTGATCTCGTTCGTGCGGTTGTGCGAGTTCGACTTCGAGGGCGCCCGCTCCATCCAGGATTGGGCGGCCGCGTACCACGCCGTCTCGAAGGATCCGCTCGGTGCGGTGTTCGGTCTGTGCGGGCAGGGCGCAGCGGCCTACGAACAGCTCGATATCGCCACGGCGACACAGTGTTTCCAGCAGGCGTGGGAGACGGCCAGGCTCCGCTCGGGCCCGCGTACCGACGCGGTGCGGGTGGCCTCGGCGCTGCTCGGCGAATTGAACTATCGAAGGGGCGATCTGGACACCGCCGACCGGCTGCTCGACGAGAGCCACCAGCTGGTCACCCGGGTCGGCCCGGTCGACTTCCTGATCTCGACGTACGTCACCGGCGCCAGGGTGAAGGCGGTCCGCGGTGATCTCGCCACCGCGGCGGCGCGGCTGGACGACGGCGCCCGCGTGGCCGCCGAGCAGCGGTTGGTCCGGTTGGCCGCGCACATTCGCGCCGAGCGGCTGCGCCTCGGCCTGCCCGTCGAGCCCCGCGGCGACGGGCAAGCGGAAGCGCTCGGCGTCGTGCACCACCGCTTGGTCGGCTCCGCCGCGCTCACCGCCGAAGCCGAGGAGATCGCCGGTATTCGCGGCCTGCTCGGACGCAAGGCACTGCACTCGGACGACACCGCCGTGCGCCGCGCCCGCGCCCTGCACAGCCGGATGCTCGAACAGAACCGTCCCCGAGCGGAATTGGACACCGCCCTGCTGCTCGCTGAATGCCTCGCCGCCTCGGGTTGGGTCGGCGAGGCAGCGGGACTGCTGCTCCCGGCCGCCGCCACCTGCGCGGAACTTGGCTGGACCCGTCCGCTGCTGGACGCGGGACCGGGCGTGGTCGGCATTCTGCGCGTGCTGCGCACCGAGATGCGCACCGCGCCTGATCAGCTCGAGGACGTGGCGCTACCCGCCCTGTTCCTGGAAGAACTCCTGGATTGAGCGGGTAGCGGCTGCGACGTTCTGCTTACGCCTCCCACCACGGGCGCAGCGGGACCGTCCACGATCCGTCGGCGGGCAGCTTGACGCCGAGCACCTGGTGCAGCTGAACCACGTTGCGCTGGAAGCCGAGCCGGCAGCCCGCCATGTACAGACCCCACACCTTGGCGGTGCCCTCGCCGACCTCCTCGACGCAGGCGTCCCAGTTGGCGACCAGGTTCTTGCACCACTCGTGCAGGGTCAGCGCGTAGTGCTCGCGCAGGTTCTCCTCGTGCAGCACCTCCAGCCCGATGTTCTGGATCTCGGAGATGATGCGGCCGGAGCCGATCAGTTCGCCGTCCGGGAACACGTACCGGTCGATGAAATCGCCCGCTTTGGTGCTGCGGGTGTTGTCCGGTCTGGTGATGCAGTGGTTCAGGAACAGGCCGCCGTCGCGCAGCTTGCCCTTGATGAAGTCGAAGTAGTACGGGTAGTTGTGCACGCCGATGTGCTCGGTGAGACCGATGGAGGACACCGCGTCGAACTCGCCCTCCGGCACGTCGCGGTAGTCCGAGTGCCGCACCTCGGCGAGATCGGACAGTCCTTCTTCGGCGATCTTGCGCTGCGCCCACTCGGCCTGCTCCGCCGAGAGCGTCGCGCCGATGACCTTCACGCCGCGCCGCGCCGCGTACCGCACCATGCCGCCCCAGCCGCAGCCGATGTCGAGCAGCCGGTCGCCCTCCTTCAGGCGCAACTTTTCGAAGACCAAGCGGTACTTGTTCTCCTGGGCCTGCTCCAGCGTCCAGTTCTCGTCGCCGTAGGCCGCGCAGGTGTAGGTCATCGACGGGCCGAGGACGTGCTCGTAGAAGGCGTTCGAGACGTCGTAGTGGTGGTGGATGGCCTCCGCGTCGCGGGTCTTGGAGTGGCGCAGGCCCTCGAACGCGATCCTGCGCCAGCGCGGCAGCGTCTCCTGCGGCGGCGGCGCGACCGGCTTGAGCCGCTCCCAGCCGAGCGAGCGCGCGATGGTGACCAGCGCGAGCGCCGAGGGACGCCGGAACTTCAAGTCCTGCATCGCCTTCAGGAGGTCGTACGGGTCGCCGGGGTGGACGCCGGTCGCGGTCATGTCGCCCGCGATGTAGGCGCGCGCCATGCCGAGATCGCCGGGCGCGGTAGCCAGGTAGTTGATGCCGCGCGGCGTCTTGATGTCGAGGGTGTAGTCCGAATCCTCCGGCCCGGTCGCGCTGCCGTCGTAGGCGGTCAGGCGAATCGGGACCTCGCCGTCGACGAGGGTCTCGAAGATCTCGGCAATGCTCAGCTTGGTTCCCAGATCCGCGAACACGTCGGAACGGTCCTTGAAAGTCGTCATTTCCTTTGCACCGCCTTCGAATACAAATCCAGCAAGCGCTGGTCCGGGTCGTAGCGTTTCTTCAGTTCGGTGTAGGTCTCGCCGCCGTAGAGCGCCGCGAACTCGTCCTCGTCGTAATAGGCGTCCGAGTACAACGATTTGTGCCCGTCGTATTCGGTCACCGTGCGTTCGATGGCCCGGTTGGCCGCGCCCTCCTGCTGTCCGGGAACGGTGGGCACGGCTGACCAGAATCCCACGTTGACGTAGGTCCGGTTCGGCTCGATCGGGTAGAGCGGCCAGGCGCGTTCGCCCGTCGCGGCGGGCGCGCCCGTGTCCCGCAAGCGCAGCGGGCACAGCCAGATCGGCTCGATCGGGATCTCGCGCAGGAACCACTCGACGAAATCCGCGGTGCGCTCCACCGGGACCTCGATGTCCTGCACCACCCGTTCGCGCGGCGGGTTACCCTTGCGGGCCTCCAGCTTGTCGCCGATGTCGTATTTGTGGTCGAGGGCGACCAGCTTCCAGTAGAAGCTGCTGCGCCGGTAGCGCTTCGGCCAAAACCGGCGGATCCTCGGGTTCTGCGTGCCGAAGGCGCGCGAGCACCAGAACCAGTCGGTGTCCCAGCGCCACAGGTAATCGTGAATGGTGAGGCGATCGCGCTTCGGTTCGGCGGATTCGTGCTGGATCGAGCGGTAGTAGATGTCCATCCCGGTGTAATCGCTGACCGGGCCGGGCTCGTCGGTCTGCCTGCCGAGGGTCAGGTAGCTCTCGCCGGCGGTGAACACGACGCCGTCCAAGTAGTCGACCCGCTCGCCGTCGTAGGACTTCTCGTCCACGATCCGCGCGATCGCGGCCTCCAGCTCCCGCAGGTCGCGGAACCGCACGTGGCGCAGCGCCACGTAGGGCTCGACCTGCTCGAGCTCGATCTTCAGCCGGACGGTGTAGCCGAGCGTGCCGTAGGAGTTCGGGAAGCCGCGGAACAGATCCGCGTGCTCGCCGCCAGGCCGCGCGGTGATCAGCTCGCCCGCTCCGGTCAGCACGTCCATCTCCAGCACGGATTCGTGCGGGAGGCCGTTGCGGAACGAGGTGGACTCGATGCCGAGTCCGGTGACCGCACCGCCGAGGGTGATGGTCTTGAGCTGCGGAACCACCAGCGGCGCCAGCCCGTACGGCAGGGTCGCGGCCACCAGGTCCTCGTAGGTGGTCATACCCGCGACGTCGGCGGTTCGTGCGTCCCTGTCCACCGCGATCACCGAGGCCAGACCGGAGACGTCCAGGCCGGGTGCGGTGTTCTTCGCCCTCGCCCGGAACAGGTTCGAGGTCTTCTTCGCCAGCCGCACGTTGGCGTTCGCGGGTATGGCGCGATAACTCGCCAAGAGGCGATCCACACCCGCTCGATGCGCGGCAAACCCTGATTCGCGTGCGGCCGGACCGTGACCGGCCTTCCCCAACAGACTCACTGCCACCCCTCGACGCTAGTACGCACCGTGACCTTCAGCCACTGAGAAATGATCAAGCCGGGATAAATGTCACGGGAATGTTGCATCGGGAATACCCGGTGTTCCGCGTGGCAGCGGCGCGATCGGACACGGAGCGAAACGCGGTCGGGCTGGACGCCGCGCCCATGGGGGCGCAGGGCAGGATAGGGGACGGTCGAGACACCGCACCCGGACAAGGAGCACATAGTGGGACAGGTCAGCGCCAGCAGTTCGATCACCGTCGCCGCGGATCCGAAGCGCGCGCTGGAGGCCATCGCGGACTACGACACGGTGCGTCCGCGCATCCTCTCTCCGCACTACCGCGACTACAAGGTCGTCGAGGGTGGCAAGGGCGCGGGCACCGTGGCCGAATGGACCTTGCAGGCAACCGAAAAGCGCTCACGGAATGTGCACGCCGTCGTTTCGGTGTCCGATTCCATTGTCACCGAGCGTGATTCGAACTCCACCATGGTGAACACCTGGACCGTGACGCCGGAGGGCGACGGCGCGCAAGTCACGCTGCGCACCACCTGGAAGGGCGCGGGCGGCATCTCGGGCATCTTCGAGGGCATCTTCGCGCCGCTCGGCCTGAAGAAGATCCAGGCCGAGGTGCTGGAGAATCTGCGGCGCGAATTGGCCTGAGCTCGAATCGCACTCGAACGAGGCCGGGGCCGGGTCGTGGAAAAGACCCGGCCCCGGCCTCGTTCGGCGGTCGTCAAGCGGCGCCGATATCGAAGAGGTTGCCCTCCGGGTCGGCCAGCGTGGCCCATTGCTGCCCGTACTCGTCGAAATCGGCGATGTGCTTCGCGCCGAGGGCGACCGCGCGTTCGACCTGTTCGCGCCACTGCGGCGCGTGCAGGTCGAGGTGCACGACGTTCTTGCCTGGCGTCTTGTCCGGCACCTGGATGAACATCAGCACCGGCGACCGTCCCGATGCTCGTCCGACGGTCGCGAAGAACTCACTGGCCTCCTCGTCGACGGGCAGTTCGAGCAGCTCCGCCCAGAATCCGGCTAGCGCGCCCGCGTTCTCGCAGTCGAAGGTGACGTTGGCGATGGACAGCGTCATGGTTGTTCTCTCCTGTCTCAGCGTCCGCCGATGGGCCAGCAGACTTCGGTGATGTATTCGGTGGGGTCGTCGGTGTCGTTCGGGGCCACCAGGTAGAGCTCGCGCACCGGCTCGGGCAGCGCGGTGTCGTGTTCGGCGACATGGCTGCCAAGCGCGCCGTAGGTGCGGTCGAAGTCCTCGAAGGCGCCGCTGTGCACGGCGACGGCGAAACGGCGCGCGGGAAGTTCCAGCACCGAAAGTCCTTCGGGCGGTTCGATGGCCTCGCGCATGGCGATCGGCACGAAGGCGACCACCTCGCCCGCGTCGTCTTCGAAGAACTCCATCGAGTAAGTGGCGCCGCCGACTCCGGCGGGAGCAACGCCCGCGGCCGCCAAGGTCTCGTAGAGCAGCGTGAACGAACGACCGCACCACGCATCGATACCGTCGCGCTCGACGAAGCCGGTGACGGCCAGCGCCGGAAATGCCGGAATCGAGCGGTAATTCACCGAGATCGGCGCTGCCTCGGTCAGCAGTGAACGCAGCGAGGCCACCACCTCGCGGGTCCGCTGTAGTTCGGCCTCCATGCGCTCCAGATGCGCACGCAGCGCGCTGTCGCGCGCACCGACGTCGGGCGCGGCGAGCACGGCCTTGATCTCCGGCAGCGGCATGTCGAGGCGGCGCAGGCGCCGGATCAGATGGGCCTGCGCCACCTGCTCGGTGGAATAGCGCCGGTAACCGGAGCCCGGGTCGACCGACACCGGTTCGAGCAGCTCGATGTCGTGGTAGTAGCGCAGCGTCTTCACGCTCAGGTAGGTCAGCCTGGCGAACTCACCGATCGAGACGGTCGCGGTCATTCGCTCAGCGAACACCCTCCAGTGAGGGGAGAGTCAAGCGACCCGTTCAGGCCAGCGCGAAGGTAAGCAGCAGGGTGGTCTGAATCGCGCCGCGCCACCACGAGTAGCCGAGCCACACGCCGGGGGTCACCTCGCGGATCTCGTCGTAGAGCGGCGGGGTCGGTGACGGGTCGTAGTTCAGCGCCCACGCCGGGCCGCCGTCGAAGATCGCGGGCGCGCGGTACACGTCGGCGCGCCAGGCCTCCATGCCCGAGCTGGTCAGCCGGTTCAACAGGTAGCCGCCGTCGGGGCCGGTGTAGAAGGTCTTGCCGATCCACAGGCTCGGCGTGATGCCCTGGACGTAGGCGGGACGGACCACCCAGCCGTCCCTGACGCCCATCGGCACCGCGCCGGACGGCGCGTCGTGGAAGATCGCGTCCTGCTGCTCGGGCGTGCAACGCAAGCGCAGCGAATCGAGGGTGGCCGCCTTGTCGCCGGGATACAGCACGCAGCCGCCGCCGTAGTCGGACGCCGCCGGGATCACCTCGGAATCCGCCGAGGCCGCGGGTGTGCCAGGGCCGAGGATCGGGAAGAGGGCCGAAAGCGCCATGGCGCCCACGAGAAGTACGCGGTCTGTATTCATACCGTCTCCAGAAATACCGAATCCGTATGCCGACCCACATCAAGGTTATGCGGGCCGGGGTGGCTGTCTCGACATATGCGGGAGGACTAGTCTGAACCGTGACAATCTCCCCCAGAGAGGACGAGCCGTGCAGCCTGAGGGTCAGTTCGACATGCAGCAGTTACTCGCCCAAGCGCAGCAGATGCAGCAGGCGGTGATGCAGGCGCAGGCCGAGATCGCGGCTTCCGAGGTGGAGGGACAGGCGGGCGGCGGTCTGGTCCAGGTGCAGATCAAGGCGACCGGCGAGGTGCTGTCGCTGACCATCGACCCGAAGGTGGTCGACCCCGACGATGTCGAGAGCTTGCAGGATCTGGTGATCGGCGCGGTCAACGACGCGATGAGCAACGCGCAGCGGCTGGCGGCCGAGCGCCTCGGACCGCTCTCCGGCGGCGGTTCGCTGCCCGGGCTGCCGGATTTCTGATCGAGGACGGGACGGTTGTACGAGGGTCCGGTACAGGATCTGATCGACGAGCTGGGCAAGCTGCCCGGCGTCGGTCCGAAGAGCGCGCAGCGCATCGCTTTCCATCTGCTCCAGGTGGAGCCGCCGGAGATCGACCGGTTGCAGGCCGCGCTGCAGAAAGTGCGCGACGGCGTGCAGTTCTGCGTGGTGTGCGGCACCGTCTCCGACGGCGAGCTGTGCCGCATCTGCGCCGATCCTCGTCGTGATCGCAGCATGATCTGCGTGGTCGAGGAGCCCAAGGACGTCCAGGCGATCGAGCGCACCCGTGAATTCCGTGGCCGCTATCACGTGCTCGGGGGAGCGCTCGACCCGCTCAGTGGCGTCGGGCCCGACCAGCTGCGGATTCGGGAGCTGTTGGGGCGCATCGGCAATCAACAGGACGGCGTCGACGTCAGCGAGGTGATCATCGCGACCGACCCGAACACCGAGGGCGAGGCGACGGCCACCTACCTGGTGCGGATGCTGCGCGATTTCCCCGGTCTCGCGGTGACGCGGCTCGCCTCCGGTCTGCCCATGGGCGGCGATCTGGAGTTCGCCGACGAATTAACCTTGGGGCGAGCCCTTTCCGGCAGGCGTGCGTTGTAAGTTCTCCGGCTTCGTCCGGTCGCGCGGATTACAGTGCGGGGGATGAGCATCGAGTTCTTGCTGACGACGCTCGTCATCGTCGCCACCCCCGGCACCGGCGTCCTGTTCACCCTGGCGGCCGGACTTTCGCGCGGCGTACGCGCCAGCGTCGTCGCGGCCTTCGGCTGCACCCTCGGCATCATCCCGCACATGATCGCGGCGGTGACCGGTCTCGCGGCGCTGTTGAACGCCAGTGCCGTCGCCTTCCAGACGCTGAAGTACCTCGGCGTCGCCTATCTGCTGTACATGGCGTGGAACACGGTGCGGGACAAGGGCGCGCTCGCCATTCCCGACGCCGGAGCCGGTCGCGCCGCGCCCAGCGCGCGCCAAGTGATCGCCTCGGCGGTGCTGCTCAACATCTTGAATCCGAAGCTGACGATCTTCTTCTTCGCGTTCCTGCCGCAGTTCGTGCCCGCGGGCGCGCCGAACGCGCTGGCCCGAATGCTCGAACTGAGCGGCATCTTCATGCTGGCCACCTTCGTGGTGTTCGCGGCCTACGGCGCGTGCGCGGCGGCGGTGCGCACGTATGTCATCGCGCGGCCGATGGTGGTGACGTGGATGCGGCGGGTGTTCGGTGTGTCGTTCGTGGCGCTCGCGGGGCGGCTGGCCGTGCAGAACCAGTAGGCGATCAGAACTCCACGCGGGTCCACGGGACGCGGGCGAGCGCGTCACGCTCGCCGGTGGTCCACGCCCAGATCAGGTCCGCGACCGTGGCGGGGTCCTCGACGGTGGCGCCGTAGTGCCGATCGGGTCCGCCGTCGCGGTATTCGACGGTGTATTCGCCGGGCTTGCCGCGGTAGGTCTGGATGTAGTCGTGGTCGGCCCGCTCCACGATCAGGTACGGGTTCGGCGCCGCGAGCTCCGGAACCCACTGCCGCACAAGCGCTTCGGTGAGATATGGGAACGCGCCCGCGCCGCCGTGGGTGACGGTGACCGGCACGTGCCCCGCCGGGTCGATCAGCCAGGCCAGCTGCGGATCGTAGATCGCGTAGTCTCGCGGCGTCGCGATGTCGAACAGCAGCTCGCGCACGTAGCCGATCGCGTCGTACGGACACGCCACGTGCAGCACGGCCCCGTTCGCCGCCCCGCCCACGGACTCCTCGCTGAGGAAGCTGTCCTCCTCCGGCAGCTCCAGGTTCCGCTCGTTGATCTCCGCCGCCATCTGCGCCACCACCGCGGCCTCGGCCACCCCCTGCTGCCCGGTCAAATACGCCTCGACCTCGGTCGGGCTCGCGGCAACCCCGGACGGCAACAACACGTGGTCGTAGTTCACCCGGCCAGCGTACGGGGAGCTACCCACCGGCTCGCCGCCCACCGGGGGACCAGACGTGCGGATTGACCTACGATTACTGCGACTACCAGCCTGAAGGACGGTCGCATGTCGGAACTGTTCGACTGGTCTTCCCCGAAGACCTACATCCTGCCGGCGGATATGGACGACTACCTGGCAATGCCCGAGGAAATGTCGCGCAATATCGAGATCAAGGACGGGATGATCGTTCATTGCGAATCAGCCTCGCCCAATCACTGCGCCATCGCCAGCAACATCGAGCGCGCGCTGATGGATGGCCGCGCGAAGCGTGATTCCGACGCACCGTGTCTGCGAATCATGCGCGAGGTGGACATGCTGGTGTCGGAAGTACCTCTGCACTACAAGCGGCCGGATGTGGTCGTCTACCGCTGTATCGAGGAACCGCGGCCCAAGTGGAAGAGGAAGCCTACTGCGGCGGACGCCGTGCTGGTGGTCGAAGTCGTCTCCCGGACGACCCGCACGACGGATCTCATCGATAAACGGGCGGAGTACGCCCGGCTCGGCATCCCGAACTACTGGATCGTGCGAATGGCCAACGACGACGGCCCAGCGATTTCGGTCGAGATGCTCACGCTCAGCTCCGCGGGCGAATACGCCCTGCACAGCCTCCGGACCCGCAATCCCAATGACCTGCTGGCTCCGGCTATCGAGACGTATTTGCCCTTCGAAGTGCAGGCTACCTGGCAAGACCTCGACGAAGACGTCGACTGAACGGTCAGGCTTGGCGGCGGGTGGGGGTTTCGGTGGCGCAGGCGCAGCCGCCTGCTATGTCGAAGCAGTCGACGATGAAGGTATGCCGGGCGTGGCAGAAGGCGGTGCAGCCGGGGTCGGTGCATTCGGGCATGCGACCCGCGTGGACGATCAGGGTTCCGTGGCAGTGGTCTACCGCGGATTCGCAGGATGTACAGGTCACGCGCATGGGACCTCCTGACGAGATCGGTTGGTGATTCGGTAATAGCACTCGCCAGTGGCGGGTGGTGGGAGGCCGTGACCGGCGTGTCGGAGCGTTTCGCGGCGTGCCGAGTGGTGAAAATGCTTGCGCGCCAAGCCCGGACGCGTCGACGCCGGGCCTGGCAATCGTGCCGCAACCGGCGTGTCGAGACCGGTGGACACACCGAGACTCGGGTTGATCGAGGGATTCACGTGCGAAGATGGCTGCACAGTCGACCGGCATCGGCGCGCAGAGCACCCCCGATCCGCACGTATGGACACCGGTCGGCGACCGGTGCGCGCGCACCGGACGCCCGTGGGTCACGGCCGGACGCGCAACGTCTGACAGCGGAGGTGAGGTCGGCATGGTCGCCGATGCGGTGCCCCCGGCGGCGACCGCCGCCGACGTGCGAGAACAGATCGCCGAGCAGTTCGCGCGGTACCGCGCGGAGGGCGGGCACAGCGGCGGCTACGACGAATGCGGCAGGCCGACCGGCGGCTACTACGACGAACTGGTCGACGCCGACGGCAAGGTGCGGCCGATGTGGTCGGAGCTCTCGGCCGACTTCGTCGAAATCGGCATCGCCGGCCTCGGCAGGCTGGACACCCGCGTGCGCAGGCTGATCGAAGACGACGGCATCACCTACACCGAGGTGGTGCGGGCGGGCGAGGCCGCGATTCCGACGCCGTGGCGGCTCGACCCGATCCCCCTGCTGGTCTCGGCCGACGACTGGACCAGGCTCGAGGCCGGTCTCGTGCAGCGCTCCCGGGTGCTGGACGAGGTGCTCACCGACGTCTACGGCTCGCGCCGCACCATCACCTCCGGTCTGCTGCCGCCGGAGGTGGTGTTCGGCAACACGGGCTATGTGCGCGCCGCGCACGGCATCACGATCCCCGGACGACACCAGCTGTTCCTGCACGGCTGCGACATCAGCCGGTGGAGCGACGGCGAGTTCCGCGCTATCGCCGACTGGGCGCAGGCGCCGTCGGGCGCCGGTTACGCGCTGGCCGACCGGCGCGTGGTTTCGACCGCGATCCCGGAGGCGTTCGAGCACTCCAGCCCGCGCCCGCTCACGCCGTTCGCCAGGGCGATGCGGCTGCTGCTGATCGAGGCCGCGCCGGTGGCCGCCGACGACCCGGTGGTGGTGGTGCTGAGCCCGGGGGTGCATTCCGAAACCGCTTTCGATCAGGCGTATCTCGCGTCGCGACTGGGGTTCCCGCTGGTCGAGAGCGCCGATCTGGTGGTGCGCGACGGCGCGCTGTGGATGCGTTCGCTCGGCACGCTCCGGCGGGTGGACGTGGTGCTGCGACGGGTGGACGCGGAATTCTCCGATCCGCTCGACCTGCGGCCGGATTCGCATCTCGGGGTGGTCGGACTGGTCGAGGTGCTGCGCCGCGGCGCGGTGACCGTGGTGAACACCCTCGGCAGCGGATTGCTGGAAAACCCTGCGCTGGCGGCGTTTCTGCCGCGGATATCGCGCGCGTTGCTCGGCGAGGATCTACTGCTCGACAGCGCGCCCACGTACTGGGGCGGCGACTCGAGCGAGCGTTCGCATCTGCTCGCCAATCTGGCGAACCTGATCATCCGGTCGACGGTGGACGGCGCCACGTTGTTCGGGCCGGACCTCACGGCCACCATGCGCGAGGAGTTGCGGCGGCGCATCGAGACGAACGGCTGGCGATGGGTCGGGCAGGAGCCTGCCCAGTTCTCGGTGGCCCCCGCCGTGCAGGGTTACGGCGGCTTGGCGGCGGCGCCGGTGGGCATGCGGCTGTTCTCGATCGCCCGCCGCGGCGGATTCACCGCGATGGCGGGCGGCCTCGGTCAGCTGCGCCAGCGCACCCAGCCGGACCGGATGGTGATCAAGATCGCGGCCAAGGACGTCTGGGTCCGCGCCGCGCCCGCAGCGACGACCGCCGTCAGCGCCGAGGCGCCGCACGAGGCGCGCGAGCGGCGGATCGCGCCCGTCGTCGAGGCGATCAGCTCGCCCCGCGTGCTCAACGATCTGTTCTGGATGGGCCGCTACGGTGAACGCGCCGAGGCGGCGGTTCGACTGCTGATGGCGACCCACGACCGCTACCAGGACTTCCGCTACCGGCCGTGGATGGAGGGCGCGGAGGCGGTGACCGTGCTGATGTCGGCGCTGGCCGCGACCACGTGCACGACCGCGCCCGACGCGGTTGTCGGCGACATGCGTCCACCGTGTCCCGTCGAATCATCGAGTGCGACAACAGGTTTTTCGGACGAAGCGCACCCGCGCCCGGCGGAGGCTGCCGAGCACGGCAACGGCTGGGTCGCCGCGGTCGCGGGCGCGTCCCGCGAGGGGCACGACTACCTCGAATCGCTGACCATCGACCGTGAACTGCCCGGATCGCTCGCGTTCGCGATCGATCGATACGGCTCGTCGGCGCGCGCCGTGCGCGACCAGCTCTCGCACGACACCTGGATGATCCTGAGTTCGATGGACCGGGCGCTCGCCGAATACCGTGGCAGCGGAGGCGATCAGGAGACGGCGCTCTCGGCGGTGCACGCGCAGACGCTCGCCGCGCTGCTCTCGCTGGCGGGCATCTGGTCCGAATCCGTGGTGCGCGACATCGGCTGGTTCGTCACGGATATCGGCAAACGCGTCGAGCGCGGACTCGCACTGACAGCATTGCTTTCCGCGGCATTGACCGAGACCTACCCCGCTGAGGCTCAGCGGGTGGTCACCGAGGCGGTGCTGCAAGCCGCCGAGTCCTCGGTGAGTTACCACCGGCGGCACCGGGATTCGGTCCGTGTCTCGGCGGTGGCCGGGCTGCTGCTGTTCGACAGGGGCAATCCGCGGTCGCTGGCCTACCAGCTGGAACGGTTGGAGACGGATTTCGCCGCGCTGCCCGGCGCCTCGGGATCCTCACGGCCGCAACGGTTGCTCGCCGAAGCGCAGCGCATCCTGCGCCGCCTCGACCCGGACGAGCTGGAGGTCACCGACGAGAACGGAAGGCGCACCGAATTGGCCGACCTGCTCGAAGGCGTGCACCTGCGGCTGCGCAAGATCGCGGAATCCTTCGAGACGACGAAACTGTCTCTGCCGATCGGCATTCAGCCGCTGTGGGGCAGCACCCGGGTGGTCGGATGATCGGCGGCGACGGGGCGACCCGGCG
This sequence comes from Nocardia xishanensis NBRC 101358, assembly GCF_001613365.1. GTDB lineage: Bacteria > Actinomycetota > Actinomycetes > Mycobacteriales > Mycobacteriaceae > Nocardia > Nocardia xishanensis. Next base: position 22,343 of record NZ_BDCF01000031.1, read on the forward strand.
GTATCGGGTGGCGCACCGCACCACGTACTCCTATTCCCAGCAGGTCACCAGCTCCTACGGCCGGGCCTATTTGACTCCGCGGGAGTTCCCTGGGCAGCGGCTGCTCGCGCACGACGTGCACATCGACCCGGCGCCGTCGGACCGGTCCGTCGGCGCCGACGTGTACGGCAACACCACCTGCTATTTCCACGTCACGGCCGGACATCGGGAGCTGGTGGTCAGCGCCGAGTCCACGGTCGAGGTCGACCCGCCCGCCGAACTGGCGGACGGACCGGCCGTGCTGCCGTGGGAGTCCGCCCGCCCCGGCCACGGAAACGGTCCGCTCGCAGTGGAATTCACCCTGGACCTGCACCCGCCGGAGATCACCGACGAGGTCACCGCGTATGCCGCGCGATCGCTGACGCCGGGCCGTCCGCTGCTCGCCGCGGTGCGCGAGCTGACTACCCGCATCCACCGCGACTTCGCCTACCGGTCCGGCTCGACGAACGTCTCGACCAGGGTCATCGACGTGTTCGCCGCGCGCACCGGCGTCTGCCAGGATTTCGCAAGAATCGGCGCGGCCTGCCTGCGCTCGCACGGGCTGGCCGCCCGGTACGTGTCCGGCTATCTGGCCACCGACCCGCCGCCGGGCAAGGAGCGCATGATCGGCGCGGACGCCACGCACGCCTGGGCCGCGGTGTGGATACCCGGCGGGAGCCCGGCCGAGCGCGCGGGTCGCTGGATCGGCTTCGACCCGACCAACGATCAGCTCGCCGACGAACGCTACATCGTCGCCGCGTGGGGTCGCGACTATGCGGATGTGCCGCCGTTGCGCGGCATCATCTACACCGAGGCCAAGGAGAGCGCGATCACCGTGGCGGTGGACGTCACTCCGGTCGAGGCGCCGTGAGCCCGAGGCTCCGTGACACCGAAGCGCTGTGATCCTGAAGCGCTGTGATCCTGAAGCGCCGTGACGCTGAGGCTCAGGCGCGCAGGCGTTCGCGGCGGAGCTGATCGACCTCGGGGAGGTTCAGCGGCTCGAGCGCGTCGACGCCGAGGGCACGGGTGAGCAGGAGGTCGGCCAGCTCCGGGTTACGGGCGAGGGCGGGACCGTGCATGTAAGTGCCGATGCACGAACCCTGGACCACGCCTTCGAGGCCGTCGCCAACTCCGTTGCCGACGCCGCGGGTGACGCGCGCCAAGCCGGTCGCCTCGGGGCCGAGTTTCGTTCCGCCGCGATGATTTTCGAAACCTGTGAGCGGCGCGGTGAGACCCGCGAGCATGGGGCTGGTCGTCACCTCGCCGATGGCGCGCTTGGCCTGCGGTGAGGTGGTCACGTCGATCAGGCCGACGCCGTCGACGCGTTCGCCCGACGAGGTCTCGTACCAGTTGCCGAGCACCTGGATGGCGGCGCAGATGGCAAGCACCGGAGCGCCTTTCGCGGCCGCCTCCTGCAAGCCTGGGTAGCGCTGGAGGTGCCGGGTGGCCAGCCGCTGCGCCGAGTCCTCCGCGCCGCCGAGGGTGTAGATGTCCAGCGAGTTCGGAACCGGTTCGGGCAGCGTGATTTCCACGATCTCGGCATCGTAGCCGCGCATGCGAAGGCGCTGGCGCAGCACGAGGGCGTTCCCGCCGTCGCCGTAGGTGCCCATCACATCGGGCAGTACCAGGCCGATCCGTACGGTCGAGTCACCCATGATTCTCCAAGTCGCGGTTGAGGTCGCGGAACGCGGTGTAGTTGGCGAGCACCTCGACCTGACCGGGCGGGCAGGAAGCGATGGCGCGCAACGGATCGGGCACGGTGGTGTGCTCGACGCCCGCGTAGGTGAGGCGCACGGCGAGGTCGGTGGCGCGCTCGCCGGAGGCGACCACCTGTACGCCCTCGAAGTGCTCGAAACGCACGTCCCACAGCCAGGACAGGTCCTCGCCGTCGGGCACCTGCCCGTTCACCGCGATCACCAGTCCGGCCGCGGTCGGCTCGATCATCGACAGCGCTTCCTGCCAGCCCGCTGGGTTCTTGGCGAGCAGCAGACGGGCGGCGTGCTCGCCGACCTGCACGGTGCGATAGCGCCCGGCGATCTCGCGCACCGTCCCTGCGGCCACGACGGCCTTGGCCGCTTCCGCGCCGAGCGCGACGGCCGCGGCCACCGCCTGCGCGGCATTGCCCCGGTTGGCCCGGCCGGGCAGCGCCAGCTCGAGCAGGTGGCGTTCCCCGCCGGGGCCGACGAGATCGTTCCCGTCGAGCCACCAATCCGGTTGCGGCCGTTCGAAGTTCGTGCCGGTGCTGCGCCAGTGCGCGCCCTCCCACACGATCGGCTCCCCGGAGCGCGGGCAGCTCGTCGCGTCCATCGCCCAGCCGCTGCCCGCGGCGACCCACACCACGTTCGGGTGGTCGTAGGCGATGGAGGTGACCAGCACGTCGTCGCAGTTCGCGATCACCACGGTGTCGGGGTGGCGGGCCAGCCCGGCGCGCAGCTTGCGTTCGATCATGTTGATCTCGCCGACCCGGTCCAGCTGGTCGCGGCTGAGGTTGAGCAGGACGACGGCGGCCGGATTCAGCGAATCGCTGACGTGCGGCAGGTGCAGTTCGTCCACCTCGATGGCGGCCAGCGGCACACCCTGGTGCGTGCTCAGCGCGGCGACGATCCCCGCGTCCATATTGGCGCCGTCGGCCTGCGTGGCGACCTGTCCGAGGGTGCTCAGCGCGGCGGTGGTCATCCGCGTCGTCGTCGACTTGCCGTTGGTCCCGGTCACCAGCACCGTGCGCCTGCCGCGTCCGAGCTGATCCATGATGGTCGGATCGATCTTCAGCGCGATCAGGCCGCCGATCATCGAACCCTTGCCGCGTCCCGCCTTCTGCGAGGCCCACGACGCTGCCGCCGCGGCCCGCAGGGCGATCCGCCCACGCATCGATATCTTCGCCACGCCGAGAGTCTATGTGCGAGGTGCGGGCGGTGCCTCGACAGTGTCGGCGGGGGTGCGCGCTGTCACGTCGGGTGGTGTTCGCGCGCGGTCGGTGCGGCTCAGTCCTGGTACAACTTGGTCGCGTAATTCTCCGGCGAGTAGTACCGCTCCAGCTCCTCGACCGTCTCCGTGACGTTCGCCTGCACCTCTTTGACCAGGCGCGCGGCGCTGGGCAAGGTGTCGGCGGCCCACTCCTGCGGTTCCCACAGGTGGCTGCGGATGAACGCCTTGGCGCAGTGGAAGAAGATCTGTTCGACGGCGACCTCGACGGCGAGGATCGGGCGGTGACCCTTGACCACCATGTCGTCGAAGTACGCCGCGTCGCGGACCAAGCGTGCGCGGCCGTTGATGCGCAGGGTCTCGCGGCGGCCCGGGATCAGGAACAGCAGGCCGACGTGCGGGTTCGACAGGATGTTGAGGTAGCCGTCGGCCCTGCGGTTGCCAGGGCGCTCCGGGATGGCGATGGTGTGGTCGTCGAGCACCTTCACGAAACCCGCAGGGTCGCCCTTGGGAGAGGTGTCGCAGTTGCCGTCGGCGTCGCTGGTGCTCATCACCAGGAAGGGGGAGTTGGCGATCCACTCGCGGTCGCGCGGGTGCAGCGCGACGCGCTCCTTGGTCGCCGCGCGTGGCATCACCGCGCCCAGCAGCGCGCGCAGGTCGGCGGGGTCGGTGATCTCCGTGGTCTCGCCCATCTTTCGATTGAAGCACCGCCGTCGCGACCGGGGCGACCGAATATCCAACGACGGCAGGGAGATCCGTCACAGTCGCCGCGGGCCACCGACCGCTCGCGCGGAGACGCGGTCAGAACTGCACGTCGAACAGGTTCGGCTGACCCGCCGCGTAGCGGTCGGCGTCCATGCGCCGCAACGGCTCCAGCTCCGTGGCGCGGTACAGCGTGTACATCCGGCAGCGCGGCGCGTCCGAGCCCGCCACGTCGAGCAGCGCGTTCACCGCGGCGCGCGCCGACTCGTTGGCGCCTTCCATGGTGGCCAGGTCGACGTTGGTGCGCACATAGTCGCCCGCGAGGAAGAGGTTCTCCAGGTCGCCGTGCGGTTCGGGGCGGAGATCCCACGAGCCCGCGGTGTTGATCAGCAGCGGGTCGGCGTTGAAATTGCGGCGCCGGTCGGACTGCCAGACGATCGCGGGGTCGAGGAACCAGGAGTGCAGATCGGCGTCGCGCAGCTCCGCACCGCGGTCGTTGAGATGGGCCTGCAACTGCGCCCACACCTCGCGCGCGATCTCCTCGTGCGTGCACTCCTTGGCGGGTTTGCCGTACAGAATGCCGGGGGTGTTCCAGTCGGAGATGTCGACCGAGAGGCAGTCCTGCACCGTGCCGTCGCCGAATTCGGCGAGCTTGCGCGTCCAAAGCTGGTTCTGGCTGATCGAGGTGAGCGACCACGGTGCGTCGATGTAGGCGGTGTGGCCCTTGGATATGTCGGCCGGTCTGCGCAGGTAGAACTGCATGCCGGTCATCCAGTCCACGAACAGCCGGTCCATCGCGGCCAGTTCGGGGCGCACCGCGAGCACGTCGGGCGACCACAGCGCGCGTGCCTGCTCGGCGGCCAGCGCCACCACGAAGTAATCGGCCTCGATCGTGCGGCTGCCGCCGGCGTCGACGATGCGGGCGCCGGTGATGCGCCGATCGCGCACCTCTAGCCCGCGCACCTCGGCGCCGAGCGCGAACTCGACGCCGAGCTCGCGCAGCGACGTCGTCCACGGGTCGATCCACGCCGCATTGGTCGGTCCGTTCAGCACCCGGTCGAGCGCGCCGTCGTTGCCGATTTCGAACGGATTGCCGAGGAACTGCTCGCCCATGTTGCCGATGGTGCGCACACTGGCGAGGTTGTCCTTGGCGGCGACCATGATGCTGGTCAGCGTGCGCGAGATCAGCGCGCGGAATTCGTGGGAACGTTCGTGGGCGCCGACGTAATCGCGCCAGGCCATCCGCTCCCACTGGCCGAAACGGCGTGCGTCGCAACTGGTGTTGAACACCAGCAGCCGGTTGGCGAAGAAAAGTCCTTCGGCGGGGGTCATTTTCAGCGAGGTAGCGATAGCCGCGCCGACGGTCTCGCGGAATTCCTCCGGACTCGGGGTGACGGGTTTGGCGCGGAAGCCGAGCGGAACACGGAAGTCGTCCCCGCCACGGCGGGACATGCGCGCCTCGGGCATCGCGATCAGGTTGTTCCACACGCCATCGGCGTTGCCCGGGAAGGGAATCCGGCGCATGGTGTCCGGAATGTGCTGGTAGAAACCGGGAAAGAAGCGGAAGCCGTGTTCACCGGGTAGATCGGGACGTCCGCCGGATCCGCTGCCAGGCACCGGGATGCTGCGCGCCTTGCCGCCGAGCGCGCGTCTTTCGTAGACGGTGACCTGGAATCCACGTTCGGCCAGCTCATGTGCCGCGGTGAGGCCCGCGACCCCGCCGCCGAGCACCGCGACGCGTCTGCCGTTCGGAGCGCCGGACGCGGGCGCGGGTCCGAGCCCACTGGCCGTCAGCGCCCCCGCCGTCGAAACCCCCATTGCCACCGTGCCGCGAAGCATCGTTCTTCGCGAGACGGCCCATCGCTTTTCTGCCATGCGCGACTCTGCTGCCTAGCTTTCGGACCCTACCTTCACCGCCGCACTCACTGTAAAGCGCCTGTTGGGGGCCATCCCACCCGCCCCTGCCGCCGCCGGTATCGAACCTCGGCCGCGTCGAGTACAGCGCCCCGAGAGTACCGCCGCCCGCGCGCGCGGTGCGAGCTACTTCCCGAAACTCGCAAACCGCAGACTCGTGATCCGGCGCACCCTCAGCTCAGCGCCGGTTCGGCGACCCGATCCGGCGCGGTCGTCTTCTCGGCTCGCGGCGCGCGGCCGCCGGTGGTGGCGACGAACGCGCCCGCGATCACGATCGCACCGCCGATCAACTGCCACGCGGTCGGCGTCTCGTCGAGCAACGCCCAGGCCGCGGCGATTCCGACGACCGGAACCAGCAGCGACAACGGCGCGACCGTGCCCGCCGGATAGCGGCTCATCAGGAAGGTCCACAGCCCCGAGCCCGCGACGGTGCCGAGCGCGACGATGTACGCCAAGCCGATCGAGGCGGGCCACCCGGTCGGCGACGCGATATCGGCCAGCGCGCGCCACCCGGTCGCCGGTCCCTCGGTGAGCGCCGACAGGGCGAACAGCGGCAGCGGCGGCACCACCGTCATCCACAGGGTCAGGTGCAGCGGGTTCACGCCGCGCCCTGCGGCGGCCAGCCGGGAGCCGATATTGCCGAAGGCCCAGCCGAGCCCGCCCGCCAAAGTCAGCAGCAGCGGCAGCAGTGGAGCGACGTGCATGCGGTCGGCCCCGATCACCACGATCCCGACCACCGCGACGACCAGACCACCCAGCTGGATCGGGCGCAGCCGCTCGCCGAGCAGCAGCGCGCCGAGCACCACCGTGAACGGTGCCGAGGATTGCAGTACCAGCGAGGCGAGCCCGGTCGGCATGCCGGCGCGCATGGCGGTGAACAGGAACGCGAATTGCAGCACGCCGAAACCCGTTCCGTACAACAGCAACCAGCGCGCGGGCACGCTTGGGCGCGGCACGAACACGAGCACCGGCACCGCGAGCACCGCGAAGCGCAGGGCCGCGAAGAACAGCGGAGGGAAGTGGTCGAGGCCGACCCGGATGGCGATGAAGTTCAGGCCCCAGAGCAGGACGACGGTGAGGCCGAACAGGCGGTCGCGGTTGGTCACGCACACCATGGTCGAGCGCGAAAACCATCAGCACAATCGAATAAAACTGCACTGATATTGTAGAGATGCTTCACTGTTCATAGGGGGTGCGCCGATGCCGATCGAGCCGCAAGGGCCGCCGATGTCCGTGGACCGGCTGCGGGTGCTGCGCGAATTCGCCGACCGGGGCACCATTTCGGCGGTAGCCGACGCGCTCTCCATGACGCCGTCGGCGGTCTCCCAGCAGCTGAAGACGCTGGCCAAGGAGGCGGGCGTCGCGCTGCTCGAACCGGACGGCCGCCGCATCCGGCTCACCGATGCCGGGCAGGCGCTGGTGGTTCGCGCCGACGAGGTGCTCGCGGCCGTCGACCGGGCGGTGGCCGAGATGGCGCGCTATCGCGGATCCCCGCGTGGCCGGGTGCGCGTCGCGCTGTTCCCGTCCGGCGCCGCTCTGTTACTGCCGCTGGTGCTTCCGGCGCTGGCGGGCAGCGATGTCGACGTCGTCGCCCGCGACGAGGACGTGCCGCCGAGCGGCGTGCCGCGTCTGCTCGCCGACTACGACATCGTGCTCACCCACCGCGACGAGCGCTCCGGATCGGTCGCCGGGCCGCGCATCGCCTCGCGCTTCCTGATGCGCGAGCCCATCGACGTGGTGGTCGCGCCGACGCATCGGTTGGCCGGACAGTCCTCGGTCACCCCGGCCGAACTCGCCGACGAGACCTGGCTGAGCGTGCGCGGCGGCTTCCCGGTGGACGACGTGCTCGAATCGATCGCGACAGTGACCGGCGTGCAGCCGCGAATAGCGCAGCGGCTCAACGACTTCCGCGTCATCGAGATGCTGGTGGCGTCCGGTTACGGCGTCGCGCTGATGCCTCGCTTCGCGGTCGCGCACCCGGATCTCGCGGTGCTGCGGCTCGCCGGGGTGCGCGCCGCGCGCAACTACGACCTGGTCACCCGGCCGCACGCCGAGCGTCGGCCCGCCATCGCCACGGTGCTCGCGGCTTTCCGTGCCGCGGCGAACCAGGTCACCGCGGAGTAGTAGCCCAGAGTGTCGCCGCGGGGTCGCGTCATCGGCCGCGCTGCTCGTTTCAGGTTGTGCCGAGCGACGAACGCGAACCATTGAATCCACTGCCACGCCGGGACTTTCGGCAGGCGCAGGCCCAACGCTCGTCACGAACCCAACGCTCGTCACGAACCCAACGCTCGTCACGGAACCAGCGTTCGGGACGGACGCGACGCTCGGCGCGGACCCAGCGTTCGGGACGGGTCCCAGCGCGCGGCGCAGACCCAGCGTTCGGGACGGGTCCCAGCGCGCGGCGCAGACCCAGCGCTCAGCGCAGCTTCGACGCTCTAGCGCAGACCCGTCGGTCCCGGGTATTGGTACTGCTGGGCGCCGATGTAGCCGAAATCGTCGGCGACCATCGCGGCCAGCTCCAGCAGGGCCCGCCGGGTCGGCTTGCTGACCAGCTCCAGGTCGATCTCCGCGCCTTCGGCGAGGTGATCGTCGAAGGGCACCACCTGCACCGCGCGGGTGCGGTCCAGGAACAGCTTGCGCAGCTGGTCCAGGTCGACGGTGGACGCGCCGCGCCGGGAGGCGTTGACCACCACCACGGTTCGCTCGACGAGCTTGCCGTAGCCGTGGTGGTCGAGCCAGTCCAGCGTGGCCGAGGCGCTGCGCGCGCCGTCGATGGCGGGGGAGGTCACCAGTACCAGCGAGCTGGCCATGTCGAGCACGCCCGCCATGGCCGAGTGCATCAGACCGGTGCCACAGTCGGTGAGGATGATGTTGTAGAACGACTGCAGGATGCCGATCGCCTTGCGGTAGTCGGCCTCGCTGAACGCCTCGGAGACGGCCGGGTCCTGTTCGGAGGCAAGCACTTCCAGGCGGCTCGGGGCCTGCGAGGTGTGCGCCCTGACGTCGGAGTACCGCGAGATCTGCTGGTCTTCGAGCAGGTTGCGGACGGTGGAGCGGGTCTGCCGAGGGACACGGTGGGCCAGCGTGCCGAGGTCGGGGTTGGCGTCGATCGCGATCACCCGGTCACCGCGCAGCGAGGCGAAGGTGGAGCCGAGGCCGACCGTGGTGGTGGTCTTGCCGACGCCACCCTTGAGCGAGAGGATCGCGATCCGGTAATCGCCGCGCACCGGTTGATTCACCCGGTCGACGAGATCGCGGAAGACGACGTCGGCCGCGGATTCGCCCGGATTGATCATGCCGCCGGAGGCCTTGTGGACGGCGCGGCGCCACCCGCTGCGCGGCGCACGGCGGGCCCGCTTCAGCAGGTTGAGGTCGTTGACCGAGTGACCGGGCTGGCCCGGCTGCGGCACGTGCTGCGGCTGGAACGGTTGGTGCTGCGGCTGTTGCGGGGGCGGACCGCCCTGCCACTGCTGACCGGGGCCCGTCAGCCCGGGCGGTGTCTGGCCGGGACCGGTCAGCCCGGGCGGTATCTGGCCGGGGCCGGTGATCCCGGGCGGCGTCGGGCCGAGCGGAGGCTGGCCCATGGGCGCGGGCGGCTCCTGGTACATCGGCTGCGGCGGCAGCGGCGGCTGCATCGGTGGGGGCGGCGGCGCCCAGCTGTAGATCGGGCCGTTCGGTTGATCCTGTGCCGCACCGGCTTCCGGCCTGCCGTCCTGCGGCACCCGCCGGACCAGGCCGTCCGGGCCGATCTCCTGGCGGTACTCGCCGTACGGCGCGCTCTGCTGTTCGGGACCGGGCGGCGGCGGAAGATGTTCGGGGCCGGGCTGATACGGCGCGCCCTGGTAGGGGCCTGGAACCTGCTGCGCGAACTGGCCGGCGCTGAACGGGCCGTAGGACTCCGGCGGCGCGGGCGGCGCGAAGCCGTCGGCGGGACCGTAGCCGGGCGGGGCGACGGGCTGCGGGTACACGCCGGTGGGATCGCTCGGCCCCGCCGCGGTCGGATAGCCGGGAAGCTGCGCCGGTTCCGGTGCGGCGTCGGCCTGCTCGTCGGGCTCCTTACCCTCGAGGTCTTCCTGCGCTGCGGCGGCGTCCTTTTCGGGAGCCTCGGCGGCTGTCTCGTTCGTTTCGTCTTGCGCCACATGCGGTCCGGCGGGTTCGGCAGTGACTGCGGCCGTATCCACCGAATGACTCTGCAGCCAGGGCGGAGAGGTCGGATTGTGGTCGTTGTGTGTCACGGTTCCCCCATCTGCTCGGGATCGAGCAGAGAGCTCGGCGCTTGAATGCAAACCAACGCTAGCAGGTGAGCAAACCTCCGCGCAGGCTGTGTCCAGCTCCCGCGGCGGCCCCTACCCTGGCGCAATGATCTTCGAGGCGCCGATGCTACTGCGCTGCGACGGCAAACCTTTCGCCACGATCGTCCGGTACGGCTACGAGACGCCGTGGGCTACGGCGGGGCTGCGCGCGGACGATCCGGCCGCATTCGATCGAGAGAATCGAGCGGCCGCGCCGAATCGATGGTCGTGCGAGCAGGCGGAAAAACTGACGGACGATGAATACGACGCACAATACGAGCGAGAACGAGCCCGACTAGGACTCTCCGACGCCGATGTGCGGCACTACGAATCGGCGGCCTGGACTATCGTCACCGCGGATGGGACAGAGCGCCAAGCATATTCCCTCGACTTCGCCGACGGGCACATCCAATGGCGCTGGTGATGTGGCCGGGGCCGGTGCGCCCCGGCCACATCGACGCGTCAGCTCGCGGCGCGGTTGACCGCGGAAGCGACCGCGCGCAGCGAGGCGGTGGTGATGGAGGTGGCGATGCCGACGCCCCAGACCACCTTGTCGCCGACCGCGCACTCCACGTACGCGGCGGCCTGCGCGTCGTCGCCCGCCGACATGGCGTGCTCGGAGTAGTCGAGCACCCGCACGTCGAAGCCGATGGTGGAGATGGCGTCGACGAACGCGGCCAGCGGACCGTTACCGTTGCCGGTGACCTCGTGCTCGACGCCGTCCACCTTCACCGTCGCGGTGATGGAGTCGACGCCGCCGTCGGTCTCCGACGCGGTGACCCGCTGGCGAATCCGCTCCAGCGGCCGGATCGGGGCCAGATACTCCTCGTGGAAGACGTCCCACATCTCCTTCGGCGTGACCTCGCCGCCCTCGCCGTCGGTGATCCGCTGGATCGCCTGGGAGAACTCGATCTGCAGGCGACGCGGCAGCGCCAGGCCGTGATCGGTCTTCATGATGTAGGCGACGCCGCCCTTGCCGGACTGCGAGTTGACCCGGATGACCGCCTCGTAGGTGCGCCCGACGTCCTTCGGGTCGATGGGCAGGTAGGGCACCTCCCACACGATGTCGGCGACGTCGGCGTTCTGCGCGTCGGCCGCGGCCTTCATCGCGTCCAGACCCTTGTTGATGGCGTCCTGGTGGCTGCCGGAGAACGCGGTGTAGACCAGGTCGCCGCCGTACGGGTGGCGCTCGTGCACCGGCAGCTGGTTGCAGTACTCGACGGTGCGGCGGATCTCGTCGATGTCGGAGAAGTTGATCTGCGGGTCGATGCCGCGGGAGAACATGTTCATGCCCAGCGTGACCAGGCAGACGTTGCCGGTGCGCTCACCGTTGCCGAACAGGCAGCCCTCGATGCGGTCGGCGCCCGCCTGGTAGCCCAGCTCGGCGGCGGCCACGGCGGTGCCGCGGTCGTTGTGCGGGTGCAGCGACAGCACGATCGACTCGCGACGGGCCAGGTTTCGGCTCATCCACTCGATCGAGTCGGCGTAGACGTTCGGCGTCGCCATCTCGACGGTCGCGGGCAGGTTGATGATCAGCGGCTTCTCGGGGGTCGGCGCGATGATCTCGGAGACCGCGTCGCACACCTCCAGCGCGTACTCCAGTTCGGTGCCGGTGTAGGACTCCGGGCTGTACTCGTAGCGCCAGTTGGTGTCGGGGTAGCGCTGCTCGATCTCCAGGCACAGCTTCGCCGCGTCGGTGGCGATCTTCTTCACCGCGTCGCGCTCGGCGCGGAAGACCACTTTTCGCTGCAGGATCGAGGTGGAGTTGTAGAAGTGCACGATGACGTTGGTCGCGCCCGCGCATGCCTCGAAGGTGCGTTCGATCAGCTCGGGGCGGCACTGCGTCAGCACCTGGATGGTGACGTCGTCCGGGATCGCACCGTCCTCGATGATCTCGCGGACGAAGTCGAAGTCGGTCTGGCTCGCCGACGGAAAGCCGACCTCGATCTCCTTGTAGCCCATCCGCACCAGCAGGTCGAACATGCGGCGCTTGCGTGCCGGGCTCATCGGATCGATCAGGGCCTGGTTGCCGTCCCGCAAATCGACGGCGCACCAGCCGGGCGCGCGGTCGATGATCTTGTCCGGCCAGGCGCGGTCGGGCAGCGTGATCGGCTCGACCTCCTCGGCGAACGGACGGTACCGGAAGGTCGGCATGGAGGAGTTCTTCTGCGCGTTCCACGCGGGCTGGTCGGCCGGCGCGGCCTTGCTCGGAGCGGTGATCGTGCGTGAGCCGGATACGAAGGCGTCAGCAGGGGACATGCGATTTCTCCATGGTTTGGGGGGTCCCAGTTATGGGGCGACCGGCAGGCGAAACCCCGCGACGGGAGCCGGTCCGATCAGACCCCGTCGCGGCGGCCGAGAAGAAGTGCCCGCTGCATGATTGTCACGAGTTTACCGTGTCGCGCCGCGGCGCTGGAAGCCCGGTCCGATTGCGCGTGGTATGCGGGGCTGCCGATAGCGTGCCTGACGAACTGAACGCTTGTACGGACCAGCGGGTCCGACGGGACGTCGAAGGAACGTATTCGGATGAGTTGGCTCGAACTACTTGCAGTCTTCGGGGCGGGCATCGCCGCCGGTGGAATCAACACCATCGTCGGGTCGGGCACCCTGATCACCTTCCCGGTGCTGCTGGCCTTCGGGCTGCCGCCGGTGACCGCGAACGTGTCGAACACCATCGGCCTGGTGCCCGGCTCGATCAGCGGCGTGATCGGCTATCGCCGCGAACTGGCTGGTCAGCGCGCCAGGTTGCTGCAGCTTGGCACGGCCTCGCTGCTCGGCGGCATCACCGGCGCTGTGCTGCTGCTCGTCCTGCCCGCCGAGGCGTTCAAGGCGATCGTGCCGGTGTTGATCATCATCGCGCTGATCCTCGTGGTGGTGCAGCCGCGGCTGGCGGCGTGGGTGAAGCGGCGGCGCGAGAACGGCGACGCGGCCGTGCCCGAGCATGGTGGACCGATCCTGCTGGCGGCGGTGTACGCGACGGGCATCTACGGCGGTTACTTCGGCGCCGCGCAGGGCGTGCTGTTGATCGGTCTGCTCGGCATCTTCGTGCACGATGACCTCCAGCGGCTCAACGGCGTGAAGAACGTGCTCGCGCTCATCGTCAACGCGGTCTCCGCGGTGATCTTCATCGTGGTCGCCGAGGTGGACTGGCAGGCGGTGGCGATGATCGCGGTCGGCTCGATCATCGGCGGACAGCTCGGCGCGCGCGTCGGCAGACGGATGCCGCCGAACGTGCTGCGCGCCGTCATCGTGCTGGTCGGCGGCATCGCGGTGGTGCGGCTGCTCACGTCGTGAACCATGTACACCCGCGCCGACGCGGCGCCGACGAACAGGAGAGCCATGGCGCTGGAGATGGGGACGGCGTGCGAGCGCTGTGGCGCCGCGCTCGTCGCGGACGGTCCCGCGGTGATCTGTAGCTACGAGTGCACGTTCTGCGCGGCGTGCGGGCGCGCCATGAACGGCGTCTGCCCCAACTGCTCCGGCGAACTGGTGGCGAGGCCGCGGCGGACGACCGGATGACCTGGCACGGACGATCCGCGAATTCGCGGATTCCAAAGGCGAATTCGTCACTGAGGATGACGACGCGCGCGGGGCTCGGGGCACAGGATGGTTGGCGTGCGTAGGTGGAAGTTCGTGCTGATCGTGCTCGCCGCGGCGACGCAGGCGCTGACCGGATGCACCGTGACCCAGCGGGCGACTGCCGTCTCCGAGCTGGTCCAGCAGGCCGACGCGGCCCCGACGCCGCGCCTCGACTGGCAGCCGTGCGCCGACGCCGAGCTTCGCGGTTTCGACTGCGCGACGGCCGCCGTGCCGCTGAACTACGCCGAGCCGGAAGGCAAGACCATCGACCTCGCGGTGGTCAGGCAGTCCGCCACCGATCCCGAACAGCGGATCGGCACCTTGTTCACCGCGGTCGGCGGACCGGGCGGATCCGGTCTCGACTGGGCGCGGCAAGGCGAGCTGCTGCCAGGGGAGCTCAGCGAGCGGTTCGACGTGGTGACCTTCGATCAGCGCGGCATCGGCCGCAGCGCGCAGGTGCGCTGTTTCGCCGACGACGAGCAACAGCGCCGTTTCTGGGACGCCACGCTGCTCCCGCCGGCGAACGCCGACGAGGAACGCGCCGCGGAGCAGTCCGCGCTGACCCTCGCGCAGGGCTGCGCGCAGCATGGCGGCGAGCTGCTCGGGCACCTCACCACGGTCGACGCGGCCAGGGACATGGACCTGCTGCGCCGCGCGGTCGGCGAGAAGCAGCTGACCTACACGGGCGGGTCGTACGCCAGCTACCTGGGGCAGGTGTACGGCGCGCTGTTCGGCGAGCGGGTGCGCGCACTCCAGCTGACCTCGTTGATCGACCCGAAGACCTACACCGGCGACGCCCGTGCCGAGGTCGTCGGCACGGCGGCGGGTACCGCGGAAGTGCGCGCGGAGTTCTTGCGGTTGTGCGCCGCGGCGGGAAAGGACAAGTGCGCCTTCGCCGGTAGCTCGGAACGGTCCGACCTGACCGGGGCCGCCGCGCCGCAGGAGCGGCCGGAGAAGGCGGGCAGCGCAGGTCCGGTCGACCAGTCGACCACCGTCCAGCCCGCCGAGACCGCGGCGGATCGGTTGCGCGCCAGGGACGACGCCTTGCTCGAGCGTCTGCGGCAGGGCCCGATCACCGTCGGCGCGGGCGAGAACGCGTTGCCGGTGCGCTACAGCGAGGTCGTGCAGACGCACGCGACGATGCTCTACGACCCGGAGCGCGGCTGGCCCGCTCTCGCCGAGCTGCTCATCGAACTGGAACGCGGACCGGCGGGCGACCCGGCCAAGGTGCGCACGGTCCTGACCGCGGGAGCTCCGGACTACGACTTCCTCGACTCCTTCACCGCGATCACCTGTGCCGACCAAAGCGCGGGCTGGCGGCCCGCCGACTGGCCGGCCCTTTCGCGCGACGTCGCCACCGCCGCACCGCTTTTCGGCCCGTTCTGGCTGGCCATGCACCAGCCGTGCACGGCCTGGCCCGCGCCGGAGGACGGCTATCCGCAGCGCCACACCGGCTCGTGGACGCTCGGCTCGGACAAGCCGGCGCTGTTGCTCAACAACCGCTTCGACCCGGTGACGCCGCTGCCCTTCGCCAAGGACGCGCAGCAGGAATTGGTCAACGCCAGGTTGGTCGTGGTGGCCGACGGGTACGGCCACAACCCCGGCGGCTACTGCGTGCGGCACCTGCGCAAGCGGTACCTCGTCGATCTGCAACTGCCTGCGCCCGGCGCGACCTGCGCCGCCGATCGGCAGCCTTTCGCGTCCTGATCCGCGCCGTCGCGCGCCGGACCAGTGACGTTTCACAGTCGATGGCCTACTCCCGGTCAGGCGCGCTATTCTGCGCTCGGCCATGCGTGATGAGGGAGGTGGCCTGGTGCACAGACGCGCCTTGTTCAAGGCGGCGGGTTTGGCAGCGCTTTTCGGCGCTGTGGGATCGACGCTCGACGCGCGGCCGGCGGCCGCCGACCCGGTCTGGCACACGATGTTCCGCGATTGGGTGCCGGAAATCTTTGCGCCCCTTCCCGATCCGCCCGAGCACTCGCCCGCGATCGTGATCGGCTCCGGCTTCGGCGCCGCGGTCACCGCGCTGCGGCTGGCCGAGGCAGGCGTCGTCAACACCGTGCTGGAGCGCGGATCGCGCTGGCCGAACGACCCGTGGCGGGAGATCTTCACCGGCGACGACCTGCCCGACGGGCGCGGCTTCTGGCACCGCACCGATTTCACCGGTGTCACCAAGGTGCCGATGCATTTCGCCAAGTTCGGCGGCGTGCTCGACTGCACCGAGTACCCAGGCATCGACGTCTGGCGGGCCGCTGCGGTCGGCGGCGGCTCGGTGATCTTCTCCGGTGCGATGATCGCGCCGGAGCGGCGCTTCTTCGACGAGGTCTTCCGCGGCTCGGTCGCCTACGACGAACTCGACCGGGTCTACTACCCGCGGGTGCGGCAGATGCTGCGGCTCGACCCGATCCCGCCGGACATCTACGCCTCCGCGCCCTTCGCGCACTCGCGCGCCTGGGACGACCAGGTGCGCAAGGCCGGATACCAGCCCCTGCCCAATGATTCGATCTTCACCTGGGACATCCTGCGCGCCGAGCTTGCGGGCGCCATGCGGTCGTCGGCCACCGTCGCGCGCAGCAACCTGGGCAACTCGAACGGCGCGAAGTTCGATCTCAACCAGAACTACTTGCGATACGCGCAGGAAACCGGAAGGTCGGCGATTTTCGCCGGGCACCGAGTCGACTCCATCGGCAAGGACGGCGGCCGCTACACGGTCGTCGTCAGCAAGCTCGCGCCGACCGGCGAGGTGCTCGGCACCCGCACGCTCACCTGCGACCGGCTCTTCCTCGGCGCGGGCTCGATCGGCACCTCCGAACTGCTGGTCAGGGCAAGGGCCACCGGCACGCTGCCGGATCTCAACGAGCACGTCGGCGAGGGCTGGGGCACCAACGGCGACGTGGTGCTCGCGCGTGGCGCCAGTTCGGTGGCCGGATTCGGCCAAGGCGTGCCGAGCGCGAGCCGCATCATGGACGAATCGACCGTGCCGGTCACCCTGGAGAACTGGTACATCCCCGGCATCCCGTTCGAGACGGGCGCGCTCGCCTCGCTCGGCATGGTGCTCGATCCGGCGCGCAGCCGTTTCGGCTACGACCGGGCCAGCAACTCGGTCGGGCTGTCCTGGTCGACGCGCAATCGCGACGAAGTGGTCTCCGCCGCGCGCGCCGTCGACCGCCGCATCGCCGAACGCGCCGACGCGCTTGTCGAATACGGCGCTCTCGGCTACGACGCGAACGCGCTGTTCACCGCGCACCCGCTGGGCGGTGCGGTGCTCGGGCAGGCGACCGACGGCTACGGCCGGGTGCACGGCTGCCCGGGTCTGTACGTGATGGACGGCGCGGCCATGCCGGGCAGCGCGGGCGCGGTCAACCCCTCGCTCACCATCACCGCGCTGGCCGAACGCAACATCGAGGAGATCGTCCGTTCCGGTCGCTGATGCCGAGGATTCGCCGAGAACAGCGTCCGGTCCGCCGTTTTCGGGCGGCAAGCGGATTACGCTCGGCTGGACCATCGGTGTCGAAGGGACGCATTCCGTGACAGCCCCCATCACCAGCTCCGAGCGGGCGCAGGACGCGGGCGGCTACCCGCGTAAACCGCCCGCGCTGTGGATCGATTTCGTGATGCTCGCGCTGGCGGTGATCTCCGTGGCGCTGCTCGTGTGGATCACCCTCTTCACGGTGTCCGAGCAGACCTATCGGGTCGTCGTGCTGGTCGACTACACGATCTGCGCGGTGTTCGCCATCGAGTTCCTGTGGCGCTGGCGCAGGGCGGGCTGGTCGTGGACGTTCCCGCTCGTCTACTGGTACGACGTCGTCGGCATGGTCCCGGTGAGCAGTCCGCTGTTCCGCGGGTTCCGGCTGCTGCGCGTCTTGGTCATCGCGACCCGGCTGGCGCGCGTCGCCGACCGCGTCTTCGGCGACCGGGTGACGGCGGCGGTGGTCAACCGGTTCGTCATGACCATCGTCGACGTGATCAAGCGGCCGATGACCGTCGCCATGCTCGACGAGGTGGCTCATGTGCTGCGCACCGGCCACTACACCCGCAATATCGCCAGGGCGCTGGAAGAGAACCGCTCCGAGATGGACGAGATGATCCTGGAGCTGATCAAGAAGGATCCGCAGGCGGGCAAGGTCCGCTACCTCCCGTTCCACGACGACATCATCCGGCTGATCGCCGACACCAGCTTCCGGATCGTCTTCCAGGTGCTGGCCGACCCGCGCACCGACGAGCTGGTGTCGGACATGATCAGGGAGAACGTGGATCAGATTCGCCAAGCCGTGCGCGACGGGGTGCGCGTCGAGCCGGCCGCCTACGGCCCGACGCACCATGAGCGCACGCTGCGTTACCTGCTGGACAACGCCGAACCGCTGCCGTGAGCGGCCGCACGCGTCAGCCCGCGTGCGCGCCGTGCCGGATCTCGTCGCGCGGCTGCGCGTAGCGGAGGGTCTCCCAGAGGATCAGCCCGACCAGCACCGCGCAGAGCAGCGCGAGGGAGACCAGCGCGGGCAGCGAGCACGCCAACGGAGCGAGCGCGAGCAGCAGCGCCGCCGCGACAACACGCGGCACGGTGACCGTGCGCGTCGCGTAGTGCTTGAAGCCGACGAGGGCGATCAGATAGAGCACCACGCCGCCGTAGAGCGCGAACAGCGGGATGCCGTACAGCGCGTCGGTCAGGGTGTGGTGGGACGAGTCGCCGACGTAGTAGAGCACCTTCTTCAGGCCCAGCGAGAGGGCGATGATGCCGACGATCATCGGAAAGTGCCAGTACGTATAGCAATTGCGGGCGATCTTGATCTGGCGTTCGCCCTCGGCGCGTTTCAGTTCGTGTTCCACCGAGAGTGCCGCGACGTCGAAGTAGGCCCACCACAGCAGGCCGGAGACCGCGAGCCCCAGCATCGAGGCGAGCGCGATAGGCCAGGAGATCGGCAGCCCGGCCACACCGATGCCGATGGAGACGATCGATTCGCCCAGCGCGACGATGACGATCAAGCCGTGCCGTTCGGCGAAGTGGGCGGCCGAATTGACGCGCCAGTCCTCGCCCGCGAACATCGTCCACAGCATGTCGCCGACGATCGCCGCGATCCACAGTCCGATCTGCACCCGGCCGGTGGCCGTCGCGGCGATCACCAGCAGGGTGGTGCCGATGGTGATGGAGCCGAGCCCCCATTTCACGAGCTGACCGCGCAGCTGGGAGTCCTCGGTGCTCGCCATCCAGAACACGACGAGGTGCACCAGTCGCACCAGCAAGTAGGCGATCGCGAAGACCAGCGGGCCGAACCAGCCGCCGTCCATATCGCGGAAGGCTTCCGGAATCGTCAACGCCGCGAGGAACGCGCCGCCCATCGCGACGAACATCGCCACCCGGGTGAAGCCCTCGTCGGCGCGGACCACATTGCCCAACCACGCGTAGGCGATCCACACCCACCACATGACCGCCAGCACGAGCAGTGCGCGCAGCACGTTCTTGGCGCTGGTGTCGTCGGCCACCAGGCCGGTCACCATGGTGAACGCGAAAACCAAGACGAGGTCGAAGAACAGCTCGAGCTGGGTTACCGTGGCGCCTTCGGCAACCGGTTGGAACCGAACCCGTTTTCTACCGATCATGGCTGTAATCGTCGCACTCGCGCGGGAGAGGCGTGGTCCGGAAAGCGGTGGCGGCCGCGGTTTTCGCTCAGGGCGTCACCGGGGACGTGAATTATGCGCTCTCGCTATATTGATTTATGTGCGATCGCTATACGGAATGAAAACTCTCGGATTCTCCGTAGCTTTCCGCGAATTCGATGAAGTTCTGCACCACCGTTTCATTCCAGCGTTGCACGGTGCGCTTCATCAGCAAGCCGGGCAGTGGGAGCCGGGAGGACAACTCCGAGTGGTACCAGACATTGGTACCGTTCGCGTCCTCGGTGACCTCGAACCAGCCGCCGCCGCCGATGCCGCGGGAGCTGTCCACCACCGTCCATGACGACCGGTTCTTCGTCCATTCGTATTCCAGCACCTGTAAATCGGAACTGCCGAGCACGTCGGCGGTCACGTAAACGCGGTGCGGCCGGCCGGATTCGTCGCGGGTCGCCACGCGCGCGTCCTGGTACATCGACCATTCCGGGAGCATTTCGATTGCCGCTAGAGCGTCGAGAACGTGGGCCGGACTTGCCTCGACGGTGAAGCGGATATCGGTTTTCGTGCGCATGCAATACCTCCGCCCCCCGGTGGATCGACTCGCCGATTCTGCACAGCGCTCTTCCGATCCGTCAACAACGAGGTCTATGGTGCAAAAGCTACTGGCCAGTAGGCATTTGTGGGGGCGGGGAACGATTTTTTGCGCCGGCCGGATGATCGCCGACGGTGGGGCTGCGCGATGGTCGGGTCAGCCGCCCGCCGGGTTCGGTGGGCTGACCCATCGCCTCGGCGGGCGGTGCGGCTTCGGCGCCTCGACGGGGCGAGGCGCCGCGCGATCACTTGATGTGCTCGATCACCGCGTCAGGGCCGGGATAAACCAGGGATTCGTGCCCATCGGTGAAGCGGACGACGTAGGGCGGCGAGCCTTCGGGTCCGCGGACCTCGACGATCTCACCGTGGCGATCACCTTCCCCCACCACGTGTCCGTGCACGAGCAGTCGGTCTCCAACGTTCGCCTCCATCGGTCCATTATCGAATGGGCGTGACGGGAGTCACAAGGTTCCGGCGAATTCGCGAAATGTCAAGCGTTCTGGACGAGTCTTTCCACCGCGGTCTCGATGAGATGCGCGCTCTGTTCCTCGGTGAACATGTCCGGCAGCGTCAGCCGGTCCACGATCAGCCAGTTCAGCGCCAGGTAGAGCAGGCGGACGGTGTCGGCGTCGCCGGGTTGGCCGGATTCCAGGTGGTTGCGCACGTTGAAGTCGAGGTCCTCGCGCACCCGCTCGGTGAGCACCGCGCGCAGCTCCGGCCTTCGGGTCGCCTCGAGGCGCAGTTCGAGCATCGCGAGATAGCCGGTCCGGAACGCCTCGATCCGCGCGACGACCTCTTTCATCAGTTCGGTGATGTTGGCGCGGGTGCGCGGCCCTTCGGTCACCTTGGCCATCGTCTCCGCGCTCGGTTGCAGCCTCTCGTAGAACCTGCTGCCCACCTGGGTGAACAGGTCGTCGCGGCTGGAGAAGTAATTCGAGGCCGTTCCCGCTGGCACGGCGCCCCGTTTGTCCACCGCGCGGAAGGTGAGTCCGCGCGCGCCCTCGTCGGCGAGTACCTCTATCGCCGCGTCGATGAGCGCCTGCCGCCGCTCCGGGTTGGTCCGCATCTTGACACCACTCCATTCGTAGTACTACAGTTCAAATCACTACAGACAGAGTACAACGCGATGGGCGGTCTTGGAATGCGAAAGCTTGTGTACTACGTGGCGGTTTCTCTCGACGGCTACATCGCGGGTCCGGCGGGGCAGTACGACTTCTACCCGGTCGACGCCGAGATGATGGCCGCGATCAACGCGCAATATCCGGAGTTCGTCCCGTCCTTCCTGCGCTCGCAGCAGGGCATGTCGCAGGACGAGCCCAACAAACGCTTCGACACCGTGCTGATGGGCCGCGGCACCTACGAGCCAGCGCTCTCCGCGGGCGTGACCAACCCGTACGCCCATCTGAAGCAGTACGTGGTGTCCACGACGCTCGGCCACGTCGACGACCCGGCCGTCACGATCGTCGAGTCCGATCCCGTCGAACTGGTCCGCCGTCTGAAGGGCGAGCCGGGCGGCGACATCTGGCTGTGCGGCGGCGGCAAACTCGCCGGCGTGCTGCTCGGCGAGATCGATGAACTGATCATCAAGAGCTACCCGGTGGTCGCGGGCGACGGCATCGCCGCCTTCTCCGGTGCGTTCCGTCCGACCGGCTTCGTCCCCACTCAGCGCAGGGCCTTCGACAACGGCGCCCAGGTCACCTGGTTCACCGCCGCCTGATCCCACCCGCCCCGCGCATCGATAAGGAGAAACTTCATGCGAAAGCTCGTGTACTTCGTCGGCATGTCCCTGGACGGCTATATCGCCGGTCCGGACGGCGAGATCGACTTCCTACCCGTGGCCCCGGACTTCGCCGGATGGCTCGCCGCCGAGTATCCGGAGACCCTGCCGACGCACGCGCGTCCGCATTTCGGTCTCGCGGCCGACGCGCCGTGCCAGAAGTTCGACACCCTGGTGATGGGTCGCGGCACCTACGAACCCGCCTTGGCCGTCGGCATCACCAGCCCCTACTCGCATATGCGGCAGTATGTCGTATCCGGCACGCTCGGGCGGATCGACGACCCCACAGTCGAGCTGGTCGACGGCGACGCGGTGGGTCTGGTCCGCCGGTTGAAGCAGGAGGACGGCATGGACATCTGGCTGGCCGGCGGCGGCAAGCTCGCGGGCGCGCTCATCGATGAGATCGACGAGCTCGTCGTCAAGAGCTATCCCGTCACGGCCGGTGCGGGTGTCCGCGCGTTCGACGGGCCGTTCCGGCCGACGCTGTTCACCCCGGCCCGGCGTCAGGGGTTCGACAACGGCACCCAGGTCACCTGGCTGGCCAGGGCGTGACGCTCAGCCCGCGTCGGCGAGGAACGACAGCCTGACCTGTCGTTCCGGGTTGTCCACGTTGAGGTCGACCATGGCGATCGACTGCCAGGTGCCGAGCATCAGCTTCCCGCCGATGACCGGCACCGTGGCGTGGGGCGGGATCATCGCGGGCATCACGTGCGAGCGCCCGTGCCCGCGCGAGCCGTGCGCGTGCCGCCACCTGTCGTCGGCGGGCAGCAGATCGCCGAGTGCGGCGAGCAGGTCGTCGTCGCTGCCCGCGCCCAGTTCGATGATGGCGATACCGGCCGTCGCGTGCGGCACGAAGACGTGCAGCAGCCCGTCTCCGCCCGCCGTGGCGGCGAACTCCGCGCACTGCGGCGTGAGGTCGTGCACCACCTCGCGCCGCCCCGTCGTGACCGCGATCAGTGAGCTCTTCATGGCCCCATCATGACCGGTCGCGTGGGCGAGGTGGTCGACCATTCGAGAGTTCTTGCGTATGTGTGCTTTTGCACAGCTCGGGGAGGTAGCGACGAATCCGGTGGACGGCGGCCGGTAGTCTTGGGGGCTGTTACCAGCCGATTGTCGATCTTGGAGGACCCAGTCGTGGCTCTCGTTGTTCAGAAGTACGGAGGATCCTCGGTCGCTACCGCCGAGCGTATCCGGCGCGTCGCTGAACGGATCGTCGAGACCAAGAAGCAAGGCCACGACGTGGTGGTCGTCTGCTCGGCGATGGGCGACACGACCGACGAACTCCTCGATCTCGCCCAACAAGTGGCGCCGGCGCCGCCCGCCCGCGAGATGGACATGCTGCTCACCTCGGGCGAGCGCATCTCCAACGCCCTGGTCGCGATGGCGATCCACTCACTCGGCGCGGAGGCCCGCTCGTTCACCGGCTCGCAGGCGGGTGTCATCACCACCGGCGCGCACGGCAACGCGAAGATCATCGACGTCAGCCCGAGCCGCGTGCGCGAGGCGCTCGACGGGGGCACCATCGTGCTGGTCGCCGGGTTCCAGGGCGTGAGCCAGGACAGCAAGGACGTCACCACGCTCGGTCGCGGCGGCTCCGACACCACCGCCGTCGCGCTGGCCGCGGCGCTGGATGCCGACGTCTGCGAGATCTACACCGATGTGGACGGTGTCTTCACCGCCGACCCGCGGATCGTCTCCGACGCGCAGCGGCTCGAGCAGGTCTCCTACGAGGAGATGCTCGAGATGGCGGCCTGCGGCTCCAAAGTGCTGATGCTGCGCTGCGTCGAGTACGCGCGCCGCTACAACGTGCCCGTGCATGTGCGCTCGTCCTACACCGACAAGCAGGGCACCTACGTTTACGGATCGATGGAGGACATCCCCTTGGAGAAAGCAATCCTCACTGGCGTCGCGCACGACCGCAGCGAGGCCAAGGTGACCGTGGTCGGGCTGTCGGACGAGCCGGGATTCGCCGCCAAGGTGTTCCGCGCCATCGCCGACGCCGAGATCAACATCGACATGGTCCTGCAGAACATCTCCAAGGTGGAGACCGGCAAGACCGACATCACGTTCACACTGCCCAAGACCGAGGGCGCGCGCGCCGTCGAGATGCTGACCAAGCGCCAGGGCGAGATCGGCTTCTCCCAGGTGCTCTACGACGACCACATCGGCAAGGTGTCGCTGGTCGGCGCGGGCATGAAGAGCCACCCCGGCGTCACCGCGACGTTCTGCGAGGCGCTCGCCGACGCCGGCATCAACATCGACCTGATCTCCACCTCCGAGATCCGGATCTCGGTCCTGGTCAAGGACACCGAGCTGGACGACGCCGTGAAGGTGCTGCACCGCGCCTTCGATCTCGGCGGCGACGAGGTGGCCGTGGTGCACGCAGGAACGGGGCGCTGACATGATCGGGTCAAGCCCGGAGGCGGCAGCGCAGCGTAACCACGCAGGGCTCCCGATCATGTCGAAAGGACGCTGACATGGGTATTCGAGTAGGAGTCGTCGGCGCGACCGGACAGGTCGGCGCCGTCATGCGGAAGCTGCTGGAGGAGCGCGACTTCCCGGCCGACGAGGTGCGATTCTTCGCGTCCGCGCGCTCGGCGGGCAAGACGCTGCCGTGGCGCGGCGGCGAGGTCGTGGTGGAGGACGCCGAGACGGCGGACCCCTCCGGCCTCGACATCGCGCTGTTCTCGGCGGGCGCCACCATGTCCAGGGTGCAGGCGCCGCGATTCGCGGCGGCGGGCGTCACCGTCATCGACAACTCGTCGGCCTGGCGCAAGGACCCCGAGGTCCCGCTCGTGGTCAGCGAGGTCAACCCGGAGCAGACCCGCAACCTGGTCAAGGGCATCATCGCCAACCCGAACTGCACCACCATGGCCGCGATGCCGGTGCTCAAGCCGCTGCACGACGAGGCGGGCCTGACCAGGCTGGTCGTCTCCAGCTACCAGGCGGTATCCGGTTCCGGTCTGGCAGGCGTCGACGAGCTGGCCTCGCAGGTGCGCGCGGTGATCGACGACGCCGAGAAGCTGGTGCACGACGGCAGCGCCGTGACGTTTCCCGCGCCGAACAAGTACGTCGCGCCGATCGCCTTCGACGTGATCCCGCTGGCCGGTTCGCTGGTCGACGACGAGTCCGGCGAGACCGACGAGGACCAGAAGCTGCGCAACGAGAGCCGCAAGATCCTCGGCCTCCCCGAGCTTCTGGTGAGCGGCACCTGCGTGCGGGTTCCGGTCTTCACCGGCCACTCGCTGTCCATCAACGCCGAGTTCGCCAACCCGCTTTCGGTGGCGCGGGCCAAGGAACTGCTGTCCGACGCGCCCGGCGTGAAGCTGGTCGATGTGCCGACGCCGTTGCAGGCCGCAGGCGCCGACGAGTCGCTCGTCGGCCGCATCCGCCAGGATCCCGGCGTGCCCGACGGTCGCGGTCTAGCGCTGTTCGTCTCCGGCGACAACCTGCGCAAGGGCGCGGCGCTGAACACCATTCAGATCGCCGAGGTGCTGCTCAGCGACCGCTGAGCCGTTTCGTCCCAATCGGGCCGATTCGATCCGCCACTGGATCGGGTCGGCCCGCTTGCCGTATCAAGCGCTGGCACAATCGCTTCGGTAAGCGAGTCCGGCGTGGAGAGGTGTGACCGGTGGGTTCCTATGTCGCCGTGCACATCGCGGACTGGCCGCGCCTGGCGCGGACGGTGTCGGAACGGGCGACGCGACGGTTCGCCGACCTGGAGTGGCCCGACGAGGATCATCGCCAGCTCTATCCGATCGGCCTGCGCTGGCTGGACCGCACCGAGCGCTGGATCGCGGAGTACCGTTTCCACGCCTACAGTTCCGCCGCGCTGCACTCCGAATTCGAGGCGGTGTGGCGCGACGCCCGCCTCTTCGTGCCGTGGGACGCTCCGCCCGAGACGGCCACGCTGATCGCCGACACCGACCTGTTCCTGCGCGGCCTCTACGGCGCCGACCTGCCTGTCGAACCCGCCGCCCACCAGCCTTGGAGCGGGCACAGCGACACCATCCGTCCCACCGCGTGGCTCGCTCACTCGCCGGCGCACCTGGCCACCTTGGCCGACCTGTGGGGCCGCATCGCCACGCGCATTCCCGATCTGCATCCACATCTCGACCGCGAAACCGCGAACCGCCACCGCATCACCACTCCCGCGGTCTTCGAACGCTTGCTTCGCGATTGGGGCGAGGTGGTCCACGAAGCCGATACCCGCCGCTGGGGACTGCTCATCGACATGTGGTGAGAACCCGGCACGTGACAGCCGACGTACGGATGGTTTGGGGCGGCGGTCAGTGGATGCCGGGGGTGCGTGGATCGTGCCCGAGGCAGACGACGATGAAGCAGCCGGGGGCGATATCCGCGAACGGGGGCGCGAGCGGGTAGTTCAAGCAGGAGAAGACATTGCAGCCTGGGTAGGTGGCCGGCCCGATGCCGAAGACCGCGAGCAAAAGGTTCGGGTCGACGAGTCGGCGCGGGTCCAACCGAATCGGCGGCTCGATGTACGGCCCGGGATCGGGGACGGGATTCTCGGGCATGGCGGCGAAGAGCATGCGGAAGAACTCGTACGGCAGTTCGTCGGTGTTCTGCAGGATGCCGGAGAAACCGTAGCTGCTGACGTTGCCGAAGACGCCGGTCCACATCACCATCAGATCGAGCGAGGGCAGCACGAAAACGTTCTGCAAACCGAGCCCGGCCATCATGTACATGTCGGGCGGCATGAACGAGGGCGATTCCGCGCAGTCCGGGCCCAGCCAGAAGAGGTAGCCGTAGCACGGGTTCGCCTGCGACGGCGTCAACGCCATCCGGAGATACTCTTCGGATACGAGTTGGTCTGCGCCCCAGCGGCCTTCGTTGCTCACCAACAGGCCGAGCTTGGCGAGATCGTTCGGCGGGATCATCAGATGCGCGTAGCCGTAGGTGTTTCCGGCGCGATCCTTGGCCCAGTAGTAGTCGCCGCGGAGAATGCCGAGCGGGTCGAACAGCTCCCGCTGCGCGAACTGCTGAAGCGGCTCGCCGATGGCCAGTTCGATGACGAACGTCAGCAAGTCGACGTTGCGCTGGCTGTAGCTGAAGACGGTGCCGGGTGGATTGTCCAGCGGCACAGCGAGCGCCTGCACCGCGCTGTGCGGATCGATGGGGACCACACCCGTGATGCCCTCGGTGACTACGCCGACTGTCATGCCGGATGTTTCGGTGAGCAGATCCTCGACCCGGATGGCGCGGTGTGCCGCGTCGCCGAGGCCAGGGGGAAGGTACTTGTCGATCGGGGCGTCCAGGTCGAGCAGGCCACGGTCCCAAGCGATGCCCGCGAGCACCGAGACCACGCTCTTGGTCACGCTCCAGACATTCCACGCGACGTTGTCGGTCTTCGCATTGTTCGGTCCCTCGCCGACCAGGCAGTTGTGCCGAAAGACCTGGATATTGAGGCGATTTCGGTGACTGGCGAACTCCAGTGCGGCGTCGAGCAGCTCGGCGTCGAATCCGGCTCGAGCCGGCGCGGCGCGCTGCGCTTCCCGGCCGGAGCTGACCTCGCAGCGAGCCTGTTTCGTGGTGGCGGCTGGAGCCGCGTGCGCGGTCGCGCCGAAGAGGCTTCCCGCGACAAGCGACATCGCCGCGATTCCAGCGAGGAAACCACAGAAACGCCCCATGGGCATGAGGCTATCGCGCCGGACCCGCATGGACCGGGCAACAGGCGGTGGCGCGCGCCACGAAAATCGCGGAGGCTCAGCGTGCCCGGCGAGTCACCGCGTAGAGCGCGGCGCCGAGCGCGAGAACCGCGGCTCCGACCAGCACCGACCCCAACGGCAGCGCGACCGCGACGACCACGCATCCGGACGCTCCCACCACCGGAATCCAGCGGGCAGGCCGGTCCTCCGCCGCGGTGAGCGTGCCGGCCGAGACATTGGCGACGAGGTAGTAGACCAGCACGGTGAACGACGAGAAGCCAATGGCCGCACGCAGATCGAAGCTCGCCGCGACCACGGCGACCACCGCGCCGACGACCAGCTCGGCCCGGTGCGGCACGCCGAAGCGGGGATGCACGGCGGCGAGCGCGTGCGGCAGATACCGGTCGCGGGCCATGGCCAGCGTCGTGCGCGAGACGCCGAGGACGAGCGCGAGCAGCGAGCCCGCCGCCGCGACCACCGCGCCGACCCGAACCACCGGCGCAAGCGCCGGAGCGCCCGCCTCGGCGACGACCCTGGCCAGCGGATCGGTCGCCGAGGCGAGCCCGGCCGAGCCGAGCACCGCCAGCGCGGCGGCCGCGACCACGGCGTAGACCACGAGCGCGACGGCCAGCGCGAGCATGATCGCGCGCGGAATGGTGCGTCTCGGCTCGCGCACTTCCTCGCCGAGGGTGGCGATGCGCGCGTATCCGGCGAACGCGAAGAACAGCAGCCCGGCCGCTTCCAGCACGTCGCGCGGTCCGATCCGGTCCGGCAAGACGGTCGCGGCGGTGTGCGTGCCGGAGAAACCGGCCACCGCCACCATCGCGAGTACGGTGAGCACGATCGCCACGATGATCCGGGTGGCCAGCGCGGACTTCTGCACGCCGGTGTAGTTGATCGCGGTGATGATCAGCACCGCCGCGACCGCGACCGCTCGGGACTGCTCGGGCCACGCGTAGTGGCCGACGGTCAGCGCCATCGCGGCGCACGAGGCCGTCTTGCCGACGACGAACGCCCACCCGGCCAGGTACCCCCAGAACGGGCCGAGCCGTTCCCGGCCGTATACGTAAGTGCCGCCCGAGACCGGATAGCGCGCGGCCAGCCGGGCCGACGACATCGCGTTGCAGTAGGCGAGCAGCGAAGCGATTGCCAGCGCGAGCAGCAGCCACGAGCCCGCGGCCCCGGCCGCCGGTGCGAGCGCGGCGAAGATCCCGGCGCCGATCATCGAGCCGAGACCGATCAGCACCGAGTCGGTGAGCCCGAGCCTGCGGTGCAGTGCCGGATCCTGCGAGGCCGAATCTTGTGAGGCCGGGTCGTGCGAGGACATAGCAGCATCTTGGACCGTCCAGGTGAACGGCGCGCGTTACGCGAAACGCCGCCAGGTCGGGGGGTAACCTGGCGGCGCCGCTGAGTCACCGGACGCCACGCCAGCGCCACGGATCGGGTGTCGACGTCCCACAAGCGCCTCTCGGCGGGTGGTCGCTCGAAGCGACGAAGGGTGCGGCCCGGGGCTGTCCGGACGCCGACAGTGAGCTTCAACGGGGTCGGAGACGGAACTATTCCGGCGCCGAATTGTGGTGTGCATCACGTGTGGCGCGCGGCATCGGGTGTTCGCACGACGCGATGTTTCCGGACGGTAACCGTTTAGGATCGTCGGGGTATTCGTGTGTCGAACGGGGGACTGCCGTGACCGATGATCCGGTGCTGGTCGAAATGCTTGCCGCGCTGGACCGCAGCCCTGACGTGCTCGCCCTGCGATTGCGCGTGATCGAACTGCTCGCCGAGCGCGGCCGCCACGCCGACGCTCTCGCTCAGTGCGGCGCTGCGCTGAGCCAGGAGCCCGGCAACGCGCGCGCAGTCGAGTTGCTCCAGCAGTGCACCGCCGCGCTCGCGGGCGGCGGTGCACCCGACGCGACTGCGTCGCATGCCGAAAGGTCGGCCGCTGTCACGCCGTCCGACGGCGCCACGTCACATGCCGAAACGTCCTCTGCCGGCACGCCTTCCGACCGCGCTGCGTCACATGCCGAAACATCGCCCGCCGTCCCGCCTCCCGATGGCGCCACGCCGGACGTCGAGCCCGCGCCCTCGCCGGAGCGCGAAACGCCTGCCGCGGACTACGACTGGGCGGCGGCCGAGGATCAGGTCTCCGACATCATCGCCCCCGCCTTCATCGACTCGGGCCCAACGGAATACGCTGCCGCCTCCGATGCCGGACTCTTCTCCCGCACGCGGGTGACGCTGGCCGACGTCGGCGGCATGGAAGAGGTCAAGCGTCAGCTCGACCTCACCCTGCTCGGCCCGCTGCGCAACCCGGAGCTGGCCAAGGCGTTCGGCACCTCGGCGCGCGGCGGTCTGCTGCTGTACGGGCCGCCCGGCTGCGGCAAGACTTTCATCGCCTCCGCCGTGGCGGGCGAGCTCGGCGCGAATTTCTACCCGATCGAGATCGCCGACATCCTCGACATCTACACCGGCGCCAGCGAACGCAACCTGCACAGCGTGTTCGAGGTGGCCCGCCGCAACGCGCCGTGCGTGCTGTTCCTGGACGAGGTGGACGCGCTCGGCCACAAGCGCAGCCAGATGTCCGGCTCGGCGACCATGCGCACGGTGGTGAATCAGCTGCTGAACGAGATGGATTCGGCCACCGTCGACAACGAGGGCGTCTACATCCTCGGCGCGACCAACCATCCCTGGGACATCGACGTCGCGCTGCGCAGGCCGGGACGCTTCGACCGGATGATCCTGGTCGCGCTGCCGGATCCCGCCGCGCGCAAGTCGATCCTGCGCTACCACCTGCGCGAGCGTCCGGTGGCGGGCGTCGACCTCGGCGCGATCGCCGCGCGCACGGAGGGTTTCTCGGGCGCCGACCTGGCGCACGTCTGTACCTCGGCCACCCAGCTGGCCATGGCGGAATCGATCCGCACCGGCACCGTCCGCCCGATCGGCATGGCGGATCTGGAGGCCGCGATGGCGCAGATCAAGCCGAGCGCGGGCGCGTGGTTCGAATCCGCTCGCAACGTGGTCGAGTTCGCCAACGGCGACGGCAGCTACGACGAACTCGCGCTGTACATGAAGCGAATGAAGATGCGCTGACAAAGCCGGGCGCATGACTACTTTCGCGCACGACGAGGTCGCACGGGCCAAGGTACTGATCGACCTCGGCCGGATCGACGCGGCGCGGGCGAAGCTCGGCGCGGTGCTCGCCGCCGATCCCGACAATGCCGACGCGCTGATGTTGATGGGATACGCCTGGTTTCGCACCGGTGAGTACGAGAAGTCCGTTGGCTACAGCGCTGCCGCGCTGGCCGCCTTCCCCGACTATCAATCCGCACTGCGCGTGCTGGCGCTGGCCGAACAGGAGCTGGCGCACCTGGCCGAGCACGATTCCGCCGAGCGGAAACGGCATTACGACCGCGCGCTGGCCGCGGCCACCCGCAGCGCGGAACTCGACCCGGAGTATGTCGAGAACCTGCGCCTGCTCGCGGGGGTCCAGTCGGCGACGGACCCGGCCGCCGCGCTGGCGACCATCGACCGTGCCATCGAAATCGATCCCGACCACGCCGATCTACACCGCGTCCGCGGTTCGATCCTGCGTCGCGGCGGGATTTCCGTGCCGGGCGCGGAAGCGGCGCTGCGCGAGGCGCTTCGGCTGCAACCCGAGCACGTCGACGCCACCCAGGAGCTCGCGCTGCTCGACCTGGATCGCGGGGATCTGGAAGCGGGTGAGCGCGGCTTGCGCCTTGTCGCGCAGTGGGATCCGAGCCGCGCCGACTTCGTGCGCGCGACTCTTGCCGCCGTCGAAGCCGAGGCCCGCCGCGAGCCGGAACCGGTGTTCACGCACATGCCGCCACCGCCGGAGGTGCGGTACCTGCCGGAGACGCCGCGCTCGAACTGGCGGGTCTGGATGGCGTTGGTGTTCGGCGCCATCGTGGTGCTGCGCCTTATTTTCACCGGGGCGAGCGCACCGTCCGAACCGCCTCCGCCGCGCCCATTGCCGTCGCGGTATTTTCCGACGCCCGTCGCTCCGCCCTATCTGCCGACCGGGCTTTATCCGCCGACGCTGCGCCCATGGCCGGGCCTCACACCGCCGCATGCGCCGTTCCGCACGCCGCCGGTGACGGCGCCGCCACGGGTGACGCTGCCGCCGCACTTGCCCTGAGCGGCGGGCTGCGTCCGCGTGCATGTGCTCGGCCCGGCCGGTGATAGTCCGGGGTGTTCGGCGACCGACGCATAGCCGACCCGTCGAGCGGACGGATCGCGCTTCGTCAGGTAGCCGGAGCTCCGATCGGCGCGAACAGCGCGCGCAGCGCCGCGGCGACCTGCGCGACCGCTCGCTCGACCGGGCCCAGCGGTTGGAAGAGGTGACTGAGGGTGAGCCGGATGACGGTCTCCGTGCGCGCCCCGAGCTCGTCCTCGGACAGGTCGGCCAGCTCGTACCGCGCTCGCACCGCCGCGCCGACCGCGCCGAGCGCCCGGCCGAGAACCGGCTCCGGATCGGTCATCAGCGTCGGCAGCAGCTCGGCGTTGGCGCTCGAGCGCCCGGACAGCACTGCTTTGAGCAGTGCGTTGTCGGAGGCGGCCCGCAGCGTGTAGTCGACAGCCGCGGTCAAGCCCGCGATCACGTCGCCGGGATGTCCGGCCAGGCTGTCGTCGATGCCGACCAGGAAGGTCTCCAGCTCGTGCCGGATGACCAGGTCGGCGAGGTCCTGTTTGGTGCCGACCTCCTTGTAGAGGACCGGGCGGCTGACGCCGACCTCCTTGGCCACGCGCGACATGTTCACCGCGCCCCAGCCCTCGGTGCACACGAGTTCGCGTGCGGTCTCGATGACGCGCTCGCGGAGCAGTAAGCGCATCCGGGTGTGAAAACTCGGCGCTTCAGGCACGCCTTCATCGTACACAGCGGCACGATTTGTCCGAGCTATTGACACTCGCCGGTAATGTGTATTCCAATTGGACAAGAGAGCTAGTTTGTAAAGTGCTCCACACCACATCGAAGGCGCGAGCGCTTACCGGTCCTGGTGCTTCCGGCCACCGCCCGGCCCGCTCGCAAGTCCCCGAGGAGATCGAGAATGACGACATCCCGAACCGATGCGCCCGCGCAGGCGCTGCAATGGCGCGACCGGAAGCGCTATCTGTGGCTGTTCGGCCTGGTTGCGCCCACCGCCGTGCTGCTCGCGACCTGGCTGGTCTGGGTGTTCAACGAACTCGGCCTGCAACAGCTGTCGCCGGTGTGGTGGTGGATCGGCCCGTTACTGGTCTACGTGCTGCTGCCGATCCTGGACCGCTTCTTCGGGCCCGACGGGCAGAACCCGCCCGAAGAGGTGATGGAGCGGCTGGAGAACGACAAGTACTACCGGTACTGCACCTACGCCTACATCCCGCTGCAACTGATGAGCCTGGTGTTCGCCTGCTACCTGTGGACAGCGACGGACCTGACCTGGCTCGGTATCGACGGCGGCTTGGGCCTGATCTCGAAGATCGGTCTCGCGCTGAGCATCGGCACGATGGGTGGCGTCGGCATCAACACCGCGCACGAACTGGGCCACAAGAAGGACGAGTTGGAGCGCTGGCTGTCCAAGATCACCCTCGCCCAGACGTTCTACGGCCACTTCTACATCGAGCACAACCGCGGCCACCACGTGCGGGTCGCGACACCGGAGGACCCGGCCAGCGCGCGTTTCGCCGAGACGTTCTGGGCCTTCTTGCCGCGCAGCGTGTGGGGCAGCCTGCGCTCGTCCTGGGAACTGGAGAAGACCCGATTGCAACGAATGGGCAAGAGCCCGTGGACCATTCACAACGATGTGCTCAACGCCTGGCTGATGTCGGTGGTGCTGTGGGGCGCGCTGGCCGCGGTGTTCGGCCCGGTCGTGCTGCCGTACCTGATCATTCAGGCGGTCTACGGCTTCTCGCTGCTCGAGACAGTGAACTACCTGGAGCACTACGGCCTGCTGCGACAGCGGACCGCGGCGGGCCGCTACGAGCGGTGCACGCCGGAGCACAGCTGGAACTCCGACCACATCGTCACCAATATCTTCCTGTACCACCTGCAACGGCACAGCGATCATCACGCCAACCCGACCCGGCGCTATCAGACCCTGCGCAGTATGGACGGCGCGCCGAACCTGCCGAGCGGTTACGCCAGCATGATCGGCCTGGCCTATCTGCCGCCGCTGTGGCGCAAGGTGATGGATCACCGGGTGCTCGCGCACTACGACGGTGACATCACCCGGGTGAACATCCAGCCGAGCAAGCGGGAGCAAGTGCTGGCGAAGTACGGGGTGCGGTGATGGCCGTCTACCGCTGTCCCGTCTGCGATTACGCCTACGACGAGGTCGCGGGCGCGCCCCGCGAGGGCTTTCCCCCAGGCGCGCCGTGGTCCGCGGTGCCAGTCGACTGGTGCTGCCCCGATTGCGGCGTCAGAGAAAAGCCCGACTTCGAAAACGATTCCATCACTACGGCAGGACGTGAACGATGAACCCCGATTACAAGCTTTTCCGATGCGTGCAGTGCGGCTTCGAGTACGACGAAGCGCTCGGCTGGCCGGAGGACGGCATCGAGCCGGGCACCCGGTGGGACGCCATCCCCGACGACTGGTCCTGCCCCGATTGCGGCGCGGCCAAAGCGGATTTCGAGATGGTCGAGGTCAGTCGCGCATGACCGAACGGATCGTGATCGTCGGCGCGGGAGTCGCGGGCGCCACCGCGGCCAAGACCCTTCGTGCGGAAGGATATTCGGGACGCATCGTGCTGGTCGGGGCTGAGGACGGCCCGCCGTACCGGCGTCCCATGGTCTCGAAGGAAATGCTGGCGGGCGTCGCGGTCGAGCGAAGGGCGCTGCTCGAATCCGCGGAGTCGTGGCGCGACAAGGACATCGAGCTGCGCACCGGCGTCACGGTGGAGGACGTCGACACCGAGCTCGGGCGGGTGCGGCTTGCGGGCGGCGAGGCGCTCGGCTACGACCGCTTGTTGCTGGCGACCGGCGCGCGCGCCCGCAGCCTGCCCGCGCCGCAGCGCAATGTGCACACGCTGCGCGGGGCCGCCGATGTCGGGCCGCTGCGCGCGGCCATCGACGCGGGCAAATCGCTGTTGATCGTCGGCGGTGGCCTGATCGGTTGCGAGGTCGCGGCGACCGCGCGGTCGCTCGGCGCCGAAGTGACCGTCGTGCACGCCGGATCGGCGCCGCTCGACCGCGTCGCCCCGCCCTCGGTCGGCTCGTTTTATCGAAAGCTGCACGCCGACAACGGCGTCGAGATCCTGGACGAGGTGACGCTGACCCGCCTGGAAGGCCACGAGGACGGCGTCACCGCGACCGCGCGCGACGGCAGGACGTGGGCGGCGGGCGTGGCGCTGATCGCCATCGGCTCGGTTCCCGACACCGAACTCGCCGAGTCCGCCGGGCTGTCCGTAGACAACGGCATCCTCGTCGACGAGCGCTACCGCACCTCCGCCCCGGAGGTCTACGCGGCGGGCGACGTGGCCAATCGGTTCGACCCCGACCTCGGGGCGCACGAACGCACCGAGCACTGGAACAGCGCGCTGTCGCAGGGTGCGGCCGCCGCGCGGGCGATGCTCGGCAAACCGGTTGCCCGCCAGGATGTCTCGTGGGGCTGGTCCACCCAGTACGGGCTCAACCTGCAATTCGCGGGCCGGCTGCGGCACGACGACGATTTCGTGCTGCGAGGCACGCTCGCCGAGCCGAACTTCACCGTCCTCGCCCTGCGCCGTCGTCGCCTGGTCGGCGCGGTCGCCATCGCCAGGCCATCGGATATTCGCGCGGCGCGCGAGCTGATCGGTCACGGCGCGGTTCTCGACCTCGTCGCGTGGTCCGACGAATCGCTCGACCTGGCCGAACTCGTCTCCCGTCACCGCGTCGGCGCCGCGCAGGGCTGACCCTTCCGTCGCGCCGGGCGGGCCGTCACGGAAACTCTGGAAGAGATCATTTTCTTGACTAATTCCAGAAAAGCTTCCATCATGGGTTCATGCACACCAACGACGCCGACCCTTGCGCCTGGCTGCGCTCCGCGGGCCTGCGGGTAACCGCACCCCGGGTCGCGGTGCTGAACGCGGTCGCCGCCCGTCCGCATTCGGACGCCGATCTGGTGGCCGCCACGGTTCGGGAGACCCTGGGCTCGGTGTCGACGCAAGCCGTCTACGACGTGCTGCACGCCTGCGTCCGGGCCGGGATTCTGCGGCGTATCGAGCCCGCGGGCTCGCCCGCGCGGTACGAGACCCGGATCGGCGACAACCACCACCACCTGGTGTGCCGGAACTGCGGCACGGTCGTCGACGTGGATTGTGTCGTCGGCAGTGCCCCGTGCCTGGAACCGCTGAACGATCACGGATTCGTGGTGGACGAAGCCGAGGTCGTGTTCTGGGGCCTGTGCCCGACCTGCCGCTCGCCCGAGCGGCGCCCGGACGGGGTGGATTGATCCCCGCTCACTCGACAGCCCGGGTCAGCCCGTTCCCGGGGACTTCGCTCAGCCGTGAAGGAGGCTTCGAATGACCAAGCCGACAACGACGAACACCGGAACGCCCGTCGAAAGCGACGACGAATCGCTCACCGCCGGTACGCAGGGCCCTATCCTACTGCACGACCACTACCTGATCGAGAAGCTCGCCCAGTTCAACCGGGAACGGATTCCGGAGCGGATCGTGCACGCCAAGGGCGCGGGCGCCTACGGTGAGCTGGTCGTCACCAACGACGTCAGCCAGTACACCAAGGCCAAGCTGTTCCAGCCCGGCGCGCGCACCGAATCGCTGGTCCGGTTCTCCACCGTCGCGGGCGAGCAGGGCAGCCCCGACACCTGGCGTGACCCGCGCGGTTTCGCGGTGAAGTTCTACACCGAGGACGGCAACTACGACCTCGTCGGCAACAACACCCCGATCTTCTTCATCAAGGACCCGATCAAGTTCCCCGACTTCATCCGGTCGCAGAAGCGGTTGCCGGGCAACGGCCTTCGCGATCACAACATGCAGTGGGACTTCTGGACCCTGCGTCCGGAGACCGCGCACCAGGTGACCTGGCTGATGGGTGATCGCGGCATCCCGAAGACCTACCGGCACATGAACGGTTACGGCTCGCACACCTACCAGTGGATCAATGCCGCCGGTGAGCGCTTCTGGGTGAAATACCACTTCAAGACCGACCAGGGCATCGAGTTCCTGACCCAGGTCGAGGCCGACCGGATCGCGGGCGCCGACGCCGATTACCACCGCAAGGACCTGTGGGAGGCGATCGAGCGCGGCGAGTTCCCGAGCTGGACGGTGTACGTGCAGGTGATGCCGGTCACCGAGGCGGAGGGCTACCGCTTCAACCCGTTCGACCTGACCAAGGTGTGGTCGCACAAGGACTACCCGTTGATCGAGGTCGGCAAGTGGACCCTGAACCGGAACCCGGCGAACTACTTCGTCGACATCGAGCAGGCCGCCTTCGAGCCGTCGAATGTCGTTCCCGGCATCGGCTTCTCGCCGGACAAGATGCTGCTCGGCCGCGTGTTCGCCTACGCGGACGCGCACCGCTACCGCATCGGGACCAACTACGCGCAGCTGCCGCCGAACCAGGCGCGGGCCGCGGAGGTGAACTCCTACTCCAAGGAGGGCGCCATG
Source organism: Nocardia xishanensis NBRC 101358 (assembly GCF_001613365.1). Classification (GTDB taxonomy): domain Bacteria; phylum Actinomycetota; class Actinomycetes; order Mycobacteriales; family Mycobacteriaceae; genus Nocardia; species Nocardia xishanensis. The sequence continues at coordinate 59,016 of NZ_BDCF01000031.1, forward strand.
CGGTACCACTACAACGACCCGAGTGTGCCTGTGTACGCGCCGAATTCGTTCGGCGGCCCGCACGCCGAGCCGGAGCGCGCGCCCGACGGCGGCATCTGGGACTTCGACCCGGTCATCGTGCGCGCGGGCTACGTCCCGCACGCGGAGGACGGCGATTTCACCCAGGCCGGCACCCTCGTCCGCGAGGTGCTGAACGACGACCAGCGGGACCGGTTGGTGGACAACATCGTCGGGCACGTGCTCGGCGGCGTCCGTGAGCCGGTGCTGTCGCGGGTCTTCGAGTACTGGAAGAACGTCGACGCCGATCTCGGCAAGCGCGTCGAGGAGGGCGTCCGCGCCGGTCTGAACGGCAACGGCTCGACCCCGCCGCCCGCCCAGGGCTGATCCGCGACGACACGGGCACGACAAAGGTGCGCACCGGCTATCGGTGCGCACCTTTTCGCGTTCCCCCGCACGGATGCGAAGCCCGGCGAGCACGCCGCCGCCGCGCTGGTCATCAGCGCCGCCACCGACGACAGTGGGCTGGCCGCCGCCGCGCGGGCGGCCTTCACCTCCGGGATGTCGACCACCTTCGTCGTGGCCGCCTGCTCGGTGCTCGCCGCCGCCGCGCTCTCGCTGGTCTTGCTGCGCGAACGCACGGCGCTCGGCGCGGACGCGGAAGCGGGCGAGGCCATCGAGGCGCTGGCCGCCGAATCATCTCGCTGAACGAACGATAAGTACGCCCCCGGCCGAAAAGGCCGGGGGCGCGGTCGTTTCGGTCATCGGAGAGTCGGTATGACGAGCACGAGAAAGTGCTCCGGTTCGCCGTAGGACGGCGGATCGATCCCGAGGTCGGCCTGGCCGAGCACGCGGCCAGGCGCTCTTCTCACTACAGCAGACCCCACCAGTACAGCAGCGTGGCAAGGATCCAGACCACCACGGTTTCCATCGTCGCTCCAATCGTCGATCACACCGCTTCCATCATCGCTCGCGCGGCGGGGAAGTGTTAGCGAACGGCGATCTACCTGCGGATTCGTCCATGCAAGGTGTTCTTAAGGGCGCGCCAAGACGCTGGCCGCATTGTTTGTGACAACACCGGATCGACCGGAACCACGGACCTGACGAAGGACGCACAGACGATGATCGGCAAGCTGACCACCGCCCTCGCTCTCTCGACGACCACCGCCGCCCTGGTGTTCGGCGCGGGCGCCGCAATGGCGGACACCGGCCTTCCCGGTGTCGCGCTCACCGGCCAGGCCACCTGCACCCACAAGGACGACCGGATCGAGATCGAGATCGCCGCCCCTGTCGTCTACGCCCAGCCAGGCTACCGCCCCGGCGAGCACCAGCAGATCCGCTACCGCACCGTCGTCTATGACGCCGCCCAGCACACGCTGGCCGGCGCGGGGGAATGGAAGAAGGGCAAGTCCACCGACACCAAGCCCGCCGAAATGGACGACACCAAGGTCAAGGTGCTGCGCAACGACCCGAACGCCTACCAGGTCGTGCAGCAGGTCGAGTGGCTGGCGCCGGACGGGGAGAACCCGGTGGCCAGCACCGATCTCGCCGCTACCGGCTACCTGATCAAGGACGGCCGCACCGTACTCGGCACCTTCGAGTACTGCCAGTAACCGGGGGAAGGGGGGACAAGCCACCACCGGGGGTGGGAACCGGGTGCGACCTGTCCACGAGGGGTGACAGGTCGCGCCCCGGGGATGAACCGTCCGGGTCGGTCCAACGAGGGGTGACCGACCCGGCCGGATCCCTCCGGCGGCGCCATCGATGGCTCTTCCTGGAGCTGGCGGGCGAAGGAGGATCGCCCCCTGCCGAAGGTAACCGTCCGGTCGCAGGCCAGGAGTCCCGCCCGAAGGTAAGGGCGGGCCGGTTCACGAGGGGTAACCGGCCCGCCCCATCGTTGGTCACATCGGTGAATCACGTTCACGGTAAGTTCGTTTGCGGCGTCGAACGTGCGGCTGTCACGCTGGATGGATGGAACGATCGGTCATGCCGACCGGGCCTGCCTATCGCCTGCTGGCCCTGGATCACGAGACACAGTTGAGCGCCGCCGAAAAGCGGCTGCTCGCCGAGTTCGCCACCATGTTCACGCCGGAAACCATTGTCGCTTATCTATTTTCGTCTTACGAGGAATTCGCCGCACGAGCCACGGTGACGCTGTACCTGCCGATCCTCGGGGAGAAGTTCGCCCGGCAGCGGCTGGAAGCCAGGGCGAAGCTGGAAGGCAAAGTGGCGCAACCACGTCCGACCGTCTTGTTCCTGTGTACCCACAACGCGGGCCGCTCGCAGATGGCGCTCGGCTTCTTCACGCATCTCGCTCGCGGGCGGGCAGTGGCCTGGTCGGGCGGCTCTGAGCCGAGCTTGCAGCTCAATCCCGCCGCGGTCGGCGCGATGGCCGAGACCGGCATCGACATCGCGGGCGAATACCCGAAACCGTGGACGGACGAGATCATTCGCGCCGCCGACGTCATCGTCACGATGGGCTGCGGAGACATCTGTCCGTTGGTGCCGGGTCCGCGCTACCTGGAGTGGATCATCGAAGACCCGGCCGGATTGGAACTCGAACTGGTGCGGCCTATTCGCGACGACGTCCGCCGCCGGGTCGAGCGCCTGCTCGAGGAACTCGGTGTGCCGGTGGACGACGATCGTGGCGCTCAGGCGGCCGACCGCGCCGGGTAATCGGGGAGTTCGTACGACTCGGTCGCGGTGAGCATCCGCATCATCAGCGGTTTCATCGCCTTGGTCGTCATCAAGCGGGACACCGCGTGTCCGACGCGGATGCCGAACCGGGTCTTCGGGGTCATCGAGCGCAGACCGCCGGGCGGCAGCTCCTGCGCCTTGGCGACGAAGGGGCGCAACACTTCCTCGTAGCGGGTCAGCGCGCGATCCGGATCGGTTGCGTGCGCGGCTATCTCACCCGCCAAGACGTAAGCGCCCACCAGCGCCATCGCGGTGCCCTGCCCGGTCAGCGGCGAACCGCAGTATCCGGCGTCGCCGATCAGGGCGACCCGGCCGCTGACCCAGCTCGGCATGTCGATGCGGGCCAACTCGTCGAAGTAGAAGTCGTCGGCCTCGGTCATCGCGGCGCTGATCGTCGCCGAATGCCAGCCGCCACCCGTGAGGCGCTCTCTGATGAACTGCTGCTGCGCTCGGACATCGCGGCGCAGCGCCGGATCGGCGGCGGCGCGCAGCATGATGATGGCCTTGCAGGTCGCCGGATCGGCGTCCGGGCGCATTCCGACGCCGGTCGCGCCGACCAGCGAGTGCATCGAGAACCAGTGCGGCTCGGTGCCTTCCGGGGTCGGCATGGTGAAGAAGGACATGTAGCCGCCGAGGTAGGTCGCGAAGTCCTCCTCCGGTCCGAACACCAATCGCCTGGTCGCGGAGTGCAATCCGTCGGCGCCGACGAGGATGTCGAAGCGCTCGGCGGCGCCGGAGGCGAAGGTGACCTCGACGCCTGCCGCGTCCTGCCGCACATCGGTGATCCACTCGCCGTAGCGGTAGTCGACCCCGCCCTCGTTCGCCAGCGCCTCGAGCAGCACCTCGTTCAGATCGCCCCTGGTGATCTCGATTTCGGCGACGCCGCCCTTGCCCTCGAACAACTCGGCGGGCATGCGCAGGGTCTCGCGGCCCTCGTCGTCGACGTAGAGCATGCCGCGCTCGTCCAGCTGGCGTGACTTGATGCCGGGCATCAGGCCCATGCGCTCGGCGACGTCGCGGCTCGGTCCGCGCAGGTCGACGGCCTGACCGCCGGGGCGCGGGGCGGCGGCGCGCTCGACGACCGTGGTCTGGATGCCTGCGCGAAGCAGTTGCAGCGCGACGGCATTGCCTCCGATGCCGCCGCCGCTGATCAGCACGCGGGGGGAGTTCGAGTTGGTGGAGATGCTCATGGCCTGTTCCTCGTTAGAGCGGATGTCTAAGACAAATGTCTAACCGAGGGATTGCACGTTTGTCTAGTACAAATGTCTGAAACTGCGTCGAACAGGGCGTATACACGTCGATGGCCCGGTAGCGGTGAGCTACCGGGCCATCGCGCGCGATCAGTTGGCGGCGTTCAAATACGCCTGCCAGCCGCCGAATTCGGTGATGTCGGCGGCGGTCGAGGCCGCGTCGTAGGTGCAGGCGAAACCGATAACGGATCGCCCGTCGGCGAGTTCGATGCTGGTCAATGCCATGGGCGCGGGCAGTTCCGCGAGGAAGCCGCCGAGCCCGGCGCGCGAGACGGTGAACAACTCGCCGAGAATCGGCGCGCCGAGCCCCGCGCCGTGCCGGACAAGTCCCGGCTTGGCGGGCACGGTGTCGAGAGCGGTGAGCCGATAGGCATCGCTGGTGCGGATTTCCCCGGCGAACCGCGCGCCGATCCGCTCGAGCTGCCAGTGCAGCGGCTGGCCGCGCAGGTGCGCGCCGAACACGGCCAGTTCCACGCCGCCCCCGACCAGTAGCGGCGCTTGCTCGAGGCCGCTCACGCGGGCGGCGATATCGATCGCGACCTGATCGCCGAAGGCGGGCGTCACCACCATCACGCCGAAAGGAGCGCCCACCGCTGTCGGTGCGCCCGGCACCGCGACGGCGGCCATGTCCAGCAGGTTGCAGAAGTTGGTGTAGGCGCCCATGCGCCGGTTGATGGTGATCGGATCCGCCTGCACCGCGGCGATACTCGGGTGCTCGGTGGTGGTCGGAAGCAAGAGCGCGTCGCAGTCTCGCAGCAGCACCGCCGCATCGGCGCGCGCACGGGTCAGCGCGTCCAGGTCGGCGGCGAATGCCGGACCGGTGGTGGACGCGGCCGCGCCGATGATGGCGGCCACCGTGGGATCGGCGCCCGCCGGACGGGTCGCCAGGAATTCGCCCACCGCCGCGTAGCGTTCCGCGACGATCGCGCCGTCGTAGAGCAGGCGGGCCGCCTCCAGCAGTGGAGAGATGTCCAGCTCGACCGTCTCGATGCCGGAATCGCACACGGCGGCAACGGTTCTGGTGAAGGCATCGCGATAGTCGTCGGCCAGGACGGCGAGATCGGCGGCGCGCGGCACCCCGACCCGAGGGGTTCGCGGTGCGGCGAACCGCACGTCGGCGGGCCAGGCGCGGCTGCGCGGGTCGCCCGTATCGGGCCCCGCCATCATGGCCGCGGCGGCGACCGCCCCTTCGAGATCCTTCGCGAAGACCGTGACGGCGTCGTAGTCGGCGCAGGCCGGGACGAGGCCGTGCGCGGGGATGATCCCCAGCGTGGCTTTGATGCCGACGATCCCGTGCAGCGCCGCGGGCACTCGCCCGGACCCCGCGGTGTCGGTGCCGACGCCGATGTCGACGAGTCCGAGCGCGACCGCGACCGCCGAACCGGAAGACGAGCCGCCGGAGATCAGCTCGGGACGATCGGCGTGCCGGACCGCGCCGTACGGGCTCCTGGTGCCGACCAGACCGGTGGCGAACTGGTCCAGGTTCGTCTTGCCGAGCACGATCGCCCCGGCCCCTTGCAGTCGTGCGACGGCCGCCGCGGTAACCGTTGCCGGATAAGCGAATTCGGGGCACGCCGCGGTGGTGGGCAAGCCGGCCACGTCGATGTTGTCCTTGACCGCGACCAGCTGCCCGGCCAGCGGCAGCGTCTCGCCCGCGGCAATCCGCCGCTCCACCTCCGCCGCGTCGGCGACGGCTTCGTGCTCGGGTCGCAGCGTGATCCACACCTCGGGGCGATCCACCTCGGCGATGCGCCGATAGGCGGCCGCGACCCGCGCGGTGGGTGAGTCCCGATGGGCGGTGGTGCCTAGAACGCCTGCGGTCATTCAGTCCACTCCGATCACTGCTAGCGGGGTACCCGGGGCCACCTTGGCGCCCGGTGCGGTCAGCACTCTGAGCACCGTGCCCGCACCCGGGCTGTGCACGGGTAGCTCGAGCTTCATCGCCTCCAGGATGGCGACCGGCGTACCGGCGTCGAGTCGCTGGCCCTCCTCGACCTCGACGCGCCACACATTGCCGATCATCGGCGCCGTCACCACGGTCGCGCCGGCGGGCAGCCCGGCCAGCGGATCGGCGACGGGTTCCGGCGGGGCCGGTGCGGTCACGGTGCGCTCGAATTCGCCCGCCGCGTGCCACGCGCGCTTCTCCGCCTCGAACGCGGCCGCCTGTCGCTCCTCGAATTCCGCTATGGCGGCGGCGTTTTCGGTGAGCAAGCGCAGGTGGTCAGCGAGTGCGAAGGTGCCCTCGCCGACCTCGGCGTCGAAGCGGCCCGCGGCAGCCGCCGCGCGGTGTTCGAGCAGTTCCTCGGGGCTCACCGGCTCCCAGACGATGCGGTCGAAGAACCGGAACAACCACGGGGTGCCCGGTTCGAAGGGCGCGGCCTGCCGGTAACTGGACCAGATCGGGACGGTGCGGCCGATCAGCTGATAACCGCCGGGCGAGGCCATTCCGTATACGCACAGGTACTTGCCGCCGATGCCGACCGCGTCCGCGGGCGTCCAGGTGCGTGCCGGGTTGTACTTGGTGGTCACCAGGCGGTGCCGCGGATCGAGCGGAACGGCCAGCGGCGCACCGAGATACACATCGCCGAGGCCGAGTATCAGGTATTCCGCGTCGAACACCGTGTCACGCACCTGCTCGACGCTGTCGAGTCCGTTGATGCGCCTGATGAATTCGGTGTTCGAGGGCAGCCACGGCGCTGTGTCGCGCACGCCGCTGCGGTAGCGGTCGATCGCCTCGGCGATGGAGGGATCGTCGAACGAGAGCGGCAGCCGGATGGTCCGGCTCGGCACCACTAGGTCGTGGGTGGCTGGTAGCTCGGCTTCCAGCTCGGCGAGCGTGCCGAGCAGCCGGTGCTGGGCGAGCACGTCCGGATCGAAGTGGATGTGCAGTGAGCGCACGCCTGGGGTGACGTCGACGATGCCTGGCAGGCCTGCCGCGGCCAGCGCCTCGGCGAGCGCGTGCACCCGCATGCGCAGACCCAGATCCAGCACCATCTCGCCGTATTCGATGAGGATGTTGTCGTCGCCGCCGCGCAGATAGGTCACCCGCGGCCGGTCGGCATCGCCGGGCTCCGCGCCTAGGACGCCGCGATCGCCGATGGCGTCTCGGGCTCGGGACACAGTCGCCTTCGCGCGCCGATCGTCGGAGCGGCGCAGCGCGGTGGCTTCGGCGTCCTCGACGGGCACGAACCGGACCGTGTCGCCGGGACGCAGCTGCCCGAGCTTCCATCGGTGCGCCGAGACCACGGTGAGCGGGCAGGCGAAACCGCCGAGGCTCGGTCCGTCCGGGCCGAGCAGGATCGGGGTGTCGCCGGAGACGTTCAGCGCGCCGACGCTGTAGGGGTTGTCGTGCAGGTTCGACGGATGCAGTCCGGCCTCGCCACCGTCGGCCCGCGACCAAGTCGGCTTGGGGCCCTCCAGCCGGATGCCGGTGCGGTTGGCGTGGCTGCCCACCCGCCACGGGTGCGCCACGAACTGCGCCATGTCCGCGTCGGTGAAATAGGCGGGCGCGGTCTGCGGGCCGATGCCGACGGCCAGCTCCCAGTCGTGAGTGAACTCAGGGCGCATCGGCGTCGCGCTGGGTTTGCTCAGATCCGCAGCTAGTCCACCTCGCGGCGCCGCTGGTTCGGACGTCGCGGTGGATTCGCCCGGTGCTGCCGCGAATCGGCCCACTCCCGTACCGCCGGTGACGACGTGCAGAACATCGCCCGCCGCGACGGCCTTGCCCGTGATCCCGCCGAATCCGCCGAGGGTGAAGGTGGCGGCGCTGCCATGGTAGAGCGGGGCGTCGAGGCCGCCGCGCACGGCGAGATAGGTGCGCAGGCCGGTGTCGGTGGGTGCGCCGATGTCGAGCACCGCGCCCGCCGGGACCGTGATCGGTTCCCACATCGGCACCCGGGCGTCGTCGATGGTGATCGGTGCTTGCGCGCCGGTCACGCAGATCACCGTGGCGGCGGCGAAGCGCAGGCGCGGGCCCTGGAGCGTGCACTCCAGCGCGGGCAGGCCCGGCGGATTGCCGACGGCCGTGTTGGCGCCGGTGAACGAGAGGTCGTCCATCGGGCCCGAAGGCGGAATGCCTACCTCCCACAAGCCGATTCGGCCAGGCAGGTCCTGGATGGTCGTCATGGTTCCGCCGCGCAGCACGTCGATGCGCGTTGCCGCGGGGTGGATGTCTGCCAACGTGCCGGTTCCATGCGCCGCGGCGCGAACCTGCGAATTCGTTGCCGCAGCGCGCAATTGGGCGATGTTCGTCTGCACGCCGTGAATCCGGGTCGCGGCGAGCGCGTCGGCCAGGGTGTCCAAGGCGGCGTCGCGGGTAGGAGCCGCGACGATCACCTTGGCCAGCAGCGGGTCGTAGTACGGGCTGACTTCGGTGCCGGTGCTGACCCAGGTGTCGACGCGCACGTCGGAGGGGAATTCGGCGGCCGTGACGAGTCCGGCGCTCGGCCGGTAGTCCTGGCCGGGATCCTCGGCGTAGACCCGGGCCTCGACGGCCCAGCCGGATTGTGCCGGACCGGTTTCCGGCAAGCCGTCCAGCATGCCGGCGTCCCCGCCCGCCAGCCGAAGCATCCATTCGACCAGGTCGACGCCGGTGATCGCCTCGGTCACCGGGTGTTCCACCTGGAGCCTGGTGTTCATCTCGAGGAACGAGGCCGCGCCGCGCTCGGAGTCGTAGACGAATTCCACCGTGCCCGCCGAGCGGTAGCCGACCGATCTGGCGAGCTGCCTGGACGCGGTGAGCAGTTCTTCGGTCAACTCCGCGCCGAGACCGGGCGCGGGCGCTTCCTCGATCACCTTCTGGTTGCGCCGCTGCAACGAGCAGTCCCTGGTGCCGAGGCTGACCACCCGGCCGTGGCCATCGCCGAACAGTTGCACCTCGACGTGCCTGGCGCGCGCCACGAAACGCTCCAGGAAGACTCCCGTCGACGAGAAGTTCGTCGCGGCCAGGCGCTGCACCCGGAGGTAGGCCGCGCGGAGTTCGTCCGCGGTGAAACAGCTCTGCATGCCGATGCCGCCACCGCCGCCGACCGCCTTGAGCATCACCGGGAAGCCGATCCGCTCCGCCTCGGCCACCGCGTGCTCGGCCGAATCCAGCAGACCGCTGCCGGGAATCAGCGGAACGCCGACTCGTTTCGCGGTCTCGCGTGCGGTGTGCTTGTCGCCGAAGATCCGTAGCTGCGCCGGTGTAGGGCCGACGAACGCGATGTCAGCTTCGGCCACGGCCGTCGCGAAATCGGCGTTTTCCGAGAGGAATCCGTAACCGGGGTGGATCGCGCCCGCGCCGGTCGACAAGGCCGCTTCGATCACCAGGTCGGCGCGCAGATACGACTCGGCGGCCTGTGCCGAGCCGAGACGCACCGCGGCATCGGCGAATTCGACATGCGGCGCGGCGGCGTCCGCGTCGGAGTAGACGGCGACGGTCTTCAGGCCGAGCGCTTTCGCGGTGCGCAGCACCCTGACCGCGATCTCGCCGCGATTGGCGACGAGCACAGTATCGAAATCCACCGTGAGGCTCCCTATTCAGTTGCGAGCGACATCGCGGTGATGGCGCGGGTGACCCGCTCCAGAACGACGTCGAGTGATTCCCCGATGTGGGTGTGCAGCAGGCGATAAGCCAGCGACAGATCCTCGGCGAGCACCGCGTCGAGGATCGCGAGGTGCTCGGTGATGGTGGTTTCGATCCGGTTGTTGACCATGAAGTCGTACATGCGCACGTGCCGGATACGGGAGTTCACCGATTTCAGCGCGCGCACCAGTTCGGCGTTGCCCGCCGCGGCGAGCAGCGTGACGTGGAATTCCTCGTCGCGCACCACGAAACCCGGCTCCTGCTCCGGCGGATCGGCTTGCAACTCGAGCCAGCTCGCCCGCTCGGCCTCCAGCAGCGCGCGGTCGTGGCGCACCTCGGGATTGCCGATGGCGCGCTGAATACCGCCGAGCTCCAGCGTGATTCGCAATTCGTAGAGGTCGCGAATCAGTGGGATGCTCGGCCGCACGGGGCTGAAGCCGTACTCCTCGCGGCGCAACAGCCCGTCCGAACACAGCACGGTGAGCGCCTCGCGAATAGGCGTGCGCGAAATACCGAAGCGCGCGGACAGTTTCGGCTCGGTGAGCCGCTCCCCGAACTTGATGTCACCGTTCATCAGCTCATCGCGCAACGTCGTATAGACCACGTCGCGCAACGGCCGTCCCGCTGCATCGGCCAGCGTGGCCACCCGTGTCGACATGCGTGTATACGCTATGGACCTCGCGTTTCGGCCATGTGTCCGCAAGTTATCAAGCGGTAAGCGTCTCCTCACCGCGCCCTCCGCCCACCCTACCGCCGGTCACTCCAGCGCCGGCTCACCCGGAACCCGTGATCGGCGGGCATACCCTCGAGCACAATCGTCGGGCTATCGCCCCGCATCGAGATTGGAGTTCACCATCCGTGCGGATGGGATAGGAGGAGACTGCAACAGCGGGCTACACGGGGTTTGGTTGGCCGTCATATCGGGCGCCGATGCTTGGGATAGCCCCGGTACCGGGACGATGCTGTCCCTCATCGGCATGCCGGCCTTGTGCGCCTTCAGCCGGCTGTCCCGGCGCCGGGGCGCCGACCTGTTGTCGCTGGGAGGAAGCCATGAATGCCTCCGTGTTCTTCGCATTGCTGGCCTTGGTGTGCGGGCTGCTCGCGGTGATCGCCGCGACCGTCTGGTGGCCGGTGCCGGGCGAGCCGCCGGGCGGTGAATCGCCGCTGGGCGACGCCGAACGGCGTGGCCTGACGGACAGCTCGACTCGACAAGGTGCCGTCAGGACCGAGCGCGCGCGTCATCAGCGCCTCGCCGGTCGCCTCGATACCAACGCCGGTGCCGTACCGCGTGGCGCTGTCGAGGCCGACGCTCGGGTAGTGCGTCGGATGGCCTAGCGCCACGCGGCGCGCGCGGATATTGCTGTCCCGCGAGCCCCGATGAGCTCGCCGCACACGCGCCTCGAAGGATCAGGTCCACGATCGAATAAAGAAAGGGCCCCTGGCCGGAATACCGGTCAGGGGCCCTGTCGTGTCTCAACCACACGAGTCGGGGTGACAGGATTTGAACCTGCGACCTCTTCGTCCCGAACGAAGCGCGCTACCAAGCTGCGCCACACCCCGTGAAGCGAACCTGGAGTAGCTTACAACAGGGAAGGTCCAGACGTTAAACCCGCAGGTCAATCGGGTGAATCAGCTTTCGAAGGAGCGGACGCTGCGGAAGATCCGCTTGGCGGACTCCGAGTCGACCGCGTTCGGGACGCCGGTGTCGGCGGCGATCACCATGACGAAGCTGCCGATGTCGGCGGAGGTGGCGAAGGTGTACACCGAGTACTCGGTGGCGCAGCCCGGCTTGGCGTCGGTGATGGCGCCCCTGGTCTCCACGAACGTGCCGTGCTGGGCGCCGTCGAGCGATTCCAGCGGCTGCGGGGCGCCGGGAATGCCGCCGCCGGGCGAATTGGAGTACGCGATCTTCGCCGTCTTCGTGCCGAGCTCGGTGGCGGCGCCAACGGTATCGGTGTTGTCCGAGCCGGTGACGAATGCCACGGTGCGCGTCGATCCCTGGCAGTAGTTCTTGCCCTCGGTGGCGTACCCTTTGCCGCCGACCGTGTTGGGCGGCTTGCCGAACCCGCCCGAGGCGCCTGGATCGCCGACGGTCCAGTCGGCGGGCACGTCGTACGCGGCGGCGCTGTCGGGTACGACGACGACCTGGTACCCAGGCACCACCGGCGGCCCCGGCTGCGCCGCCTGCCGCCGCGCCGGGGCCCTCGTTCCGGCGGAGGTGGTCAACGCGCTCACCATCGACGGCGTCCCGTCCGCACTGGCCTCGTCCGTGCCTCCCGCGACCACCACGGCTACCGCGCCCGCGACCAGAACCGTCGCCGCGACGCCGATACCGAGCCATGCACGGCCGCCCGCCGTACGCGGCGGGTCCATCAGTCGCGGTTCGATCCAGAAGTCTCCCGGCGCGCTACCGACCGCTCCCATCGGCTCCGCCCACCCGCTGGACGCGCCGTAGTTCTGATTCGCTGCGGGGATCCCACCGAACTGCAGGGCACCGTGCCCGGTCAGTTCCCGCGCGTGCGATCCACCTGCGTAGCCCGCCTGTGTCGTGCCGGTGCCGAACTGCGCGGTGCCTGCGGCCTGCGCCGCGCTCGTGGCTACGTGTGTCGTGCCTGTGGCGGGCTGCGCTGTGCCGGTTGGGGCCTGTGTTGTGTCGGTGGCGGGCTGCGCCGTGCCGGTTGGGGCCTGTGTTGTGTCGGTGGCGGGCTGCGCCGCGCCCGTCGGGATTTGTATCGTGCCTGTGGCGGCCTGTGCCATCCCTGTAGCGACCTTCGCCGCGCCCGTGGCGGCCTGTGTTGTGCCGGTGGCGAACTGCGCCGCGTCCGTTGGGATTTGTGTCGTGCCCGTGGCGAACTGCGTCGTGCCTGTAGCAACATGCGCGGTCCCTGTAGCAACCTGCACTGTGCCCGTGGCGACCTGTGTCGAGCCTGTAGCCACCTGTGTCGTGCCGGTGGCGATCTGTGTCGCGCCTGTAGCGACCTGCGTCGAGCCTGTGGGGAAAGGCGCCGTGCCCGTGGCGATCTGTGTCGTGCCCCTAGGGAAAGGCGCCGTGCCCGTCGGGGCCTGCGCCGAGCCCGTAACCGCCTGCGCCGCGCCCCCGGCGAACTGCGCATTCGCAGCGACTTCGTCTCGGGCATAGAGACTTTGCTGCCGAGCCATGGCAGCGTGGTGGACCGGATGCGCCGATCCGGTCATGGACGGATCAGGCGAAAACTGGGTGGCGGCTGGAAGATTCGGCGCGGACGTGCCGTCGAACTCCGAGGCGGCGGCGCGCACCGGTGCGCCGGGTATGCCGCCGGCGGCGGTGCGTGGTTCGTCGAATCCTCTGCTCAAAGTCGTCCCCTAGTCGACCGATTCAAGTTTCGGCACGCGACCCTACCGGGTCGGCGAAGCGCGGTCCGCGCCCGGTAAGGACGGACAAGCCTTGCGTCGGTTGGCGTGTCGAGCTGGGGAAGTGCCGAGGCCGCGGTCGCGGCCGATCAGCGAGCGACGGTCTCCGAGGTCGAGAACCCGTGGTTGTTCTCGGCCGCCGGACGCTTCGGGGGAGCGGCGACGAGAGTCAGCAGGGTCGCTTCGGGTCGGCAGCAGAACCGGTACGGCGCCCACGGCGAGGTGCCGATGCCGGCGGAGACGTGCAGCTGGGTGTGCTCGCCCCACTTCGACGGGCCCTTCACGCGCGACTTGTCGATGCCGCAGTTGGTGACCAGCGCGCCGTAGCCGGGCAGCACCAGCTGGCCGCCGTGGGTGTGGCCGGCGAGCACCAAGTCGTAGCCGTCGGCGGCGAAGCGGTCGAGCACCCGGGGTTCGGGGGAGTGGGTGAGGCCGATGCGCAGCTCGGCCAGCGGGTTGGGGGCGCCTGCCACCGTGTCGTACCGGTCGCGCTGCAGGTGCGGGTCGTCGACGCCCGCGGTGGCGATCCGCACGCCCGCCACCTCGAGATCGCGGCGCACGTGGGTGAGATCGAGCCAGCCGCGTTCGGTGAACGCCGCGCGCAGGTCCTTCCACGGCAGCGGCGCGCCGTAGACGCGGCGGTGGTCCTTCTTGAAGTACTTCATCGGGTTCTTCGGCACCGGCGCGAAGTAATCGTTGCTGCCGAAAACGAAAAGGCCCGGGCGGGAAAGCAATCCGCCGAGGGCCTGAACCACCGCGGGCACCGACTTCTGGTGCGAGAGGTTGTCGCCGGTGTTGACCACCAGATCGGGCTCGAGTCGATCCAGCTCGCGCAGCCATTGCTGCTTGAGCTTCTGACCGGGCATCATGTGCAGATCGCTGATGTGCAGAACACGTAGGCTCGACGAACCGGGCGGCAGCACCGGCATGGTCGCCTCGCGCAGGACGAACGCGTTGCGCTCGATCAGCGAGGCGTAGCCGATTCCGGCTACCGCGGCCCCGGTGGCTCCCAGCGCGGTTCGGCGGACGGCGGAGGTCGAGATTACGGGCATTTGCCCAGCATAGGTGAGGCTGACTCAGAACGCCGAGTGTGTTTCCGCACAGGCCATCGGGCTCACTCGCGCCGGGCGGCGCCGAATCGTCCCGGCGGGTCCGCGAGCTGCGATCTTCCCCGTTCGCCCGCGCGACGCCGGGGTGAAATGTGGTGGGCCCCGGGACGGCGACCGGCTACCGTGTGCCTCATGTCGGAACTCAAAGATCGGCTGCGGACGGACATGACCGCCGCGATGAAAGCCAAGGACACGCTGCGCCTCGCGACGTTGCGCATGCTGCTGGCCGCGATCCAGAACGCCGAGGTCGCGGGCGCGGAGGCGCGTGAACTCTCCGACGCCGACGTGATCGCGGTGCTGCAGAAGGAAGCGAAGAAACGCAACGAGTCGGCCGAGGTCTACACCCAGGCCGGTCGCGGCGAGCTCGCCGCCAACGAACACGCCGAGGCCAGGATCATCGACGAGTACCTGCCGACCCAGCTGACCGAGGCCGAGATCGCCGATCTGGCCGACACCGCCATCGCCCAGGTCGCCGAGGAATTGGGCGAACGCCCTGGCATGCGCCAGATGGGCCAGGTCATGAAGATCGCCACCGCGCTGGCCGAGGGCAAGGCCGACGGCTCGCGGATCTCCGCGGCCGTGAAAGCCCGGCTCTGAACCCTGCCCGAACCAGAACCGCCGACCGAGCGCAGTAGCGCCGGTCGGCGGTTCTTTTGTTCATTGATTACCGGGGCCACCAGGGCGGCAGCGGGAAGCCGGGCGGCAGCGCCGGTGGCGGCGGCAGCGGTCCCGGTGCGGCAGGCGGCGGGGCCTGGCGCTGGGTGCCGTCGCTGATGTAGATCGTGATCACCGAACCGGGAATCGCCGATCCGTTCGGCGCGATGCTCATCACGCTGCCCTTGGGCGGCGGACCGGATCCGTTGACGGCCGAGACCTGGAAGCCCGCGGCCACCAGCGCGGTGGTCGCCTCGCCCTGCGACATGCCGACCACGTCGGGCACCTGCGCGTTGTTCGCGCCGCGGACGTACTTGTCGTCCAGCGGCGGCAGCGCGGGCGGCGGGAAGTTGCCGACCACCGGCCTGATCGCGCTGAACCAGGTGCGTGCGGGTTCGTTACCGCCGAACAGGTTTCCGTCGCCGCAGTTGCGCAGCGGGAAGGAGCAGATCTCGCCGGGGGTCGGGCTGTCGCCGTAGACGTAGACCGCGGCGGCCAGCGAGTTGGTGAAGCCGAGGAAGGCCGAGGAGCGGTGGCTTTCGGTGGTTCCCGTCTTGCCCGCCATCGGCAGGTTCCAGCCGGTCGCCTGGGCCGCGCCCGCCGCGGTGCCCGCCGTGTCGTCCTTGCTCATGGCGTTGGCCAGCGTGTTGGCCAGGCCGGGATCGACGACCTGCTCGCAGGCCTGCTGGGTGAGCGGAACCTGCTTGCCGCTGCGGTCGACGACCTCCTTGATCGGGGAGGGCGGGCACCAGCGTCCGCCCGAGGCCAGCGTGGCGGCGACGTTGGAGAGCTCGAGCGGGTTGATCGCGACCGGGCCGAGGGTGAACGAGCCCAGGTTCTGGTCCTTGATCATGTCGGCCAGGCTCTGGTTGCCGTGCCCCGAGCTGCCGGGGTTGGTGAACGAGCGCATGCCGAGCCGCACCGCCATGTCGACGGTCGGGGTGACGCCGACGGCTTGGATCAGCTTGACGAACGCGGTGTTCGGCGAGGTGGCCAGCGCCTCGGTCACCGACATCGGCGACTTGTAGCGGCCCGCGTTCTCGACGCAGTAGGTAGCGGGCGGGCAACCCCGCGCGCCGCCGTTGCCCATGCCCTTCGCGTCGAAGCGGCCTGGCACGTCGAGCTGAGAGCTGATGCCGAGGCCCTTCTCCATGGCCGCGGCGGTGGTGAATACCTTGAAGACCGAGCCTGCGCCGTCGCCGACCATCGAGAACGGCTGCGGTTGCACCGTCTCGTTGACGTCGCGGTTGAGGCCGTAGGTGCGGCTGCTCGCCATGGCGACCACGTCGTGCGAGTCCTGGCCCGGCGCGACCACCGACATCACCTCGGCGATGTCGTCGAGGTTCGGGTTGGCCGCCTCGCTGACCGCGCGCTTGACCGAGTCCTGCACGGCGGGATCGAGGGTGGTCTTGATCAGGTAGCCGCCCTTGTCGATCTGCTCGCGGCTGATGCCCGATTCGGCCAGGTACTGCACCGCGTAATCGCAGAAGAAGCCGCGGTCCTGTGCGGCGATGCAGCCGCGCGGCAGGCCCTTCGGCTCCGGCAGCACGCCGAGCGGCTCCGACTTGGCCTTGCGGAACTCCTCCGCGCGGCCCGGGATGTTCTGGATCATCGTGTCCAGCACGGTGTTCCGGCGTTCCAGCACGCCCTGCGGGTTGGTGTAGGGGTTCAACTTGGAGCTGGACTGCACCATGCCCGCGAGCATCGCCGCCTGCGGGACGTTCAGGTCGGCGGCGTCGACGCCGAAGTAGGTCTGCGCCGCGTCCTGGATGCCATAGGACGAATTGCCGAAAGGCACGAGGTTCAGGTACCTGGTGAGGATCTCGTCCTTGGTGAGTTCCTTGTCCAGGGTCAGCGCCATGCGGATCTCGCGGATCTTGCGCGCCGGGGTGGTCTCGATCGCCGCGCGGCGTTCGGCGTCGGTCTTGGCGACCACGAGCAGTTGGAAGTTCTTCACGTACTGCTGGTCGAGGGTGGACGCGCCCTGCTGCACCTCGCCGCTGGTGGTGTTGGTGAGGAACGCGCGCATCGTGCCCTGCCAGTCGACGCCGTCGTGCTCGGCGAAGCGGCGGTCCTCGATGGAGATGATCGCCAACTTCATGTTGTTGGCGATCCGCTCGCTCGGCACCTCGAACCTGCGCTGCTCGTAGAGCCAGGCGATGGGCGAACCGTTCTTGTCCACCATCGTCGAGACCGCGGGGACGGTGCCCTCGACCAGTTCCGAGGAGACGTTGTCCACGGCATCGGCGGCGCGGTTGGAGACGAATCCAAACCCGCCGGCGAGGGGGAAGAGCAGTCCGGCGACGAGTACTGCGGCCAGCGCGCAGCTGCCCGCCAGCTTCGCGAGCGTATGTGTGATCGGCACGTTCGACACGTTCCCAAGGGTACGGGGTGCGCTTCTCGCGCTGTCGGGTGTGTTTGTCGGAGCGCGAGATCCAGTGCTCGACCCGGCTTGTTGGGCGTGTCGTTCAGGCGTGTCCGGCGTGTCGCGCATGGGCGCGTCGTGAACCGACCCGACTGCCCGGTTCTCTATCACGTTTGCATGGACGGGCGTACCAAAAAATCTCGAGACGGTCTTGCGCTCGAGCCATACCTTTACCTAGATTGAGAACCCAGTGTGATGGAGCTAACACTCAAAGTGGAATGTGGTTCAGAGCGCAGCGGGGTTCGGGTTGCTGCGATCTGGCACGCGATTCTGGAGCGCCGTTGACCCGGTGTTCGGACTGCAAAGGGGCACACCAAATGCATATGACAACCCCCATCGCTCGATTGGACGTGGAGCAGGCCGAAGCGCGAATCGCCTGGGTATCCCAGGCCCGATGCAAGGAAGTAGATCCCGATCAGTTGTTCGTCCGCGGCGCGGCGCAGCGCAAAGCGGCGACGATCTGCAGGCACTGTCCGGTGCTGATGCAGTGTGGAGCCGATGCCCTCGACAATCGAGTGGAATTCGGTGTGTGGGGTGGGATGACCGAACGGCAGCGCAGAGCGCTGTTGAAACAGCATCCCGAGGTGACCTCCTGGGCCGATTTCTTCCAGGCCCAGCGTCAGCATCAGGTGGCAATGTAGTCGAACGAAACAGAAGCCGAGCCCGCGATTGCGGGCTCGGTTTCGTTTTGGCCTATAGCGATTCCGACTCAATACCGAACGTTATGGTCTGGTCGCCGGTGGGTGGGAACGGCGCAGCCGGACGCAGTCCGTGCACAACCGGAGCGTAGACGGAGGTGCGCCTACGCGGACAGGACCGTTCCGGTCAGTTGATCGCCCACCACGCGCAGCGCCTCGAGATCGGACACCTCGAACGGCAGCGCGGTCACCGAGACCATTTCCACCCGCGGGTGCGCCCCGGTGAAGCGGTGCAGCAGATGCTGCTCGCGCTTGGCCGTCTCGACCCGTTCGGCGTGGATGCGCAGCACCGCGCTGGTCAGCGGGTCGGATTCGGCCAGCTGGTCGGCGGCGGTGAGGGCGTGATCGGCGGGCAGATCGCTCAGCGCGGGATGCGTCCGGTTGAGCACGAGGCCCGAAAGCGGCATCTGCTCGGTGGAGAGCCGATCGACGAAGAACGAGGCCTCGCGCAGAGCGTCAGGTTCCGCCGCGGCCACCACCAGGAAATGGGTGCCCGGCTTGGACAGCATCGCGTAAGTGCGGTCGGCGCGGTCCTGGAAGCCGCCGAACAGCGATTCCAGCGATTGCAGGAAGACGGACGCGTCCTTGAGCATCTGCCCGCCGATGACGGTGGAGACGCCGCGCATCGCCAGGCTCATCGCGCCGGTGACGAACCGGCCGACGCCGCGCCCCGGCGCCATGATGAGCCGAATCATCTTGCCGTTCAAGAAGTTTCCGAGGCGCTTGGGCGCGTCGAGGAAGTCGAGTGCGTTGCGCGACGGCGGGGTGTCGACCACGATCAGGTCCCATTCCCGCTTGTTCGCCAGCTGCCCGAGCTTCTCCATCGCCATGTATTCCTGTGTGCCGCCGAAGGAGGACGCGACCGTCTGATAGATCGGATTGGCGAAAATCTGCTCGGCCTTCTCGGCGGTTGTGTGCTCGAGCACCATGTCGTCGAACGTGCGACGCATGTTCAGCATCATCGCGTACAACTCGCCCTTGGCCTCCGGGCCGAGCACCACCCGCTGCGGGTAGTTGTCCAGATCGGCGATGCCGAGTGACTGAGCCAGTCGGCGGGCAGGGTCGATCGTGAGCACAACGACCTTGCGGCCGAGTTCGGCTGCGCGCAGCGCGATCGCGGCCGCCGTGGTGGTCTTACCGACGCCGCCTGACCCGCAGCACACCACGACCCGCGCGGTCGGGTCGGCGATGATCCTCGAAATGTCCAGCGTGTTCACGACTGCGCCCCACTGGTGCTCGGCTCCGGCACGCGCACAGCGCGCCGCTGACTTCGTTCGCTCATCGCACTCCCTGCGCGGTCAGATGTTCGGCCAGCTCGTACAGCCCGCCGAGGTCCATGCCGTCGGCCAGAGTCGGCAGGTACAGCTGCGACACGTCGACCTTGTTCAGCTCGGCCGAACTCGCGTCCTGGGCCTGCAGCCGGGCCGAGTGTTCGACGGTCTCGGTGATCAAGCCCGCGAAACTCGCTTCGGACAAGGTGATTCCGGCGCTTTCCAGTCCTGCGCGGACGGCGTCGCGGTCGATATCGCCCGCTGCGGCGCGATTACGCACGTCGGTGGGCAGGAAACCCTCGCCTGCCCGATTCACGATGACGGTGCCGATGCGCAGGTCGTTGGCGGTGAGCTCGGCGACGGCATCGGCGGTCTCCTGCACCGGCAGCGCCTCGAGCAGGGTGACCAGGTGGATCATCGTCTCGTCCGAATGCAGCAGACGGGACACGCCTTCGGCCTGCGAGGCGATCGGGCCGCCCTTGGCGATCTCGACCATGGCGGTGGTGACGTCGAGGAAGCTGGCGATCCGGCCGGTCGGGGGCGCGTCGACCACGATCTCGTCGTAGACCCGCTTGCCCGTCTGGTCCACGCGGACCGCGCACTCCTTGATCTTGCCGGTCAGGATGACGTCGCGCAGTCCCGGCGCGATGGTGGTGACGAATTCGATGGCGCCCATCCGCCGCATCGCTCGTCCCGCGAAGCCCAGGTTGTAGAACATGTCGAGGTATTCGAGGAAGGCGTGCTCGATGTCGAGCGCAAGCGCGACCACCTCGCCGCCGCCGTCCGCGGTGGCGATCCTGGTCTCGGTCGGCGGCAGCGGCGGCAGATCGAACAGCTGCGCGATGGACTGTCTGCTCTCCACCTCGACCAGCAGTACCCGGCGCCCGCCCGCGGCCAGCGCCAGCGCCAGCGCACCGGCGACCGTCGACTTGCCCGTTCCGCCTTTGCCGGAGACGTAGTGCAAGCGGGCCTTTTCCGCGCGCTTCGGCCAACCCGTTTCGAGCCCCGGCTCCGCCGAAATAGGCACTGCTGTTGGTACTCCCACGTTCGCGAGCCTATAACCCGTTATGCGATCACGCTCTAGGGATACGGTCACACTGTCGATTTCGGTACCTTCTGTACCAGACAGTCTCGTCGGTCGCTATCATCCGCCGTCCGCCGCGCGCGGAACGTGACAAGCGAGCCCGGAACGCACAGCGCCGCGAGCTCGCCAATAAACTCACCGCATGAGCGATGTGATTGTGTGGGAGTACGCGACCGTTCCGCTGCTGACGCACGCGACCAAGCAGATTCTCGACCAGTGGGGCGCCGACGGCTGGGAGCTGGTGTCGGTGCTGCCCGGCCCGACCGGCGAGCAGCACGTCGCCTACCTGAAGCGTCCGAGGCGGTAGGCGATGGCGGTCGACGCGGCCACTCCGTGGCGGAAGAACCTGGAGCGGCTCGGACTGACCGTGCCCGCGGTGGCCGCGCCCGTCGCGGCGTACATTCCCGCGGTGCGCACCGGCTCGCTCGTCTACACCTCGGGTCAGCTGCCTTTCGTGAACGGCGAGCTGTCCGCGACCGGCAAGGTCGGCGCCGAGGTGTCGCTCGAGGCTGCCGCCGAGGCGGCCCGGCTGTGCGCGCTCAACGCGCTGGCCGCGGTGCACGACCTGGTCGGCCTCGACGAGGTGGTGCGGATCGTCAAGGTGGTCGGTTTCGTCGCCTCCGCGCCGGGATTCACCGATCAGCCGCTGGTGATCAACGGCGCCTCGGAGTTCCTCGGTGAGGTCTTCGGCGACGCGGGCGTGCACGCCCGCTCGGCCGTCGGCGTCTCCGAATTGCCGAAGAACACCCCGGTCGAGGTCGAACTCATCGCCGAGGTGCGTTAGACACGTTGTCGGACAACGACTCCGAACGACCGAGGTAATGCGATGACGCTGACTCATCCCGCGTACGGGCAATTGCGTCAGGTGACGCCGACGGCGGCGGTGCTGCTCGCGGACAATCCTGGCCAGATGACCCTGGACGGCACCAACACCTGGATCCTGCGCGCGCCGGACGCGTCGGAGTACGTCGTGGTCGACCCGGGGCCGAAGGACAAGACGCACAGCGAGGCGATCGCCAGGGTCACCGACGGCATGATCGCGCTGACTCTGATCACGCACCGTCACCACGACCACACCGGCGGCATCGATCGGCTGGTGAAGCTGACCGGCACGCAGGTGCGTGCGACGGACCGCGAGTTCCTGCGTGGCACGGACGCGCTGCTGGCCGACGGCGAACTGATCGAGGCGGCCGGTCTGCGGATCCGCGTGCTGGCGACGCCGGGGCACACCGGTGACTCGGTGAGTTTCGTGCTCGACGACGCGGTACTCACCGGCGACACCATCCTCGGCAGCGGGACCACCGTGCTGGATTCCAGCGACGGCGCACTCGCCGATTACCTCGCCTCGCTGGACCGGCTGGTAGAGGTCGGCGCGGGCAAGGCGCTGCTGCCCGCGCACGGCCCGGACCACCCGGATCTGGAGCCGGTCGCGCGGTACTACATCGAGCACCGGCGGGAGCGGCTCGATCAGGTGCGCGCGGCGCTGCGCGACCTCGGGCCGAACGCGGGCGCGATGGCGGTGGTGCGCAAGGTGTACGCCGATGTGGACAAGCGGCTCTGGCCGGCCGCGCGCAGCTCGGTGCAAGCCCAGCTGGAGTACCTGCGCGCCGCGCTATAGGTCGCGGAAAACGACGGCCCGCCGAATCCAGTGGAGCGCTGGATTCGGCGGGCCGTGCCGTCTTGGGGAGCGGGTCAGCGGGCGCGCCGCGCCAGCCGCTCGGAGTCGGAGATGAGCACGCTCTTGCCTTCCAGCCGCAGCCAGCCGCGGTGCGCGAAGTCGGCGAGCGCCTTGTTGACGGTCTCGCGGGACGCGCCGACGAGCTGGGCGATCTCCTCCTGGGTCAGGTCGTGGGTGACCCGGAGGGCGCCGGCTTCCTGGGTGCCGAACCGCTGCGCGAGCTGCAGCAGCGCCTTGGCAACGCGACCGGGAACGTCGGTGAAGATCAGGTCGGCGAGGTTGTTGTTGGTGCGCCGCAGACGGCGGGCGAGCACGCGGAGCAGCTGCTCGGCGATCTCGGGCCGCTGGTCGATCCAGGACTTCAGCGCGTCGCGATCCATCGTGACGGCGCGGACCTCGGTGACCGTGGTAGCGGTCGAGGTGCGCGGGCCCGGGTCGAAGATCGACAGCTCGCCGAACATATCCGACGGACCCATGATCGTGAGCAGGTTCTCCCGGCCGTCCGGGGAACGTCGGCCGATCTTCACCTTGCCCGAGGTGATGATGTACAGCCGATCGCCGGGTTCGCCCTCGTTGAAAATGACATGGCCGCGCGGAAAATCCACGGGCTGCAGCTGTTTGGCGAGTGCCGCCACCGCGGTGGGCTCTACGCCTTGGAAGATGCCTGCTCTGGCGAGGGCCTCGTCCACGAATGTGCTCCTTATGGGAAATGGCTCTGGGCTGGACCGAAGCGAATCGGCCAACAGCGCAGTCTACGCGGCATCGTGGCGGCGTAGTGACAGACACCACGTAACGAGTGGATTGCGCGGTGTCCGGGATGGTGGATTCAGCTCGCTCGAGCGACGTCCAGGTCGTCGTTGCGGGACCGGCGCTTGCGCATCCGGGCCACCGCCGCGGGCAGTCCGGCTTTCGTCAACTCCTTGACCTCGGCGTTGCTTGCCCTGTCCAGGTACTGCTGAACCTCCGGATCGGGTTCGAGAAGTTTGCGGAGCCGATTCTCGACCCGCTCCATCAGCAGTGCGAACAGCATCAACACCACTGGGAAGAGCACCACAGCGAGTCCTTGCATATCGAGGAGTAAACACGGTGAAGGTCTCAGATGGAACACGGCAGTGGATCTGAGCGGGCAACTTGTCGGAGCAGTTCCGTATGGTGGACGCGTGCGTGCCTCCCCGTCTGTGACCGATCTGAACGGCTCATCCGCTGTCGACGGGGCGACCGATCCGCTACCCGCCGCCGTGAGCGTTCCGAAACGGAAAACCCGCGCGCGACAGGCGGAAACGAAGCTGGGGTTGGTGCGAAGGGCACGCCGCATGAACCGCACCCTCGCCGCCGCTTTTCCCGACGCGCACTGTGAGCTGGATTTCACCACTCCGCTCGAATTGGCGGTTGCGACAATCCTTTCCGCGCAGTGCACCGACGAGCGCGTGAATCTCACCACGCCCGCCGTCTTCGCGAAGTACCGCAGCGCGCGCGATTACGCCGAGGCGAACCGCGCGGAGCTGGAGGAATACATCCGGCCGACCGGGTTCTACCGGAACAAGACGAACTCCCTCATCGGGCTCGGGCAGGCACTGGTGACCGAGCACGATGGTGAATTACCTCACACTCTCGAGGAACTGGTGAAGTTGCCCGGCATCGGGCGCAAGACTGCCAACGTCATCCTCGGCAACGCCTTCGACGTGCCGGGAATCACGGTCGACACCCACTTCGGCAGGCTGGTGCGCCGGTGGAAGTGGACCGCCGAGGAAGATCCGGTCAAGGTCGAACACGCCGTCGGCGAGCTCGTCGAGCGCAAGGAATGGACGATGCTGTCCCATCGCGTGATCTTTCACGGGCGGCGGGTGTGCCATGCCAGGAAGCCCGCGTGCGGCGCGTGCGTGCTTGCCGGCGACTGCCCCTCGTTCGGCGCGGGGCCGACCGAGCCAGAGCTCGCTGCCAAGCTGGTGAAGGGGCCGGAGCGCGAACACCTCCTCGGGATGGTCGGCCTGTGAGATCGCGGGCCGCGGACGAGACGTCGCGGGAGGAACGACCCGGCACGGCGAGATCTCACTCCGCGGTGCGCTGGGCGCTGGTCGGCCTGATCGTTGCGGTCGCCGCGGTGATCGCGCTGTGGCCGCGCGGTGGCGAGGACACCGCGTCCGATGCGCGCATCCAGTCCGGCGAGCGGCAGGTTCCCGCGCAGCTGCGCGCGGATGCCGCGCTCGCGCCCTGCCCGCGACCCGCGACGGGCGCGACGGGCGCCGGCCCGCTGGCGGGCATCACGCTGACCTGCCTGGCCGACGGCGCACCGGTCGACCTTGCCGCGGCGCTCGCGGGCAAACCCGTATTACTCAACCTCTGGGCCTACTGGTGCGGGCCGTGCGCCGAGGAGCTGCCGTTCCTGCAACAATTCGCGGCACGCGCGGGTGACGCCGTCACGGTGCTGACCGTGCACAGCGATTCCGACGAAATCAAGGCGCTGCTGCGCCTGACGGGTCTCGAGGTGCATTTGCCCGGCGTGTTCGATGCCCAGGCGAAGGTGCGCAGCGCGGTCGGTGCTCCTGCGGTGCTGCCGATTTCGGTGCTGGTTCGTCCGGATGGTTCCCTCGCGCAAGTCGTGGTGCGTACGTTTACCGGGGTCGACGATATTGCCGATACGGTGGCCGCGGCGCTGGGCGTACGAACGTGACGGCGCGGCGGTCGTGTGCACCGCCCCCGGAGGCGCCGTGAGAAGGTCTACACCGCAAGACATCTCGCAGCGTCTGTTGCGGGCGGACAGAACGGTTGTGGAGGTGGTGGTGCGCAGGTTCACCGGGGGAGCGGCATGACGATTCCGCTCCCCACCGATATTCCGCACTGGCTGCGCAGGGCCGTCGAGCCCGGCCACGCCGAGGCGACCGACACGTTGACGATCGCGCGCGCCCTGCGCCGAGCCATGACCATCACCGGCGAACCGCGCCAGGCCGCGGTGCTCGTGCTGTTCAGCGGCTCGACGGAGAACGATCCGACGGCCCCCGGCGGGCTGCCCGCCGACGCCGACGTGCTGCTCACTCAGCGCGCGTCGACGCTGCGCCAGCATCGAGGACAGGTCGCGTTCCCCGGCGGCGCGGTCGATCCCGAGGACGACGGGCCGATCGACACGGCGCTGCGCGAGGCGTGCGAGGAGACCGGCGTCCTGCGCGAACACGTCGAGCCGCTCGCGGTGCTGCCGAAGCTCTTCGTGCCGCCGTCGCGCTTCGACGTGACCCCGGTGGTGGCGTACTGGCGCACGCCGGGTGAGGTGCGGGTGGTGAACCAGAGCGAGACCGAGCGGGTGGTGCGGGTACCGCTCTCCGAGATGCTCGACCCGGCCAATCGCTTCCTCGTCCGTGGCAGCCTCGGCTACCAGAGCCCGGCCTTCCAGGTCGACGGCATGCTGGTCTGGGGGCTCACCGGCGGGATACTCGCGGGCATCTTCCAATCCGCGGGCTGGGAACTGGAATGGGACCGCGACGATGTGCGTGACCTGGAAACGGCGCTTGCCGCAGTGGGGATGACTTTATGAGTTCCTCGGCCTGGCTCGACCTCATCGTGGTGCTGCTCGCCCTGGCCGCTGCCGCGTCCGGTTGGCGGCAGGGCGCCGTGGCCTCGGCGCTGGCCTTCCTCGGCGTCGTGCTCGGCGCAGTGGCAGGCATTCTCATCGCCCCGCACATCCTGGTGCACGTGGACGAGGGGCGGACCAGGGTACTCACCGGCGTGCTGCTGATCGTGCTGCTGGTGATCGTCGGCGAGGTCGCGGGCATGGTGCTCGGCCGCGCCGCGCGCAGCGGGATGCGACATCCGTTCACCCGCAGTGTGGACAGCGTGGTCGGCGCGGTGTTGCAGGCGGTGGCGGTGCTGGTCACGGCCTGGCTGCTCGCGCTGCCGCTGGCGACCTCGTCGCAGCCCGCGATCGCGACCGCGATCAACGGTTCCCGGGTGCTGGCCGATGTCAACGACGTCGCGCCGAACTGGCTGCGCAAGGTCCCGAACGAATTCTCCAAGCTGCTCAACACTTCCGGGCTGCCGGACGTGATCGGCCCGTTCGGCCGCGCGCCCATCGCCGCGGTCGAGCCGCCGGATCCGAGCGTGCTCGCCAGCCCCGTCGCGGCGTCGCTGCAGCAGAGCGTGCTGCGCATCCGCGGTGTGGCGCCGAGTTGCCAGCGCGCGCTAGAGGGTTCGGGCTTCGTCATCGCGCCGGAACGGGTGATGACCAACGCGCACGTGGTCGCCGGCACCACCAGCGTCGCGGTCGACACCGCGCGCGGTCCGCTGGAAGCCACTGTGGTGCTGTTCGATCCGTCCAAGGACATCGCGGTGCTCGCGGTGCCCGGCCTGACTTCGCCGGTGGTGCCGCAGGCGCCCGCGCCCGCCCGCTCCGGCGACAGCGCGATCGTGCTCGGCTACCCGGGCGGCGGACCGTACACGGCGAGCGCGGCCCGCGTCCGCGAGACGCTCGACCTCACCGGCCCGACGATCTATCGCAACGGCACGGTCGAGCGCGAGGTCTACACCGTCCGCGGCCTGGTGCGCGCGGGCAACTCGGGCGGTCCGCTGGTCGATACCGAAGGCCAGGTGCTCGGCGTCGTATTCGGCGCAGCGGTGACCGACGACGACACCGGATACGTGCTCACCCTCGACGAGGTCCGCTCCGACCTCGACAAGGCCACCGGCGCGCACCTACCGGTCGACACGGGAGCCTGCGTGCTCAGCTGAGTGCGGGCGAGATTGCCCGCGCAACGGCCGCCGACCGCTTTCGCCGGTCGGCGGCCGTGCCGGTGCAGGATGTCGGATGCCGACGTACTTGGCAGCCCCAGCCGGGGTTGTGCGGCGCGGGACGGATCGCGGCGTGGATGAGCTTGTCCGACCGGTCGAGCACGTTTGCGCCGGTGTTGTGCCTGTCTCGGGCCCCACCTCGTCCGGTACTGCGTGGCGTTTGCCGGTCGACCGCTCGCCTGACCCGTCGCCTATCCATCGGTGCGGGGCCGCGTTGCCCGGCTGGATCGTGACCGGGTTGCGTGTGCGTCGCGCGCCGACCTCAGCCGAGGAACTTCGCCAGTTCCGCCGTCACCACGTCCGGGTTCTCCTGGTGCGCGAAGTGACTCGCGCTCGGGACGGTGACGAGCCTGCGGTGCGGCGACCACTGCTCGCCGCCGCGGACGGTGCTCGCCAGCAGGTAGTCGTCGAACTCGCCGCGCAACGCGAGCACGGGGATGTCGATGGGTACCCGGACGGTGGCCATGAAGCGGCGGCCGTCCGGTCGCCACTGGCTGCGGAACGCCCACCGCTGGTACTCCAGCGCGCAGTGGGCGGCGCCGGGAATCTGGATGGCCGAGCGCATCCGCCGCACCGTGTCGACGAATTCGGCGCTGTGCGACCAGGACTCGGTGACCCGCTGGCGCAGCAACCGCTCGACCTCGTACCCATCGCGGGTGGTCAGGCGGTGTTCGGGATACCGCGGCAGCTGATAACGCAGGAAGTTCGGCAGCCAGGCGCGGCGCTGGCGCGAGTCGCGCAGTACGGCCTTCTTCAGCGCGGCCGGGTGCGGCGAGCCGACCAGCGCGATGGCGCGCACCAGCCGCGGGTGCAACACGGCGGTGGCCCAGCAGACCAGCCCGCCCTCGGCGTGACCGACCAGGGCCGCCTCGGTATGGCCGAGCGCGCGAATGAGTCCGGCGATATCACCCGCCAGCGTCCAGCCGTCGTAGCCGCGCGGGGGTTTGTCGCTGTCGCCGTAGCCGCGCAGATCGACCGCGACCGCACGGAAACCCAGCTCGGTGAGCCCGGTCAGCTGATGCCGCCATGACCACCAGAAGTCCGCGAATCCGTGCAACAGCACGACCAGCGGCGCTTCGGCGCGCTCGGGCGCGGCCTCGACGATGTGGAATCGAATGCCGTTGGCATGAACATCCCGGTGCGTCCACGGACCGTCGTAGCGGACGGTGGACGGATCCGGAAGGAAGTTCGACGACACGCCGACCGAGCCTAGTAGTCGGCGTGCGTCGTCGCGACCACGACCCGCACGGTCAGTCGACGCGCTTCTCCAGCGCCAGGTGCTCGTCGTGCGTACCGCCGAAGCCGGCAGGCAGCACGGAGCGCGCCTGCTTCAGCGAATCGATGGTCTTCTCGGGGGCGCGCAGCTTCTTCACCCTGCGGTAACCGAGGAACGCCAGCACCGCGGTCGCGACGACCATCAGCAGGAACACGATCAGGAAGGCAGCCCACCTGGCCAGCCACACGTCGAGCAGCTCGCCGAGGAAGAAGAAAAAGAAGAACGTGCTGAACAGCAGCACGGTCAGCGCGAGGATGAAGTAGACGCTGCCCTGCAGGCCCTTCTTGATCTCGCCGGTGACCTCGGCCTTGGCCAGCTCGACCTCGGCGCGCACCAGCGTCGACATCTGCTCGGCCGCGTCGCGGACCAGGGTGCCGAAACTGGCGGAGTTCGTCGGGTTGGCATCGGTCAGCGGAATGGACGTGACAGTGCGCCCGCTGTGCGCGTCGTTCCCGTTACCGCCCTGGGTGAAACTCACTTGGTCGACCCTTCTCCCTGTCCCGGCACTGCTTTCAGCTCCGTTCGACGTGCGGCGCTTCAGGCGTCCGCCATCGTCACGCAGGCTACCGCCTGCGGGCTCGTCCCTCGCGCGGTGTTCCTTCCGCGGCACGCCCGTGGCCCTTCGTTGTCACCCTCACTCCGATTCCAACGCACGCGCCTCGCGTCGAGCTTGGTGGACACGCCCACGTCGCAACAGTAGCGCCGAACCGGCGAGCGATGCCGCCATGGAGGTCATCAACACCGCGGCCTTCGCCAATTCGACGGACGAGCCGTCGCCGACGTCGGCCAGCGCGAGTTCTGCCACGAGAAGGCTAACCGTGAAGCCGATCGCGCCGAGCACCGACAGGGCGAACATGTCGCGGTATCCGAGGTTCGCCGGCTTCTTCGCGACGCCGAACCGGATTGCCGCCCAGCTGATTCCGAAGATGCCGACGGTCTTGCCGAGCAGCAGCCCGAGAATGATCGCCAGCGAAAGCCGGTTGGTGAACAGCTCGCCGAAGATATTGCCGTCCAGCGGAACCCCGGAGGCGAACAACGCGAACAGCGGCACGCACAGCCCCGCCGAAATGGGCTGGAACCGATGCTCCCACCTGGTCGCGGGCGCCTTGTCCTCGCCGGGGTCCGTGCGCACCCTGGTGAGCAGGCCGAGCGCGACACCCGCCAATGTCGGATGGATGCCCGCCTCGTGCAGCGCGTACCAGGAGACCAGCGCCAGCGGCACGTACACCACCGGCGAGGTGATCCGCCGGTGTTGGGCAAGCGCCCACGCCGCGAAACAAGCCGCGGCGGCAAGCAGCCAGAGCAGCGCGAGCCCGGCGGTGAACAGCACCGCGATCAGGATGATGGCCAGCAGATCGTCCACCACGGCGAGGCTGAGCAGGAACACCCGCGCGCCCGCCGGAATGCGCGAACCGGTCATGGCGAGTACGGCCAGCGCGAAGGCGATGTCGGTGGCGACCGGGATGGCCCAGCCGCGGTCCATGCCCTCGATGCCGTAGCCGACGACCGCGGCGATCAGCGCGGGCGTGACCACGCCGCCGACAGCGGCGATAATCGGCAGAGCGGCGCGTCTGCGGTCGGCGAGCTCGCCGACGACGAGCTCGCGTTTGAGTTCGAGCCCCGCGACGAAGAAGAAGACCGCGAGCAGACCGTCCTGGGTCCAATCCGCGAGCGTGAGCTCGAGATGCAGCGGCTTTATCGCGAGCACCGTCTCCGTCATCGTGACGTAACTGTCACCCCACGGCGAGTTCACCCACAGCAACGCGATCGCGGCGGCGATGAGAAGCAGTGCGCCACCTACGGTTTCGGTCCGCAGATACCGAGTCAACTCGGAGCGCACCTGATTGATCACGGAAAACCTCTCGGCCGGGCGGGCAGAACCGCGGACCCGCGACCCGAGCCGTTGCGCCTCGAACCACCTGCCCGCACGCCGACCAGACTTCCCGGCACACCTGACGCAATTCTAACGGGTACGGCCGGTGACAAGATCAGTCACCGGCCGTACCCTGTGCCCTTGCGTGAAGGCCATGGTGCACATGCCTCGCAAGCACGCACTTTCTGCGAGGGAACCGGTCAGGCGCGGCTGGCTCGGATGGCCTCGAAGACGTGGGGGTCGACGAGGGTGGAGGTGTCGCCGAGTTCGCGGCCTTCGGCGACGTCGCGTAGCAGGCGGCGCATGATTTTGCCGCTGCGGGTTTTGGGGAGTTCGGGGACGATGTGGATTTCGCGTGGTTTGGCGATGGGGCTGATTTCGCGGGCGACTTCGGTTTTGAGTTCGTCGATGAGTGTGTCGCCGGTGTTTTCGGCTTCGGCGGTGAGGATGACGAAGGCGACGATGCCTTGGCCGGTGGTGGTGTCGGTGGCGCCGACGACGGCAGCTTCGGCGACGTGGGAGTGTCCGACGAGGGCGGATTCGACTTCGGCGGTGGAGATGCGGTGGCCGGAGACGTTCATGACGTCGTCGACGCGGCCGAGGATCCACAGGTCGCCGTCGGTGTCGAGTTTGGCGCCGTCGCCGGCGAAGTACCAGCCCTG
>NZ_BDCF01000032.1 GCF_001613365.1 Nocardia xishanensis NBRC 101358
ATCAGCACGCCGCGGCCGCCCTCGCTGCGCATCAGGTGGTACGCGCCCGCCTGCGGCGCGAGCCTGCCCGCGACCTCGCTCATCGGGGCCAGCAGCGGCAGGCCGCCGTCGCGGCCGGTCACCGTCTCGTAGGCGAGGGCGGTGACACCCGACGTCAGCAGGGCGTCGGTGCACTCCCTCGACGCGGCCAGGTGCAGGTAGGTGAACAACACCTGCCCGGCGCGCATCCGCGAATACTCCTCGGCCACCGGCTCTTTCACCTTCAGCACCAGGTCGGCGGCGGCCCAGACCTCGTCGGCCGTCGGCAGCACGCGCGCGCCGACGTATCCGTAGGCCGCGTCCTCGAACGCCGATCCGGCGCCCGCTCCGGCCTCGAGGAACACTTCGTGTCCGCGAGCGACAAGTTCACGCACACCGGCGGGCGTGCACGCCACCCGGTACTCGTGATTCTTGACCTCGCGGGGGATCCCGATTTTCATCAGCACTCCTGTCGTCTCGTCGGCGTTCGAGTCAGAGCGACTCCCTATTGATAAGGATCGTGACAGGTTTCAGTATGAAAATTCTGCGAGATCAGATCCAGTGATCCGAAGATGATTTTCTAATTTGGCGGAATGTACGCGTAAGGAGCGAAACCGCTGGATACCGCGCCCGCCCGGTCGAATCATCTTCGCCTGTTCCGGACACGGGCGCGGAGGGCCATCCCGGCTACACCGATACCCGATCCCCTTCCGGCGCCCCCGCGATCCCGCGCGAGTCCGGCGCACCGAGCCGCACCACGTCGGCCGACCGGTCGTCGGGCTGCTCGTTGGCGCGCAGTTCGGCCTCGACGCGGACCCGGTAGGTCTCGATCTCGCGCTCGACTCGCTCCTCGTCCCAGCCGAGGTACGGGGCGACCAGCCGGGCGACCTCGGTCGCGACCAGGACGCCGCGGTCCCCGGTCTCCACCGAAAGGCGGGTGCGGCGGGTGAGGATGTCGTCGAGGTGCAGTGCGCCCTCGTGGGTCACCGCGTAGACGATCTCGGCCCGCAGGTAACGGGAATTGCCCAGCGGCGCGCCGAGTTCCGGCTGGGCGGCGATGATCTCGCGCAGTTCCGTCACGGCGCTGCCGTACCGGCCGAGCAGGTGCTCCACGGTCGCGAGGTCGACGCCGAACTCGTCGGCCAGCCTGGCGTGCGAGAACGAGAGCTCGCGGTACCCGTCGGCGCCGACCAGCGGCACCCGCTCGGTGCACGACCTGGCCACCCGCCCGGGCAGATCGGCGACCGCGGCGTCGATGGCGTCCTTGGCCATCACGCGGTAGGTGGTGTACTTGCCGCCCGCGACGATCACCAGGCCGGGAACCGGCGTTGCCACCGTGTGCTCCCGCGAGAGCGCGCTGGTCTGCTCGGAAGCGCCCGCGAGCAGCGGCCGCAGCCCGGCGTAGACGCCGACGATGTCGTCGTGGTCGATCGGCTGCTCGAGCAGCCGATTCACCTGGGCGAGAATGTAATCGATGTCGGCGCGGGTGGCGGCGGGGTGGGCCAGGTCGTGGTCCCAGTCGGTGTCGGTGGTGCCGATGACCCAGTGATCCTCGCTCCACGGGCACGGGATCACGAACAGCAGGCTCTTCTCGGTCTCGGTGATCAGGCCGGTCTCCGAGTCGATCCGGTCGCGCGGGACGACGATGTGCACGCCCTTGGAGGTGCGGATACGGAAATCGCTCGACCCGCCGAGCATCTGCTGGATCTCATCGGTCCACGGACCGGCCGCGTTCACCGTGCGCTTGGCGCGGACCGGGATGTGCCTGCCGCTCTCCAGGTCGTGCACCAGCGCGCCGACGATCCGGCCGTCCTCGCGCAGGAAGTCGACGACCCTCGCGCTGGAGGCGACCAGCGCACCGTGGCTCGCCGCGGTGCGCGCCAGCATCATGGTGTGCCGCGCGTCGTCGAGCTGGCCCTCGTAGAAGCTCACGCCGCCGCGCACCGCGCCGCGCTTGGCTCCGGGGAAGCGCCGCAACGTGGCCCGCTTGCCGAGATGCCGATGATGCTGCGGCACACCACGTCCCGCGCCGAGCACGTCGTACACGCCGACGCCAGCGCCCACCCAGGCCCGGTCGAGGCCGGGCCGTTCCAGCGGGTAGACGAACTCCACGGGCTTGGCCAGGTGCGGCGCAAGGGTTTCCAGGATCAGCGAACGCTCCCGCAGCGCCTCGAAGACCAGCGAGAAGTTGAGCTGCTTGAGGTAGCGCAGGCCGCCGTGCACCAGCTTCGACGACCGGCTCGAGGTGCCGGAGGCGTAGTCGCGGGCCTCGACGAGGCCGACGCTGAGGCCGCGGGTCACCGCGTCGAGGGCGGCTCCCGCGCCGACCACGCCGGCGCCGATGACAAGCACGTCCAGTTCGGTGCTCGCCATGGCGTCCAGGGCGCGGGCGCGCTCGGCCGGGCTCATCGCGACCGGTGAGGTGAGGGAACGGTCGACCATTTCGGTCTCCTTTGTGTAGAAAAGTGATGCGCGCGTGCGCAAGTGGTCGGTGGGTGGCGCCGGTCAGTGGGTCGGCGCCCAGTCGAGGGTGCGGCCGATCGCCTTGTGCCAGCCCTCGTATCCGGCGGCCCGCTGGTCCTCGGTCCACTCCGGTCGCCAGCGCGCGGATTCGCGCCAGTTCGTGCGCAATTCGTCGGTGCCGCCCCAGAATCCGACGGCGAGGCCCGCGGCGTAGGCCGCGCCGAGCGCGGTGGTCTCCGACACCACCGGACGGCTCACCGGCACGCCGAGCACGTCGGCCTGGATCTGCATGCAGAGGTTGTTGGCGGTGACTCCGCCGTCCACCTTGAGCACCTCCAGCGCCACCCCGGAGTCCTTGAACATCGCGTCGGCGACATCGCGGGTCTGGTAGCAGATCGCCTCCAGGGTCGCCCGCGCGATGTGCGCGTTGGTGGCGTACCTGGTCAGCCCGACGATCGCGCCGCGTGCGTCGGAGCGCCAGTGCGGCGCGAACAGGCCGGAGAACGCCGGGACGAAGTACACCCCGCCGTTGTCGGCGACCTCACCCGCCAAAGTCTCACTCTGCGAGGCACCTTGGATGATGCCGAGCTGATCGCGCAGCCACTGCACCGCCGAACCGGTGACGGCGATGGAGCCCTCGAGCGCGTACACCGGGTCCTGTCCGGCGAACTGGTAGCAGACGGTGGTGAGCAGCCCGTTCTTCGATCGCACCGGCGTGCCGCCGGTGTTGAGCAGGAGGAAATTGCCGGTGCCGTAGGTGTTCTTGGCCTCGCCCGGGGACAGGCACACCTGCCCGATCATCGCCGCCTGCTGATCGCCGACCGCCGCGGCGACCGGGATCTCGCCCGCGAGCGGGCCGTGCGCGGTCGTGCGACCGTAGCCATCGGGCACCGCGGACGGGCGGATGGACGGCAGCATGGCGCGCGGAATGTCGAAAAGGGCGAGCAGTTCGTCGTCCCAGTCCAGCGTTTCCAGGTCCATCAGCATGGTGCGGCTGGCGTTGGTCACGTCGGTGACGTGCACGCCGCCATGGACACCGCCGGTGAAATTCCACAGCAGCCAGGTGTCGATGGTGCCGAACAGCGCCTCGCCGCGCTCGGCCGCGGCGCGCAGGCCGTCGACGTTCTCCAGCAGCCAGCGGATCTTGCCGCCCGCGAAGTAGGTGGCGGGCGGCAGCCCGGTGCGATGCCGGATCAGCTCGCCCGCACGGGTTTCCAGCTCGGCGGCGATCCGGTCGGTTCGGGTGTCCTGCCAGACGATGGCGTTGTGGTACGGCCGTCCGGTACGCCGGTCCCAGACGACGGTGGTCTCGCGCTGGTTTGTCACGCCGAGCGCGGCCAGGTCGGCGGCGCGCAGGCCGTGCGAGTTCAGCGCCGTCTGGATGACGGCCGAGGTGCGTTCCCAGATCTCGACCGGGTTGTGCTCGACCCAGCCGGGACGCGGCAGGATCTGCTCGTGTTCGAGCTGGTGACTGGCGACGACGGCGCCCGCGTGGTCGAAGACCATGAAGCGGGTGCTCGTGGTGCCCTGGTCGACCGCACCGATGAGGTCTGGCATGCGTCTCTCCATTTGTCCGTTGGCCGGCGCGCGTGGCGGCCGGTGCGCAATGCCGAAAGTAGGCAGCCGACGATGCCGCGACAACGGTGCTCGTTCGACATTGTCGAACGATCCGGATACCGCGCAGTAGAGTCGACTCCGTGCCAGGACCGATTCAGTCGATCGAACGCGCCGCCGCGATCCTGCGCGTGGTGGCCGAGGCGCCCTTCGGCGTCGGCGTCGCCGAGCTCGCGGGCGCCCTCGGCCTGCCGAAGGCGACGGCGCACGGTCTGCTGCGCACCTTGCAGCGCGTCGGCTACATCGAGCAGGACGACAGCACCGGCAAATACCTGATCGGCGCCGCCGCGTTGGGGCTCGCCGACGCCCGGCTCGACACCAATGTGCTGCGCTCCTACGCGATGAGCTGGGCCGACACACTGGCCGCGCGCTCCGGTGAATCGGTGCGGATCGGGGCGCTGCGGGGCGAGCGCGTCTCGATCGTGCACCACGTGTTCCGGCCCGACGGCATCGAGCAGACTCTGCGCGTTGGCATCGAACTTCCGCTGCACGCGACCGCGCTCGGCAAAGTACTGCTGGCCTACACGCCCGGTCTGACCGAACGCGTCGCGGGCGCGCCGCTGCCCGCCTACACCCGGCGCACCGTGACGGCGCCGCGCGCGGTGCACGCCGAGATCGCGCGGGTGCGCGCGCAGGGCTACGCCGAGGACATCGCCGAATTCGCCTTCGAGCGCGCCTCGGTGGCGGCGCCGCTGCGCGACGCGGGCGGACGCGTTGTCGGGGCGCTCGGCGTGGTCGGCGCCGTCGACCGGATCACCGATCCCGCCGTCCGCCCCCGGCTCGTCGAACTGGTGCGTACCACCGCGGGCGCGGTCTCCCGCGATCTGAGCGCCGAACGGCCGCGGGTGGGCCGATGAACGGCGAACGAGGTCGCGGCCGCTACGTGATGGCCATCGACCAGGGCACCACGTCCAGCAGATCGATCCTGTACGACGCGGCGGGACAACTGGTTTCGATCGCGCAACGCGAGCACCGGCAGCTGTATCCCGCCGCGGGGCGGGTCGAGCACGACGCCGCCGAGATCCGCCGCCACGTCGCGGCGCTGGTCGACCGGGTCATCGCCAAGGCGGGCGTGGCCACCGATCAGGTGGTGGCGATCGGCATCGCCAACCAGCGCGAGACGACCGTGCTCTGGGACCGCGAGACCGGCGCGCCGATCGGCAACGCGATCGTCTGGCAGGACACCCGCACCGAAGACCTCGTCACCCGGCTCGCCCGCCGCCCCGAGGCCGAGGAGGTGGTCAAGCGCTGCGGCCTGCCGCTGCTGAGTTATTTTGCGGCGCCGCGCATCCGGTGGCTGCTCGACCGGGACGAGCGGCTGCGTGAGCGCGCCGAACGTGGCGCGGTGCTGTTCGGCACGATGGACAGCTGGCTGATCTGGAATCTCACCGGCGGCCCGCGCGGCGGCGTGCACGTCACCGATGTGACCAATGCCGGGCGCACCATGCTGATGAACCTCGGCACCCTCGACTGGGACGACAGGCTGCTCGACTTCTTCGACATCCCGCGCGCGATGCTGCCCGACATCCGGTCCAACGCCGAGGTGTACGGCCACACCGCGGCAGGCATCCCGATCGCGGCCGCGCTCGGCGATCAGCAGGCGGCCCTGTTCGGCCAGACCTGCTTCGCCGCGGGCGAGGCCAAATGCACTTACGGCACAGGTAGCTTCCTGCTCACCAACACCGGAACGACGCCGGTGCGTTCCACCCACGGACTGCTCACCACGGTGGCGTTCCGTATCGGCGGCGAACCCGCCCGGTACGCGCTGGAGGGTTCGATGGCCGCGACCGGAACGCTGGTGCAGTGGCTGCGCGACCGGCTCGGGCTGATCGAGGACGCACCCGAAATCGAAACACTCGCAAGCACCGTCGAGGACAACGGCGGCTGCTACGTGGTGCCCGCGTTCTCCGGACTGTTCGCGCCGCGCTGGCGGTCCGAGGCGCGGGGGGTGATCGCCGGGCTCACCTCCTACATCACCAAGGGACATCTGGCCCGCGCGGTGCTCGAGGCCACCGCGTGGCAGACCAGGGAGGTGGTCGATGCGATGAACGCCGACACCGGCTACGCACTCGCCGAACTGCGCGTGGATGGCGGCATGACCTCCAACAACCTGCTCATGCAACAGATCTCGGACGCGCTCGGGGTGCCGGTGGAACGACCGCTGTTCTCCGAGACGGTCTCGCTCGGCGCGGCCTACGCCGCGGGCCTCGCGGTCGGCCTCTGGCCCGATATGACAGGGCTGCGCCGTAATCGGCGCACCGCGAGCCGGTGGTTGCCGACCATGCCGGAGCAGCGCCGGGAGCGCGAGTACCGCCGCTGGTCTCGCGCCGCCGACCTCACCTACAACTGGAACGAGCCTGGCGAGGCCTGATTCGGACGAGTCGGCGCGTCCGGCGAATCGTTCGCCGTGCCGACGCTACGGTGCTGGAAGCAAAAGCTCGAATTCGTCCGGTACATCGCGTCGCGGCGTCGGCGCCCACCGAGGAGGGGCCCCTTGCTCACGGTCGTCCAGATACTCGCCGTGCTCTCGGCGCTGCTGCACGGCTATGTCTTCGTGCTCGAATCGCTGCGATTCGCCGAGCCGAAGGTCTACGCGGCGACGTTCCACGTCGAGCGCGAGGATCTGGCGGCCGTCCAGCCGTGGGCGTTCAATCAGGGCTGGTACAACCTGTTCCTCGCGATCGGCACGTTGATCGGCGCACTGCTGTTGCCCACGCTCCCCCAGGCGGGCTGGGCGCTGCTGATGATCGGCTGCGGGTCGATGATCGCCGCCGCGGGCGTCTTGGTTGCGACCGACCGGCGTTTCGTCAAGGCCGCCTTCATCCAGGGCACACTGCCCGCGCTCGCATTGCTGGCGGGCCTCATCACCCAACTCTGAGCCCGGGCGGGTCGCCGCGCGACCCGCCCGGCGTCGACTCGTTACGGGTTCAGGTACACCGGCAGACGGTGGTGACCGTTGGAGATGAAGCTGGCCACCGTGCCCAGCTCCTCCGGCTCGGCGGCCAGCCGCATGTTCGGGAACCGCTCGAAGATCGCCGGCAGCGAGACGGCGGCCTCCATGCGCGCCAGCGGAGCCCCGAGGCAGTGGTGCGCGCCGTAACCGAAAGCGACGTGGTCCTTTTCGGCACGGCGAACGTCGAACACGTCGGCGGTGTCGCCGTGCACCTTAGGGTCGCGGTTGGCGGTCACGTAGGACGCCAGGATCGGCTCGCCCTTCGCGATGCGGACGCCGCCGTCGATTTCGATGTCGTCGACCGCGAAGCGCAGCGGCAGGTGCGCGACCGGTGCCTCGTACCGCAGCGACTCCTCGATCACATCGGACCACGTGGCCCGCTCCTCGAGCACCTCGGCGCGCTGCTCGGGATGGGTCAACAGCGCGTGGATGGCCTGGTCGAGCAGGTTCACCGTGGTCTCGTGGCCCGCGCTGATCACCAGCAGCAGCGTGTCGATCAGCTCCTGGGCGGTGAGCTGCGCGCCGTCCTCCTCGTCGCGGTGCGAGATGAGCAGGCTGGTCATGTCGTCGCCGGGATGCTCGCTCCGGTAGGCGACGAGCTCGCCGAGGATCCGGTACATCTCCATGTAGTTGGCCTGCGACTCCTCCGGAGTCAGCGAGGTGTCGAAGATGCCGTCCACGCAGGTGCGCAGACCCGCGTTCAGCGACTCGGGCACTCCCATGAGTTCCGAGATCACCTGGATCGGCAGCGGATACGCGAAACACTCGCGCAGATCCACCGGCTCACCCTCGGGCGCGGCGGCCAGTTCGTCGAGCAGGGCCGCGGTGATGGCCTCGATGCGCGAGCGCATGGCCTCGGTGCGGCGATGGGTGAACGCGGGAGCCACCAGCTTGCGTAGTCGCCGGTGATCGGCGCCGTACGCGGTGAACATGTTGTTCACCGCCACCCAGAGGAACAGCGGCCAGTCCTGTGGGATCTCCCCGTTGATGAACGCGGGCCAGTGCTGACGCGCGTCCTTCGACACCCGGGGATCGACCAGCAGCTTCTTCAACAGTTCGGCATCGGTCACCGACCACGCCCGCACACCGCCGGGCAGCTCGACCAGAACGACCGGTCCGCGTTCGCGCAGCCGCGCGGATTCGCCCTGGATATCGGCGCCGGCGGGATCGAGGACGAGGGGCTGACTGTCCATCGGAGGCACTCTCCTTAATGCAGGTTGAGCGGAGGGGATTTCGGGAAGGTGACCGGAAGGGACACCAGAGCTCGATGGAAAGGCCCCGGGCGCCAAGACAATTGATTTACGGGCACCGCAAGCCGCAGCTCCGGAAGCGCGTCGAGCAGCTGATCGATCGCATCCTGGGCGATCATGTAAGCCGCCGACCGCGCCGGACAGGCGTGCGGGCCGGTGCTCCACGCCAGATGCGAACGGTTGTCGGTGTAGTCGCCCGCATCGATCGCCGGATCGTTGTTGCACGCCGACATGCTGATGACCACCGGCTGGTGCGCGGGCAGCCAGGTGCCGTCGATCAGGATGGGCTGCCGCGGATACGAGACGCAGTAGTTCGCCATCGGCGGGTCGGTGAACAGCACCTCGTCCAGCGCGTCGCGGGTGGACAGGCTGCCGCCCAACAGGTTTCCGGCGAACCGGTCGTCGGTGAGCATGAGCAGCAGCGTGTTCACGATCAGGTTCTGTTCCGGCTCGATGCCCGCGCCGTAGAGGGTCACCAGCTGGTGGATCATCTCCACGTCGTCCAGCCCGACCGAGTGACCGATCAGCCGGGAGACGATGTCGTCGCCGGGCTCCTTGCGTTTGCGGGTGGTCAGCTCGAGCAGCGCGTCGGCCAGCATCGCGTTGCCCTTGTCGGCGTTCACGCCTTCGAAGATGGCGGCCATGCCGGTGGCCACCTGCTGGCCGATATCGGCTGGACAGCCGAGCATCTCGTTGAGCACGGCGAAGGCGAGCGGGAAGGCGTACTGGCTGATCAGGTCCGCCGCGCCGTCCTGGCAGAAGGCGTTGATCAGCGGGATCGCGACCCGCTCGATGGTCGCGTGCATGGCGTGCAGGTCGACCCCGGCGACCGCGGCGAGGTTGGCCTCGCGATAGCGCAGGTGCTCGAGGCCCGCGCTGCGCAGCGCGTTGGGCCGCCATTCCAGCATGGGCAGGATCGGGCACTCGCCGGGCACGGTCTGCTGCCAGGTGCGCGGGTCGGCCGGAAAGTGCTCCGGATCGTTGAGGATTCGCACGGCGGTGTGATAGCCGATCACCAGCGTGGCGGGCACGCCGGGCGCCAGCTCGACCGGCGCCAGCGAACCGTACTGGCGGCGCATCTGCCGGTAGGCGTGGTGCGGATCGGCGGCGAACTCCTCGGTGTAGAGCCGCACTCGCGGGCCGTCGGTGCCGATAGGCGAACCGTGCGGGACGGGGCAGACACCGGCGGGCGCGGCGTGTGGAGGCGTTGTCAAAGTCGGGACTCCAGACGGTGGAACAAGAATTCGACGAGCGTGATCAGCGATTGCAGACACGTACCGCGATGTCGCGCGTCCAGCATCGTCAGCGGTGTGCCCTCGGCGAGATCGAGCGCGTCGCGGACCTCGTCGAGCGGGTAGTGCTTGGCGCCCTCGAACTGATTGACCGCCACCGAATACGGCACACCGCGTTCCTCGAGCACCGAGAGCACCTCGTCGGCCTTCTCGATGCGCCGGGTGTCGACCAGCACCAGCGCGCCGAGCGCGCCGCGGGCCAGTTCCTCCCACAGCGGCACGAAGCGCTGCTGACCCGGCGTGCCGAAAAGGTACAGGGCCAGTTGCGGATTCAGCGTGATGCGGCCGAAGTCCATCGCGACGGTGGTCTGCGTCTTCCCCGGCAAGCCCGCCATGTCGTCGATGCCGATGCTGGCCTCGGTGATGGTCTCCTCGGTGCGCAGCGGCTTGATCTCGGAGATGCTGCTGACGAACGTGGTCTTTCCGACGCCGAAATTGCCTGCCACCAGCAGTTTGACCGATCGGGTCACGGTCTCCGGCACATAGTCGACGACACGTTCAGGCCGAGAGAGCGCGGAGCCCATTCAGTACCTCCTCCAACAGGGCTATCTCCGGCAGGTTCTCGGCCGGGGTCGGCGTGCTCAAATGGCCGCCGTCCATGAGATCGGCTACGACGATCTTCACCACGGACGGCGGCATGTCCAGATAGGCGGCGATCTCGGCGATGGACAGGACGCCGCGCCCGCTGCACAGGTTCATCACCCGGCGCGCGTCCGGGCCCGCTCCCGGCGGCGGCGCCAGCGCCGCGACCACGAGCGTGACCAAGTCCAGCTCGCGCGTGGGACGCGAACGCCCGCCGGTACGGACATAGGCCCGAACTAGATCCGGGTCGCGGCGGGACCTGGTCATGACAGGCTGCTGTCTGTCCTCTGCCGAGACTGGCTGCCGAGCTCGTGCCCGACGCGCGCGGCCAGTTCGTTCATCCGGTGCGCGATGAGACTGACGTCGATGTCCGCGGTGGTGGAGACGCCGAGCAGCGCGCCCTCCCCAGCGGCGGTGATGAAGATCATCCCGTCGTCGTATTCGGTCATGTTCTGGCGCAAGCCCGTTTCCAGTCCGCCGCAGAACTCGCCGAGCGCCTTGCCCAGGGACCGCAGTCCAGAGGCGGCCGCGGAGAAACGTTCGGCGTCGTCGCGGGCGATGCCCTTCGAGTGCGCGATGCGCAGTCCGTCGTCGGACAGCAGCACCGCGAACCGGACGCCTGGAATGCTGAGATCCTCGAGTAGCCAGCCGAGCTTGTTGCTGCTATCGGCCACGGGGGTAGTCGGTGTGCCCATCAAGGTGTCATTCCTTCCGTCTGTTCGGCGGCGGCGCGGCCGCTCTTGGAACCGGTGTGCCATGCGGCGGCGATATCGGGCCTGCCGAGCGCGGGCTCGGCGCCGGAATTCCTGGCTCGCGTCCCGATCGCGGGCGCCACCTCGCGGCGGCGCCGCTTCGGCAGGCCGCCCTCGGTGATCTCGTGCACCGTGAACCCGGTGTCCTCCGGCTCTTCCTGGCGCGGTGCGGGCGCCGGTTCGGGCGCGGGCGCGGGAGCCTCGGCCGGGGTGGCCGCGGTCGTCGTGTCGTTCCCGCTCGGCGCGGCGAGCAGGGCCTCGGGGATGTACACCATCGCGCGCATGCCTCCGTAGGCGTTGGGCCCGTCGATGTAGACCGTGAACCCGTAGCGACGCGCGAGCGCGGCAACGCCGGGGAAACCGACCTTGGGCGACGGACCGAGCTGGTGGATGTCGACCGGGCGCTCGCTGGCGAGCACCTGCCTTGCCTCCTCCATCTGCTCGGCGTTCATGCGCACGCCCGCGTCGTCGATGATGACGGTGACGCCGTGGTGCCCCTCCTGGAAACTGACGTCGACGAAGGAGGTCGGCGGCGAGTAGCGCAGCGCGTTGTCGAGCAGGGTGGCCAGGGTGTGCACGAGCGGTTCCACCGCTCGGCTGACGACCACGCGGTCCAGCTGTGTGGTGCGCACCCGCAGGTAGTCGCGCACGCGGCCGGTGGCGCCGCCGACCACGTCGGTAAGCGACTGGGCCGGCCAGCGCCTGCCCGGCAGGCCGCCACACACGATCACGTAGGACTGCGCCTGACGGATCATCTGCTGGACCGTGTGGTCGATACGGGTGAGGGTGGCGTACACGTCGTCGTTGCGGTGCGCGCGCAGCGCGGCGCTGACCACCTGGCTGACGTCGGCGCCGAGGCTCACCACCGAGGTGCCGAAGGAGCGCACCGCGCCGCTGGTCGCGTCGCGCGCGGCGGCGCCGACCTCGGCGCGCACCGCCTCCTCGGCGGCGGCGACCTCCGCGCGCACCGCCTCCTCGGCGGCCTGGATCGCCTGCCTGGCGTGCGCGTCGGCTTCGTGTACCGCCCGGTCCCTGGCCTCGGTCTGCACCAGGCGCAGGTCATCGGCGTAGCGATCGCCGATCCACTGCAGGCACTGGGCCAACCGCGAATTCTGCAATCCGGTCGGCACTTCGATC
This sequence comes from Nocardia xishanensis NBRC 101358, assembly GCF_001613365.1. GTDB lineage: Bacteria > Actinomycetota > Actinomycetes > Mycobacteriales > Mycobacteriaceae > Nocardia > Nocardia xishanensis. The sequence continues at coordinate 12,062 of NZ_BDCF01000032.1, forward strand.
GCGTTGGCCGGAGGTTCGAAGCGCCGGACCGCGTCGGTGATCGCGGGAATCGTCTGTCCGGCGAAGCGCTCCACCGCCTCGTCGCGTTTGCGCTGGTCTTCCAGTAGGGACTCGGCTTTGGCCTGCGCACTGCGCAGCGCGGTGATCAGATAGACGATCGCGACGACCAACAGCGTGGCGAGGATCCATGGAACAAGTACGGCGATATCCAGATTCATCAGTTCTCTCGTCGTTGACGGGATCTAGCCTCCCCCCGATGTCCCGCCCCCGTTACGGTCCGCGCCCGAACCAGCACCCTGCCACTACAGATCTCCGTCTTACCTTTTTCCTCACGACACCGATCGCATGACGCGCGATCGGATCCATTGCGCGTCGGAGGACTCGGCGCCCCGAAGACACCAACCGGAGGCTCACCGCACACCTCACAGCGCCTGCGGGGCAGGCGATCAGCGAATCGACCGCCGGCTGACCGAAGCAAGTCCGACCAGCCCAGAACCCGACGACTCGCCCACCCTAGCAGCAACTCAGCGAAGTCTCGACGGATCCTGCTGACGGGCTTCGTCTTTCGTGGTTTAAAAAGGAATTCTGACGTCGTAAAAAGAAAGCAGCGCCGACGATTGCGCCCGCCGCAGAGCCATCGCGCCGGAATCATCGGCCGCGGAATCGCCTGGTATTCGGTGAATTCCGGCCGGTCAGGGAACCGCGCGGGCCGCCGCCGCGTCGGAGTAGACGAAACACTCCTACGACACAACCGAACCGGGGAATCAATGATGGATCCAAACCCGATCGCCGCGCAAATCCACCCGACTTACGCCGAAATCGCCGCGCCCGGCAGGCCGGGCCCGCACCGATGCGTCCGGCGATGACGGCACGGCGGCTGCTGATCGCGCTCGCGCTGGCCGCCCTGGCGACGGCCTGCGATCCCGACAGCCGCGGCCCGGACGACGCCGAGATCCTGCAGTCGACGGGCCTTACCGTCGAACAGGCGGAATACGCCGTGTTCGAGAATCTACTCGCCCTCTCCCCCGATCCGGCCCGTTCCTACGGCGCGGAGGTGACGCGGCACGGGTGCGCGACCAACGCGTCGGCACGGACCGTCGGCCCGCCGTGGAAGCTGTCGGTCGGCGACCGGTTCGCCGACCCGTCGCCGGAACTGGTCGACGCGACGGAATCGGCGCTGGAGTCGATGGCCGAACGGGGGTTCACGGCGCCCGTCGACAAAGGGCTCGCGGGCCGCCGCGGCGGGTATCGGCGCGACAGCGGGGGATTCGAGATCGGCTTCGAGATGCGGGACACCGACGGCAAGCGCTATCTGTCGGTCGTCGCCACCACGCCGTGCGCGGCAGAGAAATCGACCGGCGGCGGGCCGATTCCGCCGGTCTTCGACGCGATCCGGCTGGCGACCCGCAAGGCCGTTCAAGCGTTCGGCGTCGCCGATCCGGCGGCGCTGCGTACCGTGGCGTGCGGAAAGCTCAGCGAGAGTACGGATTTCGCCGTTCCCGCCGCCGAACGGGAACGGCTGCGCCGGACGATGGCCGCCGACGCCGGGACCCGCGGGGCGGGGCGGGTCGTCGAGATCGCGAATTACCGGTGGCAGGGCGATCCGATGCTGCCGAGCGCCGCGAGCGCCGAGGTCACCGTGCGCTACCAGCGGCACCCCGACATCCGCTATCGAGCCGAGTACCGCGACTGGTCCGGCGGCGAATGGCGGCTGTGCGCATTCGATCGGATCTGATCGGCCCACCCGGCGTCCGCCTGTCCGCGCGGTGTCCGGCTGTCGCACCGTGGTGAAAGGACTCGGGCGGCTCGGCGGCCGAGGGCGATCGACGGGTCGCGCACCGCGCTCGCGAAAGGGCGCGCGCCCCGATCGCCCCGGCCGGGCCCGAACTCAGCCCTGCAGACCGACCTCGATCTCCAGGGTCAGGGTGATCTTGTCGCCGATGACCACGCCGCCGTCCGGCAGCGGCATGTCGATGTCGAGGCCGAACTCGCGACGGGAGACCACGGTCGTGGCTTCGAAACCGGCGACGGGGCCGTTGCCCATGCCCGCGTTCACGCCGAGGAATTCGACCTTCAGCGCGACCGGCTTGGTGTTGCCGCGCACGGTGAACTCGCCGTCGACGACGAATTCCGCACCGTCCACCCGGAATCCGGTGGACTCGAAGGTCATCACAGGGAACTGCTCGGCGTGGAAGAAGTCGGCGGTGCGCAGGTGGGCGTCGCGCTGCTCGTTGTCGGTGGTCAGTGAGTTCACCCGGATCTCGGCCTCGGCCGACGCGGTGCCGTCCTCGCCGATGACGAGCTTGCCGTCGAAGTCGGTGAACCGGCCGCGGACCTTGCTCACCATCAGGTGGCGTACCGAGAAGCCGACGGTCGAGTGGGTGGGATCGATGACCCAGGTGCCCGCGGTCAGTCCCTTGGCGATTCCGGTGGTCATGGTGCGCTCCTTGGAGTTGATAGAACTTTCAATTACTACGATGGTCGGGCGCGACATCCTCGGCGCCACCCTGTTTTGCGCACCTGGCCGGTGCGCAACGACTATCCCCCCGTCAGCTCGGCAGACGCCCCCAGAGCAGGTCCTCGAACGGCGGTGTATCGCGATACGGATCCGGCGGACGCACCGCCGACCGTCCAGCGAGCACTTCGGCCAATTCCTCGGCGGCGCGGTCGATGCGGCGGCTGAGACCCTCCCCCGCGCTGTCCGTTCCCCAGTCCTCGGATGCCGCGTACACCGAGGTCGGCACGACGACCGACCGCAGGTAGGTGAACAGCGGGCGCACCGCGTGTTCCAGCGCCAGCGAATGCCGCTCGGTGCCGCCGGTGGCGCCGATCAGCACCGGCATGCCCACCAGCGAATCCGGTTCGAGCACATCGAAGAACGTCTTGAAAAGACCGCTGTAGGAGGCGCTGAAGATCGGCGTCACCGCGATGAGACCGTCCGCGCCGACGACCCGTTCGATGGTCTCGCGCAACGCGGGCGCGGGGAAACCGGTGAGCAGGTTGTTGGCCAGATCCCGCGCGTGGTCGCGCAGGTCGACGATGTCGAACCGCGCCGCACCGCCGCGGCCGATGAGCACGCGTTCGGTGGCGGCGGCCAAGCGGTCGGCCAGCAGCCTGGTCGACGACGGCTGCGACAACCCGCCGGAGACCACCGCGATGCGCGAGGTCGTCACGAGACCACCTCCTGCGCCGGAGTGCGCGCGGCAAGCAGCGAAGCGTGCGTCGGCGCGTCGGGCACGTGGGCGGGACGGCGGGCCGCGAATTCTTTGCGCAGCACCGGGACCACCTCTTCGCCGAGCAGATCCAGTTGCTCCAGCACGGTTTTCAGCGGCAGCCCGGCGTGATCGACGAGGAAGAGCTGGCGCTGGTAGTCGCCGAAGTGCTCGCGGAAGGTCAGCGTCTTGTCGATGACCTGCTGCGGGCTGCCGACGGTGAGCGGAGTCTGCTCGGTGAACTCCTCGAGCGAAGGACCGTGACCGTAGACCGGCGCATTGTCGAAGTACGGGCGGAATTCGCGCACCGCGTCCTGGGAGTTCTTGCGCATGAACACCTGTCCGCCCAGACCGACGATCGCCTGGTCGGCGGCGCCGTGCCCGTAGTGCTCGTAGCGGCGGCGATACAGCTCGATCAGCCGCTGGAAGTGCTCCTTGGGCCAGAAGATGTTGTTGGCGAAGAAGCCGTCGCCGTAATAGGCGGCCTGTTCGGCGATCTCGGGGCTGCGGATGGAGCCGTGCCAGACGAACGGCGGCACCTCGTCGAGCGGGCGCGGCGTGGCGGTGAAGGATTGCAGCGGCGTGCGGAACTTGCCCTCCCAGTCCACCACGTCCTCGCGCCAGAGCCGGTGCAGCAGATGGTAGTTCTCGATCGCGAGCGCGATGCCGTCGCGAATGTCCTTGCCGAACCACGGATAGACGGGTCCGGTGTTGCCGCGGCCGAGCATCAGGTCGACCCGCCCGTCGGCGAGGTGCTGCAGCATCGCGAAGTCTTCGGCGATCTTGACCGGGTCGTTGGTGGTGATCAGCGTGGTCGCGGTGGACAGCTGGATGCGATCGGTGCGCCCGGCGATGTAGCCCAGCATGGTGGTCGGCGAGGACGGCACGAACGGCGGGTTGTGGTGCTCGCCCGTGGCGAACACGTCGAGGCCCACCTCCTCGGCCTTCTGCGCGATCGTCACCATCGCCTTGATCCGCTCGGCCTCGCTGGGGGTGTGGCCGTTCGTGGGATCCGTGGTGACGTCACCGACGGTGAAGATTCCGAACTGCACGAGGCCTCCTCGGAGCTCATTTGGTTGACTTGGCAACCATACCAACCGGACTGCGCCGCCGCATATTCCGCAGTGACAGGGCTCACAATGGGCGGTCGCGATGGAAGCAAGGGGGAACCGCCGGTACCGGATAACATGCGCGGCATGGCAAAGCTGAAGGTCTCCGTGGACGTCCCGATCAGCCCGGAAGAGGCGTGGTCGCACACCGCCAACCTGTCCGAGCTGGACACATGGCTGACCATGCACGAGTCGTGGCGCGGTGCGGTGCCGGAGCAGCTGACCGTCGGGACCGAGCTGGTGGGCGTCGCGTCGGTGAAAGGTCTGCGGAATCGCGTGACGTGGAAGGTCGAGACCGCCGAGCCGCCGCGCAAGCTGGTGCTGAACGGATCCGGCAAGGGCGGCACCAAGTTCTCGCTGGGACTTCTGGTCGCCCCCAAGGGATCCGGGTCCGAGGTGACCGTCGACATCGAGCTCGGCGGAGCGCCGCTGTTCGGGCCGATCGGGTCGGGCGTGGCCCGCGCGGTGAAGGGCGATATCGAGCGTTCGCTGGAGAAGTTCGTCGCGCTCTACGGCTGAGGACTCGGGCCGGGAAACGATTCGGGCCCACGGCGTCGATCGCCGTGGGCCCGAATCATCGGCGGGGCCGCCGGCTCAGTGCACCAACACCTTCGCGTCGGCGTCCTGGGTGGTCGCCGGCTTGGTCCGCGGCAGGAAGAACGCCGGGACGAGGGTCAGCACGATGAGTACCAGCGCCACGATGTAGGTGTCGCTGAACGCCTGCGCGGCCTGATCGAGGCCCGTGGCGATGGCGTCGGGTCCGAGCTGCTGCGCGACGGCGGGATCGGAGTTCGCGACGATCGCGGGTCCGGCCAGCGGCTGGTCCTTCAGCAGGTTGGTCAGCACCACCGACATGGTGGCGGTGCCGATCGAGCCCGCGGTCTGGTTGATGATGTTCATCAATGTCGAACCGCGCGCCACCTGCTGGTGGGTCAGGGTCTGGATCGCGGCGGTCATGATCGGCATCATGGTGCAGCCCATGCCGAGACCCATCACCAGCAGCGCGAGGCACATGACCAGATAGGACGTGTCCGCCTCGAGCTGGGTGAAGAAGGCGGTGCCGATGGCGAGCAGCACGATACCGACCATCACGATCTTGCCCGGGCCGTACTTGTCGACGAACCGGCCCGCGATCGGCATGGTGAGCATCGCGCCGAAGCCCTGCGGGGCGATCAGCAGACCGGCCGCGAGCGCCGACTCACCGCGCACCTGCTGCAGGTAGCTCGGCAGCAGCAGACCCGCGCCGAAGAACGCGATCGCGAACAGCACCATGGTCAGCACCGAAGCGGTCAGCGCCTTGTTGCGGAACAGGTGCAGGTCGATGAGCGGATGCTTGGTCCGCAGCGCGTGGAAGACGAACGCCACCAGCAGCACGAGACCGATCGCGGCCGGGATGAGGACCTTCCGCGCGGTGACGGTGCCCGCCTCCGGAATCGAGGAGACGCCGTACAGGAACAGCGCCAGACCCGGAGAGGCCAGCAGCATGCCGAGGAAGTCGAACGACTCCGAGGGCTCCGGCTTGTCGGCCGGGAAGATCAGGAAGGCCAGTACCAGTGCGACGATGCCGATCGGCAGGTTGATCAGGAAGATCCAGTGCCAGCTGAACGCGTCGATCAGCCAGCCGCCCAGGATCGGGCCGCCGATCGGACCGAGCAGCATCGGCACGCCGAGCACCGCCATCACGCGACCGACCCGCTGCGGTCCCGCCGCGTGGGTCATGATCGTCATGCCGAGCGGCATCAGCATGCCGCCGCCGATGCCCTGGATGACGCGGAACGCGATGAGCGATTCGATGTTCCACGCCGTGCTGCACAGCAGCGAACCCAGCACGAAGAACGTCAGCGCCGCCATGTAGAGGCGCTTGGTGCCGAATCGGTCCGCCGCCCATCCGGTGAGCGGGATGACGGTCGCGAGCGCCAGCGTGTAGCCGGTCATCGTCCATGCGGCGATGGCGTAGCTGGTGCCGAATTCGATCTGGAAGGTCGGCAGCGCGACGGTCACGACGGTGATGTCGAGGATCGACATGATCGCGCCGAGCACGACCACGCCCGCCACCTTGAAGACGGCGGCGTCCAGTTTGTCCGAGGACGGATCCGGTCCCGCCGCCTGAATATCCGGAGGTTGTGTCACCGGTTAAGACTGTCACTTCTTCGCCGGAAGAACCAGCGGTTTCTCCGACTCCCGGGAAAACTCGGCGATTCCAGTCGGAAAGATCGGGTGAAGCATACGGCGGACGCACCGATCGCGCACGCGGGTGAGTCACCAATCCTTTGCCGCGTGCAGCAGACGGCGGCGTACCAGTTCGACATGGCGGCGCGGGGAGCCGCCGGGGCGGCGGGCCAGGAATGCGGTGTTGATCGGCGGGTCGTCCGGCTCGAGCAGCGCCGTGATCGCGCCCGAGGCGAGTTCGCGCGCGCATAGATAGCGCGGCACGACGCTGACGCCCGCGCCCGCGACCACCCCGGCGAGCACCGCGCGCAGGTCCCCGACGATCAGCGCGGGCTCGGCTACCAGGCGAGTGTCGAAGACGTGGCGCCAGTAGCGACGCAGGATCGGCAGGTCCGCGGCGTAACTGAGCAGGGGCAGTCCGGACAGCGCCGACGGGTCGCCCGCGCGCAGCCGGGCCGAGTCGACGCGCCGCGCGAGGTCGGGCGCGGCGACGAGGACAAACTCCTCGTCGGCGAGCGGCTCGGCGAGCACCGTGCGGCCGCGCGGGCGGGTGGTGGCCACGACAAGGTCGTAGGTTCCGGCGCGCAGACCGGCGAGCAGGTCGTCGGTGAGTCCCGCGGTCACCGTCAGCCGCACGCCGTCGGCCACCAGCGGGGCCAGCGCGGGCACCACCATGGTGGCCAGCAGTTCGGCGGGTCCGGCCAGCAGCACCGGGGGTTCCGGCGCGGCGGCCTCTGGCTCGGCGCCGCCCGCGATCGCCTCCAACGCGTCCATCGGCCCGGCCAGCCTGGCGGCCAGCTCGTGCGCCGCGGCCGTCGCCGCCACGCCGCGCGGCAGCCGGTCGAACAGCGGCCGCCCGAGCCGCCGCTCCAGCGATTGGAGCTGCGTGGTCACCGTCGGCTGCGACAGCCCGACCTGCGCGGCGCCCGCGGTGATCGACCCCGCGCGGTACACAGCGAGAAAGGTCCGCAGGTGCGTCAGATCCGCCGCACCATTGGCCTGCCGATTTCCCATGGCCCAAAGTCTATTGACACACCAATGGCTGGAGAGGCGCCCCAGCCACAGATCTGTTCGACGCCTCGCAGACGCGCTGCCGGTGTGCGGCGTGCGAAGGCTCTGTGGCACTCGGCCGGACATCGGCGGCAGGCGAGGCGGTTAAGCTTCTGCTCCTATGGCTCTCAGCGCGACACTGCACACCTTCACCGTTCACCTGGCCGATGTCGATCGTGGCGTCTATCAGGAGCTGGAGTTGCGCGTAGCGCGCCACCCGTCGGAGACGGCCGAGTTCATGCTGACGCGCCTGCTGGCCTACTGCCTGGAGTACGAGGAAGGCATCACCTTCAGCGATGGCGGCGTGTCGTCCACCGACGAGCCCGCGGTGCTGGTGCGCGATCTCACCGGCCGCACCACGGCGTGGATCGAGGTCGGCGCACCCGACGCGGAGCGGGTGCACCGAGGCAGCAAGCTGGCCGGACGCGTTGCCGTCTACACCCATCGCGACCCCGCCAAAGTGCTCGCCCAGCTCACCGGGAAACGCGTCCACCGCGCCGGTGAGATCCCCGTCTACAGCTTCGACCGCGCCTTCATCGATACCGCCGTCACCGCCGTCGAACGCCGCAACACCGTCACCCTCTCGATCACCGAGCGCCTGCTCTACCTCGACCTCAACGGAACGGTCCTGAGCACTCCGATCGAAGAGCACCGCCTCACCTGACGGTCCGCGACGGCTCGCGGGGGAGCCGAGCGTGGCGGAATAGGGATGCGTCCCCTCGGGTCAGTCCAAGACCGCGGTGGCTTCGACCTCGACCAAATGTTCCGGCGAGGCCAGCGCCGCGACGCCGATCAGCGTGCCGGGCGCGGCAGGGGTGACACCGAGCTTCCCGGCCGCGCGAGCGACCCCGTCTTCGAACTTGTTCATTTTGTCCGGAGTCCAATCGACCACGTAGACGGTCAGTTTCACCACGTCGGCGAAGGTGGCGCCGACCTCGGCCAGCGCCTTGGCGACATTGAGAAAGCTCTGCTCGACCTGCGCGGCGAGGTCGCCCGCGCCGATCGTTGTCGTTTCGGCGTCCCAGGAGACCTGCCCGGCGACGTGGATCAGCTTGGCGCCGGTCGCGACAGACACCTGATGGTAGGCGTCGATCTTCGGCAGTTCCTTGGGGTTCATCAGGGTGATGGGCATGGCGCACACTTCCTCTTAGTCACTTGCGGTTACCCGGTCACCGTAAGAGAGTGTGACTCGACATGGAAGAACGCACTTTTCAGCAACAGAGGAACCCCATGGTGACCAAGCAGTTCAGCGGCCTGCCCGAGCACACGGACCTGGCGCGAGCCGACTCCCTCGCTCGGGAGATCTTCACAGACATCGCCAACAAGTGGACGCTGTTGATCATCGAAACCATCGCCGACGACACCCTGCGTTTCAGCGAATTGCGCAATGGCATCGAAGGAATCAGCCACAAAATGCTCACCCAGAACCTGCGCACGATGGAGCGCAACGGCCTGGTCGAGCGGACGGTGTATGCCACGGTTCCGCCGCGGGTCGAGTATCGCCTCACCGAACCCGGCCGAGCGCTGCGCGCGGTGGTCGACGAAATGTGCGGCTGGACGCAGCGCTATCTCACCGACATCGAACGATCCCGCCGCCGCTTCGACGCGTGAGGACTCCGTCCGGCACGGGCCATCCGGACCACCGCGCCTTTCCGCGGAGGCAGCCTCTGCCACCCGAGCTGCCGGGAATCAGCGGATGTAATGCCCGGCGTCGCGCAGGGATTCGACCTGCGGGCAAGGCCAGCGGCGCCCGCAGCTCGCGCAGGCGCTGCCGTATCCGCCGACGGGCACGTGCCGGTCGAAGACTCGTTGGTCGTCTCGAGCGAAGGCCGCTCGATTCGAGGAGTTCTGGCTCACGGGCGAGTAGGTGAGCATCAGCTCTTGGAGTTGCAGCCGGACTGCCTTGGTTCGGCTGTCGTAGCGTCGTTCCGACGAACTGTTCGTCATAGAGCCGAAGGTAATCCTGGCGCCGAGTCCGGTGTGCGGATTTCGCATTCTGCGTCGGCGCATTCGACGTTGTGGCGGGCGTCGAAGGCCACCCGCCAACGGTTCCGAAGACGCCGACGGCCCTCCGCGCGCGTGGCAGCGGAGGGCCGTGTTCGGCGAGAAGGGAACGACTACCGGCAGACGCCGTCGAAGGCGGTCCCCTCACGGGTGACGATGCCGTCCAGGATCGAGCACGCGGTCCCGTTCGCGACGGGCACCTGCACCACGGCCAGCGTGCGCGAGTCCACGCACGGCGCGGTCGCCGAGCGGAAGCCCGCGGCCGCCACGTTCGTGTTCAGCTGGAAGCCCGCCGACTCGCAGGCCTCCTTCGCCGCCTGGAGGTAGGCGTCGGTGGCCGGGTCCGCGGCGAACGCGTACCCGGCTCCAGCCACGGGGAGCACGGCGGCGATGACGGCTCCGGCGAGGAAGGTGATCCGGCGGTGTGCGAGTTTTGTCATGGGCGAGATCATATGGGCTGAACCCGGTTTCGCGAACAATTCGAGGTGAGAACCCGCATATCGAGTCCTGCAGAATGGGATGGCGGCCGTCCCGCCGCCGCACGGTGCAGGAAGCACGCTGTCGCGCCGAAGGAAGTCGACAGTAGCCGATCGTTTCCTCGGCCCCGCACCCGGGCACGCCTGCGATCGTCCAGCCGCGTTCACGGAAGCCAGGCGCCCTCGACCGCCCAGCCGAAGCGCAGTCACCGCGGCGAGGGTCGCCGACGCCTGGTCCGAGAAGGCCTTGCGTCAGGTGCAGCCGCTACCCGACTTGCGTTGACGAACTTTTGCCGGACGACGGATGGGGTAGATCGGAAAGGTGGGCCCCGCAGACGCGCTCGGGGCAGCTAGAGAGGTCGGTCGCATGCGATTGCGACGCAGTACACCGTACGGTCCCGGCCTGCGCCGCGTCGGGCGCGGACGTGGATTCTGCTACGTCGGCTCCGACGGAGAGCCGGTGTCCGACGACGAGGTGCTGGAACGCATTCGCGGCTTGGCGATCCCGCCCGCGTGGCGCAAGGTCTGGATCTGCCCCTACCCGAACGGACACATCCAGGCGGTCGGCGTGGACGCGGCGGGCCGCAGGCAGTACCTGTACCACGAGCAGTGGCGGCGGGAACGCGACGAGGAGAAGTTCGACCGGGTACTCGAGCTGGCCGTCCAGCTCCCCCGGATGCGGGAGCAGCTGCGCGCCGACCTCGACCGGCGCGGCTTGGACCGGCGCCGGATGGAGGCCTTCGCCCTGGATCTGCTCGATCGCGGGATCTTCCGCATCGGCGGCGAGGAGTACGTCGAGGAGCACGGGACGCGGGGCGTCGCCACCCTGTTGCGAAGGAACGTCGAAGTGCACGGTGACGAGCTCGTGTTCGACTTCACCGCCAAGAGCGGCATCCGGCGGCGGGCCAGACTCCGCGACGTGCGACTGGCCAGGGTGGTGCAGGCCGTGCGGCGCAGCCGCGCCGTGTCGAAGCGGTTGCTGATCTACCGCGACACGAGCGGCTACGGCGAACTGCACGCCGACGACATCAACGCCCGGTTCCGCGAACTAGCCGATTGTGAATGCAGCGCGAAGGATCTGCGCACCTGGCAGGGCACGGTGCTGGCGGCCGCGGGCTTCGGTGAGGCGGATCCCCCGTCCTCGCAGCGCGGCCGCAAACGCGTGGAGCGGGCCGTCACCGAGCGCGTCGCCGCGGAACTGGGCAACACACCGGCCGTCGCCCGATCCGCCTATATCGATCCGCGGGTGGTCGAGGCCTTCCAGGAGGGCGTCACCATCGCGGACGCGCTCCAGCGGGCCGCGCGCCACAAGTCCGAGCAGCAGCGCAGGCTGGTGACCGAACGCGCCGTCATCCGGTTGCTGCGCCGCCGCGCCGGATGATCCGCGCACGCCGACGCCGTTCGCCACAGCACCGGTCGGCCACCCGACGACGCGGGTTCAGACCTGCCGCCACTTCTCGTCGCCGAGCAGCACGCTGGCCTGCGGCCCCATCAGCAGCATCCCGCCGTCCACCACGAACGACGCCCCTGTCACATATCCCGCCGCGGGCGTGGTGAGAAACGCCACCACCGACGCGACTTCCCGCGCGTGGCCGGGACGGCCGAGCGGAACGCCGGGACGCGGCTCCGAGCGCGGGTCGACATCCTCTTGACCCGTCATCGGCGTCGAAATCTCGCCCGGCGCAACGGAGTTCACCGTGATATCGTACTCGGCCAGCTCCAGCGCCAGTACCTTGGTCAACGCGCCGAGACCGGCTTTCGCGGCGCAGTACGGCGCGGCCCCGACCAGCGGCGCGTGCTCGTGCACGCTGGTGATGTTGACGATGCGGCCGCCGTGGCCGCCCCGGATCATGTGTTTGGCGGCGCGCTGGGCGCAGAGGAACGCGCCGTCCAGATCGACGGAGAGCACGTGGCGCCAGGTATCGAAGTCCATGTCCATCGCCTTCTGCGCCGAACCCGTCCCCGCGCAGTTGACCAGCACGTCCAAGCCGCCGAGTTCGTCGGCCAATTCGTCGATGACCGCGGCCGAGGTGGGCAGGTCGCCGAGGTCGAGCCTGCGCACGACCGCAGAGACACCGCGCTCGCGGGCCTCCTCGGCGGTTCGCTCGGCGCCTTGGGCGTCGGTGTGAAAGGTGATGCCGACGTCCGCGCCGCCGCCGGCCAGCGCGACGGCGACCGCCGCGCCGATACCGGAATCCGACCCGGTCACCACGGCGCGCAGCGGCGCGCCGACACGTTCTTCGGGAAGCGGAGCTGTAGTAGCCATGTTCGCCGCATACCCGGGGTCCCCTGCGTCACACGCCGATCAGGAGATGATGGCGTCGACGGCTTTCTTCAGCGCCGATGGCTGCGCGGGCGAGGTGGGCGCCTTCTTCCGCAGTTCGATCATCCGCGCGCCCAGCTCTTGTAGTTGCTTGCGGCCGAGATGTTCGCGTACCTGCGGGAACCACTCGTTCTCCTCTTCGTCGATGTGGTGATCGACGTTCTCGATGAGCACGGTGGTCTTGGCGGTGAAGTGCTCGTCCTCGGGCTTCATGGTCGCCAGCTCCATGACGAGCAGATCGGCCACGTGGTGCTCCTCGTAGGACTCGAGGATGTCGTCCTCGAGTTCCGGGACGAGCTTGCGCACCTCGGGGTACATACACTCGTTCTCGAGATAGGTGTGCACGGTCAGCGCCTCGATGATCTTGTCGACCACCCGCGCCTTGGTGGTGTTCGCGTCCGCGCCCGCCTTCTCGAACTCGCGAAACAGTTTGCGGATCGCCTTGTGATCCTCGCGCAACAGCACGATCGCGTCGGTACTCATCGGTGACTCCTCGGCATCGGGACGACTGCTAGCTGACTCGTTTGCCGTCATTCCCGTTCACCGGCCTGCGAAACCGGGCTGTCCCGGCTACCTGGCGCTCATCCGAATGAGTACGGCGTCAGGTATTCACGATCACTTCGGTCCGCAGGCTCTCCGCGCGCACCGCAGCGATCATGCGTCCCGACGCCGGGCACACGCGCCGTCGGTGCGCGGCGGGTTGGCCAGCGGTAACAGCTCCGCCTGCCGACCACCGCGGAGCTCGATGTCGGGCTGGTGGAACATCCCGTCGACGCACCCGATCTACGCCGAGCACGGAACTGTCGCACGGCGTCGCGGCCCCCGTCCACTCGGCGCAGCGCACTGACGGCAACCCGAATCCGGAGCCCTGGCGGACGATTCCATTCCAACCGATTACGCCGACTCCGCAACGCAATTCATCGCCGATGTTCGGGCAGCGGCGCAGGTACGCCTGCGAATAGCTGAAAGTCGCGCTCGGACAGCGATCCTGCCCGCATTTCGGTCCCACCACCGCGCGCTCGCACGTGCTGACCGACGCGGCGAGCCGACCATACGCGATACCCGGAATGCGTTTTCCCGGTGGAGATTTCGCAAAACGGCCCGTTTCGCACGTTCGGACGTAGGATGAAGACGGCCGACCAACGGCCTCTTGGGGACGCATCGGCTGTCTTGCCCGAACGAAACACGTAGGGAAACACGATGAGAGTCAATCAATTCGCCGCTTCCGCTCTGCTCGCGATCGGGGCCATCGGAATATCCGCGGGCACGGCCGCTGCCCAGCCCACCGACCCTGCCGCCGAGGTGGCCGTGCGCGGCGTCGACCACGGCGTCGGCTACACCACCGGACCGACCTCGGACGGCAGCGCCATCGTCACCACCGTCGACGACGGCGCGTTCAGCCTCGCCGCCGACGCACGGACCGTCAGCCTCACCGACGCCACGGGCCGCATCGTCGCGACCCTGCCGTTGGGCTTCACCGCCCATGGCCAGACCTTCGGCCTGACACCGCAGATCACCGACGCGGGCCGCACGCTCACCCTCACGCCGGCGGGCGCACCGGTGGCCGCCACCCAGCACCTGCGCCAACTCGTCGAATACGACGAGACTGTCGCGCGCAAGCAGCACAATGCCGCGGTCGGCGCATTGATCGGCGCGGGCGTCGGCGCGGTGATCGGCTTCTTCCTCGGCGGGGTCGGCGCACTGGTCACCGTCCCGATCGGTGCGGGCATCGGCGCGCTGATCGGCTTCGCCACTCCCTGACGGAGATCCGCCGCCGTCACCGGATTCCGCTCCGGTGACGGCGCGTGGCGATCGGCCATGCCCGCGGTGCGCCGGTGTGTCCGGCTGTGCCGCAGCACTTTCCAGAACGGCGCCGGTGCGCCGCCTGCGCTAGGCTCGCCACCGGGCGCCCGCCTGCGCGCGCCCGCCCCGGATGGCCCGCCCCAGGAGGCACGTCGCATGGCCGATGCCCGTTTCGCTCGCACCGAACGCATCATGCTGTGGACCGATCTCGGCTTCCTCGCCTACTGGCTCGCGACGGCGCTCGGCGCGGTCAGCGTCGGGACAGATCCCTTTTTGCGGCAATGGAATTGGTCGTTCCTCGGGCTCGACCTCGCGGCCATCGGCATCGGGCTGGCGAGTCTCGCGGTGGCGCGCAGACAGCCGCCGCTGGCCGAGCGCATGATGCTCGTCTCGCTCACCGCCACCGCCGCCGCGGGACTCATGGCACTGAACTTCTATCTGGTGCGCTGCGATTTCGATCCGGCCTGGTGGATCCCGAACGCCTGGTTGCTGCTCTTCCCCGCCGCCGCCATGACCATAATGATGGCTACCTCCGCTACTCGCTAGCAAATTTTCGATGCTGGCTGATCGCTACCGCTCGTTCCGCGCGTGTAAACACCCCTTGTCGCGATGATCCGCGCTGATCACACCCGCTTCGGCGCCCTCGATCACAAAGCTATGTTGGGTTCGAATTCCACTCGGGCGCAAGGAACTTCACGCCATACCCGCAGGTCGTGACAGCAAACCCGCACCGCGGCATCAGTGTGACGCAACACGGCCGACACGCCGGAGCGTTGTGATAATCACCAAGTCCGGTGTGTCGCATTCGTCGCTATGATCTTGGTTGCGATATGTTCGCCGAAATGGTGCCGCTGCACGCGGCCCCGGGCAGCCACGGAGGCGAAGGAGGTACGCCAGCACTGCCACGACCGTTCGCCACGACGGCGATGGCGTGCGCGCGTCTCCAGCGACCCGTTCCGCTCGTCCACTGTGCACGCGGTGACCGAAGTTGTTCCACCGCGTCTTTTTCCACACTCCAACCAGCCCACCGATGGCCGCCGCGGACCCTCGTCCCACGGTCGTCCCTCGGCGCTGCCCGATGCCGGAAAGAAAGACCGTGTCCAAAGTCGCTACCCGAATACTGATCCTCGTCTTGAGCATCCTGTCTCTAGGCGTGATGGGTGCACCGGCGCAAGCCAGCCCCCTGTACCCCGAACCGGATCCGGATCCGTTCTACAACCCGCCCGCCGAGCTCGCCGCGATGCAGCCCGGCGACGTCGTCCGCACGCGCAAGATCGACACCACCCCCTACGTCGGCACCGAAGGCTGGCAGGTGGCCTTCCGCTCGACCAACTCCGGCGGCAATCCCATCATGGCGATCACCACCGTGATGCTGCCCACCGGTGTGCACAACCCACCGCTGGTCTCCTACCAGGCGCTGATCAATTCGCTCGGCTCGCGGTGCAACCCGTCGCGCTCGCTGTTCAACGGTGAACTGCAGGACGCGGTCGGCGCGATGCTGCCGATCGGCCGCGGGTGGGCCATCTCGATGCCGGACTACCTCGGCCCGACCGTCGCCTACGGCGCCGCCAAGCTCAGCGGGATGATCACGCTGGACAGCGTGAAGGCGGTGCAGAAGGTCGCCGAACTCGGCCTCGGCAATTCGCCGGTCGCGATCGCGGGCTACTCCGGCGGCGGCATGGCCACCGCGTGGGCCGCCGCGCTCCAGCCGACCTACGCCCCCGACCTGAAGCTGACCGCCGCAGTGGCGGGCGGCATCCCGGCCGACCTCGAGGAGATGGCTCTCGGCCTCGGCTTCGAGCCGCACCCCGGCTTCGGCCTCGCGTTCGCCGCGGCGATGGGCCTGGAACGGGAATACCCCGACCGGCTGCCGATCTCGGACCAGCTCAACGAGAACGGCCTGTGGTTCCGCGAGTTCACCCATGACGCCTGCCGCCGCTTCCTGCTGTTCCACGGCGCCTTCCGCAGCGCGGAGCAGATGGCCGCGTCCAAGAGCCTGATGGACAGCCCGGAGGCGCGAGAAGTGCTGCACGAGAACAGCCTTCGCCTCTTCCCCGGCGTGCCGACCGTGCCGACCTACCTGTGGCAGGGCCGCTACGACACGCTGACGCCGTTCGACTCGCTGGCCGCGACCGCCGACCGGTACTGCAAGGCAGGCGCGCCGGTGAAACTGGTGCCCTACGACATCGCCGAGCACATGACCGCGGCGGTGGCAGGCTTCGCCGACGCGTGGAACTACGTCGAGTCCCGCTTCCGCGGCGAACCGGTGCCGACCAGCTGCTGATCGACCGAAATCGAAGGGACGCCTCGTCTTACGGCCGGGCGTCCCTTTCGTTGTTCTCCGGGTGGTCGCGCGGGGCGTCAGAGCGAACCGCCGCCGCCGATCATCCACGGGTTGAACGCGCACGGCATCTCGACGGACGCTTGCGGATCCAAGGCGCGCAGCGCGATGGCGGCGGCGCGTGGCGAGTACATCAGCGTCAGGTGATCGGACATGTCCTGCTCGCAGCCGTCTTGCAGGGCGATGTTCTGCACCGGTGCCTCGGGACCCGGCTGCAGGAAGGTCCATTCGAACGGGTTCGAGATCTCGTCGTGCCTGGTGCCGACCGCGGTGTACTCGACGCCGGGCACCGTGTCGCCGCCGGCGTTCAGCCTGGCGTAGAACTCCGAACCGACGACCTGTTGGATGTTGGCCTGGCCGATCAGCGGCTGGTAGAAGCCCAGGATGTTGATGCCGAGGTTGGTGATGAGCCGCCCGAGGGTCGCCATGCCCATCAGCGAAGTGCCGTGGTTGGTGCCGCCGAAGGTGATGAGCTTGCCGACCTTGCCTGCGCCGCCCTCGAATTTCAGGTACTGGCTGGAGACCGGGCCGCCCTGCGAGTGCGCGACCAGATCGACCTGGTCGGCGCCGGTGGCGGCCAGCACCGTGTCGACGTACTCGCTCAGCTGACGCGCCGAATCCTCCATCGGGCCGACGCCGTAGCGGCCGGGCAGCAGCGGTCCGAGCCCGCCGCCCTCGAGCACGCCCACGCGGCCGAAGTTGAAGGTGAAGACGCAGTATCCCGCGCGGGCGAGCCGTGGCGAGAAGTACGCGAAGGTGTCGTAGGCGTTGAGCCAGGTGCCGTGCACCAGCACCACCGGTCGCGGATGTTCCGCGCTGGGACGGCAATTCGGCTGATTAGCGCCGGCGGGCGCCGCATCGGGATGGGCCAGTCCGTTGACGAACGCCGCGAGGTAGGCCGTCACCTCGGGTCCCTCGCCTGCTACCCGGGTCGCCCGGCTGAGCCCGGCCGAACCCGAGCCGCTGCCGGTGTCCACGATGGGCTGCACTTGCCTGCCGTCCGGCGCGGGCCGCAGACCAGCACCGATCAGATCCGCGAGCTGCTGTTCGGTCGACGCGGCCCCGGCCGCCGCGGGCTCCGGTGCTGCTGCCGCCGGACCGATGGCGTTGATCGTGCCGAGCGCCGTCAGGCTCGCGACGACGGTCGCCGCGAGAATGCCCCGCAGTCGTTCGATGGGTCTGTGCCTGACTCGTCTTCGAGAGACAACCCGCATGAAATCACGCTCCAAAACTAGCGATGAAAGTTTCCGACCCACCGTAAGGTCGATAAACTAGCAGCGCAAGTTTTTGTCTCCTGCGACAATGCTGCAACCGGACAAGGAGGCAAACTCGTGGCCCGACCCCGCCACCCGCTGCTCACACGAGCGCGCATCGTGGCCACCGCGCTGGCACTGCTCGACGCCGAGGGCATGGCGGCGGTGTCCACCAGGCGAATCGCCGCCCAACTCGGCGTGCAAGGCCCCTCGCTCTACAACCACGTCGGCACCAAGGACGAACTCATCGACGCCGTTGCCGACGCGGTGCTCGGCGAGGTCGACACCGGCATGTTCGCCGCGCTCGGCGCGGAGAATCCGGACTGGCGCACGGCGCTGCGGGAGTGGGCCCACTCCTACCGCGCCGCCATGGCCGCCCATCCGAACATCGTCCCCGCGCTGGCCGGCGGGCCGGGGCACCGCCCCAATGCGCTGCGCATCGCCGACGCGGTATTCGGCGGCCTCGTCGCGGCGGGGTGGCCGCGCCGCGAGGCGACCACGGTCGGCGCGCTGATGCGCTATTTCATAACCGGCTCCGCGCTCGCCTCGTTCGCCGCGGGGTTCCCCGCCGACGCCACCGTGTACGGCGGCGACTACCCGCACCTGAGCGAGGCCCACCTGCTCGCCGACCGGCAACACCGCATCGACGAGGACGCGTTCGAGGTCGGGCTCCAAGCCTTGCTGGACGGACTCACCGACCGCTATCGCGCGGTGCGCGCCGCGCGGCCCGATCGCCACTGATTCACGACCGCACGCGGCACTACGCCTCCGCGACCGAGGCCCGCCCGAATTGTCCGGATAGGGTGGAGTCGTGAACGTAGAGGTAACGCCCTTGCCGGGTATCGGTGTACGCAAAGACTTTCCCCTGAAAAGCAACCGGCGCATCGGCGTAATCGACCACCGCGACGGCACTTTGGACCTGATCATCGGCAAGCCCGACAACCCCGACGTCACCGACCAGATCTCGCTCACCCGGCGCGAGGCGGCATTGCTCGCCACTCTGCTCGGCGCCCCGCAGGTGGTGGCGCAATTGCAGGAGGAGCACCGCGAGTTGGACGGTGTCACGACCCGCCAGCTCACCGTCCGCGGCGGGTCTCCCTACGAGAGCAGGCCGCTCGGCGACACGCAAATGCGCACACGCACCAAGTCGTCCATCGTCGCGGTGGTGCGCGCCGGGCACGTGATCGCCTCGCCCGGTCCGGATTTCGTGTTCAACGCCTTCGACGTCCTCATCGTCGTCGGCACCGCTGATGGCCTAGCGGCCGCCGCCGTCATCCTGACGGACGGCTGAGGCATGGTGGCACACGAAACCGCGCTCGCGTTGATTCAGCTGGGCGCGGTCTTCTTCGGTCTCGGTCTGCTCGGGCGCGTCGCCGCCCGCATCGGCATGTCGCCGATTCCCCTGTATCTGGTCGGCGGCCTGCTGTTCGGAACGGGCGGCCTGGTAGAACTCGACCAGGTCGATTCGTTCATTCACCTGGCAAGCGAGATCGGCGTCGTGCTGCTCCTGCTGCTGCTCGGCCTCGAGTACAGCGCCGCCGAGCTGGTCACCGGCCTGCGCCGTTCCTGGGCAGCCGGTGTGATGGATTTCGCGCTCAACGCCACTCCAGGCGTCCTGGTCGCCCTCTTGCTCGGCTGGGGCGCGACCGGCGCCATCGCGATGGCGGGCGTCACCTACATCTCCTCCTCGGGCATCGTCGCCAAGGTGCTCAACGATCTCGGCCGACTGGGCAACCGCGAGACGCCGACGATCCTGTCCATCCTGGTGTTCGAGGATCTGGTGATGGCGGGCTATCTGCCGGTGCTGACGGCGGTGCTCGCCGGCACCGGATTCCTGGCCGGTCTCACCACCGTGGGGATCGCGCTGCTCGTCGTCACCGTGGTGCTCGTAGTCGCGCTGCGCTACGGACGATACGTCTCGATGATCGTGGACAGCGACGACCGCGAGATCTTCCTGCTGAAGCTGCTCGGTTCCGCACTGCTGGTCGCCGGACTCGCCTCCGCGCTGCAAGTCTCGGCGGCGGTGGGCGCGTTCCTGCTCGGCATCGCGATCTCGGATTCGACAGCGCACAACGCCACCAAAATCCTGGAACCCCTGCGCGATCTGTTCGCCGCGCTGTTCTTCGTGCTTTTCGGGCTGAGCACCGATCCGGCGACCATACCTCCGGTGCTCGGCTGGGCCTGCCTGCTCGCCGCGGTCACCACGGCCACCAAGGTCGCCACCGGCTGGTGGGCCGCGAAGAACGCGGGGAGCTCGCGCTACGGGCGGGCGCGCGCCGGCACCGCACTGGTCGCGCACGGCGAGTTCTCCATCGTCATCGCGGGATTGGCGGTCACCGCGGGCGCGGTGCCCACCGAGTTCGCGGCGCTGGCCACGACCTACGTGCTGCTCATGGCGGTACTCGGTCCGATAGCGGCGCGCGTGGTCGAGCCCGTCCTGGTGTGGCGCGACCGCCGCACGGGCCGTCCCGTCTGACGGGCGCTCGTCCACCCGGCCCGGCGAACCACCCGGCCCCTCAGCGCAGCGGGGCCGTCGTGGTGTTCGATCGGCCGACGTACTCGTCGTTGAGCAGGTGATAGGCCTGCCCCAGATCGGTGAGCGCACGCTGCCAACGCATTTCGGCCTCGCTACCCACCGGATTGCGGCTCAGTTCGAGCAGCGCCGCGGTGGCGTCGGCCGACCGGACCGCGGCGGCGAGCAGCGCCGGGGCGGGCTCGACGATGGCGTCGGCGGCCATGGCGTCGATGCGGTCGTGCAACTCGACGGCGTCGGCGCACATCCGCTCGGCCGGATCCTCGTGCGCGAAGTTCGCCCGAGGCGATTCGCCGCCGACCACGTGTTGCAGCAGACCGACCAGCAACGCCCGCTGAGTGGTGGCGTCCCGCGGTCCGTCGAAAGGCGGATCCGCCTTGTCCGGGTCGATGCGCAGAATCGCCAAGACGGCCCGCAACTGCGCGATGGTCACCACGTTCCCGGTTCCTCCCCTGCCCTGCGCCGGGCGCCCGACATGTTCGCCCGCCTCGGATTTCCCCGTCACCGCCCATCCCTTCCTAGTCGGCCGCGCGGCGCGCGAACCTCCGTCGCCTCCGGGCCGGGGATAGTGTTTGCCAGATCTTCACTGAACGAGGGTCAAACTATACAAAAGATCGGCGGATGTCTCGGGAATCCGCATCTCCGACAGGTCGCTTCGGAGTGGCGCTTCCACGCGCGCGGCGCGTCGCGATCTTGCCCCGCGCATCACCCGTCGCGAATAGGATTGCCGGAGAAGCGCCCTCACGATCCGTGCGGCCGCGTAGACGGTGGGAGACGACGATGACCGGACCGCGACGGCCGACCGCCGCTGCGCGCTTGGCCGCCGTCTCGGCGGTAGCGGTCTTGACAGCCGGCGGCTGCGCGACCCTGCTCGGCGAACCCGCACCGCCGCCCTCCGCCGCCGAGATCGCGGCCGCCACAGCCGAATTGACCGATTTGCCGTCTTCCGAGGAGACCGAGCGGCAGCTCGCGGCGGTCGTGGACCAGATCGCGGCGGCCGCCTCGGCGATCGATCCCGCGCTGCGCTGGAGCCGAACCGAGGACCGGGCACTCGGCCCCTGCTACGGACCGTACGAACACACCGGCGGCAGGCGCGTCGTGCTGCCGCGCTACCGAACCGATGGTTCGCTGCCCGCCGAGGCGTGGCCTGGTTTCCAGGAAACGGCCCACGCCCTGGCCATGTCCGTCGGCGCGACGGACATGCTGCCCGGCGACAGCGCGTCGCCGGACCGGCACGTCACCTTCCAGGGCGGGGACGGCGTGCAGTGGGACAGCAACACCGAGCTGTCGATCCTCGCCGACGCACGGTCGATGACGATCACCGCGACAGCTGGCTGCCGGTTGCCCGAGGGTCACCCGCCAGGAGGGTGAGGGCGATCAGGCGGCCAGGTGCTCGCTCTCCTCGCCGAGCGCCCGCTCCCGCAACGTCTTCAGCGTCTTGGTGAGAATGCGCGAGATCTGCATCTGCGACACCCCGAGCCGCTCGGCGATCTGCGCCTGGGTCTTGTTCTCGAAGAACCGCATCACCAGCACCTGCCGCTCCCGCTCCGGCAGTTCGGCGATGAGCGGGCGCACCGCCATCGCGTCCTCCAGCAGCCGGTAGCACGGCTCCTCGGCGCCCAGCGAGTCCACGGCGGCCCGCGTGGAACCGTCGTCCTCACCGTCGCGGTACGCCGCGTCCAGCGAGCTCGACTGGTAGCCGTTGCTCGCGACCAGCGCCTGGGTGATCTCGGTGAGCTCGACATCGAGCTCGGCCGCGAGTTCGCGCGCGGTCGGCATGCGGCCGAGCCGCTGCGCGAGGACATCGGTGGCGGGCCCGATCGATTGCTGGATCTCCTTCAGCCGCCGCGGAACCCGAACCGACCAGGTGCGATCGCGGAAATGCCGCCGCACCTCGCCCATGACGGTCGGCACCGCGAACGACAGGAACGAACTGCCGCGTGAGACGTCGAAGCGATCCACGGCCTGCACCAACCCGAGCCGGGCGATTTGGTGCAGGTCGTCGAACGCCTCGCCGCGGCCTGCGAAGCGACGCGCGATGTGTTCCGCCAGCGGCAGGCACATCCGCACGATGTCCTCCCGGACTCGCTGCCGATGCGGGTCGTTCGCGTCCAGGCTCGCCAGCTTCTCGAACCACGGTTCGACGTTGTCGTAGGTGTCGGTCCGGGCCATGTCGTCGTCCGCGGTGCGCACCGTCGATTCCTGTTCCATCCGATCTACCTCGTTTCCAACCGAATTCGACTCTGGTTGGATACCCGCGTTGCTGTTATCGAAACGAGATCGCAAGAAATCGCCGGACACCTGTGCCGGCGATCACCCGCGACGGCGTCAGAGAATGGGCCGCCCGCCGGTCACCGCCAGCCGGGCGCCGGAGATGTAGCTGCCGTCGTCGGAGGCCAGAAGCACGTAGGCCGCGGCGAGTTCGGCCGGTTGGCCCGCCCGCCCGAGCGGTGTGTCGTCACCGAACTTCGTCACCTTCTCCACCGGCATGGTCGAGGGGATCAGCGGCGTCCAGATCGGCCCCGGCGCGACGCTGTTGACCCGAATCCCGCGCTCTCCCAGCAGCTGCGCCAGGCTGGCGGAGAAATTGGCGATGGCCGCCTTGGTGGCCGCGTACGGAGCCAGTGTCGGCGACGGCATGTCGGAGTTCACCGACGAGCTGCCGATGATCGATGCGCCGGAAGGCATATGCGGCAGTGCCGCTTTCACGAGGTAGAAGTAGGCGCCGACGTTCAGCTTGAAGGTGTGGTCGAACTCCTCGTCGGAGATCTCCTCGAGCGTCTCGTGGGTCATCTGGTAGGCCGCGTTGCTCACCAGCACGTCCACTTTGCCGAACTCCTGCACGGCGCGATCGATGACGGCCCTGCAGTGCGCGGGATCGGCGAGATCGCCCGGCATCAGCACGGCCTTGCGGCCCGCCTGAGTGACCAAGTCGGCCACCTCCTTGGCGTCCTCGTCCTCGTCGAGATACGAGATCAGCACGTCGGCGCCCTCTCTGGCGAACGCGATCGCCACGGCGCGCCCGATGCCGCTGTCGGCGCCGGTGATCACCGCCGCCTTACCGGTGAGCTTGCCCGATCCGCGGTAGCTGTTCTCGCCGCAGTCCGGCGCGGGCGTCATCCTGGACTGGACGCCGGGGACCTCCTGCTGCTGCTCCGGAAAACCCATCGCTCAACTCCTCCTCATGAATTCCTGCGCTTTGGCTTTCACGCCCTGTGCGATGAAGTGCCTGGCCTCGGGATCGCCGCGGAGCACGGCTTCCGCGGTGTCCTTCAACTGGTCCCAGGTGGCGTGCGGCGGGATGGGCGGCATCTCGGGATCGCATTTCACGTCGAGCAGCACCGGTTCGTCGGCTCGCAAGGCGCGGTCCCACGCGGGCCCGAGTTCGTCGGCGGAGTCGACGGTGATCGCGGCGAGCCCCATCACCCGCGCGACTTCCGCGTAGGACACATCCGGAAGCGATTGGGATTCCTCGAATTTCGGTGCGCCGCCCATCGCGCGCAGCTCCCAGGTGACCTGATTGAGATCGTTGTTGTGAAAGACGCAAACCACCAGCCGAGGATCCGGCCAACGGTTCCGGTAGCGAGCGATGGTGAGCAGTTCGGCGAGCCCGTTCATCTGCATGGCGCCGTCGCCGACCAGCGCGATCGCAGGCCTGTCGGGATGGGCGAACTTCGCCCCGATGGCGTACGGAACCCCGGGCCCCATCGTCGCCAGTGTGCCGGAGAGCGAACCGCGCATCTCGCCGCGGAAGCGCAGGCACCGGGCGTACCAGTTCGTCGACGAGCCCGAATCCGCGGTGACGATGGCGTTGTCGGGTATGCGCTCGGACAGTTCCCAGACCACCCGCATCGGGTTCAGCGGCCGCGCGTCCAGCATGGACTGCCGTTCCAGCGTCTCCCACCAGCGGGCCACGTTCTTCTCCACCGTCTCTCGCCACGACCGGTCGGTCTTGCGCTGGACCAACGGAATCATTTCGGCCAGAGTCGATTTGGCGTCGCCGACCAGGTTCACCTCGGTCGGGTACCGCATCCCGATCATGGTGCCGTCGATATCGATCTGCACCGCACGTGCCCGGTCGAACTCCGGCAGGAACTGCGAATACGGGAAGTTGGAGCCGACGATGAGCAGGGTGTCGCAGTCGCGCATCAGCTCGTAGCTCGGCTTGCTGCCGAGCAGGCCGATCGGCCCGGTGACGAAGGGAAGATCGTCCGGAAGCACATCCTTGCCGAGCAATGCCTTCGCAATGCCCGCTCCGGTGCGGTCGGCGATCTCGAGCACTTCCATGGCGGCCGAGCGAGCGCCCTGACCGATCAGGATCGCGACCCGCGAACCGGCGTCGAGTATCTCTGCCGCCCTCCGGATCTCGTCCCGCGCGGGGATCACCTGCGCGGGCGGCGCCGCGCCCGGCGGGCTGGACGGCACCTGTTTGAACGCGTGCTCGGGCGGCTCGTACTCCTCCTCCTGTAGGTCGGAGGGAATGATCACGACCGTCGGCGCGCGGCGCGCGATGGCGACACGGAACGCGCGATCCAGTGCGTTGGGCAACTGGCTGGCGACGTTCACCTCGACCACATAGTCGGCGACGTCTTGGAAGAGGGTCTGCAGGTTCACTTCCTGCTGGTAGCTGCCGCCCATCGCACTGCGCGCGGTCTGCCCGACGATCGCCACCACGGGCACGTGATCGAGTTTCGCGTCGTAGAGGCCGTTAAGCAGGTGGATCGCGCCCGGCCCCGAAGTGGCGGTGCAGACACCGGCGTTGCCGCTGAACTTGGCGTAGCCGGTGGCCTCGAACGCCGACATCTCCTCGTGCCTGGCCTGAATGAAGGCAGGGTCGTCGTCGGCCCGCCCGAAGGCGGCGACCAGGCCGTTGATGCCGTCACCGGGATAGCCGAAGACCTGCTCGACACCCCATTCGCGCAGTCGCCGCACGACGTAGTCGCCGACCTGTTGGGCCATGGTTCCTCCTGTCCGTGCGTCACTGTCGATGGGCTGCCCGCCCTCCTACGCGGTGGCGCGGCGATGTTTGCGGTGGCTGGTATCGCACAGGGGGTAGTTCTTGGACCGGCGGCACAGGCAGATCGCGACTTGGAAGCGGTCGCAGCGAATGGTCTTGCCATCGGCGGTCACCAGTTCGACTGGCCCCTCGACGAGAGCGGGACCGTCGGCGGTGAAAGTGACTCGCCTCGGCTCACTTTCGGATGCGGTCGGCACGGATCACCACCAGATCTTCGCTGTCCTGGCCGGGTTCGATGAGCCCGTTCGAGGCGAGCCAGTCGGCGCGCCCACGCAACACGGGTCCGAACGGCACGGTGTGGCGGGCCACGATCGCGGCTTTCAAGCCGGCGTCCCGCAATTGGTTCAGCGTGCTGTCCGGATCGGACAGCATCGAGTGCACGAGCAGCGCCGCACCGCGCGGATTCAGTAGACCCGGCATCATCCGGCACAGCCGGTCGAGGGCGCCGCGACCGCGCGCGCCCGCATCCCAGGCTCGCGCGGCGCCACGGTGCTCCCGCTCCGGCGCGGGGACGTAGGGCGGATTCGCCAGGACCAGATCGAACCGGCGTCCACTCAGCACCGACGCGAAGTCGCCCCGGATCACCTCGGCCCCTATCCCCCGCACTCGGCAGTTCAACCACGCGGACACCGCGGCGGCGCGCGAGATGTCCACGGCGGTGACCGCAGCGGCTCCGCCCCGCACGGCGGCGATCGCCAGCGCCCCGGTACCCGTACACACGTCGAGCACGTGTCCGCCGCGCGGGATGCTCGCTTCGTCGAGCGCCTTGGCAAGCAGCCAGGTGTCCGATTGCGGGCGATACACCCAGGGCGGTCGAATCAACATCACGTACAGCGGATAGCCGGATCGCGCCGACCTAATCGTCCGGCGTCGCCGAAAGCGGCTCGCCATCGCGCAGCGAACCGCGCCCCGCCTCCCAGCAGCCGAGCACATGATCGGCGAACCGATCCTCCAGCAGGTTGGTCGCCTGGATGCCGAACACGACCGATTCGGTCAACCCGGGCTCCTGTTCGAGCAGATCGCCGATCACGTCGCGGCGCATGACCTGTTCGTGCACCGCGTCGGCTTCCACGTGCTCGCGGTAGAACAGGGTGCAGGCTGGGTCGGCGTCGAGACGACGCAGCGCCTGCACCATCCGCTGCGCACCCGGCGGCGAGCTGATCTCCACGGTCGCGAAATGCCCGACCAGCGCCCCGCGCAGTGACCGGTGCAGACCGAACAGCGAGATCGTGTCCATCAGCGCGAACATCGGCGCGGGGATGACGTTCAGGTAGTGCAGGTAGTCCGGATTCAGTCCCGCCGCCGCCATCAGTTCCGCGTACAGCCGGGCGTGCACCCGTTCGCCGCGCCCGCCGCCGAACTCGTCGAATTCCACCGCGACCAGCGACGCCTTCGCCTGACCGCGCAGGCGGGGAATCGCCCAGGCGTACGGGTCGGCCTCCTTGTGGTGGTAGAGCGAGCGATGCACCAGGTACTCCCGCATCTGCCACCACTCGCCGCGATCGAGCAGGAACTGGCTGGGCCCGCTCGCTTCCAGGGGCGTGACGAGCAACTGTTCGAGTTCCGCTTCGAGATCCGTCCCGCCGGGGACCGCGTCGCGCAGCGCGTTCAGGAGGCGTTGTTCCATCGCGGCGCGCAGCGTCAACAGACCCGCATCCCACTCCCAGCCCGAATCGACGTCGGCGAACCCGTAGTAGTGCAGCTCGTAGCAGGTGTGCAGGGCGAGCAGCAGATCCTCGCCGAACGGATCCACCGGCCCCGGCCGCGGTACGGCCCGCCCCGGCGTACCGCGCAGCAGGTCGACCACCGCCGCGGACAGGTCACCGCGCGGGTCGGGCAGAGGGTGGGCTTCGGGGGCCGCTATCGCTGTCATGGTGGTCGCATACCCGGCTCACGCGATGGTTATCGCCCGGCCGTGCGCGTGCACGCGCTCCGCCGCGACGACCGCGGTATTCACGCTACGAGACGCGGCGCAGCCGTTCGGCGGCGACTTCGGCGATGGTCGCGGCGGCTCGCACGGCCGCGCCGCGCGCCCGCCACGCGCGCCAGCGGCCGGTATCCAGCTCGCGCGCCCGCGCCAGCAGGGCGGGCCAGTCGTCGAGATCCGGCCAGCGATCCACCGTGAGCGCCATGCCCGCCGACGCGAGCGTTTTCGCGGTGGCTTCTTGTTCGCCGAAGGGCCGCGGCGCGGGCACCACGACGGCGGGTTTGGCGGCGACGGCGACATCGGCGACGGCGCCCTGTCCCGCGTGCGTCACGATCACGTCGGCCCGGCACAGCTCCGGCCACGGATCGTCCACCCAGTCACCCAATCCGATGGTGCGCCAACGGTATTCGCGATGGCGCAGGGCGCAGGCGCGCACCTTCGCCGCGGTGCGCGTCCCGCCGCACGCGCCGCCGACGACCAGCACGGTCGGCCGCCCGTCGTGCGGCGGGAACACCGGAGGGCGGCCGTCGAATCGGGTGATGCCGCCGACGTAGCTGGTCTTGTCCGCGTACGGGCGCAGCCACAGCGGATCGTAGAGATCGCGCGGCCAGCCGGCGATCAACCGGTCGGCGACGCGGTACATCAACTGGTGGGCCGGATCGGCGCGGGCACCAGGCAGCGCCATGCATACGACGGGCACGCCGTGCAGTCGTGCCAGCAGCGCGACCTCGACGGACACGTCCACCACCACCGCGTCCGGCCGGGCGGTCGCCAGCCACGTCGCGATCGTCGCCATCCGTTCTGCGAGCCCCCGGTTGTGCCGGGGAGCCCATTGCAGAACCCCTGCGGCGGTGGGATCGCCGATCGCCGGGGAGGGGTTGTCGGAAGGCAGGTGGACGACGTCGTCGAAGGCCTCGTCGTCGGACGAGACCGACGAAGACAGTGCGGTCACCGGATGCGCCAGACAGGCGCGAATGCGGCGAGCGCGGAGCAGGTGGCCCGAGCCGTGGTGGTGGATGTAGTAGCCGATCACGTGACCCTCCGCTCTCCGGTGGGCCCCGCGCCGGTTTCCGTTGTGGTCATCGGACCTCCCGGCGGATCTGCTGTTACCTGCGATGATGCGGATCTACCCTGGCGCGAACGAGGCAAACCTAGATCACGTTCACCCCGGGTGGCCTCGGCGCTTCGTTTGCCGGAAGCGGGCTGGGGTAGGCGATCGGTGGCCCACCAGCGACACCATCGAGTCGAGGAGGTAGCGATGCAGATCGGATACAAGCTGGCGGCAGAGGGTTTCGGTCCCGCCGAGCTGATCCGCCAGGCCGTGCAGGCCGAGCGCGCCGGCTTCGATTTCGTCGAGATCAGCGACCACTTCCACCCCTGGCTCGACAATCAAGGGCACTCACCGTTCGCCTGGACGGTGCTCGGCGCCGTCGCGGCCCGTACCGAGCGCATCGGCATGGCCACCGGCGTGACCTGTCCGATCCTGCGTTACCACCCGGCGATCGTGGCGCAGGCCGCCGCCACGATGGCGCTGGTGTCCGACGGACGCTTCACCCTCGGCGTCGGCTCGGGCGAACGGCTCAACGAGCACATCGTCGGCCTGGAGTTCCCCGACTCGGTGCGGGTGCGCCACGACATGCTGCGCGAAGCGCTCGACATCATCCGGTTGCTGTGGAGCGGCGGCTATCGCTCCTACTCGGGCCAGTACCTGCATCTCTCGGACGCGCGGATCTTCGATCTGCCCGACGAGCCGCCGCGGATCGCGGTCGCGGCGGGCGGCCTGTCGTCGGCCAAGCTGGCGGCCGAATTCGGCGACGGCCTTTTCGCGACCGACGCCGACCCGGAGATCGTCCGGCACTACCACGAGAACGGCGGAACGGGGCCGCGCTACGCCGAGGTGCCGCTGGCCTGGGCCCCCGACGAGCACACCGGCGCGCAGGCCGCGCTGGAGACGACCCGCTGGGCGCTGTCCGGCTGGAAGGTCATGAGCGAACTACCCAACCCGGTCAACTTCGCCGCCGCCAGCGCCACCGTGCGCGAGGAGGACATTCGCGACCACTTCACCTGTGGTTCCGATCCGGAGCGCTACGTCCAGGCCGTCCGCACCTACACCGACGCCGGATTCGACCATCTCGTCCTCCAGAACGCCGGACCCGATCCGGACGGCTTCCTCGAGTTCTATCGCGACGAACTCGATCAGCGGCTGCGCCGCTCGCTCACCCCGGCCGCTAGTCCGAGCTGAGCGCCGAGCGCCTCGCGGTGGCACGCGCTCGCCTGCGCGCCTCCTGCATCTCGGCGAGTTCCTGCTCGAGGGCCTCGGCGATGCGGAACTGCCCGGTGTCGTAGATGCCCGACGAGCGAACCACCTCATGCAAGGCGCCGTCCGGATCCGGCGGCGCCGCGTTGCGTTCCTTGGAGTTCGTCGCCTTGTCTTTGTTCTCCTTGGCCGGGCGGGCCGCCGCCGGCTTGTCGATCTCGATCGGCTTGGTCGGCGGTGGCGGGGTCTGCCGGACGACCACCTTGGCGGCCACCGGCTCCGGCGTCCGCGCGGGAGCGGGCTCGGCCGCCGGCTTGTCCACCTTGGCTGCCGTGGCGGCCTTTTCGACCTTCTTCGGCTCGGGCCTCTTCGGGGTGACGCTCGGGCCTGCCCCGTTGGCGGATACCTTGCCGTTGCTCGCGGCCCGCGCGGCCTCGGCGAAGCCGTCCTCCAGATCGGGAACGATCTGCTCGGTGGCCGCCTCCGGCTGCTCGTACTGCTCCTCGACGCTCTCGCGCTCGGCGACGCGTACCGCGGGAGCAGGCGCTGCCGCCGCGGCCGCGGCCCGCAGATTGACAACCGCCGGCAAACTGCGCCGAATCTGCTCGGCCGGGTCGGGCAGCTCGCGGACCTGTTCGGTGGCCCGGTGGATGGCGAGGCCGTACCGGGCGCTGGCGGCATCGTGAATCAGCAGGGCGACACCGATCATCACCGGAGCGATCGCGTGCACGGCCACCTCGTACCACTGGCCGCCACGCAGGTACGGGTAGGTGTTGAGGCCGACGGTCAGTGTCAGCAGCGCCATTTCGGCGGCGGCGACCTGGCGGCGGTTGTCGATGACGCCCCATTCCGCCACCTTGTTGGTGCCGATCATGATGATGATCAGACAGACGCTGATCATCCCTTCCAGCAGATAGCTGAACCAGTAGAGCGGATCGTTCGCTCCCCCCGGCGCGATGTTGTGCTGCACGTTCACCGCGGACCACAGCATGCCCGCACCGACCACACCGGCCAGCGCGCGCAGCGACCAGGCGCGGTGCCGGTAGAGCGAGGCGAGTTTCGCGTGCGGGCTGGATTCACGCCGCTGCGCGGCGATCGCCTTGCGGGCGAGCAACAAATCTCGCATATCGGCCTTCGCGATTTCCTCCGCCGTGTGCCTGGCGCGGTCGGAGGCGACCGCGGCGGCCTGGACCTCTTTCCACCGCTGTCCACGGTCCTGTTCGCGAATTCGCTCGGCGAGTTCGCGTTCGGCGTGTAGTTCGTCTTCGGACAACGCCTCGGTCAGGGCCGGGTCGAACTGGTAGGCAAGCCGTCCGCGGGCCTTTTCGACCCGTCGCGCCAGCTGCGTGACCTCGTCCTCGTTGGGGTGCTCTATGGTCAAATCGACCTCCGACCGTGGAGATCCGATGGCAGGCAAGTGATCACGAGTGTGAACAACACCCCACATTCATAGTCGATGCGTCGTTGACGGCAAAACCATGGATTTGCCGCATCGCGAATCCCGGCGGCGCGTCGGGGTGGACGCGCCCGGGATAAGGATGTCCCATCGAATCATGAACCGGCGCAGACCGCGAGCGCGACGACGATCGCCGCGGTCGCCGGGATCAGTTCTCCAGCAGCGTCGCCCCCACCGCTTGCACGCTGTCGAGAACCTCATCGATGCGACGCAGGGTGTCGGCGTGCAGACCGACGTTCGCCGCGAACAGGTTGTCCTCGATGTGCGCGGGCGTGCGGCTACCCGGGATCGGGACCACGTGCGGATCCTGATGCAGCAGCCAGGCCAGCGCCAACTGGCTTCGGCTGATGCCGAGTTCGGTAGCTATCCCGTGCAGCGCGGCGTAGGAATCGTTGTTCGCCGCGAGATTGGCCGCGTCGAACCGGGGCAGATTGGCGCGGAAATCGTCGTCACCGACGCGATCGACCGTGCCGGTGAGGAATCCGGCGCCGAGCGGGCTCCACGCGACCACGCCGACACCCAGCTCCCGCGCCGTCGCCAGCAATTCGGGATCGACCGGACGCCACATCGACCATTCCGCCTGCACCGCTTGGACCGGATGCGCGGCGTGCGCGCGGCGCAGCTGCTCGGCGGTGACGTTGGACAGGCCGAGGTAGCGTACGAGGCCGTCGGCGACCAACTCGCCCACCGCACCCGCGGTGTCCTCGATCGGCACCTCGGGATCGGGGAAATGCGGGTAGTACAGGTCGATCACATCGGTGCCGAGGTTGCGCAGGCTCTGCTCGGCGTAGCCGCGCACGTAGCGCGGCTCGGCGTTGACGGCCAGCTCGCCGAAAGCGAAGCCCACCGGAAACTTGTGCGCCGCGGCGCCTTCGGGGATACGGAAGCCGAACTTGGTCGCGACGGTGACCTGGTCGCGGCGGCCGCGGATCGCGCGGCCGATCAGTTGTTCGTTGTGGCCGTCGGCGCCGTAGCCGTCGCTGGTGTCGACGAGCGTGGCGCCCTGGTCGAAGGCGTGCCGGAGCGCGGTGAGGCCGCGGTCGTCGTCGACGGCTCCGTACATGCCCGGCGAGAGCACCATCGCGCCGAAACCGACTGCGGACACCGGGATTTCGCCGAGCCGGCGGACGGGGATCTTGGTCATGGCACCACTCTCGCCGATGACGCCCGCTGCCGTCCAAGTCATATTGGTATAACCAACCGTTATGGACGTCGATCTGCGGGACCTGCGCTACCTCGTCGCGGTGGCGGAGGAGGCCAACTTCACCAGGGCCGCGGCGCGCGTCTTCGTCTCGCAACCGGCGCTGTCCAAGCAGATCCGGGCGCTGGAACGCCGTCTCGGCTTCGATCTGTTCGACCGCACACCACGCGGCGTCACGCTCACCGCGCAGGGCGCCGAGCTGCTGCCGACCGCGCGCGAAATCCTCGAACGATGGGATCGCGCCTACCCGCGCGCCCAGACGATCGGCCGCCAGCTGACCCTCGTAGTCGGCATGCAGACCGCGGTGGGACGAGACCTGCAGCGCCGCGCGATCACCCGGTTCCGCGCGACCGCGCCGGACTGGACCGTCTCGCTGCGCCTGGTCGGCTGGTCGGATCCGACGGCCGGGCTCGCCGACGCCTCCAGCGATGTCGGCATCGTCTGGCTGCCCATTCCGCTCGACGGGCTCGGCACCAGGGTCCTGCGGCGCGAAGCCCGCGGCGTGATGCTGCCCGAGGGGCACCCGCTCGCCGACCGCGACACGATCGCGTTCGCCGATCTGCTCGACGAGCCGTTCGTCGCCCTGCCGAGCGCCGCCGGGTCGCTGCGCGATCACTGGCTGGCGATCGAGGCACGCGACGGTCATCCGGTCCGTATCGGCGCCGAAGCCACCGGCGCCGACGAGACTTTCGAGGCCATCGCCTCCGGTCTGGGCGTCGCCTTGGTCGCGGCGGGCAACGCCGAACTCTACCGAAGGCCCGGACTGGTGTATCGCCCGGTCGACGGACTCGCGCCCGCCGAACTGGCCGTCGCGTGGCGCAGCGACGACACGCGACCCGCCACCGCCCTGTTCGTCGACTGCTTGACCGGGCACTGAGACGTGCGGCGCGCCGCGCGGAGATAGCCGAG
Source organism: Nocardia xishanensis NBRC 101358 (assembly GCF_001613365.1). Classification (GTDB taxonomy): domain Bacteria; phylum Actinomycetota; class Actinomycetes; order Mycobacteriales; family Mycobacteriaceae; genus Nocardia; species Nocardia xishanensis. Next base: position 45,102 of record NZ_BDCF01000032.1, read on the forward strand.
TGGTTACTCGTCAGCCAGTACGGTGTGCCTGACAGTGTGCGACGGACCCGGACGAGTCACGGAGGTACACCATGGAGCGGCGAGCGCTCGGCAGGCACTCTAGCGTGCTCGCGGCGGTCGCCGCGGCGTTGCTCGGCACGCTCGTTCCCGGCACGGCGCACGCCGATCCGATCATCGCGAACGGCGCGTTGCTGGCCCGCCCGGTGGCGGCGGACGGTTCGCGCATACTGGATTTCACCATCGAGGACGACCGGCACCTGAGGTTGAACGTGTACTCGGCGGCCATGGACAAGCCGGTCACCGTCACCGTGCAGCGCCCCGCCGACACGTCGGCGCCACGCCCGACTCTGTACCTGCTCTCCGGCGCGGACGGCGGCGAGGGCACCGCGAACTGGGATGCCCGCACCCCGCAGGCGCTGGAATTCCTGAGCAGCAAGGACGTCAACGTCGTTCAGCCCATCGGCGGCGCGTTCAGCTACTACACGGATTGGCGGGCCCCGGATCCGAAACTGGGCGTGAACAAGTGGCAGACCTTCTTCAACAAGGAACTGCCGCCGCTGATCGACGGTGCGCTCGGCACCAACGGGCTCAATGCCATTGCGGGACTGTCGACTTCGGGCACCTCGGTGCTGCAACTGCCGATCGCCGCGCCCGGCCTCTACCGCGCGGCGGCGGCCTACAGCGGGTGCGCGCAGATCAGCGATACGATCGGATACTCGTTCGTCAATCTGGCCGTCGGACTGTGGGGCGGCGGCAATACCGACAACATGTACGGACCGGAGGGCGATCCGATGTGGGCGGCCAACGATCCGTACCTGAACGCCGAGCAGTTGCGCGGAGTGGAGCTGTTCATCTCCAGCGGCAGCGGGCTGCCCGGCCCATACGAGACGCTCAACGGCCCGTTCACGCCGCCGGGCGTCGGCGGACTGGTGAACCAAGCCCTCCTCGGCGGCCTGATCGAGGCGGGCGTGAACTATTGCAGCCACAATCTGCAAAGCAAGCTGAACGCGCTCGGCATCCCCGCGACGTACGACTTCCCGCCGACCGGAACCCACTCCTGGGGTTACTGGCTCGACGCGCTGATCGCGTCGTGGCCGGTGCTCGCACGCGGTCTGGAACTGCCCGCCTGAGCCAGCCATTCGCGGATTCGGTTCACGGCGCATTCCCCCAGCCCTCGCACGGATCGGTTTACCCTGGGTGACTGACCGGTTGCCAGGGCAATGCTGATATCCACTCATCGATCGTCGATCAGTAGGAGGAACGGATATGCCTACCCGTGACACCGCTTGGCCGCAGGGCACGCCGTGCTGGGTCGACTGCCAGGTCGACGACCCGAACCGAGCCAAGGAGTTCTACTCGGCGCTGTTCGGCTGGGAGATCGAGGCGGGCCCGCCGGACGCGGGCGGTTATCTGATGGCGATGCGCAACGGATCGCCGGCGGCGGGCATCGGACCCAAGCCGGAGAACATGGCGATGCCTTCGGTGTGGACGACCTACCTGGCCGCCGATCGCGCCGACGACGTGGCCGAGAAGGTGACCGCCGCGGGCGGCACCGTCCTGATGCCGCCGTTCGACGTGCTCGATGTCGGCCGTATGTTCATCGCCACCGACCCGACGGGCGCGGCCTTCGGCGTGTGGGAAGCCAAGCGGCACACCGGTGCGCAGATCTACAACGAGCACGGCGCGTACTGCTGGAACGAGCTGCACACTCCCGGATACCAGCAGGCGCAGCAGTTCTACTCCTCGGTCTTCGGCTACACCTACCAGGAGATCGGCGACGGCGAGAACTTCGTCTACTCGACCTTCACCGTGCCGTCCGGCAGCGATGTCGCGGGCGGCTTCAACGACGACACCAAAGGACGGCAGGCCGAGGCGCCCCCGCATTGGCTGGCCTGGTTCCAAGTGGACGACACCGACGCCGCGCTCGCCAAGGCGGCCGAGCTCGGCGCCGCCGTGCTGGCGGGACCCGACGACAGTCCCTTCGGCAGGATGGGCGTGCTCCGGGGACAGCAGGGCGAGGTGTTCGCGGTCATCGATCCGTCGCGCGCCGTCGGCCGGCCGCCGACGCCGAGCTGACCGAGCGCCCCGCCTCGAAGATCATCGACGTAGCTCCGCCCTGCGCACGCACAGTGCGCGGGCGGACTCGGTTCGGCCGCGCCCGTCAGACCGCGCGGCGCAGGCCGACGAAGAAGCGGACCCACCCCGGATAGCCTCCGGTATCCACCTCGTACATCTGGAAGTCGACGACGATCGGGCGGCCGTTCGCGCGCTCGCGCAGACGCAGGACCGCCGAGGCGTCGGCGAAATCCACCACACCGTCGCCCCACATGCGGCGGAAGTCCGGGTACCTGCCGAGCTCGTCGAGCAGCGCGGCCGACCATTCGCCCGGCGGTGTGCGGCCCATGCGCGCACGCAGCGTCGCGACCGAGAGGCGCGCGGCCTCTTCCCAGTCGACGAGGACGTCCGCGGCCACCGGATCGCCGAAGATCCAGTGCAGCAGATTGGCGCCTTCGGGCAGGCCGTGCAGAATGGCGGAGGCGACGGCGTTGCAGGCCAACAGGTTACAGCGGGAGTCGACATAGCCCGCCGGATTGAGGCCGTGCAACTCCAGGCCGTGCCGCATCGCCGGGGTGATGTCGGCGCGCAACTGGGCCACGGTGGGGATCACGGTGTCGACCAGTCCCGCCAGATCGAACAGGTGCCTGCGCTCGGCTCGGCTCAAGGCGTGCACCCCGTCCAGCGAGCGGGCCAGCGCCTCGACGACCGACCGCGTCGGATGATCGCGCTCGCCCTTCTCCAGGTGGGTGACGTAGCTGGCGCTCATGCCGGTGACCGTGGCGAGCTTCTCGCGGGAGATGCGGCGGTCGTCGCGCAGCTGCCGAAGCAATCCGCCGAATGTCGGCGGACGCACCGTATGCCGGTCGCCGTCTGCGCTCGGCCGTTCGACCACAGCAATCCTCCCGGGCACGTCGATCACCGCGGTGCACCGGCGTGGAACCGGCTGAGCGACCGATTGCCTCGGAGGATAACGGTAGCGATGGCAATGATCCAGCTAATCGGAGCCCGCCCGCAAGCGCGGCGTGTCGGCGCCCGACCGCGCGTGTCGACCAGCGCGGAAGCGTGCCTCTGCCGGGATTCGTTTGCCGCACACGGGGTATCCGAACCATGTCGGCCACTGATCCAGGACGGGGCCAGATCAGCGGTCCGGCGAACGACCGGGGCAGGACATCCGACTGCCGGCATCGTCAACGGCGACGACGGACCTCAACGGCGAGGACCACGTCCGGCGGACCGGGCCAACCCCGACGCGAAGTGGTACGGAAGTCGGCATCAGGAGCGAACGTCCTTGCACGCGAACGCCGACAGGCCGGCCACTGCCGCCGGCCCGTCCGAGCGCTCGCGCTCAGGCCGCCACTCGCCCTTTTCGGACGCCCTCGGCCAGCACACGCACGACAACGGCCTCGGGCCGTTCCCGCGATCGGATGAACGCGACCGGCTGCCCCTCGACGAGGGTGCGATAGCCGACCATCTCGATACTCGAATAGTCCACGTACACCAATGCGCGTGGATCCGACGCGGGTTCGATGAATCCGAACCCTTTCGGTGCGTCGAACCACGCCACCCTCCCGCGCGACCAGCTCGCAGTTCCCGACCGTGCAGGCGTCATGGGCATCACCTCCGGGTCCGAGCCGCCCCCTACGAGCAGCCAGTTACCGCCGATTTCCCGGTTCGCCGCGATCGAAACAGCGCCAGGGGGCCGATGTTCGCCGGGCGCGGCGCGCCGGTAACGTCGGACCGGACCCCGGACACAGGAGGCGAAGCTCGTGACGCAGGCAGACGAGCGGGCCGCCGAACTCGCGCGACTCGCCCTCGACCACGGCCTCTCCATCGCGGTCGCCGAATCGCTCACCTGCGGCCGGCTGGCCTGCTCGCTCGGCGCCGCGCCGGACTCGAGCGACTGGTTCCGCGGCGGTGTGGTGGCCTATCACCCCGACGTCAAACACCGGCTGCTCGACGTGCCCGACGTGCCGGTCGTCTCGGAGACCGCGGCCCGCGCGATGGCGACCGGCGTGCGCGCGCTCGTGGGCGCCACCGCAGCGGTCGCGGTCACCGGAGTCGGCGGACCCGATCCGCAGGACGGCGAGCCCGCGGGCTCGGTCTGGTTCGCGGTGGCCACCGGCGGCGAGGTGCGCGCCGAGCACCGCACGTTCGACGGCGACCCGGACCGCGTCCTCGACCAGACGGTCGACCACGCGCTCGACCTGCTCTTGGAGGCGACGAAAGCGCTACGAGCCGAGAATCTTTGAGCTCGAGTCAGGACGCCGAGCGCTTCACCTCGGCGAAGAACGCGCGCATGCCGTCGCCGATGTCGGCGAGTTCGATGTACGGCACGCCCTCGGAGGCGCCGTCGATGTAGGCGAAACGCATGTCCCCGCCTATGTCGCCGCTTTGCAGCACCGGAAGGCCGTCGCGCGCGGCCGCGGCGACGGCGGCGTCGAAGTCGGCCGGTTCGAAGCACACGTGGTGCAGGCCGGGGCCGCAGCGGGCGAGGAAGTCTGCATAGATGCTTTCCCCGCGGACCGGTTCGATCAATTCGAGCTGCATGTCGTCGAGGTACGACAGCGCGATGTGCGCGGTGAAATCGGCGGGACGGTCCCGGTAGGTGCATGTGCGCGGGCCGAATTCGACGCCGGTGATGCGTGTCCATTTCCGCACGCCGTATTGCGTGACGAAGAAGCGTTCCGCCTTCTCGATATCGTCGGTCACCCACGCGATCTGGGTGATCGGTCCATCACTGAAACCCATACCGGTTCCCGCGTTCGATCGCCGGGTCGGCCCTCGGATATCTGATGCTCATGAACCGACGTTAAGCGACTCCACTTAATCTCTCAATTCGAAGCGCTTAGATCGCGCTCGGTGTTTAGCGAGCACGGCGCGTGGAATCGCGAGAGCGGAGATCCGGCCGGTCGGAAGGACGCCATGAGCGATGCCATCGAATCGGACGGCGGCGCCGACCGAGGTAGCGAGGCGGTTCTGCCGCGCGGCCTGCTGGTCGAGACCCTCCGTCGGCATCGGGCGGCCGGTGCGCGGATCGTGTTCACCAACGGCTGTTTCGACGTGCTGCACGCCGGACACATCGCTTACCTGGACGAGGCCAAGCGGCTCGGCGACATCTTGGTCGTCGCGGTCAATTCCGACCGCAGCGTCCGGAGGCTGAAAGGTCCGGACCGCCCGGTGAATGCCGAGGGCGACCGCTGCGCGGTGCTGGCCGCCCTCCGCTGCGTCGATCACGTCACGATCTTCGACGAGGACACACCGGCGGAGCTGCTGCGGGCGACCGAACCGGACCTGTACGTCAAAGGCGGCGACTACCAACCGGAGACGCTGCCCGAGTCGCCGATCGTGCGCGCCTACGGCGGCGAGGTCCGTGTCCTCGGCTACCTCGCCGACCATTCGACCTCGGCGATGATCGATCGGATTCGCGGCCGGTGAAGCGGTGCGTCCGAACTCCCGCACGCGCCACTCGATCCGCCTTGTCGATTGGTCATGGACAAAGCGGGTAAGCGCCGCACATGGAAGCGCCGTGATCATCGCCGCACGCGGCGGACCGCCTCGATCCGCCGCCGCCGGATGTTCCGCCGGGCGCCGACGGAAAGGGAGTATCTCGTGAAGATCGCCATGGTTTCCGAGCACGCCAACCCCCTCGCCCAGCTCGGCGGCGTCGACGCGGGGGGCCAGAACGTGCACGTCGGCGAGCTGGCGGCCGCGTTCACCCGGCGCGGTCACGACGTCACGGTGTATTCCCGTCGCGACGATCCGGCGATCGACACCACGATCACCACCGACGCCGGTTATCGAGTCGTCCACGTGCCGGCCGGTCCGCCGAAACCTATTCCCAAGGACGACATCCTGGCCCATCTCGGCGAATTCACGACCTTCCTGCACGAACATTGGTCGACGCACCGTCCCGATCTGGTGCACGCGCACTTCTGGATGTCCGCGGTCGCGGCGGAGCTGGCCGCCACCCGCGAGCTCCGGATCCCGGTGGTGCTGACCTTCCACGCGCTCGGCACCGTGAAGCGCCGCTATCAGGGCGAAGCGGACACCAGCCCACCCTCGCGCATCAAGCTCGAAAGGCTGGTCGCACAACGCGCCCACCATGTGATCGCCACGTGCACCGACGAAGTCGAGGAACTCGTCCGCATGGGTCTTCCGCACGCGCGCGCCACCGTCGTGCCGTGCGGCGTCGACCTCACGCGATTCGGTCCGCACGGCCCGTCGGAACGGCGCGGCGCTCGCCACCGGCTGGTCTCGGTGGGCAGGCTGGTGCCCCGCAAGGGTTTCGACACCACCATCAGGGCGCTCGCGCAGCTGCCGGACGTCGAATTGCTGATCGCGGGCGGCTCCGCCGACGGCAACGACCCGACCGGCGCGGAAGCGCGGCGGCTACAGCAGGTGGCGACCGAGGCCGGGGTCGACGACCGCGTGCGTCTGCTCGGGCAAGTCTCTCGTGCGGCCATGCCCGCGCTGCTGCGTTCGGCCGACGTGGTCGTGTGCACGCCGTGGTACGAGCCGTTCGGAATGGTGCCGCTGGAGGCGATGGCCTGCGGCCGCCCCGTGGTGGCCAGCGCGGTGGGCGGACTGCTCGACACGGTGATCGACGGCGTCACCGGAACCCTGGTCAGCCCACCGGAACCGGGCCCGGTGGCGCGGGCGTTGCGCCCGCTGCTCGACGACGACGCGCTGCGCCGCGACTGGGGCACGGCCGGATATCAGCGGGCGCGCGGGCGCTACTCGTGGGATCGCGTCGCCGACGAAACCCTGACCGCATACCAGCGCGTGATCCCGGCGCCGTCGGCCACCAAGTTCGCGGCCGCCGGTTGACCTCCGTCATCGACCTCCGAAAGGACCTCTCGTGAGTCAACCGACGAACAACCGGCTCGGCACCGTTCTGATCACCGGCGGCGCGTCCGGCCTCGGCGCAGCGACGGTCGACGCCGTACACGCCGCGGGTGGCGTCGCGCTCGTGATCGACCGCGACAAACCGGACTCCGACGTCATCTGGGAATACGCGGATCTGGCGTATTCCGAAGACGCCGAGCGCGCGGTCCGTACCCTGATCGACCGCGCGGGCGGACGGCTCGACGCGGTGTTCACCGCCGCGGGCGTCGACTCCTGCGGCAAGCTCGACGAGGTCGCGACCGAAGACTGGGAGCGGGTCGTCCGGGTGAACCTGCTCGGCACCGCCGCGGTCATCCGCGCCGCGCTGCCCGCGTTGCGAGCCAGTCGCGGCACGATCGTCACTGTCGCCTCCACCCTCGGTCTGAAAGCCTTGCCCGACGCCACCGCCTACTGCGCCTCGAAATTCGGTGTGGTCGGGCTGACCAGGGCGCTGGCGGCCGAGACCGCGGGCGAGGTGGGGGTCACCCTGCTCGTGCCCGGCGGCATGCACACCGCCTTCTTCGACGGGCGGCCCGATCGGTACGCTCCGCCGCCCGGTATCGAACTGAACAAGCCCGAAGACGTCGCCGCCACGGCAGTGTTCGCCATGTCCCAGCCGCCCGGCTGCGAGATCAGGGAGATGGTCGTCTGCCATTCCACCGAACAGTCCTGGCCGTGAGCGACTTCGGCCATCTCGCGCCGGCATGACCGGGCACGTGCTGGCGGCCCGGCTCGACAGCGCGGGCGACGTCCTGGTCACCGGTCCCGCCGTCCGCGCCGTCGCGGCGCGGGCGGATCGAGTGACATTCCTGGCCGGGCAGCGCGGGCGGGCGGCCGCCGAACTGCTGCCCGGCGTGCATCGGGTGGTCGAATTCCAGGCGGGCTGGGTCGATTTCGACCCGCCGCCGGTCACCGCGACGACGATCGACCATCTTCGCACCGATATCGCGGCGCTCGGCGTGGACGAGGCGCTGATCTTCACCTCGTTCCACCAGTCGCCGCTGCCGCTGGCGCTGGTGCTGCGCACCGCGGGCGTCCGCAGGATCTGCGCGATCAGCACCGATTACCCTGGCTCGCTACTGGATGTGCGGCATCAGCCGGACGAGGACCTGCCCGAGCCGGTCAGAGCCGTCTCACTGGCGCGGGCGGCCGGTTATCCGGCGACCGACACTTCGATGCGAATCCGTGCCGATCTGCCCGACGTGCGGGCGCTGTCGGGCGGCCCGGGGTATGTGGTGTTCCATCCCGGCGCGGCCGTCCCGGCGCGGCGCATGTCGGCGGAACGGTCCGCGTCGATCGTCGCGGCGCTGTGCCGGGCGGGTCACCGGGTGCTGGTCACCGGCAGCCGGGAGGAGAAGGAACTGACCGCCGCCGTCGCGGCGGGCGTGGCCGAAGACTTGGGTGGCGCCACGGATTTCGCGATGCTGGCGGCCGTGCTGCGCGACGCCCGCGTGGTCGTCGCGCCCAATACCGCGGCCGCGCATCTGGCGGCGGCGGTGGGCACGCCGATCGTCTCGCTGTTCGCCCCCGTGGTTCCCGCGTGCCGTTGGGCGCCGCACGGTGTGCCGACGATCTTGCTCGGCGACCGGTCCGCGGCGTGCGCGGGCTCGCGGGCGCGCACCTGCCCGGTGCCAGGTCATCCGTGCCTGGAGGAGATCGAGGACGGCGCGGTGGTCGCCGCGGTGGCACAGCTGGCCGGCATCGAGCGCTCACTCGGCGCCGAAGATGATCTCGAGCAACGGGGCGCGTGAGCCGAAAAGCGCCCTCCACCAGGCGTATGGAGAACCGCTTCCGTTCGACGGTTTCGAAGTGCTCGGCCGGGGCATGTCCGAGACAAGGCGGTGCCCGCACCGCCATACCCTGCGGAAACGAGGAGGTCAGCAAGCGCGGAGCGGTTATGCCCCTCGCCGAGCCGGACAGCACGTCCCGCCTCAGTGTCGTTTCACGACACTCCATCACCGACACCACCGGTCTCGCCCGGCCCCGCACCGGTCCGGTCGATGCCGGAGGCGCTCGAACAGTGGCGGCGACTACGCCGCGCCGATATCCGCACCGGCGTGGTGACCGACCAGTACGGCGCGCGGGCGCGAGGAGGAAGGAATATCCATCGTGAACGGCGCAGCGAATCGGCATGGCAGGCCCGCTTCGGCCGAACTGGAAGAACACTTCGACGCGCTCGTCTCGGCGCTCGGTCGCAATATCCGGCCCGCGGTGGCCCGGGTGCTGTCCTGGGGCGAGCAGCTCGCCGTCGTCTACGACCGCGGCGGGCGATTGTTCGTGTGCGGCAACGGCGGCAGCGCCGCCGAAGCGCAGCATCTGACCGCCGAACTCACCGGCCGCTTTCGCGCCGAACGCCGACCGCTGTCCGCCATCTCCCTGCACGCCGAAACCTCCAGTCTCACCGCGATAGTCAACGACTACGGGTCCGACGAGATGTTCGCCAGACAGCTGCGCGCCCACGGCCGCCCCGGTGATGTCCTGATCGCGTTGTCCACCAGCGGCTCCAGCGCGAATGTCGTCGCCGCGGCCAAGACCGGACACGAAATCGGCCTCGCCACTTGGGCGATGACCGGACCGTCCCCCAACACCCTCGCCGCGCTGTGCGACGACGCGATCCCGATCGAAGCCGATGCCGTCTCCACCGTGCAGGAGATGCACCTGGTGCTGGTACACGCGCTGTGCACGGCGCTGGAGGCCGCGCTCGGGACGGATTCGTGATATCCGGGGGCCCGCTGGTCGTGGTGGGCGACGCGCTGCTCGACATCGAGGTCGAGGGCCGCGCGGACCGGTACAGCCCGGACGGGCACGTCCCGGTCGTCGACGTCACCGCGCGATCGTTTCGCCCCGGCGGCGCGGGACTCGCCGCGCTGCTCGGCGTCCAGGACGTCGCCGAGGTGGTGCTGGTGACCGGCGTCGCCGACGATCCGGCGGGTGAACGGCTCCGCGCGGCGATGCCGTCACGCGTTCGCCTCGTCCCGCTGCCGTTCGCGGGCAGCACGGTCTGCAAGGAGCGCGTGCGTGCGGTCGGTCCGTGCGCGGGAGCCAGCCCCGACGGCGTGCCCGTTCCGGTCACTCGCCTCGACTTCGGCGACGGGCGGGTGTCCCCTGATTCCGTCACCGCGGACGCGCGGACGGCCATCGCCTCGGCCTGCGCCGTTCTGGTCGCCGACTACGGCCGCGGCGCCGCAGCGCACCCGGAAATCCGGGCGTTGGTCGAGGAGCGGGCCCGTCGGGTGCCGGTCGTCTGGGATCCGCATCCTCGCGGCCCTGAGCCGGTGCGCGGCGCCGCGCTGATCACCCCGAACCGCGACGAGGCCGAGCGCTTCGTCCCCGATCGGCCGGATTTCGCGGGCCGCGCGAAGGTACTGACGGATCGCTGGGCGGCGCGGGCGGTCGCGATCACGCTCGGTGCGGACGGCGCGGTGTTGTATCGCCGCTTTCGGCCGAGCGTCTTGCATGTGCCGATCCCGGCCGAGCGCCGCGCTCCGGCCGCGGCGGACACCTGCGGCGCAGGAGACCGGTTCGCCTCCGCCGCGACCGTCGCCATGTCCGAGGGCGCCGAGCCGGAGAACGCGGTGCGGCACGCGGTCGTCTCGGCGACCGAATTCGTCCGCCGCGGTGCGGCTTCCGCGTTCGCCACGGCCCAGACGGCCTCGCGCGAGGCCGACCGGACACACACCGGCGTCGTGGCGCGCTCGGTGCACTGGTGAGTATCGCTCGCGCGGGGATTCGCTGCCGCGACGCTGGGTAACCGGCACGCGTGCGACGCGCTGCCGATCGTGGCCTACCCGACGCTGCCCGCGACGAGGACGGGTGCTGGGGCGACGGACCGCCGCTGCGGCACCGATGAGCACGGAAAGGAGGACAGCATGGAACGCGGTAACAGCAAGCACGGGCCGAAGCGCGACGACGAGCTCGCGCACGAATTGCAGGGCGCGCTGCGCAGCAACCGATCGGTTCGCGGCGAGGAGTGGCGCGATCCCGAACCGCTCGCTGACGAGGAAGAAGTCCTGACCGCTCGTCCCGAGCTCCCGCGTCCGGCCCCGCCGGACAACCCGCAACCCTGACGAGCACCGTCGCGGCGACGCCGACCCGGCCACGCCGAGACGGTCGTACCGGAATCGGGCTAGATTGGTAGTCCTCGCCCCGGTGCGTTCGCGCGCCGAGCCGCCGCGGGCGTCGTTCGATGCAGTCGCCCACCTGCGGGCACGGCCGAGGCGGAGCAGCGATGGACACGTTCGTTTTCGACAGCGAGGATCTCGACGCGACCGAGGCGATGCTGAACGCGGCCTACACCAAGATGCGGATCGGCAGCAGTCAGGGGCGGACGCGCACGAAGGTCGCCCGCGACGTGCTCGGCACGATCAGCGTCGACCAGCTGGAGCTGGGATTCGACATGGCCTACCGCGCCGACCCGCTCGGCCGCGTGTGCCTGTGCGATATGGAGAGCGGCGCCATCGAGGAAACCTTCGCCGACGGCTCGACAGACACCTTCGTGTCCGGGGACTTGGCGCTCATCGCGCCGCCGGACGAACCGTATTCCGGCGTTGTGCGCGGCGCGCGCTACCGGCTCACCATGTTCGACCCTGCGCTGCTCACCCAGGTCGCCGCGGCGATCCCAGGCCGCGGAGCCGGGCTGGTACGCCTGACGCATCATCGTCCGGTCTCCGACACCGCGGTCGCTGAGTTGCGTCAGGTGATCCGGTGGCTGCACCAGCACGTTCTCGACGTGCCCGAGGCGCGCGAATCTCCGCTCATCGCCGCCTCGGCCGGTCAGTGTCTCGCGGCGGGCGTCTTGCAGGCCTTCCCGAACAACGCGTCGCCGAATCCGACGGTCGTCGACCGAAGGGACGCCCACCCGGACACCCTGCGCCGCGCCATCGCCTACATCGAGGCGCACGCGAACGAGCCGATCACTGTGGCCGACATCGCGGCGGGCGCGTACGTGACCATCCGTGCCGTCCAGCTCGCGTTCCGCAGGCATCTGGATTCGACGCCGATGTCGTATCTCCGAAAGGTGCGGTTGGCCGGCGCGCACGAGCAGTTGCGCGCGACCGGGCCCGGCAGCGGGCAGACCGTCACAAGCGTCGCCGCGGACTGGGGTTTCGCGCATCCCGGCCGGTTCGCGAGCGCCTACCGCGAGGCCTACGGCGTCTCGCCGCAGACCACGTTGCACGACTGACAGGTCACTGTCCGCCGTCCAGCATCGCCGCGATCTCGCGGCACGCGGGGTTCAGCGCGCCGCCCAGGTCTGCGAAGACGTTCGGCCGGTCGGCGTAGAGGGCGAGCACCGCGACGCGGCCGTTGGCTCCGGCCACCTTGCGGCAGTGCAGTGAACGCAGACCGAGCAGACGCAGTTGCGCACGGCACTCGCTCCAGCGGATCTCGGCATCCAGATCGGCGACGGTCACGGCGGATTCGTCGCGCAGCGCCAGCCGGTTCGGCGCGGTCTCGCTGATCAGCTGCGCTTCCTCGGCCAGCTTCGCCCGCGGCGACGACCACGCCCTGATCCCGATCTCGTCACCGGAGCGGACCGTGAGCCCGACGAGCACACCCGGAGGAAAGCCCGTCGCCAGTTCTCGGAGGACCGCGTGCAGATCACGCAACGCGGCGGTGGGCCGCTCGATGGAAGGCACCGACGTCGGATCGGATGCCCACCGGCTCGTCTCGAGCATGGCAACTCCTTGGAACGGCCCGGGCGTTGGGCCGCGCGGGATCGACATGTCGGCGACAGCCACGGCGAAGACGCGACAAGACCACCGTTATCGAGCCTGTCAACACGCGGCGGAACCCCACAACACGGAGAACGAAGTCTCGGCGGAAGGCCGTCCAGAAAACGAAGCGCACCCGCTTCGAGCGGATTCAGCGCGGGCGGCTCACGGTCCCAGCGCTTCGTCCAGACTGACGTAATAGCAGAACATCGCCCGCACGCCGACCAGGTCGAGCACCCGGTCGATCTCGGCGTGACCCGACACCAGACGCAGGTCGACACCGTGTTCGGCGAGCTGCCGCTTGTACTCCCCCAACGCGAGGGCGGCGCGTATCCCGACGAAACGAGTGGCGCGGAAGTCGACGACGACGGCACTACAGCCGCGCTCGGGAATGGCGTCGAGTGCGGCGCACAATTCGGGAAGCCCGGCGAGATCCAGTTCGCCGTCCACCACCATCACGACGCAGCTGCCGCGCATGGCCACCGAGCGTCCCCCTGGCCGCCGCTTGTCGCGCATGTAGTGGTGTGTTCGCCCGACGCCGGACCGCACAACGATTTTCGTCGACATCGCAGAACCTCCCAACGGGATGGTGTCCCACCTGTCGACCCGACGACGCCAGGCGTCACCTGGTCGGTGCGATTCAACCGAGAACCGCGTGGGGCTGTGCTCGTCTGGAGAAATCCAGCCTGCGGCCGGTCCGGTACTTCGGCCATCGGCGTCGCGCGATCGAGCCACGATCCGCGGCCCCGGCCGCCCTCCTTAGTTGTGCTCCAAGCATAAGCCGGTAGCCGATCCACTTTCACCTGTTGCGGCGAAGGACCTGTCTACCTGCGCTTGCTCGCCGGGGCCTGCTATGGAAACCCCCTCGGATCCCCCTGCGGTTCGGCTGCCAGTCCGCCATCGACCTCTTCCGTCGATGCCTGCGTCACATCATCATCGGCATGCCGGGAAATATGCTGCTCAACCAGCCGGTCAGCATCCCCATGAGCTGGCCGAGCATGCCCATGTCCATGTCCATCATCACGAACACCTCCTCTCCGGTGCGTCCTCCCCTTTTTCGCCTACCCGGATCGGTATCGAACATGCCGTCGGACGATGTCCAGCTAGCAGCGCTTTCAGCCGTAGCGGCGCACGAGTTCGCGCTTGAGCACCTTGTGACTCGGACCGAGCGGCAACTGGTCGACGAACTCCACCCGGCGCGGATACTTGTGCTTGGCGAGGCGCTCGCGGCCGAAGGCGACGACCTCCTCCGCGGTCAGCGGTCCACCGGCGACGACGACCGCGCAGATCTCCTCGCCGTAGGTCTCGTCGGGCAGACCGATCACCGCGACCGCGTCGACGGCGGGGTGGTACAGCAGCGCCTCTTCCACCTCGCTGGGGTACACGTTGAAGCCGCCGCGGATGATCATGTCCTTGATCCGGTCGGCGATCGTCACATACCCGTCGGAGTCTTTCACGCCGAGATCGCCCGTCCGGAACCAGCCGTGCACCACCGCGCGGGCGGTGGCCTGAGGATTGCCGATGTATCCGTTGAACACGTTGTGCCCGCGGATCACGATCTCGCCGAGTTCTCCGGTGGGCAGCAGGACGATCTCGTCCGGCAGGCCGGGGTCGGCGATCTCCACCTCCACGCCCCACACCGCGTGCCCGACGGTGCCCGCGCGCGGCCCGAAGTCCGGCTGGTTCACCGCGGCGGTCGGCGAGGTCTCCGAGAGCCCGTAACCCTCCAGAATCCGGGTGCCGAACAGATCGTGAAAAGTCTCCAGCACCGGCTGCGGCAGCGAAGCACCGCCCGAGATGCACAAACGCAGGGGCGGTGCACCGAGTTTCGTTGCGGCGGTGATCAACCGGACATACATGGTCGGCACGCCGTGGAAGGTGTTCACGCCCTCGGCGTGCATCAGCCGGATGGCGGCGTCGGGGTCGAAGCGGGGCTGCAACACCAGCGTCGCGCCCGCGCGCCAGGTGGAGTTCATGGAGACGGTCTGGCCGAAGATGTGGAACAGCGGAAGCGCGCCGAGCGCGACGTCGTCGCCGCGAACGTCGTTGGCGTCGAAGGCGTTCACCGTCGCGTTCATGACCATGTTCAGATGGCTGAGCTCGGCGCCCTTCGGCTTGCCCGTGGTTCCGCTGGTGTAGAACACCACGGCCGGATCCCCGGGGGCGCGCGAGACGAACGAGCTGATCGGTTCCGCCACAAGGGCATTCGGATCGTGACAGCCGATGCCCGCCGCGTCCGCCGCGACCTGCCCGACACCAGCGAACTGCTCGTGGCACACCAGCAGCGTCGCCCCGCTGTCGCGCAGCACGTGCGTGGCCTCGTCGGCGGTCAGCAGCAGATGCACCGGGATCACCACTGCGCCCGCGGCGAGGATCGCGTAGTAGGCGCGCGGGAACTCGGCGGTATTCGGGCACATCAACGCGACGCGATCGCCGGGGCGCACCCCGAGTCCGATCAGGGCGGCGGCCTGTTCGCGGGCCTGCGCCCACAGCTCGGCGAATGTGATGCGCTGCTTGCCCTCGATCAACGCGATTCGATCCGGGCGGCGGCGCGCCTGCTCGGCCAGAATGCTCGCCAACGACAGCGTGGCGTTCATGCCACCTCCAAAACTAACGACGCAAGTTTTCTGCCACCGTAGAGCAGGGAAACTAGCGGTGCAAGTTTCTCTTTCGCGCCTTACTTCGGCGCGGCGTGCAGCTCGATGGCGACGAGCAACTCGACCAGTTCGTGGACGCTGCGGACGTTGCGGCCGGTGAGTTCCTGGATCCGCCGCAGCCGGTACTTGGCGGTGTTGTGGTGGATGCGCAGTTCGTCGGCGGCTTCGCGCAGATTCATGTCGGCCGCGGCGAAGGCGCGGATGGTGTCGGCCAGCATCCCGCCGCGCATCCGATCCTCGGCCAGCGCGGCGGCGATGCGCGGATCCACCAGCTGACGGACCGTGTCGTCGGCGCGCAGCATCAGATACCGGAACGGCGAGAGATGCGGCAGAGCGAGGACTCCGCCGTCCTCGGGCAGCAGGTCCAGCGCGGAACGGGCCTGCTGATAGGCCCGGGGGAACTGGGCGATCTCGGTGAACGCGGTGCTGATGCCGATCGCGAGGGTGATGCCCTCGGTGTGCAGTTTGTCCCGGGTCCGCCGCAGCCGCGCGCACAATTCGTCGGTGCCGCCGTCGCGGGCGAGCGCGGGCAGCGCGACGATCTCCGAACCGCGCACCACCGACAGGGTGCGCAGCCCGTTGACCCCGGTGCGCGCGAGCGCGGCCGAGGCGATGTGCCTGGCCGCCGCTTCGGAGTCACCCGACTGCCCGCGATCCGCCGTCCGCAACACGACAGCCGTCACCGCAACCATGGCCGTGTCCCGTTCCGTGCCGAGGCCGTGCGCGTGCGCGGTGGCCAGCTGCGGACCGCGGTCGGGCAGGACGCCGTCGAGCAGGCACTCGACCAGCTCCCTGCTATCGCGACCTGCCTCGGCCGAAAGGTATTGCTGGAATTCCAGATACGCGTTGGCCGCCTGGGTGCTGATCAAATCGCAGTAGCGGGTGAGCGGGACGACCATCGACAGCGCCGCGTCGCGCCCGGCTTCCGAATCGCCCGCGTGGGCGACCAGCGATTTCCAGATCGCCGTCTGACCGAGCCGGAACGCGGAGATGTAGTCGACCAGCGTCAGCCCCGACTGCGCCCGGCGCGCGGCGGCGCGCTTGGCATAGGCGATGTCGGCGGTCGTGACGCGGCGCTTGTCCAGCAGCGCGCCGAGCCCGGTCCGGCACAGGCGGGTCAGCTGGTCGTGCACGTCGGCGTGAAAGGCGGTGTCGCGCGCCGCGTACCCGGGGACCTGCGCCAGGATCGCGGACATGCCCGCGTCGGCGATGTCGTGCGCGTGCTCGAAGACGCTGCCGACGATCCGCGTGCGCTCGGCCTGGACCGGCGCGGAAACGCCGATCGAATGTGATCCAGCTGACATAACCGGGCATACTCCACGGCCCTCGTCGCGGGTGTCAACCGGCCCGAACGAGACATCCACCCCTGTCCACGCCGGACAAACCGGACGGCCGAGATTGGGCCTCCGCGTCCGATGTGCGCCCTGACCAGCGTCTTTACGCTGACCACGATCCACAGGCCAGTCCGATGAGACTGCGCCGACCCGCTCGGAATTTCACCCACGTCTCGGACGCGGGCCGGAGGACGAATGCTCGAGATATCCCACCTGACCGTTCGCTTCGGCGGCATCACCGCCCTGCACGACGTCGGCTTCGCCGTCGCGCCGGGCGAGATGGTCGGCCTGATCGGTCCGAACGGCGCGGGCAAGACCACCTTGTTCAACTGCCTGACCAGGCGATACCAGCCCACCGAAGGCGCCATGCGCTACCACGGTGAAGACCTGCTGGCCGTTCGTCCGGACGCCCTGGCCGGGCTCGGCATCGCCCGCACCTTCCAGAACCTCGGCCTGTTCCCCCGCATGTCGGTTCGGGACAACGTCCTCGTCGGCGCCCACCACCGGGCCAACGCCGGTTTCGTCTCCGCGAGCCTGCGCCTGCCGGGGGTGCGGCGGGAGGAGCGGCGGCTGCGCGCCGAGGTCGACGCCCTGTTGGAGCGCTTGGACCTCGCCGACGTCGCGGACCACCCGGCCGCAGACCTGCCGTTCGGCACGCTCAAGCGGATCGAACTGGCACGCGCGCTGGCCGTCGGGTCGCGACTGCTGCTGCTGGACGAGCCGGTCAACGGACTCAGCCACGGCGAGGTCGACGTGTTCGCCGAGCGCCTGCGTGCCCTGCGCACCGAGTTCGACCTGACGGTGATCGTCGTCGAGCACCACATGGGATTCGTGATGGGCACCTGCGACCGGGTGGTGTGCCTGGAATTCGGCAGGGTCATCGCCGAGGGCGAACCCGAAGCGGTGCAACGCGATCCGGCGGTCATCCGGGCCTACCTCGGGACGGCGGCATGACCGACGAACCATTCCTCACCGTCAGCGACCTGCGCGGGGGCTACGGCGCGGCCAAGGTGCTGCACGGGTTGAGCTTCTCGGTGGCCCGCGGCGAGGTCTGCGCGATTCTCGGCCCGAACGGCGCGGGCAAGACGACGTTGCTGCGCGCGCTGTGCGGGATGATCCGGGTGCGCGGGACGGTCCGGCTCGAAGACGCGGACATCACCGGCCGCACACCCGAGGCGATCGCGCGGCTCGGCGTCGCGCACGTGCCGGAGGGCCGCGGCACCTTCCTTCCGCTTTCCGTCGAGGACAACCTGCGCCTCGGCGCCTATCAGCACCGCGACCGGGTCCGGACCGAAGCCGACCTGCGCCGGATCTTCGACTTCTTCCCCATCCTGCGCGACAAGCTGCGGGAGACCGCGGGCGGACTGTCCGGCGGTCAGCAGCAAATGCTGGCGATCGGCAGGGCGCTCATGTCGCGGCCACGGCTGCTGTTGCTGGACGAGCCATCGCTCGGCCTCTCGCCGCTGGTCACCCAGGAGCTTTTTCAAATCGTGCACACCATCAACGAAGAGGAGCGCACCACCGTGATCGTCGTCGAGCAGAACGCGCATCTCGCGCTCGGGACAGCGCACCGGGCGCACGTCCTGGAAACGGGCCGAATCGTCTTGTCCGGCACCGCGGCCCAGATCAAGGCCGACGAGCAGGTCGCCGAATCCTATCTCGGATACCGGATGTGACCGTGGCCGGATTTCTGCAACAACTCATCGAAGGCCTCACGGCCGGAGCGATCTACGCCGGGCTCGCCCTGGCGCTGGTGCTCATCTACCGGTTCACCGGCATCGTCAATTTCGCCCAGGGCGAGCTCGCCATGTTCTCGGCCTTCCTGGCCTGGCAGTTCGTCGAGAGCGGATGGCCGTTCTGGCTGGCGCTGCCCGCGACGCTCGCGGTGTCGTTCCTCGGCGGCATGCTGATCGAACGCGTGATCATCCGGCCCGTCGAGGGCGCACCGGAATTGACGCTGGTGATCGTCACCGTCGGCCTGTTCTTCTTCGTCAACGCCGCGGCGGGCTGGATCTGGTCCTACCAGGTCAAGTCGTTCCCGAACCCGTTCCCCGAGGGCGCTTTCCGGGCCGGTGGGGTCACCGCCGGGTACGGGAGCCTCGGTGTGCTCGGGGTGGTGGCCGCCGTGATGGGCTTGCTGTACTCGCTGTTTCGTTACACCAAGATCGGCTTGGCGATGCGCGCGGTCGCCTGCAACCCGCAGTCGGCACGCTTGGTCGGCATCAGGGTCGGCACGGTGCTCGCGCTGGGCTGGGGCCTGGCCGCACTGGTCGGCGCGGTCTCCGGCGTGCTGTCGGCGCCACTGCTGTTCCTCGAGCCGAACATGATGGGCGGCGTTCTGATCTACGCCTTCGCGGCGGCGACGCTCGGCGGCTTCGACAGCCCCGGCGGCGCGGTGGTGGGCGGACTGATCGTCGGCGTCGCCGAAACCCTCACCGGCGCATATCTGGACGTCATCGGCACCGAACTCAAGATCGGCGTGCCGCTGGTGATCATCCTCGGCGTCCTGCTGGTGCGGCCGCAGGGGCTCTTCGGTCACGCGGTGGTGGAACGGGTATGAGCGACATGGGAACTCAGCAGAGCGCGGTCGTGGAAAGCGCGGCGGACGCCGCGCAGACCGAAGCCTCCTCGCGCACCGCGTCGCGGCGACTTCCGTTGCCGCACTGGTCCTGGCTCGGAATCGGCGCGCTACTGCTGCTCGCGTGCCTGGCGCCGTTCCAGCTGGTGCCGTTCCGCACCTTCCAGCTGGCGCTCGCGATGATCTACGCGGTCGCATTGCTCGGCTTGAACGTACTGGTCGGCCACACCGGCCAGATCTCGCTAGGGCACGGCGCGTTCTTCGCCGTCGGCGCGTACACCAGCGCCGTGCTGCTCGACCGTTGGGACATACCGTATTTCGCGACGCTGCCGGTCGCGGCGGCGGTGGCCTTCGCGCTCGGGTTCGCTCTCGGCATCCCCGCGCTTCGGCTGCGCGGTCTGTATCTGGCGCTGGTCACCCTGGCCATCGCGATCTTCCTGGTGCCGCTGCTCAAGCGCTTCGAATCGCTCACCGGCGGTTCCATGGGGTTGACGCTGACCAAACCCGCGCCGCCGATGTGGACCGGGTTGGCCGAGGACCAGTGGCTGTACTTCCTGGCGCTGCTCGTCACCGTCGTGAGCTTCCTGCTGGTGGCCGGGCTGCTGCGATCGCGAGTCGGCCGGGCGCTGCACGCGATCCGCGACAACGAGATCGCCGCCGAGGTGATGGGGGTGCGCCTGGCCTTCTACAAGACGCTCGCCTTCGCCTGCGGCGCCATGCTCGCCGGAGTGGCCGGCTGCGTCCACACCTGGGTGATCGGGTTCGTCTCCCCGGACTCCTTCGCCGTCGGGTTGTCCATCACGCTGCTGGCGGGGCTGGTCGTCGGCGGACTCGGCGGCCAGTGGGGACCGCTGCTCGGCGGACTGTTCGTGATGTACGTCCCGAGCTTCGCCCAGGACCTGAACCAGGCCGCGCCCGGAGTGATCTTCGGACTCCTGATCATCGCGGTCATGTACCTCGCGCCGAACGGACTGGCCGGACTCGCCGGCCGTACGGCGCGCTGGCTCGAACGGCTCGTTCGGAAAGGGAAGAACAATGCGCACTAAGGCAATCCGCGCCGCAGGCGTCGCGGCCGCCGTCCTGCTCGCGGTCTCCGGCTGCGGCGGCCGCGGCGACGCGGGCAGCACCGTCGGACAGGGCGAATGTCGCGGTCAGCAGACCACCGGCATCACCGACACCGGCATCAAGCTGGGCGGGATCTACCCGCTGTCGGGACCCGCATCGGCATACGGCGAACTGCCCAAGGGCGTCCGCGCCTACTTCGACTACCTCAACGCCGAGCACGGCGGCATCGGCGGGCGCGCCGTCGAGTACCTGGTGCGCGACGACGGGTACCAGCCGCCCAAGACGGTCGAGGAAACCCGCAGGCTGGTGGAGCAGGATCAGGTGTTCGCCGTCTTCCAGACGCTGGGCACCCCCACCTCCTCCGCGGTGTGGGACTACCTGAACGAGCGCAAGGTGCCACAGGTGTTCGTCGCGGGCGGCGCGACGAAATGGGGTGCGGACGAAGAGCATCCCTGGACCATCGGCTGGCAGCCCAGCTACCGCTCCGAGGGCCGGGCCTTCGCGCAGTACGTGCGCCAGCAGCGCCCCGACGCGACGGTGGCCGTGCTCTACCAGAACGACGATTTCGGCAAGGATCTGCTCACCAGCTTCACCGAGGCGATCGCGGGCAGCGGCGTCCGTGTGGTGGCCGAGCAGAGCTACGAGGTCACCGATCCGACCGTGGAACCGCAGGTGCGCAATCTGGCCGGCTCCAAAGCCGATGTGCTGCTGAACTTCTCCACGCCGAAGTTCGCGTCTCAGGCGCTGGCCGCCGAGCGGCGCAACACCGAGTGGAATCCGCTGCACATCCTGACCCAGGTCGCGAACACCGTCAGCGTGCTGAAGCCGGTCGGCTTGGAGAACGCCCAGGGTGTGGTGTCGGTGGCCTTCACCAAGGACCCGTCCGACCCGCAGTGGGCGGGCGACCCGGCGATGCGCGAATACCGGGAGAAGCTGGCGAAGTACGCGCCCGGCGCCGACCCGGCCAACCAGTACACCTTGGTCGGCTGGGCGGCCGCCGAGAGCTTCCACAAGACGATGGAATCCGCCAAATGCCCCACCCGCGAAGGACTTCGCGACGCCATGCGCTCGCTGAACGATGTCGGCATCGACCTGCTGCTGCCCGGCATCAGGCTGAAGACCGGCGAAGGCGACGCGTTCCCGATGGAGTCCCTGCGCATCCAGCGGTTCGAGGGTGACCACTGGGTGCTCGCCGGCGACGTCATCGACACAGGCCGGTAAACCGCTCCCCCACCACGTGCCGCGGCGCATTCCGGCGTCGTCGGCAAGCACGAAGAAAACCGATCGATGAGGATCAACAATGAAACTGCGAAACAGCGTCGTGACCGCAGCTCTGGCGGTAGTGGCCGTCGGTGTCGGCGGCGCGGGCACCACCCACGCCGCGCCCGCTCCGGAACAGCGGGAGGTGCACTACGAGGTCACCCGGCAAGGTGATTCCGCCGTGGTGACCGTCGGCGACGGCAAGCTGCGCGTCG
The DNA here is from genome assembly GCF_001613365.1 of Nocardia xishanensis NBRC 101358. Taxonomy (GTDB): domain Bacteria; phylum Actinomycetota; class Actinomycetes; order Mycobacteriales; family Mycobacteriaceae; genus Nocardia; species Nocardia xishanensis. The sequence continues at coordinate 66,864 of NZ_BDCF01000032.1, forward strand.
TCGCGGACCAGCTGGTGGTCACCGCCGCCGACGACACCCCGGTGGCGGCCGTGCCGCTCACCTACCGCATGGACGCCGTGGCGTACCCGATCGCGGCGCGGATCGAGGGCGACCGCGCGATCCTGACGCCGTCCCGCGAGGGCGGAACGCCGGTGACCGCCGTGGCGCAGAACGAGGTCATCAGCACGGAGCAGGCGGCCAAGCAGGTAGCCGAATCCTTCACGCCGCGTGATCAATCCGCGCTCGGCGTGTTCGCCCAGCGGATGACCATCAGCGCCGCGGTGAGCGCCGTCGTCGGCGCTGTCCTCGGCGGTGGCGTCGGCTGCCTGCTCGGCGGTGCGGCGGGCGCCACGGTCGCCAGCCCGGTGATCGCGCTGCTGCTGCCCTGGGTCGGCGCCACCATCGCCGGGTGCGTGCTCGGCGCGGCCACGCTGGGCGCGGTCGGCGCCATGGTCGGACTGATCACGGTGGGCGGTCCGATCGCGCTGTTCTCGGCGTTCCAGTACTTCTCCACCATCATCGCCCCCTGCCCGGCGGAACTGCCCTACTGCAAGGACCCCTCGGTTCCCGCGCCCCCGAAGTAGTTCCGCGAGAACCCAACCCGCAGGCCTGCTCGGCGCACACCGGGCAGGCCTGCTCGGCGGTGCTCAGGCGCCGCCCCGACATGGAAGGAAATCATCGTGCGCAGAGCAGTTTTCGAGGCCGACCACGAGGCGTTCCGGCAGACCATCCGGTCCTTCATCGAGTCCGAGGTGGTACCGGTCTACGACAAGTGGTACGCCGACGGCATCGTCCCCCGCGACTTCTATCACAAGCTCGGCGAACTCGGCGTGTTCGGCATCGAGGTACCCACCGAATACGGCGGCGCGGGCATCGAATCGTTCTCCTTCCAGGCCGTGCTCACCGAGGAGATCTCGCGCGCCGCGGTGTCCTTCGGCGGCTCCAGCGTGCATGTGTCGCTGTGCCTTCCGTATTTGAAGGCGCTGGCCACCGAGGAGCAGAAGCGGCGCTGGCTGCCCGGCTTCGTCAGCGGCGAGACGATGTTCGCCATCGCCATGACCGAACCCGGCACCGGATCGGACCTCGCCGGTATCCGCACCACCGCGGCGCTGTCCGAGGACGGCACGCACTACGTGCTCAACGGCGCGAAGACCTTCATCACCGGCGGCGTGCACGCCGACCGGGTCATCGTGTGCGCGCGGACCGCACCGACCAAGGCCGAAGACCGCCGCTACGGCTTGTCTCTGCTCGTAGTGGACTCCTCCTTGCCCGGCTACTCCGTGGGCCGCAAGCTGGACAAGCTGGGCCTGAAGGTCTCCGACACCGCCGAGCTCACCTTCACCGACGTCAGGGTGCCCGTCGAGGATCTGCTCGGCGAGGAGCACCGCGGCTTCTCCTACCTGGGCCAGAACCTGCCGCAGGAGCGGCTCAGCATCGCCGTCGGCGCGTACGCCCAGGCGAAAGCCGCCGTGCGCTTCGCGCACCAATACACCAGAGACCGTTTGGTATTCGCCAAGCCGGTGGCCAGCTTCCAGAACACCAAGTTCGAGCTGGCCGCCTGCCGCGCCGAGGTGGACGCGGCCGAAGCGGTGGTCGATCGGGCATTGGCCGCGCACGACCGCGGCGAGCTGACGCCCGCCGACGCCGCCTCGGCCAAGCTGTTCTGCACCGAGATCGCCTCCCGGGTGATCGACCGCTGCCTGCAATTGCACGGCGGCTACGGCTACATCACCGAGTATCCGATCGCCCGGCTCTACGCGGACAACCGCGTCAACCGGATCTACGGCGGCACCAGCGAGGTGATGCGCATGATCATCGCCAAAGATATGGGCCTGTAGCGGATTTCAGCGTTCGCCCGGCGCCGGCTCGGGCGGGGTCGGCAGCACCTCTTCGGCCACCTCGAGCACGGCGGCGAGCGCGCGCGAGGTGTTGTCCGCTCGCCAGGCCAACGCGGACGCGAGCGCGGGCACGTCGCCGCGCAATTCCTTGTAGACCATGCCGGGCCGGTGGATGTGCTGCACCGAGGAGACGGTCAGCGTCACGCCGACCCCGGCGGCCACCAGATCGAGGATGGTGTACGAGTCCGGCGCCTCCTGCACGATGCGCGGGGTGAACCCGGCGTCGAGCGCCGTGCGCACCAGGTGATCGCGCACGCTCGAGCCCTGCGTGCCGGGAAAGGTGACGAAGGCGTCCTCGGCCAGGTCGGCGACTTCGATATCGGGGGCGTCGGCGAGCGGATGCTCCGCGGGCAACGCCGCGACCAGCCGCTCGTACTCGATCACCCGCACGGCGACGCCCTCGCGCCGCACCGGCAGCCGGACGAAACCGACATCCAGTTCGCGCGCCGCGACCAGGTTCAGCGCGACGCCCGCGTAGGTCTGCCCGCGCAGGCGCACCTCGATGCCGGGGTGCGCCGCGCGCACCGCCCTGGTCAGCGTCGGCAGCGCCTCGTGACTGCTGGCTCCGGCGAAGCCGATCGAGACCCGGCCGACCTCGCCGCGCCCCGAGGCGACCGCCGCCCGCCTGGCCAGCTCGATGTCGTCGAGCACCTTGCGCGCATGCGGCAGCAGCACCTCGCCCGCGGCGGTCAGCCGCACCGATCGGGTGTTCCGCTCGAACAGCGCGACCCCGAGTTCCTTCTCCAGCGCGCGGATCTGCTGGCTCAGCGGCGGCTGGGCCATGTGCAGGCGCTCGGCCGCGCGGCCGAAGTGCAACTCCTCGGCGACCGCGACGAACCCGGCGAGATGACGGAACTCCACTACGTCCCCATTCAGTAAGAATCGGTATCACTGCATTGCGAATTGAGTATTGGACTATATCGGTCGGACAGGGCACCGTGAGGACAGTTCCAAGCGAAGGAGCCCGATGCCCCGGTCCAAACAGCTGACGATGCGCGAGGCCATCGCCGCGTACGTCGAGGACGGCGCGACCGTGGCCTTGGAGGGATTCACCCATTTGATCCCCGTCGCCGCCGGTCACGAGTTGATTCGCCAGCGCAGGCGCGATCTGACGCTGGTCAGGATGACGCCCGACATCGTCTTCGACCAGCTGATCGCGGCGGGCGCGGCCCGCGCGATGATCTTCTCGTTCACCGGCAACAGCTCGGTCGGCTCGCTGCACGCCATCCGCAGGGCCGTGGAGCGCCGGGAACCGAGCGGCCTCGAGATCGAGGAGTACAGCCACTTCGGCCTGCTCGCCCGCTATCTCGCCGGAGCCGCGAATCTGCCCTTCTACCCGCTGCGTTCGTACGCGGGCAGCGATCTGCCCGCGCACAATCCGCGTATCGCCAAGGTGGCGTCACCGTTCCCCGACCCGGACGGCGGCGTCGAGGAGATCTACGTGGTTCCGCCGATCCGGCCCGATGTCGCGATCCTGCACGCGCAGCGCGCCGACCGCGCGGGCAACGTCCAGGCATGGGGCATCCTCGGCCCGCTCCAAGAGGTGGCGTTCGCGTCGGCGCGCACCATCGTGGTGGTCGAGGAGATCGTCGACGACGAGGTGATCCGCGCCGACCCCAATCGCACCGTCATCCCCGGATTCGCGATCGACGCGGTCGTCGAGTGCCCGCGCGGCGCGCATCCCTCCTTCGTGCAGGGGTACTACGACCGCGACAACGACTTCTACCGATCCTGGCCCGAGATCAGCAAAGACCCCGCCGCGCTCGACCGGTGGTTGCACGAGTGGATCCACGACCTGCCCGATCACGCCGCCTACCTGGACAAGCTCGGTCCCGGCTACTTCGACCGCCTCATCCCGGAGCCCGCCATGTCCCACCCCGTCGACTACGGATGCACCCGGTGACCGACACACCTCCCACGACCCTCGACCCACCAACCACCAGCGAGCTGCTGACCGTGCTCAGCGCCCGCCACCTGCGCGGCAAACGCCGGGTCTTCGCCGGAATCGGCCTGCCGACCCTGGCCGTGGCGCTGGCGCGGGCGACCACCTCACCCGACCTCGAGCAGGTCTACGAGTCCGGCGTCTGCGGCGCGCATCCCCCGCGCCTGCCGCAGACCATCGGCGATGCTCCGCTGGCCACCGGAGCCGAGGCGATCCTCGGGATGCACGCCCTGTTCGGATATGTCCTGCAGGGCGGCTACATCGACGTCGGCTTTCTCGGCGCGGCCCAGATCGATCGCTTCGGCAGCCTCAACAGCACCGTGATCGGCGACTACGCGGCCCCGGCCGCCCGGCTGCCCGGCGCGGGCGGCGCCGCCGAGGTGATGGCGAACGCGGACGAGGTCTTCGTCGTACTGCGGCGCCACGACCCGCGATCCTTCGTCGACCGGCTCGATTTCCGCACCAGCCCGGCGCCCGCCGTGGCGCGGAGGGCCGAGCCGCGGGTGCGCACCCGCGGCCGTGGCGTGACGACCGTGATCACCCCGCTCGGCGTGCTCACCGCCGACGCCGACGGCGAATTGCGCCTCGCCGCAGTGCATCCCGGCGTCTCCATCGAGCGGGTGCTGGATGCGACCGGCTGGCCGCTGCGGGTCGCCGACACCGTCACCGTCACCGAACCACCGACCGCGGCCGAACTCGATCTGCTGCGCACCACCATCGATCCGACCAGGGTGTATCTCCGATGAACGAACGAAGTGAGCGAATCATGTGCCAGCGCGCCGCACACCAGTGGGAGCCGAGCGACAGGGAGACGCGGGCATGAGCGAACCTTCCGTCCTCCGTACCGACCTGTCCGGCGAGCACGCGGGCATCCGTGTGCTGCGCATCTCGCGGCCGCTGGCCCGTAACGCGCTGAACTCTTTCACGAAAACATCCCTCGCCGAGGAGCTTTCGACCGCCGATGCGGATCCAGCCGTACGCGCCGTCGTGCTCACCGGCGACGCGGGCGTATTCGTCGCCGGAACGGACCTGAAGGAGATGAGCACCTACCGGCCCACCGATCTCCTCGCGGGCGAAACCGGCAAGGTGTTCTCGGTGCTCGACGAGCTCGGCACACCGGTGCTCGCCGCGGTCGAAGGCTACGCGTTCGGCGGCGGATGCGAACTAGCCATGGCGTGCGATCTCGTGGTCGCGGGCGCGTCGGCGCGGTTCGGGCAGCCGGAGATCCGGGTCGGGCTCATTCCCGGCGCCGGCGGATTGAGTCGCCTCGTGCAGCGGGCCGGTCGCGCCCGCGCCCTGCGGATGGTGCTGACCGGCGAACCGATCGACGCCATCACCGCGCAGCAGATCGGCATCGTCGCCGACATCGTGCCCGACGGCACCGCGCTGGACGCGGCCGTCGAGATCGCGGCGACCATCCTGCGCCAGCCGCCGTTGAACATCCGCGCCATCCGCACCGTGGCACGGCACGCCGAAAATGCCCCGCTGAACACCGCGATCGCCTTGGAGCGCACGACTTTTCAGGTGTTGTTCGACACCGCCGACCACGCCGAGGGCATCGCCGCCTTCCTCGGCAAGCGCTCCCCGACCTACGAAGGACACTGATGGAACCGATCGAACGCATCCGCATCGTCGGCGCGGGGGCGATGGGCCGCGGCATCGCGCAGGTCGCGGCGACCGCCGGATACCGGGTCGAGCTGACCGACACCGACGACGCCGCCGTCCACGCCGCGCTCGAGTTCGTCGCATCGATGATTCAGCGCTCCGTCGACAAGGGCAAACGCAGCGCCGACGAGGGCGAGGCAATCCTCGCCCGGCTGACGGCGGGCGCCGCCCCGACCGCACCTGCCGCCGACATCGATCTGGTGATCGAGGCCGTGGTCGAGAAACTTCCGGTCAAGCAGGCGATCTTCGCCGAACTGGAGACCGCGACGCCGAACGCCGTACTGGCCTCCAACACCAGTTCGCTGTCCATCACCGCGATCGCGTCGGCGCTGCACGATCCGGCCCGGCTGATCGGGCTGCACTTCTTCAACCCGGTGCCGTTGATGTCACTGGTGGAAGTCGTGCCCGGCCTGCGTACCGCTCCCGAATTGATCTACACCGCAACGTCTTTCGTGACCCGGCTGGGCCACACACCGATCCTGGCGCGGGACACCCCTGGGTTTCTCGTCAACCACCTCGGGCGCGCCCTGCCCAGCGAGGCATTGGCCATTCTGTCCGAACAGGTCGCCTCCCCCGCCGACATCGACCGCATCGTCCGCGACACACTCGGCTTGCGGATGGGCCCGTTCGAGCTGATGGATCTCACCGGATTGGACGTCAGCCATCCCGTCATGGAGACCGTCTCCGCCGGGTTCTACGGCGACCCGCGCCTGCGGCCCTCCCCCATCGCGGCCACCCGCGTCGCCGCCGGTCTGCTCGGGCGCAAGACGGGCGAAGGTTTCTACCGCTACCTCGACGGCGCACCGGTACTACCCGCCGAGCCCGAGATCCCACCGGACGCCGAAGCCACCTCGGTCCACGTCCACAATCACCCCGACTTCGCGGCGGCACTGCGCCGATCCGGCGCGATGGTGCTCGAAACTCCCAGCGCAGAGGCGGTCTCGCTCGTCCTGCCGATCGGCGAACCGACCTACCGGGTCGCCGCCCGCTACGGCCTCGACCCCGCCCGCACCCTGGGCATCGATCCGCTCGGGATCGATCGCCGCCGCCTCACCGTGATCGTGCCCGGCGCCGTCGACCCCGCCGTCGCCGCGCCCGCACTGCGCGTCCTGGCCGCCGCCGGCTACATCCCGACACCGACTGCCGACGTCACCGCCCCTGTGGCGCAACGGATTCTGGCCGCCATCGTGAACCTCTCCTGCGCACTAGCCGAACACGGCATCGGCACTCCCGAGGACATCGATCGCGGCGCGCGCCTCGGCCTCGGCTATCCGCTGGGACCGCTGGAACTCGGCGAATCCGCCGGAACCGAGCGCGTCACCGCGATACTCGACGGCCTCTACGCCTACACCCGCGATCCCCGCTACCGGGTGAGCACCTGGCTGCGCGCCCGCGCCGAACAGCGAATCCCCTTGCACACCAGGGGCGCTCGCCCCGAAGACCTGCTCCCGAATCGAGGAACCGATGTTCGTTCTCGATGACATGCACCGCGAGATCCGCTCGCTGGCAGCCGATTTCGTCGACACCGAGGTCACCCCGCACGCACGCGCCTGGGACCGCGCCGAGACCGTCGACCTTGCCATCGTCGAAAAACTCGGCGAACTCGGATTCCTCGGGCTGGGCATCGCCGAGGAATACGGCGGCACCGAGGTCGACATGCTCTCCTACATCCTGGTCTGCGAGGAACTCGGGCGCGGCGACTCCGCCGTGCGCGGCATCGTCTCGGTGTCGCTCGGCCTCGTCACCAAGTCCATCGCCGCGCACGGCACCGACGAGCAGAAACAAGCCTGGCTCCCGGAACTCACCACTGGACGCGCGCTCGGCTGCTTCGCGCTCACCGAACCCGACAGCGGCTCCGACGCGGCCTCGCTGCGCACGAAGGCGGTGCGCGACGGCGACGACTGGGTGATCTCCGGCGAGAAGATGTTCATCACCAACGGCACCTGGGCCAAGGTCGCCCTGGTCTTCGCACGCACGTCGGCCGAGGGCGGCAAAGGCATCACCGCCTTCCTCGTGCCCACGGACACACCGGGTTTCACGGCGACGACCATCCACGGCAAGCTCGGGCTGCGCGGGCAAGCCACGGCCGCGCTGTCGTTCGAAGAAGTCCGTGTGCCCGACTCGGCGCGGCTCGGCGCGGTCGGCAAAGGTCTCGGCATCGCTCTGGGCGCCTTGGCCAAAGGGCGTATCTCCGTGGCGGCGGGCAGCGTCGGTGTCGCGCAGGCGGCCCTCGACGCCGCGGTGCGGTACTCGACCGAGCGCACCCAGTTCGGACAACCCATCGCCACCAAACAGCTCGTGCAAGAGTTGCTCGCCGATTCCGCGGTGGAGATCGAATCGGCCCGCCTGCTCACCTGGAAGGCCGCCGCGCTGGTCGACGCCGGAGCGTCGCGGGAGGAGGTGCAGCTCGCCTCGTCCATGGCCAAGCTCGCGGCCAGCGAAACCGCCGTCCGGGTGAGCAATAGCTGCCTCCAGGTGTTCGGCGGCTACGGCTTCATCGACGAGTACCCGATGGGCAAATACCTGCGCGACGCGCGCGTGCTCACCCTCTACGAAGGCACCAGCCAGCTGCAGAAGCTCATCATCGGCCGCGCACTCACCGGCGTCGACGCGATGTGATCGCCACTTCCGAAGGACAATCGATGCCCGACGCAGTCATCTGCGAACCGCTCCGCACCCCCGTCGGCCGCTTCGGCGGCGTGTTCAAAGATGTTCCGCCGCAACAACTGGCCGCCACGGTCATCACGGAGCTGGTGCGGCGCACCGGCATCGACGGCTCCTCCGTCGACGACGTGATCCTCGGTCAGGCCTCGCCCAACGGCGAGGCCCCCGCCATCGGCCGCATCGCCGCCCTCGACGCGGGCCTCGGCATCGACGTGCCTGGCCTGCAAGTCGATCGGCGCTGCGGCTCCGGACTCCAGGCCGTCATCCAGGCGTGCCTGCAAGTCTCTTCCGGCGGAAGCGATCTGGTGCTGGCCGGTGGCGTGGAGTCGATGAGCCAGACCGAGTTCTACGCGACCGGAATGCGGTGGGGCGTCAAAGGCGACGGCGTCGCGCTCGCGGACCGGCTCGCACGGGCCCGCGTCACCGCCGGCGGACGCGACTTCCCGGTGCCGGGCGGGATGATCGAGACCGCGGAGAACCTGCGCGCCGAATACGCGATCAGCCGGGCGGATCAGGACGCTTTGGCCGCGCAGTCGCACGAACGTGCCGTAGCCGCCCAGCGCGCGGGTCGATTCGCCGACGAGATCGTCGAAGTTTCTGTCCCCCAACGACGCTCGACACCTGTGCTCGTCGACACCGACGAGCACCCGCGCGCGGACACCACCGTCGAGGCGCTCTCCGCGCTGCGACCGATCCGGGCGTCGCTCGACCCCGACTCCACCGTCACCGCGGGCAACGCCAGCGGCCAGAACGACGGCGCGGCATTGTGTCTCGTCACCACCCCCGAGCAAGCCCGCAAGCTCGGCCTGCGCCCCCTCGCCCGCCTGGTCTCCTGGGCGGTAGCCGGTGTCGCGCCACGCACCATGGGCATCGGCCCGATTCCCGCGACCGAACGAGCCCTCACCCAAGCCGGACTCTCCCTCGCCGACCTGGACGTCATCGAACTCAACGAGGCCTTCGCCGCCCAGGTCCTCGCCGTCCTACGCCACTGGAACATCGAACCCGACGACCCCCGCCTGAACCCCAACGGCTCCGGCATCTCCCTCGGCCATCCCGTCGGCGCAACCGGAGCCCGCATCCTCGCCACCCTGCTACGCGAAATGGACCGCCGCGAGGCGCGGTACGGGTTGGAGACGATGTGCATCGGCGGCGGACAAGGACTGGCCGCTGTCTTCGAACGCCTGCCTTGATCTCGGCCGCAACGCCACCCTCGGCGACTTGTGCTGTGGGGCGGCTGGATCGGTGTTCGTTCGTACGCCGCCTTCGGCGACTCAGAGCCGCCCATTACTGAAACCCGTTCTAATGTGGTGGCATGGACTACACGTACGAGGACACGATCAAGCAGCTCGAGACGGGTGAGGGGACCCTTCATTACCACGAGGCGGGTGCGGGTGAGCCGCTGATCATGCTGCATGGCTCCGGAATCGGCGTGAGTGGCTGGAAGAACTTCCGCGGCAATCTCGGCTTCTTCGCGAAGCACTACCACTGCTACATCCTGGAGTTTCCGGGATTTGGCATCAGTGACCCGGTGGAGGGGGAGCATCCGGTCATCTCCGCCGGTGCGGCGGTCGTGAGATTCATGGACGCGATGGGGATCGAGTCGGCGTCAATGATCGGAAATTCCATGGGCGGTGTAGTAGGTATCAACCTCGCCATCAGCGCTCCACACCGGGTGCGTAAGTTGATTTCGATCGGCGGTGTAGGCCCGAACATCTTCAGCGCGAGCCCCAGCGAGGGTACGCGGTTACTGCAGGAGTTCGCAGATGCCCCGAGCAAGGACAAGCTGGTGCGGTGGCTGAATTGCATGGCCTACGACCCTGCGCTGGTGACCGAGGAGCTTATCGAGGATCGATGGCAGACCGCGATCGATCCGAACTCGCACGCTTCGCTCGCTGCGATGTACGGCTCGAAAGCCTTCGAGGCCACCAAGAAGATGCAGGAGAAGGCAAGCATCCCGCCGTACTGGTCGATGATGCACAAGGTCAAGTGCCCGACGCTGCTCACCTGGGGTATCGACGACCGTCAGAGTCCGCCGGACATGATGCTCGTGCCGATGCGGCTCATTCCGAATGCCGAGGTGCACGTCTTTCCCAAGTGCGGGCACTGGGCGATGGTCGAAGCGAAGGACCAGTTCGAAAGCGTGTCCCTCGAATTTCTCGAGCGGGCGCCGCGCTAGGTCATGCCCATATCTCGACCCACTCCAGGGTCGCGCAATGCAGGGTAGTTCTATCCTCATACCGCTTGACCCCAGCTCAGTTCGTGGCCCGAAATCCCAGGTAAAGCACCGACCTCGCGGGGAGCGCGCGGCACTTCAGCTGGCAGGTGTGATTCAGCTGCCGCTGCCGCCATTGGATCCACCGCCGAGACCACCACGCTCCGTGGTGGTCGGGGATATGGTCGCCGTCGGCTGCTGCGGGAGCGTCGTCCGCGGCGTCGACTGGGTGGTCCGCGGTGCGGTGGTGGTGACAGGCGCTGTCGGCTTGGGCGCTTTCCGGGGTTCGGCGGATCCGCATCCCGTGGCGATCAGGGATGCGGCCACCGCGGCAGGCAGCGCATACGCCACTCGTCGTGACATTCGACGTTGATCCACAACGAAATTCCGCGATTGCCTGCCGCGCACCGACTTCCCCCCTGCTACCGATCGAGCGGGTCGATCTTAACAGGAGGTGAATTCAGAGCCAGGCGCAGGCAAGTCGGATGGTCATGCGCAACGCCATATCTGAATGCGCTTGCAGCGCAGGGCATCCGGACGCCTAGAACATATCCGGATCCATGTCGCGCACGTGTCGGAGCCTTTGTTGCACCGAAAACGAAGGTGCGGCAGGTCTATCGGCCGCTTGGCCGGGTTCGCCGCGACGGCCCGGCCAAGGGCCGACAATGCCTGCCGCGCCCTCGAATTCACAGATCGCTGGTCACGATGTTCTCGATATTCCGTTCCGCCAGAGCCGTTATGGTGACGAAGGGGTTGACGCTGGTATTGCCCGGAATCAGCGAGCCGTCGATGACGTAGAGCCCGGTGTAGCCGGGGAGGCGACCGTAGTTGTCGGTCGCCTCGCTGAGCACGCAACCGCCCAGCGGGTGATAGGTGAAGTCGTCGCCCCAGGTTTTGTAGACGCCGAAGAGGTCGGTCCGGTAGATCGTGCCTTCCTTCTTGTTGATCTTGTCGAATATGCGCTTGGCGGCATCGATGGAGTACTGGTTCTGCGAGGTCTGCCAGCTCAGATCGACCTTGCCGGTACCGGAGTCGAAGGTGAACTGGCCGCGATTGGGGTTCTTGGTGATCGCCAGATACAGGCTGACGTAGGTCTCCAGCCCCGCGGGGAAGGGCGCGACCTCGGCGAAGGCCGGGCCGCCCGTATCGGCCCAGTTGTCGATACCCAGACACGGCATGCTGGATTGCAGTACGCCGGTGCCGTCCCACATGTGATTGGCGCGGCCCACCATCACATTGCCGTTGTTGCCCCACTTCTTGCCGACGGCATCGGGCAGGTCAGGCAGTTTGCCCTGCGCCTTCATGGAAACCAGCAGCTTCGAGGTGCCGATACTGCCCGCCGCGAAGAACACCTTTTGCGCCACAACGGCTTTGGTCGCCACGGTGGCGCCGCTGGTGTTGATTTCGTTCATCTCCACCCGATAGCCGCCTTCCGCTGGCGATACGGCGGTGACGATGTGCATGGGCGTGATGCGCACCTTTCCGGTCGCGGTGGCCGCGGCCAAATACGTCTTGTCCAGCGACCGCTTGCCGTGGTTGTTGCCGTAGATGACCTCACCGGCCAGCGCCGACCGGGTGACCTGCTCGGCCTGCTCCTTCTTCATGTACTCGAAGTCGTAGACATTCGGCACGAAGGTCCAGCCGAAGCCGGAGCGTTCCGCGTGTTTGCGCCCCACGCGAGCGAATTGGTAGCACTCCGCGCTCTCGAACCAGGTCTGGTCGATATTGTTCACGCCGAGACCGGTATTGGCCCGCGGATAGTAGACGTTGTACATCTCGTCGGCGTTCACCGAGGGCAGGATGGCCGCGAAGTTCTCTCGCTTGGGCGTCACCGCCATACCGCCATTGACCAACGAGCCACCGCCGACGCCCCGGCCCTGATAGACGCGAATCCCGCTGAACCGCTCGGAATCCAGGACGCCCGTGTATCTTTCGATGTCCTTGTTGTAGCTGCTGCCCGCGAAGTAGCCGACCGGCTGATCGGTGCGGTCGCGCAGCCAGTAGGACCGCCCGTCGGGTTTCAGCACGGGACAGAAGATGTTGCCGTCGGAGCCGGGCGTCGTCCACGACTTGCCCATCTCCACCACGGTCACATCCACCCCCGCCTGCGCGAGCCGCAGGGCGGCGACCGATCCGCCATACCCGCTACCGATGACAAGCGCGGGAACCTTCTCCCCATCCGCCAGCGGCGCCGCGGTTGCCCGCGCCATGGACCTTCCCGCCAGCGCGGCGGCGGCGGTGAAACCTGTTATAGCTAGGAAACCGCGCCTGCTCACCCCCCGGCCGGATCGGCGAACTACAGGCATTTCATGGGTGCGAACAGGCAACGCGGCCTCCTCATCGAGACGTGAATTGGAACCTGTTATAGCGGTGTGAAACGCGACCGCGCGGAACTTTCCGGACAAGCCGGAAAACTTCCGATCTTGGACCGACAGGAGACGCGTGAACAGAATGTTCATGGCGGTGGCGCGGATGGAGGGACCCCCTCAGCGATCCCCGCCGGACCGCTCCGGCTCTACGACGCTAGGGGCGATTTCGCCTACCGGTCATTGCGGGACAGCGGCACAAGAGATTTCGGCGACATCGTGCAGACGCTGCCGCGGGACGTCCAACCGGCTCAATTGGATCAACCCCTGGGAGACCAGCACGATGTGCGAGCTGAGCGCCGCTAATTCGTTCTCGTCCAGCGCCTTTCGCGGGATGTCGGCGCGCAGCCGGTCGGCGACGTGGGTCTCCATCCGCGCGGTCGTCCAGTCGCTGATGGCGATGACCTCCGGCACCCGGTGCCCGAGCTGGCCGATGCTGTTGAGCATCAGGCACCCGCGCCGGTTCGGGTGCGCGAGGCAGTCGGCGATCACCGCGTCGAAGAACGCGCGCACCGCTGTGCGGGGCGGGCCGGGATTGGCGCGGAGCACCTCGTGCACGAACTCGGCCCGCCGCTCGCAATAGCGATGGAAAGCCATGAGAAACAGTCCCATCTTGCTGCCGTAGGCGGCGTAGATGCTCCCGTTGCCGACGCCGGATGCACCCGACACGCCCTCCACCGAGGTGCTGTCGAATCCGTCGGTCCAGAACAGTTCGATGGCGACGTCGAGCAGCGCCGACTCGTCGAACTGCCGTGGGCGCCCCATTCGTCCACGCTAGCAACGCCATCCATCGACCGCGAGATGGGTCCCGAGCCGGCATGAGACGCGGCACATTCCGGTCGCCTCGGTTGATTGTGGAGTCACGCCTCCATAATAATGTGCGAAATGAATTCCAGAGCGGTCACCTCGTCACGCCGGCGCATCGGAATCCTGATCTTCGACGGGGTCAAGATGCTCGATTTCGCGGGCCCGGCCGAGGTGTTCGTCGAGGCCAACCAGTCGATGCCCGCCTACGAGGTGGTGCTGGTCTCGCCCGACGGCGACGACGTACAGACCTCGATCGGCGCGCGCGTCGCCGTGGCGCACGCGGCGGCTGACGCGGGCCGCTTCGACACCGTCGTCATCCCCGGCAGCGAGCTGCCCGCCGCCGAGTTCGTGACGCCGGAGGTGTTGCGGGCCACCCGCCATCTCGCGGAACGCACCCGCAGGCTCGCGTCGATCTGTAGCGGGGCCGCCATCCTCGCCCACCTCGGACTTCTGGACGGGCGGCGCGCCACCACCCACTGGAAATTCACCAAGGACCTGGGCCGCCAATTCCCCGCGGTCGACGTGGATCCGGACGCGATCTTCGTGCGCGACGGGCACATCTACAGCTCCGCGGGCGTCGCCGCCGGCATCGATCTCGCGCTCGCGCTGGTCGAGGAGGACCATGGCGCCGCGGTGGCGCGCCGGGTCGCCCAATCGTTGCTGGTCTATATGCAGCGGGCCGGCGGACAGTCCCAGTTCTCCGCGGCGCTCAGCGGACCGGTCCCGCGCAGCCCGCTCGTCCGCGCGGTCGCCAACCTGATCTGTGCCGATCCCGCCCAGCCGTACACGGTGAAAACGCTCGCCTCGCACGCCAGGGTGAGCCCGCGGCACCTGACCCGGCTGTTCCGCGCGGAACTGGAGAGCACACCCGCGGAGTACGTCGCCTTCGTCCGATTCGCTTATGCCAGAGACAAACTCGACGCGGGCTACAGCGTCACCGAAGCCGCCATGGCCGCCGGATACGGCAGCGCCGAGGCGATGCGCCGCGCCTTCATCGCGCGCCTGGGCGTCTCGCCGCGCAAGTACCAGCAGCGCTTCCGTTCGACTGCGTACGCGGCCGTCAGCTGATCTCGGCCGCGGATTTGCTGTGCGGTGTCCCAAATCGGGCGGATACTTGGCTCAACGGTTGGGGCGCGTTCGCGTCCGCTTCATCGAGACTTGAGGCCCATCCCCCACGACGCCGAAAGGCAGGACCATGGCCGGAAACCCCCTCGGTATTTCCCTCGAGCCCGCCGCGCAGGAGTTCGTCGACGCGACCTCCGAACCGCCGTTCCTGTACCAGCTGCCTCCGGAAGAGGGCCGCAAAGCGGTCGACGGCGTGCAGGACAGCCCCATCTTCAAGCCGGAGATCGACGAGGAGTGGATCACCGTCGAGGGCGGCCCCACCGGCTCGGTCCAGGTGCGCATCGTCAAACCGGTCGGGGCGGCCGGACCGCTCCCCGTCATCCTCTACACGCACGGCGCCGGGTGGGTCTTCGGCGACGCGCACACCCACGACCGGCTCGTGCGCGACCTCGCGGTCGGCGTGAACGCCGCGGTGGTGTTCCCCGAATACGACCGCTCGCCGGACGTGCGCTACCCGGTGGCGAACGAACAGTCCTACCGAGTCGCGCAGTGGATCACCACGGACGGCGGCGCGATGGGCCTGGATTCCTCGCGCATCGCCATCGCGGGAGACTCGGTCGGCGGCAACATGGCCATCGCGCTGACCCTGATGGCGAAGGAGCGCGGTGACGTCTCCTTCCTGCAGCAGGTGCTGTTCTACCCGGTGACCGACGCGAACTTCGACACCGGCTCGTACCGCGAATTCGCCGAGGGGTACTTCCTGACCCGCGACGGAATGCGCTGGTTCTGGGATCAGTACACGACCAGCGAAGAAGATCGGGCGCAGATCACCGCGTCGCCGTTGCGCGCGGGCATCGAACAGCTGACCGGCCTGCCGCCCGCCCTGGTCATCACCGCCGAGGCCGACGTGCTGCGCGACGAGGGCGAAGCCTTCGCCGGTAACCTGCGCCGGGCTGGTGTCCCGGTGACGCAGACCCGCTACGGCGGGATCGTGCACGACTTCGTGATGGTCAACGCGTTGCACGACACCCACGCGGCCAAAGCGGCGGTCGCCCAAGCCGTCGCGACCCTGACCGCGGCGCTGCGCGGCTGAGTCGCGGCGTCCGCCGCGGCTGCGAATCTCGACCCATGGTCGGAGGCGCAAGCCGGTAGGCCAGGTGCGCTGGGCGATCGAAAGACGTTCAGCGGTCAGGGAGATAGTCCTCGAACTCGTCCAGGAACTCCGGGACCGGGTCGACGCCCACGCTGTGGTGGACGAGGCGGCCGTCGACGAACAGGCCCAGCGTGGGAAACGCCCGCACCCGGTACCGCTCGGCCAGCTCCGGGTGCTCTTCCACGTTCACGCTGACGACGACGAGCCGATCGGAAAGTTCGTCGGCGATCTGGCGCAGCCGCGGGGTCGCCCGACGGCATGGGCCACACCACGGAGCGGAGAACACGACAAGCACCGGCTTACCGGCACCGAGCACGGTCTCGGCGAAGCTCTCGGTGGATACCGCGAAAACACTCTTCATCGGTTCTCTCCTCGACACTTCGCTCAGTTACTGGGTTACCGTGCGGCATCCCGCCAAACACTTCCGGGCCGCCCAGTAAGACGAGCCTGATCGAGAAGCTCGGCCGCCCGCAAGACGATCCGGATGGAACGGGGTGACACCTCATACGCCTTTCCGGGACCGCCCCTGCCGAGCGCCCGCGACATGACACAGGTGTTCCATACGGTGTAAGAATCACATAGTGTGGCGGCGGATACAGTCCGTCGAAAGGGAGTGCACGTGTCGGTCGCCGCCGCGGTCAAGAAGCAGGTTCAGGAACTCGGCGGGGGATTCATGTTCTCCCGGGAGACCAAGGAATTCGGGCGCACTACCGGAGTCGACGGGTTCTTCGGCCCGTACACCCGCGGCAGGGGCGGCGTGCTCGGCGACGTGGACGCCGACGTCGTCACCGCGGCCTTCGGCTTCTTCCCCGCCCATTCGATCCGCAAGGCCTGGGAATCGGTCCCCATGCCCGCCGCCAAGGCGGCCGAGGGCTACTTGGCCGCCTGTCAGGACTACGGCCGCCGCAAGCTGGCCGATTTCGAACAGGTCGAACGTCTCGCGCAATTGCTGGAAGTCGTTGTCGCCGCGGCCGATCCGGCCGGCGTGCCGCTGTTCGCCGGCTGGCGCGCGCTGCCGCTGCCCACCGACGCACCAGCCAGGGTCACGCAACTCGCCCATGTCCTGCGCGAACTCCGCGGCGGCCTGCACCTGCTCGCCGTCCGCGCCAGCGGCATCACCCCGCTGCAGGCCGTCCTGATCTCGGGCTCCTCGTTCAACGACGGCCCCGGCCAGGCCCGCTGGTACGGCTGGCCCGAACCCTTCGAGGACATCACCGCCACCGTGCAGGACCGCTGGCAACGCGCCGAAGTCCTCACCGACGACCTCATCACCCCCGCCTTCGCCGTCCTCGACGACGCCGCGGGCGCAGAACTCACCACCCTGCTCACCGCCGCCCACAAAACGGTCTTCACCCGCTGAGATCCGCACCTCCTGTGAGCCTTCCGCGGGGAGGCCCCGTCCTGGGAGCGGCGGCAATCGGGACGATGTCCACTTCCAGCAACGGCAGCTCGCGCCCGGGTACCGATCCGGACTCGGTACTCCCGACTCTGATCGCGCCCATCGCGCGATAGAACGGCTCCGCGTTCGGGTCCGACTCGATGACCAGCCGACGGAATCCGGCACCGCGCGCCACCTCGACCGCATGTCGGAACAGTTCGGTGCCGACTCCGTTGCCGATGGCCTCGGGCACGACGAAGAGCATTCCCAGATCACCGGTCGGCGCGGAACCATCGACGGTTACGAAGCCGACGACGGTCCCGCGCAGTTCGGCGACGGCAGTACGTAGGCCAACGACGTCGGAAGGCGACAGCGCCAGCTCACGCCGAAACGAGTCGAGGAGTTTTTCGCTGTAGCCCCAGAAACCTTTGGACCGTAGCGCGAGGTCACTGAGCAGTGCCGCTTCATCCGGGCGTCCGGGCCTGATCACGATAGCCATGTCACCGATCTGCCTATCAATTCGAGTTCAGCAGCTGCCCCTCACCGAGCACACGTGCCGACTACCTCCGTATCGGGCGACGTACGGGCGCTCGGACCTAGTGCGGCGGCTGGTTCTGGGGCGGGTACTGGTGCGTCCCTTGGCCGCTGGGGCCTCCGGGCGTGGGCGTCGTCCGCCCCACCGCAGCAGCGACCACCGTCGCGAGGGTGGCGGCGAATGCGGCGAGCGCGCAGGGGATGGACAACCAGAAGGTGTCTTCGAAGAGGAATTCGAACTGTGCGGCACTGAGCACGGCTTCCACCATGCCGGACAGCAGCATGCCCGCCGCCACCGCCGCGAGCGCGCGCAGCACCGGATACCGCGCGCCCATCCCCGCGAGCGCGCAGATACCGGTGACGATCGCGAGCAGGATCATCAGCACGAGCACGATGTCGGACCAGAGGAAACGCGAACTCGAGGACAACGCGTTGGCCACCCGGAAGACGACGACGAGCAACGCGGCGACCAGCAGCAGACCGCCCGCGACCCGCTCCATCGCGCCGCCGCTCGCCGGTCGGCTCGGTGGACCGTAACCGGGCATGGACGGCATCGGCGCGGGTACGCCGGGCGGCGGCGCGCCGTAGGGGTGCGGTTGACCGAAGTGGGGATGCGGCTGACTCTGCTGCGGGTTCACTTGACCCCCATACGGATTCGACTGGCCGGGCGGCCCGTACCCACCCGGCGGTATCGGATTCACCATCGACAGCACTCCTCCCCGGCCGCCCCGGCCGCACAATCGAACCGCTACGACGAAGAACCCTAGCGACACCAATCCCACGGCGCCGCCCATCACTCGATGGAGGTATCTCGCGGAGGCCGTCGCAGGCTGGGCCACACTAGAGGCGATGACCAGCAGCGCGAAGATCGAACCCCCGAAACGCCGACGCCCCCGTGATCGCCGGGCGTCCATCCTGCGTGCCGCGGGTGCGGCCTTCGCCGAGTCCGGCTATCACGGCACGTCGATGGCCGACATCGCCGCCGCGGTGGGGATCTCGGCGACCGCGCTGTACCGTCACTTCCGCAACAAGCAGGAGCTGCTCGGGCAGTGCCTGCTCACCGGGCTCGACACCACGCTCGCGCGGCTCGCCGAGGCCGCCCGCGCCGAGGAGCCGCAGACGCGGGTACTCACCGAACTGGTGGCGGTCGCGCTGGAGCTACGCGGGCTGCCGCGCCTGTGGCAGTTGGAATTTCGCAGCGTCAGCCCCGAGGATCGCCAGGCCGTCCTGGTTCGGGTGGTGCGATTGACCGGGTATCTGCGCCGCGCCGTCCGCGTGCGTCGTCCCGACCTGTCCGCCCCGGAGGTCGAACTGCTGAGCTGGTGCGTTCTGTCGGTGGCCGTCAGCCCCTCCTACCATCAGGTCGACCTGCCCGCGACGACCTTCGTCGACGTACTCGACGGAGCCGTGCTCGCGTTGATCACCGCGGATCTGCCACCGGAGGTACCGCACGCCCGGCCGGCGACCCGCGCTCCGCAGCCCGGCGGAACCGCGGATTTCGAGCGCACCGTGCGGCCGGAGCGGATGATCGCCGCGGCGGCCCGCCTGTTCAACACCCGCGGATACGCGGCGGTCGGCATCGAGGACATCGGCGCGGCGGTGGGGGTCAGCGGACCCGCGCTCTACCACCACTTCGCGAGCAAATCCGACCTGCTGAACGAGATCATCGAACGCAACGATCAGTGGATTCGGCTCTACACCTCGCGAGCCCTCGCCGAAGGCCGCGATGCCGGGGAGTCGATGCGACTGCTGTTGCGGTACTACGTTCGATTCGCGCTTGACGAGCCGGATCTGCTGGGCACCACGGTCAGCGAGGTCGGCCACCTGCCGGCGCCGCAGGCGAGCCGGTATCGCCGCACGCACCGCGAGGGCGTGCTCGGCTGGGCTCGGATGTTGCAATCGGCGCGCAGCGAGTTGTCGCTGCCGGTGGCGCGGGTGCTGATCCAGGCCATCTCGACCGTGGTCATCGACGCGGTACGCAATCCGCGATCCGTGCGCCGCGGCGACCTGCTCGACGCGCTGGCCGCGGTCGGCGACCGGATCGCGTTCTCGGTACCGCTCTCCGAAGCAGCCGCGCCGACGGCACCGTGAAGTTTATCGGCTATTAACTTACTCCTCTAATGACCGTTGAACTGCGGGAACTTGGCCGATACATGACACAAGTCACCTTAGTCGTGCTTAACTTACACTTGCGTAGCTGATTCCCGGCCACCAGAATCACCGCGGGGCGTACTGGAGTGCGCCCGGCACACACTCGGCCGCCGGGCCGGGTTTCTCTGGAAGGGCAGGCGGTGGGGCACTACAAGAGCAATGTCAGGGACCTGGAGTTCAACCTCTTCGAGGTATTCGGCCTCGAAGAGGTCTTGCGGACCGGAGCATTCGGCGACCTGGACGGCGACACCGTGCGGACCATGCTCGCCGAAGCCGCCCGGCTGGCCGAAGGACCGGTCGCCGAATCCTTCGCCGATACCGATCGCAATCCGCCCGTCTTCGACCCGGAGACGCACTCGGTGCGACTGCCCGACGCTTTCAAACGGTCGGTGCGAGCCTGGTACGACGGCGAATGGTGGCGCATCGGCAAATCGGAAGCGATCGGCGGCGTGGCCGCGCCGCGCATGCTGGCTTGGGCCATCAGCGAATTCGTGCTCGGCGCCCAGCCCGCGGCCTACATGTACCTGACCGGACCCAACATGGCCGACATCGTCGATGCCATCGGCACGGAAGAACAACGGCACTGGGCCGAACTCGCGGTGGAACGCAACTGGGGCGCCACCATGGTGCTCACCGAACCCGACGCGGGCTCCGATGTGGGCGCGGGCCGCACCAAGGCGGTCGAGCAGGAGGACGGCTCCTGGCACATCGAAGGTGTCAAGCGCTTCATCACCTCCGCCGACTCCGACGACCTGTTCGAAAACATCGTTCACCAGGTGCTCGCGCGACCCGAGGGCGCGGGCCCCGGCACCAAGGGGCTGAGCCTGTTCCTGGTGCCCAAGTACCACTTCGACAGCGAGACCGGCGAAATCGGTGACCGTAACGGCGTTTTCGTCACCAACGTCGAACACAAGATGGGTCTGAAGGCCTCGGCGACCTGCGAGCTGACCTTCGGCGGCCACGGCATCCCCGCCAAGGGCTGGCTGGTCGGCGACGTGCACAACGGCATCGCGCAGATGTTCAAGGTCATCGAGGAAGCGCGGATGATGGTGGGCACCAAGGCCATCGCGACCTTGTCGACCGGGTACCTGAACGCCCTCGAC